>NZ_SNVY01000003.1:0-815460 GCF_004361975.1 Buttiauxella sp. JUb87
ACCTGACCCCATGCCGAACTCAGAAGTGAAACGCCGTAGCGCCGATGGTAGTGTGGGGTCTCCCCATGCGAGAGTAGGGAACTGCCAGGCTCCAAATTCAAAGCAGTAAAAGCCAGACTGTGACATCTGGTGGTAGTAAAGAAATTCGGTGGAGCGGTAGTTCAGTCGGTTAGAATACCTGCCTGTCACGCAGGGGGTCGCGGGTTCGAGTCCCGTCCGTTCCGCCACTTATTAAGCCCTGAGTCTTTTAGACTCAGGGCTTTTTGCCGTCTAAAATTCACTGAAAATTTTCTTATTATTGTTAATTTCGCAAATATCTTCTGCATTTGGATCTCTTTTTTAGCAAAGTAATCACCTCCATAATCCTCGTATAACAAATATATATCCCCCAACGAGGTAAAAAATGACAATTCCTGCATTTGGTTTAGGTACTTTTCGCTTAAAAGACGACGTTGTTATCGCATCGGTAAAAACTGCTCTTGAACTGGGATACCGTGCCGTAGATACAGCTCAAATCTATGATAATGAAGCTGCAGTCGGCCAGGCGATTGAAGAAAGTGGAGTGGGGCGTGATGAACGGTTTCTCACCACCAAAATTTGGATTGAGAATCTTGGAAAAGACCAATTAATTCCAAGTCTGAAGGAAAGTTTGCGTAAACTGCGTACGCCATACGTTGATATGACACTTATTCACTGGCCTTCACCGAATAATGCTGTTTCGGTAGAAGAATTCATGCAGGCATTGTTGGAAGCAAAAAGTGAAGGCTTGACTCGCCATATTGGTGTTTCTAACTTCAATATTGATCTGATGCAGAAGGCTATTGATACCGTTGGGGCTGAAAATATTGCAACTAACCAGATTGAGCTTTCACCTTACTTACAGAATCGCAAGGTAGTTGAATGGGCACAAGTGCAGGGGATTCATATAACGTCATATATGACGCTTGCCTATGGCAAGGCTCTGAAAGACGAAGTGATTAGCCAGATTGCACTGAAACATAATGCGACTCCGGCCCAGGTTATTTTAGCGTGGGCAATGCAGTTGGGTTACGCAGTCATTCCTTCTTCGACTAAGCGCGAGAATTTGCAAAGTAATTTACAAGCACAGGCTGTGCTTCTCGATACTGAAGATATGACTACTATTGCTGCTCTGGATTGCAATGACCGGCTGGTTAGCCCAGAAGGTTTGGCTCCTGAGTGGGATTGATTACCCATTACAGCCCCTGCGGGGGCTGTTGAACATGTTCACTCAGAAAATCAATGAACGCCCGTATCCGACTACTCACGGCCCGATCACTGTAATACACCGCGCTAAATGGCATCTCTACCGGCAGTAACTTATCAGCCAGTAATTCGACAAACTTCCCCTCAGCAATTTCCCTGTTAATCATATAGTCAGAAAGGCAGGCTATCCCATTCCCATTCAGGCAAAGTTGCTTGAGAGTCTCACCACTGTTTGAGGTTATTCCTGGTGTTATGTCATACCGTAACCCATCAGACTGTGCGACAGGCCATTTATTCAAACTCTCCGTCTCAGAAAAACCCAGGCAAATATGATCCTGAAGATCTTCTGCACATTGTGGTAAGCCATGCTGCGCTAAATATTCTGGTGATGCGATAATTTTACGGCGGCTGGTAAAAAGCGGTCTGGCTCGTAGAGTTGAGTCAGTCAAAGTACCTGCGCGTATAGCAACATCTACTTTGCGCTCAATCAGATTTATGAATGTTTCTGATGAAATGAGAGAAAGTGTCACATCCGGGTAACGTTCACGGAATGGTTTAATCAACGGCATTAAAAGATGTAGCATTACTGGTGTGGCAGCATCGATACGCAGTAAACCACGCGGGCTTTGTCTGGTTTCCATCAACTCATTTTCTGCGGTGGTCATATCTTGCAAGATCTGCTGTACGCGGCGGAAATAGCGCTCACCTTCCTCAGTCAAGCTCAACTGGCGCGTTGTACGATTAAGAAGTGTCACACCCAACTTCATCTCTAGTTTCTTTACCGAACGACTCACAGCTGAATTTGCTTGTTCGAGTTGCACTGCCGCACGACTGAAACTTCCGTTTTCCACAACGGCGACAAAAATTGCCAGTTCTTCAGAGGTGGCTTTCATTATTGCTCCTGAGACAAAATTGTATTGAGATTTTGCATATTTTTGTTATTTAACCACCTTGCCATACTGCGTGTCATCAAAAGACACCTGCTATGGAGTAAATCATGCCACTGGCACTATGGGCACTGACTATCAGTGCATTTGCTATCGGTACTACCGAATTCGTTATTGTTGGGTTGGTGCCAACAATTGCCGATCAACTTTCAATTTCACTACCTTCTGCTGGGTTACTGGTTTCAATTTACGCATTGGGTGTTGCCGTCGGAGCACCGGTATTAACTGCTCTGACAGGAAAACTCCCACGCAAACAGCTGTTGGTAGGTTTAATGGCACTTTTCACTGCAGGCAATTTGTTAGCCTGGCTGTCACCAAACTATGAAACATTGGTTGTTGCTCGTCTGCTGACGGGTCTGACACACGGAGTGTTCTTTTCAATTGGCTCCACGATTGCAACAAGCCTCGTACCTAAGGAGAAAGCTGCCTCAGCGATAGCGATTATGTTTGGTGGTTTAACCGTTGCCCTGGTGACAGGTGTTCCACTTGGGACGTATATCGGCCAGCATTTCGGCTGGCGTGAAACCTTCCTTGCGGTATCTGTTATCGGAGTTATTGCCTTAATTAGCAGCACTATTCTGGTTCCTAAAGATATCCCGATGCGAGCAGTCGCTAGCCTTAAAGATCAATTAAAAGTGATGACCCATCCTCGCTTGCTGATCATTTATGCGATCACTGCGCTGGGCTATGGCGGTGTGTTTACCGCATTCACCTTCCTGGCTCCGATGATGCAAGACCTTGCAGGTTATTCACCGGTGGCAGTAAGTTGGATTTTATTGGGCTACGGCGTTTCTGTTGCGATTGGCAATATCTGGGGAGGTAAACTTGCAGATCGCCATGGTGCAGTACCGGCATTAAAGTTTATTTTTGCTTCACTTGCCGTATTACTTTTAGTGTTTCAATTTACCGCGAGTTCACATGTTGGATCGTTAGTCACAGTGCTGATTATGGGGGTTTTTGCCTTCGGAAATGTGCCTGGTTTGCAGGTCTACGTGGTGCAGAAAGCAGAGGAATATACCCCAAATGCGGTAGATGTTGCCTCTGGACTAAATATTGCCGCATTTAATATTGGGATAGCATTAGGATCGATTATTGGCGGACAAACAGTACAAAGCTTTGGTTTGGAGCAAACCCCATGGATCGGGGCGGTTATTGTCGCTGGTGCATTACTGTTAATTAACTTCAGTGGTCGGCTTGATACACGCCGTGAAATTGCTATCGGTTAACCTACGCGAGCCAGATTGTTAGCAATTACTTACGGTCTTGTTCAGCAATGGTTTGAATTGGTCGTTGAAACTCGACTCTAAAGTCCCTATAACTGAAAGACAGCCTTCGATGTGGAGGCTTCTTTGGTTACAGGAGTCATTAGTAAAAACGTGCGCAAAAATACTTATGCCATGAGATATGTTGCCGGTCAGCCAGCAGAACGCATTCTGCCTCCAGGCTCATTTGCGACTATAGGTCAGGCATTGCCGCCCGGAGAACCCCTGCCGAGTGAGGCATCATTAAAAGTATTGGTATGGAACATCTTCAAGCAACAGCGCGCAGAATGGCTTTCAGTGCTGCAAAATTTCGGGAAAGATGCCCACCTGGTTTTATTGCAAGAAGCGCAAACTACGCCTGAACTGGTTAGATTTGCCACCAGTAATTATCTGGCGGCAGACCAGGTACCGGCTTTTGTATTGCCTCAACATCCTTCAGGCGTCATGACGTTATCTGCGGCACATCCTGTTTATTGCTGTCCATTACGCGAAAGAGAACCGATTTTACGTCTATCTAAATCCGCATTAGTGACAGTTTATCCATTACCTGATGGGCGGCTGTTGATGGTCGTTAATATTCATGCTGTGAACTTTAGTCTCGGCGTGGATGTGTACAGCAAACAACTTGGTCCAATTGGCGACCAAATTGGTCACCATAACGGCCCAGTTATCATGGCAGGGGATTTCAATGCCTGGAGCCGCCCACGTATGAATGCGCTTTACCGCTTCGCTCGTGAAATGACATTACGCGAAGTGCGCTTCACTGACGATCATCGCCGTCGTGCATTTGGGCGCCCACTCGATTTCGTGTTTTACCGTGGTTTGAACGTCACAGAAGCCTCTGTTCTGGTGACTCGCGCATCTGACCATAACCCTCTACTAGTCGAATTCCGTCCCGGCAAACCTGAGCTGAAGTAAGGTTAGTCAGGTCTGCCATCGGGCAGACCTATGTGCTGCCCTTTCTTATCATCAACTGCAAGGACAAGACAATGACAACACAATCTCACCATGACAAAGTCGATCAGCAATTTGGCTCACAGGCTAGTGCCTATCTGACCAGTGCGGTTCATGCTTCTGGTCGTGATCTCGAACGCCTCAGTGAACGCCTGGTGGCATTTCCACAGGCTCGATTACTCGATATGGGATGTGGGGCCGGGCACGCGAGCTTTATTGCGGCAGCGCAGGTGAGGGAAGTTGTTGCTTATGATCTCTCAGAGCAAATGCTGGCTGTGGTGAATGAAGCGACTAAAGCTCGTGGGATCAATAATGTTGAAACTCAGCAGGGTTACGCTGAAGTCTTACCTTTCGATGATTGCTCATTTGATGTTGTGATAAGCCGTTATTCAGCCCACCACTGGCATGATGTCGGTAAAGCGTTGCGTGAAGTAAGGCGCGTATTGAAACCTGGCGGTGTTGTCATTTTCATGGATGTGATGTCTCCGGGACACCCTGTGTTAGACATCTGGTTGCAAACGGTAGAAGCATTACGCGATACCTCTCACGTGCGTAATTATTCTAGTGGCGAATGGTTGAGTCTGTTTAATGACGCAGGGCTGAGCTCACAAAATCTGTTGTGCGACCGCTTGAATCTGGAGTTCTCAAGCTGGATTGCGCGGATGAGAACACCTGCAACGCTGGCTGACGCTATTCGGATGTATCAGCAAAGTGCATCTGATGAAGTGCGGCGCTACTTTGAATTGCAAACGGACGGTTCGTTCACAAGCGACATTATCATGCTTGAAGCTAAACGAGTGTAAGTGATAAATAAAAAAGGCACCTAAAAGGTGCCTTTTTCTTTGATTAACAATCACGTATCAGGTGTAGAGTTGTTGCCAACGTACAGTGTTAGCTGATCGCCAGGTTTCAGATCGTCAGTATCATCGTTCCAGCGCAATACATCTTTAATGTTCACGCCGTGACGTTTTGCAATACTCGACAATGAATCACCCTTACGAACCTTGTAAGTGATGCTATCGTTTTTCGCTAAACGCTCATCGCCTTTTTTGACGCTAAGTGTTTGACCAACTTTGATATGTGCGCCGCGGATGCCGTTCCAGCTTTGCAAATCTTTAGAGCTCACGCCTAAGCGTGTAGCAATGCTCGATAAGGTATCCCCTGAACGAACACGATAAGATTTGTTGCTGCCTGCATTAGCTCTGTTATCAGCGACTAACGTAGGTTGCACTGCTGCAATTTCACCTGCAGCCAAAGAGGCTTTAAGCTTATCAGCATGCTTTTTAGGTACCATTACATAACGCTGATTTTTGCCTATCGTCGAAGTTTTAACCCCAGCGTTGAACGTTTTCAGCGTACTTAATGATATCCCGGCCATTTCGGCAACCTGCGTAAGCTCAACCGGATCACTCACTTCTACACGTGCTAATGCACGGCTTTCGTCAGTGGTCGGCAGGCGTACACCGTACTTTTGGCTGTTCTTGAGAATATCACTCAAAGCCAGCATTTTAGGTACGTAAATCTTGGTTTCCCGTGGCAGTGAAAGCGACCAAAAATCTGTGGGCAAGCCACGCGCTTTATTCGCTTTCATTGCCTTCAGTACACGACCTTCGCCGCTGTTGTACGCCGCCACGGTTAACAACCAGTCGCCGTCAAACATCTTGTTCAGACGTTGCATCATATCGAGTGCAGCAGTGGTTGAAGCCACTACATCACGACGTGCATCGTATGCTTTGGTCTGTTTTAAACCATAATTTCGACCCGTGCTCGGTACAATCTGCCAGATGCCAGCGGCATTCGCAGATGATGTAGCGTGGGGGTCAAAAGCGCTCTCCACTATGGGTAGCAGTACTAGTTCCATTGGCATGTTGCGTTTCTTAACTTGCCCGGCAATCCAGTACATATACGGCTCTGCCCGTAATGTTACATCGTGGAGATAGCTCTTATTCTTAAGGTACTTCTGTTTCTGTTCGCGGATCCGGGTATTTTCCGGTATCCCCATCTTTAGCTCGTCGCCAATGAAGTTCCACAAGTTTTGGTTATCTGCGAGATATGTCCCATCGTCCATCCATCGCGTACTTGTGTACTTACCTGCTTCACCTTGACCAGCTGCAGACAGACTCTGTGCGTGCTGTTGGATGTTGCCGTCATACTTTGACGCCTGGCACCCCACAAGCAGGACAGAGGCGAGTAATATCGCTTTTGCCTTCATGTGTGTGTCAATAGTTGCTTAAAAGACGAGCAAGAATACCTTCAGCTTTCCAACAACACAACCAGAAAATTCAGAAAGAGTCTTTCTTTGTCCGTAACCAGGCAAATATTTGCTGTGGTTGTTGCAAGTTTGTTTCTTTAGAAATTTTTTCTTTTAAATCAAGGTCATTTGTTTTTAAAAATAAATTTATATTACGCTCAATTGCCAGGGAACTGGGTAAGGTTGAGTGGTTTTTTGCGCGTAACTCCTTAACTTTTCGACAATAACGGTTTAACTCATCATCGTCAGGCAAGATAGATAAGGAAAATTTCATATTTGAAAGCGTGTACTCATGTGCACAACAAATTAACGTATCAGCAGGGAGTTTGTTAAGCTTTTGAAAAGAATCATACATATTCTCGGCGGTACCTTCAAAAAGTCTGCCACACCCCCCGGAAAACATCGTGTCGCCGCAAAAAAGATAAGGTTTACTATAGAAACAGATATGTCCTAAAGTGTGACCGGGTGTAGCAATAACGCTAAATTCACACTTCAAAATATTGACCTTATCGCCCTCTCTGACTACCCGGTTCGTTCCCTTATCTTGTGTCTCTTCGGGCCCATATACCACAAGGCCTGGGTACTTTTTGAGAAGTTCTTTTACACCACCTACATGATCGTTGTGATGGTGTGTCAGTAAAATGGCTTCTGGCTGCCAGTGATTCTCTTCAATCGCTTTTAGCACCGGTTGAGCCTCACCAGGGTCCACAATGATACATTTACCCTGCTCATCATTCAGAACCCAGATATAGTTATCCTGGAATGCGGAAATACTGTTAAGATTCATAATTCGACCTCTTTGAATTGCGCTAAGAAGGTAGTGATGAAACCGGCAAGGATACCTGAAAATTTCATTTCACCGCATCATTGGGGAGAACTCCCGTGGGGCGAGTACTACCGTGAGGCACTGGAAACTCAACTCCAGCCCTGGCTTGCTAAAATGTTTGGTTTCCATCTATTGAAGATAGGCAACCTAAGCGCTGAAATTAACACTGAAGCTTGCGCTATTTCACATCAGGTTAATGTCGCACTTCAGGGCGACAGGCTTCAGGTTAATGCCGATCCACTTCATTTACCCTTTGCGGCGAAATCTGTAGATGCTTGTATGTTGGCCCATACATTGCCCTGGTGCCAGGATCCTCACGGATTACTGCGTGAAGCCGATCGGATATTAATTGATGACGGATGGTTAATTCTGAGCAGCTTCAACCCGATGAGTTTGTTAGGTTTGGGCAAAACAGTGCCATTTA
This sequence comes from Buttiauxella sp. JUb87, assembly GCF_004361975.1. NCBI lineage: Bacteria > Pseudomonadati > Pseudomonadota > Gammaproteobacteria > Enterobacterales > Enterobacteriaceae > Buttiauxella > Buttiauxella sp. JUb87. Next base: position 7,889 of record NZ_SNVY01000003.1, read on the forward strand.
TGCGCAAGCGCACGCCGTATCATTGCCGAATGTTTACGCCGATGAGGATTTTCGATTGGTTGGCATTGCTGAATTTTGAAGTCATGCACCAGCGAAGTTTCCAGGTTTTACCCTGGAGTAAACAAGGCGGAAAAATGCTGAGTACTCACTTGCCAGCGCTGGGCTGCATGCATGTCATAGTGGCGCGTAAGAGGACCTTGCCACTTACGCTTAACCCAATGAAAAGCCGAAAAGCGAAAACGCAAATCCGCTCGGCAGTTGGCGCTACCAGGCAGTTTCGGAAAACGACTAAAGTTTCGTCACCTCTGGTTGATAACCAACATCCTCAAGAGTTGGATTAGAAGCGGCAACGCGTGCCAGTTCATCGCAGCGTTCGTTTTCAGGGTGGCCGGCATGCCCTTTCACCCATTCCCAACTGATTTTGTGCTCGCTCAAAGCCGCATCAAGACGCTGCCATAGGTCGACATTTTTCACTGGTTTTTTATCGGCAGTTTTCCAGCCGCGCTTTTTCCAGTTATGGATCCATTGGGTAATTCCCTGGCGAACATACTGACTGTCGGTGCTGAGCACAATGTCACAAGGCTCGATTAACGCCTCAAGAGCAACAATAGCGGCCATCATTTCCATGCGATTATTCGTCGTCAAACGATAACCGACACTAAAAATTTTTTCGTGTTGTTTGTACCGTAGAATGGCGCCGTATCCACCTGGCCCTGGGTTACCGAGGCAAGAGCCATCGGTGAAAATTTCTACCTGTTTACGCATCTCTGGTAGACTTCCTGTGATTAAAAAACCAAGTCTGACATAAACGAGCGCCATGAGCACAGCAATTACACGACAGATCGTTCTCGATACTGAAACCACCGGTATGAACCAAATCGGTGCTCACTACGAAGGGCACCGCATTATTGAAATCGGTGCGGTTGAAGTGATCAACCGCCGCCTGACAGGCAATAACTTCCATGTCTACTTAAAGCCAGACCGGCTGGTGGACCCGGAAGCATTTGGTGTCCATGGAATTGCCGATGAGTTTCTGGCGGATAAACCAACCTTTGACCAGGTTGCTGATTCGTTTATGGATTACATCCGCGGTGCAGAACTGGTTATCCATAACGCATCGTTTGATATCGGGTTTATGGACTACGAGTTCAGTAAGCTCAAGCGCGATATCCCAAAAACCAATACTTTCTGCAAAATCACGGACAGCCTTGCACTCGCACGTAAGATGTTCCCTGGCAAGCGTAACAGCCTCGATGCTCTTTGCTCGCGCTACGAAATAGACAACAGTAAACGAACGCTGCACGGCGCATTGCTCGATGCCCAAATCCTGTCTGATGTCTATTTAATGATGACCGGTGGGCAAACCTCTCTGAAGTTTGCTATGGAAGGGGATGTTCAACAGCGTAGTGGAGACAACGGTATTCAGCGTGTTGTCCGCCAGAGTTCGGGCGTACGCATCATTCGGGCCAGCGATGCAGAATTGGAAGCACATGAGTCGAGACTTGATTTGGTAGAAAAGAAGGGTGGAAGTTGTCTGTGGCGCATGTAAAAACAGCATTGATGGATTAAAAATAACCGTTTGGGTGAAAATAGCGGCAAGCGATTAGATTTATAAGAAAAAACATTGACGCTCATGAGTGCAATACGTAATATCTGCCTCGTTCCCGACGGGGAACAAACGCGGAGCGGTAGTTCAGTCGGTTAGAATACCTGCCTGTCACGCAGGGGGTCGCGGGTTCGAGTCCCGTCCGTTCCGCCACAATCAGAAAGCCTGAATCAGAAATGATTCAGGCTTTCGTCGTTTCTGAAGCCTAATCTTTTGAAGCAACAACCTGTCCGTTATATCCCGCCACTTCACTCTCTATTTCCGCACGTGCCAGCCAGCGGTAACAACCTGCACTCAGGAATGCACCGATAAACCAGCTAAAGTTAGCTACTTCATGCAGCGATGGAATAAAGCTGATGGTCAGGCAAACGGCGACTGAGGGCAGTAGTGCCAGAATCGCTTTGGGATTGAAGCCACTTTTGTACCAGTAACGCCCTTTTGATGTGTCATCAAACAGATCCTCGACATAAATTTTGCTGCGTTTAATGATATAGAAATCAGTTAACAAAATGCCGAACAGTGGTCCAATGAACGATCCCAGCACATCGAGCGTGTAGTGAATAAGTTCTGGCGACTGGAACAAATTCCACGGGGTCAGCAGTACTGAGCCTACTGCCGCAATCATGCCACCGGTACGGAAGCTGATTTTCTGTGGTGAGCAGTTAGAGAAATCGAAAGCCGGTGACACGAAATTCGCCACGATATTAATACCAATGGTGGCGGTGATCATGGTCAGCAAACCAATTGCCATTGCTAGGCTGTTACCAACGTGGCTGACGGTTTCGATAGGGTCGGTAATCATTTTGCCGAACAGCGATTGTGTCCCGGAGACAATGATCACGGTAACAATAGAGAACAGTAAGAAGTTAAATGGTAGCCCCCAACGGTTACCACGGCGGATCTCTTTCATACTCTTGCCGTAACGCGAGAAGTCACCGAAGTTCAGCAGTGGACCGGAGAAGTACGAAACCACCAGAGCGATTGCAGTCAACATCTGCCACGCTTGCTCACCAGAAGTCAGTTGTTTGCTGGCAAGCGTAAATGAAATGCCATCAAAGCCTGTCTGATACAAAATCCAGCCAGCCAAAGCCATCATCACGATGTAAACCGCAGGCCCGGCGATATCAATAAAGCGCTTAATCGCGTTCATACCGTGCCAGAACACCATCGCCTGCAGCACCCACATAATGCCGAAACAAATCCAGCCGAGATGTGAAAGCCCGAGGAAGTGCCCGGTGGTCATGGGTGCCAGTGATGGCCAGAATTTCAGCATAACCAGCATCAGGGCGTTGGCTGCCAGCCAGGTTTGTATGCCGTACCAGGCGAAGGCGATTAACCCACGAATTACCGCCGGAATATTGGCACCGAACACGCCAAATGCCTGACGGCAAATCACTGCGTAAGGTACACCAGCCATTTGGCTTGGTTTGGCCACCAGGTTCGCACAAAGCTGAACGATGCAAATCCCGACTAACAGGCAAAGCAAAACTTGCCAGCTCGCCAGCCCCAAGGTGAAGAAGCTGGCGGCGACCACGTAGCCGCCCATACTGTGGACATCGGACATCCAGAAAGAAAAAATATTGTACCAGGACCATGTCTGGTTGCGCGTCGGCGCCAAATCTTCATTGCATAAACGTGGGCTATAACCGGCGTTATCGTTCATGGCTGTCGTGTTGTGTTTAATACCTGGCATGATATCTGCTCCCTAATAAAAACAGATGCTGACGGATTGTCTGAAACCTTTGTTGCAGGAACCAGGCCAGGTTTGATTTTTTAGCAGCAAGACGCAAACCGCGGACTACGAAAGCAGAAAATGAAGAGCATCCAGGAATGACGCGCCTTTTCATGGTGCAGATGTTTAATTTTTTGCCCAGAAGTGGTGCTAATCACTGGGCTAACGGAACCAAAAGGAGTGAACGTGAAGAAACATTTGATTCAGGTAGTCAATCCCAACACCAATGTGGCGATGACCCACACTATCGCCGAAGCGGCTCGCAGCGTAGCCGCAAACACCAGCGAGATTATTGCTGTCTGCTCCTCACAGGGTGTGGAATCGATAGAAGGACATTTTGATGAAACGATTGCTGCTATCGGAGTTCTTGAGCAAATCAAACGCGGTAAAGAGCAGGGAGTCAGCGGCCATGTGATTGCCTGTTTTGGTGACCCCGGTTTGCTGGCCGCGCGTGAACTGGCAACTGGGCCGGTAATAGGTATTGCCGAAGCTGCGATGCATACCGCCACAATGGTTGCCACGCGCTTTTCTATTGTCACCACTTTGCCGCGAACGGTGATTATTGCCCGTCATTTACTTCGGCAGTATGGGTTTGAGCATCATTGTGCCGCGCTGCACGCCATCGATTTGCCGGTTCTGGCATTAGAAGATGGCACGGGTCTTGCTCAGATGAAGGTACGCGAGCGTTGTATCCAGGCCATAAAAGAAGATAACAGCGGGGCGATTGTGCTTGGCTGCGGGGGGATGGCAAATCTTGCCCGTGAGCTAACGGCCGAATTGGGTGTTCCTGTTATTGATGGCGTCACCGCTGCGGTGAAAATGGTGGAATCCCTCATCGCACTTGGACTTGGAACCAGCAAACACGGTGATCTCGCGTATCCGAATAAAAAGCCGTTATCAGGCTGTTTTGACATGCTGAGTTGATGTTCTGGCTCGGCTCATAAGGAACCGAACCATGAATGAAGTAGCGAAAAATAAGCGCTATCACTTTACCGAGAACTATCCGCGTGACATGAAAGGTTATGCGGGTAAACCACCTCATGCGCAATGGCCGAATAACGCCCGAGTCGCCGTGCAGTTTGTGCTGAATTTTGAAGAAGGCGGTGAGAACCATGTTCTGCATGGCGATGCCGGATCTGAACAATTCCTCTCCGATATTATCGGTGCCGCCAGCTTCCCCGACCGCCATATGTCGATGGATTCACTGTACGAATATGGTTCCCGCGCGGGTTTCTGGCGTATCCACAATGAGTTTCAAAAACGCGGCCTGACGATGAGTATTTTCGGCGTCGCAATGGCGCTGACGCGAAATCCTGAAATCGTCGCCGCGATTAAAGCGGCGGATTACGACGTGGTGAGCCACGGCTGGCGCTGGATCCACTATCAAAATCTCGATGAAGCGACTGAACGCCAGCATATGCACCAGGCGATCGAAATCCTGGAGGATTTGTTCGGCAGCAAGCCGCAGGGTTGGTATACCGGCCGCGATAGCCCGAACACGCGCAGGCTGGTGGCGGAAAACGGCAGCTTCCTTTACGACAGCGATTATTACGGCGACGACTTGCCATTCTGGAGTGAAGTGACCTGTAGCGACGGTTCCATCAAGCCGCATCTGGTGGTGCCATATACCCTGGATGCCAACGATATGCGCTTTGCCACCGCGCAAGGTTTTAATACCGCCGAGCAGTTTTATACCTATCTGAAAGACAGCTTTGATGTGTTGTACGAGGAAGGGGAAACCGCGCCGAAAATGATGTCTATCGGCATGCACTGCCGTTTACTGGGGCGTCCGGGGCGATTCAGGGCGTTACAACGTTTTCTGGATTATGTGCAGCAGCATGATGATGTGTGGATTTGCCGCCGTCAGGATATTGCCGAGCATTGGGTGAAGACGCATCCGTTTAAAGGCTGATTTGAGTGGCTGCGGGTAACACGAGTTTACCCGCCCACAGCTTAGCTCATGATACTGACGTGTGCGGCGACTATCCGCCAGCCATAGGGGAACTTGACCCAGGTCTGCATCTGGCGGCCAATTTTGTCACTGCCTTCGCGAGTAAATTCAGTGCTGGCCACCGCCATGTCATCACCGTAAGTTGTGATGGTGGTATTTTGCAACAGCCGCTCTAACCCCTGAGTAGAGCGGGTATTCCTGAACGCTCTGATCTCGTCGATTCCATACAGATTTTCACTGGCACCGTAGCGAACGGTGCGGGGATCGGACCAAAATAATTCATCTAATACGGCGACATCGTTGCTAATTAACGCCTGTTCGTAGCGGTAAAACGCAGCGCTTACCTCATTGACGATGGCAGGACGATCAATATTGTCACGCATCATAGTATTTACCTTACCTGGTGGGTTTTCCCATCAGCATACCCTTTATTTCAAGCTGATGGGCGGCTCTCAGGCAGATATCTTCTCGCCAGGGCGCGGCAATGAGTTGCACACCAATTGGGCTGCCATGGGCAGTGGCTAATGGCACCGTCACAACCGGCAGGCCGAGGAAGGAAATGGGTTGTGTCAGCATTCCCATACTGGCTTTGACGGGAAGGTCTGCCCCGTTGATCCGCATTGTTTGCTGGCCTATTAGCGTGGCGCTGCAAGGTGTCGCGGGTGCGATGAGCAGATCGTATTGCTTGAAAAGCGGCAGTGTTTTATCACGGAACCATGCCCGAAACCTTTGTGCCTGTGTGTACCAGGCTGATGGCGTCATGGCGCCAGCCAAAAGGCGCTCGCGGGAATTCAGCTCAAACTGTTCAGCGTGCTCGCGCAATGCGGGCAAGTAATGATTTCCCCCTTCGGCTGCCGAGAGCAAAAATGCCGCCGAGCGTGCTAATTCAGCTTCCGGCATTGAAATAGACTCGAGCGCCTCCAGAGTGTGAGCGACCTGAGTCACCGCCGCTTTGGCGTCGGCGTCACACCAGTCATCAAAAAAACCGCCCAGAACCGCGCAACGCAAACTTCCAGCCGGTTGCAGTTTTTCACTGGTCAGATCGATGCTGCGTATGGACTGAAAGTGATCGCTTGGATCCGCGCCCTGAAGGGCATCGTACACGCGAGCCAGATCGTCGACGTTACGCGCCAGCGGGCCAATATGATCGAGGCTGGCAACAAAAGGTTGGCTGCCGCTGCGTGAAAGCCGCCCAAATGTCGGTTTTAGCCCGAGCACACCACACAGCGAAGCTGGCACGCGAATCGATCCGTTAGTATCGGTACCCAACGTAAAGTTCACCATGCCAGCCGCGACGGCAGCCGCAGAACCGCCGGATGATCCTCCGGCAATTCGTGCCAGATCATGTGGGTTGCGGGTCGCGCCGTAATAGCTATTTTCGGTGGTGAAACCGTAAGCGTAGGCATCCATATTCAGTGCGCCTGAAAGCATGGCTCCGGCAGTAGTCAGTTGTTTGATGGCAAATGCATCGCTATTTGCCGGGGGTTGCGAGCTAAACAGTTCTGCGCCAGCCAGCGTCGTCACCCCTTTAATATCAAACAGATTTTTTACCGCATAAGGCACACCCGCTAATGGCGGCAGTGTTTCACCACGTGCGCACTGTTGATCAATGGCTTCGGCTTCTTGTAGCAGACGCTGCGCGGTCACTTCGGTAAAAGCATTAATCTCGGGATTAGCCTGTGTGATTTTTTCCAGTGTAAGCCGGGCCAATTCCTGAGCTGAAAACTCGCCGCTGGCTAATCCTTGCTGAATATCGCGAATGGAAAGTTCGCTCATAATTTATAGACTCCGGCGACTTCCTGGCGTTGCGGTAGCGGAAAATCCATTAACGGTTCTGCCAGGGTCTCCATGCGAGCCAGTTGTATTTCAAGTTCTTTACGGCGTGCTTCATCGAGTGGAACGTTGAGAAGTTGTTCCATGACTTTGATGTATGCGGGCCAGTCGATAGAATTTAATGTCATTTTTACCTCCTTAAAATCCTGCCGCGCTGCCGTTGCTGCGCGGGTCGTAAGCCCCTTCAAGCATGCCATTGGTATAGCGCACAATTGCACCCGCATGGCCGACGGCTTCACTAAAATCTGGCAGAGACTCAACTTCATGCCCTAACTGGCGCAGGGTGTCGAAAGTCTCCTGGCTAAATCTGGCTTCTAATTTCAGGCTGTCTGAGGCTTGCCCCCAGGTTCTGCCCAGTAACCAGCGCGGGGCGCTAACGGCTTCCTGTAACGGCATACCCTGAATCACATGGCGGGTAAAAATAGCTGCCTGGGTTTGCGGTTGCCCGTCGCCGCCCATCGAGCCATACACCATCGTCCGTCCATCAGCCAGGCGGGCCGCTGCCGGATTCAGGGTGTGAAACGGCTGTTTACCGGGCGCAAGACTTAACAGGCTATCGGGGTTGAGGCTGAAGGCTGCGCCACGGTTTTGCCACAGCACACCGCTTTTTGGCAGAACCACGCCGCTTCCGAACTCGTGATAAATGCTTTGAATAAACGAAACGGCCAGGCCGCTGCTATCAATCACGCCCATCCAGACAGTGTCGCCAGGGCCTTTTCCGGTTCCCCAGTTTGCGGCTTTACCGTCATCAATTTCTGCGGCCAGCGCCGCAAGTGGCGCGGGATCTAACAGGCTTTGGATTGATGTCGTGATATGACGAGGATCGGTGATGTATTTGTCGCGCAGGGCGAAGGCTTTTTTAGTGGCCTCGACGATACGGTGAACCGTTTGGGTTTCGTTGGCTTGCGCCATCTCTAAATGGTCGGTGATCCCCAGAATCGCCAGTGAAACCAGGCCCTGCGTTGGCGGTGTCATATTATAAATCTCACCCTGCTGGTGGTGCAGATGCAGCGGAATACGGCGTTTTGCACGCTGGGCGGCGAGGTCCTGTAAGTTAATCGGCATCCCTAAATCAGCGAGTTCTTCGGCAAGCAGTGTGGCTAATGGCCCGCGATAAAAGCTATCAAGCCCTTCAACGGTCAGGCGTGTCAGCGTTTCGGCCAGCCGTGGTTGAGTAAACCGGCTGCCCGCGCGTGGGATTTCGCCTCGTTCCAGAAAGGTTTCGGCAAAACCGGTGATGTTAACCAGTTCGTCATATTTACTGTGTGTGGCGAGCGCCTGAGATTGGGTCACCGGAATACCATCTGCCGCATAGCGGATGGCGTCAGCCAATAAACGCGAGAGAGGTAATTGCCCGCCACCGAGTTGCCCGGCAATTTTTAGCGCTTCGTCCCAACCACTTAGCGTGCCAGGTACGGTTAATGCCGCTTTTGGGCCACGATGTGGGATTGCGTTTTCACCGGCGTAAAACTCCAGTGAGGCAAGCGAACCTGCTGCACCGCTGGCATCAATGGCAATCGGTTCGCCTTCTGGCGGCACGATCAACCAAAAGCCATCCCCGCCAATACCATTCATATGCGGATAAACTACGGCGATAGTTGCCGCCGCCGCGACCATCGCTTCGATGGCGTCCCCCCCGTGGCGTAGCACGGATAATGCGGATTCACTGGCCAAATGGTGCGGAGTCACCGCCATGCCGGAAGGTGCCATATTGCTTTGCATCATCGTGTTATCTCTCAGAATGGAAGACGGGGTTATCTTTAAGCAAAAGATGTTCCAGGTTGACGCGATTGATTTCACTGTGCCAGGCTCGAGTGAAACAAAAGTTACAGAGGTCATAATGAAACAATTAGATGAGCGTTTAAGAGCGACATATGAGCAGCTTTCTCCGCAAGAACAACGTGTTGCCACATTTATTTTCGATCATTTTGACGACCTGATTAGCTACAACAGCGCGGAACTTGCTCGCCTTTCTGGCGTATCAAAAGCCACGGTTAGCCGTTTATTTAAGCGTTTGGGCTATGACCGTTACAAAGATATGCGTGAAGAGTTACGTACCTTGCGCCAGAGCGGAATGCCGCTGACAGAAAACCGCGATGCAGTGCAGGGAAACACCTTATTAGCACGACATTATAAGCAAGAAATGGCCAACCTGACGCAGTGGGTTAGCCTGCTGGATACGCAGCAATTTGCCGATGTCGTGAGTGCGATTAATACCTCAAAACGTATCTTCATCATTGGCTTAAGGAATTCATGGCCAGTGGCGACGCATTTGCGCCAACAGTTATTGCAGACTCGCAACGATGTCTGGTTACTGCCGCAACCGGGCCAGACGCTGGCAGAAGAAGTGGTGGATATCAGTGAGCAGGATTGCGTTATTGCTATTGCGTTTCGCAGAAGGCCGAGAATTATCAAGCCATTGCTGGCAAACCTGCATAAGCGCCAGATACCGTTGCTGGTAATGAGCGAAGCGCAAGGCTCAGGTCTTACGCCATTCTGCCGCTGGCACTTTGCAGCACCGCTTGATAGCGTTTCAGCTTTTGATAGCTATAGCAGCGCGATGAGCCTGGTGAACTTGTTGTCTAATGCGGTACTCCACGAGGCGCTTACCACCGGTCGCCAGCGTATTCATCATATTGCTGAGTTGTATTCCGAACTGGATGAGCTGGAACAACGGTAATGCACTTTAGTGGTGCATTTGCACGCATCATGGGAACCATTCTGGTTCAGAGATGAAGAGTCAGTGAACGGGTTTTTGTAGGGTGGATAAGCGGTAGCGTCATCCACCATTTTCGCCGCTTTTGTCGGATGACGCTGCTGCTTATCCGACCTACGAAGAGGTATGTCATCTGTCTCTTTTCTTCTTTTGTCTTTCACAAAAATTGGTGGCACATTAGTTGCAGAATATTTTCATTAAGAATCTTTTGTTTCACGCAGAATAAAAGGAAATGCCATGTTCGATATTCAGCACTTCACACAAATTAATCCACCTCATCGTTTATTGATGGGGCCGGGACCCATTAATGCCGATCCGCGTGTATTACGCGCCATGGCGAGCCAGTTAATTGGGCAATATGACCCGGTCATGACCGGCTATATGAATGAAGTGATGGTGCTGTATCGCGAGCTTTTCCGTACCCAAAACCGCTGGACGATGCTGGTAGACGGCACTTCCCGTTCCGGCATTGAAGCAATTCTACTTTCGGCTATTCGGCCTGGTGACAAAGTGCTGGTGCCGGTGTTTGGGCGTTTTGGTCATCTGCTATGTGAAATTGCCCGCCGCTGCCGCGCTGAAGTTCACACCATCGAAGTGCCGTGGGGCGAAGTGTTTACACCTGACCAAATCGAAGATGCTATCAAAAGTGTTAAACCCCGTTTACTGCTGACCGTTCAGGGCGACACTTCTACGACTATGTTGCAGCCATTGGCTGAACTGGGCGAAATCTGCCGCCGCCACGGCGTGTTGTTCTATACCGATGCGACCGCTTCGTTTGGCGGCAACGCGCTGGAAACCGACGCATGGGGATTAGATGCCGTTTCGGCGGGGCTGCAAAAATGCCTTGGCGGCCCATCTGGTAGTTCTCCCATCACTCTCAGCCCGCAAATGGAACAAGTGATTCGCCGCCGTAAATGTATCGAAGAAGGGATCCGCACCTCTGCACACCAGGATGGCGATGACGAAATGATCTACTCGAATTATTTCGATCTCGGCATGGTGATGGATTACTGGGGACCGGAACGCCTCAACCACCATACTGAAGCCACCAGCATGCTGTTCGCCGCACGTGAATGCGCGCGCATTATTCTCGAAGAAGGTCTGGATGTGGGCATCGCTCGCCACGAGTTGCACGGACGTGCGCTGGTGGCCGGGATTCAGGGCATGGGTCTGGAAACCTTCGGCGATCTGCAACATAAAATGAATAACGTACTGGGCGTGGTGATCCCATCTGTCGTCCACGGCGAAGAAGTGCGCAAAATGCTGCTGGATGATTTCCATATCGAAATCGGCACCTCTTTCGGCCCGCTTCAAGGCAAAATCTGGCGCATTGGCAGCATGGGTTATAACGCGCGTAAAGATTGCGTGATGCAAACGTTGACCGCGCTTGAAGCCGTCTTGAATCGCCTCGGTTTTAAAACGACGCAAGGGGCTGCAATGCAGGCGGCGTGGGATGTCTATTCTCAGGAAAATCGCTGATGGTAAAACTTGCGATGAATGCCGTACAGGCAAGTCTGGCCGCGAAACGCGTCATGCAGCGAGCAGATGAGCTGGCGCAAATTAGCGAAACCCCGGGCCAGTTAACGCGTGTCTACCTTTCAACCGAACATTTACGTGCCAACCATTTGGTCGCCAGTTGGATGGAACAGGTCGGAATGACCACCTGGCAGGATGCGGTAGGGAATATTTGCGGGCGCTACGAAGGTGCAAGAGAAGGTGCTCAGGCGATTTTGCTAGGGTCACATCTGGATACCGTGCGCAATGCCGGGCGTTACGATGGCATGTTAGGGGTGTTAAGCGCACTGGAAGTTGTCGCCTTCTTGTATCAGCACGATCTCCAGCTTGAGCAGGCGATTGAAATCGTCGGCTTTGCTGATGAAGAAGGGACGCGTTTTGGTATCACGTTGTTGGGGAGCCGTGGGATTACCGGAACATGGCCGGATAATTGGCTAGCCTGTGAAGATGCAGCGGGAATCAGTGTTGCTCAGGCGTTAGTGAATGCAGGTATTGATCCGTCGCGGATTCACAGTGCGGCACGTCGCCCGGAAGAATTCAGCGCTTATCTTGAGTTACACATTGAACAAGGGCCGGTGCTGGAGCGTGAAAACCTGGCACTTGGCGTGGTAACAGCCATCAACGGCGCTCGTCGTTTAAAGTGCCGCTTCACGGGTGAAGCAGGGCATGCAGGCACGGTGCCAATGGTGATTCGTAAAGATGCGCTTGCGGCGGCGGTGGCCTGGATGACCTTCGTTGAAAGTGCAGCGCGCGCTTATGCCCCAGACATTGTCGCCACTATCGGGTCGCTACAATGTTTACCCGGTGCGGCGAATGTCATCCCCGGTGAAGTTCAACTCACTCTGGATATCCGCAGCCCGCGAGATTCTGACCTCGAAGCGTTGCTGGAAAATCTCTTAAACGAGGCCGATAAAATCGCCGCCTCGCGTGAAGTTGCGTTCAGTGCTGAAACCTATTATTCGATTCCGGCGACGCCATGTGATGTTCATTTACAGCAGCAGCTAAGTTCCGCAATTACTACGGTGCAAGGCCGCAGTTTGTCGCTACCAAGTGGGGCAGGGCATGATGCCATTGCGGTTGCTGAATGCTGGCCTTCAGGCATGTTGTTTGTGCGTTGTGACCGCGGGATCAGCCACCATCCGGCTGAGTCGGTGATGGAAGCGGATGTGATGCAGGCAGTTCAGGCTTATACGCAAACGGTGATCGCGCTGGCTGCGAAAAATGCTTTGGCAGAATTTAACGAAGCGCCAGAGCATGAAGCGCTTAGCCTTATCACGCCATGCGTTGCGATACCCGCGTGGGCTGAGCATTTAGTGGCTGCGCGGCCATTTTCAGCCATCGACGTGTTGCAGCATTATGCTGCGCAATTGACCGATGACTGGGGAACGACTGAGCTGAATCAGGCGCTGAGCGCCCATCCACGGATTGGCGAAAAGGCGCAAGGCAACAGCAAAGAAGCGGCGCTTTCAAAAAATGAACAATCCGCTGTTGATGGGCAAAAGAGTGCGTTAATTGTGGCTCTGGCGCAGGGAAATACCGAATACGAAGCGCAGTTTGGGCGCGTGTTTTTGATTCGCGCCAAGGGGCGCTGCGGTGAAGAAATTCTGGGTGAACTCTACCGCCGCCTGAAAAACTCCGCCGTGGAAGAAGAAGTGGAAGCTCTGGAACAACTACGCCAAATCACCTTGTTGCGTCTGGAAGGAGTGTTTGCACAATGAGCCAATTGAGTACGCATATTCTGGATACTGCGTTGGGAAAACCGGCGGTCAATGTGGTGATTCGCCTGGAACAACAGGACGCAGAAACCTGGGTAATTATCGCTCAGGGTGTTACGGATGTTGATGGGCGTTTGAAGGATTTCACTCAATCGCCATTAGCGGCAGGGCGCTATCGTCTGACTGCAGAAATCGGCCAGTATTTTGCGGCGACGAACAGAGAAACGTTGTATCCCTCCGCGCAAATCGATTTCGTGATTACGCAAAATGGCGGGCATTATCACCTGCCATTTTTGATTTCCCCGTGGTCGTGGTCGACGTATCGGGGAAGCTAATACTAAAGGATAAACGGATCGGCATCCTGCCAGGCAGGGAATTTCTCACGGTATTCCTGCAAGGCAATCAGCGACAAATCGGCATCCAGGCGCATCGCTTTATGGGCTTCACCATTTGCCAGAATGTCGCCTTGCGGGTTAATAATTTTGCTGTCGCCACGGTAATGATGCCCGTTTCCATCAGTGCCGACACGGTTACAGCCAGCAACATACGCCTGGTTTTCAATCGCACGAGCGATCAGCAAACTTTGCCAGTGCAGCGAACGTGGTGCTGGCCAGTTTGCGACATACAGGGCTAAGTCATAATCGTTGCGATTGCGTGACCATACCGGGAAACGCAAGTCATAACAGACCTGCGGCAAAATACGCCAACCACGCCATTCGACCACAACGCGCTCTTCACCCGCCTGATAATGATGATGCTCATCCGCCATGCGGAATAAATGACGTTTATCGTAGAAATGGACTTTGCCGTCCGGCTGAACAAGAAGAAAGCGGTTCACCGGTCCGCGTTCAGTTTGCAGCGCTGCGCTTCCGGCAATCATCGCCTGCGTTTGCTGGGCTTTAAACTGCATCCAGTCAATCACTTCCTCTTCGGCGAGCGACTGAGTGGCGGCTTCCATGGCAAAACCGGTGGTGAACATTTCCGGCAAGACAATCAGGTCACGGCCATGAATGCCATCTAACAGCACATCGAACTGACGTAAGTTGGCTGCGCCATCCATCCAGACTAGCGGTTGTTGCAGAACGGTAATTTTCAAACCAGACACAATCGGAAGCCTCATGATAAACAGTCTTTCATTCACTTTAGCATGAGTTAACTGCCTTTTGTTGGGCAATAAAAAACCCCGCGAACGGGGTTTTTTAAACTATCGAGTGTTATGCGGCTTCAATCTTACGATGCTTTTCCGGCACCTTTACTGGCATGGTTGCCAGCTCCTCCGGTTCGAACTCATCGACATTAATACTGCGCAGACGGCTTGCTTCGGCTTTGGTAAGGATCGCCGCTTCGTCTGCGTTGATTTTGCCTTCCGCCAGCCACTGTTTCGCTTGTTCATCCAGGCGAGTGAATGGCAGGTTATGCCCGGTTTCTTTGCAGATGCGCAGATGGATTGGCTCGGCAGCCATTACGTCCATCAGTGCTTCTTCCAGCAGACCTGCCGGGTTGAACTCGCTTGGCGTCAGATACTGACCGCGACCAATGCGTGAACGTGTCGCTGATGGGATCTGCATGATCTTCGCCAGTTTATGATCCAGCTTGTCCGATGGTGCATCGTAACGGCGGCCAAGTGGGAAGATAACCACACGCAACATGCCAGCCACGAACGCATTCGGGAAGTTACGCAGCAGATCGTCAATCGCCTGTTCTGCCTGATACAACGCATCCTGAACGCCCCAGTGAACCAGCGGCAGATCCGCTTCGTTACGGCCTTCGTCGTCATAACGTTTCAGTACTGAAGAAGCGAGGTACAGCTGGCTCAGAATATCACCCAGACGAGCCGAGATACGTTCACGGCGCTTCAGGCTACCGCCTAACACGGCCATCGATACATCAGACAGCAACGCCAGGTTGGCACTCAGCCGGTTCATATACTGATAGTAGCGTTTGGTTGAATCGTTAGTCGGTGTGGCGCTGGTCAGGCCGTTGGTCAGACCCAGCCACAGGCTGCGCATTTTGTTACTGCCGACGTGGCCGATATGTTTGAACAACAACTTATCGAACGCGTTAACGTCATTGTTTTGCGCCGCCGTCATTTCATCCAGAACATACGGATGGCAACGAATAGCACCCTGGCCGAAGATAATCATGCTGCGAGTCAGGATGTTTGCGCCTTCCACGGTAATGGCGATAGGTGCGCCCTGATAAGCTCGTGCCACAAAGTTAGAATTGCCCAGCATAATGCCTTTACCGCCGACAATATCCATCGCATCCAAAATGGCGCGTTGGCCACGATGGGTACAGTGATACTTCACGATGGCAGACAGAACCGCTGGTTTTTCGCCAAGCATGATGCCGTAGGTCACCAGTGAAGCGGCTGCATCCATCACATACGCGTTACCCGCGATACGTGCCAGTGGCTCTTCAATCCCTTCCATTTTGCCGATAGAGATTCTGAACTGACGGCGGATATGAGCATAAGCACCCGTTGCCATCGCCACAGATTTCAAACCACCGGTAGAGTTGGAAGGCAGTGTAATACCGCGGCCAACGGACAGACATTCCACCAGCATACGCCAGCCCTGACCGGCCATTTTCGGACCACCGATGATGTAATCAATCGGTACGAAAATGTCTTTACCGCGAGTTGGACCGTTCTGGAATGGCACATTGAGCGGGAAGTGGCGTTTACCAATTTCCACTCCCGGAGTGTGAGTTGGAATTAACGCACAGGTAATGCCTGGTTCTTCTTCATCGCCCAGCAAATGGTCCGGATCCGACAATTTAAATGCCAGCCCCAGAACAGTGGCAATAGGTGCCAGCGTGATGTAGCGCTTGTTCCAGGTCAGACGCATGCCGAGAACTTGCTGACCTTGCCATTCGCCCATGCAAACCACGCCGGTATCAGGAATCGCGCCTGCATCAGAACCGGCTTCTGGGCTGGTTAATGCAAAGCAAGGGATTTCTTGCCCACGAGCCAGGCGTGGCAGGTAATGATCTTTCTGTTCTTCAGTACCGTAATGTTGCAGCAGTTCGCCTGGACCTAATGAGTTAGGCACACCTACGGTAATCGCCAGAATGCCGGAAACACCAGACAGTTTTTGCAGTACGCGAGATTGCGCGTAAGCAGAAAACTCCAGGCCGCCGTACTCTTTCTTGATGATCATCGCGAAGAAGCGATGTTCTTTTAAATAAGCCCACAACTCTGGCGGTAAATCTGCCATTTCGTGTGTGATTTGGAAGTCATTCGCCAGGCGGCAGGCTTCTTCAACCGGGCCATCGATAAAGGCTTGTTCTTCTTCAGTCAGTTTTGGCTGCGGGTAGTTATGCAGTTTTTCCCAGTCTGGTTTACCGCGGAACAAGTCACCTTCCCACCAGGTTGTACCGGCGTCGATAGCCTCTTTTTCAGTACGTGACATTGGTGGCATGACTTTACGGAAGCTACGGAATACCGGAGCGGAAATTAAAGATTTACGCATTGGTGTAAAGACGAACGGCACCAGAATTATCGCCAGCGGAACGAGCACCCAGATTGACCAGATACCGGCGAAACCAAGCGCTGCCGTCCACACCAGCAAAATTGCGCTACTGAGCAGTAAATTGACCTGGTGATAGAAAAGCACACCGAGGAGAACAACCGTTGCAACAATACTCAAAATCAACATATAGGAAACTCCCTTGCTTGTAGGAGGTCTGACCACTTGGATGTATTGGTTTTAGTTCATGTGGTTTTTTTTAGCAATATGTTCACAAAATAATTACAACCTTGCTCACATTGTTACCGCACAGAACTGCAAAAGAAGGAGGTTATGGCGCTTCTCGCGCTATCCGGTAAACTGCTTGGGTTAATCAATCGAAAAATGCTGAAGGACATCCTCATGTACCAGGATCTTATTCGTAACGAATTGAATGAAGCAGCAGAAACACTGGCTAACTTCCTGAAAGATGACGCTAACATTCACGCGATTCAGCGTGCAGCAGTACTGCTGGCTGATAGCTTCAAAGCAGGCGGCAAAGTGCTGTCATGCGGTAACGGCGGCTCACATTGCGATGCAATGCACTTTGCTGAAGAACTGACAGGTCGCTACCGTGAAAACCGCCCAGGCTACCCGGCAATCGCTATTTCTGATGTCAGCCACATCTCTTGTGTGAGCAACGATTTTGGCTACGAGTATATATTCTCTCGTTACATTGAAGCGGTTGGGCGTGAAGGTGACGTGCTGCTGGGGATCTCCACTTCAGGTAATTCCGGCAACGTGATTAAAGCCATTGAAGCTGCGCGTGCGAAAGGCATGAAAGTCATTACCCTGACCGGGAAAGACGGTGGCAAAATGGATGGCGCTGCGGATGTTGAAATTCGCGTTCCGCACTTTGGTTACGCTGACCGCATTCAGGAAATTCACATTAAAGTGATTCACATCCTGATCCAGCTTATCGAAAAAGAGATGGTTAAAGCTTAAGTTCTGCCTGATCTTGTTCCCTCTCCATCAGGGAGAGGGTTAGGGTGAGGGGGAAAAGATGGCACCTGAATATTGAGTTTGCCCTCAGGTTCGGGTCGCCCTCATCCCTGCCTTCTTCCCAGGGAGAAGGTGAAAACAAAAGAATGAGTAGTGGGAGGTTAATATGTGCGAACTGCTCGGGATGAGCGCCAACGTACCAACGGATATTTGCTTTAGTTTTACTGGGTTGGTACAGCGTGGCGGTGGAACAGGGCCACATAAAGATGGCTGGGGAATTACCTTTTATGAAGGTAAAGGTTGCCGCACGTTCAAAGATCCGCAACCCAGCTTTAATTCACCCATTGCTAAACTTGTGCAGGATTATCCGATCAAATCCTGTTCAGTAGTCGCACATATTCGTCAGGCAAACCGCGGTAAAGTGGCGCTCGAGAATACCCATCCGTTTACGCGTGAACTATGGGGCCGTAACTGGACTTATGCCCACAATGGCCAGCTTAAAGGTCATCGCTCTCTTGATACCGGGCCGTTCCGTCCAATCGGTGAAACTGACAGTGAACAAGCATTTTGCTGGCTGCTGCATAAGCTGACACAACGTTATCCACGAACGCCTGGCAATATGCAGGCAGTGTTCCGTTACATCACCGAACTTGCGGGGCAATTGCGCGAGAAAGGTGTGTTTAATATGTTGTTGTCGGATGGGCGCTACGTGATGGCGTTCTGTTCCACGAACCTGTACTGGATAACCCGACGGGCACCCTTTGGCGTGGCAAAACTGTTGGACCAGGATGTGGAAATCGATTTTCAGGAAGAGACCACACTCAATGATGTGGTCACGGTCATCGCGACTCAACCTCTGACAGGAAACGAAACCTGGCACAAGATTGCACCAGGTGAGTCGGAATTATTTTGTCTCGGGGAGCGCGTAGTTTGATGCCAGCTGTGGTTGTGTCGTTGGCACAACCGGCTTACTAATCACGTAATTACCGCTGATAACAGAAACGCCTGGTGGCTGGTGATTTGCCGTAAAGTAGTCATAGCCCGGCTTCAGTTGTTTCCAGAAGTTGATGTAGTACGAATACTTGTGGCGTTCCATATTGGCGTCAGTCATGCGGAACGGATAAATGCTAACTTGCACGCTTGGCTGGCCGAACACCAGTGCCCCGGTAACAAACTGGAAAATCTCATCAATGTTGCTGTCAGTCATGGCATAGCAGCCAACAGACACGCAAGCACCGTGAATCATCAGATATTGGCCTTGATAACCATGTGAGCGATCAAACTCATTTGGGAAGCCGATGTTAATGGCTTTATAAAAGCGGCTATCAGGTTTGAGCTGGTTGCGGGTCACGTTATAAAAACCTTCAGGACTCTTAAAATCACCCTGACGCTGTTTTGGACCTAACCCACCGGAATAGTTACAGATGCTATAGCTGTCGAGCAGTTGGAACTGTTCGCCCATCTTTACGTATAGCTCTAGTGTGCGCTCTTCCTTAAATATCTGAATATAAACAGGAGAGCCCATAAGTTGTTGCTTGAATTCTTTGCTGACAGGCGTGGTTGACGTATTGCCGCTCAATAAGCTGGCAAACGACATGCACGGTATCAGAAGCATCGCAATAATGAGTGCGATCTTACGCATACTGCTTTATTCCTTGATAAGACTTATACCAAATGCCAGGACGGCAAAATAAGAGACCCGAAATCAGAATGCTCTGGATTAGGAGCGCTCAACATTAGCACCGTTATGAATTTTCGCAAGCTTGATACGAAGCATTTAGCAACATATCTAACGTTTATCTGATAATAGATAAACCCTGTAAGTTAACTTTTTGCGTAACAGCTCGCATTGCTGCATATCGGAGTGTCGATTTCTCGCCATTCCAGGCCCTATTGATGCTAAAATCCCCCGCGAATGTTGACCTGCGGATTAGAACGGAAACTATCCATAAGTCAGTTGTCCCGATCATAAGGGCGACTTAGCACTCCCTCTCGCAATAGTGAACGGATGCGTTTCCATTTTTAATCTGCCTTATGTGTCGCATCGGTTGAACCCTGTTTCGACCCATCCGTTGTCGGCTACAGTTTTTGTCGGTATGTTTAAGCCAATTTTAAACGTGATAACCTTATGATAAAAATCAAAAAAGGTCTGGATTTGCCTATTGCCGGTTTGCCGGAACAGCAAATTCATGACGGCCCAGCGATACCCTTAGTGGCCCTGCTCGGTGAAGAGTATGTGGGCATGCGTCCTTCTATGCTGGTGCAAGAGGGCGACAAGGTATTGAAAGGCCAGCCACTCTTCGAAGATAAAAAGAACCCAGGCGTACTCTTTACTGCACCTGCAAGTGGAACGGTAAAAGCGATTAACCGTGGCGAGCGTCGAGTGCTGCAATCTCTGGTTATTGAGGTTCAAGGTGATGAGCAGGTCGTTTTCGAACGTTTTGCACCAGACAGCCTTGCCAAACTGCCGCGTGAGACCGTTCAGTCGCAATTATTAGCTTCCGGTTTGTGGACTGCGCTGCGGACTCGTCCATTCAGCAAAGCCCCACAACCCGCAAGCGTTCCTGCCGCCATTTTTGTCACCGCTATCGACACCAATCCGCTGGCGGCTGACCCACAACCCATTATTCGCGCCCACCGCGAAATGTTTGACGCCGGTTTAACCCTGCTATCCCGATTGACGGATGGCAAAGTCCACGTCTGTCAGGCGGGGGGCGGTAAGCTCGGTGGTCATCCTGTTGGGCAAGTGACTTTCAATGAGTTTGCTGGCCCTCATCCCGCTGGGTTAGTGGGCACACACATCCACTTCCTCGAACCGGTTAGTTTGCAAAAAATGGTCTGGCACCTGAATTACCAGGATGTGATTGCCATTGGCAAATTGTTCGTGGAAGGCGAGCTGTGGACCGAACGCGTTATTGCGTTAGCTGGCCCGCAGGTTAAAAAGCCGCGCCTGATTCGCACGCGCCTGGGTGCTTCGCTCGATGTGCTTACGGCGGGTGAGCTGGAAGAAGGCGAAAACCGCGTTGTTTCGGGTTCGGTGTTAAGTGGAACAATGGCTGCTGGTCCGCTAGCCTGGCTTGGTCGTTTCCACCTGCAGGTTACCGTGCTGAAAGAAGGGCGTGAAAAAGAGCTATTTGGTTGGGTTATGCCGGGTGCTGATAAATATTCAATTACCCGTACCACCGTCGGCCACTTCCTGAAGCGGAAACTCTTTAACTTCTCAACAGATACCAATGGTGGTGAGCGCTCAATGGTGCCAATCGGCAACTATGAACGTGTGATGCCGCTGGATATTCTGCCAACGATGTTATTGCGCGATTTACTGGCGGGGGATACCGACAGCGCTCAGGCGTTGGGGTGTCTGGAGCTGGATGAAGAAGATTTAGCGCTTTGTACCTATGTTTGCCCTGGGAAGTATGAATACGGTCCAGTGCTACGCGAGGTGTTAACCCGCATCGAGCAGGAAGGATAAGTCATGGGCTTGAAGCATTTATTTGAAAAACTAGAGCCGCATTTCACTCAAGGCGGAAAGCTAGAAAAATACTACCCACTCTTTGAAGCTACGGCGACATTGTTCTATACACCAGGCATCGTTACGCCTGGAGCTTCCCATGTTCGTGATGCTATCGATCTGAAACGCATGATGATCCTGGTGTGGTTTGCGGTATTCCCAGCCATGTTCTGGGGCATGTACAACGTCGGGCTACAAACCATTCCCGCACTGAACAAAATGTACGGTGCAGAACAGCTCCAACAGGTGATTTCATCTGACTGGCATTATGTTGTTGCCCAATGGCTCGGAGTGAACTTTACGCCGGATGCTGGCTGGCTCAGCATGATGACCCTCGGGGCGGTCTTCTTCCTGCCAATCTACATCACTGTATTTTTGGTGGGTGGTTTTTGGGAAGTCATGTTTGCGATCATCCGCAAACATGAAGTTAACGAAGGCTTTTTTGTCACTTCTATTCTGTTTGCGCTGGTGGTTCCTCCAACGCTACCACTTTGGCAAGCCGCACTCGGTATCACTTTCGGTGTGGTTATCGCTAAAGAGATCTTCGGTGGAACAGGCCGTAACTTCCTAAACCCGGCATTAGCTGGCCGCGCCTTCCTGTTCTTCGCATACCCTGCGCAGATTTCAGGTGATTTGGTGTGGACTGCGGCAGATGGTTTCTCAGGTGCAACTCCTCTTTCCCAGTGGGCGAACGGCGGTAGCGAAGGCCTGGTGAATGTAGGAACCGGTCAACCTGTCACATGGATGGATGCTTTCCTTGGCAACATTCCTGGTTCGATTGGTGAAGTTTCAACACTGATGATTCTGATTGGTGGTGCGATTATTCTGTTTGGCCGCGTGGCTTCCTGGCGCATTGTCGCGGGGGTGATGCTCGGCATGATTGCGACAGCCACCCTGTTTAACTTCATCGGTTCTGCAACTAACCCGCTGTTTGCTATGCCGTGGTACTGGCATATGGTGCTGGGTGGTTTTGCCTTCGGCATGATGTTCATGGCGACCGACCCTGTTTCTGCCTCGTTTACCAACAAAGGTAAATGGTGGTACGGGGCACTCATCGGGGTGATGTGTGTCTTGATTCGTGTCGTCAACCCAGCCTATCCAGAAGGGATGATGCTGGCGATCTTGTTCGCCAACCTCTTTGCGCCACTGTTCGATTACCTGGTGGTGCAGGCCAATATCAAGCGGAGGAAGTCGCGTGGCTGAAGTGAAAAGTAACGATAGCATCGGCAGAACACTGCTGGTGGTGCTGGTGCTTTGCCTGGTGTGTTCCGTCGTGGTGGCAGGCTCGGCTGTAGGGCTTAAAGCTCGCCAGCAAGAGCAGAAAGCGCTCGATAAGCAACGTAACATCCTGGATGTTGCAGGCTTAGCAACACCCAAAATGACCGGCGAAGATGTCAAATCAATCTATGAGTCACGCATTACACCGCGCTTGTTAGACCTAAAGAGTGGTGAACTACTGGATAAAAATTCCTCAAAATTTGACCAGGCTGCAGCACTCCGTGATCCAACACAGAGCATCACGCTTGATTCAAGTGACGACCGTGCCGGGATAAAGCAGCGCAGCAATATCGTCGAAATTTATCTGGTGCGTGATGAGCAAAATAAAGTGCAGGAAGTCGTGTTGCCAGTTTATGGCAAAGGCTTGTGGTCGATGATGTATGCCTTTGTTTCTCTGCAAACCGATGGCCGTACGGTAAAAGGCATTACTTACTATGATCAGGGTGAGACCCCAGGTCTGGGTGGTGAGGTTGAAAACCCGAACTGGCGTGCGCAGTGGATTGGTAAAAAACTGCTTGATGACAATGGGCAGCCAGCGATCCGCTTAGTGAAAGGTGGTGCACGTCAGGGGGATGAGTATGGGGTAGATGGTTTATCCGGTGCCACACTGACGGCAAACGGGGTACAACACACTTTTGATTTCTGGATGGGTGAACTTGGTTTTGGCCCGTTCCTGAAACACGTTCGTGAAGGAGCGCTCAACAATGGCTGATATTTCAGACATGAAAGAGGTCAAACGGGTACTGGTGAGTCCTTTGGTGGATAACAACCCGATTGCCTTGCAAATACTCGGGGTCTGTTCGGCGCTGGCAGTGACCACGAAACTGGAAACTGCATTCGTTATGACCATCGCAGTAACCGTGGTAACGGCATTTTCCAGCATGTTCATTTCGATGATCCGCAATCTGATCCCAAACAGTGTGCGAATCATCGTGCAGATGGCGATCATTGCTTCGTTGGTTATCGTTGTGGATCAGATTCTGCGTGCTTACGCCTACGAGATTTCCAAGCAGCTTTCGGTCTTCGTCGGCCTGATCATCACTAACTGTATCGTTATGGGGCGTGCTGAAGCTTACGCCATGAAGTCGCCACCGTTGGCAAGCTTCATGGATGGCATCGGTAATGGCTTGGGATATGGTGTGATATTGCTGCTGGTTGGCTTCCTGCGTGAACTCATTGGTAGTGGAAAATTGTTTGGTATCACGGTACTGGAAACGGTGCAGAACGGTGGTTGGTATCAGCCAAACGGTATGTTCCTGCTCGCGCCAAGTGCGTTCTTTATTATCGGCCTGCTTATCTGGGCCTTGCGTACGCTTAAGCCTGCGCAACAGGAAAAGGACTAACTGATTATGGAACATATGATTAGTCTGTTTGTTCGCGCAGTGTTTATTGAGAACATGGCGCTCGCGTTCTTCCTTGGTATGTGCACCTTCCTGGCGGTGTCTAAGAAAGTCTCCACTGCATTCGGTTTGGGTGTAGCGGTGACCGTTGTTTTAGGGATTGCCGTTCCGGCGAACAATCTTGTTTATAACCTGATTCTTCGTGACGGCGCGCTGGTCGAAGGTGTTGACCTTAGCTTCCTTAACTTCATTACCTTCATTGGTGTGATCGCCGCTCTGGTACAAATCCTCGAAATGATCCTCGATCGTTTCTTCCCGGCTCTCTACAACGCGTTAGGTATCTTCCTGCCGCTCATCACCGTTAACTGCGCGATCTTTGGTGGCGTGTCGTTTATGGTGCAGCGTGACTATAGCTTCGGTGAATCAATTGTTTATGGTATCGGCTCAGGTGTGGGTTGGATGCTGGCAATTGTCGCGATGGCAGGGATCCGCGAGAAGATGAAATATGCCAATGTGCCCGCAGGATTGCGTGGCTTAGGAATTACCTTTATCACCACTGGATTGATGGCACTGGGCTTTATGTCATTCTCCGGTGTGCAGCTATAAGGGCGAAAACGTATGGAAATTATTCTTGGCGTGGTGATGTTCACGCTAATTGTTTTGGCTCTGGCGCTGTTGATTTTGTTTGCCAAGTCAAAGCTCGTTAACTCCGGCGATGTGCTGATTGAGATTAACAACGAAGCAGACAAACAGTTTCATGCACCCGCGGGTGATAAGCTGCTCAACACACTCTCAAGTCAGGGGATTTTCATCTCCTCGGCTTGTGGTGGCGGTGGTTCTTGCGGGCAATGCCGCGTGACCGTAAAAGAGGGCGGTGGTGATATTCTGCCTACTGAGCTTTCGCATATCACCAAGCGTGAAGCGAAAGAAGGTTGCCGTCTTGCCTGCCAGGTTGCTGTTAAGCAGGACATGAAAATTGAGCTGCCAGAGGAGATCTTTGGTGTTAAGAAATGGGAGTGTGAAGTTATCTCTAATGATAACAAAGCCACCTTCATTAAAGAGCTCAAACTGCGTATCCCTGATGGTGATGTTGTGCCGTTCCGTGCTGGTGGCTATATCCAGATTGAAAGTCCACCGCATGAGGTTAACTACCAGGACTTCGATGTTCCTCAGGAATACCGTGGCGACTGGGATAAGTTTAATCTGTTCCGCTTCAAGTCGGTGGTTAAAGAGCCATGCGTTCGCGCTTACTCAATGGCTAACTATCCAGATGAGAAAGGCATTATCATGCTGAACGTGCGTATCGCTACTCCGCCGCCGAATGTGCCTGATGCGCCTCCGGGGATTATGTCCTCATATATATGGTCGTTAAAAGCGGGCGACAAAGTGACAATATCCGGTCCATTTGGTGAGTTCTTTGCTAAAGAGACGGACGCTGAAATGGTGTTCATCGGCGGTGGTGCAGGTATGGCACCAATGCGATCACACATTTTTGACCAGCTTAAACGTCTTCATAGCACGCGAAAAATGAGTTTCTGGTACGGTGCTCGCTCTTCGCGTGAGATGTTCTACGAAGAAGAGTTTGAAAAACTGGCTCAGGAAAACCCGAACTTCACGTTCAATGTGGCGCTCTCAGATCCGCAACCAGAAGACAACTGGACTGGTTACACCGGCTTCATCCACAACGTATTGCTTGAAAACTATCTTCGTAGCCATCCGGCACCAGAAGATTGTGAGTTCTATATGTGTGGGCCACCTATGATGAATGCCGCGGTTATCAAAATGCTCAAAGATTTGGGTGTTGAGGATGACAACATCATGCTAGATGACTTTGGCGGCTGACAGGAGCGTTTATGCTGACAGTATTTTTAGCCACCTTCGTTATTTTTCTACTGGTGATCTTTGGAATGTCACTGGGCGTTATTGTGAAGCGCAAATCGCTTCAGGGTAGCTGTGGTGGTATTGCCGCGTTAGGCATGGAGAAAGTTTGTAACTGCCCTGAACCCTGTGATGCTCGTAAGAAGCGTATCGCAAGGGCTGAGCGGCAAGCAAAACTTCAGCAGAACCGCATCCTGTAAACCAGTAAAACCTCCCGCATCGTCGGGAGGTTTTCTTTCCATTGAAGACTTTCCTCCTTAATTATTTTAACTGTATACTTATCCAGTAATATAACTGGTGCGAACAAGTATGCGTAAAATCATTCATGTCGATATGGACTGCTTTTTTGCCGCCGTAGAAATGCGTGATAACCCAACTCTGCGGGATATTCCGATAGCTATTGGAGGTAGTGCGAAAAGGCGCGGTGTCATTAGTACGGCAAATTATCCCGCTAGAAAATTTGGTGTGCACAGCGCGATGTCGACTGCAATGGCTCTCAAGTTATGCCCACATCTGACACTGCTTCCTGGACGTTTTGATGCTTACAAAGAAGCTTCAAATCATATCCGGGAAATTTTTAGCCGCTACACAACGCTTATCGAACCGCTGTCACTTGATGAGGCTTATCTGGATGTCACTGATAGCCCGAACTGCCATGGTTCTGCAACTCTCATGGCCAGGGAAATTCGCCAGACTATTTCAGATGAACTTAATCTCACCGCATCGGCTGGTATTGCACCGGTTAAATTCCTCGCCAAAATTGCCTCTGACCTCAATAAACCTAACGGGCAGTTCTTGATCACTCCCGAGGAGATTCCAGCATTTTTGCAAACCTTACCGCTTGGAAAAATCCCCGGCGTAGGGAAAGTTACAGCGGGCAAACTGGAAAGCCTTGGGTTGCGCACCTGTGCCGATGTGCAGAAAACGGATTTAGCTTCGTTACTCAAGCGGTTTGGCAAATTTGGCCGTGTACTGTGGGAGCGTAGTCAGGGTATAGATGAACGCGAGATTAACAATGAGCGGCAACGTAAATCTGTCGGAGTTGAAAAAACACTCGCGGAAGATATTCATCAGTGGCAGGAGTGTGAGGCTATTATTGAGCAACTCTATCCTGAACTTGAACGCCGTTTGAAAAAGGTAAAACCTGATTTATTGATTGCCCGCCAGGGTATCAAACTTAAGTTTAATGATTTCCAGCAAACGACTCAGGAACATGTCTGGCCTCAGCTGAATAAAGCCGATTTAATCGCTATTGCGAAGCAAACGTGGGAAGAACGGCGAGGAGGGCGGGGAGTCAGGCTGGTGGGGTTACATGTGACTTTACTGGACCCGCAGATGGAGCGCCAATTGGTGTTGGGGCTATAAAAAAAGCCCTCATCCCGGCGTTCTCCCTCAGGAGAAGGAGAAAACCAAACAAGTTCCCTCTCCTGGGAGAGAGGGTTAGGGTGAGGGCGTTTAGAACTTACTTAACTGGAATAGCTTTCAGCAATTCTGTCAGCAGAATCCAGTATTGGCCTACGCTTTCGATATGAACTTGTTCATCCGGAGAGTGTGGACCTGTGATGGTCGGCCCAATAGAAACCATATCCATATCCGGGTAAGGTTTTTTAAACAGACCACATTCCAGACCCGCATGGATGACCATGATGTTAGGGGTCTTGTTGAACAGTTTTTGGTAAGTCTCACGCACCAGGTGCATTACCGGTGAGTTTGCATCCGGCTGCCAGCCAGGATAGCTGCCTTTGGCCACGGTTTGTGCGCCAGCAAGCTGACCCAGAGCGTGAAGCATGCCAACGACATAGTCTTTGCCGCTATCAATCAATGAACGAATCAGGCAGATGATTTCTGCACTTTCATCATTCATTGTGACCACACCCACGTTCAGTGAGGTTTCCACAACACCTTTAACTGCGTCGGAATTACGGATGACACCGTTTGGCGTGGCGTTCAGCAGGCTCAGGAAAGTGTCACGGCTTTTCGCTGTCAGTGCTTTCTTGTCTGTGGTGACTGAATCCAGCAGTACAGTGACGTTTTTCTCGACTGCCGCCAGTTCATTTTTCAGAATCGACAGGAATTCATCTGACAACGACTTCAGCTGTGCAGCTTTGTTTGCCGGAACAGCCAGAGTAGCAAAGCCTTCACGTGGAATCGCGTTACGCAGTGTACCGCCGTTCAGATCAATCAGACGAGCATCCAGTTCTGCTGTGTGAGCAAACAGGAAGCGAGCCAGCAATTTGTTTGCATTGCCCAGACCCAGATGGATTTCACCACCGGAGTGACCGCCTTTCAGGCCTTTGATGGTCAACTTAAATGTTTCGTAACCGGCAGGAATCTCTTCGCGTTGCAGTGGCAGCGTGGAGATAAAATCAATCCCACCTGCACAGCCCATATAGATCTCACCTTCTTCTTCAGAATCGGTGTTAATCAGAATATCAGCTTGTAACCAGCCCGCTTGCAGACCAAAAGCCCCATCCATTCCCGCTTCTTCGGTCATGGTCAGCAGAACTTCTAATGGGCCATGAGATACCGAATCATCGGCCAGCACTGCCAGTGCGGACGCCATACCAATACCATTATCAGCGCCCAGCGTCGTACCGCGTGCTTTGATCCACTCACCGTCAATATACGGTTGAATCGGATCTTTGGTGAAATCATGGACAGTGTCGTTATTTTTCTGCGGCACCATATCCAGGTGAGCCTGCAGGACCACCGCTTTACGGTTTTCCATGCCCGCTGTCGCAGGTTTACGGATCAGGATATTACCGACCTGGTCACGCTCTACATGTAGGCCTTTTTCTTTTGCCCAGGACAGAATATGTTCCGCAAGTTGTTCTTCATGATAAGAAGGGTGCGGAATGGAACAGATTTTGGCAAAAATATCCCACAGCGGTTGCGGAGATAATTGAGACAATTCAGACACGATAAGTCTCCTTGACATCGACTCTGCAGACCATATTGGTTAACAGAGACCAGGATTGATCTAAATGAAATACACCACAAGTAAGCATTGTGTGCTGGCCTGAGAATACCACTTTAACTAACGTTATGACGATCAAAAGCACCTAAAAACGAAAGCGGCGAGCCTACAGCACTGGTTTTTAGTGCGCCAGATCTCTATAATCTCGCGCAACCAAAACCCCTTTGAACATTTTTAAGCCGTTAATAACTGGCTGGGATAATTTCACATGAGCGAAAAATACATCGTCACCTGGGACATGTTGCAGATTCACGCGCGTAAGCTGGCAAGCCGTCTGCTTCCTGCTGAACAGTGGAAAGGCATTATTGCCGTTAGCCGTGGTGGCCTGGTTCCTGGCGCACTGCTGGCACGTGAACTGGGGATTCGTCATGTTGATACCGTTTGCATCTCCAGCTATGACCACGACAACCAGCGTGAACTGACCGTGCTGAAACGTGCTGAAGGTGACGGTGAAGGCTTCATCGTTATTGATGACCTGGTTGATACCGGTGGCACCGCAGTGGCTATCCGTGAAATGTATCCAAAAGCGCATTTCGTTACGATCTTCGCTAAGCCTGCTGGCCAGCCGTTGGTTGACGATTACGTCGTTGATATCCCTCAGGACACCTGGATTGAGCAGCCGTGGGATATGGGCGTGGTGTTTGTACCACCGTTGGCTGGTCGTTAATAGCCTGAGAATATGCACTGATTTACGCCCGGCATCGCCGGGCGTTTGTGTTATTTAGTTGCCGACAGAGTACAATAGCTGCATTCCTGACGTTTGTATGGAGGCAGAAGCGATGGTACAGACCAATCTTAGCGAAACGCTATTTAAACCCCGATTTAAACATCCCGAGACGTCGACTTTAGTTCGTCGTGCTCAACATCAAACTGCCCCCGTTATCCAGTCTGCGCTGGATGGTAAATCTGTCCCTCACTGGTATCGAATGATTAACCGCCTGCTGTGGGTATGGCGTGGTGTCGATCCACGCGAAATCCTTGAGGTGCAAGCTCGCATTACGGTTAATACAGCAGAACGTACCAATGACAGTCTGTTTGATACCGTGGTCGGTTATCGCAGCGGCAACTGGATTTTTGAATGGTCGAAGCAAGCAATGCTTTGGCAGCAGCGGGCCAATCAGGAAACAGATATAGTTCTTAGTGGAAAATATTGGCTACAGGCTGCCAATCTTTACAGCATTGCCGCCTATCCGCACCTGAAAGGCGACCAACTGGCAGAACAGGCGCAAGTTCTGGCAAACCGTGCCTATGAAGAAGCTGCGCCACGTCTTTCCGGCGGCTTGCGTGAATTGGAGTTTGCTATTCCAGGTGGTGGTGCAATCACTGGGTTCCTCCATGTTCCTAAAGAAGGTGACGGTCCATTCCCGACGGTGCTAATTTGTGGAGGTTTGGATGCGCTGCAAAGCGATTATTACACGTTGTTTGAGAAATATTTTGCACCTGAAGGTATCGCGATGTTAACCATCGATATGCCGTCGGTCGGATTTTCTTCAAAATGGAAACTGACTCAGGATTCTAGTCTTTTACACCAGCATGTTTTAAAAGCTCTACCCAACATCCCCTGGATTGACCACACCCGTGTGGCGGCGTTCGGTTTCCGATTCGGTGCAAATGTTGCAGTGCGTTTGGGGTATATCGAAGCACCTCGTTTGAAAGCCGTCGCATGTCTTGGGCCGGTTGTTCACAGTTTATTGAGTGATGCATCACGCCAGGCTCAGGTTCCAGAGATGTATATTGATGTGCTGGCGAGCCGCCTGGGAATGCACGATGCATCTGACAACGCGTTACGTGTGGAGTTAAACCGCTACTCGTTAAAAACACAGGGTCTATTGGGGCGTCATTGTCCAACACCGATGTTATCTGGTTACTGGGCGAATGATCCGTTCAGCCCGGAAGACGATTCCCGATTAATTACTTCGTCATCTGCGGATGGTAAGTTGTTAGCTATACCGTTTAACCCGGTGTATCAAAACTTTGACAAAGCTCTGAAAGAAATTACCGGATGGATCAAGCAGAGATTACGTTAATGATTTGCTAAATTTCATTGGTTTGGTAAAACAGATGCTTCACAACAGGAGATCGGAATGACGTTACCAAGTGGACACCCGAAAAGTAGATTGATTAAAAAATTTGCCTCGCTTGGCCCATATATCCGGGAAGAGCAATGTGAAGATAACCGTTTCTTCTTCGATTGCCTGGCTGTGTGCGTCAATGTGAAGCCTGCACCAGAGAAACGTGAATTCTGGGGCTGGTGGATGGAGTTGGAAGCTCAGGAAAAACAATTTACCTATACCTGGCAGTTTGGTCTGTTCGACAAAGACGGTAAATGGACTGCGACGGCCGCGAAAGATAAAGAAGTGGATGAAAGACTTGAGCAAACACTGCGTGGTTTCCATGAGCGCTTGCGTGAGTTATTAAGTACATTGGGTCTTGGATTAGTTCCGGCACAAGATTTTACGGAAAAACCGGTAAAGTTATCAGCATAAAAAAAGTCCCCACCGGCCAGGTGGGGACTTTTTTTTTACCCGAATCTTAGAACTGATAAACTAAACCTAATGCGACAACATCATCGCTGTTCAGATTTAGGGCATTGTCGTCGCTCAGTTGGTTAATTTTGTAATCAACAAAAGCTGACATGTTTTTATTGAAGTAATACGTGGCACCAATATCAATATATTTAACCAAATCCGCATCACCCACACCTTCAATATCCTTACCTTTAGACTGGACATAACCCAAAGAAGGGCGTAGACCAAAGTCAAATTGATATTGTGCAATAACTTCGAACGCCTGGTTTTTATTTGCGAAACCACTAATGCTTCTGTTTACACCATTAATAGATGCAGTGCCGGAAATGGGTGTCATATTACGTGTTTCTGCATACATTGCTGCCAGATAAACATTGTGATCATCGTATTTCAAACCAGTGGTCCAGGCTTCGGCATTATCACCAGTGCCCACGGCCAGGTTTTTCTGTGCCAAAGTACGGTTGGAGTTAGAGTAACCCGCACCAATAGTCAGGCCAGTATCAGCAATGTCATAAGACAAGGAAGTACCAAAACCGTCACCGTTTTGCTTACTGGTCGCACGCCCGTCATTCTCGTTTTTCCCCTGGTACTGCAAGGAAAGTTTCAGGCCATCAACCAGACCAAAGAAGGTGTTATTACGATAGGTTGCCACACCGTTTGCACGGCCCGTCATGAAGTTATCGGTTTTAGTGTAAGAGTCATCACCAAACTCAGGCATCATATCGGTGTAAGAGGCGATGTTATAAAGAACGCCGTAGTTACGGCCATAATCGAAGGAACCAATATCACCTGCTTTTAACCCTGCAAACGCCAGACGAGTTTTGGTTGTATTCGCATCACCTTCAATTTTGTTAGCAGCAACTTGATATTCCCACTGACCAAAACCCGTTAATTGGTCATTAATTTGTGTCTGACCTTTAAAACCGATACGTACATAAGACTGATCGCCATCTACAGACTTGTTATCACTTAGATAGTGTTCAGCTTTTACTTTTCCGTAAAGGTCGAGTTTGTTGCCATCTTTATTATAAATTTCCGCTGCATGCGAATATGTTGATGATGCCAGAAAACCCAATACCATTACTGCCAATGTGCTTTTCTTCATTTTTCATCCCAATAGTGTATTCGCGCTAAAATTTAATCGGAAAGTATTCCGTTAAAAAACGCAGAGAGTTTTATCGTTTGGAGATGAAAGATTTATGACAAAGTAAGAGAAAGTTTAAATAATGGTAATTATTTGTATTTGTCATAAAAATGACAAAATTGGCCGCTACGTTTATGGATCACTTTACATCCAAATCGCTGTTTTCCTTCTGAGCCTGTTGGCAAGCCGCGTCACTCCTGCTACAACGTCATCTGGTATTTTAATTTTCCAATTTCGTTGAAACGGCAGAGAATCATGAGTGAAAGCCAGACGCTGGTGGTAAAACTAGGCACTAGCGTATTAACCGGTGGCTCGCGCCGCCTGAATAGAGCTCATATTGTTGAGCTGGTGCGTCAGTGCGCACAACTTCACGCCTCCGGGCATCGCATTGTTATTGTGACCTCTGGGGCAATTGCTGCGGGTCGCGAGCATTTAGGTTATCCCGAACTGCCCGCAACCATTGCATCCAAGCAATTACTGGCAGCCGTTGGTCAAAGTCGATTGATCCAGCTCTGGGAACAACTGTTTTCTATTTATGGCATTCATGTTGGGCAGATGCTGCTGACGCGTGCCGATATGGAGGATCGCGAACGTTTCCTTAATGCTCGTGACACTTTACGTGCACTGCTTGATAACAACATCGTGCCGGTAATCAATGAAAACGATGCCGTTGCAACCGCAGAAATCAAAGTTGGTGATAATGACAACCTGTCTGCGCTGGCAGCCATTTTGGCTGGTGCAGATAAACTATTACTGCTGACTGACCAACAAGGGTTATTTACTGCTGATCCGCGTAATAACCCTGAAGCTGAACTCATTAAAGAAGTTCACGGCATTGACGACGCACTGCGAGCAATAGCTGGTGATAGCGTGTCTGGCCTGGGAACTGGCGGCATGGGGACGAAATTGCAGGCTGCTGATGTCGCTTGCCGCGCAGGTATCGACGTAGTCATTGCGGCTGGCAGCAAACCCGGGGTGATTGGTGATGTTATGGCGGGTACGCCAGTGGGGACTCGTTTCCATGCTCAACAATCACCATTAGAAAACCGCAAACGTTGGATATTTGGTGCGCCTCCTGCAGGTGAAATCACGGTCGATGATGGCGCGCTTGCGGCGATTCTTGAACGCGGAAGCTCTTTATTGCCAAAGGGTATCAAAAACGTCACTGGAAACTTTTCCCGCGGTGAAGTTATTCGCATTCGCAGCCTTGAAGGCCGCGATATTGCCCATGGTGTTTGTCGCTACAATAGTGACGCTTTGCGTCGTATCGCAGGTCATCACTCTCAACAGATCGGTGAAATTCTTGGCTACGAATATGGCCCAGTAGCCGTTCATCGTGACGATATGATAGTTAACTAAGGAGCAGGCAATGCTGGAAAAAATGGGTAAAGCAGCTAAAGCTGCCTCTTATCAGATGGCTCTGCTCTCCAGCCGCGAAAAAAACCGCGCGCTGGAATGTATCGCAGATAATCTGGAAGCTCAGGCTGCAGCTATTTTGGAAGCCAACGAAAAAGACCTGGCCGAAGCAAAGGCCAATGGCCTAAGCGAAGCGATGTTAGACCGATTACAACTCACTCCTTCACGTCTGAGTAGCATTGCGAATGATGTTCGTCAGGTATGCAATTTGGCAGATCCAGTGGGTCAAATCATTGATGGCGGTGTGCTGGACAGTGGTTTACGTCTTGAGCGTCGGCGTGTTCCATTAGGTGTAGTTGGTGTGATTTATGAAGCTCGTCCTAATGTTACGGTTGATGTTGCTTCACTGTGCCTGAAAACAGGAAATGCAGCGATTTTGCGTGGCGGGAAAGAAACCTGGCGCACTAATGCCGCAACGGTCAAGGTTATTCAACAAGCGCTGACGGAGTGTGGCCTACCTGCGGCAGCGGTTCAGGCGATAGAAAGTCCCGATCGCGCACTGGTGAATGAGCTGCTACGCATGGATCGTTATGTAGACATGCTGATTCCTCGTGGTGGCGCAGGCCTACATAAACTCTGTCGCGAGCAATCAACGATTCCAGTTATTACCGGTGGGATTGGTGTTTGCCATATCTTTGTGGATGACAGTGCTGAATTTGAGCCGGCACTGAGAATTATTGTTAATGCCAAAACTCAGCGTCCAAGTACCTGCAATACAGTAGAAACCTTACTGGTCCATCAAGGAATAGCAGCAAACTTCTTGCCTGCGCTAAGCCAACAAATGGCTGAATCTGGCGTAACATTGCATGCTGACGAAAAGGCTCTGCCACTGTTACAGAATGGGCCTGCGGAAGTACTGCCTGTAAAAGCAGAAGACTATGATGACGAGTGGTTGTCACTGCATTTGAATGTGAAAGTTGTCGCTAATATTGATGACGCTATTGACCATATCCGGGAACATGGCACACAACACTCTGACGCGATTTTGACTCGTACACTGCGTAATGCGAACCGCTTTGTGAATGAAGTTGATTCCTCTGCCGTCTATGTGAATGCTTCAACACGTTTCACCGATGGCGGCCAGTTTGGCCTTGGTGCCGAAGTTGCGGTAAGTACGCAGAAACTTCATGCTCGTGGCCCTATGGGGCTGGAAGCGCTCACGACTTATAAATGGATTGGATTCGGCGACGATACAATCCGAGCGTAATTGAACCAAAGGTAATACGTCTTTCTGGAAACTATAAGGTTATACGTGTTACCTACCCTTCTTTATTTACTATTACCCTGAAGCCTCAAGTGATCTATTAAAACAATCCGCCTTAATAAGTTTTAATTAATTCCAATAAATTTAATGTTAATCGTTAATATGGCATTGTCTTATATGTTACCTCTGTTTTTATTTGTTTGTTGAATGATACTTTGTATTTAAGTGAGCTGTGAAATTTATGCGTTATTTATATGTGTTGTGCTTTTTTTAATGAATGTCATTGATGTTTAAAATGTTTCTCCATTTTGTATGAAATAACACTTTTTAGGTATAAATCTGTTTTCGTACTTACAGCAGAAATTAATTGAACGATTTGCTATTGGAACATAATAATCCTCTCACTAATAACGTTACATGTATTAGTGGTTACCGCTTACTGCATTGACTATTGATGGACCAACATAAGATCTAGTCCCTGAGGAGGGATGATAAATGCACTCTTGGAAAAAGAAACTCGTTGTATCACAACTAGCATTAGCCTGCACTTTGGCAATTGCTTCTCAGGCAAATGCTACTACTTATAACACTTTCGGTTATCACGATGACGCGACCACCGCTTTTAGCTGGAGCGATTGGGAAAATGCCGATAAGCTTAACTATATTACTTATGATGGTTATATCTATAACAATGCGGCAGATGGCGCTTATGATCAAACCTTCAATAACGATGTAGTAAACGGCGTTATCTCTACTTACTATCTGAATAATGATTACGCAGATGGTGATGCTAATACGCTGAACATTTCCAACTCAGTCATTCACGGTATGGTTACCTCTCAAAAAGTTTACGACCACGATGGTTATGGCTGGACGAACGGTACTGCTGTTGATTATAAGTGGGTTGATGGTGATGTATTCACTCTGAATATCGCTAATTCTACAATTGACGACGATTACGAATATTTCTATTTTACTGACAGTTATTTGAATGCTGATGCTATAGCAGCATCAGAACAGTATCGCACAGCTGATTATGCCTATTTGGGCGCAGCAGTAACGCTAGATGTTGAAAGCAATATCAACATTAGTGATAACTCTCGTGTTGCCGGTATTGCACTGTCTCAAGGGGACACCAGCAATACAGATTACGCCACAGAATATCGCACCTGGGACAACAACATCTCTGTTGTTAACTCTACAGTGACTTCAGGTGCTTACACCCCACTGGAAGGCGACGGTTTCTATGGTAACTCTGAGGAACCAAGTGACTATAACGGTGATGGTAGTGTAAACGACATCGCAATGTCTTTTGCTGATAGTTCAGCATCAAATTATGCGATGAAAAACAATGTAAGATTCGACCATTCTACCCTGATGGGCGATGTTGCGTTTGCCAGCACCTGGAATGCTAATTTCTATCCAAGTGGTCATGATTCTATCGATAATGGTGTTCTTGATACCAATGGCGGTTGGGCTGACGATAGTCTGAACGTTGACGAACTGAATATCACCCTGGATAACGGTAGTAAGTGGGTTGGTGCAGCTGTATTCAGCTATGACGCTATTGGCCCTGCAAGCATGTACGATGTTGCAGTCAACAGCCTTGAGCCAAACTCTACTTATGATCATTGGGGTAATGTTGTCGATGATCAGACTTTCCAGAGCGGTGTGTTCAACGTTGCACTGAACAACGGTTCAGAATGGGATACAGTCAATAATTCCAATATTGATACACTGGCCGTGAATAATGGTTCTCAGGTTAACGTAGCCCAAGATTCTTCTCTGCTGTCAGACTCAATTACTCTGACCAACGGTTCTACGATGAACCTGAGTTCTGGCGGTGAAGTGGGCACTGACCATCTGACTGTTGATAGTTACAGTAAAGTCGATCTGACTGATGAAACCACCTACCTGCGTGCTAACACTGTTACCGTTTCTAACGGTGGCGAATTTAGCATTGGTGCTGGTGATTTCGATGCCAACCTGTTTAGCACTGATAGAATGGAACTGACTAATGGTGGTGTATTCAACATCAATAGCAGCGACTATGTATTAG
Organism: Buttiauxella sp. JUb87; assembly: GCF_004361975.1. Lineage (NCBI taxonomy): Bacteria > Pseudomonadati > Pseudomonadota > Gammaproteobacteria > Enterobacterales > Enterobacteriaceae > Buttiauxella > Buttiauxella sp. JUb87. The sequence goes on from NZ_SNVY01000003.1 coordinate 44,743, forward strand.
ATGCTGACTTAGTGAATGGTCATACTAATACCTCGAATACTCAAGATGCGACTTATGGTTATGGCGTAATTGCTATGAACTCTGACGGACATCTGACCATTAATGGTAACGGTAATAGTAACAATGCTGATCAAGAATTCAGTGTAGATGATACCAACGATGGAACAGTAGCGGCTGCTGGTAACTACAAAGTGCGTATCAATAATTCAACGGGTGCAGGTTCTGTTGCTAACTATAAAGATAAAGAAATTATCTATGTTAACGATGTGAACAGCACTGCAACTTTCTCTGCTGCTAACAAAGCTGATTTGGGTGCTTACACCTATCACGCTGAGCAGTATGGTAATACTGTTGTGCTCAAGCAGGGTGAGCTGACTGACTACGCTAACATGGCGTTGAGCATTCCTTCTGCAAATACCAATATCTGGAACCTGGAGCAAGACGCGCTGGCAACCCGCCTGGCAAATGGCCGTCATTCTGAAGGTGATACTGGCGGTGCATGGGTCACTTACATCGGTGGCGGTTTCTCCGGTGACAATGGCGTGTTGAACTATGACCAGGATGTAAGTGGTATCATGGTTGGTCTGGATAAACAGATCGAAGGCAATAGTGCTAAGTGGACTGTCGGTGCAGCAGCAGGCTTTGCAAAAGGCGATATCAATGATAACAGCGGTAGCGTAGATCAAGACAGCCAGTCTGCTCGTATCTACTCTTCGGCTCGCTTCCAGAACAATATCTTCTTTGATTCAAGTCTGAGCTATAGCCATTACAGCAATGACCTGACTGCAACCATGAGCAATGGCGCAGCAGTAAGCGGCGATGCTTCATCCGATGCCTGGGGCTTTGGCTTGAAACTGGGTTACGACTGGCAGCTCAGCAAGGAAGGTTATCTGACCCCTTATGCTTCTATTTCTGGTCTGTTCCAGGATGGCGACAACTACCAACTTAGCAATGATATGAAAGTGGGTAGCCAGTCGTATGACAGCATGCGTTATGAGTTAGGTATGGACGCTGGGTATACCTTCGACTACGGTGATCAAGCTCTGACTCCTTACTTCAAGCTGGCGTACGTCTATGACGATTCTAACGGCAATAGTGCTGATGTGAATGGTGACAATATTGACAATGGGGTGGAAGGTTCTGCGGTACGCGTAGGACTTGGTACTCAGTTCAGCTTCACTAAAAACTTTGCAGCCTATGCTGACACTAACTACCTTGGTGGTGGTGATGTTGACCAAGATTGGTCGGCAAACGTGGGTGTTAAATACACTTGGTAATTAAATAAATAATTATACGACTCACTGAATATAAGGTTTTTGCCTCCCCTTAGTATTCTCTTCAAAGTGAATCAAGTGATTATAAAGATGCCTGTCTCGAATAGAGACAGGCATTTTATTGAGCTATCATTAGATAAAAGAGTATCTATTATGATTACAAAACCATTAACCCCGCTCGAAGCTATTCGTAGCAGGTTGGTGGAGGTTGGCAATAAATTCACCTTGCCAGCAGACAGTGAATTAAGCATGTTTAATGAACATAATGAACCATTAATCTGGTTCTTTAGCGAAGGGAGTATTATTTTACACAGGGAAACAGACGAACTTTTGATGGAGCTCGTATCTGCTCCCACTCTGCTAGGTTTGGCAAATATATTCCAAACGACTCCAATTAAATATCGCTTGGTTACGCAAACTGATTGCCAAGGGTTCACCGTTCCCGCACATCTTGCATCTGAAATTATTGAAAAAAATAGATTGTGGCAACAGGCATGTCACTGGACAAGCTATGTTGTTCGTGGGCTTGAAAGGCGTGATTCTCGTTTTATTGGTACAACAACCTATTCTCAGATTCGGGTGACGTTGCTCATTATGGACTCATGGAGTTTTGATTTACGTGCGCGTATTGGGGTCATTAGTTTTATACAAAAAAGAACTAAAATATCACGCTCTGTAATTGCTGAAATATTGTCTGCGCTACGCAAAGGTAATTACATTGAGATGGATAAAGGTAAGCTGGTTTCTGTTGGTCGTCTGCCGACCAGTTATTGAGAAAGCAGGTCGAAACATCGACCTGCTTTTCTATCAGGACGCAGGGCCGGCTTGAGACGTGGAACCACTTAGTTCAGAAACTAAATCATTTACACCATCACTCATATTCACAAAACGAGTTAATGGTGAGCGTGTGATGACAACAAACACTCCCACATTGCTTTGCGGAACCATTGCCATATACGTGATAAATCCGCCACCGCCACCTGTTTTTTGCACAATGCCAGGACGACCATTCTTTGGTGCCATATACACCCAGCCCAGTCCCAAAGCATCGGCTTTTCCTGGAACATCCATACCAATAACTTTGGTGAGTTGTGTGCGTTGATAGATAAGCGTCTGCATTCTGTCAGCTTGAGTATTACGACGATGAAAATCAGAACTCAAAAACTGCTGCATCCAGCGCATCATGTCGTCAGGTGTCGAATAAACGCCGCCACTGCCAATCGCTGCGAGTGTATTATCGCAAGGACTGGCACCTTTTTCTGCCACCATCAGGCGCTTGCACTGGTCAGGTGAAGGAGTAAATGTTGTGTCCTTCATACCCAATGGGCGGGTGATTTGTTCTTCGAACAATTGAGGGTAAGGTTTGTTTGCAGCCCGGGCTAGCGCATCGGCGAGAAGATCAAATGCGAGATTTGAATAAGAGGCAATTGTACCTGGTGCGCTTTTTAAACTTGCATTGGCGAGCCAATTCCAGCGTTGATCACGCGTCGGCCAGGTAAACACAGTTCGATGCGCGGCACCGCCAGGTTGCTCACGAGGTAATGCGCTGGTGTGAGTCGCCAGATTCACCAGTGTAATGGGTTTGCCATTATAAGTAGGGACTCTGACTCCGCCAGGGGCATACTTGCTTAATGGATCATTGAGCTGAACCTTGCCCTGATCCAACATTTTTACCAGCATTTCACTGGTCATGAGTTTGGTTAGCGAAGCAATACGGATAACCGAGTCAAGTTGCGGGCGAACGTTATTACCTGGTCGTGTCTCACCAAAACTTTTGAAAGCGCGCTGGTTACCATCAATCACGACCATTGCCATTCCTGTAGCACCGCTGCCATAAAAAATATGATTGGCATAACGATCTGCTATTTCAGAAGCAAAAACAGGATCGGGAGAAGTTTGAGCAAAACTCATAATTGGCAGTGCAGCAATGACGAGTACTGCGAGACGTGGGAGACGAATTTTCAACGCGGATAACCCATAAACGAAGTGAAGCGATATTGATCGTATTTATACTACTCTATGGCGCTACGCAAACGCGGAAAATGAGGATTGTGATGAGAAAAAGCGTAACGCGGCATTTCAGGGGGATTATCGGTTAGTAAAGCACCACAGTTTGAGGCTGCGGTGCAATTTGCATTAATTTGTCTTTTGTACATCTTTCTGCGTTACTTCGTCAGTTGTCCCGCCTTTCTTAAGCATTTTATCGTCACTTTTATGCTCAGAACGCATCTCGTGTCCTGATTCGCAGCCTTTCTTGTTTTCATTTCCAGCGGCACGGCAGTCATCAATAATATGACCAGGGTTACTGAGTTGTTCCTTTTCTGCCTGCATTCCCGATGTGCTGGTGGCTGGGTTCTCGGCAAAGGCGCCGGCGCTTGCGAATAGAAGAGTGCTGGAAAGTAACGCTAAAGTTAGTTTTTTCATTGTGCCAGGTTCCTGAAGATTGTAGGGAAATCCCAATAAGTATTAGTCCAGAAATTGATTTTCGACAGCGGAAAAGACTAAAATTTATCCGTTAGAAATCACAATTTTAGCTTCGTGTTTTCACCGTCTATTGAGGTACTGGCAAATGCAACATTCTCTCCTGGTAAATCGTCGAAATATGTTTTGAATCGTCTATTTTTTAAACTAAAATGGGTGCGTAACTCCTAATCCTGACGCAATGAAGCGAAATACGTAAAAAAACTGACAACATCTATATATGGCTTGATCAGAAAATGCGTATTATCGGAGTCACTTTGATTTCACTGCTGCAACTATTACCGCCGAGTGGCGTCATAGTACGAGCACTATGCTGTACCGCTAATGAGTGACTTCTTTATGCGATACACACCCATTACGCATACAGAAGCTGATAATGTCTAGTAAACCGCGCTTTCGAACTGAACTCCTCCACCCTCGCTACTGGCTGACCTGGTTTGGTATGGCTATTTTGTGGTTGTGGGTGCAATTGCCTTACCCTGTGCTACTGAAAATGGGCGACTTCATTGGTCGCGCATCCATGCGTTTTCTCAAACGACGGGTTTCCATTGCTCGCCAGAACCTTAAATTATGTTTCCCGCATTACACCGATGAGCAGGTTGACGCCATCGTGGTACAGAATTTCTCGTCGCTAGGAATGGGTTTAATTGAAACCGGTATGGCCTGGTTCTGGCCGGATGCACGGGTACGCAAATGGTTCGAAGTGCGTGGGCTTGAACATATCACTGCTGCTTGTGATAAAGGGCAAGGTGTCATGGCTATCGGTGTGCATTTTATGTCGCTGGAATTGGGGGGCCGCGTGATGGGTCTCTGCCGTCCGATGATGGCGATGTACCGCCCACACAACAATAAAGCGATGGAATTTATTCAAACGCGCGGCCGTTCTCGCTCCAATAAAGCGATGCTGGATCGTCGTAATCTGAAAGGCATGGTGAAGGCTCTTAAAGCAGGCGAAGCTGTATGGTTCGCACCCGATCAGGATTATGGTCCGAAAGGCAGTTCATTTGCGCCATTTTTTGCTGTGCAAAAGGCTGCGACAACCAACGGAACTTACACCATTGCTCGTCTGGCAAAACCTGCGATTCTGACCATCGTGCTAATCCGTAAGCAAGATGGAACAGGTTATCAACTGGTTATTGAGCCCGAGTTTGAAGATTATCCATTAGATGACGAACAGGCCGCAGCGGAGTACGTGAACCGGAAGATCGAACGCGAAATCATGCGTGCGCCAGAGCAATACTTATGGCTGCATCGTCGATTCAAAACACGTCCAGAGGGTGAGCCTAAACTTTATACAGTTTAAAGCCAAAACAGGTATGTGGTACGCTCCGCAATTCCTCGTTTGATGAGAGCTAAATCATGCCTGCCCAACGTGTACTGATGGTTATTGATATGCAGAATGGGGTCTTTGAAGCCCCTCGTATTAACCGGGACATCTGCACGACACGTATTAACCAACTGATTAACACCGCTGATAAAGTCATTTTCATCCAACATACTGAACAGGGGTTGGAGCAGGGGACTGCGGCGTTTGATCTTTTAGCCGAGTTAATACAACCCATTGATGCGCTTTATGTTACCAAAACAGCGTGCGATGCGTTTTACCGTACTGAGCTTGATGAAGTCCTCAATCGCCACCAAATAAAAGAATTTGTGGTATGCGGTTGTGCAACGGATTATTGCGTGGACGCTACTATTAAAAACGGAGCCAGTCGCGGTTATGCCATGACTGTCGCTGCAGACGCGCATACAACAGCAAATCGTCCGGCTGCGCTTGCCGAAGTGTTGATCGAGCATTACAACGATGTCTGGCGTAACTTTACGATTCCGGGAAACACGCTGCGGGTAAAATCTACCGCGGAGATTCTCGAACAGTGGTAAAGCAGTAAACCTGACATCTCTTGATACAACATTCAGTGAGCCTTATTGAGTCGTGATGGTCATAACAATAAGAGTTTGTTTTCAGGAGTGTTGTAGATGTTTAAATCGTTTTTCCCAAGCCCAAGAGCTTTTTTCTTGTCGGCGGCTATTTGGGGTCTGCTTGCCGTCATTTTCTGGCAAGTAGGCGGGGGACACTGGCTTGAGCAACTGTTTGGTGCGAGCGATAAAATCCCTGTTAATGTCACCCGTTTTTGGACATCGAAGGCGTTAGTCTTTTATGCCTATTACGCCGTGTGCGTAGGACTGTTCGCCGGGTTCTGGTTTATTTATCGTCCACATCGCTGGCAGTACTGGTCAATTCTTGGTTCGGCGCTGATCGTCTTTGTCACCTGGTTCCTGGTGGAAGTCGGAGTGGCTATTAACGCCTGGTATGCCCCTTTCTACGATCTGATTCAGAAAGCGTTGAGTAGCCCGCCGAACACTGTCCCTATTGGTCAATTTTACAGCGAGACGGGTGTGTTCCTCGCAATCGCCCTGATTGCGGTTACGGTATCCGTACTGAATACATTCTTCATCAGCCACTATGTCTTCCGCTGGCGTACCGCGATGAACGAATACTACATGGAACACTGGCAGATGCTGCGCCATATTGAAGGGGCCGCTCAGCGTGTGCAAGAAGATACGATGCGTTTTGCCGCGACGCTTGAGGATATGGGCGTCAGTCTGTTGCAATCCATCATGACGTTGATTGCTTTTCTACCTGTATTGGTTGCCCTTTCCCCACACGTTAAAGAACTGCCAATAGTCGGGCAAATCCCTTATGGCCTTGTCTATGCGGCTATAGCCTGGTCGATTATGGGAACGGGGCTGCTGGCCGCGGTCGGGATTAAGCTGCCGGGCTTACAGTTTAATAATCAAAAAGTAGAAGCGGCTTATCGTAAAGAGCTGGTTTACGGTGAAGATGATGCATCACGCGCTACACCACCGACGGTGAAAGAGTTGTTCGCCGGCGTACGGCATAACTATTTTCGTCTCTATTTCCACTATACCTATTTCAACATCGTGCGAATTCTCTATTTGCAGCTAGATGGCGTATTTGGTGTATTTCTGCTGTTCCCGTCAATCGCTGCCGGAGCGATCACTTTTGGCCTTATGACGCAGATAACTAACGCATTCGGTCAGGTTCGCGGCTCATTCCAGTATTTGATTAGCTCGTGGACCACACTCGTTGAACTGATGTCTATCTACAAACGTCTGCGCAGTTTTGAGCGCACGTTGCAGGATATTCCAGTGGAAGCGGCAGGTGAGTCAGTCTAAGAATAAAAGTCTGGCGGGGAAACCCGCCAGATTCTATTAATGCCCCGCAGCCGGAGCGCCAGGTGCGCCAGAGCGGATAAACGGCGGTCGCGCGAACCAGATAATCACAATCAGCCCCATAAATCCCCAGCCCAAAATCCAGAAGTAGTCGATGGTCGACATCATGTAGGCCTGTTGTTCGATAGTTTTATCAACCCACGCCAGATGCTGTTGCGTCGCGCCACCCATTTTATCCAGATAATCCACCGCAGACGGGTTATAAATCGACACGCTTTCGGTCAGATTGGCATGATGGAAAACTTCACGACGTGACCAAATCCAGGTTGTCAGTGACGAAGCGAATGAACCACCCAATACGCGGAAGAACGTGGCTAAGCCAGAACCTTCCGCCACTTCAGCGCCATGAAGATTCGACAACACAATCGTTGTTAACGGCATAAAGAAGAATGCCACGCCGATACCCATAAACATCTGCACCTCAGCAATAGTGCGGAAATCTACGTTGGTATTGAACTGCGCACGGAACAAGCAGGACGCGCCCATAATCAGGAACGACATTGACGCCAGAATTCGTAAATCCACTTTGCTGGCATAACGGCCAACAATCGGCGTCAGTAACAGTGGCAAGAAACCCATCGGTGCCGCGGCAAGTCCGGCCCAGATTGCGGTGTAGCCCATCTGTGTTTGCAGCCACTGCGGCAGGATAATGTTGATAGCGAAGAAAGCCGCATATCCCAGCATTAATGCCGTGGTACCAATCGCAAAGTTGCGTTCTTTAAACAGACGCAAATTCACAATGGGGTGGCGCTCGCCCAACTCCCAAATGACAAAAGCCACCAGACCAATCGCCGAAATCACCGACATGATGATAATTTCTGGTGAGGCAAACCAATCAAGATCGTTGCCCTTATCCAGCACTACTTGTAACAGCCCTACACCGATTACCAGCAATCCGATGCCGATATAGTCAATCGGTGATGTAGTGGTAGTCTCTTCGCGCCCACGCATCTGTGTCCAAACGACAATCGAGGCAAAAATGCCGATTGGTACGTTGATGTAAAAAATCCATGGCCAGGAGTAGTTATCAGTAATCCAGCCTCCGGTAATTGGCCCAACGATGGGAGCAACCACTGTCACCATCGACAGAAGTGCCAGTGCCATTCCGCGTTTCATCGGCGGGAAGATAACCAACAACAGTGTCTGGCACATCGGGAACATGGGGCCGGCGAAAAAACCCTGCATGGCGCGGAAGATTATCAGTTCGGTCATACTGTGGGCAAAACCGCACAGGAATGAGGTGAGGGTAAACATCACCACCGATCCGATAAAAAGTTTCAGTTGACCAAAGCGTCGGGTAAACCAACCGGTGAGCGGCAAAGCAATAGCGTTACACACTGCAAACGAAGTGATAACCCACGTGCCTTGATCTGCACTAACACCCAGATTGCCGGCAATCGTCGGCAATGCGACGTTTGCAATGGTTGAGTCCAGCACCTGCATGAAAGTTGCCAGCGACAGTGCGAGCGTCGCGAGCAGCAGACTGGGTGGCGTATACGCCGCCTTATCTTGCATAACTTCTCTCTTAATGGGCGCTTGACGCTACCGCATTGCTGTTGTCATGAAGGATTTTCGTCACCAGTTTGTCTGCCGCTTCCAGTGAGTCTTGATAGACATCAGTGGTAAAGCGAGGGGCGCTGACAGTTTTTTGTGGCAGCAGGTGACCCTCTTCATTGCGAATATCCACACGTGCATTCATCGACAACCCAACGCGCAGCGGGTGCTTGCGCATATCATGTGCATCGAGCGTGATACGTACTGGCAGACGCTGAACGATTTTGATCCAGTTACCGCTGGCATTCTGCGCTGGCAACAACGAAAACGCGCTGCCAGTGCCAATCCCAAGGCTTTCAATCGTTCCGTGGTATTCAACATCATCACCGTACAGATCGGCGTTAAGCGTCACTTTCTGGCCCAGACGCATGGTTTTCATCTGGCTTTCTTTGAAGTTAGCATCCACCCACACTTCATTGAGCGGCACGATGGCCAGCAAAGTGGTGCCAGAAGTGACCTGCATCCCCAATTGCACGGCGCGTTTGGCGACATAGCCACTTACCGGAGCCACAATAGTGGTACGCGAGTTATCCAGATAACGCTGACGAAGTGTTGCAACAGCCGTTTTGATTTCCGGATGGCTTTCGATAACGGTGTCATCCACCATCGCCAGGTTGGTACGCAATGCTTGTTGTGCAGCAGCCAAATCGCTTTGTGCGCTGGTGACGGCATCGCGATAATGCGCGAGGTCTTCTGCGGCAATCGCACCAGTCGAGAATATTTTCTCGCGGCGCGCATAGTCATTTTGAGCCGTTTGCAGGGCGACCTGTTTAGCGGCGACTTGCGCACGGTAATTATCCGCTGTGCTGTATAAACCGCGCACCTGGCGAACGGTGTTTGCCAGGCTGGCTTCTGCTTGTTGTAGTGCAATCTGAGTATCGCTTGGGTCAAGTAATACCAGCGGTTGGCCTTTCTCGACGAAATCCCCTTCGTCTGCGGTGACCTGAGTCACTGTGCCGTTAATTTGCGGGGTTAGCGCGACCTGATTGCCATTCACGTAGGCATCATCTGTTGACTCATAAAAACGAGCATACAAGAAATACCATGTGAGACAGCCGGCGGCGGCCAGCACAAGAATCAGGATAAAAATAATAAAATTACGTTTGCGCTTACTGGATTGCTGAACGTGTTCTTCTGGAGTGGTTTCCATCTTTTGGCCTTTAAACGGTGTTAGCGATGTGGCGCGGTGATGTCATCCGGCAGCATTTTGGTAATTAATGCCACCAGTTGTTGAGATTCATCCTGCGTCAGGCGTGCGGTGAGAGAGGCAATAATTGAAGCGAGCGCTTCATTCTGAAAACGATCGCAAATCAACTGGCCCTTGTCTGTCAGAGCCAGAATCACCTGGCGCTTATCTTGTGGATTCGGATGGCGAACAATCAGTTCGCGCTTGACCATGCGGCCAACCATACGGCTCATCGCGCCAGCATCCATCACCAGGTTTTTGCTGATGACAACAGGGCTGGTCACGCCTTTATAAATATTAATCAGTACCTTAAATTGCGCTGCGGTGATATCCGCACCAGAGAAATATTGGCTGATCAACTGATCTTTAAACTGGTTCGCGAGGTGGATAAGCAAACCGAGATGAAGCTTGTTATTGATAATACCCGGATTGTTCGTCATGATAGTTGCCTGGTCAGTAATTACATTTGAAATTACTGACCAGGCAATTAACTGTCAAGTTTGTGTCAAGATAAGCGCACTTTTTGTCAGCGCGCCGAATGCTCCCTGGCATTTATCAGTCAATCTCTGATAAACGCCAGATTGCAGAACTGTTATTGTTTATCCAGCCTTACAAAACAATTACAACGGAACGTTATGACTATAGTGACTTTAAGCAGGCAACAAGGACTTTTTGCACTCAGCCTCGGCGCCATTTTGGTGCTGGCGGGTTGTACCACTAAAACCACGCCTTCTGTTTCAGAAACCGCAAAGCCGGTTGATGTCGAAACGGTGGTAAAGCAGAAAATCCCTGCTAGCGTAAAAGACCGTAACAACTGGGCGAAAGATTTAGCGAGCACTTTTAAGAGCCAGGATATTGCGCCAAGCGAGGAAAATATCTGCTCGGTTTTGGCGGTAGCGCAGCAAGAATCCAATCTGGTTGCCGACCCGACCGTGCCAAATCTGAATAAAATTGCCTGGAAGGAAATCGACCGTCGCGCCGAGAAAATGCATATTCCAGTGTTCCTGGTTCACACCGCGCTGTTAATCAAATCGCCGAATGGCAAGAGCTACAGTGAACGTCTGGATAACGTGAAAACGGAAGGGCAGTTGAGCGCCATTTTTGATGATTTCATCGATATGGTGCCGATGGGGCAGAAATTATTCGGCAATCTGAACCCGGTTCATACCGGCGGCCCAATGCAGGTGAGTATCGCTTTTGCTGAACAGCACACCAACGGCTATCCATGGAAAATGGAAGGCACCGTGCGGCAGGAAGTGTTCACGCGTCGCGGTGGCTTGTGGTTTGGCACTTATCATTTACTGAATTACCCAGCGAATTACACCCAGCCACTTTACCGTTTTGCGGATTTCAACGCCGGATGGTACGCCAGCCGCAACGCCGCATTCCAGAGCGCCGTCAGCAAGGCCAGCGGTGTAAAACTGGCGCTGGATGGCGACTTAATTTTGTATAACACCGATAAAGCAGGCAACACCGAACTGGCTGTCAGGAAGCTGGCGAAAACACTTGATATGAGTGAAAGCCAGATTCACCGTGCACTGCAAAAAGGCGACAGCATCGACTTTGAGAAAACTGATTTATATCAGCAGGTTTATGCTATAGCGGAGAAGAAAACCGGTAAGAAGGTGCCACGAGAAATGTTGCCAGGCATTACGCTCGAAAGTCCAAAAATCACCCGTAATTTGACGACAGCCTGGTTTGCTAAGCGAGTGGATGAGCGGCGTGCTGCGTGTATGAAATTGTAAGTCGGAATTCGCAGGCGGATAAACGAAATGTTATCCGCCAAAACAGGTTTAAAAATAATGGCGTTGATGGAATTTCAGCGCCAGGCAAATGACTCCGACTAATGCACAGCCTGCAAGAAAGGGGACCAGACCAAAAACAGTGCTAACTGCAAAACCCATTTCAATGCGCGGGCGCGAGGCATCATTACCCTGGGCGAGATGTTCAAGTACGCCAGGGGCGTGAACCATCAAACTCAGGATTTGCGCCCCCACCCAGAAGCAGAACAAAATGAATGCGGCATAAGCCAGATTACTCCGGGTAGATCTCTCTGTTTTCGTTGTTGAAACAAGGCCTACCGGAACAACCTGTTTCGACAAACTTATATCAGTCATCACGACCTCCCATGTAACAGTAAAACGATTCAGGCATCGGCCTGATAAATCAATTGCGCTGAGTTTGGCAGGTCATATTGTTTGTCAATATCAGATTGTTGGTAATTTAGGGGGCGGAATAGTCCTGGTTTGCGATTATATGTCTGAGATCACATATTCGTAACTTAGGTGAAATTTTCGTAACATTATGCTGTTTAGCCCGCATCAACGTGCGGTTTATCGCCGCAGGCTATGCCACAATAAGTCCTCTTTTTTGTCCTGACGGGTTGCACCATGTCTGCGAAAACATTGTCTTTAAAAATGCGCCGTGACTGGCACTATTACGCCGTAGCGATTGGCATGATCTTTATTTTGAATGGTGTGATTGGCTTGCTGGGATTTAAAACCGAAGGCTGGCAGAACTATGCAGTCGGGTTGGTGACGTGGGTAATTTGCTTCTGGTTGGCTGGGTTGATCATTCGCCGCCGTCCAGAACCAGAAGAACCGGCGGCAGCGAAAGAGTAGAACTTAAGCTGTAATCGAACTTTTCAGAGCGCTATCTTGCTGGTGGCGCTCAAGAGCCAACTCAATCAAACGCGTAATCAACGTTTGGTAATCTAAGCCGCTTGCTTGCCAGAGTTTTGGATACATGCTGATGTTGGTAAAACCAGGCAGCGTGTTGATCTCATTGATAATAACTTCATTATCAGCAGTCAGGAACACATCCACCCGCGCCATCCCACTGCATTCCAGCGTCTGATAAGCACGTACCGCAATTTCACGGATTTTATCGTTGATATCAGCCTCGATCGCCGCAGGTACTACAACTTGCGCGCCTTTATCATCGATATATTTGGTGTCGTAAGAGTAGAAATCGCTGTTAACAACCACTTCACCGCAAGTGCTGGCTCGTGGTTCATCGTTACCCAACACCGCACATTCAATCTCGCGGCCTTTAATACCAGTTTCCACCACGACTTTACTATCAAATTCGAAAGCTAGTGCCACTGCCGTTTCGTACTGCTCAGCGGAGCTGACTTTACTGACACCGACGGATGAACCCTGATTAGCAGGTTTAATAAACAGCGGCAGGCCGAGTTTGGCCTGGATTTCGGCAAAGCTAGTTTTGTTACGGTTTGCTCGGGTCAGTGTGATAAACGGAGCGATGTTCAGCCCGGCATCTCGCAGCAGACGTTTCGTCACGTCTTTATCCATGCTTACGGCGGAACCCAACACACCAGAACCGACAAACGGTAAGTTAGCCATGCGCAGCATCCCTTGCAGGGAGCCATCTTCGCCCAGCGTTCCATGAACGATTGGGAAAATCACATCCACCGGGGCTAAAAACTGCGCAGAGGAGGATTCAATCAGTTGGTTCTGGGTTTGACCAGGCACCACGGCGACATTTGTTCCGGAGCGATTCAGGGCGATCAATGCCGGATTTTCTGCGTTTAACAGATAGTTCGACGCATCATTGACATGCCACTGGCCTTGTTTATCAATTCCCAGCAACACCACTTCAAACTTTGATTTATCAATGGCGTCGACAATATTTTTCGCTGACTGCAGCGACACTTCGTGTTCTGCTGACTTGCCACCAAACACGATACCCACCCGCAGTTTTGCCATGCCTAAACCCATCCTTAAACTGTGCAAAGGCGGACAACATACCACGCTCATTGCGAGGATTCATGTGCTTCCTGCAGCTTAAAACAACGCAATTTCTATAATGATTATTCCGTAATCAATATTGCATGTTATTAGGGCTTGGCAGTGAAAATACCGGGCAACAACTCGGCTCGATAAAATCAATTTGTATGATAAAGTTCACATTCTTCGCTATTCTTTTTTATCTCACTTATAAAATGTGCACGGTATGGAATCCTGGAAGGTCAATATTATCTCGGTATGGTTCGGGTGTTTTTTTACCGGATTAGCCATTAGCCAAATTCTGCCGTTTTTGCCGCTGTATGTTGAACAACTCGGCGTAACGTCCCATCAAGCATTGTCTATGTGGTCAGGGCTGACCTTCAGCGTGACGTTTCTGGTTTCCGCTATTGTATCGCCAATGTGGGGTAGTCTTGCCGATCGCAAGGGGCGGAAATTAATGCTGCTGCGGGCATCACTGGGGATGGCTGTCGCCATTTTATTACAGGCGTTTGCCACCAACGTCTGGCAACTTTTTATTCTACGAGCCATCATGGGGCTCACCTCTGGCTATATCCCCAATGCGATGGCGTTAGTGGCCTCTCAAGTTCCTCGGGAACGTAGCGGCTGGGCATTAAGTACTCTTTCAACCGCGCAAATTAGTGGGGTTATTGTTGGCCCATTATTGGGTGGATATATGGCCGATACCCTTGGTTTAAGAATGGTCTTTTATGTCACCGCGGCGTTGTTAATGGTCAGTTTTTTAGTGACATTATTCCTGATTAAAGAAGGTGCACGACCTGTAATAAGTAAATCCGACCGTTTGTCAGGCAAAGCCGTGTTTGCTTCACTTCCTTATCCTAAATTAATGATGAGTTTGTTTGTCACCACCATGGTCATTCAGCTTTGTAATGGTTCGGTGGGACCAATACTCACTCTGTTTATCAAACAGCTTTCTCCTGAAAGTAACAATATCGCTTTTATCAGTGGTTTTATTGCGGCAGTTCCCGGTATCTCGGCTCTTATTTCGGCCCCACGATTAGGTAAGTTGGGTGACAGAATTGGCACTGCCCGTGTATTAATGGCAACGTTGATTATTTCAGTCCTATTATTTTTTGCTATGTCATGGGTGACCTCGCCTATGCAATTAGCCGTATTACGTTTTTTACTGGGATTTGCCGATGGCGCGATGCTACCAGCGGTTCAAACGTTGTTAGTGAAGTATTGCAGTGACCAGGTGACCGGGCGGATTTTTGGATATAACCAGTCGTTTATGTATCTGGGGAATGTGATTGGCCCCTTAATTGGTGCGGGTGTATCTGCCATGGCGGGGTATCGCTGGGTATTTATTGCTACGGCGTTGGTGGTGTTACTTAATGTATGGCAGTTGGCCGTGATGTTAAGGCGTAAAAGGCAGCAAGATGCCATGCGAAATCAGATGCTGCCTTAATCTTTAAAGTTTCTGCAAGGTATTACCCCTTTTAAAAGGGACAAAAACCAAGCAAAATTACATCAACCACAAACTATGTTGTTAATTTTAGATCTGAAATAACTGCATGATGATATTTTTAAGTTGTCATCTATAAGATGTTTTTGCGCTCCAACACAAATTTGTTAATCCATATAAAAATAGTCGCCACTCCCTCTAGGCAACATGAAAACAGAATGATAACGTCAGGTTTCAAATCCTTTGGGATAATTATGATGAGAAACCTCATTTCTGAGTTACTGACCAGACTCGCCGAAAAAGAAGAAGAGTCAAAAGAGTTTGTTGCACAGATAGAAGCCCTTGAAATAGTCGTTACTGCCATTCTCCACCGCATGGGGCACCAGGATCAGCAGGCAATAACATCTAGCATTGAAGACTCTTTAGCCAATGTCAAACCCAGTGATACAGTCACATCTTATGACACTGATCTATTGAAGAAATATTTAATCCGACTTCTGAATCGCCCATCAGTTTGAATTTCGGTATTACTCTTTTTTCTGTCTGGTTTTTTATTATTAATACCCTTAATAGTTAATAAGGGTAATTAAGTTGTACTCATCGTTTTTATTTCTCCATTATTCCTCACAGCTGAGTTTCGATAACGGACGAAGCGGCAGAATACCTGCGTCCGGCAGTTCGCCTTTTCGCACTCTACAGACCAAAATTAAAGCATCACATTAAAAAGGGTGGTGCTATGAAAACGGTATTAATGTTCGCTTTATTGGCAGGTATTGTTGGCTCTGCGGGGGCGGCAGACAAAGCGCTGACGCCGCAGCAACAGCGTATGACGACGTGTAATCAAAAAGCCACCGCACAAATCTTAAAAGGGGATGAACGCAAAACCTACATGAGCAACTGCTTAAAAAATAGCGAGTCGCCCCCCGCAGATAAAAGCCTGACCCCGCAACAACAGAAGATGAAAGAGTGTAATGCGCAAGCGGGGCGACAAACCTTATCCGGTGATGTGCGAAAAACCTTCATGGATAATTGCCTGAAAAAACAGCCTAAATAAGCTAAATGGGTGAGACGCTCCGCTGGCTCACCCTAAAAATCATACTTTCCCCCAAAGCATGCTTTCTATAATTACGGCAAATGTTTCAGAATATTCCTAAATATCATGATTAATGATCACAATTCTGGTAGATGGATTCCTGGGGGGCTTATGGACGGTTCAACATACCTCGATGAGGATCGACATCGTTCGGGAAGGCGGTTTGCCCGCCGCCTTTACATACCGAGAACTATTGGGTTAGGGACCGGTTTTTTCTGTGTCGCCTCGGTATTGGTGATGCAGCCAGTATCGGGGTGGTGGTGGTTGTTACTTATCGCCTATGGCTATATCTGGCCGCACTTAGCATGGCAAATGGCCGATCGCGCACCTGACCCAGCCCGGGCAGAAACCCGTAATTTAATGATTGATTCGTTAATGGGCGGCGTATGGATTGGGGTGATGGGAATGAATGCACTCCCATCAGCATTAATCCTCGCGATGATATGCATGAACAATGTCGGTTGCGGTGGATTGAAACTGTTCTTCAACGGCTTGGGCTTTATAGTGCTGAGTTGCCTGTTGACGCTAGGTATGTTCCTAATACCCCTTAATCTAGAAACCATGCCATCTCAGGTCTGGATTTGCTTGCCGTTTTTGTTGATTTACCCGACTTACTTTGGACTGGTCAGTTACCGAACCGCGCTAAAACTTTCCGAGCATAAACGGCGCTTAATGCACATGAGCACTCGTGATGGCATGACCGGCGTATATAACCGTCGTCACTGGGAACATCTGCTGCACGGTGAATATGACAACTGCCAGCGCTATCATCGCAGTGCCACCTTGATTTTGATTGATATTGACCACTTTAAATCAATTAATGATTCATGCGGCCATGATGTAGGTGATGAGGCGATTCTGGCCATTACAGAGCATTTGCAGCTCACTTTGCGCATTACAGATGTTGTCGGACGCTTCGGCGGTGACGAATTTGGCGTGATTATGTCAGGCACGGCGCAAGATAGCGCGATACAGGCCATGGCTCGTGTACGTGACTATCTTGATGAGTTTCGTTTACCGCATGCACCGCATATCTCACTGCGTATCAGTGTCGGTGTGGCAGAGTTTGATCACAGCATGGTGAGCTATCGCGAATGGTTGAAAGCGGCAGATGTTGCGTTGTATAAAGCTAAAAACCTGGGGCGCAGCCGTACTGAAGTGGCCGATATTGCAGCTTAAAACCCCCTCCCGGAAACAGGAGAGGGTAACAAAATTATGATTTGCCCAAGTGTTCTGATTTCGCCATACATTTCACCATGGCTTCCATCACTGCAGCTCTGAACCCTTTTTCTTCCAGAACCTTCACGGCTTCAATAGTGGTGCCGCCTGGCGAGCACACCATATCCTTTAACTCACCAGGATGTTTACCCGTTTCCAGTACCATTTTGGCTGAGCCCATGACGGCCTGCGCAGCAAATTGATAGGCCTGTTTGCGCGGCATCCCCCCTAACACAGCGGCATCAGCCATGGCTTCGATAAACATAAACACATACGCTGGTGCAGAGCCGCTAACCCCCACAACCGGATGGATCATGGTTTCAGACACCACTTCGGCAAGCCCGAAGCTGCGGAAAATGTTAACCGCATCGGCAATATCTTCGGGAGTAGCCAGCGCGTTTGGCGTGATGGACGTCATACCCGCATTCACTAACGCTGGGGTATTGGGCATGGCGCGAATAATTTTGCGATCGTGGCCCAGTGCTTTAGCCAGAGAATCCAGCGTTACGCCCGCAGCAATGGAAATCACCACCGAGTCTTTATTCAGGCTGGAATTGACTTCACTCAGCACTTTTAGCATGACATTTGGTTTCACGGCACCGAAAACAATATCTGCAATTTGTGCCACTTCTTGCGCACTTTCTGCCGCATTAATACCATATTGATCGTGCAACTCTTGCACTTTATCGGGCGAAGGTGTGTAGACCCAGATATTACCAGGAAGCACCTGTCCACTGGCTATCAGACCACCAAGGATGGCTTTCCCCATGTTGCCGCAACCAATAAAACCAATCTTCTTATCCATAGTCTCACTCCATCTTCTGAGTTGTACGATGAGCATAGCTTAACGTGATTTCCGCCGCTTCGGCTAACCGTAAGCAAAGATAAAGTTTGCGATTCTGCAAAAGCACGGCAAGATCGCCACCATAAACCCCGACCCACAGGAATCGTCATGCAAATCTGGGTGGATGCTGATGCGTGTCCAAAAGTGATTAAAGAAGTACTGTTTCGTGCAGCGGAACGCGCACAAATGATGGTAACTCTGGTTGCCAACCAGGGGCTAAAAGTTCCACCATCGCGTTATATCCGCAGCCTGCAAGTGGCAAGCGGATTTGATGTTGCTGATAACGAAATTGTGCGCCGCTGCGAAAAGGGCGACTTAGTCGTCACCGCAGATATTCCTCTGGCCGCTGACGTGCTGGAAAAAGGTGCGATTGCACTGAACCCTCGTGGAGAACTGTACACGCCTGCGACTATCCGGGAACGCCTGACGATGCGCGATTTTATGGATACTTTACGATCCAGTGGTGTACAAACTGGCGGGCCAGACAGCCTCAACCAGCGTGACCGCCAGCTGTTTGCCAACGAACTGGAAAAGTGGCTGCTGGTTGCCAGCCGTTCAAAAGGCGCCTAAAACCGATGTAATTCTATTCCGCGTACTAGCTTGCTGATATGATGATTCGCGTAACGAAAAACGTTATAGATTCAGATTGCTGACAAAGGGTGATAAATGTGTTTTGTAGGGTGGCTAAGCGTTAGCGTCATCCACCATTTACGCCAGTTGTGTCGGATGACGCTGCGCTTATCCGACCTACGAAGACGTTTGTCATCAGTCTCTGGATTTTTACCTACTCAGATTTTTACCAACTCTGGCGTACTGCTGAGGATTAGCCACTGATGACTCAACCCATTTATTTAGTCGGCGCACGAGGTTGTGGCAAAACAACCGTCGGTGTTGCATTAGCGCAGGCATTGGGCTGTAACTTTGTCGATACCGACCATTACCTTTTAGACAGCACCAAAATGAGCGTTGCCGATATTGTGGCAAAAGAGGGCTGGGAAGGTTTTCGTCGTCGTGAATCAGGTGCGCTGCAAAGTGTTACTGCTCCCGGTACGGTTATTGCCACCGGCGGCGGCATGGTTCTGGCCGAAAGTAACCGTCAGTTTATGCGTGAGCATGGTGTCGTCATTTATTTGCGAGCTCCTGCGCAAATCCTGGCATCACGTTTAGAAGCTTTCCCGGAAGAAGGACAGCGTCCAACGCTCACTGGCAGACCTATTACGGATGAAATCGTTGAGGTTCTCGCCGCGCGTGAAGCGCTTTACAACCAGGCTGCACACCATGTCGTTGATGCCACTCGTCCGCCTGCGGAAATTGTTGAAGCGGTGTTGGCGGTACTGCATACGGCTCGAGCCAGCTGATTTTTGTCTATACTTAACGCTCATTCATCTCCAAAGGAAGAGCGATGGCGAGCAATCCTCCATACCCCCGGGAAGCGCGTATAGTTGCCGTTGAAAAAGGTGCGACAGATAAAACTGTGACCTGGTATCAACTTCGAGCCGATCATCCCCATCCTGATACGCTGATTAGTGAGCACGAAAGCGAACAAGAAGCGCTGGATGCTAAACAGCGTTATGAAGATCCGCGAAAGACGTAACATCCCGGCAAGGACGCCAGAATCCCCTCATCTTTTAAGTGAATTCATTGACCTGGTGATTAATCACATCTTTTGCTCAATTCATTTGTTAAATATTCATTACCATGATGTTGTATCAATGTCGTTGACGTTTCGTTGAATATTCCAGCAGGTGCTCTGCAAATATGCTGCTACGCTTTGTGGTTAATTATTGAGCGACCTTCAGCAGAGTATCATTTGTAAGGATTGGTACCAGCGCAGCATTGAGGGGCTGATATGGGACAAGGGCGGAACGAACATGAAACAAACATTGGCAATTATTACCATCGGCGTCGTCCCGGTCAGTGAAATACTGCCGTTACTGACAGATCACATCTCTGAAGATCAAATCAGACACCTCAGTTTACTGGGCCACCTCTCTCACGATGAAGTGATGGCTGAATACGCCCCTACACCGGGAAATGAACCACTTCTGACGCTTTTATCCGGCAACGTGCTGGTTTATGTCGATAAACAAAAAGTTGAGAAGGCGCTGCAGAGTGTGATTGAAGTGCTGGATAATCAGGGCTTCGATGTCATTTTGCTGATGAGCACCCACCGCTTATCGAATCTCTCCGTGCGTAACGGTATTTTGCTCGAGCCGGAACGTATTATCCCACCGCTGGTGGCCTCAATTGTCGATGGGCATCAAGTCGGTATCATCATCCCCGTTCCTGAATTGCTGAAATTTCAGAATAAAAAATGGCAGTTGTTGGAAAACGAGCCGCTGTATGAATTGGCGAATCCCATTCATGGAAGCGAGCAGGATTTAATCGAAGCCGGAAAGAAACTGGTTAAAGATGGTGCGGATGTGCTGGTTCTGGACTGTCTGGGTTTCCACCAAAAACATCGTGATTTGTTGCAAAAATCACTCGATGTTCCGGTATTGTTATCGAACGTGTTAATTGCGCGCTTAGCGTCAGAGTTGCTCGCATAACGACGGTCAATAATTTGCGTGACAGGCTCTTCCGTTCCCCTCTATATTGTTTTTTCAACTATTTTAAAAAGGGCCTGGTTATGCTTCAAAGTAATGAGTACTTTTCCGGTAAAGTGAAATCTATTGGGTTTACCAGCAGCAGCACTGGCCGCGCAAGTGTTGGGGTGATGGTTGAAGGTGAATACACTTTCGGGACCGCCCAACCAGAAGAAATGACAGTGATTAGTGGGGCATTGCACGTGTTACTGCCGGGTGAAACCGAGTGGAAAACCTATGCGGCGGGCACCGTGTTCCATGTTCCAGGACACAGCGAATTCCATTTACAAGTTGCTGAACCTACCTCTTATCTTTGCCGTTATCTGGCTGATAAATAATGTCTTTATTTCCCTCTTCCCGTCGGGAAGAGGGAACAGATTTTAGCGCTGAGCTTCGCCGCCTAACGCTTCCACCAGGTTCTTAATCAACGCCGCCAGTTCACCCGTCATCAGAATAAAATCTGCATCAAAACGAGCACCGAAATCTTCACGGTCAATATCCTCGTTTTGGTCGCGCAGCGTATCGGCAAACTTCAGACGCTTAATTGAACCATCATCGGCAACCAGGAACTGAATACGTTCTTGCCAGTCCAGAGCTAATTTCGTCACCACTTTATCGGCTTCGATATGCGCAGCAATTTCATCGCACACCAGATCCTGCTGCTTACAGCGGATCACACCACCACCTTCGAGAATGGCTTTCAGCTCGGCTTCATCCATCAGCGCAAAGCCTGGAGGTACATCGCCGGAGCGCACCCACTCAGTCAGCGTCAGTTCAATTGGGTTTTCCAGTGCCAACGGGACAACCGGTAGCGAACCGAGGCTTTTACGCAGCAGCGCCAACGTATCTTCAGCTTTCTTGGCGCTGGCACAATCAACCATGATCAAACCGTTTACGGTATCGATCCACATCATCGTTTGGTTAAAACGGCTGAATGCGCGTGGCAGCAAAGAGTGCAGCACTTCATCTTTTAGAGAATCTTTCTCGGTCTTTTTCAGCTTGCGAGCTTGTTCGGCTTCGAGCCTGCTGATTTTTGCTTCCAGCTCTTGTTTAATCACTGGAGCCGGGAGAATTTTTTCTTCTTTACGGGCGCAAATCACAATTTGCCCATTGGCGACATGGGTTAATGAATCGCTGTGTGAGCCCATTGGCGATACCCAACCGGTCTTGGCCATGTCCTGGCTACCGCATGGGGTAAAAGTAAATGCGGCCAACTGCTTTTCCATGTCATCCGCTGAAAGCGTGATGTCACGGCTTAAACGGTAAACCATTAAATTTTTGAACCACAGCATGATTTTTTCCCGGACTGTCAGTTAAACGCAGCGGGCATGATAACGAATCAGGCGCTGTGTTTCATTGTCTTTACGGCGTAACACTTCTATTCTATTGATAATACTAATCAAATGAGGGGGTTGCTGTGCGCATTGGTATCGACCTGGGTGGGACAAAAACAGAAGTGATCGCTCTGGCGAACGACGGAAAGCAACTTTTTCGTCATCGCCTGCCAACACCAAAAAATGATTATCAGCAAACCATCGCAACTATCGTTGAACTCGTGCGTCTGGCTGAAGAGGCTACCGGGGAGAAGGGAACGGTCGGAATGGGTATTCCAGGTTCGATTTCACCCTATACACGCGTGGTCAAAAATGCGAACTCCACCTGGCTTAACGGGCAGCCTTTTGATAAAGATTTGTGCGATGCGCTCCAGCGCGAAGTGCGTTTGGCAAACGATGCCAACTGCCTGGCGGTTTCGGAAGCTATCGACGGAGCGGCGGCTGGTGCGGCGATGGTTTTTGCCGTGATTATTGGTACAGGATGTGGTGCAGGCGTGGCCATTAATGGCCGCAGCCTGATCGGCGGCAACGGCACGGCGGGCGAGTGGGGCCATAACCCATTACCGTGGATGGACGAAGACGAACTCCGTTTTCGTGAAGAAGTGCCTTGCTACTGCGGAAAACAAGGTTGTATCGAAACCTTTATTTCCGGTACTGGTTTCGGCACCGACTACCATCGCCTGAGCGGGAAATCATTGAAAGGCAATGAGATTATGCATCTGGTGGATCAACAAGATCCGATCGCTGAACTGGCGATCTCACGCTATGAAATGCGCCTCGCAAAATCTTTGGCACACATCGTCAATATTCTCGATCCTGATGTGATCGTGTTAGGCGGCGGCATGAGCAACAACGAACGCTTGTACAAAACGGTGCCACAGTTGGTGAAACCGTGGGTGTTTGGTGGCGAATGTGAAACTCCAATCCGCAAAGCAGTGCACGGCGATTCCAGCGGCGTGCGCGGTGCCGCATGGTTGTGGCCGCTGGAGAAGTAAAAGCTGGCGGATGACGCTACGCTTATCTGCCCTACGAGATCTCACATGTAGGTTGGATAAGCGCAGGGTCATCCGATAAAATTACTCGACAGCAAACTCCTTAGCGAGGCGGCTAACACCCAATCCGTTGATCTTCTTAACCTTAATCTGTACCGGAATACGTTCTTTCATTGCCTCAACGTGGCTTATCACGCCGATGGTTTTGCCGCTGGCATTCAGCGTATCTAACGCATCCAGCGCGGTGTCCAGTGTCTCTGCGTCCAGCGTGCCAAAGCCTTCATCAAGGAACAGCGAGTCGATGCGGGTTTTGTGGCTCACCAGGTCGGATAACGCCAGCGCCAGCGCCAGGCTGACCAGGAAACTCTCACCACCTGAAAGCGTGCGAGTGTCGCGCACCGCATCGGCCTGCCATGTATCGACCACTTGCAATTCCAGCGCTTCGCTATCTTTGCGTTGTAACAAATAACGCCCATGCAAACGGTTTAGCTGGTTGTTCGCCAACCACACCAGATTATCGAGCGTCAGCCCCTGGGCAAACTTACGGAATTTATCGCCTTCCTTCGAACCAATTAACGCATTGAGATAGCCCCAGTCTTCAACTTGCTGCTGGCACTCGACGATGGACTGCATCAGCCCTTGCTGGCGTAGGCGATTTTCTGCGTCATGGCTAAGCTGTTGCTGAATCTGTCCTTGTTGCGTGGTGTTCTCGCGCAGTTGCTGATTACACAGCGTTAATTGTGCGTCCAGCAAACTCAGTTCTGCATCGTCAGCAAGCGTAGTTGGGCGAGCCGCTTTATGGTCAGTGAGCGCTTTCTCAGCTTGCTGGCAAAGAATGGTTTGCTGCTGATGCTGTTGCTCAAGATGCTGTTTTTTCTGCTCAAGTTGCTGGCGTTCACTTTCATCGAGTAATGCTGCCTGGAATGACGGTGCATCGGCGAACTGGCTAGCGGCAAGGGCGGACAGGAACTGCTCATTTGCCTGACCCACGCGGGCTTCTTCCTGTTGCAACTGCTGTTGCAGCGTCTTCCACTGGCTCTCCAGCGCAATACAGTCGCTGTGCAAGTTATGCCAGTTTTGCAATGCTGAAATTTGTTCGCTTTCGGATAGCGGAGCGGGCGTGGTGCCATCATCAATCAGCGCATTGAGCAGGTTTTCCAGGGCGTTTAGTTGCTGTTGTAAACGTGGAAGTTGTTCATTGCGCTGTTGCCAGCTTTGGGATTCCTGTTGGCGCTGTTCCAGCCAGCTATGTTCTTCACCGTGAGCGGGATGTTGTAGGCCAGCATTTTCGAGCACGCTATTGAGTGTTTCTCGTTGTGCCGCGGCCTCTGCCGCTAGTTTGCTGTGTTGCAGACGCGTCCGAGCGAGTTGCTCCTCCAGCACGATCCGTTGGCTGAGTTGATGCAGCTGCTGCTCGCGTTTTTCTTCACTTTCCAGCCACTGCTGGAGGTCGTCCTCGGGCTTCAGCGCCAGTTGCAGGCTGGCGCACAGTTGCTGCCAGCGTAGACGTAATGCCTTCTCTTCTTCATCAAGCGTTTTGATGGCGACAACCAGGTTTTCGCGCTGTGAACGCAACGTGTCGAGTTGGCCTTTCATCGCAAAACCAGCTTCCGCAAGGCTGGCAACTTCACGTTTTAGTGCCGTCAGACGCTGCTGATTTTCTCCTGGCTGTATGGCCTGATAATCCGCCACTGCCGGATGCTGCGTGGAACCACACAGCGGGCAAGGTTGATCGGGTTGCAAATGGGCGCGTTCAGCTTCGAGACTGACAATGCGCATTTCCAGTTCGCATACTTTTTCCAGGTCACTTTCATGCTGGCGGCGCTCTTTGTATTGCTGGCGTTTGAGTGCCAGCTCGACATCGCCTTGAGTGATCTGTTTTTCAAGCGCAGTAATATCTTGTTGCTGCTGGATTTTTCGCTTGTGAAGTGAGGCAAGTTGCGGCTGTAAAGCAGCAAGCTGCTGGCGCAAAGGGCGCGCGGTAATCGTTGCTTGTAAATGAGTACTCACTTCATCAGCAGTGAGCGTAAGCTCAACGGCTGGCAGCAGTTCCAGCTTTTTCTGGCTAGTTTCAATATCACGCTGCAAGGTCTGTAGCTGGCTGGCATCGCGTTGTTGTTGATTGAATGCCATGCGCCAGCCTGCAAGTTCAGCGCCCCACAGGCGGTACCTGTCATGCGTTTTCAGCCAGGCTTGCAGCTCGCTGTTTTCATGCGCCAGTTTTGCTGCCTGGCTTGCGGCGGCCTGCCGGGTCTGCTGGCGTCGCACTGTCGCTTGATGTAAGCGAGTATTCACTTCTTCGCTTTGTACGCGGGTGTTTTGCAGCGTGGCCTGTAATTCCTGCAAGCGTTGCCAGTCAGGGCGCAGTTTTTCTGCGGGCTGGGCTCGTGTTAGTTTTTCGAGAAGCGGCGCTGCTTCTTCGATTGCGCGAGTTGCCGCATTCAGTGCCGTTCCCGCATGCGAATGTTTTTGAGTCAACAGGTCGAGTTGGCTGAGCCATTGCTGGTGTTGCTGAAGTGTCTGCTGTTCAGCCAGGCGGTTTTTTTCTTCTGTAGTAAGTGCCTGCAAACTCTCTGAAAGCTGCTGGCGCTGGGATTCATCCAGAAGTGCTACACCTGCTGCCTGCGCTTGCAGGTTCTCTAATTGGCTGCGTACATTTTTATGATTTTCGAACACCGCCGCAGAAACTGTACCGTAAATTTCAGTACCGGTGAGTTCTTCAAGCAATGAGGCACGGTCATTGGCGTCGGCATTTAAAAACGCCGCAAACTGCCCCTGAGAAAGCATCATGGAGCGGGTGAAGCGGTCGTAATCGAGTCCGGTCAATTTGGCGGTGATATCGAGCTTATCTTTCACTTTATCGGCGATGATCTTGCCGCTTTCTACTTCAGCCAGCTCAACGCGCGGGGCTTGCAGATTGCCGTTGGCCGCATTACGCGCCCGGTTCTGGCTCCAGAATGCGCGGTAGGCAACACCTTTTACTTCAAATTCCACTTCCGCCAGACACTCGGCAGTGTCGCGGGTCATCAGGTCATTCTGCGATTGCGAGACCGTGTTGAGACGTGGCGTTTTGTGATAAAGCGCGAGGCAGACAGCATCAAGTAGCGTAGTTTTACCCGCTCCTGTTGGCCCGGTGATGGCAAACAAACCATTGCTGGCGAAAGGCTCGCGGGTGAAATCAATTTTCCATTCCCCTTTCAGGGAGTTGAGGTTTTTCAATCGCAGACTGAGGATTTTCATGCTTGTTCCTCCGCGTCATGCAGGCTGGCGACCGTTTGGGCAAACAGAGTGCGCAGGCGTTTTGCGCGTTCTTCAGTGGTTTCTTCCTGAACCAGGCGGCGTTCAAAAACCTCTTCAACCGTCAATTCACTTAGGGTTTCTTTATGTTGTTGAGCAATAACACGCTCGCGCTGCTCACGGCTACGGCGCAGCAAAACCACTTCAACAGGTAGCGTTTCGGTTAGCTGTTGAATATGGCGCTGCATATCATGCAGATATTCATCGGTGGCGATTTCAATATCCAGCCACACTTTGGGTTCTGTCGGTGCATCGCGCCATTGTTCAAGCTGCTGTTCAATTTCGTTCAGCGAACCTTTGATCACCGCCAGCGGCTGGCTAACTGGTACCGTAAGTGGGGTGACTTCATGAAGTTTACCTTCTGAAAATTCAACCAGATAAACACTTTTAGTCTTACCGGTTTCGTCAAAACTTAACGGTATTGGTGAGCCGCTGTAGCGGATATGCTCGGTGCCACCAATTAATTGCGCACGGTGAATATGGCCCAGGGCAATGTAATCGGCATCCGGGAAATGCTGCGCCGGGAAAGCGTCGAGTGTGCCAATATAGATGTCTCGCACGGCGTCACTTTTCGTCACGCCGACGGTGGTTAAATGCCCGGTGGCGATAATTGGCAACTGCGCGTCAGCGCGCAGAACGCAAGCGGCGCTAAAACACTGCTGATAATGTTCACCGATCGCTTCCATTAATGAACGCTGCTTTTCATGGCCGGATAAACCCGCCAGACTGTTTTGAATATCGCGTGGCCGCAGAAAGGGAATAGGGCAGAGAATAGCACCAGGCGCGCCATCTTTCGTATTCAGTACAATTGCCTGCTGGCTGGTATCGTGGCGTGCGCTGGCGACGACATAAGTGTTAAGACACGCCATCAGTTCACGGGACTCGTTCAATGTGGCAACTGAGTCATGGTTACCGGCGAGCACCACCAGTGAGCAGCCGGTAGACTGGAGTTGCACCACAAAGCGGTTATACAGTTCTCGCGCATAGCTTGGTGGCGAGCCAGTATCAAAAATATCGCCCGCGACGATTATTGCATCCACATCATGTTCAACGGCAGCTTTCAGCAGCCATTCAAGAAAAGCCTGATGCTCCGGCCCGCGGCTTTTGGTATAAAAATTTTGACCAAGGTGCCAGTCTGATGTGTGAATTATGCGCATAACCTGTCCGGTGGCTTAAAAGCGAGGCCTCGATTATAAGGGGGCGAGGCGGAAAACGGCATAGGTCTCTGTGTCATAAATCAAATTGATGAGTCACTAAACAGTCATGTTTTTCATAAATCTGTCATAAATCTGACGCATAATGGCGCCGCATTGAAACAACTATAATTATTCCTTGAGCAGGGCGAATCATGGCGAAGCGTATTTTAGTCGTAGAAGATGAAGCTCCAATCCGTGAAATGGTGAGCTTTGTGCTTGAGCAAAACGGTTTTCAGCCTGTAGAAGCGGAAGATTATGACAGTGCAGTGAATCTGCTTATCGAACCCTTCCCGGACCTGATTTTACTGGACTGGATGTTGCCAGGCGGCTCGGGTATTCAGTTTATCAAGCACCTGAAGCGTGAAGCATTGACGCGGGAAATCCCGGTAATGATGCTGACAGCACGTGGTGAAGAAGAAGATCGCGTGCGTGGCCTGGAAGTTGGTGCCGATGACTATATTACCAAGCCGTTTTCACCGAAGGAGCTGGTGGCGCGCATTAAAGCTGTGATGCGCCGAATCTCTCCGATGGCGGTGGAAGAGGTTATTGAGATGCACGGGCTGAGCCTTGACCCTTCATCACATCGCGTGATGACCGGTGAAAACCCGCTGGATATGGGGCCAACTGAATTTAAGTTATTACACTTCTTTATGACGCATCCGGAACGGGTATATAGCCGTGAACAGTTGCTTAACCATGTATGGGGCACCAATGTGTATGTCGAAGACAGAACAGTGGACGTACATATCAGGCGGTTGCGTAAAGCGCTCGAACATAGCGGGCATGATCGAATGGTACAAACAGTACGCGGTACGGGTTATCGGTTCTCAACCCGCTTTTAGTTCCTTATCAGGAGAGTGACGCGTGCTGGAACGGCTGTCATGGAAAAGGTTGGTGATGGAGCTGCTGCTCTGTTGCTTACCTGCTGTCATCTTGGGCCTTATTTTTGGCTATTTACCCTGGTTTTTATTACTGGCGGTCACAGGACTGCTGGTTTGGCATTTCTGGAATTTGCTTCGTTTGTCGTGGTGGTTGTGGGTTGATCGCAGTATGACACCGCCCCCTGGTCGCGGGAGCTGGGATCCGTTGTTATACGGTCTTCATCAAATGCAGCTGCGTAATAAAAAACGCCGTAAAGAATTAGGCAATTTAATCAAACGCTTTCGCAGCGGTGCGGAATCACTGCCCGATGCGGTAGTGCTGACTACCGAAGAAGGGACCATTTTTTGGTGTAACGGGCTGGCCCAACAGTTGTTGGGGTTACGCTGGCCGGACGATAACGGGCAGAACATCCTTAACTTGCTGCGTTACCCTGAATTTACCCGCTATTTGACGCAAAAAGATTTCGCCCGGCCGTTGACGCTGGTGCTTAACAATGGCCGTCATCTGGAATTCCGTGTGATGCCATACAGCGACGAGCAGTGGCTGATGGTGGCACGTGATGTCACGCAGATGCACCAACTGGAAGGGGCGCGACGTAACTTTTTTGCCAACGTTAGCCATGAACTGCGTACTCCGTTGACGGTACTGCAAGGTTATCTGGAGATGATGCAGGATCAGGCGCTTGAAGGGCCGCTGCGCGATAAGGCTCTGGGCACCATGCGCGAGCAAACTTCGCGGATGGAAGGTCTGGTGAAACAGCTTTTGACGCTATCTAAAATTGAAGCGGCACCGGCAATGGTGCTCAATGAAAAGATTGATGTGCCACTGATGCTGCGTGTGGTGGAGCGAGAAGCACAAACCCTGAGTCAGCAAAGGCAGACGCTAAAGTTCGATATTGATCCCTCACTCAAAGTCTTCGGTAATGAAGAACAGTTACGCAGCGCGATTTCAAACCTGGTGTACAACGCGGTAAACCATACGCCGGAAGGGACGCAAATTACCGTGAGCTGGAAACGGGTCGCGGGTGGTGTGGGCTTTAGCGTGGCGGATACTGGTCCTGGTATTTCTGCGGAACATATCCCACGCCTGACCGAGCGGTTCTATCGAGTGGATAAAGCGCGTTCAAGGCAAACAGGTGGTAGTGGGTTAGGCTTGGCAATAGTGAAACATGCGTTAAGCCATCACGATGCGCGTCTGAATATCGAAAGCCAGCCAGGGAAAGGTTCCACGTTTTCCTTTGTGTTGCCTGAGCGTTTAATCGTTAACGATAAAGTGCTGTAAGCCGCGTAAGTTATGACACTGATGACAAGTTTTTCGTAGATCGGATAAGCGAAGCGTCATCCGACACTTCTCTCTGTAACAACTGGCGCAAATGGTGGATGACGATATCGCTTATCTACCCTGCAAAACCCGTTTATCGCTGAATAGTGTCAAAATAACTTTCCACAGGTCAGCTTGCTGGCCTGTGTTTTTTTTGCCCACATGTAAATCAAAAAAGCTTAATTGGTGATATTTTAACCACACAAAAAACCATACAATTTTCTAATGTATAAACAAATCCACTGATTTTAAGTCTAATTTAAGGAGATCAATCTGGTTTTTGGATCCCTTCTTGCCTTCAAACGCTATAAGCGTTTTAATTGCGCCCCTGTGAATAGCAGACCGACTGGATTTGAGTGGTAATTCAAACAACTATTCTTCGCCACCGATCCCGGAAAGGATTTTCCGCTGTCGTTACTGCCAATCACCGCTTTTATGCCGATGTATGACTGTCTAAGGATTGGCAAATACACGCATAAAAATTTGAATACTTACAACACCACACATCCACAGGCTGCCAAAATTTTATGACCCATCATCTGAAATCTCGAGACATCCTCGCGCTAGGCTTTATGACCTTTGCGCTGTTTGTCGGCGCAGGCAATATCATTTTTCCACCAATGGTGGGGTTACAAGCTGGCGAACACGTCTGGATTGCCTCACTTGGCTTCCTGGTGACCGCGGTTGGTCTGCCCGTTTTAACTATCGTCGCGATTGCTCGTGTCGGTGGGGGTATTGATAGCCTGAGCTCACCGATTGGCCGTCGTGCCGGTGTGCTGTTAGCGACTATTTGTTACCTGGCGGTTGGCCCATTGTTTGCCACCCCGCGTACGGCTACTGTTTCCTTCGAAGTCGGGATTGCACCACTGGTGGGGTCGGGTGAACTGCCACTGTTTATCTACAGTCTGGTTTACTTCGCGATTGTTATCGGTATTTCACTGTATCCAGGTAAATTGCTGGACACCGTTGGCCACGTGCTGGCTCCGGTGAAAATCGTTGCGCTCCTGGCGCTGGCGGCGGGTGCAATGCTGTGGCCAGCAGGCGGTATCAGCACTGCGACTGAGGCGTATCAGAATGCGGCGTTTGCTAACGGTTTTGTGAATGGCTATCTGACGATGGATACCCTGGCTTCGCTGGTGTTCGGGATTGTGATTGTTAACGCGGCACGTTCCCGTGGCGTGACTGAATCCCGCTTGCTGACACGCTATACCATTTTGGCTGGCCTGATTGCTGGTGTTGGCTTAACGCTGATTTACCTTGCGCTGTTCCGCCTGGGTTCTGATAGCGCTACGCTGGTCGCTGACCAAAATGCCAACGGTGCTGCGATCCTGCATGCCTATGTGGCTCATACCTTCGGTAGTGCTGGTAGCTTCTTCCTCGCCGCGCTGATTTTCCTTGCCTGCATGGTCACGGCAGTTGGCCTGACTTGTGCGTGTGCTGAGTTCTTCAGCCAGTATCTGCCACTGTCTTACCGTTCGCTGGTGTTTATCCTTGGCTTGTTCTCGATGGTGGTTTCTAACCTCGGGTTGAGTCACCTGATTCAGGTTTCAATTCCGGTGCTGACGGCGATTTACCCGCCGTGTATTGCGCTGGTGGTGCTGAGTTTCACCCGTCCGTGGTGGCATAACTCAACCCGCGTGATTGCGCCAGCGATGGTCATCAGCACCTTGTTTGGCATCATGGACGGGATTAAAGCTTCGGCAATCAGCGATATTTTACCCGCGTGGACTTCCCACTTGCCGCTGTCCGAACAGGGCCTGGCATGGTTGCTTCCGACCATTATCATGGTGGTAATTACCATCGTATGGGACCGCGCCGCAGGGCGACAGGTGGCCTCCGCCGCCCACTAAAAATTATAATTTTGTACAACCACGGGGCTTTGCTCCGTGGTTTTTTTTATTGTTAAGCAGGGTTGGAATTAATGGAAAACGCTAATAAGCTCAAGCGCGGCTTGAGTACCCGGCACATACGCTTTATGGCGTTGGGTTCGGCAATTGGCACCGGGCTGTTTTATGGTTCGGCAGACGCTATCAAAATGGCAGGGCCAAGTGTGTTGTTGGCCTACATCATCGGTGGGGTGGCGGCTTACATCATT
Source organism: Buttiauxella sp. JUb87 (assembly GCF_004361975.1). Classification (NCBI taxonomy): domain Bacteria; kingdom Pseudomonadati; phylum Pseudomonadota; class Gammaproteobacteria; order Enterobacterales; family Enterobacteriaceae; genus Buttiauxella; species Buttiauxella sp. JUb87. The sequence continues at coordinate 76,539 of NZ_SNVY01000003.1, forward strand.
ATGCGCGCCCTTGGCGAGATGTCGGTTCATAACCCTTCCGCCAGTTCATTTTCACGCTATGCGCAAGATAACCTCGGCCCGCTGGCAGGTTACATCACCGGCTGGACTTACTGTTTTGAGATCCTGATTGTCGCAATTGCCGACGTCACCGCATTTGGTATCTATATGGGGCTGTGGTTCCCGGCGGTACCACATTGGGTCTGGGTATTGAGCGTAGTGCTAATTATCTGCGCCATTAACCTGATGAGCGTCAAAGTGTTTGGCGAGCTGGAATTTTGGTTCTCTTTCTTCAAAGTCGCGACCATTATCATCATGATTGCTGCCGGTATTGGCATCATCGTTTGGGGTATTGGTAACGGTGGTCAGCCAACTGGTATCCATAATTTGTGGAGCAATGGCGGCTTCTTCAGCAATGGCTGGATAGGCATGATTATGTCGTTGCAGATGGTGATGTTTGCTTACGGCGGGATTGAAATTATCGGTATCACTGCGGGTGAAGCGAAAGACCCGCAGAAGTCGATTCCTCGCGCCATCAACTCTGTTCCGCTACGTATCCTGGTGTTCTATGTGGGCACGCTGTTTGTCATCATGTCTATCTATCCGTGGAACCAGGTGGGCACGGAAGGCAGCCCGTTTGTATTGACGTTCCAGCATATGGGGATTACGGCTGCGGCAGGGATTCTTAACTTCGTGGTGATCACCGCATCGCTTTCAGCCATTAACAGTGATGTCTTCGGTGTCGGCCGCATGTTGCACGGTATGGCAGAGCAGGGCAGTGCCCCGAAAGTGTTCGCCAAAACATCACGCAACGGTATTCCGTGGGTCACTGTGTTGGTCATGTGCTGCGCACTGTTACTGGCGGTGGTGCTCAATTACCTGATTCCAGAAAACGTTTTCCTGGTGATTGCTTCGCTGGCGACCTTTGCCACGGTGTGGGTTTGGATAATGATCCTGCTGTCGCAGATCGCGTTCCGTCGCAAGCTATCCCCTGAAGAAACTAAAGCGCTCAAATTCCCGGTACCGGGCGGCGTGGTAACCACCATTGTGGGCCTGGTGTTCCTGGTGTTTATTATCGCGCTGATTGGCTGGCATCCTGACACGCGCATCTCGCTGTATGTCGGCTGCGTGTGGATTGTGTTGCTGCTGGTTGGCTGGATGTTTAAACGTCGTCAAATACTCGCCACAAACTCGTAAGCGTCTTACAGGGTGGACTAGCGTTAGCAAAATCCACCCTATAACTTACATTTCTGGGCACTCTACTTTACTTATTGCTTCCCAGTAGTTTTTCTCGTTGTTGCGTTCAAGTGCAATTCTCGCGTCGCGGATATACATTTTGTTATCTTCGTTGGCGAGAATTTTGTTCCCCCAGGCTTCATCCGTCATTTTCTTTTGTGGATGGCAGGTCTTTTTTAAATCCGCAGTAATCTGTTGTTTATACTTTCCAAATTGCAGCGATTCATAAGGCGAGGCAGCCAACGTGTTGGCGGAATAAAATACGAACAGAAGCAAGGAAAGGCTACGGGCAATAGTCATGGCGAGCTCCTTGATGCAGGGCAGATGGAGTAAGAATATTCTCACTATAGGTATCGCTAACTTATTAAGCAACCGACGCTATTTCTCCGCCCCCGCTTTCCTCCCCCAATAAAAATAGTAATGATGAGTGATAAGCGCTTACGCTGTGGCAAGGTGGCGTCAATTTATTCTCTGGGAAAGCGATTATGTTTAATGCCTGGCACCTTCCGGTGCCCCCTTTTATTCAGACACGTAAAGACAAGCTGTACATCAGTTTGTGGGTTTCTGGTGATGATTTGCCGCACCGCGTGGTACTCCGTTATGAAAAGGATAACGAAGAAACCTCGGTACAGATGACTCGCCAGAAAGCCGCACCCGCTGAAGGTATTGTCGCCTGGCGCGGAGTGATTGATTTATCGGAAGGGCAACCGCGACGCCGCTACAGTTTTAAAATGTTGTGGCTGGATAAACAGCGCTGGTTAACGCCACAAGGTATCGGGTCGATCCCGCCGGCACGTCTTGAGCAGTTTGCGGTCGATCTGCCTGACGATGGCCCACAATGGGTACAGGATCAGATCTTCTACCAGATTTTCCCCGATCGTTTTGCCCGCAGTGAACAACGTACTCCGGAACAGGATCGGATCTATTATCACCACGCCGCAAAGCGCGACATTATCTTGCGTGACTGGGATGAGCCGCTGATCGCGGACGCAGGCGGATCGACCTTCTATGGTGGCGATCTTGACGGTATCAGTGAAAATCTTTCGTATCTGAAGACGCTGGGTGTCACTGCGCTGTATCTCAACCCGATTTTTACCGCGCCGAGCGTCCATAAATACGATACTCAGGATTATCGCCACGTCGACGTGCAGTTTGGTGGCGATCACGCCTATTTGCGGTTGCGTAAAAACACTCAGCGTTACGGTATGCGCCTGATGCTCGACGGTGTGTTTAACCACAGCGGCGATACTCACCAATGGTTTGACCGCCAACAAACACACGGCAGCGGTGCGAGCCACAACCCGCAATCACCCTGGCGCGATTTTTACAGTTATAACCAGGAGGGGCAAGCGCTCGACTGGCTCGGCTATTCCAGTTTGCCAAAGCTGGATTACCACTCCTCCAACCTGGTTGACGAGATTTACCAGGGCGACGAAAGCGTGGTGCGCCATTGGTTGCGTGAACCGTGGGGCATAGACGGCTGGCGGTTGGATGTGGTGCATATGCTAGGCGAAGAGGGTGGCGCGAAAAACAACCTGCTGCACGTTTCCGGTATCACCAAAGCGGCGAAAGAAACCAAATCTGATGCCTATATTTTGGGTGAACATTTTGGCGACGCCCGCCAGTGGTTGCAGACAGATGCCGAAGATGCGGCGATGAACTATCGCGGTTTCACCTTCCCGCTGTGGGGATTTCTTGCCAACACCGATATTTCCTATGATCCGCAACATATCGACGCACAAACCTGTATGGCGTGGATGGATGAATATCGTGCGGGGCTTTCTCATCAGCAGCAACTGCGCATGTTTAACCAGCTCGACAGCCACGACACCGCACGCTTCAAGTCGATCCTTGGCAAGGATGCGGCACGCTTACCTCTGGCCGTCGTGTGGCTGTATTGCTGGCCCGGCGTGCCTTGCGTCTACTATGGTGATGAAGTGGGTTTAGATGGTAATAACGATCCGTTTTGCCGTAAACCTTTCCCATGGAATCCGGATCAACAAGATCTGGGGCTACTGGCACTTTATCAACGGCTCGGAAAATTACGCCACAAAAGCCGCGCCTTGCGCCACGGCGGTTGCCAGGTAATTTACGCCGAGGGCGACGTGGTGGTATTCGTTCGTGTCTGGCAAAACGAACGTGTGCTGGTGGCGATTAACCGTGGCGATGAAGCACTGAGAACGCTGCCGTGGAACCCGCTGTTGCACGGCAAAGCGTGGACACAGCTTGAAGGCGAGGCGACGTTAGAAAATTGCGCACTGTCGCTACCTGCGGTCTCCGTTTCATTGTGGCATAGTCTCTAGCTCTGCAACCGGTTTCCCTTTTGCCAGGCAAAGGGGAATACCGGTGCTATCCTTACTTTTCCCTCTCATCAATAACCTCTGCTTAAGTTAGACATTTCCAGATCTCATACCATTTGGGAGGCTGTACCTTGTGCCGCTTCCTTAATCATTCAGATGAAATTTAAGGAAAATTTATGTCTATACGTGAACTGATTGACCCCACCAACTCCACCCTGATCTTTATCGATCACCAGCCTCAAATGTCTTTTGGCGTGGCGAATATCGACCGCCAGACGCTGAAAAATAACACCGTTGCGCTAGCTAAGGCCGGAAAGATCTTTAACGTTCCGACTATTTTTACCTCGGTAGAAACGAAGAGTTTCAGTGGATATATCTGGCCTGAATTGCTGGCGATACACCCAGAAATTACGCCTATCGAACGCTCTTCAATGAACTCCTGGGAAGATGCGGCTTTTGTTGCAGCGGTGAAAGCGACCGGGCGCAAGAAACTGATTATTTCTGCTTTGTGGACCGAAGTGTGCCTGACGTTTCCTGCCTTGATGGCGCTCGACGAAGGCTTTGAAGTTTACGTTGTGACTGATACTTCGGGCGGCACGTCGGTCGATGCTCACGAACGCTCAATTGACCGCATGGTACAAGCCGGGGCCGTTCCGGTGACCTGGCAGCAGGTGTTGCTCGAATACCAACGCGACTGGGCGCGCCGCGACACTTACGATGCGGTGATGGATCTGGTGCGCGAGCACAGCGGTGCCTATGGCATAGGCGTCGATTATGCTTACACCATGGTCCATGGCGCGCCAGAACGGAAAGCCTGATTTATCGCCGCAGGAAGCCTCCTGCCTTTTGCTTGTTTTGCATCAGGAATAGCCTATGGCTGACAACAATACTGTCACGCTGGTGATAACCCACGCTCTTAAATCAGGCCAGGCTGCGCATTATGAGCAATGGCTGGCGAAAATCATGCCAGCCGCTGCGCGTTATCCCGGACACCTTGGCGTGCACGTTATTCGCCCCACCACCGGAAACGATGTTTACAACATCGTGATTCGTTTCGACACCCTGGAGAATCTCACCGCCTGGACTAAATCGGCTGAGCGAGAAACGCTGGTTGAGGAGATAAAACCCGCGCTGCGACTTGACGATCATCTGGAAGTTCGCACCGAAAATGCCTTCTGGTTTACCCCGGAAACCCCAGCGCTGAAACGCCCCGCGCAATGGAAGCAATTCCTGATCACCCTGGCGGTCATTTTCCCGAGCACCAACGTCGTGCCGCGTGTTACCGCGATGCTTTTTCCTTCGCTGCACGGCTCGCTTTTGTTGCACCTCATCAATGATGCGCTGGTTGTCGCGCTGGTGGTGTGGCTGTGGATGCCAGTCATGACGCGGCTGTTTGCCGGTTGGCTGAAAAAATAACGTTTTACTGAGGAGTACAGGTTATGTCGCAAATTGCCTCACTCATTCTCACTAACGGTCAGTTTCACACTCTCGACAGCGAAACGCCGCTCGCCGAAGCCGTGGCGATCAAAGACGGTAAAATTGTTGCCGTGGGCAGCGAATCCTGGGTGATGAATTTTGCCAATGAAGAAACGCAGCGTGTTGATCTCAAAGGTTATACGGTGATTCCAGGCCTGAACGACTCACATCTGCATTTGATTCGTGGCGGCTTGAACTACAACCTGGAGCTGCGTTGGGAAGGTGTGCCTTCTCTGGCCGATGCCTTGCGTATGCTCAAAGAGCAGGCATTACGCACGCCGTCGCCACAATGGGTGCGCGTGGTCGGGGGGTGGACGGAATTTCAGTTTGCCGAGCACCGTATGCCAACGCTTGAAGAACTCAACGAGGCGGCACCGGATACGCCGGTTTTTGTGTTGCATCTCTACGATCGCGCATTGTTAAACCAGGCGGCACTAAAAGCGGTGGGTTACACCAAAGACACGCCCAATCCAGCGGGTGGCGAGATTATGCGTGACCGCAACGGTAATCCAACGGGCATGCTTATCGCCAAACCGAATGCCATGATTCTGTACTCGACGCTGGCGAAAGGGCCGAAATTACCGCTCGATTTACAGGTCAATTCGACGCGCCAGTTTATGCGTGAGCTTAACCGATTAGGGATTACCAGCGCGATTGATGCCGGTGGTGGGTTCCAGAATTACCCGGAGGATTATCAGATAATCGACCAGCTTCATGCCGAAAAGCAGATGACGGTGCGTATCGCCTACAACCTGTTTACCCAGCGTCCGCAGCATGAGCTGGAAGATTTTGAAAAATGGACCGATATGCTGAAACCGGGGCAGGGCACTGATTTCTATCGTGCAAATGGTGCCGGGGAAATGTTGGTCTTTTCAGCCGCCGACTTTGAGGATTTCTTGCAGCCGCGTCCGGATTTACCAGACGGTATGGAGCAAGAGCTGGAACGTGTGGTGCGCCATTTAGTGGAACATCGTTGGCCATTCCGTCTTCATGCGACTTATAACGAATCCATCAGCCGTATGCTGGAGGTGTTTGAGAAGGTGAATCGTGAGATTCCGTTTAACGGCCTGCACTGGCTTTTTGACCACGCCGAAACCATCAGTGAAAAGAATATTGAGCGCGTTAAGGCGTTGGGAGGCGGTATCGCGGTCCAGCATCGCATGGCTTTTCAGGGCGAATATTACGCGGCACGTTATGGTGCCGAAGCTGTTAAACAGACGCCGCCTATCGCGAAAATGCTCGCCGCTGAATTACCAGTTGGGCTGGGGACGGATGCGACGCGTGTCGCCAGTTATAATCCGTGGACGGCGCTTTACTGGCTGGTGTCGGGGCGCACGGTAGGCGGGATGCAAATGTATGACGACAATAACCGGCTTTCGCGTGATGTGGCGCTTGAGCTATGGACGGCTGGCAGCGCGTGGTTTTCCAGTGAACAGGGTAAAAAAGGGCGTATTAAAGCCGGGCAACTTGCCGATTTAGTCGTGCTTTCAAAAGATTTCTTTAAGGTGCCAGAAGAGGAAATCAAAGGCATTGAATCGCTGTTAACGCTGGTGGATGGCAAAGTGGTTTATGCAGCAGGTGCCTTTACCGCGCTTGCTCCACCACCGATTCCAGTGCTACCCGAATGGTCGCCTGTGGTGAACGTTCCTGGGCATTACCGTTCGGCACCGCCAGAGGCTGGGAAAGTGGGGATGATGGCGCAAGTTCACCAATGCTGCGGAAGCTGTAATGTGCATGGTCATCAACATGATACAGCGCGTAAATCAGCGATACCTGTTGCTGATGAAGGCGCATTCTGGGGCGTGATGGGCTGTTCTTGTTTTGCTTTCTAGAAACTAAAAAAGGCCGCTTGCGCGGCCTTTCTCGTCAAAAACGTTTAGCAATTACAGGCTAGAAACGTTTTCGCTCAGGTATTTAGCAACGCCGTCTGGAGATGCGTTCATGCCTTCTTTACCTTTTTCCCACTGAGCTGGGCACACTTCGCCGTGCTCTTCGTGGAATTGCAGCGCATCAACCATACGCAGCATTTCATCAACGTTACGGCCCAGCGGCAGGTCGTTAACAACCTGGTGACGCACGATACCGGCTTTGTCGATCAGGAAAGAACCGCGCAGAGCAACGCCTGCGTCTGGATGTTCGATGCCATAAGCTTTCTGAATTTCACGCTTAATGTCAGCAACCATCGCATATTTCACTTCACCGATGCCGCCTTTATCAACAGGGGTTTTACGCCATGCGTTGTGAACGAACTCGGAGTCAAAAGATACACCAACGACTTCTACGCCACGTTTCTGGAATTCTTCGTAACGCTTGTCGAACGCAATCAGTTCAGACGGGCATACGAAAGTGAAGTCCATTGGCCAGAAGAACACAACGGTGGTTTTACCATTGGTGTGTGCTTTGAAGTTGAAGTTTTCAACGATTTCGCCACTGCCGAGTACGGCTGCAGCTGTAAAGTCAGGGGCTGGACGAGTAACCAGGACCATATGTACTCCTGTTAATTTTGTTAAAGTGAGTGTTAACGCAACGGGGGGGAGTATAGGGGCGGCAATCCCTCTAACTCAACCATACTGTGCCGATTAATCAGATAGGATTTACCTATCAAAAAATGAATATTCGCACAGCAGCGATCCAAAGTAGCCCTTTTTTATAAAAGGGCAAGAAGTAAATAACCACGCTGAGATCGGTTACAAACTTTTTTGTTCTGCCATCGCCATCATGCGTGGGTAGAACTGCCAGAACAATTCTTCAAGCGCAGCGTAATGGGTATCAAGATCTTGCCAGGAAGCTCGCAAAGCATAGAGTTTTGGTCTACGCGTAGCCATCCCATTGAGAACATTAGCAATAAATGCCATGTCGCTATAACGCTCGAGCCAGCGCTCGTCCCACAGATAGTGATTAAGATTGATAAAGCGTTCTGGGGTATCGATTAAAAAGGGTTCGATATTGGCACGCGCGTAAGCGACAAATTCTGGCAGCGGCGTGTTTGGGCAGAGTGTCTGCCAGTGGCGTGAAACGAAATGGTCCCACATCACATCTAATGTTATCGGGGCGACACGGCGAGTTTCAGGGCGGAACCATTGTCGCGCAATCGCCACCTCCGGCAAGCTATCGGTCAGCACATCGACGCGACGATGCATATGGATACCCGCCACGACGTCACCCGGATAGCTTTCATTCGGGTTGCCACGGACAAAATCGGCAAGCAAATTCCCCAGAAGTGAGCTGTCAGCAAGGCTTGCAAGATGTAAATGGGCGAGAAAATTCATAGTAACCTTAATTGTCGATTCAGCATTAACGGGCGTCCTTTTCCTTGCAGGGAGTGTCCCCTGGCACTAGACTGTAGCGCCACTTTTTAAGTCTTGAGCTCTAAACCATGCGTGTTGCCGATTTTTCCTTTGAATTACCTGAATCCTTGATTGCCCACTATCCACAAGCACAGCGCAGTGGGTGCCGTTTGCTGTCTCTGGAAGGGCCCTCGGGTAATTTAACGCATGGCACTTTCACCGATTTGCTCGATAAGCTCAACCCTGGAGATCTGCTGGTCTTTAACAATACCCGCGTGATCCCGGCGCGCCTTTTTGGCCGTAAAGCCAGCGGCGGCAAGATTGAAGTGCTGGTCGAACGTATGCTTGACGACAAACGTATCCTCGCGCATATCCGTGCTTCTAAAGCCCCTAAACCGGGTGCTGAATTGTTGCTGGGCGATGATGAAAGCGTACATGCCACGATGGTTGCGCGCCACGATGCGTTGTTTGAAGTGCAGTTTGAAGACGAGCGCAGTGTCCTTGATATTCTCAACAGCATCGGCCATATGCCGCTGCCGCCGTACATCGACCGCCCGGATGAAGACTCTGACCGCGAGCTGTATCAAACCGTTTATAGCCAGAAACCTGGTGCGGTTGCCGCGCCTACTGCCGGCTTGCACTTTGACGAGCCATTGCTCGAAGCGTTGCGCAATAAAGGCATTGAGCAGGCGTTTGTGACGTTGCACGTAGGAGCCGGAACATTCCAGCCTGTGCGCGTGGATAGCATCGAAGACCACATCATGCACTCCGAATATGCGGAAGTGCCACAGGACGTGGTTGACGCGGTGCTAGCCTGCAAAGCGCGTGGTAATCGCGTTATCGCAGTAGGAACCACTTCAGTTCGCTCATTGGAAAGTGCGGCGCAGGCCGCAAAAAACGACCTGATCGAACCGTTCTTCGGTGATACCCAAATCTTCATCTATCCAGGCTATCAATACAAAGTGATTGATGCACTGGTGACCAACTTCCACCTGCCGGAATCGACTCTGATCATGCTGGTTTCCGCGTTTGCTGGTTATAAAAACACCATGAACGCCTATAAAGCCGCTGTTAACTCCGAATATCGATTTTTTAGTTACGGGGATGCCATGTACATCACGTACAATCCGCAGGCGATAAATGAGCGCCCTGGCGCCTAATCAGTCAATTCTACGTCGCCGGTCAATCCGACGACGTTTTGTCTTAACCATCAGACTGTTTCTCTGATGCTGGAGGAAATGTGAAATTTGAATTAGATACAACCGACGGACGCGCTCGTCGTGGCCGCCTGGTGTTTGACCGTGGCGTTGTAGAAACGCCTGCTTTCATGCCTGTTGGCACTTATGGCACCGTAAAAGGGATGACGCCAGAAGAAGTTGAAGCCACTGGCGCACAGATTATTCTGGGCAACACCTTCCACTTGTGGCTGCGTCCTGGTCAGGAAATCATGAAGTTGCACGGTGACTTACATGATTTCATGCAGTGGAAAGGTCCAATCCTGACTGACTCCGGTGGCTTCCAGGTATTTAGCCTGGGCGATATCCGTAAAATCACCGAAGCTGGTGTGCATTTCCGCAACCCAATTAACGGCGACGCGATTTTCCTCGATCCAGAAAAATCCATGGAAATTCAATACGATCTCGGTTCCGATATCGTGATGATCTTCGACGAATGTACGCCATATCCTGCTGACTGGGATTACGCGAAGCGTTCCATGGAAATGTCTCTGCGCTGGGCACAGCGTAGCCGCGATCGCTTTGATTCTCTTGAGAATAAAAATGCGCTGTTCGGCATTATTCAGGGTAGCGTTTACGAAGATTTACGAGATATCTCGGTAAAAGGTCTGGTAGAGATAGGCTTTGATGGCTACGCTGTCGGCGGCCTGGCTGTAGGTGAGCCGAAGGAAGACATGCACCGGATTCTGGAACATGTTTGCCCGCAAATCCCTGCAGATAAGCCTCGTTACTTGATGGGCGTAGGGAAACCGGAAGACCTTGTTGAAGGTGTTCGTCGCGGTATTGATATGTTCGACTGCGTGATGCCAACCCGCAATGCACGTAATGGTCACCTTTTTGTCACCGATGGTGTGGTTAAAATCCGCAATGCTAAGCATAAAGATGACACTTCGCCGTTGGATTCTGAATGTGATTGCTATACATGTCGCAATTATTCACGTGCCTACTTGCATCATCTTGACCGTTGCAACGAAATACTCGGCGCACGACTCAACACGATTCATAACCTGCGCTATTACCAGCGTTTAATGGCTGGTTTACGCAAGGCCATTGAAGAGGGTAAATTAGAGCACTTCGTGAGTGATTTTTACGAGCGAACCGGTAAACCAGTTCCACCTTTGAATGTTGATTAATTTAATAATGAGGGATTTTGAATGAGCTTTATCATTTCTGATGCGGTTGCTGCAACAGGTGCTCCGGCGCAAGGTAGCCCGTACTCTTTGATTCTTATGCTGGTGGTATTTGGTCTGATCTTCTATTTCATGATCCTGCGCCCACAGCAAAAACGTACCAAAGAGCATAAAAAGTTGATGGACTCTATCTCTAAAGGGGATGAAGTGCTGACTACTGGTGGTCTGGTTGGTCGCGTAGTGAAAGTAGCTGAAACTGGCTATATCTCAATCGCGCTAAACGACACCACTGAAGTGGTTATCAAGCGTGATTTCGTAGCTGCCGTTCTGCCGAAAGGCACTATGAAGGCGCTGTAATTTTCGTTTTTCCCTAAGGGAACTACCGTGCTAAACCGCTATCCTTTGTGGAAGTACATCATGCTGATCGTCGTCTTTATCGTCGGTCTGCTATACGCACTTCCCAACCTATATGGTGAGGATCCGGCAGTTCAGATCACTGGCGCGCGCGGCGTCGCCGCCAGTGAACAAACGCTGATCCAGGTCCAGAACACCTTAAAAGCAGATAAAATCACCGCTAAGTCTGTGGCGCTATCCGAGGGTGCAATTCTTGCACGCTTTGACACCACTGATACGCAGCTGCGCGCTCGTGAAGCGCTGATGGGCGTATTAGGCGACAAATATGTCGTCGCACTTAACCTTGCTCCGGCTACTCCTCGCTGGTTATCCGCTATTTCCGCAGAACCAATGAAACTGGGTCTTGATCTGCGTGGTGGCGTGCACTTCCTGATGGAAGTCGACATGGATACCGCACTGAGCAAGTTGCAGGAACAAACCATTGATAACCTGCGTACTGACTTGCGCGAAAAGAGCATCGCTTACACCAACGTGCGTAAAGCCGATAACTATGGTGCTGATGTTGTCTTCCGTGACAGCAAAACGCGTGATGACGCTATCTCTTATTTATCTCCACGCCATCGTGACCTGGTGATTTCCGCTCAGGGCAGCAACGCATTGCGTGCTGTAATGACGGACGCTCGTCTGAGCGAAGCGCGTGAGTATGCTGTTCAGCAGAACATTAATATCCTGCGTAACCGTGTAAACCAACTGGGTGTGGCTGAACCTCTGGTACAACGCCAGGGTGCAGATCGTATCGTGGTTGAATTACCTGGTATTCAGGATACTGCACGTGCGAAAGAAATTCTCGGCGCGACAGCAACACTTGAGTTCCGTTTGGTTAACACCAACGTGGATGCCACCGCTGCTGCCTCTGGCCGCGTGCCGGGTGACTCCGAAGTGAAAAATACCCGTGAAGGTCAACCGGTTGTCCTGTACAAGCGTGTGATTCTGACCGGTGACCATATCACTGACTCCACTTCGAGCACCGATGAATACAACCAGGCACAGGTGAATATTTCACTGGATAGTGCTGGCGGTAACATCATGTCTAACTTCACCAAGGACAACATCGGTAAACCGATGGCAACCCTGTTTGTGGAGTACAAAGACAGCGGTAAGAAAGATGCAACCGGTCGTTCAATTCTGGCGAAACAAGAAGAAGTTATCAACGTGGCAAACATTCAGTCGCGCTTAGGTAACAGCTTCCGTATCACCGGTATCAGCAACCCGAACGAAGCGCGTCAGCTCTCTTTGCTGCTGCGTGCGGGTGCATTGATCGCACCAATCCAAATTGTTGAAGAACGTACCATCGGTCCAACCCTTGGTATGGAAAACATCAAGCAAGGTCTGGAAGCGTGTCTGGCAGGTCTGGCAGTTTCAATCATCTTTATGCTGTTCTTCTATAAGAAGTTTGGTCTGATTGCGACTTCCGCATTGTTGGTAAACCTGGTGATGATTGTCGGGATTATGTCCCTGCTTCCAGGGGCAACGTTGACCATGCCGGGGATTGCGGGGATCGTGTTAACCCTTGCGGTAGCCGTCGATGCTAACGTACTGATAAACGAACGTATTAAGGAAGAACTTAGTAACGGGCGTTCGGTGCAACAGGCTATCCACGAAGGTTATCAGGGCGCGTTCAGCTCTATTTTCGATGCTAACATCACGACGCTTATCAAGGTCATCATCCTGTATGCCGTAGGCACCGGGGCAATTAAAGGCTTTGCGATCACGACCGGTATTGGTGTGGCGACGTCCATGTTTACCGCAATTGTCGGTACCCGTGCCATCGTAAACCTGTTGTACGGCGGCAAACGCATCAACAAGCTGTCTATCTGAGGAGTGCGTTGTGGCACAGGAATATACTGTTGAACAATTAAACTACGGCCGTAGAGTCCATGACTTTATGCGCTGGGATTTCTGGGCTTTCGGTATTTCCGGATTCCTGTTAATCCTTTCCGTCGTGATTATCGGGGTGAAAGGTTTTAACTGGGGTCTGGATTTCACCGGCGGTACCGTCATCGAAATCTCGCTGGAAAAACCAGCCGATTTGGACATGATGCGTAGTGCACTGGAGAAAGCTGGATTCCAGGATCCGTTGGTTCAGAATTTTGGTAGCAGCCGTGACATCATGGTGCGCATGCCACCTGCCCAAGGGGAAACCGGTGGTCAGGTGCTGGGTAGCCAGGTCGTTAAGGTCATTAACGAAGCAACCAGCCAGAATGCCGGTGTAAAACGTATTGAGTTCGTTGGCCCAAGCGTGGGTGCGGATCTGGCTCAGAATGGTGCTTTGGCGTTGTTAGCTGCGCTTATCTCCATTCTGGTATACGTCGGTTTCCGTTTTGAGTGGCGTCTGGCTGCCGGTGTGGTTATTGCGTTGATGCACGACGTCGTTATCACTCTGGGTGTGCTGTCGTTGTTCCACATTGAGATAGACTTAACCATCGTCGCGTCATTGATGTCGGTTATCGGCTACTCACTGAACGACAGTATCGTGGTATCAGACCGTATCCGTGAGAACTTCCGTAAGATCCGTCGCGGGACTCCATATGAGATCTTCAACGTTTCTTTGACGCAGACTCTGCATCGTACGTTGATCACCTCTGGTACCACATTGGTGGTGATTCTGATGTTGTATCTCTTCGGTGGGGCAATGCTGAAAGGCTTCTCCCTGACGATGCTTATCGGTGTTTCTATCGGTACTGTTTCTTCCATTTACGTCGCGTCCGCGCTGGCGTTGAAGCTGGGCATGAAGCGCGAGCACATGTTGCAGCAGAAAGTGGAAAAAGAAGGTGCGGATCAGCCATCGATTCTGCCTTAACCTTTAGGGTTTTGCTGGAAGCTAAAACCGCAGCCATTGTGCTGCGGTTTTTTTTCGTCTGAGTAAAAGTCTCCTGACAGTATGCTGTCAGGAGGGGCTAGTTAGACTCAATGTTGAACATCATCATTGAGGAGTTAAACATGAGCACTATCATCAATTGGTTTGAAATCCCGGTACAGGATCTGGAACGTGCAACAGCATTTTATGAGGCTGTTTTCGCGACTGATTTTCATCGTGAAACGATGTCTGGAATGGAAATGGCAATCTTCCCACATACCAAGCCGAATCCCGGTGGAGCACTACTAAAATCTGATGCGTTTAAACCTTCTGCGCAAGGCACGGTGGTTTACCTGCATGCGCCTGATTTAAGCGCCATGCTTGAACGGGTGGCCAAGGCCGGAGGCGAATGTGTGTTCGGCCCGCAGGAATTACCGGATGACATTGGTACTTTTGCACTCATCACCGACAGCGAAGGGAATCGGGTTGGCTTACATCAACCGTCTTGAGTACGGATATACTGAACAGAAAACGCCTGCCGGTTATGCTGGCAGGCATCACATCGTTCACAAAAGAAACCTATGAGCCGAAGAGCGGATCGCCTTTTTCAAATAGTACAAATTCTGCGTGGACGTCGGTTGTCGACGGCGGCTCTGCTTGCCGAACGCCTCGAAGTATCCGAGCGTACTATCTACCGTGATATTCGTGATTTGTCCCTGTCTGGCGTTCCCATTGAGGGTGAAGCGGGCTGCGGTTATCGCTTATTACCCGGCTATGATTTGCCGCCGTTGATGTTCACCCCTGGTGAAGTGGAAGCGTTAGTTGCGGCGATACGTTTAGTGCAAACGTGGAGTGGTGAAACACTTGCGCAAGCGGCGGGCACAGCAGAGGAAAAGTTGCTTGGGGTACTGACGCCGCAGCGGCGAGTTGTTGCGGAGCGTTGCCGCATCATTTCGCCAGACTTTAACAAATACCCGCAGGTTAAGACCTGGTTTGATATTTTTCATCGTGCAATCGGGGAGTTACAGGTGCTTCATGTTTGTTATGAAGATGAGAAGGGGCGAACGTCGAACAGGAATGTCCATCCACTTGGGCTGACATTTTGGGGCGAGGTATGGCTGCTAGTCGCCTGGTGCGAAGTGCGTGAGGATTACCGCAGTTTTCGACTCGATCGCTGTGTATCGGTAGATCCAACAGGACGATACTTTTCAGAGCGGCCAGATCGTTCATTGGCCCATTTTATCCAATTGCAGCAAAGTGAAGGATGTTTGCCGGAAACAAAAAAGCCGATCGGCTAAGAGCAGATCGGCTTTTTCTAAAGCTTCAGACGGTTATCAGAAGTTGTACCCAACCACTAAGTAACCACCCCAACCGGTAGAGCGCACGTTGAAATCACCTTCACCGAAGTTCAGGCTGGCGTTATCTGCCCACTGACCACCGTTGTGCCAGTAACGGGCAACAACTGAGTAGTGCCAGTGATCGTAGTTTAGAGCCAGGACATGGCTGGAAGCGATAGAGTTGCTGGTACGCGCATGTTTGCCGTTATTGTCGATGAAGTTGTCATCGCCCAGATCTGAACCCCAGTCAAAGTTGGTGAAGCCGATGTAGCTCAGGTTACCACCCCACAGGCTGGTAATCGGTACAAAGTATTTCACTTTAAAACGGTAGCCATCCCACTGGTTTTCGTTGGATGCGCCATAGTTCTGCCACTGGTATTTCGCATACACGTTCAGAGACAGGCTCATTGGCAGACCGGTGTCGATATCGGTGCCCAGACCCATGTACCAGGTGTTTTGTTTGCTGGCATCGTTACCGTGCGCGCCCATATCATAGATATAGTTGTTGGCGATGTACCACTCTTTGAATGGGCCAAATGCCAGGCTGGTGCCGGTCAGCTTATCAATAGAGAAGCGCGGTTCGATCTCCATGAACATACGTGAACCGTCGTCCCAGATACCTTTGTCGTTGCCGTTACCCCAACCGAAAGTTTTTGGAATATCGATGTAGCCATAAAAATCTAACCAATCTTTTTTGGCAAATGCTTCATATTCCAGATACACGTCGTTAGTGATCTGTGGTCCAAAGCGGGTGTGGTAGCTGCCCACAACGTTGACACTTTGATGCCACCAGTCGGAAACATATTCGGAATTTTTTGTATCTTCGGCGTGAGCCGTGAAAGAACTTGAAAGCGCCAGGACGGTGCTAGCCGCCAAAATAATTTTTTTCATTTTATATGCCACTGTTTTTTACATGATTCCCGTGAGGGCAGGGAGCGAGTGATCACCTAAAGTCATCAACCATTCAGCTGGTTTCTTATTGACGCGCCTATTATAGAAATCCCTGCTCACAAAAATATGCTTCATTTCACATTATCGCTGCATGCGTAATCGATTGCGTTCACGTTTGCGCACATTAAAAACGGGCGAGATTTTACCTGTATCGCCAATTTAAGCAAACAGAAGCTAATTGGTTACAAGTTTATGTGATTAAGATCACTAGATTTAATGCTGTGATGAGAGGGTTTTTAACGCATAGCGTCCAGGTAGATGTAACAAAAATCGTAGATGTGACTGTGGGTTACCCCCGCAAAGACCTGTCTCTTATATTCGGCACATCCCTGTGCCGAACCACTTCGTGGCCAACGCAAGCGTTGTTCAAAAATGTTCCTGACATTTTTGTCCGACGATCGCTCTCTTTCGCTGCTCCGGCAGCTCAACCCTGATTTATGGGGAACACCGGGGCAATTTATACCGGGAACAAGGTCAAAACCGGATCGGTGCTGTCTTTAGCCTTTGACGTTGACCCTGGGTTCCGGCTTCAATCGCGTCGTTTTTCACCCTTCAATCGGGGTCACGTGGTCGGGAACCACGTGAGTGAGCGATCGTCGGGAACGAGTCGCGAACGACCGCGAATGTTGGGTGAAAAACGGTGTTTACCGCTTGCGGCGATTGATTTGCCGGGAGTCTGGGTTCTTAGGGTGACGACGGTGGTCACCCTAAGACGTTCACCGGTTCAGTGGCTATATAAAACACTGAACACCGAGTGAACGGAACAGTCTCCCAACTCACTGAGATGTCACTAAGAGACGGCACAAGCGTGAGGGTTGTGGCTATTATTGCGCGGGCAATGCCTGTGAAGGGTCTACAGGCTGAATGTCATGAATACGAACAAAACCTGGTTGATTAGGTGAGAGCCCGGAAAGCTGCAACGGGATACTGATATCACTCGGCGCTAATACACTCGCAGGCGCATTGAATTGCTGCGATTGCACGTTAACTTCCTGGTAGTTATCCGTGGTGCCTTGAATCTGCCCCCATTCGACTTTGCCGGTGAAAGCAGGCAGCGGATCGTTGGATTCACCTTTGATAATCAGCATGACGCGGCTACCGTTCGCTTCCTGGGTGATGCTGCTCAGTGACATTTGCAAATTGCCTATTTGGCTATTCAGGCGCGCTGGCGTTTTTGAACCGGGTAATAAATAGACGCCGGTTGTTGATTTGGCATTCAGCGCATTTTGCTGCGTAAGTTTGACGGTTTGGTCAGTGAGTTGTGTCATCTCTTTATTCAATGAACCCACTTCGCTCTTCATCTGGCGCACTTCAGTTTGTTGGGCACAAGCACTGAGACTCACCAGGCTGGTAACCAGGATAATTCTTAGGTAACTCTTTGTCATGAATAGTTTTTCCTTAAGGTTTTGTCCTGATTTAAGCGTAGCTGTTCGCCATTGAAAAGTCATATTTCGCGGGATGAGGCGGCGTTGCCTTTGTACTCCTGCCACTTCGCGGTAAACTATTGTTCATTTGAATAATCCTTCAGGACGCGCCATGCATTGCCCATTCTGTTTCGCAGTAGACACCAAAGTGATTGATTCCCGTCTTGTTGGCGAAGGGTCTTCCGTGCGTCGTCGCCGTCAGTGCCTGGTTTGCAATGAACGTTTCACGACTTTTGAAGTGGCGGAGTTGGTGATGCCGCGGGTAGTAAAAAGTAATGATGTTCGCGAGCCATTTAACGAAGACAAGCTGCGAAGCGGTATTCTAAAAGCGCTGGAGAAACGTCCGGTCAGTTCCGACGACGTGGAAATGGCAGTCAACCATATTAAATCCCAGTTGCGCGGAACCGGCGAGCGAGAAGTACCAAGCAAAATGATTGGTAATCTGGTGATGGAGCAGCTTAAAAAACTCGATAAAGTGGCGTATATCCGCTTTGCCTCGGTTTATCGCAGCTTTGAAGATATCCGCGAATTTGGCGAAGAAATTGCCCGCTTACAGGATTAATGCTGATGTCGCTTGATGAAAAGTTTATGGCTCGTGCAATGCAACTGGCAAAGCATGGCCGTTTTACCACGTCACCTAACCCGAATGTCGGCTGTGTGATTGCCAAAGATGGTGAAATTGTCGGTGAGGGCTTTCACTTTCGTGCCGGTGAACCCCACGCGGAAGTGCATGCTTTAAGGATGGCTGGAGAAAAAGCTCGCGGTGCCACGGCGTATGTCACGCTCGAGCCTTGCAGCCATCACGGGCGCACGCCACCTTGTTGTGAAGCGTTAATTGCTGCTGGTGTTTCGCGTGTTGTTGCCGCGATGCAGGATCCGAATCCGCAAGTGGCTGGTCGCGGGTTGTATGCGCTGCAACAGGCGGGTATTGAAGTCAGCCACGGTTTGATGATGAACGAAGCTGAGGCGATTAACCGCGGTTTCCTCAAGCGCATGCGCACAGGTTTCCCGTTTATTCAGCTCAAACTTGGGGCTTCTCTGGATGGGCGCACTGCGATGGCTAGCGGTGAAAGCCAGTGGATTACCTCGCCTGAATCACGCCGCGACGTGCAGCGTCTGCGCGCACAAAGTTCAGCGATTCTTAGCAGCAGCGCTACCGTTCTGGCGGACAACCCTTCTTTAACAGTGCGCTGGAATGAATTAGATAGCGCGACTCAGGCGGTTTACGCCGAAGAAAATTTGCGTCAGCCAACGCGTATTATTCTCGATCGTGAAAACCGGGTGACGCCACAGCACAGAATTATTGCTCAGTCAGGTGAGACCTGGCTTGCCCGTTGCCAGGCCGATCAGCAAACCTGGCCTACGGGTGTTGAACAATTTATCGTGCCAGAACATAAAGGCCACCTTGATCTGGTGGTAATGATGATGTTGCTTGGCAAGCGTCAGATAAACTCTGTTTGGGTGGAAGCTGGCCCAACGCTTGGCGGTGCGCTGCTACAGGCAGGCCTTGTTGATGAGCTGATTGTCTACGTTGCGCCGAAATTATTGGGCAATGACGCGCGGGGTTTGTGTAACCTGCCTGGGCTTGAAAAATTAGCCGATGCGCCTGAATTTAGCTTTAGTGAAGTCCGTCAGGTTGGCCCTGATTTGTGTCTGCATTTGACGCCGCGATACGCCGGCTTGTAAAACGTAAGCAGCCGCGAAAAGATTATGATAAAATCCGCCCCCCTGCGGGGCTAAACAGAACCCGTAAAGGAAGATTATGAACATTATTGAAGCAGCCGTTGCAACTCCAGACGCTCGCGTCGCCATCACCATCGCGCGTTTTAACAACTTCATCAATGACAGCCTGTTGGATGGTGCGATTGACGCCCTGAAACGTATCGGCCAGGTTAAAGATGAAAACATCACCGTGGTCTGGGTTCCGGGTGCTTATGAGCTGCCACTTGCGGCTGACGCACTGGCGAAAACCGGTCGTTACGACGCGATTATTGCGCTGGGTACGGTTATCCGTGGCGGCACAGCTCACTTTGAATATGTTGCTGGTGGTGCCAGCAATGGCCTGGCACATGTTGCGCAGGAAAGTGGTATTCCAGTCGCCTTTGGCGTGCTGACCACCGAAAGTATTGAACAAGCCATCGAACGCGCTGGCACAAAAGCCGGTAACAAAGGTGCAGAAGCTGCACTGACCGCGCTTGAAATGATTAATGTATTGAAAGCCATCAAGGCCTGATTTTTTGTAAGGGGAAATCTGTGAAACCTGCTGCTCGTCGCCGTGCCCGTGAGTGTGCCGTTCAGGCGCTATACTCCTGGCAGTTATCTCGAAATGACATCGCTGATGTCGAATACCAGTTCCTGGCGGAACAGGACGTCAAAGACGTTGACGTTAACTACTTCCGCGAACTGTTGGTCGGGGTGGCTACTAACAGCGCGTATCTGGATGGGCTGATGAAGCCTTACCTGTCTCGCCAGCTCGAAGAGTTGGGTCAGGTAGAAAAAGCGGTTCTGCGTATCGCACTGTTTGAACTGGCTAAACGTGATGACGTGCCATACAAAGTGGCGATTAACGAAGCCATCGATCTTGCGAAAACCTTCGGTGCCGAAGATAGCCACAAGTTCGTGAATGGTGTTCTTGATAAAGCTGCTCCGCAAATTCGTCCCCGCAAAAAGTAATCTTCTGGCCGGTTAATTCCGGCCTTTCTTTATCTATTTCATTTATAGGCATAACGCATGGCATGCGGTGAGTTTTCCTTAATTGCCCGTTATTTTGATCGCGTAAGCAGTTCCCGCCGCGATGTGGAAACCGGAATTGGCGATGATTGTGCGTTGCTAACGGTAGCCGAAAAGCAGGTCCTCGCGATCAGTACCGATACACTTGTCTCGGGCATTCATTTCCTGGCTGATATTAACCCCCGCGATTTGGGTTACAAAGCGCTGGCGGTAAATTTAAGCGATCTGGCCGCTATGGGCGCTGATCCTGCCTGGCTGACGCTGGCTATTACCCTTCCTGAAGTCGATGAAAGCTGGCTTGAAGCCTTCAGCGACAGCCTGTTTGAGCAACTCGAATACTACGATATGCAGCTAATTGGTGGCGACACGACCCGTGGGCCACTTTCCATGACGCTTGGCATTCATGGCCTGGTGCCTGCTGGCCGTGCGCTAAAACGCAGCGGTGCGCGCATTGGCGACTGGATTTATGTCACCGGCACGCCTGGCGATAGCGCCGCGGGCCTGGCTATCTTGCAGGACCGTTTAACCGTCAAAGATCCTGCTCAAGCGGCCTATCTGAAACAACGCCATTTACGCCCAACAGCTCGGATTTTACAGGGCCAGGCCTTGCGCGATCTGGCGAGCAGCGCAATTGATCTTTCTGACGGGCTAATTTCCGATTTGGGTCATATCCTTAAAGCCAGTGAATGTGGTGCACGCGTTGATCTCGATGCTCTGCCATATTCTGATGCCCTGAAAGCGAATGTCAGTGCTGATCAAGCTTTGCAATGGGCGCTTTCTGGCGGCGAAGATTACGAACTGTGTTTCACCGTGCCAGAAGTTAATCGCGGTGCGCTGGACGTCGCCATCGGCAATCTTGGCGTTCCGTTTACCTGTATCGGCCAGGTTGGACCCGCTTCTGAAGGGCTACAGTTCCTGCAAAATGGCAAACCGGTAACCCTGGATTTAAAAGGATACGACCACTTTGCCTCGCTCTAAAGATGTGGCTAAAAGCCGTCTAAAGCTTAGCAACCCGTGGCACTTGCTCGCCACCGGGTTTGGTAGCGGATTAAGCCCGATTATGCCCGGTACAGCGGGGTCGCTCGCGGCGATCCCGTTCTGGTATCTGATGACCCTGCTGCCGTGGCAGCTCTACTCGATGGCTATCATGCTCGGCATTTGTATCGGGGTTTATCTTTGCCACCAGACTGCACGTGATATGGGCGTTCATGACCACGGCAGCATCGTGTGGGATGAGTTCATCGGCATGTGGATAACCCTGATGGCGCTGCCAATTAACGACTGGCGCTGGGTGGCTGCAGGCTTTGTGATTTTCCGCATCTTTGATATCTGGAAGCCGTGGCCCATCCGCTGGTTTGACCGCAATATTCACGGCGGTATGGGGATCATGGTAGATGACATTGTCGCGGGTGTTATTTCTGCGGGCGTGATTTATCTGATTGGGCACCATTGGCCGATTGGCTTGTTCTGATTTAGGACAACCCTCACGCCAGCCCTCTCCCTAAGGGCTGTCTCTAATACACAACTCGCCCTGGCAATTTTATCAGGGTGAGATCTTTAAGCCTCGCTGATTTTCCGTTCACCCGTGAGTTCAGTTATCTCTTTAATTCCAGAAAACGGGGAGCGAATCAAGGGGTTAACGCCAATCCCTTGATAATCCTGGCGCCCGGCAAATCAATCGCCGCTTGCGGCGATTGATTTGCCGGGAGTCCGGGTTCTTAGGGTGGCGACGGTGGCCACCCTAAGACGTTCACCGGTTCAGTGGCTATGTAAAACACTGAACATCGGGTGAACGGAACTGTCTCCCGACTCACGCAGATGTGACTAAGAGACAGCCCTAAGGGAGAGGGAACATAAACAGACCCTTTAAATATCTTTAAAAACAACTTGTTATGAATTTTTTTAATCAGTTTTTTCAAGTTTAAAGAAAAGTTCAAGTTTCAGGAGAGTAGAAAATAGGTTAATCAGATTTATGCACTATTAAGAATGGAATATCCTGGTGCTGGTTAAAAGCAATCTTCATTTTGGCTGGCTCTCTCTACCGGGGGAAGCACCACCCCAGTAAAGTACTCAACATGTAACCTGGTTATTAGAGGTAAGTCAGGCTAAATGTTATTTCTCCATCCAGTTCCGTTTTATCAGTAATGCCCAGTATATTTGTTGGCTGAACAGTCGCAGCCAACGTTAGAGGGAAAGCACATGTGGTAAAGGATTGTGGCATCAGACCAGAACCAACGGCTATGGTACGAAGATCACCCTCTGCCAGAATACCATCGCTCAGAACCCATCCAGTAGCAGCATGATGATCCCGAGAAAGAATCGGTGTAATAACGCCGTCAATAGTGACATTATTTTCATCGATTCGAATACTATAAGAACCAATATCAACACCACTCGCTGTTTTACCAAAACCAAAGAGGCTTTGAATATCGCTTACAACAACCCCATCGCTAAATTTTACTGGTAGGCCAGCATCGCTATCCTGACGATTGTCTGTTGTAGTAAAACCCACTTTGACAGTAGAACCACACTCAATAGTAAAATTCATATGCTGAACAGCCACTTCATTAATTTCTGTTGAGTTCATTGAGCCTACATAAAGAGAACCAAAATCAACTACCCCGCCGTTACTCATGTTTGGTGTGCAGGCAGCCATAATCAGCTTGCCCTGAACTTTCAATGCTGTTGTATCTGTAGCATAAGAGGATGAAGAAGTGGCAGCAATCAAGCTTGCCAGAATAATTTTTTTCATAGTAATTCCTGGTAATAGGTGATTAATATAAATATATTTGCGTCTTGTTTTTTTTCGAACCAGGCATTATCTACGAAAACATTTTTTTAGAGTAGTGATGCAGGTAATAATTAAGTTTTTAACTATATTTAAAACACCAGGGTATTGGCATTAATTCGAATGGTTGATTGAGCAGGTTGTAATACATTAAAAATCCAAACCTTATTATATTTTTATTGTAAGTGCATATATCAAGCGGCAAGCAAATATGTATAATCTTTTTTTCTGAGTAGAATGTAATTGTCAATCACACATGGCAATTATAGATAAATTATATGTATGTGTTACATGTATTTATAAAATAAATAAATCACTTAATTACATAAAGGTTTTACAATGAAGAAAATCATTCTGGCTAGTCTTATTGCTACCGCTACTTGTTCATCTTATGCGGCTAATACCGCCACTCTGAACGTTAATGGCACGTTAACTATGGGGGCCTGCACACCCGTTCTCAGCAATGGTGGCGTGATTGATTACGGAAATATAACTTTAGGTGACTTGTCAGCTACAGAAGATAATCAAATGGGCTCAAAAGATGTCACGCTTGAAATTAATTGTGAATCTCCAGTGAAAGTCGGTTTTACAACAATTGATAATCGCCCAAATACTAAAGTGCCGATGGATGTAGTGTTTGCTAACGGTAAAAAGGCAGGTGAGTCGTATACGGGTTATATTAATGGTTTAGGTACCACTGCCGAAGGGGCTAAAATCGGTGCTTATGGGGTGAAGGTTAAATATGACCAGGCCCTGGCTGATGGTGTTTCTGCTCAAATGATTTACGAACAAAGTTTATCTGGCTCCTGGACAGTGATCACTGATGCGGGTGCCGGGGTGTATTTCCAGGAAGCGAACATTCGTACTATGACTGTTGGGATTGATGGAGTTCCAGTGGCATTTACAACCGCGACTATTCCGCTGGAAGTTGCAATGGCTATTGCTCCAACGGATACTTTAGGGATTACCGATGAAGCCATTCTGGATGGTGAACTCACTATCAGTATGGTATATCTTTAATTTCGTAATATAACAATTTAATACCCTCGCAAGAGCGAATGAGTTGAGATTAAGTTTATAAAGTAGCGTACATCCTTGTGACAAAATTAGCGGGGCTTTTGTGGGCGACCCGGCCCCGCTTACCTGGTTCTGTTCCCTCTCCTGGGGGAGAGGGCTAGGGTGAGGGCGTTACTTAAATCCGACCCTTTTATGCGGTTGATATACCGTTTCCAGCTCCGCAATCTCCTCAGGCTTCAGTGTTAAATCCACCGCTGCCAATAAATCATCCAACTGATGTTCACGAGAAACGCCAATAATCGGTGCAGCAATCCCCGGTTTACTCAGCAACCACGCCAGTGCTACTTGCGCGCGCGTAGCGCCTTTATCATCTGCAACATTCGCCAGCCGCTCCGCAATTAGCGCATCGTTTTCATGGCTGGCATCGTATAGATCTTTACCGACTTCATCAGAGACTGAGCGCGCCGTAGTGTCACCCCACGGACGAGTCAATTTGCCTCTGGCCAACGGGCTCCATGGGATCACCGCGATCCCTTGTTCGTAGCACAGCGGTAGCATATCGAGTTCTTCTTCACGATAGATCAGATTGTAGTGATCCTGCATAGTGACAAACCGCGCCCAGCCATGTTGATCTTGCAAAGCCAACGCCTGAGCCAGTTGTGAACTGTGCATCGATGAAGCTCCGATATATCGCGCTTTACCTGCTTTCACCACGTCATTGAGTGCTTCAAGGGTCTCTTCAATTGGCGTGTTGTAATCCCAGCGGTGGATTTGTAACAGATCGACGTAATCGGTTCCCAGGCGTTTCAGGCTGTCATCTATCGAACGCATAATCTGCGCGCGCGAAAGTCCTTCGGGCAAATCACCAACCGGGAAGTAAACTTTGGTGGCGAGGACGGCATCTTCACGGCGCATGAAATCTTTCAAGGCGCGCCCGACAATCTCTTCGCTGCTACCGTCGGAATAGCTATTGGCGGTATCAAAGAAATTAATGCCGTTATCGATGGCGTGTTTGATGATGAGACGGCTGCTCTCTTCAGGAAGCGTCCAGGCGTGATTGCCACGGTCTGGCTCACCATAGGTCATACAACCCAGGCAAAGACGGGAAACTTTGAGGTCTGTTTTTCCTAACGTGTTGTATTGCATGGTTCCACTCCAGCTATTCAGGATCTTTTAAGCATAGCAGGAGTGGAGCAGGGGATTATTTAAGCCAGTCGCGGATTCGGTTTTCCATACCGATGGCATCCAGGCCTATGGCGGCGCGTGCCTCTTCCTGTGTACCTTGAGGGATGAAGTAATCAGGCAAACCGATATTCAGCACCGGAACCACCTTACGGTTAGCCATCAACACTTCGTTGACGCCACTACCAGCACCGCCAATTACCGCATTTTCTTCGATGGTGACCAGCGATTCATGGCTGGCAGCCAACTCAAGAATCAACGCTTCATCAAGCGGCTTCACAAAACGCATATCGACCAGCGTTGCGTTAAGGGATTGAGCAACGGCTTCGGCTTCTGGCAACAATGTGCCGAAGTTCAGCAGCGCAATTTTTTCACCTGCGCGTTTCTTAACACCTTTACCGATTGGCAGCGATTCCAGCGGTTGTAATTCAGCGCCAGTACCGTTGCCACGTGGATAACGCACCGCTGATGGGCCGTCGTTGTAGTGATAACCGGTGTGCAGCATCTGGCGGCATTCGTTCTCATCACTGGGTGTCATGATGACCATTTCTGGAATGCAGCGCAGGAAGGAGATGTCGAACGCGCCCTGGTGGGTTTGCCCGTCAGCGCCGACAATACCAGCGCGGTCGATGGCAAATAACACCGGCAACTTCTGGATAGCGACGTCGTGAATCACCTGATCGTACGCGCGTTGCAGGAAGGTGGAGTAAATGGCGACAACGGGTTTATAACCGCCAATCGCCAGACCAGCGGCGAACGTCACAGCGTGCTGTTCTGCGATAGCGACATCAAAATATTGTGACGGATACTGGCGTGAAAACTCGACCATGCCTGAGCCTTCGCGCATCGCAGGCGTTACGGCCATCAGTTTGTCGTCTTTGGCTGCGGTTTCGCATAACCAGTTACCGAAGATTTTCGAATAACTCGGCAGGCCACCAGCGGCTTTCGGCAGCGTGCCGCTTTGCGGGTCAAACTTAGGCACCGCGTGGAAGCTAATTGGGTCTTTTTCAGCTGGCGCGTAGCCACGGCCTTTTTTGGTCATGATGTGCAGGAATTGCGGGCCGTTCAGGTCGCGCATGTTTTTCAGCGTATTGACCAGGCCGACAACGTCATGCCCATCAACCGGGCCAATATAGTTAAAACCTAACTCTTCAAACAAAGTGCCAGGAACGACCATGCCTTTCAGGTGTTCTTCGGTGCGTTTGAGCAGTTCTTTAATCGGCGGTACGCCGGAGAACACTTTTTTCCCGCCTTCACGCAGCGAAGAATAGAGTTTCCCGGAAAGCAGTTGCGCGAGGTGGTTATTCAGCGCGCCGACGTTTTCGGAGATCGACATTTCATTGTCGTTGAGAATAACGAGCATGTTCGGGCGAATGTCACCCGCGTGGTTCATCGCTTCAAACGCCATACCCGCGGTGATTGCGCCATCGCCAATCACACAGACGGTACGGCGGTCTTTACCTTCTTTTCCGGCGGCCACTGCAATGCCAATTCCGGCACTGATTGAGGTCGACGAATGGCCGACGCTCAATACGTCATATTCGCTTTCGGCGCGCCATGGGAAAGGATGCAGGCCACCTTTCTGACGAATGGTGCCAATTTTGTCACGGCGGCCAGTAATGATTTTATGCGGATAAGCCTGATGTCCGACGTCCCAGATTAACTGGTCGAACGGCGTGTTATACACATAGTGAAGCGCCACGGTCAGTTCTACCGTGCCAAGACCTGAGGCAAAGTGCCCGCTGGAACGGCTTACGCTATCGAGCAGGTAACGACGCAGTTCGTCGCACAGTTTCGGTAAACTCTCTTTTGGCAACAGGCGTAGCTCAGGGGCTGATTCCACCAGTGCGAGGGTCGGGTATTTGGCAATATCAAAACTCATTAAATTAGAAACTCATCTTATTTATCACGTTGGATGATATAGCTCGCTAACGCTTCAAGTGCGGTAGTGTCTAACGACTGGCGAGCCAGGCCTTCCAGCGCCCGGAGAGATTCCTGATAGAGATCCCACGCTTTGGTTTTGGCATTTTCTAGCCCTAGCAGTGCCGGATAAGTGCTCTTACCCAGTTGCTGATCCGCGCCCTGACGTTTACCCAGTGTCGCGGTATCACCGATGACATCGAGAATATCGTCCTGCACCTGGAATGCCAGGCCGATGCTGTCGGCATAATGGTCGAGTAAAGGCAGGGCGTTACGTCCCGCATCACCTGCGCTTAATGCGCCCAGGCGAACTGCTGCACGAATTAACGCGCCGGTTTTATGACGATGAATACGCTCAAGACTTTGTAGGTCAACATGCTGGCCTTCGGCTTCCAAATCTAACGCCTGGCCGCCACACATACCGGCAACGCCACTGGCGGTTGCCAGTTCTTTTACCATCGCCAGTCTGTCTGCAATCGCCACGCCAGCCATTGGCGCATCACTTAGTATAGAAAACGCCAGGGTTTGTAGGGCATCTCCGGCTAAAATGGCGCTCGCTTCACCGAATTTGATGTGGCAGGTCGGTTGGCCACGACGCAAATCGTCGTCATCCATGGCAGGTAAATCGTCATGGATCAATGAATAAGCGTGGATGCATTCGATTGCCGCAGCTGGGGCATCCAGAGTTTCTTGCGCTATGCCGAACATTTCCCCGGTCGCGTAGACCAGGAAAGGGCGCAGTCTCTTGCCACCAAATAGTGCACCATAGTGCATGGCCTCAACCAGAGGAGTGTTCTGAAACGGTAGCGGCGCTAAAAAACGCAGCAGCGCATCGTTGGCCCGCTCGGCGTGGGCCTGCAACTGATGGTTAAAATCCATTTACTCGTTATCCGGGGTAAAAGGCTTGAGTGGAGCGTCTTCGCTATCGTTTAGCAGGATTTGCACGCGTTGTTCTGCTTGCTGCAGTTTCACCTGACCTTGACGTGCGAGCTGCACACCACGTTCAAATTCATTTAACGCCTCTTCGAGTGCTAAATCGCCGCTCTCAAGACGAGTAACTATCTGCTCAAGCTCCACAAGCGCAGTTTCAAAACTGGCCGGGACTTCGGTTTTTTTCGGCATAGTGAATGTCTGACTCTAATAATTTTTGCGACTCTGCAATGGTAGCGGAAACTGGCAAGCAAGTAACCATGAGCATGTTGGTTAGCAGAGGTTAGTGATATACTTGCGCGCCTCGGATGCAGCGGCAACTCGCCGTTGCAGTTCTTTAAGTCTTCCAGCCCGCATGATTAGTCATGCCTGGCTCATCAACGAATCTAAGCCGCCATGAAGTTTATCATTAAATTGTTCCCGGAAATCACCATCAAGAGTCAATCTGTGCGCATACGCTTTATTAAAATGCTCACCGGGAACATTCGCAACGTTTTAAAACACTACGATGAAGATCTGGCGGTTGTTCGCCACTGGGACAACATTGAAGTTCGCGCTAAAGATGAAAATCAGCGTATCGCCATTCGTGAAGCGTTGACCCGCATTCCTGGGATTCACCATATTCTGGAAGTCGAAGATGTGCCGTTTACCGATTTGCACAATATCTTTGAACAGGCGCTGGAGCTTTATCGCGAGCAACTGGAAGGCAAAACCTTCTGTGTGCGTGTGAAACGTCGTGGTAAGCATGAGTTCAGCTCAATTGAAGTTGAACGTTATGTTGGTGGCGGCCTGAATCAACACATTGAATCAGCGCGTGTAAAACTGACTAAACCTGATGTGACCGTTAATCTGGAAATTGAAAACGATCGCCTGCTGCTGGTGAAAGGCCGTTATGAAGGCATTGGCGGTTTCCCGATTGGCACGCAAGAAGATGTGCTGTCGCTGATTTCCGGTGGTTTCGACTCCGGTGTTTCCAGCTACATGCTGATGCGCCGCGGTTGCCGTGTGCACTATTGCTTCTTTAACCTCGGTGGTGCAGCGCACGAAATCGGCGTTAAACAAGTGGCGCACTATTTGTGGAACCGTTTTGGTAGTTCGCACCGCGTGCGTTTCGTGGCGATTAACTTCGAACCTGTGGTTGGCGAAATCCTCGAGAAAGTGGAAGACGGCCAGATGGGCGTGGTGCTGAAGCGTATGTTTGTGCGCGCGGCTTCCAAAGTGGCCGAGCGTTATGGCGTGCAGGCACTGGTGACCGGCGAAGCATTGGGCCAGGTTTCCAGCCAGACGCTGACCAACCTGCGTTTAATCGACAACGTTTCCGATACGCTGATTTTGCGTCCGCTGATCTCTCACGATAAAGAGCACATCATCGATCTGGCACGTGAAATCGGTACCGCTGACTTTGCGCGTACCATGCCGGAATACTGCGGTGTGATTTCGAAAAGCCCAACCGTCAAAGCGGTGAAAGCGAAGATTGAAGCAGAAGAAGCCAATTTCGATTTCTCCATTCTTGACCGCGTGGTTGAAGAAGCAACCAATATCGACATCCGTGAAATTGCCAATCAGTCCAAAGAAGTGGTAACGGAAGTTGAAACCGTTGACGCATTTGGCCCGAATGATGTGCTGTTGGATATTCGTTCTATCGACGAACAAGACGAGAAGCCATTTAAGCCAGAAGGCGTGGAAGTGGCTTCACTGCCATTCTATAAACTGAGCACCGCATTCGGTGATTTGGATCAGAGCAAAAATTATTTGCTGTGGTGCGACCGCGGTGTGATGAGCCGTTTGCAGGCGCTGTATCTGCGTGAGCAAGGTTTTGAGAACGTGAAGGTTTATCGCGCGTAAATTCTACGCCCTCATCCCGGCCTTCTCCCTCAGGGAGCTGTCTCTTATACACAACTCACCCGGGCATTTTGTCAGGGTGAGACCTGTAAGCCTCGTTGATTTTCCGTTCACCCGTGCGTTCTGTTATCTCTTTAATTTCCGAAAACGGTGAACGTATCAAGGGGTTAACGCCAACCCCTTGATAATCCAGGCGCCCGGTCATTAAATTGCCGCTGCGCGGTAAACC
Organism: Buttiauxella sp. JUb87; assembly: GCF_004361975.1. Classification (NCBI taxonomy): domain Bacteria; kingdom Pseudomonadati; phylum Pseudomonadota; class Gammaproteobacteria; order Enterobacterales; family Enterobacteriaceae; genus Buttiauxella; species Buttiauxella sp. JUb87. The sequence goes on from NZ_SNVY01000003.1 coordinate 106,761, forward strand.
CCAGCTTATCCCCAACATCAGGGTCGTTCGCGACGCGTTCCCGACGATCGCTCTCTTTCGCTGCTCCCGGCAGCTCAACCCTGACTTATGGGGGAACACTGGGGCAATTTATACCGGGAACAAGGTCAAAACCGGCTCGGTGTGGTCTTTGGGTTTTGACGTTGACCTTGTGTTCCGGCTTCAATCGCACCGTTTTTTACCCTTCAGTTGGGGTCACGTGGTCGGGAACCACGTGAGAGAGCGATCGTCGGGAACGAGTCGCGAACGACCCCGAATGTTGGGTGAAAAACGGTGTTTACCGCTTGCGGCGATTGATTTGCCGGGAGTCCGGGTTCTTAGGGTGGCGACGGTGGCCACCCTAAGACGTTCACCAGTTCAGTGGCTATATGAAACACTGAACGTCGGGTGAGCGGAACTGTCTCCCGTCTCACAAAGATGTGACGAAGAGACAGCTCAGGGAGAGGGCCTGAGTGAGGGTGCTTTAGTAATCCCGGTAACTGTAAATCCCTGCCGCCAACACCAACTGTTGTGAAACCTCATGAGCTTTCTCACGGCTCACCAGTAAATCAATAATCTTCAGTGCAAAATCAATTGCCGTTCCCGGCCCCTGGCTGGTTAACAAGTTGACTCGCGGGTCCCAGACTATGCGTTTATCCTGCCACTGGGCTTCCGGAATGGTTTCTTTCAGGCCAGGAAAACCAGTCATATTCGCCACTGGAAATAGCTCATGTGGAACGAGTACCGTACCGGCTGCGGCACAAATGGCGGCGACAATACGCCCTGAAAGATGGAACTGGCGCACGGTTTCAACTAACAACGGGCTATCGCGAAAACACTCCGCGCCTTTCAATCCACCGGGTAGCACGATGATGTCGAACTCTCCGTCTGCCACTTCAACCAGCGGGGCATCCGCCAGTAGTTTTACCCCACGTGAACAGGTTATCGTCAGGTTTCCGTCGCTGGCAACGCTTGCTGTGGTGACGCTAATACCACCGCGAACCAGAAGATCAATTGTGGTGACCGCTTCTGTTTCTTCAGTTCCAGGAGCCAGGCAAACCAGTGCTCGAGCGCTCATATTCATTCTCCTTACGCTTAATCTGTTCATACAAGCGGCTGTTCACTGGCACAGACAGGCCATGGGTGCGCGCGCGTTGCAGTAAATAACCCGTGATGTAATCAATCTCGGTGTGGCGTTCGACTCGCACGTCCTGAAGCATTGATGAGATGTTCGCCGCCGTACTTTCGATAACGTTGCTGACATAATAAAGCAGGTCTTCGGCAGAGGTATGGTGGCCTTCGCGCTCCATCACCACCGCCACTTCCTGGCAAATCTCGGTGATTTCAAATTGATGATGGCGCAGCTCACCATTCGGGCAGTTGTAGAGTGCGGTCAGTGGGTTTATCACACAGTTTACCGCTAGCTTTTTCCAGTTGGCGAACTGAATATCGTTATGCCAGGCCATTTCAGGTAATGCGTGGTGCAGCATATCGGCAAGGAAACTAAAATCGTTGCCCGCTTCGTTTCCTGGTCCAATATGCGTGATGCCGTTCGCGACATGAATAATCAGGTTTCCGTCACGACGCGCCGCATGAGTGGTGACGCCAGACAACAGCGGCTGCGGGATTGTGCGCAATTCTTCAAGTGTACCCATGCCGTTGTGTAGCAGCAGAATAGGGCAGTGTACCGGTAGAGTACTGGCCAGGGTTTTCACAGCACCTGAAACCTGCCAGGCTTTCAGCGTTACCAGCAGTAAATCACTATTGGCGAGAAAATCAGGATCGTTGGCGATAAACGTTTGATTGAAGACGCTGCCATCGGTTTCAATCACGTTGACATGACAAAATGGCTGCGGCACACGCAACCATCCCTGAACTTCATGTCCTTGTTTAAAAAGTGATGCCAGCCAAAGTTGGCCGAGCGCACCGCAACCCAGCACGGTAATTTTCATTTTGCCTCCCCATCAGCGTTTAGCCACTGATGTTGTACATATTCTCTATTATACAGGGCTCTGGGCTGCTTTAACGGGTTGTTTTGCTCGGCTCAGCAGGTATTATGCAACGCAACAAGAAGAGAGGGAGAAGAAAGCATGCCATCTTTTGACATCGTGTCTGAAATTGATATCCAGGAAGTACGTAACGCGATTGAAAACGCGGAGCGCGAGGTTGCAACTCGTTTTGACTTCCGTAATGTGCCAGCAACGTTTGAACTGAATGAGAAAAATCAGTCCATTAAAGTTGCCAGCGAGTCTGATTTCCAGGTTAACCAACTGTTGGATATTCTTCGTGCCAAGCTGCTCAAGCGCGGTATCGAAGGGGCTTCAATTGATGTGCCGGAAGAGTTTGTGCACAGCGGTAAAACCTGGAGCGTGGAAGCTAAGCTCAAGCAGGGCATTGAATCTGCTATCGCCAAGAAAATCGTCAAGCTGATTAAAGACAGCAAGGCCAAAGTTCAGGTGCAGATTCAGGGTGAAGAACTGCGCGTAACGGGCAAGTCTCGCGACGATTTACAGGCCGCAATGGCGCTGGTTCGTGGTGGTGATTTGGGTCAGCCGTTCCAGTTTAAGAACTTCCGCGATTAAAGCTCGCCCTCACCCCGGCCCTCTCCTGCAGGAGAGGGGGAAAAGAATATTCCCTCTCCCTCAGGGAGAGGGTTAGGGTGAGGGTTGTTTTACCAACTGTTCAATCTCAAACCTGTTCGTCAGCTTACTGTCGATCTTCACGTAAGCGCTGCGCTCCTGCGCAATAATATTCACTTCACTTACGCCCGCTTGAGCCAGCAAACGCTGCTTCAAAGATTCATCGGCGGCGACATCTTCAGGCAGCTCAACTCGTAGGCTGGCGACATAAGGTGGTTCTGTCATGGTGCTACTGACCAGCAGCCATATCATTGCCAGTAATGCTCCCGCCAGGAAGACGGTTTGCGAATCAAACAACCCATCAATCCAGCCACCCAACGAACCGCCAATCGCCACGCCCAGGAACTGGCTGGTGGAGTAAATCCCCATCGCCGTACCTTTGTAACCCGCTGGCGATTCTTTACTGATCAGCGAAGGTAAAATAGCTTCCATCAGGTTAAAGGCGAGGAAGAACAACTGCACACCCAACACCAGTTCCCAGAAGTGCGGGCCTGAGCCCCAAAGCACGATTTCAGCAATCAGCAGCAGTGCCACGCAGCCAACAAACACGCGCTTCATGCGGCGTTTTACTTCTGCATAAATGATAAAAGGCACCACCGATGCAAAAGCGATAAGCATGGTGCAGAGGTAAATTTTCCAGTGCTCAGCCGCCGGGAAACCGGCTTGTTCGAGCTGGCCCGGAAGGGCGACAAACGTCGACATCAACATAATGTGCAGGCACATGATGCCAAAGTTGAGCTTGAGTAATTTCGGTTCCGCCAGCACTTTGCTAAAGCAGCCTTTGACCATGCCTGACTCGCGGTTCAGCACATGATTTTTGGAATTTGGCACCACCAACAGAGTTATCAGAATGCCGCAGGCTGCCAGAATCGCAATCATCCAGAACAAAGCATTTAAGCCAAGGCTATGAGTAATGATTGGGCCGAGGACCATCGCAATGGCGAACGTAACCCCAAAACTCACACCGATAAACGCCATCGCTTTGGTTCGGTTTTGCTCACGGGTTAAATCAGAAAGCAGTGCCATGACGGCTGCGGCAATGGCACCCGAGCCTTGCAACGCACGGCCAAGGATCACGCCCCAGATAGATTCAGAAAGTGCCGCAATCACGCTGCCGAGAACGAAAATCAGCAAGCCGCCAATAATCAGCGGTTTGCGGCCAATGCGGTCAGAAAGCAGGCCAAAAGGGATCTGGAAGATAGCTTGCGCCAGGCCATAAATACCGATGGCGATGCCAATCAGTGCTTCGCTTGCGCCCTGTAAGGCCATCCCATAAGTAGTAAGAACGGGCAGCACCATAAACATGCCGAGCATGCGCAGTGAAAAGACCGTGCCTAAACCCCACGTCGCACGTAACTCGACGGGCGTCATTTTATAATCGTTCATTACCACCTCAGATAAAATGCAGGCCTTAGTGTAGTGCGTGGGTAAAGGGGGGTAAATGGATACATTGATAGTACTAATAAAAAAGGGCACCGAAGTGCCCTTTTATCAGGTTCAGAACTTACCAGACGTAAGTCAGCAGATTGTGTGAATCTGGCACCATGAAATCGACCGACATCATCACGCTCAGTGAAGTGATAGCGACGATGGAAAAGACGAACAGTTTGCGCGCCCAGACTTTATCGTCTTCCACTTTATATCCGCGTAATGCCATGCCCAACCACCAGACGCTCACCGCAGCAGCTACCACCAGATATTTATATCCAGCGTAACCGCCCAGAGTCAGCATCAGCGTGGCAACAGCGAACGCAATGATATACAGCGTGATGTGGTTCTTGGCGACCGAAATCCCTTTAACCACTGGCAACACCGGAATGTTAGCAGCCTGGTAATCTTTAAAGCGGAAGATGGCAATCGCATAGGAATGCGGCATCTGCCACAGGCTAAAGATAGCCAGCAGGATCAAAGCACCAGTATCAAACTCGCCGGTCACCGCACAGTAACCAATCACTGGCGGTGCTGCACCGGAAAGGCTGCCAATCAGTGTGCCGTAGACAGATTTGCGCTTCATGTACAGGCTATAAACGCCGACATAAACCACAAAGCCCATCACGCCTAACCACATGGCTAGCGGATTAGCACCAAACCACAGCAGCATGAAGCCAGCAATACCCAACAAGGTGGCGTATACCAGCGAGGTTTTCGGCGCAATCAGGCCTTTGACCAGAACCCTGTTCTTGGTTCGCTCCATCTTGCGGTCGATGTCACGGTCGATGAAGTTGTTATATACACAACCCGACGCCACGACCAACGACACCCCAACAAGAGTGGAGATGAACAGGGAATAATCAATGCTGCCCTTTGAGGCCAGTAAAAATCCCCCAATGACAGAAATTAAATTGCCGAAAATAATTCCTGGTTTAGTGACTTGTAGGTACCGCTTCATCATATAGGCTGCTCTTAGTGAACCATCATGTTCTGGTTGAGGTTCCACATAATCCAGATAGAGCCGACCACCAGAATGGCTATTATCAGTGCGGTAAAGACAAAGGCCACCAGGTTCCAACGCTCTTCAGAAGAGGTATTCATGTGCAGGAAGCACACCAGGTGAACCAAAATCTGTACCACGGCACTAACCAGTACCGTGCCGAGAATCACGGCATGGGAGGCTGTTCCTGACATCACCATCCAGAACGGGATTGCCGTTAGGATTATCGACAGGATAAAGCCGGTCAGATACGTTTTAACGCTACCGTGGTGGGCGCCTGCGTGTTCAGTTGAATGACTCATTACATCGCCCCCATCAGATAAACAACAGAGAATACGCAGATCCATACTACGTCCAGGAAGTGCCAGAACAAGCTCAGGCACATCAGGCGAGTACGGTTAGCGCTGGTCAGGCCGCGACGGTAGACGTGGAACATCATCAACGCCATCCAGACCAGACCAGAAGTCACGTGCAGACCGTGCGTTCCGACCAGGGCAAAGAAGCCTGACAGGAAGCCGCTACGATCCGGCCCGAAACCTTCTTTAATCAGGTGATGGAATTCATAGATTTCCATCCCGACGAAGCCCGCACCAAACAGGAAAGTCAGCGCCAGCCAGGAGATAACCTGGCTCTTGTTGTCTTTGTTCATGGCGATGATCGCCATGCCGTAAGTGATGGAGCTGAACAACAGCAGGGCAGTTTCGACCAGCACAAACGGCAGTTCGAAAATGTCTTTCCCTGCCGGGCCGCCGGCAGTGCCGTTCACCAGAACAGCATAAGTAGCAAACAAGCAACAGAACAGAATGCAGTCGCTCATCAGGTAGATCCAGAAACCAAAGACCTTATTGGTTCCTGCATCGTGATGCCCATGCTCAGCGGCGTGGGCGTTAGCGTGAGTGAGAGTTTCAGTTGACATTTTTCAGCCCTGCTTTGGTAATTTCATCGAAATGCTGGTTTTCCAGTTTTTCGACTTCCGCAACCGGAACGTAGTAATCCACATCTTCGTCGAAGCTTTTCGCAATCCAGGTGATGATGATGCCGGCAAAGCCAACAATCGCCAGCCACCAGATGTGCCAGATCATCGCGAAACCAAACACGGTAGCGAACGCGGCAATAATGATGCCCGCAGCGCTGTTACGTGGCATATGAATTTCTTCATAATGCGCTGGCTGTTTGTACGCTTCGCCTTTCTCTTTCATTTCCCAGAATGCATCACGCTCATGAACGTGTGGCAAGTGGGCAAAGTTGTAGAACGGAGGAGGGGAGGAGGTTGCCCACTCCAGCGTACGGCCACCCCACGGGTCACCGGTCAGGTCGCGGTTCTGCTCACGGTCACGAATTGAGACGTAGAACTGAATCAGCTGGCACAGGATGCCCAGAGCAATCAGCGCGGCACCACAAGCTGCAACAACCAGCAGAGTGTGGAACTGCGGATCAATCTGCTGGCTCAGACGACGGGTCATACCCATGAAGCCCAGCACGTACAACGGCATAAATGCTACGAAGAAGCCGATGATCCAGAACCAGAAGGCGCGCTTGCCCCATGTTTCATTCAGCGTGAAGCCAAAGGCTTTTGGCCACCAGTAAGTCAGGCCTGCGAAGCAACCGAATACCACACCACCGATAATCACGTTATGGAAGTGAGCAATCAGGAACAGACTGTTATGCAGGACGAAGTCAGCACCCGGAACCGCTAACAGAACACCGGTCATGCCACCGATAGAGAAGGTGACGACGAAACCAATGGTCCACAGCATTGCGGAGTTGAACTCAATACGGCCTTGATACATGGTGAACAGCCAGTTGAAGATCTTCACCCCGGTCGGGATGGCGATAATCATGGTGGCGATACCAAAGAAGGCGTTAACGTTCGCGCCGCTGCCCATGGTGAAGAAGTGGTGCAGCCAAACGATGAACGACAGTACCGTAATCGCGATGGTCGCCCACACCAGAGAGGTGTAACCGAACAGGCGTTTTTTCGAGAATGTCGCAACCACTTCAGAGAACACACCAAACACCGGCAGCACCAGAATATAAACTTCCGGATGGCCCCATGCCCAGATGAGGTTGATATACATCATCATGTTGCCACCCATATCATTGGTAAAGAAATGGGTGCCAAGGTAGCGGTCAAGGGTTAACAGTGCGACGGTCACGGTGAAGATTGGGAATGCCGCGATAATCAGTACGTTGGTACACAGCGAAGCCCAGGTAAACACCGGCATTTTGAACATTGTCATGCCAGGCGTACGCATATTAAGGATAGTAACGAAGAAGTTAATACCCGTTAATGTCGTACCGATACCCGAGAGTTGCAGTGCCCATATCCAGTAGTCGACGCCGACCCCCGGACTGTATTCAATGCCTGATAGCGGTGGATAAGCCACCCAACCGGTTTGCGCGAATTCACCTACCCCAAGAGACAGGTTAACCAGCACCACACCCACAACGGTGAACCAGAAGCTCAGGTTGTTCAGGAATGGGAAGGCTACGTCACGCGCACCAATCTGCAACGGCACGACAACGTTCATCAGGCCGATAACAAATGGCATCGCTACGAAGAAGATCATGATTACGCCGTGGGCGGTAAAGATCTGGTCGTAGTGATGAGGTGGCAGGAAGCCTGCTTCTCCGGCGGAGGCCAGCACTTGCTGACTACGCATCATGATGGCATCGGCAAAGCCACGCAGCAGCATGACGATAGCGACGATCACATACATGATGCCGAGGCGTTTGTGGTCAACCGAGGTGAACCACTCTTTCCATAAATATTCCCACTTACCGAAGTAAGTGATAGCTGCAACTAGCGCCAGTCCCCCGACGATAATTGCTGCCACCGTAACCATGATAATGGGTTCATGGTATGGGACTGAATCCAGTGTAAGTTTTCCGAACATCGTATTATTCCTCGGCCCCTTAGTGAGAGGTTTCCGCGTGACTCATGTCCATGCCTTCCATACCTTCATGTGCTGCGTGCTCACCTTCTGGCTGGGTCATGTCCATGCTCTTCCCGTGTCCCATGAATTTGTTAATAACGTCTTTAAACAAATCAGGTTTAACAGCGGAGAAGTATTCGACTTTGTTGTATTCGCTTGGTGCTGCAAGCTTCTCGTAAGTCGCCATGTCATTCATGACTTCTGGAGATTGTTTCGCTTTAGCAACCCATTGGTTAAAGGTATCCATATCCGGTGTGGCGATAGCCTTAAACTTCATACCGGAGAAACCTTTACCGCTGTAGTTAGACGAAATACCGTCGTAGGTGCCTGCTTCGTCTGCAATCAGGTGCAATTTAGTCTGCATACCTGCCATTGCGTAGATCTGGCTACCCAGTTGCGGAATAAAGAAGGAGTTCATCACCGAGTTAGAAGTGATTTTGAATTCCACCGGGGTGTTGGCCGGGAAGGCAATTTCATTAACCGTTGCAATACCTTGCTCTGGATAGATGAAGAACCATTTCCAGTCCATAGCGATAACTTCGATGGTCACCGGCTTCGCATCGTGAACAAGCGGTTTGCTTGGCTCAAGAGCGTGCGTGGTTTTCCAGGTTAGTACCGCGAGGAAGATGACGATAAGGATAGGAATCGTCCAGACCACAGCTTCAACTTTGTTCGAGTGCGACCAGTTGGGGCTGTATTTGGCGTTTTTGTTTGAAGCACGATACTTCCAGGCAAAACCGATAGCCATTGCGATAGCGGGTATAACGACTATCAACATCAGCCCAATAGCTGTCAGTATCAATGAACGTTGTTCCAGTCCAATTTGTCCTTTGGGGTCCAGAAGCGCAGAATCACAGCCACTCAGTAAAAAAGTGCCTGTAATTAATGCCAACCATCCCAAACTTTTATTGTATTTCCTGAGTCTCATTTAACGACCTCAATTCCGGGGAGCTCTAATTGTCGTTTAAAGTGTGAAGGCATTTTACGGGAAGGTTACATTACTGTAAACATGAATGGCGTAGTGTCAGTAGGGTGTTACCGGGTTCTGCCAACAATGTCACATAGAATGCAACAAACTGTAAAATATCGAGATAGCCCGCAGGCTGGCTGAGTTATAACGAAAACCTGCTTTGTCACAAATAGTACAGGTTAATTGGTATAACCAATCATTTTAATAAACATAATTTTAACAAATTAGCATCAATTGCTAAACGAAATGATCTACAAATTTATTTAACCAAAAGCTGAATCGGTTAAAGGCAGGGGGGAAATAATTTTCCTGCTAATAATGTAAAAAAAGAGTTTTGCTGACGAGAAATAATTCACCCCAGACAACGTTGTGTGTTAATCGAACAATATAGTTACACACCGAAACTTATTATTTTTATTTACCTACGACTTCTACATTAAAGCTGTTTTCCGTAAGGCCAGGTAATCAAGTAACCCGCCAAACACAATCCCACCGATAGCAAACAACGCTCCCCACTCCAGGAACTGAATGTTGAACGCCCAATTAGTCAGACCCGTAGCGTTGGTAATCAACACCACAAGCCAGACCGCCAGAAGTGCACAACCTAGCATTAACGCTCTTAGCGCAATGCGATAGGCTGAAGAAAACTCGCTTCGCGGTAAGAAACTATCGTTATTCTGGGTGTATTCCAGCGTGGTTCTGCAAACCAACAGGAGCAGGATGCCCGGCACTGCTGCAACAACGGAGAATAAATAAAACGTCGGCCAGCCCTGAGCTTCAACGAACCAACCGGCTATCGGCCCCACGTAAACTCGCCCTACGGCGGAGAGTGCAGATAGCAGCGCAAATTGGGTCGCAGAAAACGATTTATTACATAACGTCATCAGCAGCGCGACAAATGCTGCTGTGCCCATACCGCCACAGAGATTTTCAAAGAAGACCGCTGAAGCCATGCTGATCATATGCTTATCGGTTATCGACAGGAGCCAATAACCCGCGTTGGAAACCCCCTGTAAAATGCCAAATATTAGCAGGGCGCGGAACAGCGACAGGCGCTGCATCAAAATGCCGCCGTACAAGGCACCGATAATGGTGGCAATCAGACCCAGTGATTTATTCACCATGCCGACTTCACCCGCGTCAAAACCCACACCACGGATCAAAAATGTGGTGGTTAAACTCATGGCGAATGCATCGCCAAGTTTGTACATCACAATCAGCAGCAGAATGAGCCACGCATTGTTGCGACCAAAAAAATCACGCAGCGGGGCGACGACTGCTTGTTCCAGGCTTCTGGGAACCGGTATCGCGTCAGTCGGTTCTGGGGCCAGTAAAGTTGCGATGATACATGGCAACATCAGTGCCGCCATCAGCCAGTACATGCCTTGCCAGCCGAGGTGTCTGTCGGCAAGCCAGAGCGCTAAACCACCAGAAACTAACATTGCCAGGCGGTAGCCCAACACGCTGATTGCCGCGCCTGTACCCCGTTCTTCGGCCGGGAGAACATCGGTTTTCCAGGCATCAAAGACGATATCTTGCGAGGCAGAGCAAAAAGCAATAATAACGGCCAGTGCCGCCATCCACCGCAATTGCGAACCGGGTTCCAGAAAACCCATACCGGCAATCGCAACCAACAGCAGTATCTGTGTAATCAGCAACCAACCACGCCGCCGACCGAGCAGCGGTGGCGTATATCTGTCCATCACTGGCGACCACAGGAACTTAAACACATAGGCTTGCCCGACGAGCGAGAAGAAACCAATGGTTTTAAGATCGATGTTCTCAACCGTCATCCATGCCTGAAGTGTGCCGGAGGTGAGAGCGAGAGGGAGGCCAGAAGCAAAGCCTAGAATCAACAGGATGGCTGATTTAGGCTGCTGAAAAAGACGAAGATAATGGTTGGGCATACTTTGCTCTGCAGCCAGCCCGCATGACACGGGCTGGTGGGGTATTAATTAACGAGCGTTCTGCTTAATAAAGTCATGAACGCTGGTGTCCTGGGCCATATCAGCAATGGTATCAGTCAATACAGAGTTTACTGCATTGGCGATATTCTTGTTGGTCGCCTGGAAAGCACCTTCTACGTTGTAATTAGAACGGTAGTTTTTGTTCAGCTTATTGCCATTTTTCGCCGTCGCAATAATCATGATGTCAGCTTTGGTGGCGATGTTGTAACGCACGCTGCCCTGAGACACGTCAGCATACAATTGGTTTACGATGATTTGCAGGTCAACCGGGCTGCTTGGCCCAACCATATAACCACGAGCAGTCATCTGTTTTTCCAGCACTTCTTGCAGCAGGAAACGCAGGTCACGTGATGGAGTCAACGTCACTAATTGGTTATCGCGGCTGACTTTTGCCAGAGCCTGGTCTTTGCGCTGATCTGCACCATTGATACTTACAGTTACGCCCATCAGGCTTGGATCTTGCTGTGGCAGGCTGATAGTTGGAGAAACATCAATGGTGGTTGGTGGTGTTGCGCAGCTGGCCAGCATAAAAATGGCAACCAACGGGAAGAATAATTTTTTTAACATGTTCGCTATCTCAATGTACTCAAGGGGCAGGCAGATAAAAAATCACGCCATCATAACACTGCGGATGCCCAGTGGAAGCAGTTAACGCACGTAATTTCATCGCGTTGCGCTTTTTCTGAGCGGTTGCAAAGCAATCTGACCATTTTGGTCTCGATTAGTGCCGTAATCACATTAAGCTACAGGGGCTTGGGTAAGAAAATCAGACGAAAGCTAAATAATTGTTGTTATTCTGTTATTAAAACGGCAAAAAGCGGCTAACATTTAAAGGGATGAGTGGCATCTCTACGCAGTCGAGGAGAAAGTTCATGATGATACGCGAGCAAATAGAATCAAAATTAAGGGCAGCGTTTGAACCCGTGTTCCTGGAAGTCGTGGATGAAAGCTATCGTCACAATGTCCCGGCGGGTTCGGAGAGCCATTTCAAAGTGGTTCTTGTGAGTGACCGTTTCGCCGGCGAGCGTTTTTTAAATCGCCATCGAATGATTTACGGCACCTTAAGTGCTGAACTCTCTACCACTGTTCATGCGTTGGCTCTGCACACCTACACCATTAAGGAATGGGAAGGGTTGCAGGATACGATTTTCGCCTCTCCACCTTGCCGTGGAGCAGGAACAATCGCCTGAAGTTAACCTTCAGGCTTGCAACTGAGGGAACTTTTCCTTTATGTTGCGGTATATGAATCGTGTTTTATAAACGGCCTACGGGCCGTTTTGTTTTGTCTGAAATAGCCGTTGTTAACGCAAGGCTTGGGCAATAAATCCAAAAGAACTGTGAAAAGGGCCGCAGCAACACTGTGTTGCCGTTCTCGACTCACCTTGGTGATGCCGCTATAATGCTGCGTCTTATTTTTCGGAATGTCTTCGGGACGATTCTGACGACAGGGAATGTGATTCTGATTCAGAAGGCATCCCGGTTCTGTGAAGCGCAATTGAGCGTTTCCAGAGTTGACCGAGCACTGTGATTTTTTGAGGTAACAAGATGCAAGTTTCAGTTGAAACCACTCAGGGCCTTGGCCGCCGTCTCACGATTACTATCGCTGCAGACAGCATCGAAACCGCTGTAAAAAGCGAGCTGGTCAACGTGGCAAAGAAAGCCCGTATCGACGGTTTCCGTAAAGGAAAAGTGCCGATGACTGTTATCGCACAACGCTATGGCGCTTCTGTTCGCCAGGACGTGTTGGGCGAACTGATGAGCCGCAACTTCGTTGACGCGATCATCAAAGAAAAAATCAATCCAGCTGGTGCACCGAACTACGTTCCAGGCGAATACAAACTGGGCGAAGACTTCACCTACGCGGTTGAGTTTGAAGTGTACCCAGAAGTTGAGCTGCAAGGTCTGGAAGCAATCGAAGTTGAAAAACCGGTTGTTGAAGTGACTGACGAAGACGTTGATGCAATGCTGGACACCCTGCGTAAACAGCAAGCGACCTGGAAAGATTCAGAAGCTGCTGCAACTGCAGAAGACCGCGTAACTATCGACTTCACCGGCTCTGTTGACGGCGAAGTATTCGAAGGCGGCAAAGCATCTGACTTCGTACTGGCAATGGGCCAGGGTCGTATGATCCCAGGCTTCGAAGACGGTCTGGTTGGTCACAAAGCTGGCGAAGAATTCACTATCGAAGTGACCTTCCCGGAAGATTACCACGCTGAAAACCTGAAAGGTAAAGCGGCTAAGTTCGACATCGTTCTGAAGAAAGTTGAAGAGCGTGAACTGCCAGAATTTACTGAAGAATTCATCAAGCGCTTTGGCGTTGAAGATGGTTCTGTTGCAGGCCTGCGTACCGAAGTGCGTAAAAACATGGATCGTGAGCTGAAAGGTGCTGTGCGTAACCGCATCAAGTCTCAAGCAATCGACGGTCTGGTTGACGCGAACAATATCGACGTTCCAGCAGCACTGATCGACAGCGAAATCGACGTTCTGCGTCGCCAGGCTGCACAGCGTTTTGGTGGCAACGAGAAACAAGCGCTGGAACTGCCACGTGAATTGTTCGAAGAACAAGCTAAACGTCGCGTAGTTGTTGGCCTGCTGCTGGGCGAAGTGATTCGTACCCATGAGCTGAAAGCTGACGAAGAACGCGTTAAAGGTCTGATCGAAGAAATGGCTTCTGCCTACGAAGATCCGACTGAAGTTATCGAGTTCTACGGCAAAAACAAAGAACTGATGGACAACATGCGTAATGTTGCTCTGGAAGAACAAGCTGTTGAAGCCGTACTGTCTAAAGCGAAAGTGTCTGAAAAAGCGACTACCTTTAGCGAACTGATGAACCAGCAAGCGTAAGCATAATTTTTGGCATCATCGCCAAAATATTGCTGCATCAAGCCCGTCACCTACTGGTGGCGGGCTTTTTTTATCAGTGACTCTCTGAAAACCCATCAATAAAACGCAGTTTCAGGGTTAGCGTAACAAGAAAAGGTTGTTATGCTTGAAACAGGGTAAGCTCATCCCCATAAATACGGGTATGGCTCAAACATGGATCCCTGACTGATAATCCGTCCAGATAAGGTGATAGGCGGCAAGGAGCGTAGTCTTCTTTTGGCGCCTCAAGTAGAATCAGTGCAGCAGGTATCGAAGGCAAAATTATTCCAGGAGACGGAAATGTCATACAGTGGCGAAAGAGATCAATTTGCACCCCATATGGCCCTGGTGCCGATGGTTGTTGAACAGACATCGCGTGGCGAACGTTCATACGATATCTATTCCCGTCTGCTCAAGGAACGTGTCATCTTTATGACAGGCCAGGTCGAAGACCATATGGCTAATCTGATTGTGGCGCAGATGCTGTTTTTGGAAGCTGAAAACCCAGAAAAAGACATCTATCTCTACATCAACTCACCAGGTGGCGTCATTACCGCTGGTATGTCTATCTACGATACGATGCAATTTATTAAACCAGATGTCAGCACTATCTGTATGGGACAAGCCTGTTCAATGGGCGCCTTCCTGCTGACCGCTGGGGCTAAAGGTAAGCGTTTCTGCTTGCCGAACTCACGAGTGATGATTCACCAGCCGCTGGGTGGCTATCAGGGCCAGGCAACGGATATCGAAATCCATGCGCGCGAAATTCTGAAAGTGAAAGCTCGTATGAACGAACTCATGGCGCAACATACTGGTAAGTCTCTGGAAGAAATCGAAAGAGACACCGAGCGTGACCGTTTCCTCGCGGCAAGCGAGGCGGTAGAGTACGGATTAGTTGACTCAATCCTGACTCACCGTAGCTAACGCCCGAAAACAGTGAGCCGTATACTATAGTTGAAGTAGCGGCTCATAGCGCGCTTACGATTGGCTGCGCCGTAGAATGGCACTTGTGCCGTCCAGTACGGTGCAAAGAAACAGAAAAGAGGTTTTACCGATGACAGATAAGCGCAAAGACGGTTCAGGCAAATTACTGTACTGCTCTTTTTGCGGCAAAAGCCAGCATGAAGTGCGTAAACTGATTGCCGGGCCGTCAGTGTATATCTGCGATGAGTGTGTCGATTTATGTAACGACATTATTCGCGAAGAGATTAAAGAAGTCGCGCCGCATCGCGAACGTAGTGCGCTGCCGACTCCGCATGAAATCCGTCACCATCTCGATGATTACGTCATCGGTCAGGAACAGGCTAAGAAAGTCCTGGCGGTTGCGGTTTATAACCATTACAAACGTCTGCGTAACGGCGACAGCACCAACGGTATCGAACTGGGCAAAAGTAACATTTTGCTCATCGGGCCGACCGGTAGCGGGAAAACCCTGCTGGCTGAAACCCTGGCGCGTTTGCTGGATGTTCCATTCACCATGGCTGATGCCACAACGTTAACCGAAGCGGGTTACGTGGGTGAAGATGTCGAAAACATCATCCAGAAACTGCTACAGAAGTGCGATTACGATGTGCAGAAAGCACAGCGCGGTATCGTGTATATCGATGAGATCGACAAAATCTCCCGCAAATCTGATAACCCGTCCATCACCCGTGATGTGTCTGGTGAAGGTGTGCAGCAGGCGTTGCTGAAACTTATCGAAGGTACTGTTGCGGCGGTTCCACCACAGGGTGGCCGTAAGCATCCACAACAAGAATTCTTGCAGGTTGATACCTCTAAGATTCTGTTTATCTGTGGCGGTGCATTTGCAGGGCTGGATAAAGTTATTGCTAACCGCGTTGAAACCGGTTCAGGCATTGGCTTTGGTGCGACCGTAAAAGGTAAATCTCAGAAGGCGACCGAAGGCCAGTTGTTAGGCCAGGTTGAGCCAGAAGATTTGATCAAGTTTGGTCTGATCCCTGAGTTTATCGGCCGTCTGCCAGTGGTTGCTACGCTGACCGAACTGAGCGAAGAAGCGCTGATTCAAATCCTGAAAGAGCCGAAAAACGCCCTGACCAAGCAGTACCAGGCGTTGTTCAATCTGGAAGGCGTGGATCTGGAATTCCGCGACGAAGCACTGGATGCGATTGCTAAGAAAGCAATGGCACGTAAAACGGGTGCTCGTGGTCTGCGTTCCATCGTAGAAGGCGCATTGCTGGATACCATGTACGACCTTCCTTCTATGGAAGATGTCGAGAAAGTGGTGATTGACGAGTCCGTCATCGACGGTCAAAGCAAACCATTATTAATTTATGGTAAGCCGGAAGCACAACAAGCATCCGGTGAATAATTCGCCAAAATAACCAGTCAGTTAGTATAAAAAGGGGGATTTATATCCCCCTTTTGCTTTTCCTTCATTCCTGGCATTGAATGCTCTGGAAACATCCCCATATACTGACTTACTTGTTGGTGATGTCATGATATTCGTCATCCTTCAAACCGCAGGTGCGTTGACTGCACCCACTCGCTCCAGTCACATAGTCAACTATGCTCCTGGAGATTCGTGGTCTGGTCGCCTTGCTGCAATTTGAATGATTTAGAATATAGACTGAGGCATCGCCCCATCACCAGGCGGACCTTAACTAAGAGAGAGCTCTATGAATCCTGAGCGTTCTGAACGCATTGAAATCCCCGTATTGCCGTTGCGCGATGTGGTGGTTTATCCGCACATGGTAATTCCACTGTTTGTCGGGCGAGAAAAATCCATTCGTTGCCTGGAAGCGGCCATGGATCATGATAAAAAAATCATGCTGGTGGCGCAGAAAGAAGCCTCGACAGATGAGCCAGGTATCAATGACCTGTTCTCAGTGGGGACCGTGGCATCCATCCTGCAAATGCTGAAACTGCCAGACGGCACCGTTAAAGTGCTGGTTGAAGGGTTACAGCGTGCGCGTATTACCACGCTTTCTGACAACGGTGACCATTTCTCAGCCCAGGCTGAGTACCTGAATTCGCCAGCTATCGAAGAGCGCGAACAGGAAGTGTTGGTACGCACCGCAATTGGGCAGTTTGAAGGCTATATCAAACTGAACAAAAAAATCCCGCCAGAAGTGCTGACATCGTTGAACAGCATTGACGATCCTGCGCGTCTGGCAGACACCATCGCGGCCCACATGCCATTGAAACTGACTGACAAACAGTCCGTTCTTGAGATGTCCGATATTAACGAGCGTCTTGAATATCTGATGGCCATGATGGAGTCAGAAATCGATCTGCTGCAGGTTGAGAAACGTATTCGCAACCGTGTTAAAAAGCAGATGGAAAAGAGCCAGCGTGAGTACTATCTGAATGAGCAAATGAAAGCCATTCAGAAAGAACTCGGCGAAATGGACGACGCTCCAGACGAAAATGAAGCGCTAAAACGCAAAATCGACGCGGCTAAAATGCCGAAAGAGGCGCGTGAAAAAACCGAAGCGGAACTGCAAAAACTGAAAATGATGTCGCCAATGTCTGCGGAAGCAACCGTAGTTCGTGGTTATATCGATTGGATGGTGCAGGTACCGTGGAATGCGCGCAGCAAAGTGAAAAAAGATCTGCGTCAGGCGCAGGAAGTCCTCGATACCGATCATTACGGCCTTGAGCGCGTGAAAGATCGTATCCTGGAATACCTCGCAGTCCAGAGCCGCGTTAACAAGCTCAAAGGGCCAATCTTGTGCCTGGTTGGGCCTCCAGGTGTAGGTAAAACCTCACTGGGTCAGTCCATCGCTCGTGCGACTGGACGTAAATATGTGCGCATGGCTTTGGGTGGCGTACGTGACGAAGCTGAAATTCGTGGCCACCGCCGTACCTATATCGGTTCCATGCCGGGCAAATTGATTCAGAAAATGGCGAAAGTGGGCGTTAAAAACCCATTATTCCTGTTGGATGAAATCGATAAAATGTCCTCAGACATGCGTGGCGATCCGGCATCTGCACTTCTGGAAGTTCTTGATCCAGAACAGAACGTGGCGTTCAACGACCACTATCTGGAAGTAGATTACGATCTGAGCGACGTGATGTTTGTAGCAACGTCAAACTCCATGAACATTCCGGCACCGCTGCTGGATCGTATGGAAGTGATTCGTCTGTCCGGTTACACCGAAGACGAAAAACTGAACATTGCTAAACAGCATCTGTTGACCAAGCAAATCGAACGTAACGCATTGAAGAAAGGTGAGCTGACGGTTGAAGACAGCGCCATTAGCGGCATTATCCGTTATTACACCCGTGAAGCGGGTGTGCGTAGTCTGGAACGTGAAATCTCCAAACTATGCCGTAAAGCGGTTAAACAGCTACTGCTGGATAAAACGCTCAAGCACATCACCATCAACGGCGATAACCTGAAAGATTTCCTTGGCGTGCAGCGCTTTGACTATGGCCGTGCAGAGAGCGAAAACCGTGTAGGGCAGGTAACAGGCCTTGCGTGGACCGAAGTAGGTGGTGATTTACTGACCATTGAAACCGCATGTGTGCCGGGCAAAGGCAAATTAACTTACACCGGTTCTTTGGGTGAAGTTATGCAGGAATCTATCCAGGCTGCGTTGACCGTGGTGCGTGCGCGTGCAGAGAAATTGGGCATTAATGCTGATTTCTACGAAAAACGCGACATCCACGTTCACGTACCGGAAGGTGCAACACCGAAAGATGGCCCAAGTGCGGGTATTGCGATGTGTACTGCGCTGGTATCTTGCCTGACAGGTAACCCTGTTCGTGCAGATGTGGCGATGACCGGTGAAATTACGCTGCGTGGTCAGGTTCTGCCAATCGGTGGTTTGAAAGAAAAACTGCTCGCGGCACACCGTGGTGGAATTAAAACTGTTCTGATTCCGGATGAAAATAAACGTGATCTGGAAGAGATTCCTGACAATGTTATCGCCGATCTGGATATCCATCCGGTGAAGCGCATCGAGGAAGTTTTGGCTCTTGCATTGCAAAACGAACCCTACGGAATGCAGGTTGTAACTGCAAAATAGTGACCTGACGCATATTCGGTCAATAAAATCAGAGCTGGCTGGTGAATTGTCACTTGCCAGCTTTTTTTTGTATCGCTACTTTAGACTGCTGGTGAGGCATGTCCTGAACAACGGGTGTTGTAAGGGCATGACAGGCCTGATATAACTGCTGCGCGGTCGCACTTTGAAGGATATCTGGTGCGATATAAATTATAAAGAGAGGAAGAGAAGAGTGAATAAATCTCAACTGATAGACAAAATTGCCGCAGGTGCTGATATTTCTAAAGCCGCGGCTGGACGTGCATTAGACGCTGTGATTGCTTCTGTTACCGAATCTCTGCAGTCCGGGGAAGACGTGGCACTGGTTGGCTTTGGAACTTTTGCTGTTCGTGAACGTGCTGCCCGTACTGGCCGTAACCCACAAACAGGTAAAGAAATCACCATCGCGGCTGCAAAAGTACCAGGCTTCCGTGCTGGTAAAGCGCTGAAAGAAGCTGTTAACTGATATATCGCGAGCCCTAACCTGCGTGATTCGGGTTGAATGATGACGGGGATATAGGGCAAGTCGAGTAAAGTTAGGTCAGGGCGCATCGTTAGATGTGCCTTTTTTTATGGCTGATGCCTAATTTTGCGCATGTTTGATGATTTGAACCCATTTTCTTGTCACAATACCCGCTTGCACACAGCGGCACAGCAGTACGCATATTCAGGGATGCCCATTTAGCGGCTGCGCTGGGTTTACCATTCACACTACAGTGGAGTGTTGTTACACCATGATGGACAATTTACGTACGGCGGCAAACAGCCTCGTAATCAAGATAATTTTCGGCATCATTATCGTGTCATTCATTTTGACTGGCGTGAGTGGCTACCTGATTGGCGGTAGTGCCAACTATGCCGCAAAAGTGAATGGTCAAGAAATCAGCCGTGGTCAGTTTGAAAACGCCGTTGCTAGCGAACGTAATCGTCAACAGCAGCAACTGGGCGAACAGTACTCTGTGCTGGCTGGCAACGAAGGCTACATTAAGCAGATGCGTCAGCAGGTGCTGTCACGCATGGTTGATGAAGCGTTAATGGATCAATACGCCAAACACCTTGGCCTTGGTATCAGCGACGAACAAATCAAACAAGCCATCTTTAAAGAGCCGGCATTCCAGAACAACGGCAAGTTTGATAACGCGCGTTATACCTCCATCCTCAACAACATGGGCATGACACCCGATCAATACGCGCAGGCACTTCGCAATCAACTGACCACTCAGCAACTGATTAACGCCGTCGTTGGCACCGATTTCATGCTGACCGGTGAAACTGATGAGCTGGCAGCCCTGGTATCACAGCAGCGTGTCGTTCGTGAAGCCACAATTGATGTGAACGCACTGGCTGCGAAGCAAGAAGTTACCGAGCAGGAAATTAACTCCAGCTACGAGCAAAACAAAAACAACTACATCGCTCCTGAGCAATTCCGGGTCAGCTACATCATGCTTGATGCGGCGTCTCAGAAAGTGGAAGTCGCAGATGCTGATATCCAGTCGTACTACGACCAGCATCAGGACGAGTTCACTCAGCCTCAGCGTAATCGCTACAGCGTGATTCAGACCAAAACTGAAGCCGAAGCTAAAGCGGTTCTTGATGAGCTGAGCAAAGGTGCTGACTTTGCTGCACTGGCTAAAGAAAAATCTGCGGACATCATCTCTGCACGTAAGGGTGGTGACATGGGTTGGCTGGAGCCAGGAACTACACCGGACGAGCTGAAAAATGCAGGTCTGAAAGATAAAGGCCAACTTTCTGGGGTAATCAAATCTTCTGTTGGTTTCCTGGTGGTTCGTCTGGATGATGTTCAACCTGCGCAAACCAAACCGTTGTCTGAAGTTAAAGATGCGATTGCGGCGAAAGTGAAACAAGAGAAAGCGGTAGATGCATACTACGCGCTGCAACAGAAAGTGAGCGACGCGGCAAGCAACGATAACGAATCTCTGGCAAGTGCTGAAAAAGTCGCTGGCGTTAAAGCGGTTGAAACCGATTGGTTTGGCCACGATAACCTACCCGCTGAGCTGAACTTCAAACCGGTTTCAGATGCTATTTTCAATGGTGCTCTGGTCGGTGCTAACGGTACGCCAGGAAGCAACTCTGACATCATTACCGTTGAGGGTGACCGTGCTTTCGTGGTGCGTGTAGCAGAACATAAAGCAGAAGCAATTAAACCGTTAGCTGAAGTTCGTGAGCAGGTTATCGCACAGGTTAAACACCAAAAAGCTGAGCAACAAGCGAAGCTGAATGCAGATAAAATCCTGAACGAACTGAAACTGGGTAAAGGCGACGAAGCGATGAAAGTTGCAGGTTTGAGCTTCGGTTCCGCAAAAACGCTGGCGCGTACTGGCCAGGACCCAATCAGCCAGGCTGCTTTCACTCTGCCATTACCAGCTAAAGACAAGCCTTCCTTCGGCGTGGCTAACGACATGCAGGGTAACGTTGTTCTGTTAGCGGTCGATGAAGTTAAACCCGGTGATATGCCAGCTGAGCAGAAAAAAGCAATGGTACAAGGTATCACCCAGAACAATGCCCAAATTGCTTTCGAAGCGTTGATGACCAATCTGCGCAAAGAAGCCAAAATCAAGATGGGCGACAGCATCGAACAGCAGTAACGTTCTTCGGCGTTGCTCGCACTCCAGTGCAACGCTCTGCAACATTCAAAGGCCGCTTTCGCGGCCTTTTCCACATTTGAAGATTGCCATTTGCCCCTGTTTTTCCCTCCCGTTAAGGTTAATTCGCTGTCAACACACAAGGAGGAACAGCATGAAAACAGGAATCAAAAGCGGAATGAAAGCAGTCTGCATTGCGGTAGCTCTTATCGGTGCCAGCGCGTGCTCTCTGGCTACAGCAGCACCGGCTGTCGTCAAAAATGAAGCGGCTCAGCAACAAAGCGATAAAACCCCAGCCGCACCTGTCACCACCGCGAAGCAAGGTGATGCCGACGATGGCGTAGTAAGTATTAACACTGCCAGTGCAGAAGCTATGGCGCAGGCGATGAATGGTGTGGGGCTGAAGAAAGCTCAGTCGATTGTAAGCTATCGTGAAGAGTACGGCCCATTTAAGGCGATTGAGCAATTACAGGAGGTGCCAGGGATTGGCAGCGCGTTAGTCGAACGCAATCTGTCTCGCATTAAGCTCTGACGCATTAGCCCCGTTACTCGCATACGTTAAAAAGTTTGCTATGCTAAATGACAGGTCATACCAGTTTGGTGTGGCCTGTTTACTTCACCTGATGACCAAAACTAAAAATAGGGTTTTAGCGCTATGCAAACACAAATCAAAGTTCGGGGTTACCATCTTGATTTCTATCAGCATGTTAACAATGCCCGCTACCTTGAGTTCCTTGAAGAAGCCCGCTGGGAAGGGCTGGAGAACGCAGCGGGTTTCCAATGGATGACGGCCCACAACATTGCGTTCATCGTGGTAAACATCAATATTAACTACCGCCGTCCGGCAGTGCTTGGTGATGTATTACGCATTGAAAGCTCCCTGCAACAACTCAATGGCAAAAGCGGTGTTTTAAGCCAGGTGGTTAAACTTGAGCCTGAAGGCGAGGTTGTGGCGGACGCGCTGCTGACATTCGTGTGTATCGATTTGAAAACTCAGAAGTCGGTGCCGCTGGAAGGAGAACTGCGCGAGAAGTTAGTACAGATGATGGAATAACTGATGGGGCGTGGCAAAACCACGCCCGCTGAATTACTTCAGACCCGTTTTCTGCTTCATGGCCGCCATGACCGCAGATTTATCTGCCAGGTAATGGTTTAACCCGTTAGCCCGCAGGTTGCAGGCCGCACACTCACCGCAGCCATCCCCCTGAATGCCGTTGTAACAGGTCAGGGTTTGCTGGCGTACCAAATCCAGTTGCTGCCAGTAATCTGCCAGCGCCCAGGTTTCTGCTTTATCCAGCCACATCAGTGGCGTTTCAAAACGAATATCCCGCGCCATACCGAGGCTGACTGCATGATTGAGCGCTTTCACGAATTCATCGCGGCAATCCGGGTAACCTGAGAAATCAGTTTCGCAAACGCCGGTAATCACCGCTTCCGCTTCAACCTGATAGGCATAAATCGCGGTTAGCGTCAGGAACAGAATATTACGACCGGGTACGAAAGTGCTTGGAATGCCATTTTCTGTCGGATCGTAATTGGGCACCGGGATGCTGTCACGCGTCAGGCTGCTGACAGCCAGTTCGTTCAGCAAAGTGACATCGAGAACTTTATGCGCACGCGCGCCCAGTTTCAGAGCAAGCTCACGGGCAACGTCAATCTCAGCACGGTGGCGCTGGCCATAATCAAACGTCACACAGTGGACTTCATCATACTGTTGTAATGCCTGAATCAGGCAGGTTGTGGAATCCTGGCCACCACTAAAGACGACAACTGCACGTTTCATGTGTAATCCTGTTAAACAACTAAAAATATATGGTAACGCGTGGGCGTATGGCTGCCCAGCTCCTTGACGCCATTGTTTTCAAACCATGGTCGGTGGCGGTAACCACGCCTGAGTAAAATCGAACCAACCCCAGGCGTTCAATTCAATGCCATTTACACCTGGCGGCGCACTAATCTGGTAACGGTAATTAAACAGTGGCGACACGATGGCATCGCGCATTAATGCGCTGAACACTTCTTGCAAACCTGTATTGCGGGCATTTTCGTCGGGGTGGATTTGCACGGTATCGAGTGTTGCCTGCAAATGGGTGTACTGGTTTTCAGTCAGAACCGCAGGCCACAGCACATCGCTGCGTAACCACTGCTCCAGCGTGTAGACCGGTGCCTCGCCAATTAACCGGTCGCCCATCATTAAATCAGCTTCAGCTAACGCATCACACCCGGTCCAGTTTTTCGCGTCGTGGAAGACTAGCGTTAATTCACAACCTAAGGCAGCAAGAGATGTTTTAAGCTGCTGGGCCATCACGTGCAATTCAACCGGCAAATGATAAAGCAGCGTCACTTGTGGCGGCAGCGCAACCGCGTCGCACTGAGTCCACTCGGGAATTTTCCAGCCGGGGATCATCTCAACGCTTGGCATGATCAGCGATTCATCGACGGGCAGGCTGGCGATCAACTGTTGCTGGTGGATTACCTGCATCAGAAAGCGCGCCTGCTCTGGCGACAAGTTGCTGTTTTGCTTCACCGCCAGATAACAAAAGCCGAGGCTGATGCTATTGCTGACAGGGCGAAGATGGACCAGTTCATCTTGTTGCCCAATGGCAATTTGCACCGGATGGCGGCAACTGGTGCCCAGTTCGGTGTCGAACAATTGTGGGGTAATCCAGTATTCCACTGCTTTGAGTAACGGATGGCCGAGATGGTAAGACTCAAAGCTCTCGATGCGTACCAGATTCTCTTTATAGCTGCTGATGCGAAATGGCCCGCAGCCGATTTGGTCATCTTCTGGGTGGGCCAGGCGGCTGCAATAACTCGCCAGCCGATGAGCCAGCCAGTAGTCGGGGCTATGCAGCACAAAACGGATGCATTGCGTATGGGCGAGCTCAATGCTTTTCACGCTGACAAACAGATGCCGCATTGCCGGAAGTGCCAACAGCATCATTAAACGTTGCTGTAATTGCGTGCTTTCCACTGGCTCGCCGTTGTGCCAGTGAAGTGTGGAGCGAATAAAAAAGTTCCAGTTCAGGCCGTCTTCGGAGACTTCCCAATGATGAGCAAGGTCAGGTTGTGGGAGCGTGCCAGAGGAGGTGAATCGGGTGAGGCCAGCAAAGATTTGCCCAGCTAAATGCTGCTCGGCACGACCTGGCAGAAAACCCGGCTGCAAAGGTTCTAGCGGACGATAATAGGGAATACGTAGCGTCGGCGTATCATTTTGCCACTGCCCACCTAAAAATGGTTGCAGCAAATGGCGCAGTTGTTCCGGTGCGATCTGCGCCAGTTCGAGCGCATTCTGATGCTGTCCTTTGTGCAACACCTGTTCCATCATTCCTGAACGAACGCTTTCCGGCGTCACCAAAAATGTCAGGGTGCCGCGTTTCCCGCGCCCGGACTTCGCCTCCCAGGTTAACCACCCCGCATCCTGTAGCTGATTGAGCAACGTTCGCACATGGCGTTCACTGCAAAAACAGCGAGCGGCCAAATCCGCTACGGTGACGTGTTGAATTTCCCCCGCCGAGGGTTGCCACAAACGTTGAAATTGGTTGAGTCGATTGAGTAGTCGCATAGTTAAACCCGGAACAATTTTAAAAAAGTATTCACTATTAGTTCCGTATATACCAGGTGATACTGCCAGCTGTGTTTTAGTCGTCACAAATCGGGGTAAACATGGCTCGTCTGGCTGCATTTGATATGGATGGTACGTTGTTAATGCCCAATCATCTTTTGGGCGAAGAAACGGTGCGTACCCTAAACCGGTTGCGCGATGAACGCCAGATGACACTCGCATTTGCCACGGGTCGCCATGTGCTGGAAATGCGCCATGTCCTGAACAAACTCTCACTGGAAGCGTTTTTGATAACCGGCAACGGGACACGCATTCACTCAACGGAAGGCGAACTTCTGCACCGCCAGGATCTTGCAGCAGAGGCAGCGGAAACCGTGATTCACGGGCAGTGGGAAACCCAGGCTAGCCTGCACGTGTTTAATGACACCGGCTGGTTAACGGAATATGCAGTTGGGGAAATGCTCAACGCCCACGTTTACAGCGGCTTTAGCCCGAAAATTGTTGATGTAAAACGCATCCCTTCTGATGAAGTGACGAAGACCTGTTTCTGTGGCCCGCACGATGACCTGCTACGGCTGAAAGTTCAACTGGAAGAGGCGCTGGGTGACCGCGCGTTTCTCTGTTTCTCGGCGGTAGATTGCTTAGAAGTGTTACCGGTGGGCTGCAACAAAGGCTCGGCGTTGAAGGTATTAAGTCAGCATCTTGGCCTGACGATGAAAGATTGTATGGCATTTGGCGACGCGATGAACGACCGCGAAATGCTCTCAAGCGTGGGTCATGGATTAATCATGGGCAACGCGATGGCACAACTGAAAGCAGATTTACCGCATTTACCTGTTATTGGTCATTGCCAAAAACAGGCCGTTTCTCATTATTTGACTCATTGGCTTGATACACCAAACCTCACTTATTCCCCCGAATGATAAGGCATTAAGCCAGCCGGGCATTAGCCCGGCTTTTTTTTCGTTATTGCCTGAATAATTCGTCACTGATCCCCTGTCGACAAATTCTCGCTGAGATAATCCAGTTGCTCATTTAACCACGCATTAACGATAGCTGTTGAGGCTTTACTGGCATCGCTGGCGGTGAATTTTCGCTCTGTTTGTAGCCACTCCATCGTCGCTTTACTTGCCGGATCTATCGCGATAAGTAGCTGTTCACGTTGCACCTTTGGCCAGCTTTTGTCATCCCATTCGCTAATTCTCTTCTCAGGGGATTCCTGCGATTGACCTTCAATTGGCTTAAGGAAATCGGTGGGTGAGAGCGTTGCACGCAGCCGGAGTATCGCCCAATCCGCATAGCTGGCATAACGAATGGTACCCGAATTTGGGTACGCAGCACTCATGACTGGATCGAGGATTTTATTAAGCTGCTTCCACGCAGGTAGTTCAAAAAGATTGCCTTGCGGTGGGCAGATAGGGGCCTGGCTATCGCGAGAGGAACCCCATAATGCCCCAAAAGCGCGATAAGCCGCATCGCCCTGGCGGCTAAAAACAAAGCAATGAACATCAGGGCGGGGAGGGACTTCATCATACCTGCCCTGCTCAATGGTCATGCGCAGAAAGGTCAGTACGGCAACGTTCTTGCTGGTTTTAGGATCGTTCTCAATATCTTTCAGCAATGAGGCTGCAAAGTCGTTCTGTTTATTTAACGCGGTGACCGCAACCTGGTGGCGTTGTTTCGCTTCTTCCGCCGTGACGCCACTGGTGGGTTCAAAACGATTGAGGTAGACCAGCCATGCGGAGGCAAGCGGGCCACGATACTGCTTCAACTGATAAGCGGCATTTGCCGGATCGGCAGGAATACTGGCAATAATCGCGTCGAGTTGAGTTTCCGCCTGTTGCGTTGTTGCTTGTAGACTGGATTTACGCTGGTTAAACAGGTTTTCCAGGCAAGCCGCATCGGCGTTACACGCATCGCGTTCTTTTAGCCAGCTACGCTGGTTTTTGCGTAACTCACTTGCCCCTTCATCAGACAGGTTCGCCATTGCCGTTTGGTATTTTTCATTGAGAGTACTGTCGAGCTGGCTCAGTGTTTCGTTATCACAAATAGCGTGTTCGATGGCCGTTGTCGCTTTGCTGCAATCGAACGAGGCCGCATGTGTTGAATGAACCACGAAGAAGCCTGCCAGGCTGAGACTCAGTAACAAACGCCGGTCAACTAACCGGCGTGGAAAGCGAAGAGAAGCGTGAATATGCACAGTGAGTTCCTTTCAGTGTCCTTTTTGGGGAGAACAATAATACCTCACTTCTCGCCTGTGGATTCTATTGTGCAGCCACCTGTTTGTGAATTTCAGCCATCCACGGCGCAACATCGCCGATGTTCGCCTTCACCCAATCCGCGTTGTAATAGGTTTCCAGATAACGTTCACCGCTGTCACAAAGCAACGTCACAATAGAACCGGTGCGCCCTTCATCACGCATCCGTGCGGCAAGCTGCAACACACCCCACATATTGGTGCCGGTCGATGCGCCGACTTTACGGCCCAGTATCGTTTCCAGCCATTGCATCGTGGCAATACTGGCCGCATCAGGGACACGCATCATTTCGTCGATAACATCCGGGATGAACGATGGCTCGCAGCGTGGGCGGCCAATCCCTTCAATTTTACTGCCGATAGCACTGCGCAGGCTGCAATCGCGGTTCTGCCAATAATCCATGAACACTGAATTTTGCGGGTCGACAACCGCCAGTTGCGTCGGATACCCCAGGTAGCGCAAATAACGGCCAATCGTTGCGGAAGTGCCGCCGGTACCGGCGCTCATCACAATATACTCAGGCACTGGATTAGGCTCATGTTCCATCTGGCGGAAAACACTGTCGGCAATGTTGTTATTGCCACGCCAGTCGGTGGCGCGTTCGGCGTAAGTAAACTGATCCATATAATGGCCGTTCAGTTCGCGAGCCAGCGTTTCAGAAGCTGCGTAAATTTCGCAGGCGTTTTCCACGAAATGGCAGCGGCCACCATAAAACTCAATTTGTTCAACCTTACGTTTCGCCGTGTAGGCGGGCATCACGGCGATAAAAGGCAGCCCTAACAAACGGGCAAAATAGGCCTCTGAAACAGCGGTAGAACCGGAAGACGCCTCAATGATGGTGGTGCCTTCTTTAATCCAGCCGTTACACAAACCATATAAAAACAGCGAACGGGCAAGACGATGTTTCAGGCTACCTGTTGGATGCGTACTTTCATCTTTCAGATACAGCTGAATACCGGGAAAACCAGGCAGCGCCAGGCGAATTAAATGTGTATCGGCGGAACGTTGGTAATCGGCGTTAATTTCGCTTATTGCGTGGTTTACCCAGATGCTGGTCATGTTGTTGTCCGTATGAATTTTCGTTTGTCTATTTGTGCCTAGAGTAATGCAAAAATGAGATAAAAAAGTTGCCTTTTAGCCTGTCAGGAACGTTCAATGGAGAAAAAATTTCTCCCGGAGGTCGCCATGTTAGATAAAATTGACCGCAAGCTGCTATCCTTGCTGCAAAAAGACTGCACCCTCTCTTTGCAGGCACTCGCTGATGCCGTTAATCTGACTACCACACCCTGCTGGAAACGCCTGAAACGGCTGGAAGACGACGGCATCATCCGCGCCAAAGTTGCGTTATTAGACCCGGAAAAACTCGGCCTCGGTCTGACAGCATTTGTGTTGATAAAAACCCAACACCACAGCAGTGAGTGGTACTGCAAATTTGTTTCTGTCGTGGAGCAGATGCCTGAAGTGCTCGGTTTCTGGCGCATGGCGGGGGAGTACGACTACCTGATGCGTGTACAGGTAGAAGACATGAAACGGTACGATGATTTTTACAAACGGCTGGTGAATGGTATTCCTGGTTTAACCGACGTGACTTCGAGTTTTGCCATGGAACAGATAAAATACACCACGGCCTTGCCACTGGAACGCTAAGTTAGGTTCTCCGGCCTCAATAGCATTTCACTAGTATTTCTCAGGAATTTGACTGCGTGCGATTATTTGCTCAATTAAGCTGGTACTTCACCCGCGAATGGCGACGCTATCTCGGGGCTGTCGCCTTGCTTATTATCATTGCTATCTTGCAACTTGTGCCGCCAAAACTGGTGGGCGTAATTGTCGATGGTGTGACTCAACAGCGCCTTTCTGGCAGCGACGTGCTGATGTGGATTGGCGTGATACTGGTTATCGCGGTGATCGTCTACATCCTACGTTACGTCTGGCGCGTGCTGTTGTTCGGGGCAAGCTACCAGCTTGCCGTTGAATTGCGCGAAGATTATTACCGCCAGTTGAGCCGCCATCATCCCGAGTTTTATCTACGTCACCGCACCGGTGACTTAATGGCACGCGCGACAAACGATGTTGATCGCGTGGTTTTTGCTGCAGGTGAAGGCGTGTTAACGCTGGTGGATTCGCTGGTGATGGGCTGCGCGGTATTAATCGTGATGTCGACGCAAATCAGCTGGGAGTTGACGCTGCTCGCGCTGTTACCTATGCCAGTTATGGCGCTGGTCATCAAACGTTATGGCGACCAATTACATCAACGCTTCAAACTCGCCCAGGCCGCATTCTCAACGCTAAATGACCGCACGCAGGAAAGTTTATCCAGCATCCGCATGATTAAAGCCTTTGGTCTTGAAGACCGCCAATCCGCGCTGTTTGCCGCTGAAGCTAAAGATGCTGGCGAGAAAAACATGAAAGTGGCGCGGGTGGATGCACGCTTTGATCCGACGATTTATATCACCATCGGCACCGCAAACCTGCTGGCGATCGGCGGCGGCAGTTGGATGGTGATTCAGGGTTCGCTCACCCTTGGGCAACTCACCAGCTTTGTGATGTACCTCGGCCTGATGATTTGGCCGATGCTGGCGCTGGCGTGGATGTTCAATATTGTTGAGCGCGGCAGTGCGGCGTACAGCCGAATTCGCAGCATGCTCTCCGAAGCGCCGTCAGTCACCGATGGCACCAAAGAAGCGCCAGCCGGTCGCGGTACAGTTGAAGCGAATATCCAGGCGTTCCACTATCCGCAAACCGCACGCCCGACACTTGAAAATGTCTCCTTCAGCTTAAAACCAGGCGAAATGTTGGGGTTATGTGGCCCAACGGGCGCCGGGAAAAGTACCATTCTGTCCTTGCTCCAGCGTCATTTTGACATCGACCAGGGTGAGATTTGTTTCCATGGTATTCCGCTGGTGCAGATGCAGCTCGACTCCTGGCGTAGCCGTCTGGCGGTGGTCAATCAGACACCATTCTTGTTCTCTGACACGGTGGCCAGCAATATTGCTTTGGGCAAACCGGGCGCCACGCAGCAGGAAATTGAACATGTTGCCAGGCTTGCCAGCGTTCATGACGATATTCTGCGTTTACCACAAGGTTACGAAACTGAAGTCGGTGAGCGTGGCGTGATGCTATCCGGCGGCCAGAAACAGCGTATTTCTATCGCTCGTGCATTATTGCTTGATGCAGAAATCTTGATCCTCGACGACGCGCTTTCTGCCGTTGACGGGCGTACCGAGCACCAAATCCTGCATAACCTGCGCCAGTGGGGCGAAAACCGCACCGTTATTATTAGCGCGCACCGTCTGTCGGCTTTGACCGAAGCCAGTGAAATCCTCGTGATGCAGCACGGGCATGTTGCCCAACGCGGCAATCACGATGTGCTGGTAGGGAAGTCTGGTTGGTATCGCGACATGTATCGTTATCAACAACTGGAAGCGGCGCTGGATGATGCGCCAGAAACGACGGTAGACGAGGAACCTGCCAATGCGTAAATCCATACAGCAATGGCCAACCATCAAACGCCTGCTGGCATATGGCTCACCGTGGCGTAAACCGCTCGCAGGGGCGGTAGTGATGTTGTGGATTGCGGCGGCTGCCGAAGTCAGCGGCCCGATTTTAGTGAGTTATTTTATTGATAACATGGTGTCTGAGCATCGCATGCCGATTGCGGCGGCAGCGGGGCTAGGAACAGCCTACCTGTTGCTGTCAATTTCGGCGGCGACGCTGCATTACTGGCAGGCTTTATTATTTAACCAGGCCGCTGTTGGCGTAGTACAAAAGCTGCGTACTGACGTGATGGATGCCGCATTGCGCCAGCCACTGAGTACCTTTGATACCCAGCCGGTTGGGCAATTAATTTCCCGTGTTACCAACGACACCGAAGTCATTCGCGATCTCTACGTGACGGTCGTTGCGACAGTATTGCGCAGTGCCGCACTGATTGGCGCGATGCTGGTGGCGATGTTCAGCCTCGACTGGCGCATGGCGTCGGTGGCGGTCTGCATCTTCCCGGCGGTGATCATCGTGATGTTTATCTACCAGCGTTACAGCACACCGATTGTGCGCCGGGTGCGTAGCTATCTGGCGGATATCAACGATGGCTTTAACGAAGTGATTAACGGGATGAGCGTCATCCAGCAGTTCCGCCAACAGGCAAGATTTGGCGAGCGGATGGGGGCGGCGAGCCGTTCGCACTATTTAGCGCGGATGCAAACCTTGCGCCTCGATGGTTTTTTATTACGACCGTTGTTGAGTCTGTTTTCCGCAATGGTGCTGTGCGGCTTGCTGATGCTGTTCGGTTTCACCTCAGTTGGCACCATTGAAGTTGGCGTGTTATACGCGTTTATTAACTATTTGGGGCGTCTTAACGAGCCGCTGATTGAACTCACCACGCAACAATCGATGCTGCAACAGGCAGTGGTGGCAGGTGAACGCGTGTTCGAATTAATGGACGGTAAGCGCCAGGATTACGGCAACGATACTCGTCCGCTGGAAAGCGGCCATATCGAGGTGGATAACGTCTCTTTCGCCTATCGCGGTGACCGTCTGGTATTGCAGGATATTCACCTTGATGTCCCGGCGCGTAGTTTTGTGGCGCTGGTGGGACATACCGGAAGTGGGAAAAGTACCCTCGCAAACTTGTTGATGGGCTATTACCCGCTGACCAACGGTGAAATTCGTCTTGATGGCCGCCCTCTGGATACGCTGAGCCATAGTGTGTTGCGCCAGGGTGTAGCGATGGTGCAACAAGATCCGGTGGTACTGGCGGACTCTTTCTTTGCTAACGTCACGCTAGGGCGCGACATCAGCGAAGCGGCGGTCTGGCAAGCGCTGGAAACGGTGCAACTGGCAGAACTGGCTCGCACCATGAGTGATGGCATCTACACGCGGTTGGGCGAGCAGGGCAATAACTTGTCTGTTGGTCAGAAGCAATTACTGGCTCTGGCACGCGTGCTGGTGGATGCACCGCAGATTTTGATCCTCGATGAAGCAACAGCAAATATCGACTCCGGCACCGAGCAGGCCATTCAACATGCGCTGGCCGCGGTGCGTGAGCACACCACGCTGGTGGTGATTGCTCACCGTTTATCGACTATTACCGATGCCGATACCATTCTGGTGTTGCACCGTGGGCAGGCTGTTGAACGTGGTACGCACAGTGAATTGCTGGCAGCACAGGGCCGTTACTGGCAGATGTACCAGCTGCAACTGGCAGGTGAAGAATTAGCCGCGGCAACTCGCGAAGAGCCTGCCACCGCTTGATGCACCAAAAGCACGCATAAATCCAATGGGTATCTCCATTGGTGCAGAAGCGAAACGCACCATGCACTGAAATGGTGCGTTTTTATTACCTAAGAACTTTCTTAATCCCAGTCATCGTTATTCCTTCCCCATCAACCCTTATTCGGCGCGGCTTAACGCGTTGAAAAAACCTGTTTTTCATTTTTGGCATGGCCTTTGCTTTATGTAATCAGTGTTGCAAGGGCAATTACCCAATTCTGACTGGAGGGGATCTATGAAGCTGGTTACCGTGGTGATCAAACCGTTCAAACTCGAAGATGTACGCGAAGCGCTGTCTTCAATCGGTATTCAAGGGCTGACTGTTACCGAGGTTAAAGGCTTTGGCCGCCAGAAAGGTCACGCAGAGTTGTACCGCGGTGCTGAGTACAGCGTCAATTTCCTGCCTAAAGTGAAAATTGATGTGGCAATTGCCGATGATCAACTTGATGAAGTGATTGATGTCATTAGCAAAGCTGCCTACACCGGCAAGATTGGCGATGGCAAAATTTTTGTTGCTGAACTGCAACGCGTCATCCGCATTCGTACCGGCGAAGCCGACGAAGCTGCACTGTAATCGTCTTGCCACTCGTGAAAGGGATGGAAAAAATGAAGAAATTAGCCTCTATCTTAGGCGTTGTAGCCCTGGCACTTGCGCCATCAATCGCGCTTGCGG
This sequence comes from Buttiauxella sp. JUb87, assembly GCF_004361975.1. NCBI lineage: Bacteria > Pseudomonadati > Pseudomonadota > Gammaproteobacteria > Enterobacterales > Enterobacteriaceae > Buttiauxella > Buttiauxella sp. JUb87. Next base: position 139,942 of record NZ_SNVY01000003.1, read on the forward strand.
CACCCGCTGTGGCCGATAAAGCAGACAACGCCTTTATGATGATTAGCACCGCATTGGTGCTGTTTATGACAATACCTGGGCTGGCGCTGTTTTACGGTGGCCTGATTCGCTCCAAAAACGTGCTGTCGATGCTGACTCAGATAACGGTCACGTTTGCGCTGGTTTGTGTGCTGTGGGTGGTTTATGGCTATACCCTGGCCTTTGGCTCCGGTGGCAGCTTCTTTGGTAACTTCGACTGGGTATTGCTGAAGAATATTCAGCTCACCGCGTTGATGGGCTCTTTCTACCAATATATTCATGTGGCGTTCCAGGGTTCCTTCGCCTGTATCACCGTGGGCCTAATTGTTGGAGCGCTGGCTGAACGTATTCGCTTCTCAGCGGTGCTGATTTTCGTCGTGATTTGGCTGACGCTCTCTTATGTGCCGATTGCCCATATGGTGTGGGGTGGTGGCTTACTGGCAACACACGGTGCAATGGACTTCGCGGGTGGTACTGTCGTCCATATCAATGCCGCGGTTGCGGGCCTGGTAGGTGCTTACCTGATTGGCAAACGTGTTGGCTACGGTAAAGAAGCGTTCAAACCGCACAACTTACCGATGGTGTTTACCGGTACTGCGATCCTCTACTTCGGCTGGTTTGGCTTCAACGCCGGTTCGGCAAGTGCTGCAAACGAAATCGCCGCTCTGGCCTTTGTGAACACGGTTGTTGCAACTGCCGCTGCCGTCCTCGGCTGGGTATTTGGTGAGTGGGCATTGCGTGGCAAACCTTCTCTGCTGGGCGCGTGTTCCGGTGCCATTGCAGGTCTGGTCGGTATCACTCCAGCGTGTGGTTATGTTGGCGTCGGCGGTGCACTGATTATCGGTATCGTAGCGGGTCTGGCCGGTTTGTGGGGTGTGACGCTGCTGAAAAAATGGCTGCGTGTCGATGACCCTTGTGATGTGTTCGGTGTCCACGGCGTGTGCGGTATCGTAGGTTGCATCATGACCGGTATCTTTGCCGCAACTTCACTGGGTGGTGTGGGCTATGCACAAGGCGTGACCATGGGCCATCAAATCCTGGTGCAACTGGAAAGTATCGGGGTGACGATTGTCTGGTCTGCGGTAGCCGCGTTCATTGGCTTCAAAGTGGCTGACCTGACAGTTGGTCTGCGTGTACCAGAAGAACATGAGCGTGAAGGCCTGGATGTGAACAGCCACGGCGAGAATGCTTACAACGCATAAATGATTTCCCCCTCACCCTGGCCCTCTCCCCAGGGAGAGGGGATAACCGGTGTTTTCTCTGACTTTCTCCCTCTCCTCAGAGAGAGGGGATAACCGGTGTTTACTCTGACCTTCTCCCTCTCCTGGGGGAGAGGGGCGGGGTGAGGGCGAGCCAATCTTAACCTCGCTTACGCATAACCCCCTCTTGCACCGTAGACGCCACCAGCACGCCATCGCGTGAATAGAATTCACCTCTAACAAAACCGCGCGCACTAGAAGCCGAAGTACTCTCCACGCTGTAAAGCAGCCAGTCATTCATATCGAACGGGCGGTGGAACCACATCGAATGATCGATTGTCGCCACCTGCATGCCCGGCTCCAGGAAACCGACGCCGTGAGGCTGAAGGGCGACGGGCAGGAAGTTAAAATCAGAGGCGTAACCCAGCAAGTACTGATGGACGTGTAACTCGGTTGGCATTTTCCCGTTGGCACGCATCCACACCTGGCGTACCGGCTCATCGACATGCCCTTGCATCGGGTTGTGGAACACCACCGGGCGGATCTCCAGCGGTTTTTCACAGAGAAACTTCTCTTTCAGGCTCTGAGGCAGCAGCTTTTCAAACGCCATGGCGATTTCTGTTTCTGACTTCAGGTTTTCCGGCGCAGGGGCTCCAGGCATAGCTTTTTGATGTTCAAAACCGGGTTCTGGCGCCTGGAAAGAGGCGGTCATATAGAAAATGGGTTTGCCATTTTGAATCGCCGCCACGCGACGAGCGCTGAAACTATTGCCATCACGCAGGGTTTCGACGTCATAAACAATCGGCTTTTGGCTATCGCCGGGACGCAGAAAATAACTGTGGAATGAATGCACCAGACGTTCAGCTGGCACGGTTTCTTTGGCGGCATACAACGCCTGGCCAACAACTTGCCCACCGAATACCTGACGTAAACCTAAGTCCTCGCTCTGGCCACGAAAAATACCTTCTTCAATCTTTTCCAGATTGAGTAATGCCAACAAATTGCTGAGCGCCTGACTCATAAAAGGTCCTCAATGGAATTAACAAAAATCGCGCAATTGGCCTGATTATAACAGGTTTCCTGTAATCGCCACTCAGTGGCCCGACCTGACGAAATGTCTTAGTTTTCAGAAAAAGTCAGAAGTTTGTGCCACACTTAGCATGATAAGTATATTTAACCACTCATTACTCGTGGGCCTGAAGCCTGCTGGTGCGTTGATAAAAGGAGAACAAATCAATGAAACTTGTGCACACGTTAAGTGGTTTAGCCATGGCAGTTGCGTTGACGGGATGCGCGCATAACAAAAGTGCTGACATCCCAACGCCAGCCCCAGCTGCGACGACGTCGTCAGCGGCAGCATTAGCACAATCTGATATTCAACAGCCGAATGTATCGGGGACAGTCTGGATTCGTCAGCGTATTGCGCTTCCGCCGGATGCGGTGCTAACGGTGACATTGTCTGACGCATCTTTGGCAGATGCTCCGTCAAGAGTGCTGTCGCAAAGAGCGGTCCGTACTGAAGGGAAGCAATCACCTTTCAGCTTTGTGTTGCCGTTTAACCCAGCGGATATTCAGCCTAACGCTCGCATCATCTTGAGTGCGGCGATCACCGTAAACAATCAGCTGATGTTTATCACCGATACCATTCAGCCGGTCATTAACAACGGTGGGACCAAAGCAGACCTGACCCTGGTGCCCGTTCAGCAAACGGCGGTTCCAGTCCAGGATAACGGTGGTGCGGTATCGACCGTTCCTGCGCCAACGCAGTACTGATACTAAGCATATAAGCGCCTCTGCGGAGGCGCTTGACGCTGATATCGTAGGTCGGATAAGCGCAGCGTCATCCGACACAACTGGCTAATCCCCTCACGGAGGCGCTGCTAGTAATTCCAGCGATAACGTTCCATCTCAATTTTCCCGTCCCCAGACACCATAATCCCTTCTGATAGCAAAGCTTGCCGCTGGCGCTGTAGATCCGAGCCGGTCAGCGAAATCGTGCCATGACGATTCACGACGCGATGCCACGGTAATTTACTGCCTTCAGGTAAGCGCTTGAGAACACCTCCGACTTGTCGTGCGGCACGCGGTGAACCCGCCAGGCGCGCCACATCGCCATATGTGGTGACGCAACCTTCAGGAATAGCGGCAATAATCTGATAAACACGCTGCGGGAATGAATCGTTGTTATCCATAGCAAACTCCAAATCAGGATGCCGGTAAGGATAATCGTCGTGTACTAAACTAGAAAGAAAAACTGGGGGTGCGCAAGAAAGCAACACCTGACCGCTCCTTGCTTGCAATTGCCGGGGGCAACATGGATAATGCGCCAGCGCGTTAGGTAACTAGCGCTCTCAATGGGGGCCCTGTTGGTTCTCCCGCAACACTAATTTGTGAATTCGGTCAGGTCCGGAAGGAAGCAGCCGCAGCAGATGACGTGTGTGCCGGGATGTAGCTGGCAGGGCCCCCACCCAATTCTGGGGTCTGCTAAACCACCGTTCTTCTTAGATATTCACTACCTGTTTGCGCAACACTCTCCCAAATCGGTTTTAATCGTTCCAGCGCGATGCGCATTTCCGTGGTTTCTAACGTAAACGGCATTCTTAAATAGCGTTCAAATGCGCCATCAATGCCAAAACGTGGCCCTGCGCCAATGCGGATGCCTTGCGATTCTGCACTTGCGGCAAACACCGTCGCCAATGGTTTTGGCAACTCAATCCACCACGATAATCCCCCTTGTGGCACCACGGTCAGTTTCCAGTCGGGAAACAGTTCTTTAATGGCTGCACCGCAGGCATCTCTGCGCTGGCGTAAAATTTCACGGCGTTGGGGTAAAAAGTTTTCAGCGTCGTTAAACAGGTTAATCGCGGCAAGTTGCTCAAGGATTGGCGAGCCTAAATCCAGCGAATCGCGGATTTGTATCAGCGAAGCAATGGTGCGTGTACTGGCGCGTATCCAGCCGAGGCGCAAACCACCCCAGAAGCTTTTTCCGGCGGAACCTAGCGTAATCACCCGGTCGGCATCATCAAAAGCGGCCAGTGGTGGCGGTGGTGGGGCGTCGTACCACAGGTCGGCCATGGTTTCATCGACCACTATTGTGGTACGTGTTCGGGCGGCAATATCAGCGATGGTTGCACGAGTTGTGGCATCCATACAGCAGCCGACAGGATTATGAAAATCGGCCAGCAAGTAGGCCAGCCGTGGCGAAGTTTGTGCAATGGTGGCTGCCATTCCTTCAGTGTCCCAACCTTGTTGTGTCAGGCTAACGGGAACAGCACGGCATGACGCTCCTTTAATGGCGGCGAGTGCCATCGGGTAAGTAGGCTGGTCGATGACCACGCGGTCGCCAGGGCCGGTTAACAAACGTAAGATCAAGCCAAAACCACTCAGCGCACCGTTGACGATCATAATCTGATCGGCGTCAGTTGGCAGCCCGCGGGCGGCATAGCGTTGCGCGATAATCTCACGCAGTTCAGGCAAACCCTGCTGGTTATAACCGGTCGTCGCTAAATGTTCTGGCAAGGCAATCAGTGCCTGAGCATAGGCCTGATGAATTTCTGGCCCGGCAGTGAGTGCCGCAGTGGAAAGATCTAATGTGGTCGCCCGGCCAGGAAGAGGAGAGACGGTTTGCCGCCCTTCCGGCAGCATGGTGACAGAACCTGAACCTTGTCGGCTTGCCAGATATCCTTCATCCCGCAACTGAGCCAGCGCGGTGGCGACCGTGGTACGGCTAATACCGAGTGCGGCTGCCAGTTCTCGCTCACCAGGCAGGCGGCAATCGAGCGGCAAGCGTCCATCCAGAATCAGCAACCGTAGCCCATCCGCCAGTTGGCGATAAACCGGGGAGCGCGGTAAATCCTGTTGCCAGTTTCCCAGCAATTTTGTCAGCGATGATGAACCGGTTCTGCGCTGTGTCATAGCAATCCACTTTGTATTAACTGGACCTTAATATCAGATCCATTTTGCGTGAAAGTAAAGCCACAAAAGATTTCTGAGGTGAAGATAATGATCGCTCGTCGCTTGCTGCAACTGTATACCGGTCTGGTGCTATACGGTGTCTCTACCGCCATGTTTGTGCGAGCCAATTTAGGGGCCGATCCATGGAATGTGTTCCACCTTGGTGTGGCGCGGATCTTCTCTCTTAATATTGGCATGGTGATGATTGTGGTCGGCGCGTTGGTGCTGCTGCTGTGGATCCCGTTGCGCCAAAAACCTGGGCTTGGGACCATCAGCAACGTGATTGTGTTGGGGTTGGCCGCTGATGCCGCGTTAGCCTTAATGCCGCCGCTTGAATCGCTGGCAGCGCGCAGTATTTTGCTGTTGGCAGCGATACTGGTGAATGCGATTGCCACGGGGATGTACATCGGCGCTGGGTTTGGTTCAGGGCCACGAGATGGCTTAATGACCGGGATTAACGCGCGAACGGGTTGGTCGGTGCGCAGTGTACGCACCGCCATCGAATTGACGGTTTTACTGGCGGGATGGTTGATGGGCGGCACATTTGGCGTCGGGACGGTGTTATACGCGCTGGCGATTGGCCCATTAATTCAACTCTGTTTGCCGTGGTTTCGTATTCATATTCAACGGGAGAAAAAACTGGTTGAACCGACAATAGTACCCTAATGTTGAAACCTAAAACCGACAGTTTGAGGTCACGATGCACAACACGGTCATTAGCAAAGCGGCGGCACATTTTAGTAGCTATCAGTTAGCAGAAATTTTATCTCACTGTTTTGAAGGGTATTTAGTCCCTTTCACCATTGACGGCAAGGCCTTTGCCTCGCGTTTTGCCGCTGAAGATATGAGCCTCAATGATAGCCGTGTGTGGATGCAAAACGATGAACCGAAAGCGTTGGCGATCATCAGTCGCCGTGGCCAATCCTGTCGCCTCGCCGCATTTGCTATTCGCCCTGAACTGCGTGGGCAGGGGTTTGGCAGGCAATTCATGCAGCAATTAATTGATGAAGCGAAAGCGCGTGGCGACCGCAACATGTGGCTGGAAGTCATCGTCGGTAACGACAGTGGGCTGGCACTGTATGAGCGTATGGGATTTGTGCGTCAGAATACGTTCGTCGGATTTTACGCTACAAGCCCGGCGCGCTTTATTGCCACCAACGAATTAACTGAAGTCGATCCTCTGATGGTTGCCAAAAAAATGATGGCCGATACGCACCTGCGTTTGCCGTGGTTAAGCGGGGGGGAGACGCTGTTTAAATTACCCGGCCAGGCATTTTCGCTGCAAGATGCCGCTTACGCCATGGTAGTGACGGCGCCATACCTCAGGTTACGAATGCTGTATGTAGATCCGGCTGCGCGAGGCAAAGGGCTGGCGAAAAAGCTGCTGATGTTATTGCGTGAGCGCTTCCCAGGTATTGCAACTGCAGCGGCTATCCCTGAACAAATGTCTCCTCTTTTCCTGAGCTGCGGCTACCGTCAAGACCCCATTACGCAATATGAAATGCTACTCAAACTCTGAGTAAGCAGTTTTCATTCTCAACGACTAAACTTATCAATCGCAATCATCACGGGTGGAAAACATCTACCCGTCTTCACCACACCGTGGAGGTTCACCATGCATTATGTTGATGGTTTCGTTGTTGCTGTACCGGCAGCAAATAAAGATGCGTATAAGCAAATGGCCGCGAAAGCGGCGCCGCTATTCAAAGAGTTTGGTGCGTTACGCGTAGTAGAGTGTTGGGCTGACGATGTGCCCGATGGCAAACTCACTGATTTTCGTATGGCGGTGAAAGCTGAAGAGAAAGAAGAAGTGGTTTTCAGCTGGATTGAATATCCTTCCAAAGAAGTTCGCGATCAAGCAAATGCCAAAATGATGTCTGACCCACGGATGAAAGAGTTTGGTGAGTCAATGCCATTTGATGGCAAGCGCATGATATATGGTGGCTTTGCACCACTGCTTGACGAGTAAAAAAGGGTGGGTGACGCCAGGCCAGGTAGCCTGATCTGGCGTCAAGAGCGCTTCGTTGCCCTGGCGTGATAGTTCGCCACCCAGGCAATAAACTCCTCTTTCGGCAGCGCTCTACTGTACAACCAACCTTGCCCGTACTGCACACCCTGCTGGCGTAACCACGAGGCCTGAGCGGGTGTTTCAATACCTTCGGCCACCATTAAAACCCCCAGAGTATTGGCCATTTCAATGATATGTGGCGTGACGTTTTTATATTCCAGCGCATCGACAAACGACTTATCTATTTTAATGATATCGACATCGAGATCCTGCAAATAACTGAGACTCGAGTAACCAGTACCGAAATCATCAATATAAATGGCATGGCCCGCTTTGCGATATTGCGCAAGAATCGGTGCTGTCACTTTCGGATCGGCAAAACCCCGCTCGGTAATTTCAAGTGCAATTTGCTCTGGTTTAACGGAATAACGACTTAGATAAGGGGTAATGACTTCAAGAATATGTAGACTTCTTGCGTCGCGCACGCCCAGATTAACCGAAATATGGTGGTCTGGGTTTTGGCTAAGCCACTCGCCAAGCTCGAGGAAAATAAGCTCAATGACTTGTTCAGTTAATTGCGTGACCAGCCCGGTTTGTTCCGCCAGCGGAATAAACGCATCAGGATTCAGCATTGAACCATCTTGCTGCTTCCAGCGAATTAATGCTTCAGCACCAACGCTTTCACCGCTTTGAAGATGGACAATAGGTTGATATACCACGCTAATTTCACGGTTTTTAATGGCGTCCATCAAGCGGTTACGTGGTGATAATAACCGGCGCAGAACACGAATTAAGAATGTACCCGCAAGAAGACTAATCACTAAACCGACGGGTAGCCAAATCAATAGTTGCTCATACCAAACCGTATTCAGCGGCTCCAGTGAAGCCCAGGCCACCATGGCCAGGCCAGTTTCTGGATTGCGACGGATAACATAAAAATCGTTCTCGCTTTGAAATTCCTCTACACCTTGTTTCAGCGGTTCACGCCACGCGTCTGGAATATAGTGACTATTGCTGGCAATTATTCTCTGTTTAGCCAGACCGACCATGGCAATATTTAGCGTGTATTTACCAAATGGTAGTACGTCAATAAAGGACATCGGGTCAACTAAGGCAACATGAGAGAACTTGCCAATATAGATCATCTTGCGTTTAAAGCCTGGCAGCGGTGGCGTGGTATACCATGCATTAAAGCCATAACTACCAGAATGTTCGGGTTTACCCAGGGTTTCACCGTGGCTGAATAACTCCAGCGAACTACACAGAAGATGGTCATCCTTTTGAAATATCACTTCTTGCACATAGCGATATTCAAGGGCGATGCGATGCATGGCCTCCGCATGAGCCGGAGAGCAGGTATTGTCTTTATTGAGGTTAATATCATCAACAGCAGCAACAGCCTGCTCGATAACATTGCCGGTGCGGTACAAGGCGTGATCGGCAAACTCTCCCAGTTCGTTATGAAAAACTTGCTCGGCATTACGATGAGCAAGATAAATGCTTAACAAAATAGGCAGCAAAACCGCCAAAATAAGTATGCCACTGACCAGGCTAATAAGCTTTCGGGATGTCATTCTTTTAGACCCCGTGAGAAATTTCGTTTTTATAATGGTTTTTCATAGAAGAGGTTAGTCTATCTCACATGAATGAGGGATGTTATGTTTTCATGCTGAGTGGGCATGGAGTCTTGAGATGCGAGCATCTGGTGAGCATAAAATGAAGAAAAAAGAGTTTGTTATTCAGGATTTGTTGAGCAAGATTTATCAACATAATGATTCACAGCGACGCAAATTACCCCCTGAACGCCAGCTTGCCATGGAATATGATGTTTCGCGTTTTACTATTCGCAAAGCGCTGGAAAAACTGGTGAGTATTGGGGTCGTGGAAATTGTCCAGGGATCTGGAATTTGGATTAACCCACAGGCCCGTAATAACCCGCTGGTCTATAACTCCATCACCGAAAAGCGTTTTGATCAGATGGCGTTTCGCATGGTGAATCTACATAAGAAATTACCTAATCGCGAAGAGCAGCAAGTTTTTGGTGTGGGTGAAAATGACTACGTCTGGCAGTTTTGCCGCTTGCGATATGTCGATAATCAAAAGGTACAAATCGAGATTTCGCGTATGCCGGTACAGGATTTCCCTGATTTAAACCAGCAAGTGATTGAACGCTCGATTCAACAATATGTGCTGAGCAAGGGGTTGCGAATTTCTCACCTGCTAACCAGTTATCAGGCGGTGGCGGTTAGCAAAGAACAGGCGGCCTTACTGGAATGTAAAAAAGGTATCCCGGCGATGCACATCATCAACCGGGGCATTCTGGAAGGGGGGCGCGTTTTTGAAATCAGCGACATCATCGACATCAACTATTCCTGCACCTACGTCATCCCCTATAACCATGACAATTTAGCGTATCGGCAGGGCACTCAAGGCGTGTGAATCGCCCCATTAGGCAAGCGACTTTGCGTCCACTCGTGTGGGCGATATTCCACCGGGAAGGCTTCCGCTTTTTGTTGATCGAAACCGACGCCAATACCCGGCTTTTCAAGCGGATAAATATAACCGCGCTCTGCAACTGGCGCGCCGGGGAACACCGCTTCGGTATTCGGTTTATTCGGAATAAACTCCTGAATCGCCGCATTGTGCAGGTGAATATTTAAATGGGTATTCACCGCCACGCCGATTGGCGTCATGTCAGATGGGCCATGCCAGGCCAGACGCACACCAAATGCCTGGCAAAGAATGGCGAGTTTCAACGCTGGAGTTATCCCGCCAATTTGTGAAACGTGGCAGCGAATAAAATCGATGCGCCGATTCACAATCAAATCATGCCATTCAGCCGGGTTATTAAACAATTCGCCCATTGCCAGCGGCACTGATGAATGCGCGCGGACTTGCTCTAACCAGGCACTTTGTTGCGGTGGCAGAATATCTTCGATAAACCACGGTTGATAAGGCTCAAGCGCTTTTGCCAGCTGCACCGCTTGCTGCGGGAATAAACGTTCATGCACATCGTGAAGAATATGGAACTGGTTGCCGTACTTCTCGCGCAGCGCTTTGAACATCGCCACGTTATTCGCCATATATTCGTCCTGATCGTAATAGGCGCCAGGCGTTGGCTCACGAGTGGCATGCAAACCTTGCGGCGTGCCACCGTAGAAACCTAACTGGCAGCGAATGTAGCGGTAACCTTGCGCCAGCAGTTTGTCCACTTCCAGATACAACCCTTCGAGGGTTTCACTGGCGGCGTGGCTGTAAGCGGCGATAGCGTCTTTCGATTTTCCGCCCAGCAATTGGTATAGCGGCATTCCGGCAAGCTGGCCTTTGATATCCCAAAGTGCCATATCCACACCGGCAATAGCGTTGTTGATGACCGGGCCGTTACGCCAGTAAGCGTTGACGGTCATCATCTGCCATAAGTCTTCGATATTATTGGCATCGCGCCCGATAAGCAGTGGTTTGAGGTATTCATCGACCATGGTTTTCACGGCCAGCGGGCGTTGCTGGAAGGTGGCACAGCCGTGGCCGGTCACACCCTTATTGGTGGTAACTCGCACTGTGACCAGGTTGTGACGGTCGGGGCGGGTAATAAAACATTCGATATTTTCAATAATGGTTGGCTGCACAAGATGACTCCGCAATGCGTTTTAAATACGTACATTGGCTTTTCAGGTTTAAGGCTTCTGCTTTTTACTATCACCCTATTTTTGACTGCGGGTAAATCATTTTTTTTGCTTATTTTTATTGGTCAGGAAAAGGTGTCAGGTGAACATAAAAACCGTACCAATTTGTCTCTTTAGGTGGTTTCATGGCTTTTGTATAGGCTAATTGTGATGTTGTTCAAAGTTTATTGGTTTGTTTTAGTGGTTGCGATTCCCTACCATCATGGGCATTCAACACATAACAATAAGCAATTTTTTGGGGAGTGACAGATGGGGACCCGTGATGCCATTAATAATATTATTCACCTGATTGGTGGGGCGGATAATATTAGTAAAGCCTGGCACTGTATGACGCGCTTGCGCTTCTCTCTGATTGACGAGAATAAAATTGATCAGTCCGGGATTAAAAAAATCCCTGGTGTTTTAGGGGCGCAGATTCAGAGCGATCAATTCCAGATAATTATTGGCCCGCAGGTCAACAGTTGGTATGAACAACTGACCCACGAGCTTGGCTCCACTCCTGAACAAACTTCACCAACCCACGCGAAGAAAGCGCGAAAAAGCCTGGTGTCAATGTTTATGGATACCGTGTCGGGCGTGTTTGGCCCGATTGTTCCCGCCATTGCCGGTGCCGGGATGATTAAAGGCCTGCTGGCGGGTTTGATTGCCTTGAAAGTGGTTTCGGCGAAAAGCGACACGGTGATCGTTATCGATTTAATCGCCAGTGGCGTGTTCTATTTTTTACCGTTCTTTTTGGCCATCTCCGCGGCGCGAATCTTCAAGACCAATGAATACCTGGCTGCGGCTGTCGCGGCATGCTTTATGTATCCATCGCTGATTGAAGCCGCCAAAGCACTGGCGGGCCACGCACCTGATGCGGTCGGTGCGTTTTACTTCCTGAATGTGATCCCCGTTTCGGTGTTCAACTACGCCTCAAGCGTGATTCCGGTGATTTTTTCGGTTCTGGCATTAAGTTACATCCATCGCTGGGTGGATAAAATCATGCCGGATGTGCTGAAAACGGTGTTTACCCCGACGCTCACCCTGTTCCTTGCGGCGTTAGTGGCGCTGGTGGTGATTGGGCCGCTGGGGATTTATCTTGGCAAAGGGTTGGCGTGGTTTATTGAAGGGCTATTTGGGGTGTCGGCGAGCTTTGCCGGATTAGTCGTAGGGGCGATTCGTCCGGTGGCTATTCTGACCGGTATGCACCACGCCATGACGCCAATCGCACTGCAAAACTTTACCGATCGCGGCTACGACATGCTGATGCCAATGATGTTCATGGCCAATATGGCGATTGCCGGTTCCACGCTTGCCATCTGGAAGCAGAGCAAATCCCGTGAAGAACGTGCAGTGGTTCTGCCAGCGGCAATTTCCGCGCTGCTGGGTATCACTGAACCGGCACTGTTTGGTGTACTGACTCGCTACAAGAAAGCGTTTATTGCCGCCACGGTTGCCAGCTCCCTCGCTTCGGCATTCATTGCTTTCTTCGGTGTGCGTTTGTATGGCTATATTTTGTCGAGCATTTTCAGTTTGCCGGCGTACATCGGCCCGTACTTTATCTTTGCGTTGATGGGCGTGGCGCTGGCATTGGGACTGTCGTTTACGCTGACAACTTTACTGGTGCGCGAGAAGAACTGAAAACAGGCGCTTATCCGACCAATGTGTCTTGTCGGTCGGATAAGCGTTAGCGTCATCCGACGCTTTACCGCCGGTGCGCGAGACGGCGTACCAGGCGGTCACCAATACTTTGTACAAGCTGCACCATCACCACTAAAATCACCACCGTGCCGACCATCACCTGGTCGTTAAAACGCTGGTAACCGTAACGAATCGCCAGATCTCCCAGACCGCCACCGCCAATCACACCTGCCATCGAGGAAAAGCCAATCAGCATCACCACGGTGAGCGTAATCCCTGCCAGAATGGCCGGTAGCGCTTCGGGTAGCAGCACTTTTCCGACGATATGCCAGACATTTCCACCCATCGACAAAATGGCTTCAATACGGCCTTTATCGACTTCATCCAGGGCGTTTTCCACTACTCGGGCAAAAAATGGAAACGCACCAATGGTGATGGGGACCACTGCCGCCGTGCTGCCCAACGTAGTGCCGATGATAATGCGGGTGAATGGGATTAAGGCAATCAACAGCACAATGAACGGTAGTGAACGCCCAACATTCACCACGCTGCCAATAACCTGATTCAAAACCGGTGCCGGTAGGACGCCGTCACGACGGGTGAGAAACAGCAACACGCCCAGCGGCAAACCGATAATCACGGTGAAAAGCGCGGCAAGGCCGACCATATATAACGTATCGAGCGTGCCATCGAGCAATAAAGGCCACAAATCTTCCCAGGCTAGGCGACTTCGCATAACACTCTCCCTGACACTCCAATACGGCGTAAAAATGCTTGTTCCGCAGCGTCGCCAGGTAATAGCGCCTGGCGCAGGCGGGAATAGGGGGTTGCCAGCAATTCAGATAACGAACCGCTTTCCACTAATTTGCCGTTTTCCAGTAGTGCTGCGTGATCGCATATTGCTTTCACCACTTCCAGTTGATGGGTAATCAGCACAATCGTGACGCCCAGTTTACGGTTGATATCCATCAGCAGCGCCAGTACGGAAGCGGTGGTTTCGCTATCTAATGCGCTGGTGGCTTCATCACAAAGCAGCACATCAGGATGCGCGGCCAGGGCACGAGCGATGCCTACGCGCTGCTTCTGCCCGCCGGAAAGCTGCGACGGAAAAGCCTGGGCTTTATCGCTCAGCCCAACTAATTCAAGCAACTCAATAATGCGTTTCTGGCGCACCTCACGCGGTTGCCCGGCGATTTCCAGCGGTACGGCAATGTTGTCCGCGACATTACGCGCATGAATCAGGTTGAAGTGCTGGAATACCATTCCGGTACGCTGGCGATGGGTGCGCAATTCGCGGTTATTGAGCGTGGTAATGTCCACGCCCTGCATCAGAATACGGCCCGAAGTGGGCCGCTCCAGTAAATTGAGACAGCGGATCAAGGTGCTTTTCCCCGCGCCACTGCGCCCGAGAATGCCGTAGATTGCACCGTCTGGCACAGTCAGCGAGACATCATCCATTGCCGGTTGGCCTCCTCCGGCATACACTTTGCTCAGCCGCTCAACGGTAATCATGATTGCGGAGTAGCGACAGGGATGACTGAGCCATTGAACTGTTTGCGAATAAAGTCAGCAACTTGTGGGGATTGCAGATCTTTCGCCAGCTCTTTGATGCGCGGATCGTTAGCCAGATTTGGGTTGGTAACCAGAATATTGGCGTAAGGATTATGCGTGGCACTTTCCAGACCCAGTGCGTCTTTCGACGGCGTTAACCCGGCTTCCAGCGCGTAGTTGCCATTAATCACCGCCAGATCAACATCATCGAGCGAACGCGGCAGTTGCGGGGCTTCGATCTCGACGATCTTCAGCTTCTTCGGATTACTGGCGATATCACGCGGTGTGGCCTGGTTTTGCGCGGCATCTTTAAATTCCGGCTTCAGCGTAATCAGCCCTTTGTCCTGTAACAAATAGAGTGCGCGACTCAAGTTGGTGACGTTGTTCGGCAGGGCAATGGTGGCGTTTTCCGGCACCGACTTCAGGTCTTTATATTTGTGTGAATAGATTCCGAGCGGCTCGATATGCACGGTTGCGGCGACGGTGAATTTTTTACCCAGCGCTTTTTCCTGATCGCGCAAATAAGGAACGTGCTGGAAATAGTTGGCATCCACATCCCCGTTTGCCAGCAATTCGTTGGCATTCACACCGTTACTCAACTCAACCACTTTGAGTTTTAAATTCGGATCGAGCTTCTGCACAAAAGCGAGGATCTCGGCATGCGGTACTGCGTCAGCGGCGATGCGCAAAGTTTCTGCTGCGTGAGCGCTGAAGGCCAGAGTCAAAGACAGCGCGATCCCTGCCAGTTTAAAAGAGGCATTTTTCATGGTGTTTTCCTTTAAGGTTTAAGCGATGAGTTCACTGCTGTTACGCAAGACATCCGGGTAATAACGTTCCGCCACGTCGGGATGCGACCGCAGGCGACCTTTGAGATAATTCCAGCCGACATCGCGCAGCAACGGGTTGTCTGGGTCACTTTCTGGCCCATGAGCTTGTTGAGCGAGTTCGGGTGGCAGAGCATAAACGGGCACGACAGCGTCTAACTGCGCGCCGAGGAAAAAGGCAATCGACTGACGTTCCAGCCCAGGTAATGGGGAAACCACCCGATGAACCGTGGCGCGTAAATAGCCGTTGGTTGCCAGTTCCAGCAACTCGCCGATGTTCACCACAAAACTGCCTGGCAATGGGGCGGCATCTATCCAGTTATCTGGTGAGACTTCGACCTGCAAACCTTGCTGCTGGTCCTGCAACAGGAAGCTCAGGAAGCCTGAATCTTTATGCGCACCGACACCCTGATTGCCTTCCGTTGCTTGTTGGCCTGGATAACGAATCAGTTTGATGTGTTCGTTGGGTTGATGGCCGTACAGGTTATCGAAACTGTTGGCCGGCAGTTGTAACGCCTGCGCAAAAGTACGCAGCAGCTTGAGTGCCACCGCCGTCATTTCACGCTGAAATTGCAACAGGGTAGGTTTTAGAGAAGGCAACGATTCTGGCCACAAATTTGGGCCTTGTAAGCGCAGCCAGCCTGGCTGATCTTCATGAATTGCCAGCGCCGGACGTTCTGCGCCGATATCAAACTGTTCGCGCCAGTCCGGTTTGCCACGAGTTAATTCGCTGGCAGCACGGTTGTAACCACGAAAATGAGGGGAGTGGATCATCGCCACTTTTTGTTTTTCAGCTGCAGGCAAAGCGAAAAACTGCTGCGCTTCATCCTGGACGGCCTGTTGCAATTCTGGGCTGATGCCGTGATTGATCAGGTAGAAGAAACCGATGTCACGCGCGGCATGGCGCAGTTGTTCAAGAAATGCGGCTCGATCTGTCGCGGTGCCGTTAAGGGCCAGTAGATCGAGTATTGGCAAGGCCTGGGTCGTTGTGTTGCTCATAATGAACTCCGCGTAAGACAAATGTTTTCCCGACAAACTCTGATTTTTTGTCCCAACAATAATTTTCACAACGACAGCGCTGATTCATGGTTTAACTCTTCTGACTGAGGTGGAGTACATGGAAATTACATTGCCGTAAGCGCGTCGTGCCGCCCAATATTGTTATCTTCTAAGTTATGGCTGTGTCGGGTTCTAAGCTTTTGCGAAATTCAGCAATGCCAACAAAACAGAGTTGCATTCTTTTTATGTGTCATTTATTGTTATGTTATAACATAATTTATTAGGCGTAGATTTATGCAGGTTTTGAATTCATTACGCAGCGCAAAGCAGCGTCATCCGGATTGCCAGATTGTGAAACGCAAAGGACGGCTGTATGTGATTTGCAAAAGTAATCCGCGTTTTAAAGCGGTGCAGGGCGGGAAAAAACGGCGTTAAAACAAGGGGCTTTGGCCCCTTTCTTTCTTAATGAGAGGGTTACGAACGCCCAAGAGAGAAGATATCGTAAAAAGAGAGTTCGCCTTTTGTGGCAACCATTTTATGCAGTAAAGATTTTTGTTGTTCGTCAACACCAGGGGAATGCAGGATTTTATCAATCAATGTCGACGGGACATTGCGCGTGTTGTACCACTCGCCGTTGTAACAAACGCGTAAATCCAGTACATCGATATCGTCGTAGCGATAACGGGGGTTCACATCAAAAAAGAAGAAACCATTAAGTAGCGCAAATAGCACCACCAGTAACCAGACCGAGCCTGCCAGAGTATCTGATTCCAGCATCACCCACAGTGTGGCAAACCAGCCTATCCACATGCCGATAAACAACCCCGGGTGTTTGCGAATGAAGCTGATGCTAAAACGCGGACGGTTATCGCGTTTTTCTTCGGCATTAAGTTGCTCGATAGTATCGGTGAGCAGGCGCTGAATTTCGGTCATGATGAGCCTTCTGAACGGAAACGTTACGGGCAGAGAACTGTTATTTTAAGAAGCCCTGTACGGGTAAAAAAGTAACAGTTATGCCAAAAAAAACCATAACAGTTAGTGGCCGATGACGGGAACCGTTTTAATCACTCGTGCCGGGTTTCCTGCAACCACTGAGTTGGCTGGAATGTCTTTCGTGACGACAGAACCCGAGCCAATCACCACGTTATCACCGATGGTGACACCGGGATTGATGACCGCACGTCCGCCAATCCAGACGTTATCACCAATCGTAACGGGTTTGCCAAACTCAACGCCACTGTTGCGTGTTTCAGCATCCAGCGGGTGTGTTGCAGTATAGATATGAACGCCTGGCGCCAACATGCAGTTTTCACCAATGTGAACCGGGCAAACATCGAGAATGACGCAGTCAAAATTGGCGTAGAAGTTTTTGCCGAGAAAAATATTGTAACCATAGTCACAGCGAAACGTTGGCTCAATATAAGCATTCAGACTTTGGCCCAACAGTTGTTCAAGCAATTGTGCACGCACAGCTTGTTCATCGGGTTCGGTGTGATTAAAACGGTAAATCAAATGACGCGCTTTAATACTATCGTCACGAAGTTGTGGGTCACCAGGGCGATAAAGTTCGCCGGCAATCATTTTCTGTTTCTCTTCACTCATCGCGATGCCTCAATTAAATAGACAGAACAGTGGTTACCGTAAGCGATGAGGTTGTTATTGATGAAAATGTTGTTTCTTTTTGTGACTTTAATCACATTGCAAAGCTGGTAATCAACAATCACTAACAATGAACCGCGACTGACGCATTCAGCAGTTAACTGTTTAAACCATGAACCTAATAACAATTACGAGGTATTAGCGGATAAATGTCCATACAGAGGGTGGTATTTTATCGTAAAGCTTATTCATGGTGAGTTCAGCAAGTCGGTGGTCGGCAGCTGAATAAAATACCGCCAATTCATTATCTGATAATTCGTATTTATTTTTTTCAATTACACGTTCTAAGGTCTCAATTGTTTGGCAGCGTCGCAGACGCATCAAATAATCAGTCTTAGTTAATGGTTTAGTAGTCATGAAATCACCTTATACATCTTGTAATATTTTTAAAAGGAGAGGCTTACAGGGTTAGCGCGGCTCTCTGTGACGAAACATCGGAATAATCGATTCCCGGACTTACGCCATTTCTGCAAATCGTGTGCATTGATGCCGTAGTTGCTGAACAGCATAAAGGTATCGTCCAAATATTCGTCAATTTGTTCAATCAATTTACTCTCATCATCATACTTAATTTTGTAATTAAGTGCGAAGGCAGCTATGTGCTCAATCAATTCATTCAACTGCAAGTTAATGGCCGAAGTAGGATCATTAACCCAACCATGATTACTCTCGCCAAGGTTGGTAAGGCAGTCATGATACAGGTTTTCGCAGAGAAATTTAAGCTGCGCAATATCATGCCGTTTTGGTGAGTATTCGTCCATAATGCAGCCCCTTTTATCGAAGAAAATTGATAAACACTACGCGTTGGGGTGGACACACCTGGATGAGGTGGGGATCAATAACAACGATTATTCCATATACTTTCACTATAAATCAATCTGCAGTAGATTTCCTTTCACTATTACGAAAAATTACATTTGTAGCAAATGTGTTTACCCTAACGTAATGTTTATAAAGACTTTCACGTTTTTTAAAAGCAATGTCTTATAAATTATCCTAAAAGGGTACTTAAGAAAACAGTTTGCTTTCAACAGGTTAATCTCCTGTTGCTGTAATATCTCGTGGGCAGGTGTAAATAAAAAATCGACTAGGAATGTTCCTAATAAATAAGTATGAATCCGTATTTACAAATTCACCAGTCAGTTTGGGAAATATTTTGTCATGATATTCGAATGAAACATCTCCTGAACGGCAACACTTTGAAACCTACTCAGGGCCAGAGTCAGCATTTTCGATATTTAATAATATAGCAAATGAGGATAGGGCACAGATATAAAAAAGGCCGCTTGCGCGGCCTTGTACTTGCAGTCTAAGACTTACTTGTGGTGCTCAACCGGGTGAGCGTGCTCGAGGTCTTCAGTCTTACGGCTGAAGCGACGGCGTACTACCACGAAGAACACAGGTACGAAGAAGATAGCCAGAACAGTTGCAGTCACCATCCCGCCCATTACACCAGTACCTACGGCGTTCTGCGCACCGGAACCTGCACCGGAGCTGATGACCAGCGGCATTACCCCGAGGATAAACGCCAGTGATGTCATCAGAATTGGACGCAGACGCATACGCACCGCTTCAAGTGTAGCTTCAATCAAGCCTTTGCCTTCTTTCTCCATCAAGTCTTTGGCGAATTCTACGATAAGTATCGCGTTCTTCGCCGACAAACCAATGGTTGTCAGCAGGCCTACCTGGAAGTATACGTCGTTAGTCAGCCCACGTAATGTGGCGGCTAGCAGTGCACCGACAACACCCAATGGAACAACCAGCATGACCGAGAACGGAATTGACCAGCTCTCATACAGTGCTGCCAGACACAGGAATACCACTATCAAGGAAATCGCATACAGGGCAGGGGCCTGGTTACCAGACAAACGCTCCTGATAAGACATACCCGTCCAGTCGTAGCCGATACCGGTTGGCAATTTGCTCGCCAGTTCTTCCATCATGTTCATCGCTTCACCGGTACTCTTACCTGGCGCCGCCTGACCAAGGATTTCCATGGAAGGCAAGCCATTGTAACGTTCCAGACGTGGTGAACCGTATTCCCAGTGCGCGGTAGAGAACGCAGAGAACGGTACCATCTGGCCGGTAGAACCGCGCACATACCAGTCGTTGATATCGCTTGGTAGCATACGGAATGGAGCATCAGCCATCAGGTAAACTTTCTTCACACGACCACGGTCGATGAAGTCGTTTACGTAACTACCGCCCCATGCAGCACCCAGAGTGGTGTTGATGTCGCTGATAGAAACGCCCAATGCTTGCGCTTTTTCCTGGTCGATATCGACTTTAAACTGCGGCGTATCTTCCAGACCGTTTGGACGCACGCCCACTAACAGGTCTGAGTGTTTAGCGACTTCACCAAACAACTGGTTACGCGCCTGAGTCAGTTTTTCGTGTCCAAGGTTCGCCTGGTCAATCAACTGGAAGTCGAAGCCCGTTGCGGTACCCAGTTCTACGATCGCTGGCAGGTTAAATGCGAACACGATGGCATCTTTGATTTTCGAGAATTGGGCACTGGCGCGAGCAGCAATCGCCGGAACCTTGTTCTCTTCACCAGGGCGCTCATCCCAATCTTTCAAGGAAACGAATGCCAGACCGGTGTTCTGCCCCTGGCCTGAGAAGCCAAAGCCGTTAACGGTAAATACCGAGTTAACGTTGTCTTTCTCTTTTTCGAGGTAATACTTGCTCACCTCATCAAGAACGGCTTGGGTACGTTCTTGTGTCGCACCTGCAGGCAACTGAGCCATAGTCAGGAATACGCCCTGGTCTTCTTCTGGCAAGAAGGAACTTGGCAGACGAACAAACAGGAACGCCATACCCACCACAATCAGCAGATACAACACCAGGTAACGACCGGTGCTACGCAAGATGTTACCGACACTGTCGGTATAATGATGCGTGCTCTTATCGAACATGTTGTTAAACCAGCCGAAGAAGCCTTTCTTCGCATGGCTTTCACCTTTAGCGACCGGCTTGAGCAAAGTGGCGCAGAGTGCTGGTGTCAGAATCAGTGCTACCAGAACAGAAAGCACCATTGCCGATACGATGGTAATGGAGAACTGACGATAGATTGCCCCTGTAGAACCGCCGAAGAATGCCATCGGTATAAATACCGCTGACAGAACCATCGCGATCCCGACCAGAGCGCCCTGAATCTGCTCCATCGATTTGCGTGTGGCTTCTTTCGGTGGCAACCCTTCTTCCACCATCACACGCTCAACGTTTTCTACTACCACGATGGCGTCATCAACCAACAGGCCTATCGCAAGCACCATCCCGAACATCGTTAGGGTGTTTATCGAATAGCCAAAGATGGAAAGGATAGCGAACGTCCCCAGCAATACCACCGGCACGGCAATCGTTGGAATCAATGTGGCGCGGAAGTTCTGTAAGAACAGATACATTACCAGGAACACCAGCACGATGGCTTCAACGAGAGTTTTGACTACCTCTTTGATAGAGATTTTAACGAATGGCGTGGTGTCATACGGATAAACCACTTTTAGGCCAGCCGGGAAAAATGGCTGCAGTTTTGCCACAGTGGCACGTACCGCATCAGCTGTATCCAGTGCGTTAGCACCGGTTGCCAGTTTGATACCTAAACCAGAAGCCGGTTGGCCGTTGTAACGTGCAACAACGTTATAGTTCTCGCCGCCCAACTCAACTTTTGCCACATCTTTGAGCAGAACTCGTGAGCCATCTTGATTCACTTTCAGCAGAATTTTGCTGAACTCATCGGCAGATTTCAAACGGGTCTGAGCAATGATTGAGGCGTTAAGTTGCTGACCTTTAACCGGTGGCGTACCACCCAACTGACCTGCTGCTACCTGGGCGTTCTGCGCTTTAATAGCATTGATAATATCGACCGGCGTGAGTTGGTAGTTGTTCAGTTTGTTCGGATCCATCCAGATACGCATCGCGTACTGAGCACCAAACAGCTGAACATCACCGACACCACGAGTACGGCTGATAGGGTCTTTAATGGTTGCGCCAACGTAGTCCGAAATATCTTCCTGGGTCATGGAGCCATCGGTGTTGATCAAACCGAGAACCATCAGGAAGTTACTGGAAGACTTCTCAACGCTAACACCTTGTTGCTGTACTTCTTGAGGAAGTAGCGGCATCGCAAGTTGCAGTTTGTTCTGAACCTGTACCTGGGCGATATCCGCGTCAGTACCAGAATCAAAGGTAATGGTGATGGTGACAGAACCAGAGGAATCACTGGAAGAGGACATGTACAGCAGGTTGTCGATACCGTTCATGTTCTGTTCGATAACCTGTGTCACGGTATCCTGTACCGTCTTCGCATCTGCACCTGGATAGTTTGCTGAGATCGAAATCGCCGGTGGCGCAATGGTTGGATATTGCGCGATAGGCAATTTCATGATCGCAAGCCCGCCCGCCAACATAATAATGATGGCGATTACCCAGGCAAAAATCGGGCGATCGATAAAAAACTTAGCCATGTCTTAACGTCTCCTGTTTAAGTTAAGACTTCGTTTGTTCAGACTGAGTGCCAGCGGCTGCTTGATTCTGACCTTTATCATCTGCCGCTACTTCCTGCGCTTTCACCTGAACACCGGGTTTCACTTTTTGCAAACCGGTCACAATTACGCGATCGCCATCCTTCAACCCACTGGTAACCAGCCATTTATCGCCGATAGCCTGAGCTGCTGTGATATCGCGAACTTCTACTTTGTCATCTTTGCCAATGACCAGGGCGGAAGCATCACCACGCGGTGTACGAGTGACACCTTGTTGCGGAACGAGCAGTGCGTTTGGATTAGTACCTTCTTCCAGTTGTGCGCGGACAAACATGCCCGGAAGCAGCGTTTTATCTGGGTTAGGGAAGATGGCACGCAGAGTGATAGAGCCGGTGCTCTGGTCAACTGTCACATCAGAAAACTCTAAAGAGCCTTCTTGCGGGAATGTAATACCGTCGTTAGTGACTAATTTGACTTTCGCTTTGCCGTTTTCTTGCTTCAGTTTGCCGTCAGCCAACTCTTGCTTAAGGCGCAAGAAATCGTTGCTGGACTGGGTGACATCCACGTAGATAGGATCAAGCTGTTGGACGGTCGCCATAGCGGTGGCCTGGGCTCCCGTTACCAGCGCGCCTTCAGTAACAGAAGACTTACCGATGCGACCACTAATTGGTGAAGTCACTTTGGTATAAGCCAGGTTAATGCGTGCCGATTCAACAGCGGCTTTAGCAGCAACAACTGCCGCATTTGCCTGTTGAGAATCGGCAAGAGCGGTGTCGTAGTCTTGTTGACTGATGTACTTAGTACCCAAAAGCTTCGCATAACGTTTCAGTGTCAGTTGAGCAATATTTGCACTCGCCTGTGCTTTCGCGAGGTCGCCTTTGGCGCTGTCATATGCGGCCTGATAGGTGGCCGGGTCAATTTGGTACAGCGACACACCAGCCTGAATTTCACTTCCCTCTACGAAGTTACGTTTCAGAATGATGCCACTGACTTGCGGGCGAACTTCTGCAATACGATAAGCACTTGTACGGCCTGGAAGCTCTGTGGTTATCTGCAAAGGAGCACTTTTTAGCGTGACGACACCCACTTCAGGGGTATGCGGCGCACTCTTTTGTGTATCTTTGTCATTACATCCTGTAAGCACTAAGCTGCCTGAAAGCATCAGAACGGCCGCCAGAGGCGTAAACCCTCTGTTTTTGTTCATATGTAAACCTCGAGTGTCCGATTTCAAAGTTGTTCAATGGATCAAATGTCCACAAACCCATTGCTGCGTTTATATTATCGTCGTGCTATGGTACATACATTCACAAATGTATGTAAATCTAACCACCTTACTTTCACCCACTTATGGCACGAAAAACCAAACAACAAGCTCTTGAGACTCGTCAGCATCTTCTTGATGTGGCAATCCGCTTGTTTTCTCAACACGGTGTTTCATCAACTTCGCTGGCAGATATTGCTAAAGCGGCAGGCGTCACCCGTGGTGCAATTTATTGGCATTTCAAAAATAAGTCGGATTTGTTTAATGAAATCTGGGAGCTAACTGAATCCAGTATTGGTGATTTAGAGACTGAGTATCAGGCAAAATTTCCTGACGATCCACTTTCTGTTGTAAGAGAGTTATTAATTTACATATTACAAGCAACTGTCACTGATGAACGTCGCCGCTTAATGACGGAAATCATCTTCCATAAATGTGAATTTGTTGGAGAACTTGCGGTATTACAACAGGCCAGACGCAAACTTCATCTCGAAGGAAACGAAAGAATCGAGAGCAGTTTGCAGCGTTGTATTGATGCAGAAATGTTGCCAAAGGGTTTACGTATCCCTGTCGCGGTTATTCTGATGCGCAGTTATATCACTGGCCTCATCGAAAATTGGCTGGTTGCGCCAGATAGCTTTGATCTCCACGGCCAGGCCGAAGACTACATCGCTATTTTGATAGAAATGTTTCAGACCTGCCCAACCCTGCGAAATACTCCACACTAAAAATATGCTTATTAGGGCAATTCCGAAGCGAGTTGACCAAGGATTTTTTGACAAGACGTGCTAATCTGAGCGCTCGTATTTCGTCTTTAACTCGCCATCCTTTCGGCCTGTTCTCAAACACTGTCAAACTATGCCGCAATTCTTGTGTTCACTGTATTCGCGTCGCTTATCTGCACGGTTTTTACTTATCGCTTTTATGAGCCTGTTTTGCCTGCTGGCGCAGCCAGTTTGGGCGAAAAATAACAGCAGCGATCTCCCGAGCCGCGATGAAATTCAAAACCAGCTAACTGCGCTTAATAAGCAAAAGACGCTGTCACCTAATGACAAACTCACCCAGCAAGATCTCAATGAAACACTTGAGGTGTTGGACAAAATTGACCGGGTCAAGGATGAAGCGGCAAAACTGCATCAGCAGATCACTGAAGCACCAAAAACGCTGCGCAAAGCCACCGATGCTTTAAATGAGATAAAGAATCAGCGAGATAACCAGGCCAATGAAGAGGCCGAAATTGAAGCGCTGAACTTACGCCAGCTCGAATCTCGCCTGAATGATTTGATGACGGATTTACAGAATTCACAGAGCGATTTAGCCACCTGGAACAGCCAACTGATTTCGCTGCAAACGCAGCCAGAACGTGTGCAGAATGCGATGATGGCCGCGTCGGCGCAACTCGAAACCATCCGTAACCGGCTGAATGGTGTCGCACCCGGTGCAGCAGAATTACGCCCCAGCCAGCAAACCTTATTACTGGCGCAGCAGGCGTTACTGAATGCGCAACTCGACCAGCAACGTGACAGCCTGAAAGGCAACACGCTGTTGCAAGATACCCTGCAAAAACAACGTGATTACACCAACGCCCATATCAACCAGATGGAACACACGCTGCAGCTGTTACAAAAGGCAGTCAGCAGCAAGCGTCTGACGCTAACCCAGCAGACCGCGCAAGAAGCCATCGACTCCGAAGACACGGTTAAAATTCAGCAAAACCCGTTGGTGAAACAAGAGCTGGATATTAACCACCAATTAAGTCAGCGGTTGATCGATGCCACCGAGCGAGCCAATGAGATGGTGCCGCCGAGTATCCGCATCAAAAACACGCTGGATCGTGCGGTGCAATCGGAACGCAATCTGAAAGAGCAAATCGCCGTCCTGAAAGGCAGCTTGCTGTTATCGCGCATTTTGTATCAGCAGCAACAACAGAACATGCCTTCAGCGGAAGACACAGAAGACCTGACCAACCGTATTGCGGATATTCGCCTCGAGCAGTTTGATATCAATCAGCAGCGTGACGCGCTATTCCAGCCTGACGAAATGGTGGCGAAAATTGAAGAAGGGCACAGCGCTGAAGTCACGCCTGACGTTCACGATGCACTGTTACAGGTTCTGGATACGCGCCGCGAATTACTCGACCAGTTGAATAAACAACTCGGCATGCAGCTAATGCTGGCAATCAACCTGCAGAATAATAAACAGCAACTGCAAAACGTGACCAAATCCCTCGACCAAATTCTGACCGAGCAGATTTTTTGGGTCACCAGTAATAAGCCGATGGACTGGGACTGGCTGAAATCGTTGCCTTCTTCGTTACGCGATCAGTTTAAAAACAGCCATATCAATTTTAATGGAGCGGAAAGCTCGTTTAAAATTCTCGCGATTCTCTTGTTGATGATTCCCGCATTGCTGTTGGCAGGGGTGATTCGCTGGCGCTTTAAAGCAATCGACCGCTATCTGGAGAAGCAGGCAAGTCGAGTGGGGCAACTGCGTAACGACAGCCAAATGCTGACCCCGAAAGCCATTGCGTTGACCCTGGTGAAAGTCTTACCGGGGGCGCTTATCATCTATGCCATCGGCTTAGTATTTGCTGGCATTGACCTGAATATCAGCGAATCGATACTGGCGTTTTGTAAAAAGCTTTCCCTGTTCTGGATTGTTTTTGGCCTGACCTACAAAGTGTTGTCGAGCGATGGTGTTGCGGTTCGCCACTTTAATATGCCCCCACAACTGTGTAGCCATTATCGCCGCCAATTAGTGCGCATTGGCTTTGCACTCATGCCGTTGCTGTTTTGGTCGGTGTTGGGCGAGCGTTCGCCGCTGCACCTCGTGGAAGATGCGTTTGGTCAGTTGTTAATCTTCTTCAACCTGTTGCTGATCACTGCATTTGTCTTCCCAATGTGCCGTGAAAACTGGCGCAACAAAAATAACCATACTATGCAGCTCTTTACCGTTACGGTGATGGGGGTGGTGCCTGCGGTGTTAATTGTGCTGACGGCGATGGGGTACTTCTATACCACGTTGCGCCTTGCCGGCCGCTGGATTGAAACCATCTACCTGGTGCTTATCTGGAACCTGGTTTACCAGACCGTACTGCGTGGGCTTAGTGTAACGGCGCGCCGTATGGCTTATCGTCGCGCCGTGTTGCGCCGTGAAAACCTGGTGAGAGAGGGGGCTGAAGGGGGCGAGCCGGTAGAAGAACCGCCGTTGGCTCTGGATCAAATCAACCAGCAAACCATGCGCCTGGCGATCATTGCGCTGTTTGCGCTATTTGCCATCTTCTTCTACACCATTTGGTCAGACTTGTTTGGGGTATTCGGTTATCTCGACAGCATCCAGCTCTGGAGCTACAACGGCACTGAAGCGGGGGCCGCGGTGGTGAAAAACGTCACCATGGGCAGCTTGTTATTTGCGGTGATTGCCTTCGCCATTGCCTGGGTACTGATACGCAACTTACCGGGTTTGCTGGAAGTGTTGGTGCTCTCGCGTCTGAAGATGCGCCAGGGCGCTTCTTACGCCATCACTACCATTCTTAATTATGTGATTATTGGCGCTGGTGCGATGACCATCTTTGGTTCGCTCGGTGTGTCGTGGGATAAATTGCAATGGCTGGCAGCGGCGTTATCAGTCGGCCTGGGCTTCGGTTTGCAGGAGATATTCGGTAACTTTGTTTCCGGCTTGATTATCCTGTTTGAGCGCCCGGTGCGTATCGGCGATACCGTAACCATCGGCACCTTCTCGGGCAGCGTCAGCAAGATTCGTATTCGTGCCACCACCATCACTGACTTCGACAGGAAAGAAGTGATCATCCCGAACAAAGCCTTTGTGACCGAACGTTTGATCAACTGGTCGCTGTCCGACACCATCACGCGCGTGGTTATCCGCCTTGGCGTTGCTTACGGATCGGATCTGGATAAAGTGCGTGAAATATTACTGAAAGCCGCTCATGAACATCCGAAAGTGATGCACGATCCTGAACCGACCGTGTTCTTCACTACCTTCGGAGCCAGCACGCTGGATCATGAATTGCGCCTGTATGTGCGCGAACTGCGCGATCGTAGTTATACGGTTGATGAACTGAATCGGACCATCGATCGTCTGTGCCGTGAAAATGGCATTAACATCGCCTTCAACCAACTCGAAGTGCATCTGCGTAATGACAAAGGCGATGAACTGACAGAAGTGAAACGCGATAACAACGGTAAATCGAACGGCGGCATCGTCCCGGTGCAGTAAAAATTAGCGGGAGGTGCTTTCTTCCCGCTTACGCAAAAAATCCTGACGGACAATCTCTAACGCAGCAAGCGCGGTTTCCGTCGGGACTTCATGTTCTTCCAGAAGCATTATCAAATCGACAGCCAGTTTCACTTCATCTGGTGCATTTTCCAGCGACATTGTATTAACCCGTAATTTGCGAAATAAAAAGAGACGGCTGACGAAACCTTTTTCGTAGGTCGGCTAAGCGCAGCGCCATCCGACGCAACCAGCGCAGGTGGTGGATGACGCTATCGCTTATCCACCCTACAACACCAATTTAGTGGCTGTGATTAGCTTAGCCCACGTTCCCGCCGTTCAATCGCACGTTCAATTCGCGTAATCGCCTGGCGGCAGCGTTGCAGGCGGCCTTCAAGAGCCGCGATTTCTTTCTGGATCTTTTGTTGCCCAACGAGCGTCGTTTGAATCGCAAGTTGGCTGTCACGATCGCTAATCATCGTTTGCAGACGGCGTTCATAATCCTGATGAGTGGAGAGTTTCTCATACAGGTTTTCAACCACCGGCGGTTGGGGATCGTTTTTGCGCATCTGCAACGTCGCCAGTTCACGCTGCAAAGCGGCAATTTGCGCCACCAGTTTTTCGGCAAGATACGCCACTTGATCTGCTTTTCCGACTTTCACGCTAAGCTGTAATTGTGCGAGATTAGCCTGAACTTCGCTCAGATAATCTTTAAGTTGTGTGCTGTGAGTGGAAAATAAATTACGATCGAAGCGGGCCTGAGAGGCGCGTTGCAACGAAATGGGCGCAATGGCTTGGGCGAGATCCGCGACGCGAACATCCAGGGCTTGTAACAGCGAAGCGGTTTTCACAAAATGGCTCTCCAGTGTTGCAGGTGTTTAAATTTAAGGAATGAATGAAACGGACCATTTTAATCATCATCGGTTGGCTGGCGGTAGTCCTTGCGACGCTGGGTGTGGTGTTGCCTTTGCTGCCTACCACCCCATTTTTACTGCTGGCGGCCTGGTGCTTCGCCCGTTCTTCGCCGCGCTTTCATCACTGGCTGCTGTATCGTTCGTGGTTTGGTAGTTACATTCGTCACTGGCAAGAACATCGTGCTCTACCACCGGGAGCGAAACCCAGAGCATTGATTTTTATTGTTATCACCTTTGCTGTCTCCCTTTATCTGGTCAACATTCTTTGGGTCAGACTACTCTTACTGATGATGATGTGCGCACTGCTGTTCTTTATGTGGCGCATGCCGGTCATTGACGAAAAGCAACAAAAGCCATAATCCGCATTTGCAGTGGTTGCAATTGTTGATGCCAGCCAGTAAATTCGACCGTTTTCGAGCACGGTATGACTGTTTAATAAGTAGTCTCGTGCTTTGTTAGAACCATGTTTTTAGCAGGCATTAATTATGACCGCGACTGCGCAGCAGCTTGAATATCTGAAAAACAGCATCAAAAGCATTCCAGACTACCCAAAGCCTGGGATCTTATTCCGTGACGTTACCAGCTTGCTTGAAGATCCGAAAGCCTACGCCACCAGCATTGAACTCTTAGTTTCACGCTTTAAAGATGCCGGTATCACCAAAGTGGTGGGCACTGAAGCGCGTGGTTTTCTGTTCGGCGCACCGGTTGCGCTGGAATTAGGCGTGGGTTTTGTGCCAGTACGCAAGCCAGGTAAACTGCCGCGTGAAACCATCGCTGAAAACTACGAACTGGAATACGGCACCGATCAACTGGAAATCCACGTTGATGCGATCCAGCCTGGTGACAAAGTTCTGGTGGTTGACGATCTGCTGGCAACCGGTGGCACCATTGAAGCGACCGTTAAGCTGATCCGTCGTCTGGGTGGTGAAGTGACCGACGCTGCGTTTATCATCAATCTGTTTGATATTGGTGGTGAGCAACGTCTGGAAAAAATGGGCGTGAAAAGCTACAGCCTCGTACTGTTCCCTGGCCACTGAGTCCTGCCTCCGTATTCCCCAAATTATACCCGTTAGCATTCGAGTTGCAGGTAGGCGGTAAGGACGAGACAAATTCGTCGGGAACGAATTTGACCAGCCGAAGGCTGGCCTCCGGTGAGAGACAGGAGTCTCTCATTAATCCCATGGAGCTTACTTGAGTAAGTGACTGGGATGAGCGTATGCAGCCAACACCCCTGCAGCTTGAAGGAGGATGGGTATAGAAGCCTCGCCCGATGGGTGAGGCTTATGTTAGCATTACCCCCTGAATTCACACCCGCGATGTAGAGCCTATCTCGAATGAGCTACCAGGTCTTAGCCCGCAAATGGCGGCCACAAACTTTTGCTGATGTTGTCGGCCAGCAACACGTGTTGACTGCGCTGGCTAATGGCTTATCCATGGGCCGAATCCACCACGCCTATCTCTTTTCAGGGACGCGCGGCGTGGGGAAAACGTCCATCGCTCGCTTGCTGGCGAAAGGGTTAAATTGTGAAACAGGCATTACCGCCACGCCTTGTGGTGTTTGCGATAACTGCCGCGAAATTGAGCAGGGGCGCTTTGTTGATCTCATTGAGATTGACGCCGCCTCGCGTACCAAAGTCGAAGACACCCGTGACTTGCTGGACAACGTTCAGTACGCACCGGCGCGTGGCCGCTTCAAAGTCTATTTAATCGATGAAGTCCACATGCTCTCTCGCCACAGCTTCAACGCCCTGTTGAAGACGCTGGAAGAGCCACCTTCGCATGTCAAATTCTTGCTGGCGACCACCGATCCACAAAAACTGCCGGTCACTATTCTTTCTCGCTGCCTGCAATTCCACCTGAAAGCGCTGGATGTCGAACAAATCCGCCATCAGCTGGAATACATTCTTGGCGAAGAAAAAGTCCCCAGCGAAACTCGCGCTTTGCAACTGTTGGCCCGTGCCGCAGATGGCAGCCTGCGTGATGCGCTAAGTCTTACCGACCAGGCAATTGCCAGCGGCGATGGGCAAGTGACCACTGCGGCTGTTAGCACCATGCTCGGCACGCTGGACGACGACCAGGCTCTGGCGCTGATAGAAGCGATGGTGCAGGCAGATGGCGAGCGCGTGATGAGCTTGCTTAACGATGCCGCAAGTCGCGGAATTGAGTGGGAAGCGTTGCTGGTGGAAATGCTCGGCTTGCTGCACCGTGTGGCGATGGTGCAATTGTCTCCTGCCGCATTGGGCAGCGACATGGCGGCCATCGAACAGCGTATGCGTGAGCTGGCGCGCGTGGTGCCTCCTGCTGAAGTACAACTTTATTACCAAACCTTGCTGATTGGTCGCAAAGAGCTTTCCTGGGCTCCCGACCGCCGCATGGGCATTGAGATGACACTGCTGCGCGCGCTGGCATTCCATCCGAGAAAACCTTTACCGGAACCAGAACAACCGCGTCAGGCTCCGAGTATTCCGGTCATCAACCCGGTTCCGGTTCGGCAACAAGCGTCACCTCCGCCACGGCAAAATGAAACCCCGTTGCCGGACACCACAAGCCAGGTGCTGCAAGCGCGAACACAGTTAATGCGCCAGCAGGGAGCCAACAAAGCAAAAAAGAGTGAGCCGGCAGCGCCAAATCAAGCGCGGCCGGCAAAGAGTACTGCCCTGGAACGTCTGGCATCAGTCACCGATCGTATCCAGTCCCGGCCCGTTGCGGTAACCGAAGAGAAAGTCGAGAAGCCGGAGGCGTATCGCTGGAAGTCGCAGAACGTTTCTGAGGTTGTCGAAGAGCCGGTTGCCACGCCAAAAGCATTAAAGCGCGCGATGGAGCATGAGAAAACACCAGAGCTCGCATTGAAGCTGGCGCAGGAAGCCATTGAACGCGACAGTTGGGCGGCGGAAATTAGCCAACTCGTATTGCCGAAGTTAGTGCAACAACTGGCGCTAAATGCCTGGAAAGAGCAGGACGGCAACCGCGTTTGTTTGCACTTGCGCCCTGCATTACGCCATTTGAACTCACCGTCGGCACAGCAAACACTGTCTGACGCAATGAGTACTTTTAGCGGCGAAACAGTTGAGCTGACTATTATTGAAGATGATAATCTCGCACAACGCACCCCGCTGGAGTGGCGTCAGGCTATCTACGAAGAGAAGCTGGCGCAGGCACGGGAATCAATGAGTGCTGACAACAATATCCAGACGCTGCGTCGATTCTTTGATGCGGAACTGGATGAAGACAGTATTCGACCAATTTGATAAACCGGTTCACCCGGTTTGTTGTAAACCCTGATAGCCGATAATCGCACTCTGCGATTAGTCGGCCCGAGCAAAAGAGAGAAGACTATGTTTGGAAAAGGCGGTCTGGGCAACATCATGAAGCAAGCCCAGCAGATGCAGGAAAAAATGGCCCAGGTTCAGGAAGAAATCGCCCAAATGGAAGTCACTGGCGAATCTGGCGCGGGTCTGGTGAAAGTGACCATCAACGGTGCTCACAACTGCCGTCGCGTGGAAATCGATCCAAGCCTGATGGAAGATGACAAAGAAATGGTTGAAGACCTGGTTGCTGCAGCCTTCAACGATGCTGCGCGTCGTATTGGCGAAGCGCAGAAAGAGAAAATGGCGGGTGTTTCCAGCGGGATGCAGTTGCCACCAGGCTTCAAAATGCCATTCTGATCAGTTTGGCGGATGACGCATGCGCTTATCCGCCCTACGATTGACACTGTTTGTCTTTTGTAGGCTGGGTAAGCGCAGCGTCACCCGACATGACATTCTCACTCTTCCTCGAACGCCGCATAACTCTCCACCAGAAAATCAATCAATGCCCTGACCGCCGGTAACTGACCGCGCCGTGAAGGAAACACCAAATGTATCACCTCCCGTCTTGCCCGCCAGTCCGGTAACAAATGCACCAAAGTTCCCTCTGTGATTTGCTTGTGAATCATCAACATCGGCAACTGAACAATTCCCACACCCGCCAGCGCGGCGGCGCGTAACGCAATCATATCGGTGGTCACAAAACGCGGAGTATGGTGCAGCGTCACTTCCTGATTATCCGGGCCAAACAGACACCAGCGGTAAACCTGCTGTGGTTTGGATAACGCCAGGCTCGGCCAGTGTTGAAGATCGGCCGGCGATTTCGGCTGGGAAAAACGCGCGACTAACTCGGGGCTGGCGACCAGGCACATGCCGCGATCCGCCAATTTACGCATCACCAGATCGCTGTCATCCAGCGGCAACGGGCGCACCCGCACCGCTAAATCGACATTCTCATTCAGCACATCAACCTGGCGATTAGTCTCTTCAAGCTGCACCGTTACCTGCGGATACAGCGTCATAAATCGCGCCAGCATGTCGCCGATATGCACATGCAGCAAAGCAACCGGGCAGGTCAGGCGAATCAGCCCGCGCGGCTCGGCACGCAGTGTGTTGATGGCTTCCTGTGCCGCTTCGGCTTCAATAATCATCGCTTTGCAATGGCGATAAAAAATCTGCCCGGCTTCGGTCACCGTGAAACTGCGCGTTGAACGCTGAATCAGGCGGGTTTCCAGGCTTTCTTCCAGCAAAGCAATACGCCGACTCAGGCGCGATTTGGGAATACCGATAACGCGGCTCGCCGGAGAAAAACCGCCGTTATCCACCACTTGCACGAAGTACCACAGATCGTTGAGGTCCTGCATGGCTATTGTCCTGTATATGGAACACTGAGTTCATTTTCAGAGTCTACCGCGGCTTTCGTCTTATGAGTAAGCTTTATCTCAACAGAAATCGACACTCAATGGAGATAACGATGAAATCAATTCTTGGCGTTTATTCAGCACCGGCGTCCCACTGGGTGGGTGATGGCTTCCCGGTTCGCTCACTGTTTTCTTACTCAAAATTCGAAAAACAGCTCAGCCCATTCTTGCTGTTGGATTACGCAGGTCCGGCAGACTTTAAACCGAGCAATAAAGGGCAACGCGGTGTAGACGTCCACCCGCATCGCGGTTTTGAAACCGTCACCATCGTTTACAAAGGCGAAGTGGCACACCGCGACTCCACCGGCAGCGGCGGGGTAATTGGCCCAGGCGACGTGCAGTGGATGACCGCCGGTAGCGGCATTCTGCATGAAGAGTTTCACTCGCCGGCATTCAGCGAGCAGGGCGGTACGCTGGAAATGGTTCAGCTGTGGGTCAATTTGCCAGCCAAAGACAAATCAACGCCACCGAACTACCAGTCGATTACCGATGCGGACATTCCGGTGGTGACATTGCCGGATAACGCCGGCCAGGTGCGGGTTATCGCCGGTGAAATGGCTGGTGCAAAAGGCCCGGCACACACCTTTTCACCATTGCGTGTGCTGGATATGCGGCTCAATGCGCACAGCACCACCCAACTGACGCTGCCTGATGGCTGGAACACCGCACTGGTGGTGCTTAAAGGCACCGTGCAGGTCAATGGTGAGGAAGTGGCACGTGAAGCGCAACTGGTGGTGCTGGACGCGAAAGGCGAAACCGTCACCCTGGAAGCCAATAACGACGCCGTTGTGTTGGTGTTGAGCGGTGAGCCACTAAACGAGCCAGTGGTCGGTTACGGGCCGTTTGTGATGAACACCCGCGAGGAAATCAAAGAGGCCATTGACGATTTTAATCAGGGAAAATTTGGTCAGAAAGTTTAACAAACTCAAACGGCTATCGTTCCGGTAGCCGTTAATTTTCAGCAGCTTATTCAGATAGCAAAGAGGATATAAACATGGCACCTGCAAATTTTAACGGACAAATCCCGACCATCGATGCCAACGACGCGGTCATGCTGCTCATCGACCACCAGAGCGGTTTGTTCCAGTTGGTCCACGATATGCCAATGCCGACTTTACGCACTCACGCCACGGTGCTGGCCAAAGTTGCGACACTGGCCAATATTCCGGTCATCACCACCGCTTCCGTACCACAAGGCCCGAACGGCCCGCTGATTCCTGAGATTCACCAGTACGCTCCCCATGCGCAATATGTGCCGCGTAAAGGCGAAATCAACGCCTGGGACAACCCGGATTTCGTCGCCGCTGTTAAAGCGACAGGTCGCAAAACTCTGATTATTGCCGGTACCGTGACCAGCGTGTGCATGGCGTTCCCGGCCATCAGTGCTGTGGCGGAAGGTTTCAAAGTCTTTGCGGTGATTGATGCTTCAGGCACTTATTCCAAAATGGCGCAGGAAGTGACTTTGGCGCGAGTGGTTCAGGCTGGAGTGGTGCCGATGGATACCGCAGCGGTTGTTGCTGAAATCCAGCATACCTGGAATCGCGACGATGCGATGGACTGGGCAAATCTGTGGGGCGGCGTATTCATTGAGTACGGCTTGCTGATGGAAAGCTACCAGAAAGCGCAAGATGTGGTGAGTAATCAAGAGCAACTCGACTCCCAGCGCGCTTAATATATTTCCCCCTTTGCGAGACATCGCGCAGGGGGAATATCTTTTTCTATCCCCTTGCTCCGGGCTAATGTTAGGCTATGTCCCACTCTTTTTTCAGAAGTCTGAGCGATGCAAACCAGTCCTTTACTTACTGCCCTTATGGAATCCCTGCGCTGCCTGCCAGGTGTTGGCCCGAAGTCTGCCCAACGTATGGCGTTTGCGCTACTGCAACGTGACCGCAGTGGTGGGATGCGTCTGGCTCAAGCATTAACGCGCGCAATGTCCGAAATTGGGCACTGTGCGGATTGCCGTACCTTTACCGAACAAGAAATCTGCGCCATTTGCGCCAACCCACGCCGCCAGGAAAATGGCCAGATTTGCGTGGTGGAAACCCCGGCGGATATTCACGCTATTGAAGCGACCGGCCAGTTTTCCGGGCGCTATTTTGTGCTGATGGGGCATCTGTCCCCGCTCGACGGTATCGGCCCGCAAGACATCGGCCTCGACAGGCTGGAACAGCGCCTTGAGCGCGAGACTATCAAAGAGCTGATCCTCGCGACCAACCCAACGGTTGAAGGTGAAGCCACTGCAAACTACATTGCTGAATTGTGTGGGCAATATGGTGTTGATGCCAGCCGAATCGCGCATGGGGTGCCGGTTGGTGGCGAGCTGGAAATGGTCGATGGCACCACGCTTTCACATTCTTTAGCGGGCCGCCACAAGATTGTTTTTTAATCACTTGTGGGGAGTTTATTAGGCTCCCCGCTTGAAAACCTCCGTTTCTATCCTCATATCACCCTCAACGTTTTCATCACCCCTATGTATTTTGTTGAGGTATCAATGACCATGAAAGGACAAGAGACTCGTGGCTTCCAGTCCGAAGTGAAACAACTTCTGCACCTGATGATCCACTCCCTCTATTCAAATAAAGAAATTTTCCTGCGTGAGCTGATCTCCAACGCCTCTGATGCGGCAGACAAATTGCGTTTCCGCGCGCTGTCTCATGCTGACTTGTATGAAGGTGACGGCGAACTGCGCGTGCGTGTCTCTTTCGATAAAGAAAAACGCACCCTGACGATTGCCGATAACGGCATCGGTATGACACGTGACGAAGCCATTGATCACCTCGGGACCATCGCAAAATCCGGGACCAAAGCGTTCCTGGAATCTATGGGTTCTGACCAGGCGAAAGATAGCCAACTGATTGGCCAGTTTGGTGTCGGCTTCTACTCTGCGTTTATCGTGGCTGATAAAGTCACCGTGCGCACCCGTGCGGCTGGTG
This sequence comes from Buttiauxella sp. JUb87, assembly GCF_004361975.1. Classification (NCBI taxonomy): domain Bacteria; kingdom Pseudomonadati; phylum Pseudomonadota; class Gammaproteobacteria; order Enterobacterales; family Enterobacteriaceae; genus Buttiauxella; species Buttiauxella sp. JUb87. The sequence continues at coordinate 176,008 of NZ_SNVY01000003.1, forward strand.
TTCCAGCCGATCAAGCGGTGTTCTGGGAATCTGAAGGTGCGGGTGAATATACCGTCGCGGATATCACTAAAGCCGATCGCGGGACTGAAATTACCCTGCACCTGCGCGAAGGTGAAGACGAGTTCCTCGACGACTGGCGTGTGCGCAATGTTATCGGCAAATATTCCGACCACATCGCCTTGCCGGTTGAGATTGAAACCCGTGAAGAAAAAGACGGCGAAACCATTCTCGGCTGGGAAAAAATCAACAAAGCTCAGGCTTTGTGGACTCGTAGCAAGTCTGAAATTAAAGACGAAGAGTACAACGAGTTCTACAAGCATGTAGCGCATGACTTCACCGACCCGCTGGCATACAGCCACAACCGTGTGGAAGGGAAACAAGAGTACACCAGCCTGCTGTACATCCCATCCCAGGCTCCGTGGGACATGTGGAACCGTGACCATAAACACGGCCTGAAACTGTACGTGCAGCGCGTATTCATCATGGACGATGCTGAACAGTTCATGCCGAACTACCTGCGTTTCGTGCGCGGTCTGATAGATTCCAACGACCTGCCGCTGAACGTATCGCGTGAAATTCTGCAAGACAGCCGCGTAACGCAAAACCTGCGTAGCGCGCTGACCAAACGCGTATTGCAGATGCTGGAAAAACTGGCGAAAGACGACAGCGAAAAATACCAGACCTTCTGGAAAAACTTCGGCCTGGTGCTGAAAGAAGGCCCTGCTGAAGACAACGCCAACCAGGAAGCTATCGCTAAACTGCTGCGCTTTGCGACTACGCATACCGATTCCGCTGCACAAACCGTGTCGCTGGAAGAGTACGTGTCACGCATGAAAGAAGGGCAGGAGAAGATTTACTACATCACCGCCGACAGCTATGCAGCCGCGAAAAGCAGCCCGCATCTGGAATTGCTGCGTAAGAAAGGCATCGAAGTATTGCTGCTTTCTGACCGCATCGACGAGTGGATGATGAGCTACCTGACCGAATTCGACGGCAAAATGTTCCAGTCAGTCAGCAAAACTGACGAGTCGCTGGAAAAAATGGCCGACGAAGAAACTCCGGAAGCGAAAGAAGCTGAAAAAGCCCTTGAGCCGTTTGTTGATCGTGTGAAAACCCTGTTGGGCGAGCGTGTGAAAGAAGTGCGTCTGACGCACCGTTTGACCGACACGCCAGCTATTGTGACCACCGACAGCAACGACATGAGCACGCAAATGGCAAAACTGTTTGCTGCGGCGGGCCAGGAAGTGCCGGAAGTGAAGTACATCTTCGAGCTGAACCCGGATCACGGGCTGGTGAAACGCGTCGCGGATACCCAGGACGAAACCCAGTTTGCTGAATGGGTTGAGTTGCTGCTTGACCAGGCGCTGTTAGCTGAACGCGGTACGCTGGAAGATCCAAACCAGTTTATCCGTCGGATGAACCAGCTGCTGGCTTCCTAAGTTCTTCCCCTCACCCTAACCCTCTCCCAAAGGGAGAGGGAATCGCCATTATTCCCCCTCTCCTGGGGGAGAGGGTCGGGGTGAGGGCGTCCTAATCAACTAACCACTCCGAAATACCCGCCATTCTTGAGCTGAATACGCCTTTAATGGTAAGGTCTCAACTTCTGCTTTAAAAAATCAAAAATCCAAACGAATGGGGAATTACGCAATGCGTATTATTCTGCTTGGCGCTCCGGGCGCAGGTAAAGGAACTCAGGCTCAGTTCATCATGGAGAAATACGGCATTCCGCAAATCTCCACCGGTGACATGCTGCGTGCCGCAGTAAAATCTGGCTCAGAGCTGGGTAAACAAGCAAAAGACATCATGGACGCCGGGAAACTGGTTACAGATGAACTGGTTATCGCTCTGGTTAAAGAACGTATTACCCAGGAAGATTGCCGTAACGGTTTCCTGCTTGATGGTTTCCCACGCACTATTCCACAAGCTGATGCGATGAAAGAAGCTGGCATCAATGTGGACGTGGTTCTGGAATTCGCCGTACCGGACGAACTGATTGTTGAGCGTATTGTTGGCCGTCGCGTACACGCGCCATCTGGCCGCGTTTACCACGTCACTTTCAATCCACCAAAAGTGGAAGGCAAAGACGATGCGACTGGCGAAGAGCTGACCACCCGTAAAGACGATCAAGAAGAAACCGTGCGTAAGCGTCTGGTGGAATACCATCAGATGACTGCTCCGCTGATCTCTTACTACAGCAAAGAAGCGGCTGCCGGTAACACCAAATATGCGAAAATCGACGGCACTCGTAAAGTGACCGAAGTTAGCGCAGAGCTGGCTAAAATCCTCGGCTAATTCATTGCTGATACAAAAAATACCGGGACGTGTTCCTGGTATTTTTTTGCCCAAATTTTGCCCTTTCGCTGTAATCGGTTTTCCTGAAGCACTTTTACGTTACAATTATCAGTAATTTGTTGATAAGGAGTGGAAATGAATCAGGAAAAAGTGGGCATCTTACTGGCAAACCTCGGCACACCTGATGCCCCCACTCCGGCGGCGGTGAAACGCTACTTGCGCCAGTTTCTCAGCGACAAACGTGTCGTGGATACCCCGCGCTTAATCTGGTGGCCGCTATTACGTGGCGTGATTCTGCCGCTGCGTTCTGCCCGCGTAGCCAAACTTTATCAGTCTGTCTGGATGGACGAAGGCTCACCGCTGCTGGTGTATAGCCGTCGCCAGCAAGCTGCCCTGGCAGCACAACTGCCTGATACCCCCGTCGCACTCGGCATGAGCTATGGCTCGCCATCGCTGAAAAGTGCAGTGGATGAACTTTTGTCCCACCACGTCGACCACATCGTTGTGTTGCCGCTATACCCACAATTTTCCTGCTCAACTGTCGCCGCAGTGTGGGATGAATTAGGGCGCATTTTTGCCGACTACCGCTCGCTGCCGTCGATCTCGCTGATCCGCGACTACGCTGAAGATACCTCCTACATAAATGCGCTGGTGGCTTCGGTCAGGCACTCTTTCGCCCAACACGGTGAGCCGGATGTTTTGCTGCTTTCCTACCATGGCATTCCGCAGCGTTATGCCAATGAAGGCGATGATTATCCGCAGCGCTGCCGCGACACCACGCGTGAGCTGCTTTCAGCACTCGAACTGCCACCTGAAAAAGTGATGATGACTTACCAGTCACGCTTTGGGCGCGAGCCGTGGCTAATGCCGTACACCGACGAAACGCTAAAGATGCTGGCGGAAAAAGGGGTGAAACACATCCAGGTGATGTGCCCAGGTTTTTCAGCCGATTGCCTGGAAACGCTTGAAGAAATGGCGGTACAAAACCGTGAAGTTTTCATTGAAGCGGGTGGCACCAAATATGAATATATTCCTGCGCTTAACGACGATCCGGCACACATCGCCATGATGATGAATCTGGTAGATAAATATCGCTAATCCCGCTTATGGCCGTTAATGTGCTACCATTTCCGGCCTGATTAGCAACCTTTCGAACAACATCATGAAATTTCCCGGCAAACGAAAATCCAAACACTACTTCCCTGTTAGTGCGCGCGACCCTCTTCTGCAACAGGTTCAGCCTGAACATGAAACTGGCACCTCCTGGATTGTCGGGATTGACCAAACGCTGGTGGATATTGAAGCAAAAGTGGATGACGAGTTTGTTCGTCGTTACGGTTTGAGTTTTGGCCATTCGCTGGTGATTGAAGATGATGTGGCCGAAGCCTTATATCAGGATCTGGTGAAAAAAGATCTGATTACTCATCAGTTTGCCGGTGGCACCATTGGTAACACCATGCATAACTATTCGGTATTAGCCGATGACCGCTCGGTGTTACTGGGCGTGATGTGCAGCAATATCGAAATTGGTAGCTACGCCTACCGCTATCTGTGCAACACCTCCAGCCGTACCGACCTCAACTACCTGCAAGGCGTGAATGGCGCGATTGGCCGCTGCTTTACGCTGATTGGCGAGCAGGGCGAACGCACCTTTGCCATCAGCCCTGGCCACATGAACCAGCTTCGCGCCGACAGCATTCCCGAAGAGGTGATTGCCGGTGCCTCCGCGCTGGTGCTGACTTCCTATCTGGTGCGTTGCAAAGACGGCGAGCCGATGCCGGAAGCGACCATGCAGGCTATCGCTTACGCGAAAAAGTACAACGTACCGGTGGTACTCACACTCGGCACCAAATACGTTATCGCTGAAAACCCAGAATGGTGGCAGGCGTTCCTGAAAGAGCATGTCTCGATTCTGGCGATGAACGAAGAAGAAGGGCTGGCGCTGACTGGCGAAAACGATCCGCTGTTGGCGGCCGATAAGGCGCTGGATTGGGTCGATTTAGTCTTATGTACCGCGGGGCCGGTTGGGTTGTACATGGCGGCCTTTACTGAAGAATCTGCTAAACGCACTACGCAGCATCCGCTATTGCCAGGGGCGATTGCTGAATTTAACCAGTACGAATTTAGCCGTGCGATGCGCCATAAAGATTGCCAGAACCCGAAGCGTATTTTCTCGCACATTGCGCCATATATGGGTGGGCCTGAGAAAATCATGAATACCAATGGCGCGGGTGATGGTGCGCTGGCGGCACTGCTGCACGATATTACAGCGAATAATTACCACCGTTCTAACGTGCCAAATTCCAGCAAACACCAGTTCACCTGGCTGACCTATTCGTCTTTGGCACAGGTGTGTAAATACGCCAATCGCGTCAGCTATCAGGTGCTGAACCAGCATTCTCCGCGTCTGACTCGCGGGTTGCCCGAGCGTGAAGACAGCCTCGAAGAGTCTTACTGGGATCGCTAATCAAACGCCCTCACCCTCTCCCCCAGGAGAGGGGACTATCCGGTTTTCTCCTTCTCCTGGGGGAGAAGGCCGGGATGAGGGCGCTAATCACACCACCGCTTTATCCAGCATTCCCATCATAGTATTAGCAATTTCACGCTCACCCATAACGACCTGATTGGCACCACGTTCGGTGATGTAATTCACCTCATCGTCATAATGAGCGCGGGCAATAATCTCGATGTCCGGGCATTTCGCTCGCGCTGTCGCGACAATTTCACCGGCTTCGTAACCGTTCGGGATGGTCAACAACAACCAACGCGCGCAATCAAGATGGGCGAGATTCATGATCTCTTCATTGGCAGCATTCCCCAACACCGCACTGATCCCACGCTCGCGCAGTTCATCAACCCGGCTACGTGAAGTTTCAATCACCACCAGTGGAATGCCTTGCGCTATTAATTTCTCGCCCAGCAAACTCCCTACGCGCCCAAACCCAACCAACAAGGCGTGATTGCAAATATCGACCGGGACTTGCTTCTCGTCCTCAATCACTTCTTCCAGCGTCTGCTCTTCCAGCGTTTCGGTTTTGGCGAGATAACGCTCAAGGATGGCAAACAAAATTGGATTGAGCATAATCGACAAAATCGCCCCGGCCAGCACCAGATTTTGCCCGGTCTGCGGCAACAGATTCAGCGCCATTCCTAGCCCAGCCAGGATAAAGGCAAACTCACCAATCTGCGCAAGGCTTGTTGCAATGGTTAATGCGGTGCGTTGCGAGTGGCCGAACAGGCGCACCAGGAAGAAGGCCGCCAGGGATTTACCAAACACGATGATGGCGACAGTACCCAGCACCGCAAGCGGTTCCTGAATCAGAATCATTGGGTCGAATAACATGCCGACCGAAACAAAAAACAGCACCGCGAACGCGTCGCGTAGCGGCAGGGTGTCGTGTGCCGCGCGATGGCTCAGCTCAGATTCGTTGAGCACCATCCCGGCAAAGAACGCACCGAGTGCAAACGACACATCAAACAGCTCAACCGCGCCAAAAGCGATACCCAGCGCCAGCGCGAGAACCGCCAGCGTAAACAGCTCGCGTGAACCGGTCGCAGCACTACGTGCCAGAATCCACGGCACCAGACGGCGGCCAACAATCAGCATAATGGCGATAAACGCGACCACTTTGCCTATCGTCAAACCCATATCCAGTGACAACGAAGCCAGGCCTACGTCGCCTTTTTCCATCATTCCGGCAACTGCGGGCAGCAGAACCAGCGTTAACACCATCACCAGATCTTCAACAATCAACCAGCCAATCGCGATTTGCCCGCGCTGGCTGTCAATTAATTGCCGCTCTTCCAGCGCCCGTAACAGCACCACGGTACTGGCGGTGGAAAGACACAGGCCGAACACGATACCGGTCATCAATGACCAGCCCATCAGCGATGAAAGCGCCATACCCAGCAGCGTCGCCACACCAATCTGGGCGATAGCTCCGGGGATGGCGATAGCCTTTACCGCCATCAAATCCTTTAAAGAGAAATGCAAACCAACGCCAAACATCAGCAAGATAACGCCCAGTTCGGCCAGTTCCGGGGCCAGTTTAGTGTCTGCGACAAAACCTGGCGTAAAAGGGCCAGCTAATACCCCAGCTAACAAATAGCCCACCAGTGGCGATATTCGCAGTTTGTTGGCGAGCATACCGAGTAAAAAGGCCAGGACAAGGCCTCCGACAATGGTGGTGATAAGCGGGGTGGCATGATGCATTCAGTCTCCTTTCGTAACAAATAAGATCCAATACTCTACTTTTAGTTTATGACAATTTTTTAATCGGTGTGGGTGTTAAATAAGTGATTTTTTAAGAAAAGGCGCATTTAGACAAAAATGGGTGCAGGAAGGGGGTTTTACAAGGTTAATCTCTAAAAGACATTGAGGAACATGCGGGAAGTGCAGGGCCAGAGAAACTATCTGGCCCTTATAACTAAGACTTATGGCGATTGTCAGGCAGGAATATGGTCAATATGCCAAGAAGTGGCAGGAAAGCACATATTTTATAGACTAACTCGATACTTGTGTGGTCAGCCACTAAGCCCAATATCGCAGCGCCCAGCCCGCCCATGCCAAAGGCAAAACCGAAGAACAGCCCGGAAACCATACCGATACGTCCAGGCATCAGTTCTTGCGCGTAAACCAGAATAGCGGAAAATGCCGAGGCCAGAATAAAGCCGATAATTACTGTCAGTATGCCTGTCCAGTACAGCGAAACGTACGGCAGGAATAGCGTGAATGGCGCGACACCCAGAATCGAACCCCAGATGACATACTTACGGCCAATTTTATCGCCAACAGGCCCGCCAATCACAGTTCCAGCGGCTACCGCAAACAAGAAGGCGAACAGATGGAACTGGGCGTTTTGTACTGACAAACCAAATTTGTGCATCAGATAGAAGGTGTAATAGCTGCTGATACTCGCCATATAAAAGTACTTAGAGAAAATCAGCACCAGCAACACACTCACCGCCTGAATCACTTTTTTGCGTGGCAGTGGGTTGACTACGGGAGCCGCAGTCTTACCTTTCGCCATACGATGTTGCGCGGCATACCAGCGGCTAATTTGCAGCAAGACAATAATCGCCAACAGCGCAGCCAGTACAAACCAGCCGACGTTACCTTTACCATACGGAGCAATAATCAGCGCGGCCAACAACGGACCTAATGAACTACCGAAGTTGCCACCAACCTGGAACAGCGACTGCGCAAGACCATGGCGACCGCCGGATGCCATACGCGCCACACGGGAGGATTCCGGGTGGAATACTGAAGAACCGGTGCCCACCAGGCCTGCTGCCAGTAGTACCATCGGGAAGCTACCCGCCAGGGCCAGAATGACCAATCCGCAAAGTGTGAAGCACATGCCAATCGGCAATGACCATGGCATCGGGTATTTATCTGTGTAGTATCCTACCACCGGCTGAAGAAGCGATGAGGTGACCTGGAAGGTCAGCGTGATCATCCCTATCTGCACAAAACTCAGCGAGAACTCACTCTGTAGCAGCGGGTAGAGCGCCAGAATGAGCGACTGAATCATATCGTTGAGCAAATGAGAAAGGCTGATTGCTCCTAAAATTCCGAACGCGGTGCGAGCCTTCTTAGGCTCAGGCGGTGCGAGAGTTTGTTCCGAGATTGCCATAAGTACCTGTCATATATTGAGTGATTTATTATTATCCGGTTCACTGATGGAACCGTAGGAAATCATTACTCAGCTAACATACCTGCAGGCGTGAGCTGAATAAAGTCACAATCATAAAAATGATTAATCTATGCTAAACCCAGGCTTACTAATTAAATATGGAGATTTGCGATGAAGTTCGTAGTGAAAGGGGTGACCACGGCATTGCTGATGGCAGTCAGTCTGACCAGTGCATCGGCACTGGCATGGGAAAAAGATAAAACTTATAACATCACCATTCTGCACACCAACGATCACCACGGTCATTTTTGGCGTAACGAACACGCCGAGTACGGCCTGGCTGCGCAAAAAACTCTGGTGGATAGTATTCGTAAAGAGGTGGCAGAGCAGGGAGGTAGTGTGCTGCTGCTGTCTGGTGGTGACATCAACACTGGTGTTCCCGAATCCGACTTGCAGGATGCGGAACCCGATTTCCGTGGCATGAACCTGATTGGCTACGATGCGATGGCTATCGGCAACCATGAATTCGACAACCCGCTCACGGTGTTACGCCAACAAGAAAAGTGGGCGAAATTCCCGCTACTTTCGGCCAATATTTACCAGAAAAGTACCGGTGAGCGACTGTTTAAACCGTGGGCCATCTTTAAGCCTCAGGGTATTAAAATTGCGGTGATCGGTTTAACCACCGACGATACGGCGAAAATTGGTAACCCTGAATACTTCACCGATATCGAATTCCGCAAACCTGCTGATGAAGCAAAACTGGTGATTCAGGAGCTGCAAACCACTGAAAAACCAGATGTGCTGATCGCTGCAACCCATATGGGCCATTACGATAACGGCCAGCACGGTTCCAACGCGCCAGGCGATGTGGAAATGGCTCGCAGCTTGCCTGCCGGGGCGCTGACCATGATTGTTGGCGGCCACTCACAAAACCCAGTGTGTATGGCTGCGGAAAACAAAAAGCAGGTTGATTACGTACCGGGTACACCGTGTGCGCCAGACAAACAAAACGGTATCTGGATTGTTCAGGCTCACGAGTGGGGCAAATACGTTGGCCGTGCCGATTTCGAGTTCCGCAACGGCGAGATGAAACTGGTGCATTACCAGTTAATCCCCATCAACCTGAAGAAAAAGATCACCTACGATAACGGTGAAAGCGAGCGCGTGCTCTATACGCCGCAAATCCCTGAAAACCAACAGATGCTCTCACTGTTGACGCCATTCCAGAATAAAGGCCAGGCGCAGCTTAATGTCAAAGTGGGTAGTGTGAACGGGCATCTGGAAGGCGATCGCAGCAAGGTTCGTTTTGTGCAAACTAACCTCGCACGTCTGTTACTGGCGGCACAAATGGCGCGTACCAGTGCCGACTTCGCCGTCATGAGCGGTGGTGGTATCCGTGATTCGATTGAAGCAGGTGACATCACTTATAAAGATGTGCTGAAAGTGCAGCCGTTTGGCAACACCGTGACCTATATCGATATGACGGGCAAAGATGTGGTTGAGTATCTGAGCGCGGTTGCGCAGAAGAAACCCGATTCCGGAGCCTATCCGCAGTTCTCGAATGTCAGCTTTGTGGCAACGGCCGCCGGTCTGCAAGATTTGAAAATCAAAGGTGAGCCAGTAGACCCTGCGAAAACATACCGCATGGCGACGCTGAACTTTAACGCTTCCGGTGGTGATAGTTATCCGGAAATCGACAAAAAACCAGGTTTTGTGAATACCGGTTTTGTGGATGCGGAAGTGCTGAAACAGTACATCGAGCAGAATTCTCCGCTTGATGTGAATGTTTACGAGCCGAAGGGCGAAGTGATCTGGCAGTAAGGATTTTTCCCCTCACCCTAACCCTCTCCCAAAGGAGAGGGGACTGTTCGGTATACCCATGTGGGAGAGGAAATTGTCCGGTATAGTTTTCTCCCTCTCCTGAGGGAGAGAGGACTGTTCGGGATGGTTTTCTCCCTCTCCTGGGGGAGAGGGCCGGGGTGAGGGCGCTATTTCAGCGGCAATAAAATATCAGTCTGCTGCGCATGCTCAGGGTGGTTTTTATCCAGCTCCAGATAGCGGAAATAGACCGGGAAATCGCGCAACTCCTCACCACTTTGTGGCAACCACTGGCGGTAAAGATAGTAAACGCTTTCGCTGATACGCTCGTAGGCACCGACATGCCGAACTACCGCACAACGTCCACCAGGCAAGGTTTTGCAGATAACGCCTTGCGGGTTATCTGGAACCTGGCCATTTGCTTCTTTGCTCAGCTCCCCGCACACATCAAAGCGGAACTCATCGCCGGGTGTCGTGGCCGGGTCACTATACGGCACGCCGTAAGTCCCATGAGTGATGTAGTCTGAAAGCCCTGATGCTTTACGCCATTCAATAAACGTCGCAACGGTATTATTCACCCGTAACGGGTCGCCAAGATGTTCCAGTACCGCGACTTTCATTGGCTCAACGGTGATGATTTTCACATCCATATTCTCTAGCCTCTGCTGATTTTCCCGTCCGGGAAATTGAAAATGTACCTGCCAGTCGACCCAAATGGGATCTTTGCGAAATTCGCTGGGCGTCAGGCCGAAGGTGTTTTTGAAGGCACGGGAAAATGATTCAGGATTCTCAAATCCGGCATCCAGGGCAATGTTTATCACCTTTTCCTGCGGATGGTTCACCAACCGCAAAGACGCTCTTTTCAAGCGCATTAGCGTGATGTAGCGACTGATACTGATGCCACAAAATAGGCTGAACTGGCGATGAAAGTGAAAACGAGAAAAACAGGCAACTTCACTGAGTTGCTCAACCGTTAACGGGCTGTCCAGATGCTGTTCGACATAGGCAAAAACCTGTTCAAAACGCCGGGTATACAGATTGAGTCTATCGCTATTCATTGTTCCTCCCTCAAGACGCTTACTTTGCCTGCAGCACGTCGCTGCGTCCTGACTGAAATTGCTCTTTTGGGAGGATTGCGTGGGCATATCCGTCAATCGCGACGGGCAATCTCAGCGAAAGTCGCATTCAGCAGCTTCGCCAAATCACTGGCTGCCAGTTCAATATCCAGCCCGCGTTTACCGCCCGAAACGTAAATAGATGGGAAAGTTTGTGCCGGAGCATCAATCACCGTCGGCAGGCGTTTTTTCTGCCCCAGAGGGCTAATGCCGCCTACCAAATAACCGGTAATGCGCTGTGCGACCAGCGGATCGGCCATATCAACTTTTTTAGCGCCTAACGCTTTCGCCACCTTCTTTAAATCCAGTTGTCCGGAAACGGGCGTCACGGCAACCGCTAATTGTTTCATGTCGCCGTTGATGGCGACCAGCAGCGTTTTGTAGACTTGTTCGGCATTCAGGCCCAGTTTGCGCACCACTTCGTCACCAAAATTGGTTTCACCTGGATCGTGGTCGTAAGCATGTAATTGAAATGAAACGCGGTTTTTTTCGAGCAATTTTACGGCGGGAGTCATCTGTCCTTCTTAGCGCTTTTGCCTTAAAAGCGCACGTATTAGTAAGCAGCGTGATATGTTTTCCAAATATTATAATGTCACTGAATAGTGATGGCGTTAATCGTCACATTGAGCGACAATTCTCTATCTGGTCGTTAATTCGACCAGAATAACTACAACAATATACAAATTCCTCTTTGACGGGCCAATAGCGATATTGGCCGTTTTTTTATCTCCCCGTCATACTTCAAGTTGCCTCTTTGTTGGCTGCGTTCAGTCGCCCTAATCACTTACTAGAGTAAGCTCATAGGAACTCATTCTCTTGCCGCCGCAATGCAACTCGAATTATTTGGGGATATTTTTCAATAGCTCAGGTAAATTTCCCTTCCCGTACAAATGCAGTGCACCGACGGCAACCACATAGCGCCCGGCGGGCAATTGTTGCAGGAAATGCTGCCAGGCCAGATTACGTTGACCCATAAGTACATCGTATAACTCATCGCCAAAAGTGTTTGGCAATTGCACATTGCCACCTTGTGGCGGTGCTTCCAGCCACCAGCTGATCATCATTTGCAGCAGACGAGCATTGGTATGCCAGTGCGTGAGCGTGTCGGTTAACAGCGGCATACCGCCATCGGGTAAACGGGTAAGAATATCAATTTGATGCTGCGCACCTTCCAGTTCAATAACCGGAACCGCCATGGTTTTTGCCGCTTCCAGTAACTGAAAATCAATCCCGTAATTGGCGCGTAAACCCAGACGCTGCGCCTGGTGAGCCTGCAACACTAGCGCAATTTGCCACGCCGGTTGGTTATCTATTTGGCTCATCGGGATACCCATTTCCTGGGTTAACGACACCACTTGTGCCCAGTTTTCGGCAGACAAGCGCTGCTCCAGTGGCAGTTCATCGGCAATATCGGGGAAGGGGGAGCTATTCTCGGAAATGTCCGCCTCAACAATCAGTGCGTCAGCGTCCCTGAGTTTATTAAGCAGCTTGTCGGACAGCGGGGACATGTCGCATGTCCCCATATGAATACTGCCGACCAGGTGCAGATGGCGCTGGCCGGGCAGCACAATATCCAGAGCAGGCCAGGGATAGCGGGTGTTAGAAAGGTTTGAAAACAATGCGCTAATTCGCGATAGCAGACCCATTGGCAGATTCCCTGGCAAAAAAGTCATGCTACCGCTGCGATTGGCCCGGTGCAAATTTCACAACAGTAAACACTCGAGCCGTAGGTCGGAAAAGCGTAGCGTCATCCGACAGCTAGTCCTTCGGTTTAAAGCGCAACAAACGGTTGGCGTTGCTGACTACGGTAATCGATGACAGCGCCATTGCCGCACCGGCAACCACCGGGTTAAGCAACGTTCCGGTTAGCGGATACAAAATCCCTGCGGCAATTGGGATGCCCAGCGTGTTGTAAATAAACGCCCCTACCAGGTTCTGCTTCATGTTACTCAGTGTGGCTTTGGAAATCGCCAGCGCGTCCGCCACTCCCACCAGACTGTGGCGCATCAGCGTGATGGCGGCAGTTTCGATGGCGACATCACTGCCACCGCCCATCGCAATCCCGACTTCAGCCTGCGCTAAGGCTGGTGCATCGTTAATGCCATCACCCACCATAGCGACCTGGCGGCCCTGCTGTTGCAGATTTTTAATCGCTTCGGCTTTACCATCCGGCAGCACCCCGGCGATCACTTCATCAATTCCGGCTTCTTTGGCAATGGCGTTGGCGGTCGTTGGGTTATCGCCGGTCAACATCACCAGGCGGTAGCCGTTACGATGCAAACGTTGCAGGGCGCTGATGCTGTCAGCTCGCAGGGGATCGCGGATGGCAAATAATGCGACCAGTTTGCCGTCGACGGCCAGCAGCACCGGCGTTGCACCACGGCTGGCCTGCGCTTCAATTTCTGCCGCCATTGGGGCGGTATCTACTTTCTGCTCATCCATCAGCGCTTTGTTGCCGAGCAACAATTGTCTGCCCTCGGTTTCGCCGCTGACGCCTAACCCACGCAAGGTGCGGAAGCCATTGACCTGTGGCAGTTCGGCACCGCTCACTTTATCGAGAATGGCACGTGCCAGCGGGTGGCTTGAACCTTGTTCCAGTGCGGCGGCAAATCGCGACGCGTCGGCTTCAGTGCTGCCGTTATACGTGACGACGGCAATGACCTGCGGTTTGCCCTCGGTCAGCGTGCCGGTTTTATCAAACACGATGGTATCGAGCGTACTGGCGCGTTGCAGCGCGTCGGCATCACGGACTAACACACCAAATTCAGCAGCACGACCGACACCGGAAATAATCGACATCGGCGTTGCCAGGCCCAGAGCACAAGGGCAGGCAATAATCAGCACGGTGGTAGCGATCACCAGCGTATAAACGATTTGCGGTGCCGGGCCGAAGAAGTACCAAATCGCGGCGCTAAACAGCGCAATCAGCACGACCACCGGAACAAATACCGCCGAGATTTTATCTGCCAGTTGGCCGATTTCCGGCTTACTGCTTTGTGCCTGGCGCACCATGCGAATAATGCGTGACAGCGTGGTGTGGTTACCCGTTGCTGTCGCGCGAAACAGCACGCTGCCGTCTTGCACTACCGTCCCGGCATGAATCGACTCGTCGGTCGATTTTTGCTGCGGCACCGGCTCACCTGTCAGCATTGCTTCATCAAACCAGGCTTCACCCTGGGTAATTTCCCCATCAACCGGTACACGGTCGCCGGTAGTCAGGCGCAAAATCATGCCCGCGGTAACTTCGGCCAGTGGGACACTTTTCTCACCTTCTTCGGTTACCACACGCGCCGTTGGTGGAGTTAAATCCAGCAGGCGTTCAAGTGCTTTAGAAGAACGCTGGCGGGCGCGTTGCTCCAGCATATGCCCGAGGTTTATCAGGCCGATAATCATCGCACTGGCTTCGTAGTAAAGGTGGCGCGCTTCCATTGGGAAGTGCTGCGGCCAGAGGTTGACGGTGATGGAATAAATCCATGCCGCACCAGTACCAAGTGCCACCAGCGTATCCATGGTGGCAGTTTTGTTGAGCAAACTGCGCCAGGTGCTGCGATAGAAATGCCCACCGGCAAACACCATCACACCGAGGGTGACTATCCCGATAACCAGCCACAATGAGCGGTTGTCATCGGAGACCATCATGTTGTCGCCGATCATTCCCCACGCCATCACCGGAATACCCACGGCCAGCGCCAGAATAGCCTGCCAGCGGAAGCGCTTCACGGCGGCGTTGGCGGTTTCTTGCTGGCGTTCGCGGCGTTTCGCATCGTCTTCGATGGCTTCAGCGCCATATCCGACGCCTTCAACGGCTTTGACTAAAGATTCGGCAGAGGCAGTGCCCATTATCAGGGCGCTGCGCTCGGCAAGATTTACCCGCGCCATGCTGACGCCGGGCACGTTTTGCAACGCACTTTGTACCCGGGTCACACAACTGGCGCAGCTCATGCCGTTAATCAACAACTGTTGGCTCTCGTCGTCATCAACGGTGGCTGTCGGAAGCGAAGGGGATGCCGCTGTCAGTGCTTCCGACGGGTTTGATGACTCTGCCAGCGGATCAGACTTTGGGTGGCTGGCTGCGCTCGCCTCGTATCCGGCTTGTTTCACCGTGTCGATTAACGCTTCAACGGAAGCTGTACCCGTTACGCTGGCGTGAGTTTGCGTCACTTCTGCCTGTTCAACATCAGGGCGGTTTTCCAGGCTCTCTTTAACGCGTTTGACACAATGGCCGCAGGTCAGGCCATCCAGGTTAAGATCGATAATATGAGACATCATAAGATTCCTGTATGATCGTGAGGTTAAATATTGACCGTCAGACTGACTTCGTTGACTTATGATAAAGGTTAAACCTTCCATCAAGGGGAAGGTCAAGGGGAAAATATGAACATCAGTGATGTAGCGAAAAAGACCGGTTTAACCAGCAAAGCGATTCGTTTTTACGAAGAAAAAGGGCTGGTGACCGCGCCGTTTCGTGCCGAAAATGGCTACCGGAGTTACACGCAAAAGCATCTTGATGAACTGACCTTATTGCGACAGGCTCGCCAGGTGGGCTTTAATCTTGAAGAGTGCCGTGAACTGGTCAATTTATTCAACGACCCGGCACGGCACAGTGCGGATGTGAAAACCAGAACACTGCAAAAAGTGGCTGATATTGAAAAACACATCAGCGAACTTCAGGCAATGCGCCAACAATTGCTGGCGCTTGCCGAATCCTGCCCTGGTGACGATAGCGCGGATTGCCCGATAATTGATAATCTAGCGGGGTGTTGTAAGAAGGGGTAGGGCGCAGGTTGTTCTGGTAAGGTTATTTATAACTGCTGATATATCACTTTGTTCAAGAGCTAACATAATGTTGATACATTGTCTCGATTTTAGGATGGAGTGATCATAAATAGTTTTATTCCCTTTTAAAGGACCAAGTGCATTCCCATTAAAATAATATTTTTAATCTGTAAATTGAGTTGTTTTCATATCATAAGGTGATGTGAGTTTGTTCCCATTTATTTCAACAACAACCTGATTAGACCTGATTTCAAAATAATTGTCAGAATTCAAACCATAATGATAAAATTTATACATTAATCCTTCAATAGTGTCTTTTTTCCATCTATATTGTACCTTGCATAACCCGTTAACTCCTCTTAAATAGTTGGCGTTTTTTAGTGTAATACATGAGTAATATTTCCAGTCAAGAATGGAAAAAAGAAATTTGTTGACTCTTTTTTCATGGAAAAATATATCACTTGCCAGAAGGAACTCCATTGAACCGATATTGTAACGGCGATTTCCTGGGGGGAATAAATAAGCATCATTAAGTATCACCGTATAAGAAAATGTTTTACCTGCTGGAAGTTCCAACCAGTTTGATTCTTTATCATTACTCTCGTCTTCAAACTGACATCGTTTTGCCAGATAAATCAATCGGATATTATCGGTAGCTATCGAAAATGTATGGCTACACAACGGATAAAAAGGTGAGCTTTTGGGTTCATCAAGTCTGCTTCTATGCACAAAATACGATTGTTGACTTCTGTTATAAAAACTGACTGTAGCTAAAGCGTGATTGTTTTCCTGGCGTACTCCCAAATGAATATTGATCAGATGTTTTTCTTGCACTAATTCACTTTCGTTATCACTAATGTTGTAAAAAGAATATACCTTTTTAATCGTCCCGTTTTCATTTAATTCTATATTGCTTACTGGTTCAAGTAGTGGAGGGAAGTATTTTTCCTCTTTTACTTGACGTAATCCATAGACATATTTTTGAAGAACCATATCCTCACTTGCAGACACATAAAACAGCGGAGTCATAAAAACAAATAGTGTTGATACTATTCTCACCCAAAGTAAACTTGTTTTCATAGTATTAGTCTTGTCAGGAAAACACTTCATACCTTTACCCTCTGGCAAAGTAATGCTACACAGTATAGTAATAGATAATAGAAAAATTACCGCTCTGATTTCATTTCTTAGTGTTTACAATACTAATTCAAAATATTTTTCAATATTGTATGAGTTTTTAAAAACATATTGACTACTAGTGTCTATTAATTCATTTGCGTATTCATAATATAGTCTTTCTCTACCTTTCTTTGACATATCGATCGTTCCCATCCCACCGAATATGCCATTATCACCACTTCGGTAAAAATGAGAGAGTTCGTGGCAAAGTGTAGAAGTTTGGGACTCAAAACCCATCAAAGGCTTACCTATAAAATTCTGATAGATATTTATTCTTAATATTTTATTATACCGGTCAATATTAAGGCCTAGAGTCTGATTTGCTGGCACACTAGCAGAGCCCTTATTTAGGTTGGTGGTGTTTAAAAAATTTCCGTGAAGAATTGAATCATTGTTTTCAGTGTCGCTTTCGACAGATATTCTGTCACATATATTGATTAATCTATCCACACTCTCCTGCATAAATATATAGGCTGTAATATTCCGTTTTTCAATGTAGGGATCCATAGGGTTAATTGGGTCAGCAGCCTTAGCCTTTTTCTTTTCTTCCTCGCTATCGATGGTTATCACTGCACTATCTTTCACGCCAAATATTTGATAAAACTCCTCCTGCTTTTCATTACTCCATCCTTTTTCGCTTAGATCATTTTGTCTCTGATCCAGAACTTTTCTGGTAGCTTCAAGAGCTTCACTCATCATTTTTTTGAATTGATTAGTAACCTTAACTTCTTTAATACACTGTTTCTTTTTCTCACTCGTACCTTTCGAACTTCCTTTTTCTTTACTCATGAACTCCTCCTAAAATCATATCAATATTCTGGCTTAACAACCTGACTTCAATTACCTGAGCTTGATCCTCAGTATTAAAGTTTTTGGTATTTCCTTCGTTGTCAGTTACTCCCTCCTGCTGCGTTCCGTCAGAAAACTTAGCGATATATCTGGTATGGCGATAAGGAGTGTCATCATCATTCGCAAAATGAAACTGGATATTGTACTGGTCAGATTCATCCTCATCTTCCGGCTCATTCGGTGAATTATCATCCTCATCCGCCAGCGCACTCAGCACCGCCGGAAGCTGCGTCTGCACCGGTGTCCCCGGACTGCCGCCGCTGTTAAGGTTGATTTTCAGCCCGCTGATATCCACACCGCCGGGATGGATGACGATAAATGAGCTGCCCATTTTCAGGGTGATTTTCGTATTGCTCTGCAGCACGATATCGCCCTGTGCATCCGTGCCCAGCGCACCGGCCACTTTCTGGGCCAGGTCACCTTTGACCTCCAGGCTGTGGTTACCTTCCACCAGGCTGAGGTGGTCTTTCGTGGTTTTGTGCGCCTGGCTGCCTTCCACCGTCACTTTGCGGTCATTTGCCACATACAGCGCGTCATCACGACCGGTATTCACGGTGTGGTCACGGGTGACTTTCAGGGTCTGGTCATTGTGTACCGTGATACTGCGGTCGTGCGCCACGGTGATGTTCTGGTCATGCCCGCCGGCATTCTCTTTGCCGACCTTCACCGTCTGCCCCAGCCCGACGGTGATGCTCTGGTTATTACCAATAGTCTCGGTGTGGTTGACTTTCACATCAGTGGTGCGGTTATTGAGCACCTCGGTGTCCATGTTTTTCTGCGCATGGAGATACACCTGCTCATTGGCTGTCGCATCGTCGAACTTCAGTTCATTAAACCCACTGCCCTGGTAGGTTTTCGATCGCAGGGTCATCTGGGTTTTCGTCCCCGGCAGGCTACCTGGTGAGCGGTTATCTTCATGATACGTACGCCCCATGACGATGGGCTGGTCCGGGTCGCCGTTGAGGAAATCGACTATCACTTCCTGGCCGACACGCGGTATCGCCAGGTGACCGAAGCCGGCACCGGCCCACGCCTGCGACACCCGTATCCAGCACGAGCTGTCTTCTGTTTCGCCGTGATAACGGTCCCAGCGGAATTTCACCCGCACCCGCCCGTGTTCGTCGCAGAAAATTTCCTCCCCCGGCGGACCGGTGACCACCGCGCTCTGCGGGCCGTCGACCTTTGGTTTCTGCGGGCGATTCGGGCGCCAGGTGCGGTCTCCCGGTATGGCCACAAACCGGTTGGTGAGGGTGGTGCCCTCGCCGCGACTGCCGTGCAGGGCCTGCGGCTGCTCACCGGTCATCGCACTGCTGATGACCTGCCATTGCCGGTTGTGGCTTTTTATCGGGTGGCCGGCAAGGGGGAAACGCACGCCAGGCGACAGCGCCGGAGAGTTGCTGGTGCCAGTGGCGGTTTCGGCCTGGTTACGCCAGGCGTCCAGTTTATAGCGGGTGAAATCTTCGCCGTGCTGTTCATCCTTAAAACGCCCTGGATAATCCAGCACTTCATACTGTGTGCGCTGGCCATTCAGGCTCTGTGCTTTATGGCGATAGACCCCCGGCCAGTCCGGCATCTTAAAGGTGTAATCCAGGCTGGTGACCGATGATGGCGCAATGCCCGCTTCGTGACGAAACACACTGATGTGCTCCGTGGTGGTTCCAGTCGATACATTCGGATTAAAGGGAAAGGCATCCTGCATCCTGCGCAGGCCGGTCACATCATCAGTCAGCATCAGCCGCTGCACCCCGTCCGGGGAGACGTCGTCAAAGAAGAAAATGCCTTCTTCGGCCCACAGTCTGGATAAAAAAGCGAAGTCACTTTCCCCGTACTGGGCGCAGAACTCGCGGGCCGGATGGGATTCATAAAACACCGACGTCCAGTTGGTGACGCCGTTTTCTGCCAGCAACGTGGCGGTGATGGTCTGAATATCCTGCTGCTGGAAGATGCGGAAGTTCTGGCGCAGACCGCAGCGCCACAGGGGAGGATGAATACGCAGGGTGTACTGCATCTGCCAGCCGTTGTGCTCGCTCATGCCGAAGGTGGCAATAATGCCGCTGACATGGCGCAGGACTTTCTGCCCCTGCCAGAGCGTCAGGGTGACGTTTTTCTCCAGCAATGGGTCAGCCGTCTGGCGGAAAGACTTACTGGCGACGTCAGCATCGAGGACAAATGCAGCGGAGTTGTGCTGCAGCAGGCGAAAGCTCACCACCGCAAAAGTGTCCGGCTCCAGTCCTTCCACTTCCAGTGTAAAACGCAGTCCTTTTAACGACACGGCTCTCTCCCTGAGGCAAAAAAACGTTGCCGGGGAACCCGGCATGATGTCTGCGGAAGCATAATCGTATGCGGGTCTTGTACTGTGATGTGGCGCAGCTTTACGGAAGAAAAATCAACAGGAAAGAAAAAATATGACTTATATATCAGTTATTTAATCTATTTTGTGTATGAGTGAGGGAAATAGATTAGTAACATGAATTAAATGTGCATGATTCGTAGTTTCTGTCGCTTGGCAGGATGGGTAATGCGGGAGCCATAGAAAGATAAATACCGCTTGTTTTACGCAAGCGGCATAACAAGTTACGACGTTTTTTGAAAAGTAAATCTGGTACCGAAATTATACCGCCTGAACCTTCAAGGTAATCCCTTCAACGGCTATCACGACGATCTCTGTACCGGCCACTAAATCGCTGTCGGCCATTACCGGCCATGAGCTATCCGCGACGCGCACATGACCGCGTCCGTTGACCAAATCAGTTTCCAGACGCAGATGCCGACCAATAAGTTGGTGACCACGCTGATTGAGCACTTCGCCGGGTTCCTGCTGTTTACGCGTCGACAGCCAGCGCCACCACAAAAATGCGGCGACCATCGTTAAAACAGCAAAGCAAACGCCTTGCCATTCCCAGCCCAACGGCACGACCCAAACCAGCAAACCGGTTAATACCGCCGCCACGCCACACCACAGTAGATAACCGCTGGCACCGAGCATTTCAGCCGCCAACAGTAAACCGCCTAGCGTCAGCCAGAAGATGTGCGCGTGGGAAAACAGCAGGGCTATCATTTTTTACGCTCAGTACCGCTTTGCGCGATAAGTTCGCTGATCCCGGCAATCGAGCCCATCAGGCTGGTGGCATCCAGCGGCATTAGCACCACTTTGCTGTTATTGGCAGAACCAATCTGTTGCAGCGCATCGGTATATTTCTGGGCAACAAAGTAGTTAATTGCCTGAATATCGCCTTTGGCGATCGCTTCAGAGACCATTTGCGTGGCACGGGCTTCCGCTTCAGCACTACGCTCACGGGCTTCAGCTTGCAGGAATGCTGACTGGCGTTCACCTTCGGCTTTCAGGATTTTCGATTGCTTGTCACCCTCAGCTTTCACAATTTCAGCCTGACGGATCCCTTCGGCTTCCAGAATGTAGGCGCGTTTGGTTCGCTCGGCTTTCATCTGCGCATTCATCGCATCAATCAGTTCAGCCGGTGGGCGCACGTCCCGAATCTCGATACGGGTGATTTTGATGCCCCAAGGATTGGTCGCTTCATCGACGATATGCAGCAGGCGAGTATTGATGTTGTCACGCTGCGACAGCATTTCGTCCAGCTCCATCGAACCCAACACAGTACGAATATTTGTCATGGTGAGGTTCATGATCGCCAGCTCAAGATTGCTGACTTCATACGCTGCACGTGGGGCGTCAACGACCTGGATAAAACACACGGCGTCGATAGCGACGTTGGCGTTATCTTTAGAAATGATTTCCTGGGACGGGATGTCGAGCACTTGCTCCATCATATTGATTTTGCGGCCAACGCGGTCCATAAATGGCACCACAAGGCTTAAGCCCGGCATCAGAGTTTTGGTGTAACGGCCGAAGCGCTCCACGGTCCATTGGTAGCCTTGTGGCACGATTTTTACCCCGGCGCCGACGATGATCAGCGCGACGAGGATTAGTACAGGAATGACGATTAGCATCAAAAAAACCTCCATTGTTTATTTGATGTAAGTCTAACCCTTAACGCGGAAACATTCTGTGACTTCCTGCTATACCCGTCATCCTTCAAGCTGCAGGGGTGTTGGCTGCAACTCGAATGCTAACGGGTATAGCGAAGAGGGAATTTACTCAATAAGCACTTAATACAGCAGTGAATAAATCTGGCGGCGATACTTCGATGCCAACGCATCACCTGTCCCCAGGGCTGCGAGGATTTCCATCATCATTTTGCGCACCTGGCCGTCTGCAGCCCCGAGATCTTTCTTCAGGTGGGTATACAGCAATTCCAGTGCTTCTTCATTCCGCCCAACCTGATGCAGTTGCAGCGCCAGTTGGCTGGCTAACAGCGCATTTTCAGGATCTTGCTCAACTTGTTGTTGTAGCAATTGAATCTCTGGGGTGTCAGCAGCTTGTTTGAGCAAATCAATCTGGGCAACGAGGCCTTGATAGCGGCTGTCCTGGTCCTGCAAAGGAACGGTTTTCAGCACCGCTTCAGCCTCTTCGCTGCGGTTCAGCGCAATCTGCACTTCCGCCAGCATCAGGCCGATTTCGCTGTTTTGGTTTGACAGTTGCCACGCATCTTTAAGCAACGGCAGCGCTTCAGCATGTTTGCCTTCCTGCATCAGCAGCATCGCTTCTTGCGCTTTCAACTCTTCTTCGCGTGGCAGCACTTTTTCCAACAGAGCGCGAATCGCTTCTTCGGGCTGTGGCCCCTGGAAACCGTCTACCGGTTGGCCATTCTGGAACAGGTAAACGGTAGGAATGCTGCGTAAGCCAAATTGTGACGCGACCATTTGCTCGGCATCACAATCCACTTTGGCGAGAATAAACTGGCCCTGATACTGCGCGGCAAGCTTATCCAGAACCGGTGTTAACTGTTCGCAATGCTGGCTGCGCGCCGACCAGAAGTAGAACAGAATCGGTGTGGTCACGGATTGTTCCAGCGTCTGGTGTAGGTTCGCTTCGGTGATATCAATATTGTACGGTGCAGACATGGCTTAACTCTCTTTTAAATATTTAATATTTACATGGGGGTTGGCTGCAGGCGCTTCAACTAACCACGTAAAATTTTATCCAACATACGGCCTGGTAACAGGCGGCGTAACCACGTTAAAGCATGGGCGACCAGCGTCACCGGATAGCGTAATTTTGGGTTCGGGCTTGCAAAAGCATGGCGCACTTTTTCCACTACCGCTTCTGGGCCAAGCGTAAAGCGTGCGGCGATCCCCGGATTTTCTACCGGATGGTCGGCTTGAGTCTGGTTGACGTTTTGCGTGAACTGCGTGCGGATAGGACCCGGCTCTATCAAACTGACTTTGATGCCGCTGTGATGCAGCTCCATGCGCAGCGCATCCGACCATGCCTCCAGCGCGTATTTACTGGCGGCATACGCGCCACGGCCTGGTGTTGAAACCAGCCCCATTACCGAGCTGGTCATCACAATGCGCCCTTCGCGGTGCGGCAACATGGCGGGAAGCAACAACATTGTCAGTTGGTGAGTGCCGAATAAATTGGTGGAAAACTGTTGCTCAAGCTGTTCGCGGGAAAGCGTTTGTAGCGGCCCATAGACACCAAACCCACCATTATTAAACAGCCCAAATAGGCGATTCCCCGTCAGTTTGATGACTTCTGCCGCCGCCGCTTGCACGCTTTCAGGCGAATCGAGATCGAGCAGGATACCGGTAAATCCGGCTTGATTCATGCGTTCAACATCTTCGCTCTTGCGGCAGGCCGCCAGAACGCGGTAACCCTGTTGTTTTAAATCTTGTGCGCAGGCCAGGCCAATACCGCTGGAACAACCTGTAATTAAAACTGATTTTTGCATAACTTTACCCGCGCGAAGCTCCGCTTGTTCATGAGTCGTGTTTTACTAAAGGAGCCAGACGGGAAGACATCCAGTCGGCGATAAACGGTTGAGCATCACTATTAGGATGGATACCGTCATCCTGCATCCATTGCGGTTTCAAATAAATCTCTTCCATAAAAAATGGCAGCAGAGGAATCGAAAACTCTTTGGCAAGTTGCGGATAAATAGCGCTAAACGCCTCATTATAACGACGGCCATAGTTTGCGGGCAGACGTATTTGCATCAGCAAGGGTTGTGCCTTTGCCGTTTTCACATCGGTTATTATCTGGCGCAGACTTTTTTCGATAGCTTGCGGCTGGAAACCACGCAGACCATCGTTGCCGCCAAGTTCAATTAATACCCAGCGAGGCTGATGCTGTTTCAGCAGCGCCGGTAGCCGTGCCAGCCCTTGTGGCGCGGTGTCGCCACTAATACTGGCGTTCACGACTTTGGTATTTTGCTGCTGCCATTTTGCATCCAGCAGCGCAGGCCAGGCCGCGGTTGCCGACATTCTGTAACCGGCGCTCAGGCTATCACCCAGAATCAACAACGTGTCCGCGTGTGCGGCGCGAATGGTCAAGAAAGCCAGAAACAGGAAGGGCAAATGCCAGCGGAAAACATTGTTGAAGTTCATCATCTTAGTAAGTCCGTAGGAACTGGGGAACATCAGCTCTCCATCCTTACCGGAGTTGAGCTGGTTGTCAAACCGGCGCAGACCATCGCGTTAATCGGTGAATCAGGCTCCGGGAAGTCTACACTACTGGCGATTCTGGCGGGGCTGGATGATGGTAGTGACGGGGAAGTTCACCTGTGCGGCCAGCCGTTACACTCAATGGATGAAGAAGCCCGAGCGGCACTGCGGGCGAAAAACGTCGGCTTTGTGTTCCAGTCATTCATGTTAGTGCCAACGCTAAACGCGCTGGAAAACGTCGAGCTTCCTGCTTTGTTACGCGGTGAAAACGATGCTTCAAGCCGTGCCCAGGCAAAAGCGTTGCTCGAACAACTTGGCCTGGGCAAACGCCTCGATCACCTTCCGGCTCAGCTTTCAGGTGGTGAACAGCAGCGCGTGGCGCTGGCTCGTGCATTTAATGGGCGCCCTGCCGTGCTGTTTGCCGATGAACCGACCGGCAATCTCGACCGCCACACGGGCGACCGCATTGCCGATTTACTCTTTTCGTTAAACCGTGATTTCGCCACTACGCTAATCCTCGTGACACACGATGAACAACTAGCTGCCCGCTGCGACCGCCGCTTGCGCCTGCGCGAAGGTCAATTGTGGGAGGAAGCATGATTGCCCGCTGGTTCTGGCGTGAATGGCGCTCGCCCTCGTTATTGATTGTCTGGCTGGCATTGAGCCTGGCGGTGGCGTGTGTGCTGGCGCTGGGCAATATCAGCGATCGCATGGAACAAGGGTTAAATCAGCAAAGCCGCGACTTTATGGCAGGCGACCGCGCCCTGAGAAGCGCCCGGGAGGTGCCGCAAGAATGGCTGGACCAGGCACAAAAAACGGGCCTGAAAGTCGGCAAGCAACTGACCTTCGCGACCATGACATTTGCTGGCGATACGCCACAACTGGCATCGGTAAAGGCGGTAGATAATGTCTACCCGATGTATGGTCAGCTCGATACCAACCCGCCAGGGCTGAAACCTGAGCCAGGCAGTGTGTTGCTGGCACCGCGTTTAATGGCACTGCTCAATCTCAAAGTCGGGGATTCGCTGGATGTTGGCGACACCACTTTGCGTATTGCGGGCGAAGTGATTCAGGAACCTGATTCTGGTTTTAATCCCTTCCAGATGGCACCACGTTTAATGATGAACCTGGCTGATGTGGAAAAAACCGGCGCGGTACAGCCGGGAAGCCGCATCACCTGGCGCTACAAATTTGGTGGCACACCGCAACAGCTCGATAAATTTGAAAACTACCTGCTACCGAAACTGAAGCCTGAACAACGCTGGTACGGCATGGAGCAAGATGACGGCGCGCTCGGCAAATCCCTCGAACGGTCACAGCAATTTTTGCTGCTTTCCGCACTGCTGACGCTGCTGTTGGCGGTGGCCGCCGTTGCTGTAGCGATGAACCATTACTGCCGCAGCCGCTACGATTTAGTGGCTATTCTGAAAACCCTTGGGGCAGGGCGCGCGGCACTACGTAAGTTGATTATCGGCCAGTGGCTGATGGTTTTAGCACTCGCTGCAATTACCGGTGGTGCGGCTGGCCTGGTGTTTGAAGCCGTGTTAATGCGCCTGCTAAAACCGGTTTTGCCAGCGGCACTTCCGCCTGCAAGTCTATGGCCCTGGATCTGGGCTATTGGTTCGATGGTGGTGATTTCGCTGCTGGTGGGTCTGCGCCCGTATCGTTTATTGCTGGCAACACAACCGTTGCGGGTGTTACGCCGTGATGCGGTGGCAAACGTCTGGCCGCTGAAAATCTACTTGCCGATTATTACTATCGTGGTGGTGGCCCTGTTAGCGTTACTGATGGGCGGAAGCACGTTGCTGTGGGCGGTGCTGGCGGGAACCGTGGTTCTGGCCGCGTTGTGCGGCATTGTTGGTTGGGGCGTATTACGGTTATTGAAAAAACTGACGCTAAAAAACCTCGCGTTGCGTCTGGCCGTGAACCGCTTGTTGCGCCAGCCCTGGGCAACGTTGAGCCAACTGGCTGCGTTCTCGCTGTCGTTTATGTTACTGGCATTATTGCTGGTGCTGCGTGGCGATTTACTCGACCGTTGGCAGCAACAATTACCGCCAGAAAGCCCGAACTATTTCCTGCTAAACATAGCTACTGAACAGGTACAGCCGGTGAAAGAGTTTTTGGCTGAACACCAGATTATCCCCGAGTCGTTCTACCCGATTGTGCGCGTGCGTATGACGGCGATAAACGGTAAATCTACGGAAGGTAACCCGGATGAAGCCCTTAACCGCGAGCTAAACCTGACATGGCAAAGCCAGAAGCCGACGCATAACCCGATTCTTGCGGGGAGCTGGCCGCCAAAAGCGGGCGAAGTTTCCATGGATGAAGGTGTGGCAAAGCGGTTGAGTATCGGGCTTGGCGATACCGTCACGTTTATGGGCGATACTCAGGATTTTTCCGCCAAAGTGACCAGTTTGCGCAAAGTTGACTGGGAGAGCCTGCGGCCTAATTTCTACTTTATCTTCCCGCCAGGCGCTTTGGATAATCAGCCACAAAGTTGGTTAACCAGTTTCCGTCTGGAAGGAAAGAACGGCATGTTGACGCAGCTGAACCGTGAATTCCCAACGGTTAGCTTGCTGGATATTGGCGCGATATTACGCCAGGTTGGGCAGGTGCTGGAGCAGGTTAGCCGGGCGCTGGAAGTGATGGTCGTGCTGGTTACCGCTTGCGGCGTGTTGCTGTTGCTGGCACAGGTTCAGGTTGGAATGCGCCAGCGCCATCAAGAACTGGTGGTGTATCGCACCCTGGGAGCCGGAAAACGCCTACTGCGCACCACGTTGTGGTGTGAGTTTGCGGTGCTGGGGTTTGTCTCCGGGCTGGTTGCCGCCATGGGGGCTGAAACTGCGCTGGGGCTGTTGCAGACGCGGGTGTTTGATTTCCCATGGGAGCCTGACTGGCGGCTATGGGTCATTCTGCCAGTGAGCGGCGCGGTGCTGCTTTCACTGTGCGGCGGCTGGTTAGGTGTGCGCTTACTGAAAGGTAAGGCGTTATTCCGCCAGTTTGTCGCTTCGTAGCGGGTTATTCACGGGCTAATGTTGTGTTTGGCATTAGCCTGTTTGATTTAAATATTGTTGTTAAGCCAGGCTTCTACCTGCTGATAGTCACCACGAAACACAATATTGTCGGCTTTTTTGCTGAGCTGGTAGCGGTACATCGGGTCGTAATACTCTTCGAGCAGCGGCGAAAGCCAGGCCAGATGCCCATCTACTGAACCGGTTTTTCGTTGCTGAACCAGCGCGTCATCCAGCAGCGCGCTGAACTGCGCAAAACGTTCCATCCCTAAACGGCGGCGAATGGCAAACAGGCCGTGATGCAGATATTCGCCGTAGTTAAGCCATGCGGTTTCTTCATCGCTTACCGACAAAAATGCTTCGCTCATTTGCAGGAAATATTCGGTTTTTAGACGCTCTAAACGCTGCTCGAAGGGATCTTCAATCACCACAATCGGTGAGCGTTGCATCTGCTCTCTGAAACACTCCGGGATGTGGCGCGAGCCAATCATTCGGCCTTCATCTTCGACAACCCACGTCACTTCCGCGCCATCACTTTTTTTGAGTAACGTCACTGCGAGGCTATTTTCGAAATTGGTTTGCGAAGGTTGTTCGACAATGGTGCGGCCAAATGACGAACCACGATGGTGTGCCAGCCCTTCAAGATCGACGCCGGTTGGCAGTGAACGGATAAGGATCGTTTTGCCGCCGCCAGTGTTGCCACTGACCAGCACCATCGGCCAGCGCGAGCGGGATTCAATCACGCCCATCGCATAATGGCGCAGCGCTTTATAACCACCTTCAACCAGCGGATAGTCGACACCCGCTTCATACAACCACTGTTGAACCAGGTGGGAACGCAGGCCGCCTCTGGCACAACACAGGTATCCTTGTGGGTTTTGGCGGCATTGTTCCAGCCACTTCTCTAAACGGGCTTCGCGGATATCGCCATGTACCAGACTGTGGCCCAATTCAATCGCGGCTTGTTGACCGTGTTGCTTGTAACAAGTGCCTACCGCGACACGTTCGTCGTCTGACATCAACGGTAAATTTACTGCGGCAGGCATTGTTCCCTGAGCGAATTCAACCGGCGCACGCACGTCGATAAGCGGAATATCGGCGCGCAGCAGATGTTCATAATGTTGAGTATTGGGACGAGCGTTTTGCATGGATAACCTTAAAGCGAGTGAGGCCAGAAACGCTGGGGATTGTGCGCTTTTGCATGCAAAAAAGAAAGGAAGGGGCTGGAATGGCAGGGCGGGTAAGCGCTTAACGCTACCCGCCGCTGTGATTAGAGTTTGCTTTGCGCCCAGGCAATCCCACTGGCGTATTCCACGGGTAACAACGGCACCAGCGCTTCAAGCGTTGCGCCCAGTCTGTCGTTATCGCTGTCATTAAGATTGAGATGGCCGACTTTACGACCTTCACGCACGTCTTTGTCGTACCAGTGTAAATGCACCAACGGCAGTTTCAGCCAGTCGTAATTTAAATCGGTACCGATAAGGTTGATCATTACTGACGGTGAATTAACGACAGGTTGCGGCAACGGCAGATCAACAATGGCGCGCAGATGCAGCTCAAACTGGCTGATAGATGCGCCGTTTTGTGTCCAGTGGCCGCTGTTGTGCACGCGCGGTGCCAGTTCGTTAATCAGCAACCCGGCAGGCGTGACGAAGCACTCCATCGCCATCACGCCGACATAGTTCAGCTCATGCAGAATTGCCGAAAGCATCGCTTCCGCTTGCTGCTGTTGCTCAATGTTTGCCTGCGGGAAAACCACGCTGGTGCGCAGAATACCGTCCTGATGCAGGTTGTGAGTTAGCGGATAAAACACCGTGCTGCCGTCATGCCCGCGTGCGCCAACCAGCGAAACTTCGCCGGAAAAGTTAATGCCTTGCTCAACGATACACTCGCCGTAGCACTCATCGGGCAATTGGCTGGTTTCATCGCTGCGCAAACGCCACTGTCCGCGTCCGTCGTAACCGCCAACGCGACGCTTCACAATCGCCAGTTCGCCAAGGTTGTGGAACACGTCAGCCCATTGGTCGCGGCTGGAAAGCAACTGCCACGGTGCGGTCGCCAGTTCGAGTCTATCGAACAGCTGTTTTTGCGTCAGACGGTCGGCGATAATCGGGAAAACATCGCGGTTCACAAATGCATTGTGGCGCGCCAGTTCGCGGGTGAGGGCGGTTTCAGGCCAGCGCTCAATTTCTGCGGTGATAACACTTTGCGCAAATGGTACGGCTTCAGGTTCAGCGTCAAGACCCACCGGATAAACCGCGATGCCCAGCGGTTCGCCCGCCTGGCGCAGCATTCTGCCTAACTGGCCGTTACCCAACACGCAAACGCGTTTCATGCTTCACCCCGTGGGTCCGGGTTTTCCAGCACTTCGTCGGTCTGGCTTTGACGCCAGTCTGCCAGGCGCTGATTGAGATCTTTATCGTGCAGAGCGAGAATTTGCGCCGCCAGTAAAGCAGCGTTGGCCGCACCGGCTTTGCCGATTGCCAGCGTACCAACCGGAATACCGCGTGGCATTTGAACAATAGAGTAGAGACTGTCGACGCCGCTTAAAGCCGCGCTCTGGACTGGCACACCCAGCACCGGAACCAGGGTTTTCGCCGCGATCATACCCGGTAAATGCGCCGCACCGCCTGCACCTGCAATAATCACCTGATAACCGTTGCTGCTCGCCTGTTCGGCAAAGCTGAAGAGTTTATCGGGAGTGCGGTGTGCGGAAACCACTTCAACGTGGTGTGGGACATTAAGGGCGGTGAGGATTTCTGCGGCAAACTGCATGGTGGCCCAGTCACTTTTGGAACCCATGACAATGGCGATACGCGCCGGGGTCTGGTTGGAGGACATGCGTCTCAAAACTCCTGTGGGTATGCAAACATCACCGAACGTGGCTCGGTCGGTCAGAAGGGCTCAGAGAATAGCATGAACATGCAGCAAGGAAAACGGTTGCGTGGCGATTGTTAACGCCAGAATGTCCTGTTTCCTGACATGATAAAAGTGAGAACGATGCGGAAATAAAATTCCGCACCGGGTAGCGCCTCTGGATACATTACTTTAGCTAAATACTTTTTTGACGGCTGCTAAGTAGCTAAAACCATTAACGGTGTCTGGCTCGAGATAGCTCCCTTCCGTCCATTCGTTCCACGCGTTGATCGTACAAACGGGAAATACCGATTTTTCTGTATCCATAAAGTTCTTAACGTCCTGCAGCGCCTTTTCGAATTCCGCAGGGGAATTATCCGTATACACCGGGAACCAGGGATAGCCAATGTCATCGAAGCAGTCGGTTTGCACCGTTCTGGGGGAAGAATCCCAGCCGACTGTTACGTTGGGGATATAAGGGAGCGCGTGTTGGCTGCTCAGGCGTGCATGTTCTGCTTTGGCGCATTCGCGGATCTCGTTGTAGGGGCAATCAGGAAAATGACCCGGTGTAATATGATGAACCCACACGTAGCTGGTCACGCTGTCAATTCCCAGATACTCAATCACCTTATCAGCATCGATAAGCGTATTTTCGGTTGGTAAGGTTTCTATGCCCCATACCACGGCATTGAGATGCAACTCGCCCAGCCCGCGCGCGCGAATTTTTGCTCGAAAATCCTCCAGCACTCTTTTGGTATTGCTCAGCCCACCCAGGCCTTTAACCAGGCTCATCATCTCGTAAATCGAAAAATAAAATTTCCCGTCTAACTTCCAGTAAGAAGGATGAGTGAAATAGCGTTCAATAATATGCTCGGTTGCATCTATAAATATCTGCTCGGAGACAGCCCCCGTGAGGCGGGTTGGGTAAGGCTGATAACGGGTAGCCGGATGAATCTCCAGCCAGTCATGGTTGGCCCACATAATGGCAAATTTAACATCACTATTGTTGGCGGCGTTTAAATAGCCTTCGTCAAGACAGCGTTCAAGAAATGGCCCCTCCTGGTGCCAGTACCAGTCAAAGATAAAGGCAGAGATCCCGTGCCCGGCGGCTGCGCTAATTTTCTTTTCCATAACCACTGGGTCAGCTTCATCTTCATAACCCCATAGCGGCACTTTGGGTTGCATATGGCCGACAAACCGTGGGGTAGCATTTTTCACCAGTTCCCATTCGGTCCAACCTTTGCCGTGCCATTGCTCTACTTTGGGATCACAGTGGAAATTGGGGAAATAATATGCAGCCACTTCATATTTTCTTTGCATTATCGTCAGTCCTTTTACGTATTAATGATGGTTTTGAATAATATCTGCCTCGGAATTAAACTCATTGCGCTGGTTGCCATGAAAGCAGAGCCAACCGATAACCATACCGACACCGGCCATACATGAGAGGACGGTATATAAAAAAGTTGTTCCCATTTCGAGTAATAAGGGGGTCACAAATGCCAGTAGCCCGCAGGTCAGCCTGGATACCGCAACGATGATGCCCTGCGCCGTTGAGCGTAACATCGTGGGAAATGATTCCTGCGACCATACTTTCATAATGCCTTCAAATGCCAGTCCGGCCCCTGTGCTGGTAAATAACATGGCGCAGAACCAGGAGAACGGTGCAAAGTTAAATAAAACCGGCATAACAAACCCTGCGGTATAGAAAAATGCGCCAACAATAAATCCGGTCATTCTTTTGGGAGTATCAACCAGTTTCATAAAGGCAACCCCAGAGACAATACATACCGGAAGCATTAATAAGCTCCAAAATGAGTGGGTTTCAATCGGTATACCGACG
This sequence comes from Buttiauxella sp. JUb87, assembly GCF_004361975.1. NCBI lineage: Bacteria > Pseudomonadati > Pseudomonadota > Gammaproteobacteria > Enterobacterales > Enterobacteriaceae > Buttiauxella > Buttiauxella sp. JUb87. The sequence goes on from NZ_SNVY01000003.1 coordinate 207,911, forward strand.
ATATTAACGGCAATATATGCACCAAATTGCCCACTGGTGTTAGCCGCCAGGTTAGTCAACATATAGAAAAGACAAAGTGCGATAAACGGAGTGAGATATTTTCTGTTAAATAAATCTTTGAATGAGGCTGTTTGGGCGCGAATCGTTTTTACTCCACAGAGGCGTTCATGGTGTGCGGCCAACCACAGGGGAGATTCAGGGATAAGCGAGCGCAGGATTAATAATGCGATACCAGTAATTCCAATATGGAAGTAAAGAATTTGCGCGCCTAAAATGCCCCAACTGCCGACTACTGAAGCGATGGCCATTGATACGCTTACGCCGCCAGCCCACAAAAGATTAGACAGTCCAATAATTTTCCCGCGATTTTTATCCGTTGCCGCCTCCGAGATGGTCGCCAGAGAAACCGGTAAATCTGCACCTGTCGCCAGACCCAATAAAAGAGTGCCGAGAAGTAAGAGGGGAAATGTTCGACCGAATGCCATTAGCAATGCGCCAACGACAATCATTGCCATTGTGGTGATGAATATTTTTTTTCTGCCGAACATGTCGCCTAAACGGCCGCCGAAAAAAGCCCCCAGGGCAATACAGAGTGTTAATACACCGGAGAAAATACCGATTTGCCCTGCTGTGACGCCAATCGTTTTTGAATAGATAACCAGAGCGGTTCCGCTTGATACAATCGCGGCCGAGTCGATATAGGATGCCATCCCTGATACAGTGCCAATATACCAGGGATTAGTCTGTTTAATGATGGACATAAATTATTACTCCATGTAATAGATTGTTTTATAAAGATCCTAATTTATGGTTCAATTAATGCCTCCTTAGTTATGGTTTCTGGTTGTTGATTATGGGTTGGTAATGCATGAATATAACCATCCCGTTTATAACGTTAAATTAAAGAACAGTCCTTCTGTTGAGTGCCATCATTAACCAAATAGGGAGAAATGTGGCGAAATATAAAATATCGACGAGCTCAATATCACATAACTGCCAGGAAGCCAGGTGCACCATGGTTTTTTTTGAACTAATATTGACGATGCTGATCGGTAATATATTCCGCTGTTTTGGTCAGTTATTTCAGGGGGGGATAAGGCAGATACACCAGCGATACCTGTCACCAGGTACCGCCCCTTAGAGTTGTTTAATGAATGCCCGGCACGGCCTCACCCTCTATCATTGCCAGCCCTGTCGTGGTGCGGATAAAACGCGGCGCTTTCAAATCCTCTGCCAGCATGCTCAGTAATTCAAATAATAATTCGCTGATCTGTTCCTGCTGATCCAGCGTGATCTGTTGGTTCAGTAACACCATGGTTAATGCGCAACAATATTCACAGGTTGTCTCTGAATCTGTTGAAAGTGGACTGCGATATTCATCGTAATTATTGTCATTCACCGTTAATTGCTCAATAAGATGTTTTGGCAACGGCGATTTTAAAACCACTTTCAGTACATTCAACCCCGCCAGTAAACGCCCGCATAACGCCATATATTCAGCGTGATTATTAACTTCGATTAATTCATCAGCATAACGTTGGCAAATATCCACAACCTGGAATAAATCATGCGTGGCACTCAACGGTATTTTTAATAAAGCTGCGATGTTCCCCGCAATAACGGATTGAGCAGCAGTGATTTCAGGGCGAGCGAATGTGTTACTATTGGCAACAGCCATAGCGTTACTCCTAATTAGTTAACGTTTGTGGTTAGCCCTCTTTTGGTGTTCGTGCACCATTCGGGGGCGAATCTTTTTACCCCTCCACCTTCTGCTAAAAGTACTGGATAAGTCAACAGTAAAACCTTGCTTAATTATTGGAAACTGAAAGTCTTCGGCGCAAATCACTATATAGTGAAAATTGAATTTTGGAATTGCAGGGGATATTAAACCAGGTGTTCGGGCTGCTTTTAGCGATCAGCAGACGTTCGTAATTGAGTCACCATGAATCTTGCTAACATGCCGTGTGTCAATCAACTGGGAACAGGTCACGTCAGCCCTCTAAAACCACGTATAGCGGGGGGGCAGGTCAGAATAACTCGCCTACTTTCACACCTGAACGATATATTAGCCATGGGATAGAAGAAAAGGACGACATGAAGTGAGCTTCCTATCTACTCAGCAAATACATGATCATTGCCTGGCAACAACACAAGAAGCTATTGAAATACTTGGATGGACTAATATCTCAGTAGGCGTTTTGAGCGACGAAGAGAGACGCCAGCTTGAAGACGCAAATTTACAAAGCCCCTTGGACTGGCGATGGGCGATGCAGACCTATAGCGGTAACTCTGAAGACGGAATACTGGATATAACTTTAAAGCTGATCGACCGTGATGAGCCGGAACAGCTTCATGCGGTTATCATTTGTAAATACGACTGGCGCCGTGAGCAATTCTCAATTTGCATGTTAGAAAACTTCATTTCAGATGAAGATACCGACCTAACAGGCAACGTATTGATCATCGCACTTATTTACGCGACTACCTTCTGCCAGATCGCGGAGCTTGACGACGTCTATATTCAAGATCCTACTGAAGATGCACAACCGCGTTATAGGAGCTACGGATTTGCCCAGGTATGGGATGACCACAGTAAGATGTCTGCAGATGTGCGCGACATCCTCAATACCATACGATTGAAAGTGAATGGCATTGACCCAGATGAAGAATGACAATCTCAATCAGCAGTCGATGGGCTGTTTGTTTAATGAACGCATTTGTTATAAAATTATCCATAAGATCTATAGCCAAAGAGGTTAAACATGATCAAACAACATAGAAAAATCACTTCTGATAAAGCTATGGCTGGTGCAAGACGCTCTCTCGACTTCTGGGCTTCCATCGACGGCAACAAACTTGCCAAAGTTGGTCAGAAGGAAAAAGACATGGATATGGTCGGGCCGAAGAAAGGTGTAAAGCCAGTAAGCCTCGGATAATATTCATCATCCCTATCAAAAAGTAAGGCTCCTTCAATGGGAGCCTTATTCATCATAACGGTTTCCCGTAACCAAGTTCGCTCTTCTCTTTGCTGAGCTGCTGCATAGCGTATGTGACCTGCCCCCAGCACGTAGGGTCGTTAGCCCGACTATACAAACCTAAAAATGCTAGAGCTGGCAATGCCTGTTTTTGGCACGCAGCGGACCAGCCAGCTGCCTGTCAGGTCCGCTATGAGCGATGAGCAGACGTAACCATCATACCGTTGCAATAATAAACAGAGCTCATCATGAGTTTCTTCACTGAACCTGCACATTATATAAAAGCATCCGTTAAATAAGACTTATTTACTCTTTCGCCATCTCAAAACTCAACCTTGTACTAATGTTACTCAAAGTGTTTCGACAAGTGTTTCTTGTTGTTTATTTGTGTCAACGCGCTATTTCATTATGCGGCCTTGCAGAGATGACTTATGAATAATATTTATCGTTTGGTATGGAGCCATGTGGCGAACAGTTTTATTGCCGTTGCAGAAACATCCCGAACAGGGAAAAAAGGATCGAAGACCGGGCGTGGAGGCCGAAAATTATTAACTACTGCGCTGATTGTTGCCGGTGTTTATGGCCCGACAGCCAGCGCTGTAGATGTGACGTGGAGCGCGGCTTATCCAAACTACCTGTTTCTACCGGTTTACGATGCGGTTAAAGAGACGGGTTACGCGTTTACCATTGATGGTCAGCCACTGGCAAATCATTACGCCCCAGGCACCGAACTGAATATTACTGGCGCGATACCCAACATTGCCACGGGGACGAACGGCAGCAGTACGGGGGTCACGGTACTGAATGCGCTTCCTGACCCCGGTGGAACCGGGACGGGGACCGATCCAAACCGCATCATCACTATCGAAGCCACGGATTCAACCGGGGCTGCTACGCCAATAACAGCGGCAAACATTGATCAGTACACGTATTCGCCTTCTCCGGCCAGACCTCAGGAAAGCCAGGAACTGAACGTCGAAGTGCCAGGCCTTGACGGCAGTTATCAGGTCATCAGCATTTATGATTCCTCGACGTTTATTGCTGCCGATGACACGGCCGTCAGCGACATGTTGTTGCCGGTTTACGACCCAAACTCGATTCGTATCTTTAATAATTTCGGGATCGCGTCGGTGGCGGCAACCGGCGGGCAGGCCAATATCAATGTAGGTTCAAGCGATGCGAACACGCCGATTGCAGCAGCTGCAAATACCATCGACCTGTTGACTAAAAATTCTGTACTGGCAAAAGCGGACGGCAGCGGGAGTGCGACCAGCCGTACCGAATGGCGTTCTGATAACTTTATCCATTTCCGCCCGGCGATCGTGCTCTCATCTGATACCCAAAATCTTGAAGCGCAAAGTGCGAAATACGATTTCACCATCACGCTGCCCCACTACGAGCAGGTCGGGAATAAGGCCCTGCTATTGGGGAATAAAGACTTCGTTATTCATTCATCCACTGACATTGCAGATGTTAATGATTTCCTGACAGGCCAGGGGGCTTATGCTGGAAAACCGCAGATCCAGTACTGGCTGACGGCGGGTGCAACAGTAAATGGTGAGGTTATTGACTCGTCTGTTGAAGCGCAAAACACCTACGACGCGATTATTAGCGGCATGTTGGCACAAGAGGAAAATACCAGTATCAACCTGACCTACCATGTCTGGGATGACAAAGGAGTACACAACAACAACGCCACGGTTTCAACCGGAGATTTAAACGTTATATATGCCACAGGTGCGAATGCGTCTGGTTTGGTCACCAGCGACGGGAGCCTGGCGGTTGACGGGGCATCGGCGGTGATGCGCGCGGACAATGATGCCATCATCACAAACGACGGGGCGATCAACGCCTGGCGCAGCAGCGGCAGTAGCCCAGACTCTGTTGGTATGCTGACGACGGACGCCAAGGCCATCAACAATGGCACGCTCAACGCGGGTCTGTTTATTGAAAAGGATGGCAGCAACCAGAACGTTTCTAATGCGGGCAGCACAGGCATGCAGGGCAGCGGTAACAGTACGCTGACCAACAACGGTCATATCAATGCGGCGATTACTGACTCCACCACCAACGGTGCCGTGGGCATTCGCGCGTCAGGCACCACAACGGTTTCGAATACTTTAGCAGGTACCATCGCACTGGTTGGCAACAGTAATAATCAGTTCGGCAAAGCTGGCGGTTACGGCGTCTGGCTTGATCAAAGCGCCACATTCAATAATGCCGGTAATATCTACCTTGGCGTCAATCCTGTCTTAAATTCCACCGCGCCAATACCTGTTCCGATGACCGGTGGCGATCTGTCGGCGGGGATTCGCACGCAAAGCACCGGCGCGGTGAACAACACCGGTACGATAACCATTGCTGAAAATACCCGTAATGCCGCCGGGATCTCCATCGAAGGGGCGTCAGGGGCGGTAACTAACTCCGGCACGATCAATGTATTAGGTAAACTGACTAACGGTTCGGCTGCAGCAAACTATGGTTTAAACGTGGTTGACAATATCGGCACCGTGACGCACAGCGGCCTTATCAAGGTGGACGGTGATAACAACATTGCCATCAACGTGCTGGCGCAAGATGCGGGGGCGGAAGTTACCACCACAACAGGCAGCGCGATTACTGTCGGGAAAGCGGGGGATACCGGCGGTAGCGACGGCCAACCCTACACCTACCGTAACTATGCGGTTTATGCAGAAGGGCTAAACACCCAACACGCCCAGGTTAACCTGAATTCTACCATTCGCTTGTTATCTGCCGGGGCGATTGGTGTACATGCGCGTGGCGATGCGCGCATCGATATTGATTCAGCTTCGACGCTTTCTTTCGAAAACGTCAAACAGATGGGTTACTACGCCTGGGGTAATAAGGCGCAGATTAATCTCGGCAATGCGAATATCAATGATAACGGCCAGGCCGATTCTATTTTGTTTGCTGTGGATCACGGGGCGACTTTTGCCGGTAATAGCGGTGCTGCAGCGGGATATCAACTGACGGTATCAGGTAACAATGGAACCGGGATTATTGCCAATGGCGTCGATGAAACGACCGGAACTAAAACCTCACTCACCACCGGAACCGCACAGATATTCGTCAATGGCGAAAAAGCGGTTGGGGTAAAAGTGACTGGCGGGGCAGTCGGCAATATTAGTGACGGCGGTATTGTCCTGCAGCATGACAACACCACCGCTGTCCTGATTGATGGACGTAATTACAATATCGACGGCACCATTGATTCCGATGAAGTGCAGACTGACGTGACATCCAATGCCTCGATTACCAGCAGCCCAGGACAAAGTGGCATTGTTGGCTACAACGTGGCTCATGCGGGTGTGCTCAATCTCAGCGGCCCTGGCATTTCATTAAATGGCACCAACAGTACCGGGATCATTCTGCATGACAACGGTACCGCAACGGTCGGTGCGCCGGTGAATGTTTCTGGCACCAATAATATTGGTGTCGATATTCAAAATAATGGCGTGCTGACGAATAACGGCATTATTAGCGTCAGCGGTGCCGCGAATAGCGGCAACGTCGGGGTTCGTGTGGGTGGAGCGAATGCGGTGGTTAACCGCCTCGGCACAGTCAATGCCTCAGGCGGTTTAGCGGCAGTCCAGCTCATTGGAGCAGGCGCGAATTTAACGGTTAACGGTACAGGCAACCAGATTACGGCCTCTGGTGGAGCCGATGGTGTAAGAATGGATGCCGGTGCCACCTCCTTTAACGCCTCGGATACAGTTATCGACATTTCCGACAGCGGCGCGGGGATTAATAACAACGCCGATACCTCCAACATCAATCTTAGTAACGTCACGATTAACGCCTCCGATGGCCCGGCGATTCGCACTGCCGTCACCTTTAGCGCTGCAGGCACCAGTAACACATTAAATGTTTCCGGAAATGGCGAAGGTTTTGCTTTCATGAAGGCCGATGGTTCGGTTACCACGGGTGATCTCACTATCGGCAGCGGCTACACCATAAATGGCAACGGGGCGGGGAGCGTCGGCATTCTGGCGAGAACCTCCAACAATGTCAGTTCTGGCGCGGTTATCAACATGGCCGCCAATGCGGGTTCCGCGATTGTGGCAACCGATGGTTTGAGCGGTAGCAGTCGTACCATCACCAACTCGGGAGTTATCACCAGCCTCGGGGCGGGTGCACCAGTGATTAATGCTTCGGGCAGCGGCAATACCACGGTGAATAACAGTGGCACCTTGTTGGCTGCGAATGCCACGGCGCAGGCTATTTTGACCGGAACAGGCAATGATAATGTGGCGTTAAGCGGGACGACGGCCAACACTCTCGGTGAAATTGTGCTGGGTAGCGGCAGCGATCGGTTCAGCTGGACGGCAGGTGATTACACTGGTGGCGTGACATTCACGGGTGCTGACGGCAACGACAGCGCCACGCTGGGTGATGTGTCGATGGCGGACGTGACGCATATTCTCAGTGAAGGCGGCACCAATAATACGTTGACTCTTAATGGTACGAATGAGGGGGCAACGCCTGCATTACTGGGATCCTTTAGCGCGGACGACCTGGCGAAAGGCACCAATATTGGGTCGGGCTGGAGCACGCTGACCTTAGATAGCTTAAATGGCGTTCCGACTGATGCACGCGTGGTGGATAATTTAACGCTCTCTGGTGTGCAAGCGATCAATATCAACAATGGTGCCACGCTGCGTAGCGGCGACAGCGCCCCGACTGCGGGCGAGGCCACCATCCATAACTACAACGTCGCCACCTCGGGGGCGACAAGCTTGCTGTCATTCGATGGGGCGGGCGACCAAGTCTACAGTGGCGTGATCAGCGGCACCGGCGGCATGGAGCGCATCAATAGCGGTAATACTATTCTGCTGGGCGATAACACCTACACCGGGAATACTTTGATAGGCGCAGGATCGGAGCTGACTCTCGGCGATGGTAATACAACCGGCAAACTATCAGAGCAAACCAACATTACTGATAACGGTATCCTGACGGTTAACCACTCTGATGCAGTGGCGCTCAATGGCGTTATTTCAGGAAGTGGTGCGTTCCGCCAGATTGGTAGCGGCGTCACTCGCCTCGGTGGCAATAACAGCTATGCGGGAAGCACTACCGTTGAGCAGGGTACCTTGCTGATTAACGGTGTGCAGAGCGGAACAGGGCTGACCACCGTCAAGAGCGGCACTACGCTTGGCGGTTACGGCACCATCGGCGGTGATGTGCTGTTCGAGAGCGGGACCACATTGCGCCCCGGTGATGACAGCCGTGGCAATCGCACCGGGACGCTGACCGTTCAGGGCGATCTGACACTTGCCAGTGACACCAACAGCCAGTTCCAGTTGGGGGAAGTTTATACACCGGGTGGCTCACTCAATGACCTGGTGGATGTGAAAGGTGACTTAATACTTGATGGTTCACTCAATGTGGCGCTGACCGCAGGCGGAGCCTTCCTGCCGGGTGTGTATCGCCTGTTTAACTATGGCGGTTCGCTCACCGACAACACCATGGATATCGCGTCGCTGCCACCCAACGACGCCAGTAATTACGCCATCCAGACCAACATCGACAAGGAAGTTAACCTCGCGCTTAACTTTATTGACCCGACAAATCAGTTGCAGTTCTGGGATGGTGACCTTGATGTGATCCCTGGCAACCACGGGGATGGTACGACAGGCAATGGCAGAGTTGACGGTGGCTTCGGTTACTGGACCAGCCTGATTTCAGGCGTCAGCAACAACTGGACGCAAGTTGATGGGGTCGGTAATGCGCCGTGGGCGCAGGATGCTTTCGCTGTCTTCCAGGGGCAAGGTGACGTGGTACGGGTCAGCAATGCCTTTGGTGACGTGCTCACTTCCGGGATGCAGTTCGCCAGTAATGGCTACATCCTGAATGCCGACCCTGCACGCCCGGATTCGCAACTGTTCTTTGATGCGACTAACCCGCCGGGTAATTTCCCGCCGGATAACAGCTACGAAGCGCAAGGCGCGACCCATGCCGACAGCTATTTTGCGATTCGTGTGGGGAATGGTGCGGCGGGAGCCGACATCACGACGCTTATCAACGTCAACCTGGTGCAGAACGATTTGTCCGCTGGCAATATCCGTTTGCTGAAAACCGATCCAGGTCGCCTGATTTTAACCGGCAATAATGTGTTTACCGGTGGCGTGGAAGTCTGGAACGGCACGCTGAATATCACCAACGACAACGCGCTTGGTGCGACCAGTAACTCAGTGTTGTTGAAAAATGGCGCCACCTTCCAGGCGGGGGCCGATCTCACGACATCACGCTTATTCTTTGTCGATGGCGTTGCGGGCGCTGCGCTGGATGTATTCGGCCATACCTTTACCCCAACAGGCGTGATTGGCGGTGATGGTCCGCTGACTATTAAAGATAGCTCCACGGGCACCAATAATGGCGTGCTTGAGTTGGGCACCGCGAATACCTATCAGGGCGACACCACGATTATCGGCAAAAATGGTACCGGGCAACTGACCGTTAATGCGAATACCAGTGGGGCATTAGGTGCGTCAGATAGCCTGGTTTCATTAAGCTCTCTGGCGCTGTTAAATCTCAATAACGCCGCTTCGGGTGAAACGCACGTCTTTGCCGTCGACAACGCATCACTGGCGTTCCACGACAACGCCGGAGCCGGGCAAAGCACTATCAATCTGACTAACGGCGGTAATGCGACTTTCAGCGATACGAGCCAGGGGGATAATGCAATTGTGTCGGTTGATGCCAGTTCCCTGCTTGCGCTCAACGGCAGTGCCGATGCGGGTTCATCGACGGTCAATAACAGCGGACGTGTGACCTTTGCTGACAACGCTCAGGGCGCAGGCGCGGTGATTTCTAACCTCGTGGGCGGCCTGGTGGATATCAGTTCTGCGCTGTCGGGCACCTCGATAGGTTCATTATCAGGTGCAGGTAACGTGATGCTGGGTGCGGCAACTCTGGTTGAAGGCGCCTTAGGGCGCAACGACGCCATCAGCGGCATTATCAGCGGTGACGGAAATCTGGTGAAAACCGGAAGCGGAACGCTAAACCTCACCGCCGCCAACACCTGGACCGGAACCACCGATGCACAGCAAGGCGTATTACTGATTAACGGTAATCAAGTGGCGGCAACCGGGCAAACCACGGTAAATAGCGGTGCAACACTTGGCGGTGCGGGCCTGCTCGGTGGCAGCGTGGTGATAGACAACGGCGGGCACCTGGCGGCTGGGCAGGATCTGTCAAGTGTCGGTGTGCTGACGATGGGCGCGCTAACCCTTAATCAGTATTCGCAAGTCGATTTCCAGTTTGGCCAGCCTTACACCGTCGGCGGCACGCTTAACGATCTTGTCAACATTAATGGCGACCTCAATCTTAACGGCAAACTGAATATCACCCAGACACCGGGCGGCAGTTTTGATGTCGGGATCTATCGCGTCTTTAATTATTCCGGTGCGTTAACCAACAACATTCTCGATATTGGCACCGCGCCTGCGGCGGCAGACGATCTCTACGTTCAGACCTCTATCGCAGGCCAGGTGAACCTCGTCAACCGCAGTGGTTATGTCATGCGCTTCTGGGACGGTTTCGGCGGTACGGGCGGGGCGTTGAAAAATAACGACCAGATCGATGGCGGCAACGGTATCTGGCAAAACAGCAGCGGCAATGACAACTGGACCACGGAAGTCACCGATCCTGAAGGGCGCTTTAATACACCGTTCAGCAATGGTTCCTTTGCTGTATTTGGCGGTACCGCCGGTAATGTCACTATCGACACCAGCCTCGGAGAAGTGGCGATCAGTGGCGCGCAGTTTGCCACTGACGGTTATGTCATCGGCGGGAATAATCTAACCACCCATACCGCTAATACAATTATTCGCGTCGGTGATGGTACGGCACCGAGTGCGGGTTATACCGCCACTATTAACTCGGTTATTGACGGTGAAGGTGGAATTAATAAAGCCGATCTCGGCACCTTGATTCTGAACGGCAATAACCAATACCAGGGCGGCACGCAGGTTAGCGGCGGGGTACTGCAAGTTTCTGCGGATAATAATCTCGGTGCAGCGGGAACCGGAATTGGCCTGAGTGGCGGCACGTTGCGCTATGGCGCGGCGTTTGATACTGCTCGCCAGGTGACGCTTTCGGGCGTCGGTGGGGCAATTGACACCAACGGTCATGCGGTTTCGCTGTTAACGGCGGTTACCGGCAATGGCGATTTCACCAAACTGGGCGAAGGCGCGTTGACGCTCACAAAAGACAGCACATTCAACGGGCAAACCACCATCAGCAAAGGCACATTGCAGTTGGGGAACGGGGGTACGGCGGGCAACATCGGCGGGAATATTGTCGATAACGCGACCCTTGCGATTAACCGCAGCGATACGTTGACGCTTAACGGGAATATTTCCGGCAACGGACAGGTCTGGCAGCAGGGCAGCGGCACCACCATTCTCAATGGCAACAATAGCTGGAGCGGAATTACGCTGGTGGAAAAAGGCACCTTGCTGGCTTCAGGTGAGAATCGCTTTAGCCAGCCATCCAGCCATATTGTAAGCCGCGGTGCGTTACTGGATACCGGTGGCTACAGCCAGTCGGTCGCCAACCTGGTGAACCAGGGCACTATTAATTTGCGTGGCGGTGATGTCGGATCAACCCTGACGGTCAACGGTGATTACGTCGGCCTGAACGGTACGTTGAACATTGCTGCCCAGCAACATAGCCCAGGTGTCGCCGACCGTCTGGTGATAAATGGCGGCAGTGCTACTGGCCTGACGAACCTGAATATTGATGTTAGCCAACTCGGCGAACCGACCACCGGTGACGGCATTATGGTGGTTGAAGCCATTAATGGGGCGACCACCACCGCTCAGACCACCAAAGATGCCTTTACCATTGGCGATGGCGTGCTTACCGCGGGCGCATGGCAATACCAGCTGTTTGCCGGTAACGCGCAGGGGGCGGGTGAAGACTGGTTCTTACGCGCCGGTTATCGTCCTGATGTACCGGGCTTCGATACGCTGGCCGCGATTATCCGCCAGGCCGATTTAGCGGTTCTTGGGACACTTCACCAGCGTGTGGGCGATGAACAACCCTGGCGTGCGGATGTTGCGGCCGATCAGGAAAGCCGTTTTTGGGCACGTTACATCGTCAAATCGGTCGACCAAAAACACGACGATCCAACCGGCTCGCAAAGCAGTTCCAACTTCAACGGGATGCAGATGGGGTTGGACCTGTGGCAAAACGATAAATGGCGTGCAGGTTTGTACACCACCTTTATGGATATCGACAGCTCGATCAATGGTGATACCGGGATGAGCGGCGGGGCCGCCTACAACTCGACCTTCTCCTCATACCTGGGGGGTTACGCCACATGGACTGACACCGACGGTTTGTACGTCGATAACGTCCTGCAGTACGGTTATCACTCTGTCGATTTGAAGAACTTGAGCAGTCATGAATCGTACAGCCCGGACGGTAGCTCGGTGGTGGCGTCGGTTGAAGTCGGAAAACCGTGGCAATTAGGCGATAGCAACTGGCAGCTAGAACCGCAGGCGCAACTTATTTATCAGTACAGTAATTTTGATGATGTCACACTTGCCGATCGGTCGAAAACCAAAGTTTCGGTGGACGCTGACGGCTCTGTGATTGGCCGCCTTGGGGTCCGTCTGACTGCCGATTACGACACCGACTATGGCAAAGTTAAGCCTTATGTTCGCGCAAACTACTGGCAGGAACTGTCTGACGGCCAGGACAGCGTGACGTATCGCAATACGGCCAACCAAGCCGGTGCGACGGAAATCAACGCCAACCAGCGCTTTCAGGCAACTGAAGTGGCTCTCGGTACGACATGGGCGGTAACCACCGATGTGCAGGCCTATACCGAGGTGGGCAAAAGCTGGGATAACGGTGGCGACACGTCCGTATCCTCTGATATTTCAGCGTCTGTTGGGATGAAAATTCGCTTCTGATGATACTGCGGCTCGCTTCGAGCCGCAGGCTATCCCAGGCCTTTTAGCGGTTATTTTAAGAAACAGGTGGCACATGAAAAAGAGCATCGTGGCGTGTTCAGGACTGCTGTTAGCCTCATTTTCTCATGCGAGTGGCCTTTATTTTTATGAGATGGGTACAGAAGATACGGCACTGGCCGGTGCCGGGCAGGCTGCACGCGCTCAGGATGCTTCTACCATTGTTACCAATCCGGCGGGTATGACCCGTCTACCGGATCATATGTTCACCGGTGGTCTACAGGTCATGGGGGGAGATATCAATTATCAGTTAGATAACGCCAGACAGAGCCCGGGGAATGTCATGAATCTTTTCCCTAATGCCAGTAGCTTCTATAGCCAAAAAGTCAGTGAAGATGTGTACGCGGGCATTGGTCTGTATGGAAACTATGGTCTGGGGATAGATTTTGGCGACTGGGCTGGAGACCGGTTAATCAAAAAGAGCACCATGGTTGCCATGACCCTGAGCCCCTCTCTGGCCTGGAAACTGAGCGATCGTGTTTCCATCGGGGGGGCAGTCAATGCCAACTATGGCTTCTTGTCGCTGACGCGCAACGTTGAGGGGGATGATAAAACGCAAAAAGACCACGACTGGGCGATGAGCTATCGTCTCGGTTTGTTGATGGATCTGACTGACCAAACCCGCGCGGGGATAACCTGGAACAGTAAAACCGATTACGACTTTAATATTGATGCTCAGGCGCGGTTCCCCAACCTGCCAAATGTCGATTTCACCTTACCCATCGGTGCGCAAGTCCGGGCGCCACAGCAAATCATGCTAAGCCTGGTACACGATATCGATAAACAGTGGTCTGTGATGGGCGATCTTGGCTGGCAGGACTGGAGCCAGTTTGGTGCGCCACAGATTACCGTGGCAGGCGAGGCGATCGACAAAACCAGCCGCCTTAAAGATACCTGGCATACCGCATTGGGTGTGCAATACCGTCCAGCTGAAGAGTGGCGTCTCAATGCCGGCGTGGCATTTGATAGTACTGTATACAAAGATCAGAGTGATGCGGCATTAACCCTGCCAACTGGCGACGAATGGCGTTTTGCCACCGGTGCGCAGTACCAACTGAGCCAGGCAAGCAATATTGGTATAGCAGTGGAATATCTGCATATGCAGTCTTCAAAAATCCAGTCTCCGGCGGTTTTGGCGGGCAATTACGATAATCCATATCTGTGGTTTACCAGCGTCAATTACAGTTATCAGTTCTGATTATTGAAAGGCCATTATCAGTTGTGAGTTCAACTAATGGATACTGGCTGACGATATGAGTCATGTCTGCTGCTGGTTACGCGATGCTGTCCTCAGGCAACCAGCAAACGACTCTTCTCCAGACAACTTCGAACCAGCAAAAGTTAAATTATTAATATTTTGTATTCCAATATGGCGAAATGTAACTATTTGGTTATATTTAAAAACGATAATACTCCATGAACGTTATTGTTATTTGATTCAATGAATTATTACTCGATGTAACTACTCGGATAATCTGAGTGGTTTGAGGGAATACATATGAGGAAAAGAAATGAGACTTAAATTAATAGTCAAAAGTCTTGCACTGGCAGGGCTGCTTTCATCCACAGCACTGACTCCGTTATTTGCACAGGAAGTTCCCAAAGAGGCAACGGCTTCAACAAAACAAGCTAACGACGCACTCTATAACCAACTTCCTTTCTCTGATAACACTGATTTTACCAACGCGCATAAAGGCTTTATCGCCGCAATCCCCACTGATGTCATAAAAGGTGCGCAGGGTAATGTGGTCTGGGATCCTCAGAAATATGCCTTTATTAAAGAAGGTGATAAATCGCCGGATAGTGTCAACCCTAGCCTGTGGCGTCAGTCTCAACTAATCAATATCAGCGGCCTTTTTGAAGTGACCGAGGGTGTATACCAGATCCGTAATCTCGACTTATCCAATATGACCATTATTGAGGGTAAAGAGGGTATTACCGTTGTTGATCCACTGGTTTCTGCTGAAACAGCAAAAGTTGGCATGGATTTGTACTTCAAAAATCGTGGCAATAAACCGGTTGTCGCGGTGATTTACACCCACAGTCACGTTGACCATTACGGTGGTGTGCGCGGGGTTGTTGACGAAGCTGATGTTAAATCAGGCAAAGTGAAGATTTACGCCCCGGCGGGCTTTATGGACGAAGCCGTGTCCGAGAACATTATGGCAGGGAACGTCATGAGCCGCCGCGCCAGTTACATGTACGGCAACCTGCTGAAGCCTGATGTTAAAGGCCAGGTGGGTGCGGGTCTGGGTACCACGACTTCTGCCGGGACGGTAACATTAATCGCTCCGACTAACTACATCACCAAAACCGGACAGAAAGAGACGATTGACGGCCTGACCTACGATTTCATGATGGCGCCAGGCTCTGAAGCACCGTCCGAAATGCTGTGGTACATCGAAGAGAAAAAACTCATCGAAGCCGCGGAAGATGTGACCCATACCCTGCACAACACCTATTCACTGCGCGGAGCGAAGATTCGAGACCCGCTGGCATGGTCGAAATATATCAACGATGCCATTAACCGCTGGGGTGATAAGGCCGAAATCATTATGGCTCAACACCACTGGCCAACGTGGGGCAATGAAAACGTCATTAACCTGATGAAAGGTCAGCGTGATATGTACCGCTATATCAACGACCAGACCTTACGTCTTGCTAACACCGGCCTGACACGTGATGAAATTGCTGCCAACTTTAAACTTCCAGACGGCCTGGCAAAAACCTGGGCAAGTCGTGGCTATTACGGTTCGGTGAGTCACGATGTTAAAGCGACCTACGTGCTGTACCTCGGCTGGTTCGATGGCAACCCGGCAACACTCGATGAATTGCCACCAGAAGAAGCTGCAAAGAAATTTGTAGAGTACATGGGCGGTGCCGATAACATCCTGCAAAAAGCGAAAACGGATTACGAACAGGGTAACTACCGTTGGGTTGCGCAGGTTGTCAGTAAAGTCGTATTTGCCGATCCAAACAACGAGGCAGCACGTAACCTGGAAGCTGACGCCCTCGAGCAACTGGGGTATCAGGCTGAGTCCGGGCCATGGCGTAACTTCTACCTGACCGGCGCGCAGGAGCTGCGTAATGGCGTTCAGAAATTACCGACTCCAAATACCGCAAGTCCGGATACGGTGAAAGCCATGTCACCGGAGATGTTCTTCGATTACCTCGGTGTTCACATCAATGGTGAAAAAGCGGCAAACGCTAAAGCGGTATTTAATATCGATCTCGGCAGCGACGGCGGCAAGTACAAGCTGGAGCTGGAAAATGGCGTACTGAACCATACTGCGGGTGCGGAAGCGAAAGACGCGGATGCGACCATTGCGCTTAACCGTGAAACGCTCAATAAAATCATCCTGAAAGAAGAAACCCTGAAGCAGGCTGAAGATAAAGGCGAAGTGAAAGTAACCGGTAACGGTGCGAAGCTCGACGAGATGCTGGGCTACATGGACAAGTTTGAGTTCTGGTTCAACATCGTTACACCATAAATAATTCCCCTGCGGCGTCACGGCTGCAGGGGATTTACTTCAGGTTATCCTATGCGTCTTTCATACTCGATTTTGCCTTCACTTTTATGCCTTGCCTCATCTTATGCCTATGCTGTTGAAGAGCATTCCCCGGATGCGGCGCAGGCAAACAACCCTCTGGCGAATATGACTGCATTTAATATGCAGAACTATTACATCGGGGATGTTAGCGGTACGGATCAGGATGCCAATCAGTTCTGGTTCCGTTATGCGCAACCTTTTTCACTAGGTGACAGCCACTGGCTGTTGCGGGGTTCATTACCGATTAATACCTATCCTGTTGCGCCGACCGGGGGTCATAAAACAGGTTTAGGTGACCTGAACTTATTTGCGTCATGGCTTATTGATACCGGCAATCCGGCAGTGAGTTTTGGGTTCGGTCCACAAATCACGGCGCCGACGGCTACTGAAGATGCTCTGGGAACAGAAAAATGGTCTGCGGGTCTGGTCAACGTGCTCTTCGATGCCAGTTCGCCAAAATTCCAGTACGGTTATCTGGCCTCATGGCAGCATAGCTTTGCCGGAGAAGACAACCGCAGCGACGTGAATCTCGGTACTTTCCAGCCATTTTTATTCTATCAGTTGGGTGGCGGCACTTACCTGCGAGCGGCACCTATCTGGGTCTACAACTTCCAGAATGACAGTTACAGTGTGCCGATGGGGCTAGGGGTTGGACAGGTTATCAAGCAGGGTAAAACCGTTTACAACTTCTTTGTGGAGCCTCAGGGTTCGGTTGCAGACCACGGCCCAGGACAGCCGCGCTGGCAGATTTTCTTCGGGTTAAACCTTCAGTTCCTGGATTAATCCGTTTGTGGGACATGCTTGTCAACGATTTACATTACCGCAGCCCTTCGGGTGGCGTTAACTCGTTCATGTGTGCTAGCTCTAACTGGACGATCCCGATACACGCTTTCTGATTACGTATACTTGGCAATTTTAAAAGGATGGTTTGACGGTTGCCTTACGGACTGATGTACCACCAGGCAGTAACGGATTTTCGGGAGGAAGGATGAGCAAAGCTTTAATGGGTCTATGCATTTGTCTGTTGCTATTCACTTTACAAGACGCAATCAGTGCTGAGCCACGTCAGGCACCTTCCCCGCAGGAACAGGCGCGTACCTTGTCTCTGCTTAATCAACCCGTTGTGATGCTACAGGCAAAATTTGGGCTTACCACGCCAGAAGAACGGGTTAAGCGTATCGTTACGATCTTGCGCTCACTCGATGATAAGGATCTGGCCCAACCGGTTGAAACTCATAATGTAACGCGATACCGACAGCCTGCCGTGCTTTTTTCTGTCAACGGCAAACCCTTTATGTTACTGGCTCAGGGAGACCTTGATGAAGGGGATGACCTGACGCTTGCGGAGTCGGCGGAACGTGTCAGGTTGCGTCTCGATACGCTTCGTCTCTCATTGTCTGAACAGTACTCTTCGCGTTACCTCTTATCCTCCTCGGTAAAAAGTCTGGCTGGGGCACTGGTGATAGTCGCATTGATTTGGTTTTCCCTGCGATCCTATGCCTGGCTGAAACGGGTATATACCGTGCGGCGCGCTCAGCGGAAAAGTATCATTCCTGGCGAGCTTCGCGCGTTTCTCGGTCCGATTGAGGTGCGGCTGTATGCTGTTGTTCTTACCACCACCATCCTCGTAGCATTTTACATCTGGGTAAGCTGGGTATTGCGGCTGTTTCCCTGGACGCGGATTTGGGGCATGGAGCTGGGAAGTTATGCGATAGGGCTATTGCAACTGATGGGGCTGGCGGCACTTTCCGCTCTACCGGGTCTGGTCATTGTTATCGTAATTTTTATCATCACAGCGCTGGTAACGCGTTTGTTGAGACTGGTGTTAAGGCGAGTCGAAACCGGACAATTACATCTGCCGGGGTTACATCCGGATACGGTTGGCGTGACCCGCAAGCTTATCAGCGTAGTCATCTGGTTATTCGCTTTGTCAGCGGCATATCCATTTCTGCCGGGCGCTAATTCACTCGCCTTCAAAGGGATAAGCGTTTTCTTCGGCCTGATGCTGACGCTGGGATCTGCAGGATTGATGAACCATGCCATGAGCGGGCTGGTTCTGACCTATTCCCGTGCACTGCGTAAAGGTGAAGTCATCAGAATTGCAGATCATGAGGGGGTTGTCAGTGAGGTGGGCATGCTGGCAACTAAAATTCTGACACGAGAGAACTACGAGGTGACGGTTCCCAACGCGGTGGTCGTTAGCGGCAGAATAGTTAACTTAAGTGCAACGCTCAAAGGCGAGGGTGTCAACATGACGACCAGTGTCACCATTGGTTATGACACGCCGTGGCGGCAGGTTGAAGCTATGCTGGAACTTGCCGCAAGCCGTACACCTGGAATTAACCGTGACATTCCTCCGTTGGTGCGGCAGTTGGCGCTGCAGGACTGGTATGTGGCGTATGAGCTTCAGGTTAGGCTTAAGGCGGGTGAGTCACTGGCTGGTGTCAGAAGTACTCTACATGGCCATATACAGGATGTGTTTAATGAATTCGGCGTGCAGATCATGTCACCTAATTTCATCAGCCAGCCCGATCAGCCGGTACTCGTGACCAAGTCGAACTGGTTTGCCCCTCCAGCAGGAGAAAAAGAAAAATAAGATGCCGATCAGCCGTGTTTCCACATCAAGCTGATAGTCATCAGCATTGCCATACAAAGAGGTGTGAAGCTGGCAGGGAGACGATAGATGAAAAGTACCAACAGAAGCGACAAAGCAATAATACCGCCCGTAATTTCGTCTATAAACGGCAATATTTCCATGTGTGCACCGATCGAGCGGTCAAAGTTACTGATGAGAACATTGCGGAACAAAATGATCAGCGCAAAACTGACATTCACAAATGTGAACCACGGGATACTCACTGATAGCGCCTGTCTGACCATATCACTATGGTTCTGCTACAGTGTATTCAAAGGAGGTGACGCGGTCTGACGTATTTTCCCTGTTTTTTATCACATAATCACGGCAGGCCAGATGAGACAACTTTTTATACCTGCGAATTGAAGTATGACGGGGGATGCCTGACTGCCACAAAATAAAGCTCAGGTCATCCGGTTATCGCTTTGTATACCAGGTCATTAATGAAAATTATTCGCTTCGAGCAAATTCATTTTCGACCTGATTGACCCTTTGTAAGTACTGTGAAAATTGCTGTTCCAGCACGTTGAGGTCTACATTTTTTATATTTGATTTTTTCAGGCGAATTTCTTCTGTGCGATTGCCATATTCTATATCAATCACGATTTCGACTTCATTAATGCCTATTTCTTTGATGAGGATCGGTGGAATAAGTAAGGGATCGGAAAATAAACCAGGGGTAATGACTACCGTTTCTGTCGTCCAGGCTATTGCCGGGCGCTTATGCAAACGGAACCCGTTATACAGGAAGACTGCTGCTATTGATGCAAGCATGATGCCGAGTAGTGAGCCAGAGCTAAAGACTAGCCCTAAACCCGGCCCCATAAGAATGGCTCCGGTGATCAAAACCTTATCGGAATTGAATAAATAAACCTGTTCCCATTCCATATTTTCTTTTTTCGATAAAGAAGCGAGTTTACTAAAAGTAGCCAGGCTGTTACTGCGTAAAATACCGTGGAGCAGAAAAGCCCCGATAGGCAGAAGAGCAAGGGTGGCTATGGATATCAGCCATACAGATAGCAGCCGCCAACGTGAGAAAAGAAAGGCAGAGATGAATACAACGGCCAGCGCACCCCAAAATAGGTTTTGCATGAGATATAAAATAATCATCAGGTCGCGATCGGTCATTACCATCAACATTTCATATGCCAGGTAATTAAAAATGGCGCTAAATATCATTACGGCGAATAAGTTGATAACAAATCCAATCCAGAAGCATCGCGCTAAGTTTTTCACGGGTAATCCTTTTAGATGAAAAAAAGATTGTCTACCCCTGATATATAAATGCAATGTTAATTATGCTGCCTATATATTCGCAGTTTATATTTTTCTGGGTTATGAATTAAAACTCGAAGGGAATTAACTCGACGTCTTGGGCTGTGACTTTAATCATTGACCCTTGTGTATGCCATGCGCCAAGCACGCAGCGAAACGCGGGTTTTCCGTTTGCAGAAAGAGCGTGAATTTCCGGGCGATGGGTATGACCATGAATCATCCACTGCACCTGATGGCGGCTGAGGGCGTCGATCACCGCGTGCGGATTCACATCCATAATCGCCATGGATTTGCTGCTATTTGAGGCTTTGCTGCCAGCACGCATTTTGGCGGCGACGCGCTTGCGAATAAACAGCGGTAGGGCGAGGAATAACCATTGCAGCCAGGGCTGGTGGACTTTTTTGCGGAACGCCTGATAACCGTGGTCGTCAGTGCATAACGTGTCGCCGTGCAGCGCCAGCATTTTGCGGTCGTATAAGTTGAGGACTTGTTCTTCTGGCAGTAATGTCATGCCGCTCAAACGGGCAAAACGTTTACCGACTAAGAAATCGCGGTTGCCATGAATAAAGAAGCAGGGTACGCCGGAATCAACCAGCTCTTTGATCGCTACTGCAATTTGGCGGTGCAGCGGTTCGGGGTCGTCGTCACCAATCCAGGCTTCAAACAGATCGCCAAGGATATAAAGCGCGTCTGCTTCCCGTGCTTGACCCGCCAGAAAACGCAGAAAACCGGCGGTGATCGCCGGTTCTTCTGAACACAGATGTAAATCTGCGATAAAAAGCGTCATCGCCATCGGGCGAGTTATTCGCTTACGGTTACGCTAGTGATAACCACGTCTTCTTTAGGAACGTCCTGGTGCATACCGCTGCGGCCAGTGGACACGCCTTTGATTTTTTCAACAACGTCCATGCCTTCTACAACTTCGGCAAATACGCAGTATCCCCAACCTTGCATGCTTTCGCTGCTGAAGTTCAGGAAATCGTTGTCAGCCACGTTAATGAAGAACTGAGAGCTTGCAGAATGTGGTGCCTGAGTACGCGCCATTGCCAGCGTACCTTTGGTGTTTTTCAGGCCGTTATTCGCTTCGTTCTGGATGGTGTCTTTGGTTTCTTTCTGCTTCATACCCGGTTCAAAACCGCCGCCCTGGATCATAAAGCCATTGATCACACGGTGGAAAATGGTGTTGTTGTAGAAACCTTCGCGGCAGTAATCGAGGAAGTTTTTAACAGTTTCCGGCGCTTTATCATCAAAAGTTTTGATGACGATATCGCCGTGATTAGTTTGAAAAGTAACCATGCTGTGTATCCTATATTAGTCAGACAGTGTTCGGGCAGACGGTGCCGCGACACAAGGTGGTTGTTATAGCATAACTGCTGATGATCATCACCTTGCAAAGCGTGCTGCTTCCGTGTGGAATTTTGAGGTAACATATAACCTAATTTCGATTACACACGCTGATATGGAATCCCCTGATGTTAAAAATCTTTAATACAATGAGTCGCCAAAAAGAGGAATTCAAACCTATTCATGCCCCAGAAGTTGGCATGTACGTGTGTGGTATCACCGTTTACGATTTGTGTCATATCGGACATGGCCGCACTTTTGTCGCTTTCGACGTGGTTGCACGTTACCTGCGTTTTCTCGGCTATAAGCTTAAGTATGTGCGCAACATTACCGATATCGACGATAAAATTATTAAACGCGCCAATGAAAATGGCGAAGATTTTGTCGCGCTGGTTGACCGTATGGTGGCTGAAATGCACACCGATTTCGACGCGCTGAATATTTTGCGCCCGGACAGCGAGCCGCGCGCCACCAAACACATCCCAGATATCATCGAAATTGTTGAACAGCTTATTGCGCGTAATCACGCCTATGTTGCCAGCAATGGCGATGTGATGTTCTCCGTGGAAACCGACGCGGATTACGGCAAGCTTTCGCGTCAGGATCTGGATCAACTGCAAGCTGGCGCTCGTGTTGAAGTAGAAGCGAACGTTAAACGTAATCCGATGGATTTCGTGCTGTGGAAAATGTCCAAGCCGGGCGAGCCGAGCTGGTCATCTCCGTGGGGCGAGGGCCGTCCTGGCTGGCACATCGAATGTTCGGCGATGAACTGCAAACAGCTCGGCAACCATTTTGATATTCATGGCGGCGGTTCAGACTTAATGTTCCCGCACCACGAAAACGAAATCGCGCAGTCAACTTGTGCACACGGCGGCGAGTACGTTAACACCTGGATGCACTCCGGGATGGTGATGGTTGACCGTGAAAAAATGTCCAAATCGCTGGGCAACTTCTTCACTGTGCGTGACGTGCTGAAATATTACGATGCCGAAACCATTCGCTACTTTCTGATGTCCGGCCACTATCGCAGCCAGCTGAACTACAGCGAAGAAAACCTGAAACAGGCACGTACTTCGCTTGAGCGTTTATATACCGCTCTGCGTGGCACGGATTCGAGCGTTCAACCTGCGGGTGGCGAAGCATTTGAAGCGCGCTTCCGTGAAGCGATGGATGACGATTTCAATACCCCGGAAGCGTACTCTGTACTGTTTGATATGGCTCGTGAAGTGAACCGCCTGAAAACCGAAGATTTGGCGGCAGCAAATGGCCTGGCTGCGGCGTTACGCAAGCTTTCTGGTGTGCTGGGTTTGCTTGAGCAAGAACCTGAAGCTTTCCTGCAAAGCAGTGTGCAGGCTGACGATGGTGAAGTGGCTGAAATCGAAGCGTTGATCAAACAACGTAACGATGCCCGCCAATCGAAAGACTGGGCGCTGGCGGATCAGGCTCGTGACCGTCTTAATGAGATGGGGATCGTGCTGGAAGATGGCCCGCAAGGGACGACCTGGCGCCGAAAGTAACATTTATTCAGTTAGATAAAACATAAAGCGGCTTAGGCCGCTTTTTTATCAGCTATGATATTGGTGACAAGAATGAAAATAGGCCAATTCATGGGTAGCACAAATAAAAAAGACGGTGAATCACTGAATCCACCTCTTTACTTGATCAGACCGGTCACTGATATCGTTGCTTTGAGAAAAGCGCTTTCTGGCTCTGGGATAAAGCAGTCTTTCCTTGCTGAGGACATCATTAATGCCATTGGGGAAGAAGGAAAACATCTTTATCTCTTCGAGGGAGGGGAATATACGTTTTTGCGTTCCAGTGATGGTTTAGTGATTTCGTCGGCAAGAGGCGAATTAATCTACGGTATCGCCGAGTGTATTCGTCCTCGCGGTGGCTGGTCTTTAAGAATAGAAGAACCCTGCGACTGTTGGGTTGTTCCAGCGGAAAAAGCCTTTGAAATAATTACCCAAAAGCAACTTTGGGAATCTGTCGCTAATATTTTTGCGTGGTATTTGCAGATATTTACCTCACGTGAAGAGCACCTGGTTGGCGTCCCGGCTTACGTGATGATCCGCACTAAATTGCTTGAATTACAGGCACAACCCGAAGACTTTCGCCGTGATATGAATGTAGCGGATTATATTCAGCAGCGTACGCAGCTCGCGCGCAGCACGATTATGGCAATACTCGGAGAGCTACGGCGCGGAGATTACATTGAGATTAAACGCGGCAGGCTGGTGGCAGTGAACCATTTGCCGAAAGAATATTAAAAAAAGCTCTGGCTGTAAGGCCAGAGCTTTTTGGTTTTTGCAGGTGACTTATTGTCTTATGAGTTATTTGGGGTACGAATCAGGTAATCAAATGCGCTCAGTGAAGCTTTCGCACCTTCGCCAGTGGCGATAATAATTTGTTTATAGGGCACGGTAGTGCAGTCGCCAGCAGCAAAAACACCCTTCACAGTGGTTTCACATTTCGCATCAATGATGATTTCACCCATGCGGTTGCGCTCTACGCTGCCTTCCAGCCAGTTGGTGTTTGGCAACAGACCGATTTGCACGAAAATCCCCGCCAGTTCAATCTCATGTACATTTTCGGTCAGGCGATCTTTGTACTGTAAACCAGTGACTTTGCTGCCATCGCCTTTCACTTCCAGCGTTTGCGCATTCAAAATAATGTCGACGTTTTTCAGGCTGCGGACTTTATTCTGCAACACTTGGTCGGCTTTCATTTCTGGGGCGAACTCAAGCAGCGTAACGTGTTCGACGATACCCGCCAGATCAATTGCTGCTTCAACACCAGAGTTACCACCGCCGATCACCGCCACGCGTTTGCCTTTAAACAGTGGGCCGTCGCAGTGTGGGCAGTAAGTCACGCCTTTGGTGCGATACTGTTCTTCGCCTGGCACGTTCATATTGCGCCACTTCGCTCCCGTCGCAATGATAATGCTGCGAGCGCTAAGTGTTGCGCCGGAAGCCGTTTGAATCTGGTGCAAACCGCCTGCGGTTTTAGCCGGTATTAATTTGCTGGCACTTTGCGTGTCGATAACATCCACATCGTAATCATCAACGTGGGCTTTCAGTGCGCCAGCCAGTTTCTGCCCTTCGGTTTTCGGTACCGAAATGTAGTTTTCGATATCAACGGTATCTAATACCTGGCCGCCAAAACGTTCGCCCATCAGGCCGGTGCGAATGCCTTTACGTGCCGAGTAAACCGCAGCAGCAGCACCCGCTGGGCCGCTACCGACAATTAATACATCGTAAGCTTCCCGTTTGTTCAGGGCTTCGGCTGCGCGCTTTTCGGCACCAGTATCAATTTTGCTGACAATTTCCGCGAGCGTCATCCGGCCTTGACCGAACTCTTTGCCGTTCAGGAACACCGCAGGCACACCCATCACGTTGCGCTCCTGAATTTCATTCTGGAATACGCCGCCGTCAATGGCGATATGGCTGATGCGCGGGTTTAACACGCTCATCAGGTTCAGCGCCTGCACCACGTCCGGGCAGTTGTGGCAGGAGAGCGAATAAAAAGTTTCAAAATGGAAATCGCCGTCAATTTCGCGGATTTGCTCAAGCAAATCTTGTGACTCTTTCGACGGATGTCCCCCGGTTTGTAGCAAAGCTAAAACCAGAGAAGTAAATTCGTGGCCGAGTGGAGAACCTGCAAAGCGCGGGCCTTTATCGGAACCTGGATTGGTAATCAGAAACGACGGTTTGCGTACCGGTAAATCGTTATTAATCGTGAAAGTAACTTTGTCAGATAACTCAGCAATCTCTGCCAGCAGTTCCTTTATCTCGGTTGATTTTGCGCCGTCGTCCAGCGTGGCAATCAACTCAACAGGTTTGGTTAATCTCTCAAGGTAAGCTTTGAGTTGGGTTTTCATGTTGTTGTCGAGCATGGGTAAATCTCCCTGATGGCAAAGCCTAAAGTGGCAAAGTGGCGGGTGTCGCGCTA
The DNA here is from genome assembly GCF_004361975.1 of Buttiauxella sp. JUb87. Taxonomy (NCBI): domain Bacteria; kingdom Pseudomonadati; phylum Pseudomonadota; class Gammaproteobacteria; order Enterobacterales; family Enterobacteriaceae; genus Buttiauxella; species Buttiauxella sp. JUb87. The sequence goes on from NZ_SNVY01000003.1 coordinate 233,646, forward strand.
CGGCTCACCCGCCCTGCGAAAAGAAAAGTGATTAGATTTTGCCGACCAGGTCTAATGATGGAGCCAGCGTAGCTTCGCCTTCTCTCCATTTAGCCGGGCAAACTTCACCTGGGTGAGAAGCCACATACTGAGCGGCTTTCACTTTACGCAGCAGGTCAGACGCGTCACGGCCAATGCCTTCAGCAGTTACTTCGATAGCCTGAATGATGCCCTGTGGGTCAACAATAAAGGTACCGCGGTCAGCAAGGCCCTGATCTTCGCGCATGTTTTCGAAGTTACGGGTCAGTGCACCAGTTGGGTCACCAATCATCGCGTATTTGATTTTTGCGATGGTTTCAGAACTGCTGTGCCACGCTTTGTGGGTGAAATGGGTATCGGTAGAAACAGAATAAATATCTACGCCCAGTTTCTGGAACTCGTCGTAATGGTCAGCCACATCGCCCAGTTCAGTTGGGCATACAAAAGTGAAGTCAGCAGGATAGAAGAAGAAAACGCTCCAGCGGCCTTCTACGTCTTGCTCGGTAACTTCAATAAATTCACCGTTTTTAAAAGCGCTGTTTTTGAATGGTTTGATTTTTGTATTAATTAAAGACATCTGTATTTTCTCCGTTTTGCGATGGGAGAAAGGTACCGAATATTCGTGCCAGGCTCTAATGGGTAGGCTGTATCGAATTGATAAGTTTTACCTAACAACTTAAGTCACAGGCAAAAAAAACCACCCGTTGCCGGGTGGTCTCAGTTTGTTGCTTGTTGCGCGTTACAATTCCACTTTAAAAAATCATAACAGCGGCGGGATTAAATCACTGTTGCGCCAGATGGGTCAATCCACTCAATCGTTATATTAACGATGGTTCTGATAGCCACCATCTATGAATCATGCCCATCATGGTTGTCCATAATGCGTACAATTCCGAAAGCAGCACACTTTCATGTCAGAGAAATTGCAGGAGTGTGATAACACGGCTAGATTTAGCCAGCACCAGCTATGAGTACCTTTTGCGCCAGTGCGCACATTCATCTCGAGGGTTAGGCGTTGTCGGAATTGCTTTCACTTGTATTGTTTGTCACAGCCATTGCCGTGTACGCCTTTAAAGCCGGACGTAATCTCTGGTGGTTTAGCGTCATCCTGCTTATTTTGGGTTTGTATATTGTCCTGAACGTGACGTTTGTCGCCAGTAACTACTTCACCGGCGAAGGTATTAATGATGCTGTGCTGTATACCCTGACGAGCAGCATGACGGGAGCCGGGATTGGCAAATATATTCTTCCCGGTGTTGGGGTATTTGTTGCACTGGTCGCGGTGTTCGGTGGTTTGACCTGGATTCTGCGTCGCCGCAAAGGGTATCCCCATCATTTGGGTTATAGCCTGTTAGCAATCGTTTTGGCGATGGCCTCGGTCGATGCATCACCCGCGTTTCGCCAGGTGACAGAACTGGTTAAATCACAAACCCGCTCAGGTGATTCTGATTTCGATGTTTATTACAAAGTCCCGCAAGGCACAATTAATAACCCAAAGCTTAATCTCGTTTATATTTATGGCGAAAGTCTGGAACGCACTTATTTAGAACCAGAGTATTTCCCTGAGTTAGCACCGGAATTAACCGGGCTGAAGAATGGAGGAATGGATTTTAGTCATACCGTTCAATTACCTGGCACCGATTATACCATCGCCGGAATGGTTGCTTCACAATGTGGTATACCGTTATTCGCCCCATTTGAGGGGAATTCATCAGCCTCGATGTCGAGTTTCTTCCCGAAAAATATCTGTTTGGGCGATATCCTGAAAGCATCGGGTTACGAAAACTACTTTATGCAGGGCGCAGACTTACGTTTTGCAGGGAAAGATATTTTTTTACAATCCCATGGCTTCGACCATATGTACGGGGCGCAAGAACTGAAGTCGATGGTTGCTGATCCGGCTTACCGCAATAACTGGGGCTTCTACGACGATACCGTGCTGGACGAAGTGTTCGAAAAATATCTCGAGCTTTCGAAAGCGAACAAACGTTTTTCACTGTTCACTTTAACGGTCGATACGCATCACCCGGACGGCTTTATTTCGAAAACCTGCAAACGCCGCAGCTACAGCTTTGAAGGCAAAGAAAACCAGTCTTTCAGTGCCGTGGCTTGTAGCCAGGAACATATTGCTGCGCTTATAGAGAAAATAAAAGCCTCACCGTATTTTAAAAATACCGTGATCGTCGTTTCCTCTGACCATCTGGCGATGAATAATACCGCCTACAAATATCTCAATCAGCACGATAGAAATAACCTGTTCTTTATTATTCGTGGTGATCAACCACAGGCAGATGTGGTGCCGGTAAAACGCAGCACTCTGGATAACGGGGCGACGGTGCTGGATGTTCTGGGTGGCGATAATTACCTTGGCCTGGGGCGCAGTAGTTTGTCGGGGCAGTCAATTGCCGCGGTGTTTCTTAACGTGAAAGAAAAGGTGATGGAGTGGAAACCGGACGTCATCGATCTGTGGAATTTCCCGAAAACTATTACTCAATATGAGATAGACCAGCAGAAAAATACTTTTAGTTATTCTGGGGCGCATTTCAAAATGCCACTGCTGCTGCGTATTCTGGATAAGAAAATCGAGCCATTACCGGAAAGCGAATATTCTGCCCCGTTGCGCTATCAACTGGCTGATTTCAGTGAAAAAGATAAGTTCATTTGGGCCGATCGCTGTTTCAAAATGGCGCGTTTGTGGGAGCCGAAACTGGCACTTTCCACCGGCCTGTGTGTTGCTCAGGGGCAAATGGGCGGACAACCGTCGGTGCGTTTAATTGAACAGCCGCAGGAACAGCATGCGGTGGAGTTCGCAAAACAAGAGATCGACAAGGCGCGTTATAAAAACACTGTTGCGCTATTAAAACTGGATGAAAATGCCATTCGTTACCCGGCCGATAGTTTTATTTTCAACGTGCCAGGTGCTCCGCTTGAGGTGAAAGCGTATTCCGGAATTTCACGTCCGGAAGAGTGGGGGCGCTGGTCAAATGCCAATCTGGCTCCAGAAGTGAAAATTGAATATGCCGAACCGTTACCGGAGAAATTTGATCTGGTGATCACCGCTAAAGCGTTTGGTCCAAATGTTGGTCAGCCGATGCCGGTAAAAATCGGTAGCCAGCAGCAGACATTAACGCTCGGTGAAGAATTGACTACCACTACGCTGCATTTTGATAACCATGAGCGCAGTAACTTGCTGGAAATTATTCCGCCACAGCCGCAGTTATCTAATGAAGGGAATATTCTTGGCCATGAACCGCGCAAGCTGGGGATTGGGATGGGGGATATTAAGGTGGTTCCGGCGATTTAGTTGGCGAATGAAGTTGTCGGATGTCGCTAGCGCTAATCCGACTTACGGTTTTGTAGGGTGGATAAGCGCTTAGCGCCATCCACCTTTTACATCAAATATTTACAGAATTCCCTGGCCCAACATTGCATCGGCCACTTTGACGAAACCAGCAATATTGGCACCGCGCACATAATGCGTTTGCTTATCTTCGCCGCCGTAATTGACGCAGGCTTCGTGAATATCCAGCATGATGTGATGCAAACGAATATCCACTTTTTCAGACTTCCAGCTCAGGCGCGCCGCATTCTGCGCCATCTCCAGGCCTGAAGTGGCCACGCCGCCCGCATTTGCCGCTTTGCCTGGTGCGAACAACACGCCAGCTTCCAGGAACAGATTGGTGGCTTCAATGGTGGTCGGCATGTTCGCGCCTTCGGCGACGGCTATTACGCCATTGGCGATCAGCGTGCGTGCCGCTTCGGTATCCAGTTCGTTCTGCGTGGCGCAAGGCAGCGCGATGTCGACTGGTACGCTCCACGGTTGCTGGCCTTCAAGGTAAACCAGACCAAACTCTTTCGCGTAATCAGCTACGCGCCCGTCGCGGCTGGATTTGATCTCAGTTAAACGCGCCAGCTTCTCGGTTGTGAAGCCCGCTTCATCCACCACGGTGCCGTTGGAATCGGAAGCCGTCACCACGCGAGCCCCTAGCGATAACGCTTTTTCGATAGCGTATTGCGCCACGTTACCGGAACCTGAAACGGCGACGCGCTTGCCTTCAAAACCCTGGCCGTGGCGTTGTAGCATGGCATCGGTGAAGTAAATCAGGCCGTAACCGGTAGCTTCCGGGCGAATCAGACTACCGCCAAACGACAAACCCTTGCCGGTGAATACGCAAGACGTATTGTTGGAGAGCTTTTTCATCATCCCGGCCATAAAGCCCACTTCACGGCCACCCACGCCAATATCGCCTGCCGGAACGTCAGTGTCTGGCCCTAAATGGCGATACAACTCCATCATCAGTGCCTGGCAAAAACGCATAATCTCGCCTTCACTTTTGCCTTTTGGGTTAAAGTCGCTGCCGCCTTTACCCCCGCCCATTGGCAATGTCGTCAGCGCGTTTTTGAAGGTCTGCTCAAAACCTAAGAATTTCAGAATCGACAAATTCACAGAGGGGTGGAAACGCATCCCGCCTTTGAATGGCCCGATTGCGGAGCTAAATTGCACGCGCCAGGCGCGGTTAACCTGCACCTGATTTTTGTCATCCACCCAGGTCACGCGGAATTGAATGACGCGCTCAGGCTCGACTAAACGCTCCAGTAACGCGGAACGGCGATATTGCGGGTTTTGTTCGAGGAATGGCCACAGGGTGGTCATCACTTCACGTACTGCCTGCGCAAATTCAGGCTGGTGCGGATCACGTTGTTGAACAGAGGTGAGGAATGATTCGAGAGAAAGCGTGTTTTCCATAGTTCTGGAAGTCCTTTTTATAAGTCATGTTGTATTTGTGTTGTGTCTTTCGAATATAACATTCACTTATTACCGAACCGCAAGCGATTTCTCTTTATTCTCAGCCAAGCCGTATTAGCGTTATTAATTGCGTTGCGTTACCTTTCCATATTGCTTTGAATTCACAACCTTTTTTGTATGGGCCAAGTGAATGATTCAAAACCAGAATTAGCTGTTGTTCATCAATTTTACTTATGGATGCAGCCGAAAAATCAAAGTAGCGCCCGACGTGACGAAACAAGGCTTTAAATAAACTTTCTTTCGCTGAAAACACCAAGGTTAAAGCGTAATTAAAGGGAAATGGCGATGCAGCGATCGGTTCTTTCTCTGCGTTTTCAATAATGCCGTTGTATATATCCAGCGCGACATTTGGCGCAATAATTTCTTCATAGTCGATGCCTACTCCCACTCGTAAAAGTGGGTCGTCAGCCATGACTGTTGCCAGCGCGATATTACCGCTGTGCGAAATGCTGCCGCTAAACCCTGGTGGCCAGCAAGGTTCGCGATGCAAACCGATTCCGGGAACATAATCCGTCACTTCATGAAAACGCAGCGCTTCAGCGGCGGCAATTCTTCCCGCGAGATGTTCGGCCTGGCGTTTTTTTACCGCACTGGATAAACGTTGATGATGCGGCAGCCATAACAGATCGTCGGGCTGAAAGGTTGTGGCGTCAAAATCGACGCGGAAAACCCGCTGACCAGGGAAGAAGTCGAAATGGGATAGTTGATATTGCATCGCGATCGCTTAAAAACGGTGGATGTCGCTCACGCTAATCCACCTTACAACGGGTTTCTCGTAGGGCGGATAAGCGCAGGCATCATCCGCCGAATAGACAAAAACTTAGAAGTGCGTATTCAGACTCACATAATAAGTACGACCGGATTCGTTATACGTTGCGGCACCCGCACCATACATATAACCGGTCGTGCCGCCAGTCGTCTGGGCATTACCCGCACGCCAGTGACGTTCGTCAAACAGGTTATCGATGCCCGCCGTCAGACTAACGTTTTTCGTCGCATCCCAGGTTCCGCTCAGGCCCAAAATGCTATAAGGGCTCACTTCGTTGGTTTCCGTTCCTGTTGCTGGCTGACCTTTATAGTTGTACTTCTTCGGCTGTTGCTTGCCGTACCAGGTAAAGGTCGATTGCAGTGAAATGTCCTGGCGAACCTGCCAGCTTAGCGTGGAATTCAAGGTATATTCCGGAATAACAGACAGGCGCTCGCCAGTCTCTTTATTCTTGCTTTCCAGCATATAAGTGATGTTATTCGTCCAGTTCACAGAATTGGAGACCGGCACGTTTAATGCACCTTCCAGGCCTTCTACCAGTGCCTCAGCAATATTATCCCACTGGTAAATATCTGTTTTGGTTTTGCCTGATGCCGTCTGGCCGATAGGGGCATAACCCGCTTCAATTTTGTTGCGGTAGTCGTTGCGGAACCAGGTCACACCGGCAAGCCAGCCATCACGTTTGAACTCAAGACCGATCTCTTTGTTAATGCTGGTTTCCGCTTTGAGATCGTCATTGCCCATCATGTAGCAACCCACGCCGGTGCCGCTGGCGTAGCAACCCTGGCCTTTGCTGTACAGAATGTAGTTCGGGTTGGTTTGATACAGGCTTGGCGCTTTATAGGCGCGGGCGATGCCCATTTTCAACGTGAAGTCATCGCCTAAACCTTGAGACAGATTCAGTGACGGACTCCAGTTGTTGCCCACAATACTGTGGTGATCAAAACGCAGACCTGGCGTCAGCATGGTGCTGTCGGTCACTTCCATGTTGTCTTCAGCAAACAACGAGAAGATCTTTGCCTCCGAGTACGGGCTACGGTCGGTGCTGCTTGAGCCAGGGATCGGCCCGCCCATAAACGTCTGGCTGTTTGACGATAAATCTTTCATCTTCTGTTGGTTCCATTCGGTACCCAACGTCAGGTTCTGATTCACCACGAAATCAATCGGGATATTCACTTCGCTGTGCAACAGCACGTCGCTCAGGTCGATATCACTGAATTTATCGCTGGAGAAAATCCCTTCGGTACCACCGGCCAGGCCTTCCTGCATACGCGAGTTGCGCGTGTGCTCATACTGCACCCAGTTACTTGTGGTCAGGCCGCTATCCCAGCCGCCGTTCCAGGTCAGTGAGTAACTCTGGCGATACAGACGGTTAGTCTCGTTACCATAGTTATCTTTAACGATTTGGTTGGTATTGGTGTTCTGCGTATCGCCGGAATACAGGTTGCCCTGGCGGCTGTAGCCCGCTTCCAGTTCCAGTGATTGCATGGGCGCAAAGTCCCAACGCACTACACCGTTGACGTCTTTGTTGGTGACACCTTCGCGGCCTGCGGGCAGCGTATCCGCGTAAATCCCGGTACGTTCAGACTGGTGGCCCTGGTTAATGTCCCAGGCATCGGCCTGAGTTTTATCCAGATTACCGTACAGACGGAAGCTGAAATCCCCGCCCAGCGGGCCGTTCAGACTGAAGTTAGTACGTTTGGTTGAGCCTTCATCATTGTGCTCAGGCGCATTGAGATAAGTGTTCCACGAACCGTGCCACTCGCCGCTGCCTTTTTTGGTGATGATATTCACCACGCCGCCTGCTGCACCGTTACCGTAACGCGCGGCCGCAGGGCCACGAATCACTTCAATGCGTTCAACCATTTCTGGTGGCACCCAGCTTGCATCACCGCGGGTATCACGCTCGCCACGCCAGCCCAAACGAACAGAGTTACGGCTGGTGACAGGTTTGCCGTCGATCAGAATCAGGGTGTTTTCCGGGCCCATACCGCGAATATCAATCTGGCGGCCGTTACCGCGCTGGCCGCTGGTGGAGTTACCGGTGAGGTTCACGCCAGGCATGGTACGGACGATCTCGGAGATATCACGCGCGGGTGGGCGCTTCTTGAGTTCTTCAGCGGTGATGGTCGAAACCCCTGGAGCCTGCAAGTTCTGCTCGGCAGCGGTAACCACCATGGTGTCTTCGTCGGCGGGGATCGGCGTGTTGTCGTTGCTTGTCGCAGCGGTTTGAGCCGTTGCTGATGCCGCTTGCTCTGCCGCGTAAGCGGGGAGTGTGGCACCGTAGATTCCCAGATTAATCAGCATCGCGAGGGAATAGTTAATTTTTATAGTCATTATGGCGGCCTGCTTTTCCGCTGAACCCGTTGTCATTCCATTCCCAGAGGGATCGGGTGCAGCATGGATTTCACATAGTGATACCAAGATCTCCCCGCCAACCCCCATGAAATGAGGAAATTGTGCGGTCAAGTCCGGCAATTTATTGTTTTTGCACCAGGAAGCTGGTAGCTCAAAGCGCGGAAATACGCTATTGCAAATGCAAATAATTATCAATAGTATTATCAATATATTTCAGCCTTATTGATCGTTATCAATAATTTCAAATGGTTATGTTCTAGTGAGAAATATTCTGACAGGAAGTGAAGGCTGGTGGCAGCAAAGGCTGGCGCATGGGATACCTACCGTTAGCGGTGAGAAAGACGGCCAATGTACGGTGACATTCCTGTGGCGTGACCCACAAGGCAGTGAGCAAACCTCAGCGATCAAACGAGTCTGGATTTACATCACTGGCGTTACTGACCATCACCAACGCGCTCGTCCACAAACCCTTGAACGCGTGGCGGGGACGGATGTCTGGCTGTGGGAAACGCAGCTCAGCAGCACCTGGCGCGGCAGTTACTGTTTTATTCCGTCATCTTGCGAAGAGGATTTCCCGGCGGCAGCCTTCGAAGGCATCGTGCCGGAACCTATGGCGCTGCGCGAAGGGTGGCGAAAATTATTGCCATGTGCGATTGCCGACCCTCTGAATCCTGAAAGCTGGCACGGCGGACGCGGGCATCCCATGTCAGCACTTCATCTGCCCGATGCGCCACCGCAGCCCGGTTGGCAAGCACTGGAAATACCCTACCGCGAGCCGCAGTGCATCACCTGGAATAGCCCACGTCTGCACAACCAGCGCAGGGTGTGGATATTCACCACCGGCGATGAATCACCGGAGCAGCGCCCGTTGGCGATTTTGCTCGACGGGCAATTCTGGGCGGAAGGGATGCCGGTATGGTCCGCGTTGCAGGCACAAACGGACAGCGGTGAGCTGCCGCCCGCTGTTTACGTGCTGATTGATGTCATCGACGATGCGACGCGTAGCGATGAGCTGCCGTGTAATGCGCAGTTCTGGTGTGCGGTACAAGAGGAGCTTTTGCCGCAGCTTCGTGCGCAAATCCGCTGGAATGAAAACCCTGAAACCACCGTGGTGGCGGGGCAAAGCTATGGTGGGCTTTCATCGCTTTATGCCGCACTCCACTGGCCGGAACAATTTGGCTGCGTGCTTAGCCAGTCCGGTTCGTACTGGTGGCCAAAGCGCGAAACCGCGGCGCACGGCGGGCAGTTAATCCAGCAACTGGAAAGCGGCTTGCGCTGCGCAAAACCGTTACGCATCTATCTTGAAGCAGGGGTCAGAGAACCGCTCATTCATCAAGTTAATCAACGAATTTATCCCTTACTACAACAGACACAGCAGCCGATTTTCTACCGTCAGGTTGACGGTGGGCATGATGCGCTTTGCTGGCGAGGCGGGTTGCTCGACGGTCTGACCTGGCTGTGGAAAGCGTCTTTTAAACAGGAGTAAGGCATGGAATTTAGTAATCCCTTCGACTCAGTGCAGAGCCGTTTTTTCATCCTTGAAAACCGCCAGCAACAGTTCAGTTTATGGCCTGAACACTGTGCATTGCCCGGTGGCTGGCAGGTGGTTTGTGAACCGGCATCAAACGATGAGTGCAACCGTTGGCTGCTTGCCAACTGGACGCAACTGCAACCTTCATCTTTTGCAAAAACTGGGGTGATCGGTGAGTAAAAATATAATGACCTTGCCGTTAGTGGCGGCGCAGCCCGGCATCTGGATGGCGGATCAGCTTTTGCCACAGGCCAATGCGTGGAGCGTGGCCCATTACGTTGAATTAAAAGGCGAACTCAATGAAGCGCTACTGTGCAAGGCTATCGTCGCCGGAATGAAAGAGGCCGATACCCTTGGCATGCGCTTTAGCGAAGTGGATGGCGAAGCGCGCCAGTGGGTTGATCCTGACGCGTCGTTCACTCTGCCGCTGTGCCGCGATCTCCGTGAAAGCACCGACCCAGAAGCGGCGGCATTGACCATGATGCGCAACGATCTCGAACAGGATTTACGTATCAGTAGCGGCAAACCGCTTTACCATCATCAGATTTTACGAGTCAGCGAAACGCGCTGGTTCTGGTATCAACGTTTCCATCATTTAGTGGTAGATGGCTTCAGCTTCACCGCCATTACCCGCCGTATTGCCAATATTTACAGTGCCTACTGTCAGAATGTGCAACCTGAACCCAGCCCGTTTACCCCGTTTAGCGAAGTGGTGGCTGAATACGAACATTACCGAGAAAGCGACGCCTGGCAACGCGATGCGGCATTTTGGGCAAGTAAAACCAAACAGCTGCCGCCTCCCGCCACGCTTTCGGCTAAACCGCTGACAGGCCAGGGGTCCACTACGCAATTGATTCGCCAGTCGCTGCATTTTGACAGCACTGAGTTCATGGAGCTGGTGAACAGCGCTCGCTCCCATAACCTGACCGCCGCCGATATGGCGTTAGGGCTGGTGGCCTTGTGGCTCGGGCGCTTAAGCGGGCGTGCTGATTATTCGGCGGGCTTTATCTTCATGCGCCGCATGGGTTCCGCAGCGCTTTGCGCAACCGGCCCGGTGTTAAACGTGCTGCCGTTTGGCGTGCGTATCGAGCCGGACTTTACCCTTGCGGCACTCGCCGCAAATCTGGCGAAAGAGTTAAAAGGCCTGCGTCGTTACCAGCGCTACGATGCCGAGCAAATCCAGCGTGATTTAGGGCAGGTTTCCAGCGGTGAGCCGTTATATGGCCCGGTATTGAACCTGAAAATGTTTGATTACCGCCTGGATTTCAACGGCATTGACGGGGTTACGCATCAACTGGCATCAGGGCCAGTGCGAGATCTGGAAATTGCGCTGTATATCAGCGAACAGGGCGACTTCTCGCTGGAAATTCTGGCGAACGCCGAGCGTTATGATGCCGGCACATTGCAGCAACATCTCGCTCGTTTGCCGCGACTTTTGCGCCAGTTTGCGGCCAATCCCGACTTACGCTGTGTGGATGCCCAACTGCTACATGAATCCGAAATAGAACTGTTGGATGGTGTCAACGCCACGCAAACGGTAGTTCCCGCGACAACCTTAAGCCAGTTGATTGGCGAACAGGTTCTGCGCACGCCAAATGCTCCGGCGCTGGCTGATGAAAACCATCAGTTTACTTATCGTGAAATGCACCAACAGGTGCGTGCTTTGGCCAGTGAACTGATTGCCCGTGGCGTGAAACCTGGCGATGTGGTGGCGGTGGCGCTACCGCGTTCGGTCTATTTATCACTGGCGTTGCAGGCGATTGTTGAAGTGGGCGCAGCGTGGTTGCCGCTGGATACTGGTTATCCCGACGAACGCCTGCATATGATGCTGGAAGATGCGGCGCCGCGTTTGCTGCTGACCGCGCAAGAGCAGCTCCCGCGATTTAGCGTCATCAATGGTTTGCAAACCTTTAGTTATCAGGCGCTGCTGGAAACCGATAATTTACCGGAGCGGCAAGCACTTTCGCGCCCCGAACACACCGCGTATGTGATTTTCACCTCTGGTTCAACAGGCCGCCCGAAAGGGGTGATGGTTGGGCAACAGGCCATCGTTAACCGCCTGTTATGGATGCAAAATCACTATCCATTAAACGCTGAAGATGTGGTTTTGCAGAAAACCCCATGCAGTTTTGATGTATCGGTGTGGGAGTTTTTCTGGCCGTATCTGGTTGGCGCACAACTGGTGATGGCACCGCCGGAGGCGCACCGCGATCCACAAGCGCTACAGCAGCTCTTTGCCCGTTATCGCGTTACTACCACGCACTTTGTTCCCTCGATGTTGAGCGCGTTTGTTGCAGCACTTGGCGATGAAGCCGCGATTGCCAGCTGCACCACATTACGCCGCGTGTTCTGTAGTGGTGAAGCGCTGCCAACCGAACTGTGCCGCCAGTGGGAACAGCTAACTCACGCGCCGCTACACAACCTTTATGGGCCAACGGAAGCCGCTGTGGACGTGAGCTGGTATCCGGCATTTGGTGACGAACTGGCGCAGGTGTCGGGTAGCAGCGTGCCGATTGGCTGGCCGGTTTGGAACACGGGCTTGCGCATTCTGGACTCGGCAATGCGCCCGGTACCGCCGGGTATTGCAGGCGATCTTTACCTCACCGGCATTCAACTTGCGCAAGGTTACTTATCCCGCCCGGATCTCACCGCCAGCCGTTTTGTTGCCGACCCTTTTGCCGCAGGTGAGCGGATGTACCGCACCGGTGACGTCGCACGCTGGCTGGATGACGGTGCGGTGGAATATCTCGGGCGCAGCGACGATCAGCTAAAAATCCGCGGCCAGCGCATTGAGCTAGGGGATATTGACCGTGCGTTGCAGGCTTTGCCCGATGTGGCACAGGCCGTGACACACGCTTGCGTGCTCAATAAAGAAGCCGTTAGCGGCGGTGATGCTCGCCAGTTGGTCGGTTATCTGGTTTCGGCTGCTGGTCAGGCATTGCCCCTCGAGCCAATGCGTGAACAACTTAGCGCGGTCCTGCCTGCGCATATGGTGCCGGTGGCGTTAATCCAGCTGGATGAATTCCCGCTGAGCGCCAACGGTAAGCTGGACAGAAAAGCATTGCCGTTGCCTGAACTGGCGTTACGCAGCAGCGGTCGTGCGCCCGAATCGGCTCTGGAAATCACCATCGCTGGATCTTTTGCCAGCCTGCTGGGTTGTGAAATTCAGTCCGTGGATGACGACTTCTTTGCCCTCGGCGGCCATTCATTACTGGCGATGCGCCTGGCGGCTGAATTACGCCGTACCCTCGCAAGGCCGGTGACCGTCGGCCAGGTAATGGTGGCGTCCACCGTCGGCCAACTTGCGGAAACTCTGGCACAAGGGCAGGGCGAAGAAGAGGCCAGCCGCGCAGGTTTTGCTGCGGTTCTGCCGTTGCGTAAAAGCCACGGGCCGACGCTGTACTGCTTCCATCCGGCGTCGGGTTTTGCCTGGCAATTTAGTGTGTTGCAGCGTTATCTCGACCCGCGCTGGTCGATTACCGGTATTCAGTCACCGCGCCCGGATGGCCCGATGCAGCAAGCGGAAAATCTGGCACAGGTTTGCGAATCGCATCTGCAAACCCTGCGCGAACTTCAGCCGCATGGCCCGTATTACCTGATGGGATATTCGTTGGGTGGCACACTCGCGCAAGGCATTGCGGCACGGCTTGAAGCGGCAGGCGAAGCAGTGGCGTTTTTAGGCCTGCTGGATACCTGGCCGCCAGAAACACAAAACTGGGCGGAGAAGGGGGCAAACGAACTCGATCCTCTGGTACTTGAAGAGATTAACCGTGAACGCGAAGCCTTTGTTGCCGCACAAGTCGGTCAAGCTTCAGACGCCTTATTCCAGGCCATAGAAGGTAACTATGGTGATGCGGTGCGGTTGTTAACCAGCGCGCAAAGCGTGCCGTTTGGTGGGAAAGCCACGTTGTTTGTGGCCGAGCGAACGCTGCCCGAAGGAATGGAGCCGCAAAAAGCCTGGGTACCGTGGATTAGCGAGCTTGAAGTCTTCCGCCTGGACTGCGCACACGTCGATATTATTTCGCCAAAAGCCTTTGAGGAAATAGGGCCGCTGTTACAGCAGGTGTTAGCGCTGAGCTAAATAAAAGCGGCGGATGGTTTGTGCTATCCGCCGTGTCGCTTATGCCGCCCGAGTTTTACGCTCAAGCATCTCTTTGAGAGTGATGATACGGCTAATTTCTACCTGGGTACGTGGGTCGTTTTGGATTTCCCAGACATCGAGATTGGTTTGTAGATTCAGCCAAAAATCTACAGAAGTATCAAATGCTTTTGCCAGTCTGAAGGCCATATCAGTGGTGAGTTTACTGTTGTTATTGAGCAATTTGCTCACCGTATTTCGATGTACCTGAAGCATTTCGGCCAGATCGTTAATACGCAAGCCAGTCGGTTCGAGGTATTCATAAAGCAGCACGTCACCAACGGTGGTCGGTTTACGCTGTGCCTGGACCATAATTCATCCTCATTGCGTGGTTACTGGGCGAATCAGTTATGTTTTCGATAGCCATGATCATCAAGGTAAATATTGTGCGCTTTGCCGTTACGCCAGATGAAGATTAGCCGGAACTGGTTGTTCACTCTTATAGAGGAGTACTTCTCCATGATGCTGGTTCTATCTGAGTGACCGGATGGGCAGTAGAGCACACCTTGCACCCTTGCACTGTGTGAGTGTGCATCTTTGCGAGACGTTACGCAAACTTTTTAATCAGCGAGTTTTTAGCCACGCCCGAGCGGCACCACCAGCGGTGTATGCGCCACCGGATCTTCAATAATCATGCAGCGTAGGCCATAAATGGCCTCGATAAGCTCCGGTGTGACAATGTCTGCCGGTGCGCCTTCGGCAACAATTTTCCCGTCTCGCAGTGCAATTAAATGAGTTGCATAACGGCAAGCCTGGTTCAAATCGTGCAGCACGGCAGCCAGCGTGTAGCCCTGCTTTTGGTTCAGATCGCGCAGCAGTTCCAGTAAATCAATTTGATGGCTGATATCCAGCCAGGTGGTCGGTTCATCCAGCAGCAGAATGGAGGTTTCCTGCGCCAGAACCATCGCAATCCATGCGCGCTGGCGCTGGCCGCCCGATAGCGTATCCACTGGCTGCTCGGCTAAATCTTCAATGTTGGTCGCCTGCATTGCCCGCGCCACCGCCTGGCGGTCTTCTTCGCGCCAGCGGGTAAACATCGGCTGATGCGGATAACGCCCACGCGCTACCAGTTCAGCCACGCTAATATCGCCCGGTGCGCTGGAGTTTTGCGCCAGCAACCCGATGCGCCGCGCCACTTCTTTAGTGGCGAAGCGATGGATTTCATTACCGTCTAACCACACCTCGCCGTGCATCGGTTTCATCAGGCGGCTTAGCGTGCGCAGCAGCGTGGATTTCCCGCAGCCGTTGGGGCCGATAATCGCGGTAAATTTCCCGTCAGGAATGGCGACGGTCAGGCCATCTGCCACCACATGATTGCCATATCCCAGCGTCAGTTTTTCGCCATGCAGGCGTGAGGGGGAGGAAATCTGACTCATTTCTTACGGGACTCCTGAATCAACAACGCAATTAAATAGATACCGCCAAGGCTGACCGTCACCACGCCGACCGGTAACTGATACGGCATGAACAGTTGCTGGGCGCAAAGGTCGGCGGCCAGCAGCAACGTTGCACCGCATAAGGCGGATTGCAGCAAACCCCAGCGCGAGCTGCCGCTCAGGCGGCGGGCAATGTGCGGGGCGACGAGGGCGATAAACGAAATCGGCCCGGCAAGTGCGGTTGCGGCGGCAGTCAGAATCACGCCGGTTAACATCAACATCAGGCGCGAGCGCTCAACGGAAACACCCAATGCGCAGGCGCTGTCATCGCCCATTTCCAGCAGCCGCATACGGCGAACCAGTAATGCGCCCGCAATTAGCGCTAGCAACATCAACGGGGCGGCAGGGGAAATTTTCGCCCACGTCAAACCGTTGAGTGAGCCTGCATTCCACAACCCGGCGGAGAGAGCGGTTTCCAGCGAGGCGTGCAGTAACAGCCAGGTGTTAAACGCCACCAGCATGGCGCGCACGCCGATTCCAATAATGATTAAGCGGAAAGTTTCGATACCGTTACGCCAGGCCAGCAACCACACCACCAGCGCGGTGATGATGCCGCCTGCCATGGCTGCACCGGCAATCGCCGTTTGATGTTGACCAAACAGCACCATCGCCACTAATACTCCGCTCCAGGCTCCGGTGTTAAAACCCATCACATCCGGGCTGCCGAGCGGGTTGCGCATTAGCGACTGGAAAATGGCCCCGCTCACGCCCAGCGCCGCGCCAATCAGCAGCGCCATGACAACGCGTGGTAAACGCCATTCGACGACCACCAGTGAGATATTACGTGGTGCTGTACCAAGCAGCGCGTCAATCACCTGGCTGACCGAGAGCGGCAACACGCCGCTGCCCAGGCTCCATAATCCGAGCGAGATACCGAGCAACAGCAAGCACCAGCAACTGATAAACAGGCGTGGGGAGGAGCGGTTCATTGCCTGGCTCCTTTGCGGCTACGGCGCACCAGGTAAATGAGCATCGGCGCGCCAATAAACGCGCTCACCACCGAAACGCGCAGCTCGCCAGGCACCAGCATGCGGCCAATAATATCGGCGAACAGCAACAGGGCAGGGGTGGCAATCAAGGTGACGGGAAGCGACCAGCGGTGGTCGGCACCCACCAGCCAACGCGCCAGATGCGGCATCATCAGGCCAATAAAGGCAATCGGCCCCACGGCGGCGGTGGCGCTGCCACACAATAACGTTATTGCCACTAAACCCAGCAATTGGGTGCGCGCCACTTTACTGCCGAGTGCGGTTGCGGTGTCGGTGCCCATGCTCAGGCTGTTAAGCGAACGGCTGATCAGCAGCGCAATCGCACAGCCCGTCAGTACCGGCAGCACGATAATTTTCAAAGTGGTGAGGGTGCGAATATCCAGCGTTCCGGCCTGCCAGAAACGTAACTGGTCATAGACCACTGGATTTAACAGCGCGATACCGTTGCTCAAGCCTTCAAGCACCGCGCCGAGCGCCACGCCTGCCAGCGTCAAGCGCACCGGGCTGAGCTGCCCACCGCCCTGGCTTCCGGTAAACGCCACCACTAAAGCGGCAGTTAATGCACCAGCAAACGCCAGCCCGAGCAGCGCTATCGGCGACGAAAGGCTCCACACGGCGGCACCCAGCACAATGGCAAAACTCGCTCCGGCATTAACACCAAGCAGACCGGGGTCAGCAAGCGGATTGCGCGTCAGGGTTTGCATCAACGCACCGGCAAGGCCAAGTGCGCCTCCGGCAAGAATACCCGCTAGCGTGCGCGGGAGGCGTGCATCAAGCACGATAGTGCAATCCGCACTTTGGCACTGGCCGCTGAGCGCATCCATAACAACTTCTGCGGGGAGTGATTTGGCACCTAACAGCAGACTGAGCGCTGCCATTAAAAGCAGTAAAAACAACAAACTCAGCAGGATGAACCAGCGTGACATACGTTGTATATCCTTCACTTCGTAGCCTTACAAAAACCATGTAAAATTAAATGATAGTTATTATCATTATCACTCTTATTTGTTTATGCTAGCATGAGCCGCCTCGCATCTGGAAAGAAAAATTCGTTTTAAGGCCATGTAATGAACCGCAATTCTTTGTTGCTCAACCTCAGTTTGCTCAAAACTCATCCTGCTTTTCGCGCCGTCTTCCTTGCCCGTTTTATCTCGATTGTCTCGCTTGGGTTACTGGGCGTTGCCGTGCCGGTACAAATCCAGACGCTGACCGGTTCCTCCTTGCAAGTCGGGCTGGCAGTGACGTTAACCGGCAGCGCGATGTTTATCGGCCTGATGATGGGCGGCGTGCTGGCCGACCGGCACGAACGCCGCCGTTTGATTTTGCTGGCGCGATCTACCTGTGGCGTTGGCTTTATTGGCCTGACGATTAACGCCGCCTTGCCGGAACCGTCGCTGGCGGCGATTTATCTGCTTGGCGTGTGGGATGGTTTCTTTGGCGCACTTGGCGTGACCGCGTTGTTAGCCGCCACACCCGCGTTAGTCGGGCGTGAAAATTTAATGCAGGCGAGTGCGATTACCATGCTGACGGTGCGCCTCGGCTCAGTGATTTCACCGATGATTGGCGGGCTGTTGTTGGCCTCCGGCGGCGTGGTGTGGAACTACGCGCTGGCGTCTGTCGGCACTTTCGTCACTTTACTGCCGCTGTTGAGTTTACCGAAGCTGGCGCCACCGCCGCAGGTGCGTGAAAACCCGCTGCTTTCGCTGCTCAATGGGTTCCGTTTTTTGGTCGGTAACCCGATTATTGGCGGCATTGCGTTAGTTGGCGCGTTGCTGACGATGGCGAGCGCGGTGCGCGTTCTTTATCCCGCACTCGCCGGACACTGGCAAATGAGTGCGGCGCAAATCGGCCTGATGTACGCTGCCGTTCCGTTGGGTGCTGCCATTGGCGCGTTGACCAGCGGGCGTATTGCTCATCACGCACGCCCAGGCCGTATTATGCTGGCGACGGGAATTGTTTCGTTTATCTCAATTGGCGTTTTCAGCCTGATGCCGGTTTGGGGGCTTGGGCTGGCGTGTCTGGCGCTATTTGGTTATCTCAGTGCGATCAGCTCTTTGCTGCAATACACCTTAATTCAGACGCTAACACCGGACGGTATGTTAGGTCGTATTAACGGTTTGTGGACGGCGCAAAACGTCACTGGCGATGCGATTGGTGCCGCCATTTTAGGCGGCCTGACGGTAGCGATGACGCCGGTCGCTGCGGCGAGTGCGAGCGGCCTGGCATTAACACTGTGCGGCATAGTATTGGCGATGGTGTTGGTGCAGCTGCGTGGTTATCAGCAGAGCGTTCCGGCGTAGGTTTTCGTAGGGTGGATAAGCGCAAGCGTCATCCACCACATTACAAAAAATCACTTGCTACCAAACAACTGACTCATCCGCTCCAGAACCTGCGTGGCACTGTAATAATCCAGACGGAATGTTTCGGTGCCCAGCGCATAAACCTGTTTTTTCTGCACGGCGCCCAGGTGCGAAAGCAATGGGTTGGTTTCCAGCGCCGTGGCATCTTTCTCATCGCTGGCGAACAGGAACAAACTCTCACCATTCAAACCCGCAGCAAGATTCTCGCCACCCAATTGCACGATGTCGTGGCGTTTTCCCATGCTCTTGCTGGCATTCACCGCCGCAGGCAAAGACGACAAAGTAAAACCTAACTGCTGGAACAATTTCCCCTGCGCGGATTCTGCCGTCCACAGGTTTGCCGAACGTGATGCCGGGGTGTAAACCAGCGCGGTGACCGGCTGTGGCGGCAGCGTCATACGCTGTTTTGCCTCGTTGAGCTGCTTATCAAAACTGGCAATGCGTGCCGCCGCCTGGGTTTCATGCCCGGTAATCTCGCCGAGTTGCGTCAGCAATTGCTGCCAGCTTTTGTCGTCGTAATTGATAACTAACGTCGGGGCGATAGTGGAAAGCTGGTCATAAAGGGCGAGGGCGGAATCGCCTCCGGTGGCACTAATCAAAATCAAATCTGGCATTTGCGCAGCCACGGCTTCGGCGCTGGCTTCGCCAATATATAAACGCTGCACGTTGCGCGCTTTTGCGATATCACCCCACTGGCGCAGGAAACCTTGCGCATCTCCCATTCGATTGCCAGGTGTGGTGGCACCGCTTGCCACCACGGGGGCATCAATTGCCAGCAGCGAGCCGGTTAGCGTGACGCTAGTGGAAACAATGCGCAGCGGTGCTTGTGTCAGCGTATGTGTGCCATGGCTGTCGGTGATCGTTCGCGGCCAGTCGGCGGCGTGGGCGAGGCTGCTTAAGCATAGAAAGATGAATGCGGAGAATCTGATTTTCACTCAATGACATCCTGTTGAAATTTGCCTGATGGCGGTGGATGGCGCTGGCGCTTACCCACCCTACAAAACCGTTTCGCGTAGATCGGATAAGCATTAGCGCCATCCGACAAGACTGAGCAACTATTGACAGTGCTGTCTTTTCTCTTTAGGTTACGACCCCGAAAAGCAAATGATAATCATTATTACTATCTTTTGTCATGTTTTTACGGAGAGTTCATGGAAACGTTACTGGCTGAGGAACGACAAGAAAAACGGCTAACACCTTGTGCAGATAGTTTTTTCTTTATGTCGCCATATCGCAGTTTTTCAACAAGCGGCTGCTTTGCTCGCCTGGATTGCCCGGCGATTGATGGCGCAAATTCCCATGGTCACCTGCAAACTTCGTTGCGTGAAGCGTTCGAAAATGCCAAAAAACATGGCATCGAGAAGCCGGTTGTCGTCGGTGCCATTCCGTTTGATCCCCGCCAACCTTCAGCGCTGTTTATCCCTGAAAGCTGGCAGCCGTTTTCACGCGCCCAACGCCAGGATGACGCCCGCCAAACGGCTGTGGCGAAACCGCTCAACATTGCCGCGCGTAAAGCGATTCCGGAACAAGACAAATTTATGGAAATGGTGGCTCATGCCGCCGCTGCAACGGCGCAGCCGGATATCGACAAAGTGGTGCTCTCGCGCCTGATTGATATCGAAACCCAAATGCCAATTGATCTCGATGGGCTGCTCAATCGCCTGATTAGCCAAAACCCCACCAGCTACAACTTCCACGTCCCGTTGCCGGATGGCAGCTCGCTAGTGGGTGCCAGCCCGGAATTGCTGTTACGTAAATCCGGCAAGAATTTCAGCTCGCTGCCGCTGGCGGGATCGGCACGGCGCGACCGGGAAAATATCCCGCGTGATAGCGAAATTGGCACGCAGTTACTGCACTCAAAGAAAGACCGCCACGAACACGGTCTGGTGACGCAAGCGATGCGCGATGTTTTGCAGCCGCACAGCCAGACTTTGACGCTCTCTGACACGCCAGAACTGATTACCACGCCGACCTTATGGCACCTCGCCACGCCGATTTACGGCCAGGTAAAAGACCCGCAGGACAATGCGTTATCCCTCGCCTGCCTGCTGCACCCGACGCCGGCGTTGAGTGGCTTCCCACACGATGTGGCGCGCAAATTGATTGCAGAACTTGAGCCATTTGACCGCGAGCTGTTCGGCGGCATCGTCGGCTGGTGTGACGCTGAAGGCAACGGTGAGTGGGTGGTGACAATCCGCTGCGCCCGTGTCGCTGCAAACCAGGTGCGCCTGTTCGCTGGGGCGGGCATCGTGCCTGCTTCGTCGCCGGAATCGGAGTGGCGCGAAACTGGCGTCAAACTTTCCACCATGCTCCACGTATTTGGACTCAACTAAATGGCGATTCAATTCACGCGCTGGCCGGACGATTTAGCGGCCCGCTACCGCGAAAAAGGTTACTGGGCGGATTTGCCGCTGACCGATATTCTCAACCGCCACGCGCACAATGACGCAATTGCGCTGGTTGATGGCGAACGCCATTTCAGCTATCGCGAATTAGAACAAGCGGCGACGCGCCTGGCTTCAGCCCTTAAACGCCGTGGCCTGAACAACGGCGAAACTGCGTTGGTGCAGCTCGGTAATGTGTCGGAACTGTACATCACGCTATTCGCGCTGCTGAAAATTGGCGTAGCACCGGTTAACGCGCTGTTCAGCCATCAACGCACCGAGATGGAAGCCTACGCGCAGCAAATTGAGCCGGTGGTGCTGATTGCCGACCGCAAACACAATTTGTTCGTTCATGATGATTTCCTTGATGCGCTGTGCCAGCAAAACCCGTCGCTACGCATGGCTGTTTTGCTCAATGAAAGCGACCGCGAACGTTCGCTAAGTGCCTTCATCAACGAAGCGGAAGACAACTTTGTCGCTTCGCCATCGGCGGCGGACGAAGTGGCATTTTTCCAGCTTTCCGGCGGCAGCACCGGCACGCCGAAACTGATCCCGCGCACCCATAACGATTACTACTACAGCATTCGCCGCAGCGTCGAAATCTGCCGTTTTGATACCCACACGCGCTTCTTGTGCGCCATTCCGGCGGCGCATAACTACGCGCTGAGTTCACCAGGTTCGCTGGGCGTTTTTTACGGCGGCGGGCGTGTGGTGCTGGCAAACGACCCGAGCGCCACGCTCTGTTTCCCGCTGATTGAACGCCATCAAATCAACGTCACCGCACTGGTGCCGCCTGCGGTCAGTCTGTGGTTACAAGCCATTGGCGAATGGGGCAGCAATAAATCGCTTGAGTCGCTAAAGCTGTTGCAGGTCGGCGGTGCGCGTTTAAGCGAAGCGCTTGCCGCCCGCATTCCCGCTGAAATTGGCTGCCAGTTACAGCAGGTTTTCGGCATGGCCGAAGGGCTGGTGAACTACACGCGCCTTGATGATTCAGATGAACATATCTTCAAAACCCAGGGTAAGCCGATGTGCCCGGACGACGAAGTGTGGGTGGCCGATGAAAATGGCAACCCATTACCGCATGGCGAAGTGGGCCGCCTGATGACGCGCGGGCCGTACACCTTCCGGGGCTATTACCGCAGCCCGGAACACAACGCCAGCGCCTTCGATGCCAACGGTTTTTACTGCTCCGGCGACCTGATTTCGATTGCTGAAGACGGCTACATCACCGTGCAGGGGCGCGAGAAAGATCAGATCAATCGCGGTGGCGAGAAGATCGCCGCCGAGGAGATCGAAAACCTGCTGCTGCGCCATGAAGAGATCGTCCATGCCGCGCTGGTTTCGATGGAAGACAGTTTATTGGGCGAGAAAAGCTGCGCGTTTATCGTCGGCAGTCGCCTGTTCCGCGCGGTAGAAATTCGCCGTTATTTGCGTGAGTTGGGCATTGCCGACTTCAAGCTACCGGATCGCATTGAAATTGTTGAAAACCTGCCGCTGACCGCGGTGGGTAAAGTGGACAAAAAACGTTTGCGCCAGTTGATTGCTGACAGGCAACTGGTTTCCTGACTGACGGAGAATTTATGGCTATTCCAAAATTGAACGCGTACAGCTTACCGACAGCTGCCGACATCCCGGAAAACAAAGTGAACTGGGCGTTTGAACCCGAGCGTGCGGCACTGCTGATTCACGATATGCAGGAATATTTCATCGATTTCTGGGGTGATGATTGCCCAATGATCCAGCAGGTTATTGCCAATATTGCCGCGCTGCGCGCTTACTGCAAACGCCACAATATTCCGGTCTATTACACCGCGCAGCCGAATGCGCAAAGTGATGAAGACCGTGCGCTGCTTAACGACATGTGGGGGCCGGGCTTAAATAAACACCCTGAGCGCCAGAAAGTGGTGGCAGAACTCGTGCCAGACGAACACGACACGGTGCTGACCAAATGGCGTTACAGCGCGTTTATCCGCTCGCCGCTGGAACAGGCGTTAAAAGAAACCGGCCGTAACCAGCTGATTATTTGCGGTGTTTACGCGCACATTGGCTGCATGACCACGGCAACTGATGCGTTTATGCGTGACATCAAACCGTTTATGGTCGCTGATGCGCTGGCTGATTTCAGCCGCGAAGAACACATCATGGCGCTGAAATACACCGCAGGCCGTTCCGGGCGCGTGGTGATGACCCGCGATTTGCTGCCCGAATGTGCGCCGCAAAACAAACAGCAACTACGTGAAATCGTCCTGCCGTTGCTGGATGAATCCGACATCCCGGAAGATGACGAAAACCTGATTGATTACGGCCTCGACTCGGTGCGCATGATGGCGCTGGCGGCACGCTGGCGCAAAATTCACGCTGACATCGATTTCGTGATGCTGGCGAAAAACCCGAGCATCGACGCCTGGTGGGTATTGCTGTCTCGGGAAGTGGCGGCATGAACATCGATTTTAGCGGCAAAACCGTCTGGGTAACGGGTGCAGGCAAGGGCATCGGTTACCACACCGCGCGGGCGTTTAGCGAAGCTGGTGCGACGGTTATCGGCTTTGATCTGGCGTTCCCATTGGAGATTTATCCGTTTGCCACCCAAGTGTTAAACGTGGCGGATGCCGACCGGGTCGCTGCCGTTACGCAGCGAATACTCAGCGACGAGCAGCAACTGGATGTGCTGGTGAATGCGGCGGGAATTTTGCGCATGGGTGCTACGGATGCGTTAGCGCTGCAAGACTGGCAGGACACGTTTGCGGTCAACGTCGGCGGCGCGTTCAATATGTTCCGCGCCGTGATGCCACGTATGCGTGAGCAGCGTAGCGGGGCGATTGTCACCGTTGCATCCGATGCCGCGCACACGCCGCGCACCGGAATGTCGGCCTATGGCGCGTCGAAAGCGGCGCTCAAAAGCCTGGCGTTAACCGTTGGCCTGGAACTGGCACCGTTTGGCGTGCGTTGCAATGTGGTGTCGCCGGGGTCGACGGACACCGATATGCAACGCACGTTGTGGAAAACGCCAGACGCCGAACAGCAGCGTATACAGGGCTTCCCGGAACAGTTCAAACTGGGCATTCCGCTGGGCAAAATCGCCCGCCCGCAGGAAATCGCCAGCACGATTTTGTTCCTCGCTTCCACTCACGCCAGCCACATCACTTTGCAGGATATTGTGATTGATGGCGGCGCAACGCTTGGAGCCTGAATGAGTATCTGGAAACGAGATCTCACGCTTGAGGCGTTAAACAAAACCAGCGTCGGCACAATGGTTGAGCATCTCGGTATCGTTTATACGTACATGGACGAGGAAAGCCTGGAAGCGCAAATGCCGGTCGATAACCGCACCCAGCAGCCGTTTGGTTTGCTGCACGGCGGCGCGTCTGTAGTGCTGGCAGAAACCCTGGGTTCAATGGCCGGATTTCTGACAACGAGTGAAGGGCAGTGCGTGGTGGGAACGGAAATCAACGCCAGCCATCATCGCGCGGTGGCATCAGGTACGGTGCGCGGCGTGTGCAAACCGCTGCATTTAGGGAAGACTTCTCAGGTGTGGGAAATTGCCATTTTTGATGGGCGCGGCAAGCGTTGTTGTACTAGCCGTTTGACGACGGCGACGCTGGGTTAACACAAACCTAACCCTGATGGAGAGGAGACAGCACTGTTTTCTCCCTCTCCTGGGGGAGAGGGCCGGGGTGATGGCGCTCCAACAAATTCCCCGCAAAGTGATCTCCTTAACAAGCTGATGTAAAGACCTGGTCAAACATCTGTATTCTGTTGTTTTCATATTGTTAAATTCATGTGCTTGATCTAGAACAAAACGGTAATACCGTCGCCTCTGGCCCTACACATGGAAAACAAAGATGAATAATCCAGGGAAACACCTTATCTGGGGCGTGCTTGCACTAATCGGTGCCTTCGCGCTCGGCTATATCGCACTCAATCGCGGCGAACAGATAAACGCATTGTGGATTGTGGTTGCTGCAATCTGCGTTTACCTCATCGCTTATCGTTATTACGGCCTGTTTATCGCTAAACGCGTCTTAACCGTTGATGCCACTCGTATGACGCCAGCCGTGCGCCATAACGATGGGCTGGACTATGTCCCGACGGACAAAAAAGTCCTGTTCGGTCACCATTTTGCCGCGATTGCCGGTGCGGGGCCGCTTGTCGGGCCGGTGCTTGCCGCGCAAATGGGCTACTTGCCGGGCATGCTCTGGCTGCTGGCCGGTGTGGTGTTGGCTGGTGCGGTACAAGATTTTATGGTGCTGTTTGTCTCAACCCGTCGTGACGGGCGTTCGCTGGGTGAACTGGTGAAAGAAGAGATGGGCAACACCGCAGGCGTCATTGCTTTGGTCGCCTGTTTCATGATTATGGTCATCATCCTTGCGGTGCTGGCGATGATCGTGGTGAAAGCGCTGACTCACAGCCCGTGGGGAACCTACACCGTAGCGTTCACCATTCCACTGGCATTGTTTATGGGCGTCTATATTCGCTATCTGCGTCCAGGCCGTATTGGTGAAGTCTCGGTGATTGGCCTGGTGATGCTGATCTTCGCTATTATTTCCGGCGGTTGGGTGGCTGAAAGCCCAACATGGGCGCCATACTTTGACTTTACCGGCGTGCAGTTGACGTGGATGCTGGTGGGTTATGGCTTTGTCGCCGCGGTACTACCGGTTTGGCTGCTGCTGGCACCGCGTGATTACCTCTCAACCTTCCTGAAAATCGGCACCATTATTGGCCTGGCAATTGGCATTTTGATTATGCGCCCAACGCTGCAAATGCCTTCTTTGACCAAGTTTATTGATGGCACCGGCCCGGTTTGGACAGGTGACCTGTTCCCGTTCCTGTTCATCACCATTGCTTGTGGAGCAGTTTCTGGCTTCCACGCCCTGATCGCTTCTGGCACCACGCCGAAAATGCTGGCTAACGAAAACCAGGCTTGCTTCATCGGTTACGGTGGCATGTTGATGGAATCGTTTGTGGCAATCATGGCGCTGGTTGCCGCCTGTGTTATCGACCCGGGCGTGTACTTCGCGATGAACAGCCCGATGGCGGTACTGGCTCCGGCAGGAACTGTAGATGTAGTCGCTTCTGCTGCCAGCGTGGTGAGCAGTTGGGGCTTCCATATCACTCCGGACACCCTGACCAACATTGCTAATGAAGTGGGTGAGCAGAGCATTATTTCCCGCGCGGGTGGCGCACCAACGCTTGCGGTGGGAATGGCGTACATTCTGCATGGCGCGCTGGGCGGCCTGATGGATGTCTCGTTCTGGTATCACTTCGCTATTCTGTTTGAAGCTCTGTTTATTCTGACCGCGGTAGATGCCGGTACCCGTGCGGCGCGCTTTATGCTGCAAGATTTACTGGGCGTAATCTCTCCGGGTCTTAAGCGTACCGACTCGCTGCCAGCAAACTTACTGGCTACGGCACTTTGCGTGCTGGCATGGGGTTACTTCCTGCACCAGGGCGTGGTCGATCCACTCGGCGGTATCAACACCTTGTGGCCGCTGTTTGGTATTGCCAACCAGATGCTGGCAGGTATGGCGTTGATGCTGTGTGCAGTCGTACTGTTTAAGATGAAGAAGCAGAAATATGCCTGGGTGGCTTTGGTCCCAACCGCATGGCTGTTGATTTGTACGTTGACGGCAGGCTGGCAAAAAGCCTTCAGCGACAACCCGAAAGTGGGCTTCCTGGCTATCGCTAACAAGTTCCAGGCAACTCTCGACAGCGGCAAAATCCCTGCGCAATACACCGAGTCGCAGCTTTCCCAGTTGGTGTTTAACAACCGTCTGGATGCCGGGCTGACTATCTTCTTTATGGTGGTTGTGGTGGTGATTGGTCTGTTCGCGATTAAAACTGCGCGCCAGGCGCTGAAATCTGACCTTCCTACCGCAAGGGAAACGCCTTACGAGAAGATGCCAGAAGATGCTGAGCAGATTGTGGCTCAGGCGAAGAGTGCGCATTAATTTAGAACAACCCTCACCCTAACCCTCTCCCTGAGGGAGAGGGAATTAGCTTTCCCCCCTCTCCTGTGGGAGAGGGCCGGGGTGAGGGCAGTCCAATAATACAGGAGCCACTATGTTTGACACTCTCGCTAAAGCCGGAAAATACCTCGGCCAGGCCGCTAAACTGATGGTTGGCGTACCTGATTACGACAACTATGTGCAACACATCCGTCTGACTCATCCGGAACAGACGCCGATGACTTACGAAGAGTTTTTCCGCGAGCGTCAGGATGCGCGATACGGCGGCAAAGGCGGCGCTCGCTGCTGTTAATCTAAGGAATTGGACATGAATCAAGCGGTATCTGTCACTCTGTTAACGGGCTTTCTTGGTTCCGGGAAAACCACACTTCTCAACAACTTTCTCGCCCATAACGGCAACGAACCCGTCGCCATTCTGGAAAACGAATTTGGTGCGGTAAATATCGATGGAGCTTTGCTCAGAGGCGGTGAAAACGTCAACGTCGTGGAGCTCAGTAACGGTTGCGTGTGTTGCAGCGTGCGCGGAGAATTCACCGCCGCACTCAGAGAAATGCTGGCAAAACGCGCGTCGGGTCAGTTGAAATTTGAGCGGTTGATTGTTGAAACCACAGGTCTTGCTGACCCAGCTCCCATCGTGCAAACCTTCTTTGTGGATGAATATCTGCGTGACGCATTGCGTCTTGATGCGGTCGTTGCGCTGGCAGATGCAGAACATATTTCACGCCAGTTGGATGAGCATGCGGTGGCTGCCGCCCAGCTCGGTTTTGCCGACCGAATTTTGCTGACTAAAGCCGATCGTGTTGATGACGAAACCAAACAACAGGCGCTGGAGCGGATCCATCGGATCAACAATAAAGCTGATATTTTTGAAATCGTAAACGGCGAATGCCCGGCGGAAATGTGGCTCGATCTCAACGCGTTCGAACTCACGGATACCATTGAATTAGCCTCGGGATTCCGCGTGATTCACGCTGACGATGACCACCCCGTGAGCTTCAAACCGTTTCGTAAAACGGCGGCAAAAAAGTCCTGGGATGATGCCATTCAGGCTCACGTTTTTGATGCCGGGTTGTTGGATGTGAAGAAAATTGGCGCGTTTATGGAAAGTTGCATCGCGCGTTTTGGTAACGACATGCTGCGTTACAAAGGCGTACTGGCGATTGATGGCCATCCGCAACGCCTTATCGTGCAAGGGGTACATAAAGTGGTGGGCTTTGACTACGGCTCAACATGGCACCCGAGCGAATCGCGCGTCTCACGCTTAGTCATCATCGGGCGTTATTTACCGATTGAGGAGATGCGTCGGGAATTTGCTGCAACTTCGATTTAGGTATGAAACCAGAGATGTGATCTCAAACACGATTTTCAGCTCTGCCGAATAAAGCTGTTGTGTGAAACGAAGCAGTGTGGTTGTATAAATTTCGACGTTAAATCGCGTAAACACTATTCAGGACCCAAATGACTACATTCACTCGCAACACTGGCCTACTACTAACCGCGCTACCAGCCGCGGTGGTCGTCGTGCGTGTGGTGGTGGTCGTCGGCAATGCGCCGTAGGGTCTGAATCAACGCATCGATTCCAAAACCCCGCCGGCGCAAACCGGGCGGGGTTTCTTGTTTTAGTCCCCCGGCCAGAAGCGCAACGGCACGAGAAGAAGGACTGGAGCATGGCAATTTCGGAAAACCCACCGCAAGCACACCGTATTACGGGCGCACAATTAATTGTGCAAATGCTTGAGCACCATGGCATTACCACCATCAGCGGTATTCCCGGTGGCACCGTCCTGCCGCTCTATAACGCGCTCAGCCAAAGCAAAAAAATCCGCCATATTCTGGCACGCCACGAACAGGGTGCGGGCTTTATGGCGCAAGGCATGGCCCGTACACAGGGCAAAGCTGCCGTGTGTATCGCCTGTAGCGGCCCTGGTGCGACAAACCTGGTCACCGCTATTGCCGATGCGCGACTCGACTCCATCCCGTTGGTTTGTATTACCGGCCAGGTGCCAAAATCAATGATTGGCACCGACGCCTTCCAGGAGGTCGACACTTACGGCATCTCCATTCCCATCACCAAACACAACTATCTGGTTCGCGATATTAGCGAACTGCCACAGGTGATTTGCGACGCCTTCCGCATTGCTGAATCTGGCCGCCCAGGCCCGGTCTGGATTGATATTCCAAAAGACGTGCAAACCGCAGAAATTGACATCAGCGAACTGCCGCCCGTTTCTGCCCATACTCCTGCACCACAATTTGAAGCACAGCAACTTGCCGATGCCGCGGCAATGATTAACCAGGCGCAGCGCCCGGTTCTGTATCTCGGCGGTGGCGTTATCAATGCGCATGCCAACGCCCGTGCACTGGCGGAAAAAGCTAACCTGCCAACCACCATGACGCTGATGGCGCTCGGTACTATTCCGGCGAAGCATCCGTTATCGCTTGGCATGCTGGGGATGCACGGCGCTCGCAGCACCAACTACATTTTGCAGGAAGCAGATTTGCTGATTGTTTTAGGCGCACGCTTTGATGACCGCGCGATTGGTAAAACGGAAGAGTTCTGCCCGAATGCAAAAATCATTCATGTTGATATCGACCGCGCCGAGCTGGGTAAAATTAAGCAGGCACACGTGGCGATTCGCGCGGATGTCGGTGAAGTGCTGGAACAATTACTGCCAAAAATTGACGCCAAGCCGCGCCAGCAGTGGCTGCAACAAGTCGCAGGTTTGCAGCAAGAATTCCCGTTCAATATGCCTGGTGCTGATAACCCGTTGACGCCATACGGCCTGATTAACGCCGCTGCGGCTTGCGTGGATGACAACGCAGTGATTACCACCGATGTCGGCCAGCACCAAATGTGGGTAGCGCAGGCGTATCCGCTGAACCGTCCACGCCAGTGGCTGACTTCCGGTGGTTTAGGAACGATGGGATTTGGCCTGCCCGCTGCGGTAGGTGCGGCATTAGCTGAGCCAAACCGCAAAGTGCTGTGCTTTACCGGCGATGGCAGCATCATGATGAATATTCAGGAAATGGCGACCGCTGCCGATCATAATCTGGACGTGAAGATCATCCTGTTGAACAACCAGGCGCTGGGACTGGTACACCAACAACAAACGTTGTTCTATCAACAAAATGTCTTTGCGGCGACCTATTCCGGACAAACTAACTTCCTGAAAATTGCCGAAGGTTTTGGCCTGGCAACCTGTGATTTGAATGCAGCAGCAGACCCGCAAGCGGCATTGCAGGAGGCGATTTCACGCCCTGGCCCTTGCCTGATTCACGTGCGCATTGATGCCAGTGAAAAAGTATTCCCGATGGTGCCGCCAGGCGCTGCCAACATTGAGATGATTGGAGAGTAAGCCATGCAACAACTAACCGTTATTCTGGAACTTACGGTGAGCAACCATCCGGGTGTGATGTCTCACATTTGCGGCCTGTTCGCTCGCCGCGCCTTTAACGTCGAAGGTATTCTCTGTCTGCCGCTACCACACGGCGACCAGAGCCGTATCTGGCTACAAGTGGCGGATGACCAGCGTCTTGAGCAGATGATTAGCCAAATCGATAAACTTGAAGATGTGGTACAAATCAGGCGCGATGCAGACGGTGCGGGCATTTTTGGTAAGCTAACCGCACTGGTTCAATAGCATTTCAGGGTGGGTAAACGGTAAGTTTATCCACCCAATTTTGCACGATTCATCATTCTGCACTGCAACTTCGCTTCGTTATTTTCACCATTCTGGAAGCTTCTCGCAAAACAATAATCCCGTCGCAATAAAGCCAACCTGATTGCATAAATCCAGGGTAGATTGCCCACGTAAACGTTAATCGTATAAAAAGTGAGCTTGGCGAATGCGTTTCTGTGGCATATGCTATGGCATAGGTCATTAAGTGCCAGGAGTTACCATGGAACGCGTCGCGAAGCTTTTTAAAAACGGCAGAAACCAGGCGGTGAGGTTACCGGTGGAATTTGAGTTTGATACCGACAGGGTGTATATCCGCAAAGACAAGGAGGGAAACGTGATTCTTTCAAAAAATCCAGCCAAACCAGAAGGATGGGGTAACGTTTTTGCTTTAGTGAAGAAAGCAAAAGTGCCTGATAACTTCCTTGATGAGCAGGAGCGTAACCAGAGTATTGCCGACAGAGATCCCTTTGCAGGGATGGACTGACCATGTACATGCTGGATACCAACACGGTGAGCTATCTTTTCCGTCAGCATCCTAAAGTGATAGAAAAGCTGGCTCAAACGCGCCCTGTAGAAGTGTGTATTTCTAGTGTAACGGAAGCTGAGCTGTTATATGGCGTGGCTAAGCGCCAGAGTAAAAATCTGGCTGCGGCGGTGCAGGGTTTTCTGGAAACAGTATCGGTCTACGCGTGGGACAGCGAAGCGGCAAAAAGCTACGGTCAGTTACGAGCGGCGATGGAAAAGAAAGGCAAAGTATTGGGTCATCTTGACCAGTTAATTGCCGCTCACGCCCTGAGCCGAAACGCGACGGTGGTCACCAGCGATCGTGCTTTTACCATGGTCGGGCGTTTACGCGTTGAGGACTGGACGCGCTAGCTCGCTCCAGTAAGACTGCTTTGCAACTGTTGTGCAATCTGGTTCATTTGTGCCATTGGGCCGTGTCCAATCACCATAAACTGGTGGTTTGTACTCGCCCAATAAACAATATTCATGCCCAGCCGTTGCTCGTTTTTCGCCGTTATCGGTTTCCCTGAATAGCCGGTAATACACAACGCCAAGGGGCCGTGGGCGGTATCAAGCCAGGTAATTTGCGCGATGGACTGTTCATCGTAAGACAGTACGCGTGCATTTTTCAGCGTGGCATTTTGCAGGGCAAGGCTTTCTGAATTCAGCGCTAAACCGAGTTGTGTCCCCGTGGTTTTCAATTGCGCTTCCAGCGCCTGGCGTGTTGGTGTTTCAGCCAGCGTCTGTGGCGTATAAAGCGCCATATATTGCGCCACTAATTCACGCCAGTTTTCTTCAGGTTGAGATAAAAGTAACAAAGCGCGGTCGCCAATCACACCCAATGCCAGAAAACTTACCGCAGCGGCGATGAGATGACGTCGGGATACGGCAGCTGTTGCGGGAGTGAGATAAGCCTGTAAGCGAGATTGCGGTGCCGCTTCCAGCAAAGGTTCGAAAGCAGATTTAAAAGGTAAACTGCTACGCTCTAACAGCAACAGCCGTTCAGCCAGATAAGCATCATGACTGAGGCGTTCTTCCAGTTGCTGGCGCTGCGTGGCGCTGAGTTCATTGTCCAGATACGCCACCAGCAGCTCATCCGTATTGGCAGTAAGTGTCATGAACTTTCTCCTTTTAATGATGGCGAATCAGGCTGAAGCGCGCGGTCCTGAGCCAGCGTCAGCCGCGCGGTGGCAAGCCTGCTCATCACCGTTCCCACCGGGACATTGAGAATTTTCGCCGCCTCGCGATACGACAACTCTTCGACATAAACCAGAAAAACGGTGTCCCGCTGGGCTTCGGGTAAACGAGCCACGCGTTTCATCACATCGTTTGTCCAGATGGGATCATCGCAGTTCCCGCTTTCCGTGAGCATATCGATATCCACAAATCCCTGTCCGCGACGAATTTGCTGCGCCCGAACCTCATTGAGCCAAATGGAGTGCAGGATGGAAAAGAGCCAGCTATCCATCCTGCTGCCCGCCTCAAATTGTGCGGCGCGTTCAATGGCGCGCACACAGGTTGCCTGCACCAAATCATCGGCAATATCCCGCTGATGAGAAAGCACCAGGCCGTAGCGCCACAGGCGTGAAAGATATTGCGCGAGATCGCGGCGTATCGCTTCGCTACTAATTTTCACCTCCGATTAGGATTCGGGATGGCCGTCGATGGCTGCGGACAAATCGCGATACTCCTCGCAGCTGGTGCCGCACAGAGTCTTGATGGCAGCGAGCTGTTCACGAGCAAGATCCGGACGGTTTTTGATCATGTACGCTTCCCCGAGATATTCGCGAACTTTTGGATATTTCGGATCGAGGGCGACAGATTTTAAATAATAGCCGATCCCTTCATCGGTACGGCCCAGTTTGCGAGTGGCATAACCTCGATAATTGAGCGCTTCGGCGGTGTTTTGGTCTTTCAACGTATTGAGCATATCCAGCGCTTCCTGGTAGCGGCCCGCTTTTGCCAGCGCGTAGGCGTAGTCGGTGCGGGATTCGTCGCCAATCATCCCCCCTTTATCGACCATACAAGTTTTGGTTTTTGAGTCATAAATTTGCCCCTTAGGGCAGGTTGGCGGAACGGGTTCGTCGTTGTTGCCGCCCATGGCCTGAACGTAGCCGGAAAACAACATCAAACTGGTGACAACTGCGGGAACAAACTGGCGGTAAAAACGCTTCATGATAATAGCCTCGTGGTGTTCGGTATGGAGTAAACACCTGGGATCACGAATTTATTCGTTTTATCTTTCTGCGCCGCAAGGATTGTTCTGAGATGCCGGGCAAGCCCGTATTCAACTTCTATACTTGATGTTCGTGTTAATAAAATAGGAGCGATTACATGACCATTCATAAGAAAGGGCAGGCTCACTGGGAAGGTGACATTAAACGCGGCAAAGGGACTGTTTCCACCGAGAGCGGCGCGTTAAAAGAACAGCCCTATGGTTTTAATACACGTTTTGAAGGGGTTGCCGGGACCAATCCGGAAGAGTTAATCGGTGCGGCACACGCAGCCTGTTTTTCGATGGCGCTTTCGCTAATGCTTGGCGAAGAGGGCTACACGGCAGAAAGCATCGACACCACAGCGGATGTCTCGCTGGATAAAACCGACGGTGGCTTTGCCATTACCAAAATTGCGCTAACCAGTAACGTCAAAGTGCCGAATGCGGATAGCGCGGCGTTCGATAAAATTATCCAGAAAGCCAAAGCTGGTTGCCCGGTATCGCAACTGATGAAAGCTGAAATCACCCTCGACTACAAACTCAATTAATGCCCAGCAAGCGCTGCTTCCGGTGAAGCCCGGCGGCAGCGCTGCGCCTTTTATCTTCATGCTGGAAGGCATGCCGCAATGCTAAACTTTCACCCCGAATACCTCTCGCTCTCTTCCTTTCCCCTGGGCTAGCCTGCTGTGGCACGAAATAATTGTGCTCAAAATAAATACATTGACTGATGTGGTTTAAAAGCTACAATTAAGGAGTTTCAAGGATGAATATGATTAAGTACTTCAAACTGCAAAACGGCAGGGTGCCTTTTAATGAGTGGTTAAAAGTATTACGGGATCCACGGGCTAAAACGAAAATTGTTCGGCGTATTGACCAGTTAGCGCTTAACAACCCTGGCGACCATAAGCCATGCCGACATGGCGTTTGGGAAATGCGCATAGATGAAGGGCCTGGTTACAGGATTTATTATGCGTATGAAGGTAAGGATACCTATTTGCTCTTGCTCGGTGGCGATAAACGCAAACAACAAGCGGATATCGAGCAGGCTGTGACATGGTGGCAAGAACATCAGGAGTTAAAAAATGCAATTTAATGAGTTCGACCAAACAGTCATCGAAATGCTTCAGGAAGATCACGCATTTGCCGTGGAATATATGAAAGAGGCATTTGCGGGTCTGGATGAAGAAAATGGAGAAGTGCTGTTTCTGCTGGCATTACGTCGCCTCGTTGAAGCTCGAGGCGGGTTTAGCAAAATAGCAGCACAGGCAAAACTGAATCGCGAAACGCTCTACAGAACCCTTTCAGAACGTGGGAACCCAACCATCAGCACAACTAAAAAGATTATCAATGCGGCGGGTATCAGTTTTGCGGAGCTGACGAGTTGAGTGAAAATGCTCGCCATATATCACCTGGCGAGCATCAGTTTACCTAAAACCCCACCGCCATATCTTGTGGCGACAGAATGTCTTTCACGCCTTCGCGCACCAGCAAATCAGGGCTGATTTCGGCGATAGATTTTGCTCCGGTCAGCGTCATTGCAACCCGCATCTCTTTTTCAATCAGGTTGAGCAGATTGGCAACGCCTGCCTGACCGTGGGTGGCTAACGCGTACAAATAAGCGCGGCCTAGCAATACGGAGTCAGCGCCGAGCGCAATCATTCGCACCACATCCAGGCCGCTGCGAATGCCGCTATCGGCAAGAATGGCGATATCGCCTTTTACCGCATCGGCAATGGTTGGCAGGGCGCGGCAAGACGACAACACACCGTCGAGTTGGCGGCCGCCGTGGTTGGAAACCACAATCCCGTCAGCCCCGAAACGCACGGCATCTTTGGCATCTTGCGGGTCGAGAATCCCTTTGATGATCATCGGGCCATCCCAGAACTCGCGGATCCACTCCAGATCGCTCCACGAAATGGATGGATCGAAGTTATTCGCCAGCCAGCCAATGTAATCTTCAAGACCTGTTGGTTTACCAAGATAGGTGGAGATATTACCGAGATCGTGCGGGCGACCCTTCAGACCCACATCCCATGCCCACTGCGGATGCGTCACCGCTTGCCAGTAGCGGCGAAGTGCTGCGTGTTGCCCACTCATGCCGGAGTGCGCATCGCGGTAACGCGCGCCAGGTGTCGGCATATCAACGGTAAACACCAGCGTTGAACAACCCGCAGCTTTGGCACGCTCCAGAGCATTACGCATAAAGCCACGGTCTTTGAGCACATAAAGCTGGAACCACATTGGGCGGTCAATCGTCGGTGCGACTTCTTCAATTGGGCAGACGGAAACTGTGGAAAGCGTAAACGGAATACCTTTGGCGGCGGCGGCTTTTGCTGCCTGAACTTCGCCACGGCGTGCGTACATTCCGCACAATCCCACCGGAGCCAGCGCGACGGGCATCGACAGCGTTTCATTAAACAGTTTGGTTTCCAGGCTCAGAGCGGACATATTTTTCAGCACGCGCTGCTTTAACGCCACTTGCGCCAGGTCGTCAACATTACGACGCAGCGTATGTTCGGCATACGCCCCACCGTCAATGTAATGGAACAGGAATGGCGGCAGAATGCGCTTCGCAGCGGCACGATAATCAGTAGCAGCAGAAATAATCATGGATTTTCGTCCCTTATTACGTCGGTATCTTCATCGGGCAGGCGGCTGATTCGCGCCTGCCGGGCTTCGTCTTCATGCAGGGTTTTGATGGTGGTATGGACAAACCCGAGGTGAGTTTTTGCCGCTAAACGCGCGCGTTCCGGGTCACCTGCCAAAATAGCCTGCAACAGTTCGTTATGTTGTTCGGTGAGTCCCGCAAAAATAGCGGGTACGGTGTACATGC
This sequence comes from Buttiauxella sp. JUb87, assembly GCF_004361975.1. Lineage (NCBI taxonomy): Bacteria > Pseudomonadati > Pseudomonadota > Gammaproteobacteria > Enterobacterales > Enterobacteriaceae > Buttiauxella > Buttiauxella sp. JUb87. Next base: position 269,631 of record NZ_SNVY01000003.1, read on the forward strand.
GCTGGCGGCTATGCATTACGGAGGATTGCAGCAGGTCGAAAAAACCGCGCATCGTCTGAAGTAACACAATGTTGTGCGAGGCTTCGGCAATTGCCAGATGAAAGCGCACATCGGCCTGGGCCGCCAGGTCCGGGTCATCGCTCTCTTTGAATTTTAGCGTGGCGTCAAAACAGGCAATTAACTTCTCTTTGTCGGCCGGAGTGGCGCGCATCGCGGCGTACCAGGCGGTGCTGGCTTCGATGGCATGCCGCGCTTCCAGAATGTCGTAGCGATAGTTTGGGTCGTTCTCAACTAACGTTTTGAGTGGCTGTACAATACGTTGCTCGGACCAGGCCTGAACTTCGTAACGAACAAACGTGCCGCCACCGCGGCGGCTAATTAATACACCCTCGCTAATCAGTTTTTGAATAGCTTCACGAATCGATGAGCGCGATACGCCCATTTCTGCCGCTAACTGGCGTTCGGCGGGCAACCGCATGCCCGCCTCCAGTTTACGTTCGCTAATTAATGCTTTTACGCGCTCAACCAGATGGTCAGCCAGGCGCGGTTGTGTGCTCATCAAGGGATCATCCAGGTCAGAACATAGGCCTGAAGCGTGGTGATAACGCCGACCATGCAGGTAAATATCAGGCTGTGTTTAACAGTAAAGCGGAACAGGTCAGATTCCCGACCCACCAGCCCTACAGCGGCACAGGCGATGGCGATGGACTGTGGCGAAATCATCTTTCCAGTGACGCCACCGGTAGTGTTAGCCGCTACCAGCAACAGATCGGACACGCCAATTTGTTGTGCGGTCGTCGCCTGCAATGCCGCAAACAGGGCGTTGGACGAGGTATCAGAACCGGTCAGGAATACTCCCAGCCAGCCAAGGAACGGAGAGAAGAAAGTAAATGCGTGGCCGGTATGAGCCAGTGCCAGAGCAAGCGTTGCCGAAAGGCCGGAATAGTTTGAGATAAACGCGAATGCCAACACCATGCCGATGGAGTAAATCGGCAAAGCCAGTTCTTTGAGAGTTTCACCAAAGGTTTCGATAGCGGCTTTCGGCTTCATGCGCAGGTAAACAATCGAGATAAGCGCGGCGACCAGAATCGCGGTGCCGGTTGCCGAGAACCAGTCAAACTTATAGACCGCGGCATAGGCCATGCTCTGTGCTACGACAGGCGGCATCTTCTCAACCATTTTGTCGAGGAACGGTACGGAGATGTTAAATACCCAGTCAGCCATAGCACCGCCAGGTGCGAATAACGCTTTAAACGGCGGGATACTCCAAAGCGTCACGGTAGCCGTCAGGAAGATAAATGGCATCCAGGCGCGTACCACCTGGCCTAATGTGTAGTTTTGGCGCGCCAGTGTCTGGTCGGTAACGGAGGCTCCAATATCGCCAAAGCGGAAAATGCGAACGGGCTTCCAGACGCGCAAGAACGCGGTCAAACACACCAGAGAAACCAGGGAAGAAATAATGTCAGGCAGTTCCGGGCCGAGGAAGTTCGAGCTGAGATATTGCGCGATAGCAAACGAGCCACCAGCCACCATCACCGCAGGCCATGTTTCTTTAATACCGCGCCAGCCGTCCATAATCGCCATGATCCAGAACAGCACGATAATCGTCAGGAACGGTAACTGGCGGCCAACCATTTGGCCGATTTCAAAGCTGTCGAGGCCGGTGACCTGGCCCGCAACGATAATGGGAATGCCCATCGCACCAAACGCGACCGGCGCGGTGTTCACAATCAGGCACAGACCGGCGGCGTACAGCGGGTTAAAGCCGAGGCCAACCAGTAGTGCTGCGGTAATCGCCACTGGTGCACCGAATCCGGCAGCCCCTTCAAGAAATGCGCCGAAGGAGAAGCCAACGATCAGCATTTGCAGGCGTTGGTCAGGCGTGATGGAAAGTATCGACGAGCGGATAATGTCAAACTGCCCGGTTTTCACCGAGATTTTATAGACGAATACTGCGGCGATAATAATCCACGCAATCGGCCACAATCCGTAGAAGAATCCGTAGATCACTGACGATAATGCGCGGTCAACGGGCATGCGGTAGAAAAATAGCGCAACGAGCAACGCCAGGCCCACAGTGATGGTGGCGGCGGTGTAGCCTTTCATGCGTAATTTAATGAGTGCGAAGAAGAAGAAAATAATCGGAATAGCGGCGATGAGGCTTGATAGCCATATGTTCCCTGCCGGGTCGTAGACTTGTTGCCATGCTTGCATGCAGGACTCTCCAGAACGTGATGTGCTTATTATTTTTCGCGTTATTGGTAGGACCAATTTGGCGATGTAGGGCGCGTTATGGATAAAGGTTAATCTTTTGTTAACTAATGGCAATGAGTGTGTAACTGATTTTGTCATTATGGGTAAATCAGTCACGTTTTTGGCAGGATTGGTAGGACCAATATTGTGGGGTAGGGGAGGGAGCAAAGCGGATTATCGCTCTCACACGTGGCTCCCGACCACATGACCCTGACACGGAGGCAAAATGGAGGTTTACCGCTTGCGGCGATTTATTTGCCGGGAGTCCGGGTTCTTAGGGTGGCGACGGTGGCCACCCTAAGACGTTCACCGGTTCAGTCGCGACATAAACACGCTGTCGCCTGGTGAACGGAACCTTCTCCGGCTTGGCAGGAAGCGCCCTGTGACTAAGAGACGGCCATCAGGGTGAGGGTGGTTTACGAAACCTGCAATTTCAACGAATGCCTCCACCAGCGGGCAATATCAGTGGCGACAAACAGCAGCAAACTCACCCCCATAACCGGCAAGGCAAAGCTGAATAGCAGGGCAATCAACAACACGGCGCTACGCCAGATGATTGGCAAAGCCAGCCATGACTCGCTCAGTGTTTGTGCGGGATTACTTGCAGATATTACCGGGCGTCTGAGCCACCACATGCGGTAACCCAGAACGATCATGCCGCACAGGCCAAAACCAAACGCCGCCAGCAAGAGTTGGTTCGGCAACCCGAAAAGCACTCCCATATGAGCATCAATCCCCCAGCGCGTGAGTTTGGCGACCATTGGGAAATCAGCGAAATACGTCCGGTCGATGACCTTGAAGCCATTTGGGTCGATCGCCGCGCTATCGACATGAGTCGGCCATGCACGGTCAATTTCAGTCACCGTCCAGGCTTTATCTGCCGAACGCGGCGCGCGGATCTCGACCTTGTTGGATTCAATTCCCGCCGCACGTGCGGCACGAAGCACCTCGTCCCAGTTGCTATCATCGGTTTCAGGCATCACCATCCCTTTCATCATGGCGTGATGTTCTGCATGCGAATCGATGTGCGGGTGACCCGTTTGCGGGGTCAGCGCGGTATTCACTTGCGGTGTCATCCACCCCAGCGAGCTGCGCATTTTGTCGATATTCCCGCCTGCCCACTGTGACCAGGTTAGCCCTGTAGCAGAGAAAAAGAGTAGCCCGAGCAGTAACGTGGCACCCAGCGTAATATGCCAGTGGCGTGCGCTTCTTTGCGGGGTTTTCCGCACTTTCAGCTTTCTTTTTGGCCGTGAAGTCAGCCACAAAACAACGCCACCTAATGCCGCAATCCACAGCCACGAAGCCGCCAGCTCGCTGTAAATTCGCCCTATATCCCCGAGTAATAAACTGCGATGAAGCTGGTCAATCCAGGTGCGTAGCGGGAGCACGCCGCTGGTGCCATACACCGTCAAATCCCCCTGAATGGCCAGGGTTGCCGGTGAGACAAAAATCGCTCTCGACTCCGATTCCCCTAATGCAGAATCAACAAACTGCACGCGCGTAGAATCGCCAGTTTCAGGAGCCGGGCGCACTGCGTAAATCGTGGCATCTTCGCCGATAAACTTGCGTGCTGCGGCAATTTGCTGCGAAAGCGGCTGGTTTTCACCTGTGTCTTGAGTGCGCAATGCCTGGTGATAAAGCGCGTTCTCAATTTGTGGTGTCAGCACATAGAGTGTGCCCGTCAGGGCTGCGACGAAAATAAACGGGCCGACGAACAGGCCAATATAGAAATGCAGGCGACGCAACAGCGTCAGCAGCGCGCCACGACAGGCGAGCTGCGATTGATTTGCAGGCATGATAATCCTTTGTCGAATTGTGACGTTAAATGATGTTTGTATTAACGAAACAGTGCGACAGGAGGGGCGCGAGGCAGGGCTTCGGCATCGTCATGTTGAGCCAGAAGCGGGGCGATAACCGGCGGGGGAGGCGTACGCGAAATTCGCCATGCCAGCCAGATAAAAGGAATAAACAGCCAGACGATGAGCGGGATATGCAGCAGCAACTGGCAGTATCCACAGGCAATATCGTCCATCAATGAAGCGCCCGCACCCGGCATCAGATGTGATGAGGCGGGCATTTTCATCGCCCCCATGTCCATCATCATGCCAGCCATGTGACTCATCATTTTATGCTCGCCGCCTTGCACTGCACGCTGTTGCTCCAGTGATTTTGAAATCACCGGGGCGATAAAAAGCATCAGCATCGCCAGTAATGCGAGCGCTGATAGCCATTTATGGCGTGAAAGAGTGAAAAGTGACGGCAAGCGGGCAATCTACCAAAGCTGATTATTGTTGCGCGATTGTACATGGAATGGATGAATTGTTAAAAATATAGATGATGGGAAAAATAAAGATTAAGACGCCCTCTCAGTAGCCAGAGAGGGCGCGAATATCAGGCTTTCAGCGACGCCATATCAATCACAAAACGGTACTTCACATCGCTTTTCAGCATTCGCTCATAGGCTTCGTTAATATCCGCAATGTTGACCATTTCGATATCCGACACGATTCCGTGTTCGCCGCAGAAATCCAGCATCTCCTGGGTTTCTTTGATGCCGCCAATGCAGGAACCGGCAACGGAACGACGCCCCAGAATCAGCGGCAAGGTGCTCACGGGTGGCTCAATACTGCCCAACAACCCGACATACACCAGGGTTCCGTCCAGCGTCAGCGTTGGCATATAGGGGTTGATGTCGTGGGCGTAAGGCACCGTGTCGATAATCAAATCGAACTGGTTGTGGACTGACGCCATCTGCGCGTCATCGGTAGAAAGTACAATGTGGTGCGCCCCTAAGCGGCGAGCATCCGCCTCTTTGCTGGCCGAACGGGTGAACAGGGTGACTTCCGCACCCATCGCGTTAGCCAGTTTCAACGCCATGTGACCCAGGCCGCCCAGCCCAACCACCGCGACCTTACTCCCTTTACCCACATTCCAGTGGCGCAGCGGCGACCAGGTGGTGATACCGGCACACAGCAACGGTGCCGCGCCTTTCAGGTCCATCCCTTGCGGCATTTTCAGCACAAAATCTTCAGAGGCGACAATGGCTTGTGAATAGCCGCCATACGTGGGCTGGTGGTCATGGCGGTCTACACCATTGTAAGTCTGTATGTTACCTTCTTCGCAATACTGCTCCAGCCCTTCCTGACACGGATGGCAGGTGCGACAAGAATCCACCATGCAGCCGATTCCGGCGTAATCGCCCGGCTTGAATTTCGTCACGTTGCTGCCCACGGAAGCCACGCGACCGACGACTTCATGGCCTGGCACTAACGGATACTGGCTGAAACCCCAGTCGTTGCGCGCCTGGTGGAGGTCTGAGTGGCACACGCCGCAATACATCACTTCAATGACTACATCATCAGGACGCGGTGAGCGTCGGATAAATTCGAATGGAGCAAGGGGAACCTCTGCAGACTGCGCCGCATAACCGAGCACTTTCATCGTCATGGTATTTCTCCGGGTGAAATGTCGCGACCCGCCATGCGGCGGGCGGTGAGGGAGTTGACGAAATTCGCCGTTTTACTTTTTGTACTGATCGTCGCTAACGTGTTCCATCCACTCAACGGGGCTGCCATTGAGCGACTCAGCAATCGCGATGTGGGTCATGGCGTTATCAGGCGTTGCGCCGTGCCAGTGTTTGATGCCTTCCGGGATCCAGACAACATCACCCTGGTTTATTTCACGAATTCCAGCACCCCATTCCTGTAGCCAGCCATGACCGTGCGTGATGATCAGGGTTTGGCCCAGTGGATGGGTGTGCCAGGCAGTACGAGCGCCGGGTTCAAAAGTGACGGTTGCTCCGCCGGTACGCGCGGGCGGCGTGGTCTGGAAAGGGGCATCAATACGGACTCTTCCTGTGAAGTAACTTTCCGGACCAGATTGTGATGGCTGAGATCCCGCAGGGGTGATTTTCAATTTTTCTTCCATTTTCTCCTCCACTTCGGCATGTGCTGCCGAGGTTAAATGGACAACATGACTCTGAAGTATAGGAAACTCGTTCAGGCTTGCCGTGTTATCCGAAAATGAAACTCTAACACTGCGGGAATTTGTAGATTAGCCTGCTAAATAAGAATGGCACTATGAGCTGGATTCATGAATGGAGAGTGAGGCCGTTCCTCCCCCAAAGGTGGAGGAGGGTTGGGAAGAGGAAACGATCAGTGATGCGGAATGAAAGGATTAATAGTCAAATTACGCAGGTAGTACTCATTAAAGTTTGAGAAACCACTTTTCTTAATCGCGATTTGCTTGTGATGGCTCACCGTTTTAATCGAGATCCCTAACTTGTTTGCGATATTTTTAGGTTGAATACCTTCCAGCAACATCGATACCACTTCAACTTCACGGTGTGAATGCGTATTACGATAGTAAAAATCAGAATTCAGGAGTGTCTCTTTTTCATTACATTTCAGCAGGATCTTACGCAGTTCATCCAAATTAACTGTCGGTGGGATGATGATGCCCGCCGGAGATTTATTATTAGACTTCAAAATATAAAATACCTGCTTTTCAGCGATAAAATAGTTAACCGTATTAGCATCATCCTCCTGCTCTTTTAACGCTTCAAAAAAGCAGTGGAGATTATTGTTCGCAATGTGATTAACGCTGAACGTAACGTCTTGTTGGTCAAGGGTTGACAATAGATGCTTCACACCAGGTAGTAAAAAACAATTATCACTCAGAATATAAATGTTTTTCATTACGCAATTTGCTGAGTTGTTCATGCTGTAAATCCTTTTAACAAATACTTGGCACTATCACGGTAAGTTATTACTTTCCGTTCTAAATGGTAGGGGCGTTATTGAGAACGACTTTAGCATGTCTATTCATGAAGTAAATTGCCGGAAATAGTAAGCATTAATTAAGTGATAATTAATGGGTGCTGAATTTATTTATATCTCAATAACTTTGCGCATAATAATAATGCTGCAAAGTATTAAATCAGAAAAAAATTAATCAGTTGCCCAAATTTCACAATGCTTGCGTATCAACTCAGTTAACAGTCCACCTTCGCTAATAAATTGGCGGATACGACGGGTGTCACTGTCATTTCTGCGTACATAACCTTCTATCGCTTCTAAAGCAGAGGTCGCCTGAAGTTGTGCTGCATAGGGGGCGAGAGTATCAAGCAGGGGTAAAATATCTTCTGCCAGCGTGCGTTGCTCACCGCAGCGCACATCAGTCAGTTTCCCTTCAAAGCCAAAGCGGCTGGCCTGAAAACGGTTGAAGCGGTACAGCAGATAATCTTCGGAACGCGGAACGAAAGGACGTTCGCTCAGCAGCCAATGCGCCAGCGCCTGAATAAAACCGGCAATGTTGACCGCACGAGTGATAGTCAAAGGTGTATCCATCACGCGTACTTCTATGGTGCCAAAATTTGGGCTGGGGCGAATATCCCAGTGCAGGTCTTTCATCGACTGAACGATGCCGCTGGACTCGAGTCGTTGGTACATCCATTTAAACTCTTGCCAGTCGCTAACAAACGGGGCCGGGCCGTTGTCCGGAAACGCCGAGAAAATATTCAGCCGTGATGAAGCATAAGTCGTATCCCCGCCCTGAATATAGGGTGACGAGGCGGAAAGGGCGATAACATGAGGAACAAAGCGCGATAAACCATGCAATAAATAGATAGCGTCTTCTTCATTTTCGCAGCCGACATGCACGTGTTGGCCAAAAACTGTGGCCTGTTTCATTAAATAACCGAATAGCTCCAGCGTCTGGTTATAGCGTTCGCTTTGACATACTTCCTGGCGCTGCCATTTTTGAAACGGATGTGTGCCGCCGCCGCAAATAGTCAGATGATGTTGGCTGGCAGAGTGCAGGACGTGTTGGCGCAAACCAGATAACTGGGAAAATGCCTCGCCGATATCAGCGCAGACTCCGGTGGCAATTTCCAGCATGCTTTCGGTGATGTCATGTTTGACTTCGCCTTCGGTCACCACGCCTTTTAGCGAGTCAATCAGCAGCGAAGAATCCTGGCTGAGGTCGTTGGTTGGCGGATTGATTATTTGCAATTCCAGCTCAATACCAAGGGTGTATGGCTCAGAATGGACAAAATCACTTAGCGGCATACGGTCATCTCGTTTTTGGCACCCGCACTGAGTGCATTCGTGCGTTTAGTATAGTCAGCCGTTTGGTCTTCACCCTCTAAATTTATGTGGGTATATGTCGCTATTATTTTAGCTTAAGAATTATCTTTCATATCAATGCAATGAAAATATTGTAAAGAATATTCAGTGAGTTAAAACTGCAATAATGGTTGCAGATGAATTTATGACCCCGCATTATATGTGTCGTTTATGAAGGAGTTATTATGAAAGATTTGGTTTCATTTTTAAGTACTTTTGGTATTGCCCTTGATCCGACCACTTCGATATTAGTGGTTCTGGGAATTATCTTTATATTTTCATTAGCGGTGCATTTTATTCTCCATAGAATTGTTCTGCGGACGTTTGAACGACGTGCAAACTCCAGCCAGCATTTATGGCTGCAACTTATCACCGAAAACAAATTATTTCATCGGCTTGCACTCACCTTGCAAGGGATTATTGTCAATATTCAGGCGGTATTGTGGTTGCAGAAAGGCAGTGATGTTAGCCAGATACTGATTATCTGTGCGCAACTGTGGATTATGCTCTACTCGTTGCTGTCATTATTCTCCTTGCTGGATGTGATTTATAATTTCTCACAGAAATTTACTATTACCTCAGATATTCCGCTGAAGGGAATATTCCAGGGGGTGAAACTGATCGCCTCGATTATCATTGGTATCATGATTGTCTCGCGTATTATTGGGCAGTCACCCGCCATCTTAATCAGCGGCCTGGGTGCCATGGCGGCGGTACTGATGTTGGTGTTTAAAGACCCGATTCTGGGCCTGGTTGCCGGTATTCAGCTTTCAGCCAACCGCATGTTAAAGCTCGGCGACTGGCTGGAAATGCCCAAGTATGGTGCCGATGGCGCGGTAACTGATATCGGCCTGACCACCGTGAAAGTCCGTAACTGGGATAATACAATTACCACTATTCCCACCTATGCTTTGGTTTCTGATGCTTTTAAAAACTGGAGCGGTATGTCGCAATCAGGTGGCCGTCGTATTAAGCGTAGTATTAATATCGATACCACCAGTATTCATTTTCTTTCTACCGATGAAATAGAACATTTAATGAAGGCGAGACTATTAAAGCCTTATATCGATTCGCGGAGTAAGGAAATTGCAGACTATAACCGTACGCATAATAGTGATGGGGTTTCAGTACTGAATGCGCGCAGCATGACTAACGTCGGGACATTCCGGGTTTATCTGACCGAATATCTGCAAAACCACCCGCGCATTCGCAAAGACATGACATTAATGGTGCGCCAGTTAGCGCCGGGTGCAGAAGGTCTGCCAATAGAGATTTATGCTTTTACTAACACTGTCGCATGGCTGGAATATGAATCCATTCAGGCTGATATTTTTGAGCATATATTTGCTGTGGTTGATCAGTTCGGTTTGCGGATACATCAGGCACCGACCGGTAACGATATTCGTTCGATTGTCACGGTGATGAAAAACTAATCTATTTCGTAGGGTGGATAAGCGATAGCGTCATCCACCAAAAAAATGCCAGATGGCGCTACGCTTCCCGGTCAATCGAAAACCAACGTCGCCAGATAAAGCGAATCACGAAATACTCAACCGCACCTAACGCCAGAAACCACAGGCAAAAGATGATGGTGTAGAGTTGGTTCATATCCAGCAAATGGAACATCTTGATAAGTTTTTGTGCCAACTCGATAGTCAGCGCTGGAGCAGGTAGCAGCAGGCAAGACAAAAAGGCCAGCAGTAAGATGCCGCCAGCACTCATCAGGGCTTCAAGAGGGTGTTTCATGTCATGGTTACGCCGGGGGGTTAAAAACACAGGCAAAAACACATTGTCCGGGAAAATTACCGCTGTTTCAAATCGCCCTTTGTTCATTCCCGATACAACAAGTCGCGATAAATCTCCGTCAGCAACCCACCTGGCGCAAACTGTTTTTTAATCCACCGTGTCACCTGGCCGGTTGCCGCGTGCTGAGTGGCGAGCAGCATTCGCGAATCCTGGCGCGGGTTGCTTATCTGCTTGGTGACTAACAGGCCACTTTCCTGTGCTTCACGCACCATATAATCAGGCAAAAAACCCACACCTTCACCCAGAATTTGGCACTGGCATTTGGTATTAAAGTCCGGCACCAGAATCGCTTCCTGGCCGTGCAGGAGCCAGCCCACTTTTTTATTCAGCGTCAGTGCGGTGTCTTCCACCATGATATTCGGATACAGGCGCAACTGGCTTTCAGCAATCGGCTCCGGCATAAACGCCAGCGGGTGAGTCGGGGCGATGGCGAACTCCCAGCGGATCGCGCCAATTTCGGTGTAGTCGATACCGCCGCCATCCAACAGCGTATCTGGTGCGCCAATCGCGATATTAGCCTGGTTATTAATAATCGCGTCCCAGACGCCGTTGTACACCTCGGTGGTAATAGTAATCAGGCAGGTCGGGAACTGTTTTTTGAGAATTTGCAGCAGCTTTGCGGTGTGGCGTGGGGTGTAGAGTAACTGATTAATACAGATACGAACCTTGACCTCAATCCCTTGAGAAATGGTATCGACGCCGCGCTTGATGGCATGAAAGTCATTCAGCAACTCGGTGGCTTTGCGATAGAAATAGTACCCGGATTCGGTTAATTCGATGCTGCGCGTGTTACGCACAAACAGCACCACGTCCAGGTAAGTCTCGATTCTTTTAATGGTGTAACTGATGGCCGACGTGGTGACATCTAACTCTACGGCCGCCTTGCTAAAGCTTGAAAGCCGCGCTGCGGTGGTAAAGGCAAGCAGGTTCTCTTCGGTAAAAATGGAATTCATGTGCCGCTCCACTGTGTCCTTTTGGTGGATGACGCTGTGCTTATCCACCCTACAACAACCCATTTCGTAGATCGGATAAGCGAAGCGTCATCCGACACCCACCCAACTCTATTGTTGAATGTATTTGTAATCCTTATGATCCGCACCCCAGTCTTGAACCATATTTAACACTGCCGTTACAACTGATTTGAAGAGTATCACACTTCTTCAATCCCATTTTCCCCGCGTTTGGCAAGGCCTCGTGGCACGCTCGCCAGTGGGGACTAAAGCCATCAGAAACAGGTTTTATCATAGGTAAAAGATTGCGCTAACCCACATTTTTCTCACATTGTTGAGTTTAATTCAATAATGTTGTCATTAACGATGAATGATTTTTAAACGGATGTTAAAGCGACTTGAGTGTTGCTATTCTCAGTTCATCAGCAATAGCAAAGTATCGGAGTATGGATATGTCTCAGAAAGAACTGATTGCCGAATTTCTAAATGCCGCCGAACATGGCCAGCTGGAAAATATAAAACAATGTCTTAATGATGGGGTGGATATTAATGCCACAAACCGTCAGGGGCGCACCGCAATTACACTCGCCAGCTTGCATAAGAAATATGATTGCGTTGAGTATTTAATCTCAGCGGGTGCGGATGTTAATAAGCAAGACCAAACCTGTTTTAACCCCTTCCTGTTAAGTTGCCTGAATAATGACTTAACGTTGCTGCGTTTAATTTTACCGGCTAATCCAGACCTGAACTGTTTATCTCGCTTTGGTGGTGTGGGTATTACCCCGGCCAGTGAAAAAGGTCATGTTGAAATTGTCCGTGAATTAGTGACGCGCACTGAAATTAATGTCAACCACACTAACTTTGTTGGCTGGACACCGTTGCTCGAAGCCATTGTGCTGAATGACGGCGGTGCTAAACAGCAAGAGATCGTCAAGCTACTTCTTGAGCATGGCGCTAACCCGCACATGACCGATAAATACGGCAAATCCCCACTGACGCTGGCGCGTGAAAAAGGTTACCACGAGATTGCCGAACTGCTGGTGAAAGCCGGAGCATAAAACACAGGAGATGCACTATCGCAGGCTATATTCAGCGGCAGTGTTTCTTTGCTCAAACGGCAGATAGCGCGTTTCTAAACTCTGTTCTGACAAATGGATATGTTGAGCAGGTGTTCTCCAGGGCGGTGAATATTCACTTCCCAGAACAGCAACAGATGTTCACCTTGTTGAGCATCGATTGTGATAACGCGCCAAACAGCTGCCGTTTAGCACTTAAGCATTGCCAGCCTTTCTTCCAGCCCGGTGAACGGGTCAATTTTCACCGTAGTGGCATTGATATTGGCGACGATAAACGCATCGATTTATCACGCTGCACACGCTGGCAACCCGATGCACTTTATTTAAACCCACAACGAATACAGGAAATAGACTGGCAAACTGTTGCACAAATCATCCAGGCCAGTGTGAAACACAGTTCGTCGTTATTTTATTTTCGCAGCGATAATATTTTTTATCAGGAAATGAGCCGTTTACTGCAATTGCATCGGGCGAAACTTATTTTAGCGCTACAGGAAGGAAACTGTTCCGCGATTGAAAATGAAATGACCGCATTGCTGGGGTTGGGAGTTGGGTTGACGCCGTCCGGAGATGATTATCTCGCGGGGTTAAGTGCGGTGTTATTTATTGACGGGCATCCGGCGCAACATTATCGCTCGCTATTTATTTCTGTATTAGCACGAAGAAAAAATAAAACAACATTGCTCAGTGTTATTACGCTGCGCGAAGCCATTGAACAACGTTTCCGTGAAAGTATTCACGAGTTTCTTTATCACGTAATTAATGGTGAGCAAAAACCTATTCAGCAGTTTATTAATGAAATTAAAAAAATAGGGTCAAGTTCAGGATGCGACATGCTTTGCGGCATGGCGGACGCCTTCGCGATGACCCGACCTGACGGAGGAAATCATGTCAACCAGGATTGTGATTAAAAAGAATACCTATTTTGATTCTGTCTCACTGATGTCTATTTCAACCAAAGCTAACCAGCTTGACGGGGTTGAACAGGCGTTTGTAGCGATGGCCACCGAGATGAACAAAGGGGTGCTGAAAAACCTCGGCTTGTTAAATGATGAACTGGAACAGGCCAAAAATGGCGACCTGATGATCGTTATCAAAGGGGCGAGCGATGCGGCGAACGTTGCCACGCTTGAAGCCATCGAAGGGTTGTTCACCCGCAAAGACAGCGGCGGTTCTCGTCACGAAGCACGCTATGCCACGATTGCCAGCGCACATAACAACGTCCCTGAAAGTAACCTCGCGGTAATTTCCGTCAACGGTGCATTTGCCGCCCGCGAAGCGCGCCAGGCACTGGCAAACAATCTCAACGTGATGCTGTTTTCCGATAACGTTTCTTTAGATGACGAACTGGCACTGAAACAACTCGCTCATAGCAAAGGTCTGCTGATGATGGGGCCGGATTGCGGTACGGCGATTATCAATGGCGCGGCGTTGTGCTTTGGCAACGCGGTGCGCCGTGGCTCGATTGGTATTGTTGGCGCATCTGGTACCGGCAGCCAGGAATTAAGCGTGCGTATTCATGAGTTTGGCGGCGGTGTTTCCCAGCTTATTGGCACCGGCGGGCGTGACTTAAGCGAGAAAATCGGCGGCATCATGATGCTCGATGCGATAGGGATGCTGGAAGATGACACGCAAACGGAAGTGATTGTGCTGGTTTCTAAGCCGCCTGCTGAATCCGTGGCGCGTAAAGTGCTGGAGCGGGCGAAAGCGTGCCGCAAGCCAGTAGTGGTCTGCTTCCTTGGCACCAAAGACGCCCGTGAAGATGAACCCGGTTTACAGTTTGCTCGCGCCACCAAAGAGGCGGCGCTGAAAGCCGTTCTGCTGACCGGTATCAAAAAAGAGTCACTCGATTTACATCCGCTCAACTGGCCGCTGATTGAAGAAGTGCGCGCACGCCTGAAGCCCGAGCAGAAATACATTCGTGCGCTGTTCTGCGGCGGCACCTTGTGCGACGAAGCGATGTTCGCGGCACTGGAAAAATACCCGGACGTTTACAGCAATATTCAGCCCAACCCGGAATATCGCCTTAAAGACGTGAATGTCAGCGTTGCTCACACCTTCCTCGATTTCGGCGATGACGATTTCACCAACGGCAAACCGCACCCGATGATTGACCCAACCAACCGCATCAGCCGCCTGTTGCAGGAAGCGCGTGACCCGCAGGTGGGCGTGATTGCGATGGATTTCGTGCTCGGTTACGGCTCGCATGAAAACCCGGTCGGCGTGATGCTCGATGCAATCAAAGAAGCGAAAGCCATTGCCGCACGCGACGGGCGGCATCTGGAAATTCTCGGCTACGTGCTGGGCACCGATTTAGATACCCCTTCGCTTGCACAGCAGTGCCAGATGCTGACCGATGCAGGTGTTATCTGGGCAAGCAGCAGCACCAACACCGGTCTGCTGGCGCGTGAGTTTGTCTGCAAGGAGAAAGCACAATGAGTCTGTTCAACCAACCGCTGAACGTGATTAACGTCGGCATTGCGATGTTTAGCGACGATTTGAAAAAGCAGAACGTCCCCGTCACGCAACTGGACTGGACACCGCCGGGGCAGGGCAATCTCGCCGTGGTGAAAGCGCTGGATACTATTGCCGCGCCAGGGCTTACGGAAAAAGTAGCGGCGGCCAACAAGCTGGCCGTTGAACGCATTATTCAGTCGCAGCCTGTTTTGGTCGGTTATGACCAGGCGATTAACGTTGTTCCCGGCATGACGCGCAACACCATTTTGCACGCCGGGCCGCCTGTCGCCTGGGAAGATATGTGTGGCGCGATGAAAGGCGCGGTTACTGGCGCACTGGTATTTGAAGGGCTGGCGGCAAACCTCGATGAAGCCGCGACACTCGCCGCTTCCGGTGAAATCATCTTCTCGCCTTGCCACGAACACGACTGCGTGGGCTCGATGGCGGGCGTGACGTCTGCCTCAATGTTTATGCACATCGTTGAGAACAAAACTTACGGCAATCGCGCGTATACCAACCTCAGCGAGCAGATGGCGAAGATCTTGCGCATGGGGGCCAACGACCAGAGCGTAATCGACCGTCTGAACTGGATGCGCGATGTACTTGGCCCAATGCTGCGTGATGCGATGAAGCTCGCCGGTGAAATCGACCTGCGTTTGATGCTGGCGCAAGCGCTGCATATGGGCGACGAGTGCCACAACCGCAACAACGCGGGCACCACGTTGCTGATTCAGGCGCTGACGCCGTGGATTATTCAAACCAACTTCACTGTGACGCAGCAAAAAGAGGTGTTCGATTTTGTCGCCAGCAGTGACTACTTCTCCGGCCCGACGTGGATGGCGATGTGCAAGGCGGCAATGGACGCGGCACACGGCATCGAATACAGCACCGTGGTCACCACCATGGCGCGTAACGGTTTTGAGTTTGGCCTGCGCGTCAGCGGCCTGCCTGGGCACTGGTTTACCGGCCCGGCACAGCAAGTGATCGGCCCGATGTTTGCCGGTTATAAGCCTGCCGATTCTGGCCTCGATATTGGCGACAGCGCAATTACTGAAACCTACGGCATTGGTGGATTTGCTATGGCAACGGCTCCGGCCATTGTTGCACTGGTGGGTGGCACGGTGGATGAAGCCATCGATTTCTCGCGCCAGATGCGCGAGATAACGCTCGGTGAAAACCCTAATGTCACGATCCCGTTGTTGTCGTTTATGGGTATCCCGACTGCCATTGATATTACGCGGGTGGGCGACAGCGGCATTCTGCCGGTGATCAACACCGCCATTGCCCACAAAGACGCGGGTATTGGCATGATTGGCGCCGGGATTGTGCATCCGCCGTTTGAATGTTTTGAGAAGGCTCTGCTCGCCTTTAGCGAGCGTTACTCTTTCTGAGGGAAACAGCGATGAAAAGCATAAAGCTGGAGTGGAAACGTGGTGACTGGGCAGCTTACTTCGGGTTAATGACCAACAACCTGACCAACTTGCTGACCATGATGGGGTTACTGATTTTTGTCGTCGGTATTCCTACTGAAATTGTTTATGGGCGTATTGCGCCAGCCTTCGGGATGGCGGTACTAGTCGCCAGCGTGTGTTATGCGTGGTTTGGTTTGCAACTGGCGAAGGAGACAGGGCGTAAAGACGTGACCGCGCTGCCTTCCGGGCCAAGTGCGCCGTCGATTTTTACCGTGACATTTTTGGTGCTGATGCCGGTCTATCAGCAAACCGGCGATGCCGAATTTGCCATTCAGATTGGCCTGGTGTGGTGCTTTGTTGAAGCGATGATTCTGGTGGGCGGTTCGTTCCTCGGCGAAACCATCCGCAAGATGATCCCGCGTACCGTGCTGCTGTCGTGTTTGTCGGGCTTAGGTTTGTTGCTGCTGGCCATGAACCCAATGCTGCAGGCATTTGAAGCGCCAACGGTTTCCTTCATCGTACTGCTGCTTATCTTCATCAACTGGTTTGGCAAAAAACCGATTTTTGCTCGAATTCCAACGGGTTTATTACTGCTGATTGCTGGTACTGCGCTGGCGTGGGTTTCTGGCCTGCAAAGTCCGGAAGCCATCAAAGCATCGATGTCATCATTCGGCTTTAACCCACCGTCGATTCATGTTGATAGCTTCCTGCAAGGATTGCCGCACGCGTTGCCTTATCTGGCGTCGGCGGTTCCGTTGGGGCTGGCGAACTACATTTTTGACCTGGAAAACATCGAGAGCGCCCACGCGGCAGGTGATGAATATAACACCCGCAAAGTGATGCTGACCAACGGCCTGGCCTCCACGCTTGGCTGCCTGATGGGGAATCCGTTCCCGGTCACGGTATACGTCGGCCATGCTGGCTGGAAAGCGATGGGTGCGAGCATTGGCTATACGCTGGCGTCCGGTGTGACGATGTTTATCGTGCCGTTGTTTGGCCTCGGCGCGTTCATGCTCGCCATTATTCCGATGACCGCGATTGTACCGATTCTGGTGTTTATCGGCGTAGTGACCGCCAACCAGGTGGTGCGCGAAACGCCGAAAATAGAGGTGCCGGTTATCTTCATCTGCCTGTTCCCGTGGATAGCCAACTGGGCGCTGACCATGGTGAATAGCGTGATGGCGGCGGCAGGGACGTCGGCGGCGAAAATCGGCTTTGAGACCCTGGCGCATAAAGGCGTGTTTTATCAAGGCCTGGTACATTTGGGCAACGGCGCACCGCTCGCCAGTATGTTGTGGGGTTGCGTGGCTATCTTCGCCATTATCAACAAGCCGTTACGCGGCGCAATTGCGGCAGCCGTCGGCGCATTGCTGGCGTTGTTTGGTGTGATTCACGCGCCGATTGTCGGCTTCGCACAGGGCAGTTCGCTGATGTTTGTCACCGCATATTTGATGATGGGCGCAATGTTTGTGGTGAAGCATGTGCTGGACAGGCGTGAAGCGGCGTCTGAGGTTGCGACTTCCGTTTAATACTCCCCCTCACCCTAGCCTCTCCCCTGGAGAGGGAATTGTCCGGTTTTCTCCCTCTCCAGGGGGAGAGGGCCGGGGTGAGGGCGTCCGTACCCTAAAGGATAAAAATAATGAAACAACTCGTGGTAGTGGCGATTGGCGGCAACAGCATCATCAAAGACAATGCCAGCCAGTCGGTTGAACATCAGCAAATTGCCGTCAAAGAAGTCGCGCAAACCGTGCTGGAAATGCTCTCATCGGACTACGATATTGTGCTGACCCACGGCAATGGCCCGCAGGTGGGGCTGGATCTGCGCCGCGCAGAGATTGCCCATGAGAAAGAAGGCTTGCCGCTCACGCCGCTGGCTAACTGCGTGGCGGATACCCAAGGCGGCATCGGCTATCTGATTCAGCAAGCGTTGAATAACCAGCTGGGGAAACACGGCGACAAGAAAGCGGTCACCGTGATCACTCAGGTGGAAGTCGATCCCAATGATCCTAATTTCACTCATCCAACCAAACCAATTGGCGCGTTCTTTAGCGAACCGCAGTGCGAAGCGCTGAAAGTTGCGCATCCTGACTGGCAATTTGTGGAGGATTCCGGGCGCGGATACCGTCGCGTGGTGGCGTCACCTGAACCGCTGCGCATTGTCGAAGCGGATGCCATCAGTGCGCTGATTAAACAAGGGTTTGTGGTGATTGGTGCGGGCGGCGGCGGTATTCCGGTGATTCGCACCGCACAGGGCGATTACCAGAGCGTGGATGCAGTCATCGACAAAGATCTCTCTACGGCTCTACTGGCACGCGAAGTGAAGGCTGACATCTTAGTCATCACCACCGGTGTTGCGAAAGTGTGCATTCACTTCGGCAAACCGGAACAGCGTGCATTAGACGAAGTGACGGTTGAGCAGATGGCGCGTTTTAGCGAAGAAGGGCATTTCCCTCCGGGAAGTATGCTACCGAAAATTACCGCAAGCCTGGCGTTCCTGCGCAATGGCGGCAAACGGGTGATTATCACCACTCCTGAAAAATTACCCGCAGCTCTGCGTGGCGAAACCGGGACTCATATTGTTAATGCTTAATAGCGGGAGAATTCGATGAATAATGCAGAAAAAAGTCGTCGTGAATTTTTAAGCAGCAGCGGCAAAGTTGCCGCCGCCTGCGCACTCTTTGGCGCGACGGGCTCCATGGCGTATGCTGCAAAACCAGCATCCACAACCTGTGAGACGGGCAATCGCATGAGCGCCATTAAAGAATCGCACTATTACCTCGACAACGTTCTGCTGGAAGCCGGGTTCCGCCGCGACGGGCAGAATGTGGTGGGCACCGAAACTGAGCTAAAAACACTCGAAATCAAAGACGGCGTTATTGCGGCATTGCTCGCAAATAAACAACATCCGGACGCCACGCTTGCGCACTATGATGCTTCGGGAAAATTGCTGCTGCCTGCGATGCGCGACATGCACATCCACCTTGATAAGACCTTTTACGGCGGCCCGTGGCGTGTGCATAACCGCCCGGCGGGCACCACCATCCTCGATATGATTGCCCTTGAGCAAAAACTGCTACCGGAACTGCAACCGGTCACTCAGGAACGGGCAGAAAAGCTGATTGATTTGATTCAGTCGAAAGGCTCGACCATTGCGCGTAGCCATTGCAACGTCGAGCCGGTTTCCGGGTTAAAGAACCTGGAGAATCTGCAAGCGGTTCTGGAGCGTCGCAAAGCGGGCTTTAGTTGTGAAATTGTCGCATTCCCGCAACACGGTTTGCTGCATTCCAACTCCGTTCAACTGATGCGTGACGCAATGCAAGCGGGCGCGCACTACGTTGGTGGGCTTGACCCGACCAACGTCGACGGCGCGATGGAAAAATCGTTAGATACCATGTTCCAGATAGCCATCGACTACAAAAAAGGCGTTGATATTCACCTGCATGAAACCAGCCCTGCGGGCATTGCGGCGGTGAAATACATGGTGGAAACGGTGGAGAAAACCCCAGAGCTGAAAGGCAAGCTGACCATCAGCCATGCGTTTGCACTGGCGGTGATGAACGAACAAGAAGTGGATGCAATTGCCACGCGCATGGCCGCACAGCAAATCACCATCGCTTCAACGGTGCCGATTGGCACTATGCACATGCCGCTCAAAAAGTTACAAGAAAAGGGCGTGTTTGTGATGACCGGCACTGACAGTGTTATCGACCACTGGTCGCCGTATGGCCTGGGCGACATGCTGGAAAAAGCCAACCTGTATGCACAGCTCTATATGCGCGTGAGTGAAGTGAATCTTTCCCGTTCACTGGCGATTGCCACCGGCAACGTGCTGCCGCTAAACGACAGGGGCGAACGCGTGTGGCCGAAAGCGCAAGATGAAGCCAGCTTCGTGCTCGTGGACGCCTCGTGTTCCGCTGAAGCCGTCGCACGTATCTCGCCACGCACAGCCACATTCCATAAAGGCAATTTGGTGTGGGGTGAGCTTAGCGTGTAATTTTGTCGGATGACGCTGGCGCTTATCCAACCTACCCCAGAATGGGGTTTGTAGGGTGGATAAGCGCCCGTTCTGTCTGATAATTAACTCCTCCAGAACGTCCTCGAGAACAAAATCAGCACCGGGTAAATCTCAAGTCGGCCCAATAACATCGCGGCGCACATCAAATATTTAGCGCTATCGCTTAGCGTCCCAAAACCTGCCGCGGTCTCGCCAAAACCTAATCCCATGTTGTTAATACAGGCCGCAACAGTGGCGAAAGAGGTTAACAGGTCATATCCCTGTAAGTTGAGCATCCAAATAAAGAAGCAGGTGCACACCACATAAAGGAAGAAAAAGCTCCAGACCGAGCGCAATACCCGGTCGTTCACCGGTGAGTTCCCGACACGAATACTCATAATGGCGCGCGGGTGTGCCAGTTGATGGACTTCATGGCGGCTTTGCTTAAATAGCACCAGGAAACGCAGCGCTTTAATCCCACCGCAGGTAGACCCCACACAGCCGCCAAAAAAACTGGCTGACAACAGCAAAACGATGGTGTGTACCGGCCAGGACGCATAATCCGCCGTCGCCAGGCCGTTGTCGGTAATCATCGAACTGGTGAGGAAAAAGGCGTGTACGAAGGACGCAGGCAAGGAGTACATACCTGCTCGCCACACTTCCAGGGTAATAATCAGAATGACAATACTGGCGATCATCAGGAAGAATCGCAGCTCAGCACTCTTGATAAATGGGGTAATGCTGCGGCGGGATAGCGCCACAAAATAGAGCGTAAAGTTTATCGCCGAAAGTAACGAAAACCCGCCAGCAACCAGTTCAATGGCGTAGCTGTTGTAGAAACCAATACTGTCTGTTTGGGTCGAGAACCCGCCAAGTGACACGGTAGAAAGGCCGTGACAAAGCGAATCAAATAAAGGCATTCCCGCCAGCCAGAAGGCAAGGGTACAAGTACCGCCCAATAGCAAGTAAGTCAGCCACAGGCTTTTCGCGGTATCAGCAAGGCGAGGGGTGAGGCGTTCTTCTTTAAATGGCCCAGGCATTTCGGACTGATAAAGTTTCATCCCCCCAATACCGAGCAGCGGCAGCACCGCAACGGCCAGCACGATAACCCCTAAACCGCCAACGAAATTGAGCTGTGCGCGATAATAGAGAATCGATTTCGGCAAACTTGAGACATCGTGAAAAACAGAGGCTCCGGTGGTGGTAATCCCCGAAACACCTTCAAAGATGGCATCGGCAAGCGACACATTGTAGCTGTCATCAAGCCATAGCGGCATTGCACTGATAAGAGAAAAAAGCAGCCAAAACAACACGATGATGATAAATCCATCACGTGTTTCGAGCTGTATATTTGTGCGCCCGGTTAATCCCCAGCCAATGCTTCCCAGCGTAAAAGTGATGATAAACGTATAAAGAAAACCAAACAGGCTGCGATCTTTCTCAATCAATGCCAGCAACATGGGGGGAATCATGGTCAAACTGTAGAGCACCACCAAAAAAGCGCAGAGGTGGATCACAATTCTAAAACGGGTTGATATATACATCAGATAAACCCAAATACCTGTGTTATTCAGGTATATCAATCAGGTACGGATGGCAAAGTATAGGGTATTTTGGGGGAATCTGGCGACAAAGCAGATTCGGAAGTTTGAAATGAATGGCTAACGAGAGCATTCGTATGGTTGTTTATTGTGCAGAAGGACTGGGGTGGGACAGAATGAGCAACACGGTGGTTGCCCATTCTTAATTAGCTGAAGCGGTGATTACTTCTTGTTATACACGTCCGCAGTACCGTGAATTTTATTCTCGGTGTCCGCAGAGGTGACAACATAGAACTTGCCGCCCAGAGCATCCGCTTTCTTAGACAACTCGTCTTTAGCGTCGCTCGGTGACATTTCACCACTGGTGGTGATTGTCCCGACTTTCACATACTGATCTTTGTGGTCGTTATAAGCTTCTTTCGTCAGCAACTCTGCTGAAACTGCACCGAATGATACTGCACCCAAAGTTAATGCTACCAAAATACCCTTAGCTATCTTCATGAAAAACCTCATCTTTGATAATGGTAGATAGACTCTTGATAGCTCCCGTTGCAGGTTTGCCTGCAGCGTTGTCTATTTAGAGTAAAAAATGCAATCCCTACCCTAAGACTATGGTCGAGGATTTCGTATTTCGCCACCCCGAAAAGCGGATATTTTGGTGTAAAAATAGAAACCTACAATCATTTATGCTGGTCTTGTCGGGTGTTGCTAGCGCTAACGCGACCTGCGAAGAGCAGTTATAGGGAGGATGAGCGCCAGCAGCATTAGAATGCACTTTTTAAAGTTTCCAGAAGAATATGTTCATCAGCAACCTGCGGCAATGCATTAGATTTACTGTAGAGTTGGCGAGTCAGT
The DNA here is from genome assembly GCF_004361975.1 of Buttiauxella sp. JUb87. Classification (NCBI taxonomy): domain Bacteria; kingdom Pseudomonadati; phylum Pseudomonadota; class Gammaproteobacteria; order Enterobacterales; family Enterobacteriaceae; genus Buttiauxella; species Buttiauxella sp. JUb87. The sequence continues at coordinate 292,100 of NZ_SNVY01000003.1, forward strand.
GTTTATTGTTGGCACCATGAAAATTCCTAAATAATAAATTTATTTTAATCCAGATAATTAATGTTTAATTAAAAATAAAAAACAAATTGCATTGTTATGTGCTACTGGTGGTAATTTTAATTACCCTGCTAATGGAATGAGGTAAGTAATTCTATTGTTTGAGTTTGCCTGCTCAATGCCACTTTTTATCTATCCTTAAGGCAAATTTATTAGCTATTACATGCCATATAACGCTTATGTATGTTGGGCGGTAAATGCTATTGGGCTAATTCTTTAGTAGTATTTTTATCGGATTTGAGAGTATTACAACTGCTTACATAACACATACCATTAAACAAGTGGTTACATACAGGATTTAACGCTGCATTATTGTTTTAAGTCTCGTTGTTAATGCTACTGGGAAATGCAAATACGATTATATTGAATGGTTTTTTATCTTTGTTATTAGATATTAAACTGTTCATTCATCCTTGCTGCTCCATTCTTTGCAAGAATGCCTGATTGTTCTATCATGGAAATAGTGGAATGAATTCAATCATTATTGAGTTGATTCTTATTACTGTAATAACACTCACCTATTTTATTGCAATACCAGTTGTCGGCTGGCCTGCCTTTATTGTGTCCGGCCAGGATAACTACGTGGTCACTATTAATTGGAATAACCTCATCATGGAAAATAACGAACTATCCACCGTCGTCGAGAAAAGACTGGTTGCCAGATTTCTGGATATGTTCATCAAGCTCGGTCTTATCCTGGCACTAGGTTCCTTCTGTTTTACTATCATTTCACCTTTCATGAATATGTTGCTGTGGGCGCTAATTTTGGCGGTCACGCTGTATCCGCTGCATCAGCGTTTTGCAGCTCGAATGGGGGAAAAACAAGGCAGGGCTGCAACGGTACTGGTATTACTGGGCGTGTTGTTGATCGTGGCACCAACCGTTGCCATGGTCAGCTCTTTGGGTGATAGCGTAAGTAGCGTTGTGGATAAAGCCACCAGCGATAGCCTGGTTATCCCGGCACCTTCCGCTGACGTCGCTTCTATTCCTGTGGTCGGTGGCAAAGTTCACGCATTGTGGAGCAAAGCCTCGACGGATTTACCTGGCCTTATCAACAACTATCGCCCGCAGTTAGGGGATATCACCAAGCAGGTTGTTGGTGTGCTGGCTAGTATGGGTGGTGGGTTAATCGGTTTTGTCTTCTCCTTCATCGTGGCCGGTATCATGATGGCCTGGGGTGCGCCGGGTGCAAGGAGTGCTGAACGCATTGCTATGCGTATCACCGATGAACGCCGCGGCATGGCATTGACCAAACTGTGTACCAGTACCATTCGTGCCGTTGCGATGGGGGTTATTGGTGTGGCCTTCATTCAGGCATTGCTGGCAGGTGTCGTGATGGCGATTGCCGGTATTCCTGCAGTGGGGATCTTCTTTGTCCTGGCGCTTATTCTGGGTATCGCACAGGTTCCTGTCATCCTGGTGACGGCTCCGGCTATCGCCATTATGTGGATGACCGGCGATAACGGTACGGTGATGAATATCATCTTCTCCGTGCTGCTGGTGATTGCGGGTATGGCAGATAACGTGCTCAAACCATTATTGCTGGGACGCGGTGTAGATGCGCCGATGCCAGTGGTGCTGTTGGGTGCGTTGGGAGGCATGGCAGCCAGTGGGATCCTCGGCATGTTCGTTGGTGCGACCTTGCTGTCCATTGGTTATCGTATCTTTATGGCCTGGGTCAACCAGGGTCCAGATGGCGCGGCGGTGAGCGGAACAGATGCTCGATGATTGTCGCTTTGGGCGCTCCCTGTTAGCAGGGGGCGCCTGCCTGGTCTTGTCCGCGTGTACTGTTTTGGGGCCTGATTATAAAACCCCACAGGTTCCGGAAATGAACCAATGGCAACCTACAACTAAAGGCATGTCTTCCAGGACATCCTCGCAGAACTACGACCAGTGGTGGATCCAACTCAACGATCCGACGCTGACGGCGCTGATTAACGAAGCTTTACGCAAGAACCCTGACGTGAAAATCGCCGGGCTGCGGCTGTTAGAATCCCGCGCCCAACTAGGGATTGCCGAGAGCTTACTTGGCCCGCAGGCGACCATTGGTACTGGCGAGGTGATTACTGGCGGCCAGCGTCGTGATAACCGCTACATTTCCAGCACCACCTATGGCGCAGGTTTCAACCTGGGCTGGGAAATTGATTTTTGGGGTAAGTTCCAGCGCGGCGTTGAATCTGCCGATGCGAGCTACTTCGCAACCCTTGCGCAGTACGATGACATTCAAGTGCTGATGGCCGCACAGGTGGCACAGATTTATGTGAACATCCGTACGCTTGAAGCGCGGTTAGATATCACGCAGAGCAACGCCAAAATTCAGCGGCGTAGCCTCGAGATTACCGAAAAGCTATTCCTCAGCGGTAACAGTGCCGAGCTGGATGTGCAACAAGCGAAAACTCAATACTTGTCGACTCTTTCCAGCATTCCGCAACTTGAAACTAGCCTGCGTCAAAGCCAGAACGCCTTGAGCGTATTGCTGGCGCGCAAACCAGGCCCGCTACCAGAAATGGCGACCAATACTGGCGAGCTGCCGCAAGGCAATCTGGCGCTGGTTTCCGAACTACCTGCCGACTTGTTACGCCGTCGTCCTGATGTGCGAGTTGCCGAAAATCAACTGGCTGCGCAGTCGGCGCTAATCGGTGTGGCAGAAAGCGAACTTTATCCTTCCATTTCGCTTATCGGTAGTGTCGGGATTAACGGGCGTAATGGCGACAGCAGCACGCTGTCCTGGGCTGCGGGGCCAACGTTCAGCTGGAACCTGCTGGACCAGGGGCGGCTGGGCAACCAGGTACTGGTGCAAGATGCCCGCTTCCTGCAACTGCACGAACGCTATCGCGATACCGTATTCCAGGCCGCGCGTGAAGTTGACGATGCCGCCGTCGCCTATGCCAATGACAAAGATGAAATCGAGTTGCTGACCCAAACGGGGGAGGCGGCGAACCGTTCTCTGGATATCGCCAATACGCAATATCGTGAGGGGATGGCCGACTTCCAGCGCGTGCTGGATTCGCAAAGAGCCTTGTTCAATCAACAGGAACGTCTGGTGAACAGCCGGGGTGCTCTGATGCGTGATCTGATCACCCTCTACAAAGCACTGGGTGGCGGTTGGGAAAAAGGGCGTCAGCGTCCATTGGTTGACTCAGCCACAGACGCCCACTTACGTGAGCGTGATGACTGGGTTCCTCTGCTTGATGCCCCTCTGCCTGCAGCAACTGATTCTAAAGAAGGTAAACAGCAATGACCGAACCCTCATCCCCGGCGGGAAAAGCCAGTCGTCGCGGAGTCTTCACTCTGCTCGGCGTGATCGTTTTACTGCTTTGCTGGTATTTAGCGGCGGACAGGCTCACGCCCTATACCTCGCAGGCCAGAATTCAGGCGTTTGTGATCCCAATCTCTGCCGAGGTTTCCGGCCAGATCCAGAAAGTGTATGTGAAGGACAACCAGCGGGTGGCACCAGGCGATCCGCTGTTTGAACTTGATCCTGAGCCTTACGACATCGCGCTGGCAAAAGCGCGCTCGGACTATGAAACCGTGCTCAGTTCGGTCAAGGCTAACAATGAAACGATTGCCGCCGCCAAAGCGGGTTTGCAAGCGGCGACAGCGGCTTATCAGAATGCTGCCAAAGATGCTGAGCGCCAGGAACGACTGTACCGCGAAGACCCCGGCACGATTTCAGTGCGCCGTCTTGAAGTCGCACAAGCCACTCGTGAAACCGCGCGTAGCCAGATGGCGGCTGCGGCTGCCGATTTACGCCGTGCCACTGAAGCCGCAGGTATTGCCGGTGAAAACAACTCACAACTTCTGAGTGCTCGCTCTGCGGTGCGCAAAGCCGAGTTGGATCGCAAAAATACCGTAGTCATTGCCACCAACCCAGGCCTGGTGACAGATCTGCGCACTGACATCGGCCAGTTCCTTGGTGCAGGTGCACCAGTGATGACGCTGGTGGCGATTAACGATGTCTGGATTAGCGCCGACATGACGGAGAACAACATTGGCAATGTGAAGCCGGGTGCTGAAGTGGCGATCCTGCTCGACAGTATGCCAGGGCATATCTTCAAAGGGCAGGTACGCAGTATCGGTTATGGCGTTAGTGCGGCGCAAAGCCAGCCTGCGGGCGTGCTGCCAACTGTCGACAATAACCGCGATTGGTTGCGTCAGGCGCAGCGTTTCCCGGTGAAGATTGCCTTCTCTAAAGATGACCTGCCACCGGTTGAAGGTTTGCGGGTGGGTGGGCAAGTCGATGTGCTGGTGTACGCCAATGGCAGTGGCCTGATGAGCTTCTTAGGTAGCATCTACATACGGTTTATGAGCCTCTTCTCGTATATCTACTAAGGTGCTGCACCATGCATAACGGAGATCGCGCGGTACTGAGAATTAGCAGCGGAACCGCCGTTGCGGCGCTGGTCTGTTATGGGCTGGCGCTACCGATGCCCCATCTTGGGGTCATCATGGCGTGGATTGTGCTGTGCCAGGGCAAACCGTTACCGATCAAAAAGGGGATTGTCGTTGGCGTGGTGCTAATGGCGACCATGATTGGTGGGGTATTGATGGTGCCTTTGCTGACGCACTATCCGATGCCTGCACTGCTGTTCACTGCCTTGCTGCTTTATCTGCTGATGCTGATGGGGCTGGCGGGAAAAGGCACCCAGGCAATGTTACTGACTACCGCACTTACCGTCATTCCGATCGCCGGTCTGATTGAACAGTCGCTAGCCATTGGCATAGCCCAGATGATGGGGCTGGGCATCATCATTGGCACCGTGGTAAACCGCTTTGCGCTGGCACTCTTTCCGCCGCATCCCACTCCGGCTGCGGCTGCGAAAGTGGTGCTGCCTCCTGAGTCGCCGCACCAGTTGGCCTTTCGCGCGGTGCTGATTGTCATGCCCGTCTGGCTTCTGGCCCTGAGCAATCCTGCTTTCTATATCCCGGCAGTCATGAAAACCGTGATGCTGGCACAGCAAACCAACACGCTGTCCGCCAAACAGGTGGGGAGAGAGTTGGTGTTTTCGACTCTGATGGGGGCGGTGTTGGCGGTGGTGTTGTGGTTCGGGCTGAGTATTTGGCCATCGCTGTTGATGTTGGTGCTTTGGCTGGCGCTGGTCAGCCTGTGGGTTGCACGCCGCATGGTGCGGCTGGTGGCTAACCGGTTCACGCCATCTTTCTGGAGTAACGCCTGGATAACCTGTCTCATCCTGTTTGGCCCGGCCATTCAGGATAGCGCTTCCGGCAAAGATGTCTGGCTGGCATCGGCCATGCGTTGTTCTTTGTATGTTGCGGTTGCCCTCTACGGTTGGGCATGTGTTGTGATTCTTGAGCGCTGGCACCCGAGTGGCCGGCCTGCGGTGGAAGCCACCCCTGGAGATTAATATGTTACTGGTTTTACTGACCGGGATGCCTGTCATCCTGCTGAATATGTTGTTGCAGTCGTGGGTGTCTATCGGTTGTATTCGCTTTTATATCAAACATTTTCACCAGCGCGAGGGGATGGTGGCTGGAGTGCTGGCGCTGTTCGGCATCATTATGATTGTCCTGATCGGCAACCTGCTGCAAATCATGCTCTGGGGAATGTTGTTCCTGTGGCTGGGGGAGTTTTCCACCCTGCAAGAAGCCGTTTACCATTCGGGCGTTAACTTCGCCACGCTGGGATATGGTGACATCGTGATGAGCGCGGAATGGAAGTTGTTAGGCCCACTGGAAGCGGTAAATGGTGCGCTGATGATTGGTTTGTCTGGTGCCAGTATGTTGGCGGTTTTACAGCATCATATTCGCAAGCAATTTGGGCACTCTGCATAATTTAATTATCGACGTTTCGCTTTGAAAAACAATATCGATGAAGAGAACATCTTCATCGATATCTGCAATAAAACCCCCGCTTCCTCACCCCTTATTTATTGAAATTATAACGATTAATTGAATGTCGAGTTTCATACCTTTTTTGTTGTGTAACTCATTGATATTAATTGTTTATTTTTCTGTGTTTGATTTTTGATATTTTAAAACAGATATTGAATTTTCTTTAAATAACCACACTAGCCCTGTGGCCAGAATGTAAATTAATTCACTTTTCAGGTATACTGCGCTCGCTAAATTCATCTGGCGACTGATTGTCCATATTGTTGTTTAATTTTTTACCAGTTATCGAATGCTCTAAACGAAATAATCAAAAGGTATTTTATGAGTCAAAACGACACGGAAAACGTGGCCCGTCGTAGTCATATCAATCCCCCGGTATTTTTTATCTCTTCTGCTCTTATCGTCGCCCTTGTGGCATTTTCTTCACTGTATCCGGAACTTGCCGATCGCAAATTCAAAGCGCTGCAACAGGGCATTTTCGCAAACGCCAGTTGGTTCTACATTCTGGCGGTGGCGCTGATCCTGATGGCTGTGACGTTTTTGGGACTATCGCGTTACGGCAATATCAAACTGGGGCTGGATCACTCGCAACCTGATTTCAGCTACGTTTCGTGGTTTGCGATGTTGTTCTCTGCGGGAATGGGCATCGGCCTGATGTTCTTTGGCGTCGCGGAACCTGTGATGCACTACCTTTCTCCGCCGGTCGGTACGCCGGAAACAGTGGAAGCGGCCAAACAAGCTATGCGCTTGACCTTCTTCCACTGGGGCCTGCACGCCTGGGCGATTTACGCCATCGTGGCATTGATTCTGGCGTTCTTTAGCTATCGCCACAATTTGCCGCTGACGTTACGCTCAGCACTGTATCCGCTTATCGGCAATCGTATTTATGGGCCGATTGGCCATGCGGTCGATATTTTTGCCGTGATTGGCACCGTGTTCGGTGTGGCAACCTCGTTGGGTTATGGCGTGTTGCAGGTTAACGCGGGTCTGAATCATCTGTTCGGTCTGCCAATTAACGAAACCGTGCAGGTGGTGTTGATTGTGACGATAACCGGGCTGGCTACGCTGTCGGTGGTTTCGGGACTGGATAAAGGCATCCGTATTTTGTCCGAATTAAACCTTGGCCTGGCGGTGCTGTTGCTGGCGCTGGTGATGATTCTTGGCCCGACAGTGTTGCTGCTGAAATCGTTTGTCGAAAACACCGGCGGCTATCTTTCTGAGATAGTCAGCAAAACCTTTAATTTATATGCCTACGAGCCGAAATCCAGCAACTGGCTGGGTGGCTGGACGCTGCTGTATTGGGGCTGGTGGCTGTCCTGGTCACCGTTTGTGGGGATGTTTATCGCCCGTGTTTCGCGCGGGCGGACCATCCGTGAATTCGTGACTGGCGTGCTGTTCGTCCCGGCGGGCTTCACTCTGCTGTGGATGACCGTGTTCGGCAATAGCGCCATTCACCTGATCATGAATGAGGGCGCAACGGATCTGGCAACCACGGTGCAAAGCGACGTTTCGCTGGCGTTGTTTAACTTCCTCGAACACTTCCCGTTCTCGAATATTTTGTCGTGCATTGCGATGGCTATGGTGGTGGTGTTCTTTGTCACCTCTGCGGATTCTGGCGCGTTGGTTGTCGATTCTCTGGCTTCCGGCGGTTCGGACCAAACCCCTATCTGGCAGCGGATTTTCTGGGCGGCCATGATGGGCGCGGTGGCTATTGCTTTGTTGATTGCCGGTGGCCTGGGTGCATTGCAAACCGTGACCATCGCCAGTGCGTTGCCGTTCTCGGTCATCCTGCTGGTGTCGATTTACGGTTTATTGAAAGCGTTGCGCATCGACGCTTATAAACAAGACAGCCAGATGATGACCACCATTGCGCCAACGGCGGCACGCAACCCTATCTCGTGGCAGCGCCGTTTGCGTAATATCGCCTACTTCCCGAAACGTTCTCAGGTAAAGCGCTTCGTCGGTGAAGTCGTGCAACCGGCTATGTCGCTGGTAGAAGCTGAGCTGGCAAAACAAGGCTCGGTTGCCACCATCGATGAGTCAGACGATGACCGTATTCGTTTCGAAGTCGACTTTGGTGAGGATTTGAATTTTGTTTATGAAGTGCGCCTGCGAGCTTATATCCAGCCCGCTTTTGCGATGTCCGGATTAAGCGATGATGAGCGCGTGGAAGAGCTGAAATATTATCGCGGCGAAGTGCATTTGAAAGAGGGTGGGCAGGATTACGACGTGATGGGCTGGACGCAAGAACAGATCATTCACGATATTCTCGACCAGTACGAGAAACACCTGCATTTCCTGCATTTGGTTCGATAATTTGTACCGCCCCTCTTGTGGGGCGGCTATTTCAACAAAACTTCATACTGCGGGTTAAATTCATCGAAGATCGGTAATGCGGCGGCACCTAAAGCAGGCGTGTCGCTGCCGGACATTCCAATACGAATTCTGGCACTTTTCGGATAACGGCTACGCACGGAATTGTACAGCGGTGTCAGGCGGTTAATCAGTTTTTCAACCAGCGGTTGCGGCATCATCCCACCAATAATCACGCACTGCGCGTCGAACACACATTCCATAATATTGATGGCCTGGCAGGCAGGCTCTACGGCAGTATCCAGCCAGCTATCGAACAACGCTTCATCGACGCCTAATAGGTCTTCAGGCATCGCCGACATGGGGTCCAGCCCGCAGGCTTCGTATGCCGACTGTAACGACACATAGCGTTCGAGGCAGCCCTTGTTTCCGCAATAACAGTCGCGGCCGCCCGGTTGCACCACCATGTGGCCGATTTCGCCCGCATTGTGTGCATGCCCGGTGTAAATTCGCCCATCGGTAAAGATCCCCGCCCCCAGTCCCGTGCCAATATACAGGTACACGAATGAGGATAATTGCCTGGCGACCCCGTGAAAACGCTCACCAATAGCGGCGACCGTGGCGTCATTTTCGAGGGTGACAGGCCAGCCGGTTAGCGCACTCAAACGCGCCTCAATATCCACATTATCCCAACCGTGCAGGGTGGTTGGCCCCTGTGAGGAAATACCTTCAACACCAAAAGGGCCTGGCATCACCACGCCGATGCCTAACATTTTTCGCCAGTCGATTTTCACTTGTTGGCGCATTTCTTGCTGTATTTGATCAATCAGGGCCAGAGTGGGTTCCGGCTGGGGTTTTTGCACATGGACCAGTTTGCGAAAGCGAACCTGGCCTGCAAGATCCACCAGTACAACCAGCAGCGATTGATGATCAAGATGGATGCCGATGGAATAGGCGCTATCGGGATTGAGTGTCAGTGGCGTTGCTGGTTGACCCCGCCCGCCGGCACGACGCGGCAGATGAGCGGAGATAATCCCCACCTGTTCAAGTTCCGTGGCGATGTTAGAAACGGTTTGCGGTGTTAACGAGGTCAGACGGGCAATTTCAGCGCGGGTAAGTTCGCCATTAAGGCGAATCACTTCAATAACCACCCGCCGATTGTGGGCGCGAGCGTGTTCGAGATTGGTGCCAGAAGTTGTTATCACATCATTCTCCCCACGGAAAACCTTACCGGCAGTATGCGGAGTGTGAATACAGCAATCAATTTGATTTTATTAATACGGCGATATGAATTTGACGGTCGCATCACAGCTTTGAATGTTATTGACGTGTTAATGATATTCGTCAGTAATTATTTGTTTTTAACATGCTTCGATTTTTAATGCCCAGTAGCAAAGCATCATCCGGCAGGGACGCAGGGCTGGCTAACGCCATGCCATTTTTTTTAGTCAATTAAAGCAATCAAATTGATTTAATCAACTTAACCCTGTTTCGGAGAATGACGATGAGCCTACGATTTACCCCTGCGGCCACCCTGTGCGCCCTCTCTTTATTCACTCTGGGATACAGTGCCAGTGCGCTGGCTGAAACCACGCTCAGTGCGCTGTTTATGACCCAGGCGGCGTACAGTGAAGCCGATATCCGCGCGATGACCGCAGATTTCACTAAGCAGCATCCTGACATCAAAGTGAACCTCGAATTTGTCCCTTACGAAGCGCTACACGACAAGATTGTTGCCGCTCGCGGTGCCGGTGATAAAGGTTATGACGTGGTGCTTTTCGATGCCATCTGGCCTGCTGAATTCAACAAATTTGGGCTATTGCAGGACGTAACCACCCGTATTCCGGCAGACGTCAGCAGCAAAATATTTGATGGCGCGATTTCCACCGTGACCTACAAAGACAAACGCTGGGGCATGCCGTGGATCCTCGATACCAAATATCTGTATTACAACAAAGCGATGCTGGCAAAAGCGGGGATCACCACGCCGCCTGCCACCTGGGCTGATGTTGAGAAGCAGTCGGCGATCCTGAAAGAAAAAGGCATTGTGAAATACCCGCTGGTCTGGAGCTGGTCGCAGTCCGAAGCGCTGCTGTGCGACTACACCACGCTGGTGTCGGCGTTTAAAGGTGAGTTTTATAAAGACGGCAAGCTGAACTTCACCAATGCCGGAGCCATGAAAGCTATCGATTACATGAAACAAACGCTGGATAAAGGGCTGACCAACCCGAATTCCCGTGAATATCTGGAAGAAGATGTGCGTAAGTCCTTCTCCAACGGTGATGCCGCTTTCGCCCTGAACTGGACGTATATGTACAACATGGCGAACGACCCGAAACAGAGCAAAGTCGCGGGTGATGTTGGCGTGGTTCCGGCACCGGGTGAAACCGCAGGCGGTGCGGCTGGTGTGAATGGTTCGATGGGGCTGGGTATCGCCAAAGCCAGTGCGCATCCGGATCAGGCGTGGGAATACATCAGTTACATGACTTCGCAGCCGGTACAGGACAAATACGCCAAATTGAGCCTGCCTATCTGGAAATCGTCTTACGATGATCCGGCGGTACAGAAAGGCCAGGAGACACTGATTGCTGCCGCGAAAACCTCGCTCAACGTGATGTTGTCTCGTCCGGTCACCGCGGATTACTCGCGTTTGTCGAACATTTTGCAGCAAAACATCCAGGCAGTATTGCAGGGTAAAACCCCGGCGAAAGAGGGGATGGAAGCGGCAACCGCCGCCGCCGATCGTTTGCGTTAATTATTCACCAACACGCCCGCCATAGTCTGGCTATGGCGGGCCGGGAACACTGAATGCTCACATTACCGCAACGCGAGAAACGCCAGGCCTGGCTACTTCTGGCCCCTATGCTTCTGATGATGTTCTTGCTCACCGCCTGGCCACTGGCTCGCACGTTGTGGCTCAGCTTTACCGATGCCGGATTAATTGGCGATGGCAGCGCACCGGGCTGGGTAGGCAGTGATAACTTTCTCTATGCGCTGACTGACCCCGACTTTCGCGAAGCACTGTGGCGAACGCTCTATTTCACCGCTGTCTCCGTGATTTTCGAAGGCATTCTTGGCGTGCTGACGGCGCTGTTGCTCAACCAGCAGTTTTGGGGGCGTAGCATTCTGCGCGTGCTGGTTATTTTACCGTGGGCGCTGCCGACTATCGTCAATGCCACGATGTGGCGGCTGAACTTCAATCCGGATTACGGCAGCATCAACGCCTTGCTAACCCAGCTCGGGCTGATTGATAACTACCGTAGCTGGCTTGGCGACCCGTCATCCGCCATTAACGCGGTGATGTTTGCCGACATCTGGAAGAACTATCCGCTGGTCACGTTACTGGTACTGGCAGCATTGCAGACTATCCCGGACGACCTCTTTGAAGCAGCACGACTGGACGGCGCATCGGCCTTCCGGCGTTTTCGCAAAATTACCTTGCCGGCGATTGCCGCACCGTTGGCAGTGGCGCTGATTTTACGCACCATCGACGCCTTTAAAGTGTTCGACATTATCTACGTGATGACCCGTGGCGGGCCGCTCGACAGCACCAAAACCGTCAGCTTCTTTGTCTACCAGGAATCGTTCAGCTATTTGCGTGCCGGTAGCGGCGCGGCTTACGCGATTCTGATGACGCTGATTTGTGCGGTGCTGATTCTGATTTATATGCTGATGTTATTGCGCCAGCGCCGTTCAGGGAGCGTCGAATGAAACAGAAAATCCGCCTTATTCTGCGTTATCTGGCCGCGCTGGTGTTAGCTGTGTCGATTCTTGCGCCGTTGTTATGGATGTTCCTGATGAGCGTCAGTTCGGCTGCCGACTTGACCCGAGTTCCGCTGGAATGGCTGCCACGCCAGTGGGATTTCAGCCGCTATGCCAGCCTGCTGACGTTAGAGGAGGGCAAACCTGGCGCGCTGTTCCTGCATGCGCTGGGCAACAGTTTGCTGGTGGCTTGCGGTTCGACAGTGATTTCGCTGCTGTTGGCAATCCCGGCGGCGTACAGCTTTTCACGCTATCCGGGGCGCGACATCTGGCTGTTTGGCGGGCTGGCGATTTACATGGTGCCACCCGTGGCGTTCGTGCTGCCGCTCTATTTCATCCTCGAAAAGCTGACGCTGCTTAATACACACCTTGGGCTGATTCTGGTGTATTGCTCGATGATTATTCCGTTCCTCACCTGGATGCTGAAAAACCAGTTTGATGCGCTGCCGATTGATATTGAGCAAGCCGCGCGTCTGGACGGTTTGCGTTACTGGCAAGTGTTGCTGCAGATTACGTTACCGCTGGCAAAACCGGCACTCGGCGCCTCGGCAATGTTTGGCTGGCTGCTGGCGTGGGATGAATTCTTTTACGCGCTGCTGTTTACCAACAATATCAACGCCCAGACGCTGCCGGTCACCATTGCCGGTTTCACCGCCGGGCGTGCTACCGACGACGGGTTAATTGCCGCCGTTGGTATTCTTGCGGCTATACCGCCGCTCTTTATTGCGCTTTGGCTGCAAAAAACGCTGGTCAGCGGATTAACTGCCGGTGGCAGCAAAGGCTGATGATGGACACGGAGAATCCTCACCCATGAAAGCAAAACCTGACACCCGCGCCACGCTGTATGTGGTGGGCAATATCAATGTGGATTTGATCATGAGCACGCTGCACGAGTGGCCGAAAAAGGGCACCGAAGCGATGCTCGAAAGCAGCTCGCTGCGCCCCGGTGGTTCTGCCGGAAACTGTGCGCTGGCGTTGGCGGCACTGGAATCGCCCTATCGTTTAGTCGCCAATCAGGGCAACGATCAGTTCACCGGTTGGCTGGCGAGCCTGTTTCCGGAGAGTGCACCGCACTGGCCAACCTGTGAGTGCGAAACGTCATTGACCTTTGGCGTCACTCATCCCGACCACGAACGTACCTTTTTCAGTAACCAGGGGCATATTGTCCGTCTTTCGTTGCAGGATGTTCTGGCGCAAATCCCGGAAGCCGCCCAGCCTGGCGATTGGGTTTTGCTGTGCGGCACCTGGCTTTGTACCGCGCTGTATGCCGAGTATCCGCAACTGCTGGCCACGCTCAAACAGCGTGGTTATCAGGTCGCCGTCGATAGCGGTTGGCCGCCGCAGGGCTGGAATAATACGTTGCGTGAGCAGACCGCCACATGGCTGCCGTTCTGCGATGCGTTGCTGCTTAATGAAGTTGAAACGTTAGGGCTGGCGGATAAGCCAACGCTTGATGAAGCCGCGCGTAGCCTGTTGGCTAACATGTCAGAAAATGCCTTTTGCATTGCAAAATGTGGCCCTGATGGCGCGCGTTTATGGGCGGCGAACCTGGCGCTGACTCAGTCAGCCGAGCCGGTTGCGGTGGTGGACACCATCGGTGCCGGAGACAGTTTTAATGCTGGCTTTTTATCCGCGCTGATTTATGGCCTGCCGCCTGCCACGGCGCTGCACTGGGGTGTTCGCGTCGCGGGTTGTGCGATTAGCAGTTCCCCGCGCCGTTATCCCGACTGGCAATCGCTTTTTGGCCTTGTGGAGAAAAACTGAATGGCTCAGGTTGAACTGGTAAAAGTCGCGAAGAATTACGGCAAAGTGCAGGTGCTAAAACCGCTGAATCTGACTATTCCGGATGGCAGTTTCACCGTGCTGGTCGGCCCGTCGGGGTGTGGGAAATCCACTTTACTGCGCCTGCTGGCAGGGCTGGAGTCGTTATCTGACGGTGACATTCTGCTCGATAAGCAGCAAATCAATAATTTTGACCCGGCCGACCGCGATATTGCGATGGTGTTCCAAAGTTATGCGCTCTATCCACACCTGACCGTGGCTGAAAATATGGCCTTCCATATGCAGGTGAAGAAAGTGCCAAAGGCCGAGCAACAGGCGAAGGTGCAGCAGGCAGCGAAAGTGCTGGGCATTGATCATCTGCTCAAACGGTTGCCGAAAGATTTGTCCGGCGGCCAACGCCAGCGTGTGGCGATGGGCAGGGCGCTGGTGCGTAACCCGAAAGTGTTTCTGTTCGACGAGCCGCTGTCCAACCTTGATGCGCAGTTGCGCATGGAATTGCGTGCTGAAATTAAATCGCTGCATCAGCAGTTTCGTACCACCACGGTGTATGTGACACACGATCAGATTGAGGCAATGACGCTGGCGGATAACATCGTGGTGATGAAAGACGGTTTGATCGTTCAGCAGGGCGACCCGTTGTCGATTTACGACAAGCCGGTGAACACCTTTGTGGCGCGGTTTATTGGCTCGCCACCGATGAACCTGTTGAGCGGCGTGTTCCAGAATATCGGCGGTAAAGCGGGCGTGAGCTGCAATCAGCTGTGGTTTGGGCTGCCGGAAAAATGGGCGCGCCAGGCTATGGATTGTGCGGGCAAACCGGTGACGCTTGGCTTGCGCCCGCATGATCTGAAACCCGTCGCGCACAGTGAGCAACCCGCTGCCACGCTGCGCTTGCTGGAAGTGACCGGAGAGAGCAGTTTGCTGCACATTGACTGGAGTGGTTTCCCGCTACATGTGCAGTTCGCCGGACGCGCGCGCGCCAGTACCGAACAACCTTTGTATCTGGAAGCCAACAGCGAAGCGATTCATTTGTTCGATGCCCAGACCGGTGAGCGGCTCGCGGAAGAAACTGATTTTGTCGGATGACGCTGGCGCTTATCCGACCTACGGGCTTGGTGATGTTGTGTCGGATGACGCTGGCGCTTATTCGACCTACGGGCTTGGTGATGTTGTGTCGGATGACGCTGGCGCTTATTCGACCTACGGGCCTGGTGATGTTGTGTCGGATGACGCTGGCGCTTATTCGACCTACGGGGCTGGTGATGTTGTGTCATCCACCAAATTGTCATAGTTGTTAATATTGTGTTTCAGTTTGTTTTAAGGATCAAAAACTGCCTTATTGAAATAAATCCAGAAGGACATAACGTGTAAAGGGTGATGACCCCTATCAAAGTTAGGGGGTGGAATTGTGCTATCATCGCGCCTTTTCCTTTTGGGCTCTTTTTTATGCAGCAACCTGTTGTTCGCGTGGGGCAGTGGCTGGTTACACCTTCTGATAACCAAATCAGCCGGAAGGGACGCCAGCTTACGCTAGAACCGCGTCTTATTGATCTCCTGGTTTTCTTTGCCCGCCACCCTGATGAAGTGCTCAGCAGGGACGAGCTTATCGATAACGTCTGGACGCGTAACGTGGTCACCAGCCACGTCGTCACGCAGAGTATTTCTGAGCTTCGTAAATCGCTGAAAGATGGCGAGGACGGCAGCCTGGAATACATTGCGACGGTGCCAAAACGCGGCTATAAGCTAACGGTACCGGTAGTCTGGTGTACCGAAGAGGGTGAAGCGCCAGCGCCTGTGATTACACCCGCGGCGTCTGCGTCAGCAGTGGATCTTCCTGCCCCAAAGTCCGCAGCAGCAATAACGCAAGATCAACCGCCTCGCGTGAAACCGGTGAAGCCGAAACGTATCGCCACCATCTGGGTCTGGCTGCTGTTTTTACTGGCGTTAGGCACTTGTGTGGCGCTGGTTGCACTATCGACGATGGACTCGCAACCGCCGCGTACCAAAGCGCGTTTGCTTTTGAATCCGCGCGATATTGATATCCATCTGCTCAAAGGTAATTCATGTGTTAACCGGGCCTCACAAGATGCCTATGCGGTAGGACTGGGCAGCCTGATGACCACTTCGCTGAACACCTTCTCCACTTTTATGGTGCATGATAAAACCAACTACAACGCCAATGAGCCAAGTAGTTCAGGTAAAACGCTGACCATTGAGTTCGTTAATCAGCGGCACTATCGTGCGCAGCAGTGCTTTATGTCTGTGCAATTGGTGGATAATGCTGACGGTTCAACGATGATGGATAAGCGTTATTTCATCACCAGCGACAATCAGTTATCGATTCAGAGCGACTTGTTGAGCAGCTTATCGGAAGCATTGAAGCAGCCGTGGCCGGACCGCATGTTGACGATGCTCAAACTTTACCAACCGTCGCATGGCTCGGCGTTAATACACTTCTACCAGGCGCATCAGTTATTAATGAATGGCGATGTCGATTCATTAGATAAAGCCAGTGCGCTACTGGACGATGTGCTGGCAGATTCTCCTGACTTTTCTTACGCCTTTGCAGAAAAAATGCTGGTGGATGTATTACGTCATTCGCAACAAACGCTGGATAAAGAACAACTCAAAACGCTTTATACAGAGGTTGCCAAATTAGGCGAGATGCCCGGCGCTAAAGACCTGGCGGTTTACTATCAAATCAAAACCGTCTATCTGCTAGGTCAGGGAAAAATAGATGAAGCCTATGCGGCTATTAATAGCGGTATCGACTTGGAAATGTCGTGGATGAATTATGTGCTGCTTGGCAAAGTCTACGAAATGAAAGGAAAGAACCGTGAAGCTGCGGATGCTTATCTGACCGCTTTCAATTTACGCCCAGGTGATAATACATTTTACTGGATTCAAAATGCGGTATTCCAGACCTCAGTGACCAGTGTTGTTCCTTATTTAGATAACTTCCTCGCTTCAGAATAAGTAAACCCTCATCATGCTCATGGTTTTGAGTATGATGAGGTTAAACTTATGTTTCTCACCAGCACTCTGAATGTTACCTATATTTGGCATTTTAACACCTGCATACAACACAATTATAACACTGTAAGGTGTGTGTAAGTTGCTGTAAATAAACTATGTTTATCTTTTTTTGATATCAACATGTCATCCTTATATGTTAATTAAAAAAGGTCAAGATGTCATTTGTCTGATGTTTGCTGTTATTTCACTTTATCTTTAGGACTTATCTTTTATGAATCTTTAATCTTGTTGGCAGTAGGTCGGGTCAATACCAGTTTCAATATCATGACCTGTACCGCCCAAATAAACTTAGGAGATAAGCAACATGGGTTCTGCCAAGAAAATAGGGCTATTTGCATGTACCGGCGTTGTCGCTGGTAATATGATGGGGAGCGGTATTGCATTATTACCTGCCAACCTCGCTGGCATCGGTGGTATTGCTATTTGGGGTTGGGTTATTTCTATTATTGGTGCAATGTCTCTGGCTTATGTTTATGCCCGACTGGCAACCAAGAATCCACAGCAAGGTGGCCCAATTGCTTATGCCGGGGAAATATCTCCAGCATTCGGTTTCCAGACTGGTGTGCTTTATTATCACGCAAACTGGATTGGTAATCTGGCAATCGGTATTACCGCTGTTTCTTATCTCTCTACATTCTTCCCAATTCTGAATGACCCCATTCCGGCTGGCATCGCCTGTATTGCTATCGTCTGGATATTTACCTTCGTGAATATGCTCGGTGGTACCTGGGTGAGCCGTTTGACCACTATTGGTCTGGTGCTGGTATTAATTCCGGTGCTGATTACTGCGATTGTCGGTTGGCATTGGTTTGACGCGGCAACCTATCAGGCGAACTGGAACACTTCCAACACCACTGATAGCCACGCGGTCATCAAAAGTATCCTGCTCTGCCTGTGGGCCTTCGTGGGTGTTGAATCCGCTGCGGTCAGTACCGGTATGGTGAAAAATCCTAAGCGTACTGTTCCACTGGCAACCATGCTGGGAACAGCGATGGCAGGTGTGGTTTATATCGCAGCCACTCAGGTTATCGCCGGTATGTATCCTGCGGCTCAGATGGCGGCATCCGGTGCGCCGTTCGCTATCAGTGCTTCAACGATTATGGGCAGCTGGGCGGCTCCAATGGTTTCCGCATTCACCGCCTTTGCGTGTCTGACTTCTCTCGGTTCCTGGATGATGCTGGTGGGTCAAGCCGGTGTTCGTGCAGCAAGTGACGGTAACTTCCCGAAAATTTACGGTGAAGTGGATAACAACGGTATTCCTAAGAAAGGTCTGTTGCTGGCTGCCGTGAAAATGACTGCGCTGATGGTGCTGATCACCTTGATGAACTCCAGCGGTGGTAAAGCTTCTGACCTGTTTGGCGAACTGACTGGTATCGCGGTACTGCTGACCATGCTGCCTTACTTCTACTCCTGCGTTGACCTGATTCGTTTCGAAGGCTTCAACATTCGCAACTTCGTGAGCCTGATTTGCTCGGTACTGGGTTGTGCGTTCTGCTTCATCGCGCTGATGGGGGCAAGCTCCTTCGAACTGGCCGGCACCTTTATCGTCAGCCTGATCATCCTGATGTTCTACGGCCGCAAAATGCACCAGCGTCAACATGCTAACGACGCAACCGACAGCTCTACCGCTGACGCGCTTTAATCGCTAACCCCTTTTCCTGGAGCACCTTCCTGACCTGTCACTTCGTGATGGGAGGGGCTCCCCATACCTGGAGATTCTACTATGAACGTTATCGCAATCATGAATCACATGGGCGTCTACTTTAAAGAAGAGCCTATCCGTGAACTGCATCGCGCCCTTGAACGCCTGGACTTCCGTATTGTCTATCCGAATGACCGCGAAGACTTATTGAAGCTTATCGAAAATAACGCCCGCCTGTGCGGTGTGATTTTCGACTGGGATAAATACAATCTCGAGCTGTGCGAAGAAATCAGCAAATGCAATGAATACATGCCGTTATACGCATTTGCGAACACCTACTCTACGCTGGACGTTAGCCTGAACGATCTGCGTTTGCAGGTTCGATTCTTCGAATACGCGCTGGGTGCTGCTGAAGATATCGCGAATAAAATCAAACAGAACACCGATGAATACATCGACACTATTCTGCCGCCACTGACCAAAGCACTGTTCAAATATGTTCGTGAAGGTAAATACACTTTCTGTACTCCAGGCCATATGGGCGGCACCGCTTTCCAGAAAAGCCCGGTAGGCAGCATCTTCTATGATTTCTTTGGTTCCAATACCATGAAATCAGATATCTCAATTTCAGTTTCTGAACTGGGTTCTTTGCTGGATCACAGCGGCCCGCACAAAGAAGCAGAAGAGTATATCGCTCGTGTGTTTAACGCTGAACGCAGCTACATGGTGACTAACGGGACTTCAACGGCTAACAAAATTGTTGGCATGTATTCGGCACCTGCCGGTAGCACCGTGCTGATTGACCGTAACTGCCACAAATCGCTGACCCATCTGATGATGATGAGCGATATTACGCCGATTTATTTCCGTCCGACTCGTAATGCTTACGGTATTTTGGGTGGTATTCCGCAGAGTGAATTCCAGCGCGCCACTATCGCCAAACGTGTGAAAGAGACCCCGAACGCGAGCTGGCCGGTGCACGCGGTTATCACTAACTCCACCTATGATGGCCTGCTGTACAACACTGATTTCATCAAGAAAACCCTCGATGTTAAGTCAATCCACTTTGACTCAGCATGGGTGCCATACACCAACTTCTCACCAATTTATGCTGGCAAATGCGGTATGAGCGGTGGCCGTGTGGAAGGGAAAGTGATTTATGAAACTCAGTCCACGCACAAACTGCTGGCGGCGTTCTCTCAGGCTTCAATGATTCACGTGAAAGGTGATGTCAACGAAGAGACCTTCAACGAAACCTACATGATGCACACCACCACTTCTCCGCATTATGGTGTGGTTGCGTCGACAGAAACCGCTGCGGCGATGATGAAAGGCAACTCTGGTAAGCGTCTGATTGATGGCTCAATTGAGCGTTCTATCAAGTTCCGTAAAGAGATCAAACGCCTGAAAGGTGAGTCTGAAGGCTGGTTCTTCGACGTCTGGCAGCCAGAACATATCGATGGTGCGGAATGCTGGCCGCTGCGCTCTGACAGCGCATGGCACGGTTTCAAAAACATCGACAACGAACACATGTATCTTGACCCGATCAAAGTCACCATGTTGACGCCGGGGATGAAGAAAGATGGCACCATGGATGAGTTCGGTATTCCGGCCAGCATCGTAGCGAAATATCTCGATGAGCACGGCATCATTGTTGAGAAAACCGGCCCGTACAATCTGCTGTTCCTGTTCAGCATCGGTATCGACAAGACCAAAGCTCTGAGCCTGCTGCGTGCGCTGACCGACTTCAAACGTGAGTTCGACCTGAACCTGCGCGTGAAAAACATGCTGCCGTCTCTGTACCGTGAAGATCCTGAATTCTATGAAAACATGCGTGTTCAGGATCTGGCGCAAAATATTCACAAACTGGTCGCGCATCACAACTTGCCGGACCTGATGTTCCGTGCATTCGAAGTGCTGCCAGCCATGATGATGACTCCGTACGTGGCATTCCAGAAAGAGCTGCATGGTCAAACCGAAGAAGTGTATCTCGAAGAGATGGTGGGCCGCGTCAACGCCAACATGATCCTTCCGTATCCTCCTGGTGTTCCGCTGGTTATGCCTGGTGAGATGATCACTGAAGAGAGCCGTCCGGTACTGGAATTCTTGCAGATGCTGTGTGAAATCGGCGCTCACTATCCGGGCTTCGAAACCGACATCCATGGCGCATATCGCCAGGCGGATGGTCGTTACACCGTTAAAGTGCTGAAAGAAGAAAACAACAAGTAATTGAAGTTCCAGGGGAAGTGGCTTGCCACTTCCCTTTAGATTGCGGACAAAGGTCACTAAACAGGTGTTGTAGGGTGGATAAGCGATAGCGCCATCCACCATTTTCTCCTGTTGTTACAGATAAAAGTGTCGGATGACGCTGCGCTTATCCGACCTACGCATAAAGGTTTGCTATCAACCATTTCCCTTTTACCTGCACCAGGGAGACTTCATGAAAACACCCTCACAGCCGCGCGCGATCTATTACATCGTCGCGATTCAAATCTGGGAATACTTCAGCTTTTACGGCATGCGTGCCTTACTTATCCTCTATCTCACCCATCAGCTTGGCTTTGATGACAGCCACGCCATCAGTCTATTCAGCGCGTACGCTTCTCTGGTTTATGTCACACCCATTCTCGGCGGCTGGCTTGCCGACCGCCTGCTCGGCAATCGCACGGCCGTGATTGCCGGTGCACTGTTGATGACGCTCGGCCACGTAGTGCTGGGCTTCGAATCAGACTCAACCTGGAGCCTCTATCTCGCGCTGGCGATCATTATTTGTGGCTATGGTCTGTTCAAATCCAATATCAGCTGCCTGCTGGGCGAACTGTACGCCGCGGACGATCATCGTCGCGACGGCGGTTTTTCGCTGCTTTATGCAGCGGGAAATGTGGGCTCAATCGCCGCACCCATCGCCTGCGGGTTGACGGCACAGTGGTACGGTTGGCACATCGGTTTTGCGCTGGCGGGGATCGGCATGTTTATCGGTCTGCTGATTTTTTTAAGCGGCCATCGCCATTTCAGCAATACCCGTGGCGTCGACAAGCAGGCGCTGTGCGCGGTGAAGTTTGTGCTGCCAACCTGGGGCTGGCTGGTGGTGATGTTATGCGTGGCTCCGGTTTTTTTCACGTTGCTGCTGGAAAATAACTGGTCAGGTTATCTGCTGGCGATCGTTTGTGTCTTTGCCGCTCAGATGGTGGCGCGGATCATGATTTCATCCCCGCATCACCGTCGCGCGTTGTGGCAAATCGTCCTGCTGATGCTGACTGGCACACTGTTCTGGGTTCTGGCACAGCAGGGCGGCAGCTCTATCAGTCTGTTTATCGATAACTTTGTTAACCGCCGCTTGTTCAATATTGAAGTGCCAACGGCGCTGTTCCAGTCGGTCAATGCTGTTGCGGTGATGACCGGAGGCGTAGTCCTGGCCTGGCTGATTCGCCCAGATGGAAAAACGCGTTCCGTGTTCCGTGTGTGGCTGAAATTCGCCTTTGGCCTGCTGCTGATGGGCTGCGGATTTATGATGCTGGCCCTCAACGCCCGTCACGGCACGGTTGATGGCCAGGCCTCGATGGGGCTGATGGTGGGTGGACTGGCTCTGATGGGGTTTGCCGAACTGTTTATCGACCCGGTCGCCATGGCGCAGATCACACGTCTGAATATGCCAGGCGTAACCGGAATGTTGACCGGCATCTACATGCTGGCAACGGGTGCGGTGGCGAACTGGCTGGCGGGGTTGGTGGCGCAACAGACCACTGAATCCAGTATCAGTGAAACGGCAATTGCCGCTTACCAGCACTTCTTCTCACAAATGGGTGAGTGGACGATTGGCTGTGTGGCGGTGATTGTGCTGCTGGCTGTTGGTGCCCGATTGCTGTTTTCCCCACCGGTGCCTTGCCTGCATGAACCTCACAGTGATTGATTTTTATCCATACAAGGAGCAGGTGTAAACCTGCTCCTTGCACCGTTTGGCTGTTAGGAGGAGGATGTTCTGGTGGTGGTGTAAGCCAGCGATTAAATAACTTAAGTTTGGCTATTGCTGAGTGAAATCAGCCTGAAATGAATCTAAGAGCGCCATTATTATATCGTGCGATTTTTTGGCAATGATGCCTGAAATGAGGAACCAACATGTCTGAACAACAAGCACAATGTGCCGATGAGGCAATTGACCTTAATAATGAACTGAAAACTCGTCGTGAAAAGCTGGCTGCGCTGCGTGAGCAGGGTATTCCTTTCCCGAATGATTTTCGTCGTGACCATACTTCTGACCAATTGCATGCGCAATTCGATGGCAAGGATAACGAAGAACTGACCTCCTTGAACGTTGAAGTTTCTGTTGCTGGGCGAATGATGACTCGCCGCATCATGGGGAAAGCTTCCTTCGTGACTTTGCAGGATATGGGCGGTCGTATTCAGTTATACGTTGCACGTGATGCTTTGCCTGAAGGTGTCTATAACGAACAGTTTAAAAAATGGGACCTTGGCGACATTATTGCCGCTCGCGGTACGCTGTTCAAAACCCAAACTGGCGAGCTGTCTATCCATTGTACCGAGCTGCGTTTGCTGACCAAATCGCTGCGCCCGCTGCCGGACAAATTCCACGGTTTGCAGGATCAGGAAGCCCGCTATCGCCAGCGCTACCTGGATCTGATCGCCAACGACAAATCGCGTCACAATTTTAAAGTCCGTTCGCAGATCCTCGCCACTATGCGCGAGTTCATGGTGGCTCGCGGCTTTATGGAAGTCGAAACCCCAATGATGCAGGTGATCCCTGGCGGCGCATCCGCACGCCCGTTCATCACCCATCACAACGCTTTAGACATGGACATGTACCTGCGTATCGCGCCGGAACTGTACCTGAAACGTCTGGTGGTTGGCGGCTTCGAACGGGTATTTGAGATCAACCGTAACTTCCGTAACGAAGGGATCTCCGTGCGCCACAACCCAGAGTTCACCATGATGGAACTCTATATGGCGTATGCGGATTACAAAGATCTGATCGAACTGACCGAATCGTTGTTCCGTACTCTGGCGCTGACTGTGTTGGGTAAAACGGAAGTGCCATATGGCGAACAGACTTTCGACTTCGGCAAACCGTTTGAAAAACTGACGATGCGTGAAGCTATCAAAAAGCATCGCCCGGAAACGGATATGGCGGATTTGGATAACTTCGACTCGGCAAAAGCTATCGCCGAGTCTATTGGTATCAAGGTTGAGAAGAGCTGGGGCCTGGGCCGCATTGTTACTGAAATCTTTGACGAAGTGGCAGAAGCACACCTGATTCAGCCGACTTTCATCACTGAGTATCCGGCCGAAGTTTCTCCGCTGGCACGCCGTAACGACGTGAACCCGGAAGTGACCGACCGCTTTGAGTTCTTCATCGGCGGACGTGAAATCGGTAATGGCTTTAGCGAGCTCAACGACGCTGAAGACCAGGCTGAGCGCTTCCTCGAGCAGGTGAACGCGAAAGCAACCGGTGACGACGAAGCAATGTTCTATGACGAAGACTACGTGACCGCGCTGGAATATGGCCTGCCGCCAACCGCTGGCCTGGGCATCGGTATCGACCGGATGGTGATGCTGTTTACTAACAGCCACACCATTCGCGACGTTATCTTGTTCCCTGCGATGCGTCTGCAGAAGTAACTTGCTATAAAGATAAGGCCCCCTCGCTCAGACAGGTGAGGGGGCTTTTTTGTGGTGCATTAGTGCGTGACGACTTTGGTTGTCAGTGTCGGCATCTCCCAGGCACCGCCTGGCCGGATCATCTGACAACGCCCGGTGCTCCGGGCTGCACTGTGCACAAAATGTTTACCATCCCATACCCATTGTTCCACACTCAGGCAGTCACCCAGACCACGGCCTTTCATGAAAAATTCAACGATGCCATCATCCCAGGAGGTTGCGCTGTCGGTCACTATTTCTGCTGGGCTGGACATATCGTTGCTAATCACAAAATACATATCCCCGGAGTTGTAGGCAGCCATCCAGCATGGCGCAATCACCAGTGACTGGTTTTCATTGAGGCTGGCAATTTGCCAGGTGCCATTGATTCGCTCTTCATCGCAGTCACTATCTGCACCGGTAAACTTGATGATAGACGGTTTAATCAGCGCAGTTTCCTGCGGTGTCATGTCACGGCTTTGTTTATCGCGCACCGGGGCTTTCACTATCACCGGTTCCGGGACGGGCATTTTGACCGCCGATTCGTTGTTGTTCCCTTTCTTTATCAGCGCACCGGTGGTACCCACGCGGCCCTGAACATCATCCATTTTCAGCAGTACTGCACTGGAACCTGCACCGGAGAAAACGTATTCATGAAGATTGTTTTTAAAGCTGATTTTGCTGTCGCGACGCAAGGCCTGCTTGAATGCAGTGAACTGATTTTCACTCATTGTCCAGACATCGCCATCCGCCGTGGAAAGTTTGCCCAGCGATTGGTTATCTATTAGCAGCAGGGGTTGCCCTGGTGTTTTGCTGGCGGCTTCGCTGTCATAGTCGGCAAGCATCACCTGGTTGATAACAGCGGTCGATGGCCCCGCTTTGCGGGTTATCAAGACGGTTGATGCAGGATCGACATCGTTTGCTGAATAGCCAGCTGCACGGCAGGTCAGCGTGTTATCACACACCAAATCCCAGTCTTTATGTGTGAAACTTAACGCATCCGATGAAGAAGCTGCGCCAGCGCTCTGAGATATGGCTAATACCAGACCCGCGATACAAATACGGGCGCTGTGCTTACTAAAAACGTTGGGCGTGTATTTCCATTTAGTCATAGTGCATCCATTGAATTATTTAATGTTTCTGAATCGGATATAATTGTGCACTTTTTTTGCTAAAAGCTCTGTGATTAATGGTATGAATCTCAATCGTTTCTGTTTTTTGCTTTTGGCCTTAGCGGCTATGGGCAGCGCATTCCTGCCTCACCCTGTGGTGATGTGGTTCCTGTTTGCTAACCTGCTGACGGTGGTGATTTACGGTGCGGATAAAATGGCGGCTCGCAAAGCCTGGCGCAGAGTGCCTGAGTCCACTTTGCTGATGTTTGGTTTGGTTGGCGGATGGCCTGGCGCGATTGTCGGTCAGCAGGTTTTCCGCCATAAAACGCAAAAGCAGCCGTTTAAAACCTGGTTCATCATTAGTGTGATGGTGAATATCGTGGTGCTGGTGGCGTTATCACGCTATGTCTGGCAATGAAAAAGGCCAGTCGTCTGACCGGCCTCTTTCATTCATTGCGGGTGACGATATTACAAATCAGGCATGGGTCGCCGGTTTTTGTTGGGCATTTTCCAGCATTCTGCGTACTGGAATAATCAGGACGAACAGCACCGCCGCACAAATCAGTAACGCAATAGAACAACGTGCGAACAGATCAGGCAGCATATCCAGCTGGTCGGCTTTCACATGCCCGCCAATCAGGCCTGCCGCCAGGTTACCCAGCGCACTGGCGCAGAACCAAAGTCCCATCATCTGGCCACGCATTCTTTCTGGTGCCAGCAATGTCATGGTCGCCAGCCCAATTGGGCTCAGGCACAGCTCGCCGAGTGTCAGCATCAGGATGCTTCCGACCAGCCAAAGTGGCGACACACCCGCTCCGCCGCTGTTCAAGACATTTTGTGCCGCCAGCATCATCAAACCAAAGCCCGCAGCGGCGCATAAAATACCGATGATAAACTTGGTGATACTGCTTGGGCGGATGTTATTTCGTGCAAGGCGCGGCCACGCCCAGCTAAACACCGGTGCCAGTAAAATGATAAACAGCGCATTGATTGACTGGAACCACACGGCAGGGATCTCAAAATCGCCGATCATGCGGTCGGTATAGTCGTTCGCAAACAGGTTGAACGAAGTGGGTTTTTGCTCAAACGCAGACCAGAAGAAGGCCGCAGAAACCAGCAGAATAAAGCAAACCAGCAGCCTGGCGCGCTCTTTGCGGTTAAGCCCGGCGAACATGAACAGATAGATAAAATAGAGCGCTACCGACGCCGCAATCACGTATACCAGCACACTGGCAACCGCCACGGGGTTAATGACGATCACACCTTGTGCAATCAGTGTAACGATAACCGCCGTGCCGGCAGCCAGTACCAGCAACCAGCCACCGACACCTTTTTTCTTAGCAACAGGGCTGTTCCAGGTTGAATCCAGGCCCACTTCACTGTCGTAACGTTTCATTGCCGGAACGGCGAACACGCGGAAAATAACCAGCGCAACCAGCATTCCGATACCACCGATGCCGAAGCCCCAGTGCCAGCCGTGGGTTTTTATCAGCCAGCCGGAAATCAGTGGTGCGATAAACGAACCCATGTTGATGCCCATATAGAACAACGAGAAACCGCCGTCCCGACGCGCATCACCTTTTTTATACAGCGTCCCAACCATGACCGAGATGCATGTTTTGAACAGGCCAGAGCCAAGAACGATAAACATCAGGCCGATGAAGAACAGGTTGTCGCCGAACACAGCAGACAAGGCTATCGACAGGTGGCCGAGGGCAATGAGAATCGAGCCATACCAGACCGCTTTCTGCTGCCCGAGCCAGTTATCGGCAAGCCACCCACCAGGCAGTGCTGCCAGATACATACAGCCAGCAAAGATACCGACGATGGCTGACGCGTTTTCACGCGCAAGCCCCATACCGCCGTCGTAAACCGTCGCCGCCATAAACAGAATGAGTAAGGGACGGATCCCGTAAAACGAGAATCGCTCCCACATTTCAGTGAAAAACAGTGAGCCTAGTGGGTAAGGATGACCGAAGAAGGTTCGGCTCTCGTTGTGGTTAACCGAGGATTGCATAAATTCTCCAAAGAAGGTGCGTCGTTGTTTTTATGAGTGGCGAAATGCCCGGCGGCTAGCTGACTTGCCGCTCTTTAACACTCAGCAATTATTATTAGATAGCTGGATTTGTCTAACGCCAACCGCAGAACTTTTAGATGAAAAGTCGAGAAATGTCCACTTTTACAGATTTTATAGCGGAAGATATGAGATGTAGATTGGCATCCAGGGGGGAGTTTTGAAGTTATGCTAACGCGGCAAAAACCGCCATATGGCGCTCAGTGTGATCGAAAGCTAGTCGGCTTAGAGAGATTCTGGCGGGAGATAGTGCTTAACACTCAGGAAGAACGGACGCTCACATATTTTGAAGGTGAGCGTCCGGAAAAATTAATCTGTTTGCGAAGGGGATACTCACACTAGCTCTCGGAGTTGCTCCCGCATATATGAAGTAAAGTATTCAGGGTTTTTAATAATCACACGGTTGCCAGACTCTATCTTCTCAGCCCAACCAGCCATTTTTTTCGTGAAGTCACTATTCCATCCCTCCTGATCGCCTCGTGCGGTAACATCAGCAGCGCTTGCCGGTACCCCCAACTCCTTCAGATATTTAAACATCCCCTTAGCTGTGCTTTCGTCCATGGAATGTGGCACTGACACTGATGTGTTCATACCGCCAATGTAGTCCAATGCTTTATCAACGACTGCTGGCATATTCTTATCCTTAAAATTAACCATGTAAAAAACAAGTCTTTGTATACATTGATATCTATCAGCTAACCATATGAGATAAAAGTCACCTCTGCTCAGGATAAGCATTTTTTTTTAATATTTGTGATACAGCTGACGGGGTGGCTAGTTGATGACCAAATGACGTTTCGGTCTATGCGGATAAAGCGGGCGAGTGTCTGGTGGCTCATTTCAACCCGTTCTGTGATCTGGATTGAATTATGAACAACAACTACCGGCTGGATGGTTTACGCCATCAGCGCAAGTGGACTAGTATTGAGTTAAATTAAAGAACGCAGTTCTATAATGTAGAACAAAATACTAAACCATATGTTTTAAAAGGGGATTTTATGCAAGATACTGTGCAGTTCTCGGGAATAATTCCCCCTGTCTCCACTATTTTTACGCCGGATGGCCACCTCGACAAAGTGGGTACTGGTGAGCTGATTGACGATCTTATTCATGCTGGCGTTGATGGGCTGTTCTTTCTGGGGAGTGGGGGCGAGTTCTCTCAGCTTTCTGTAGAAGAGCGTGAGGACATAGCTCAGTTTGCGATTGCATACGTAAATAATCGCGTTCCGGTGCTCATTGGGACCGGTGGGACCAACGCCCGGGAAACCATTCGACTCAGCCAGCATGCACAAACTCACGGTGCCGATGGCATTGTGGTGATTAACCCCTATTACTGGAAAGTCTCCGAGCAAAATCTGTTTCGTTATTACGAGCAGGTGGCGGACAGTGTAACCTTGCCGGTGATCCTCTATAACTTTCCGGCACTGACAGGGCAAGACCTGACTCCTGCAATTGTTAAACAGCTGGTTGAGTCGAGAAAAAATATTGTCGGAATTAAAGACACTATTGATTCCGTTGCCCATTTACGCAGCATGATTGTGCAGGTGAAAGCGTTTCATCCGCATTTTTCTGTACTGTGCGGTTTTGATGATCACCTGTTTAATACGTTGCTGTTGGGGGGGGATGGTGGCATCTCCGCGAGCGTCAATTTTGCCCCGCAGCTATCGGTCGGGTTGTTGCGTGCCTTCCGTGACGGAGATTTACAACAAGCTGCGAGCCTGCACCAAAAACTGCTGCAAATTCCGCAAATTTATCAACTCGATACTCCGTTTATTAACGTGATTAAAGAAGCTATTGTGCTATGTGGCAGGGATATATCCACCTGGTGCCATCCTCCATGTGCGCCGCTTGACGCAGAGCGCCGGCAAAAGCTTGGGGCACTCCTGAAACAACTTGAACTGTGTTGAGTGGGAAGCATAGCAATGTCAATCGAGTCAATTTTTACACCGCAAGATGCCGCTTTTTACCAGGTTAAAACCCATGCCGCAGGGCCGCAGGGGGCATTACCGTTAACGCCAAAAATGCTGCTGGAATCCCCAAGTGGAAATCTGTTCGGCCTAACGCAAAATGCGGGTATGGGTTGGGATGCCAATAAACTAACGGGAAAAGAAGTGCTTCTGTTGGGGACCATGGGGGGAATTCGGGAGCCGGACGGCAGACCTGTGGCACTGGGTTATCACACTGGGCACTGGGAAATTGGTTTGCAGATGGCCGCCGCGGCAAGAGAGATAACGGGCCATGGCGGTATTCCTTTTGCTGCGTTTGTCAGCGACCCTTGCGATGGCCGTTCGCAAGGCACTCATGGTATGTTTGATTCACTGCCTTATCGCAACGATGCCGCGATTGTTTTTCGCCGTCTGATTCGTTCATTGCCAACTCGTCGTGCGGTGATTGGCGTGGCAACTTGTGATAAAGGCTTGCCTGCAACCATGATTGCGCTCGCTTCAATGCACCAGTTACCGACCATCCTGGTACCTGGTGGCGCTACATTGCCACCTACTTTTGGTGAGGATGCCGGTAAAATTCAGACTATCGGTGCACGCTTCGCCAACCATGAACTCTCTTTGAAAGAAGCTGCTGAGTTAGGTTGCCGGGCGTGTGCGTCTCCGGGAGGGGGATGCCAGTTTTTAGGAACGGCTGGTACGGCACAGGTGGTGGCAGAAGCACTGGGTCTTGCTTTACCTCACTCAGCGCTGGCACCTTCAGGGCAGGAAGTCTGGCTGGAAATCGCTCGTCAGTCCGCTCGTGCCGTCCTCGCGCTGGATGAAAAAGGGATCACCACCGGCGATATTCTCACGGATAAAGCGATTGAAAACGCGATGGTGGTTCATGCGGCGTTTGGCGGTTCCACTAACTTACTGCTGCACATTCCTGCTATTGCCCATGCGGCACGCTGTACATTGCCGGATGTTGAGCATTGGGCACGAATCAATCGAAAAGTCCCGCGTCTGGTGAGTGTGTTACCGAACGGGCCGGATTATCACCCGACGGTGCGGGCATATCTGGCCGGTGGTGTGCCAGAAGTGATGCTGCATCTGCGTAAACTTGGGCTGCTCCATGAAGATGTGATGACGGTCACCGGGCAGACATTAGGTGAAAACCTCGACTGGTGGGAAGCATCCGAGCGCCGTGAAAAATTCCGTCAGTGTTTACTGGATCAGGACGGTGTCGATCCTGATAGCGTCATTATGTCCCCGAGTGCTGCAAAAGCACGCGGCATGACTTCCACCATTTCTTTCCCGACAGGCAATATTGCACCTGAAGGCTCGGTCATCAAGGCGACGGCGATTGATCCCTCAGTTGTTGATGAAGATGGCGTTTATCGCCATACCGGCAGGGCGCGGGTATTTGTTGCGGAAGCTCAGGCGATTAAGGCCATTAAGAATGGCGATATTGAACAGGGCGACATTATGGTGGTAATAGGTGGTGGGCCATCGGGAACGGGAATGGAAGAAACCTACCAGTTAACCTCCGCTTTGAAGCATATTTCCTGGGGAAAAACAGTTTCACTGATAACCGATGCGCGATTCTCTGGCGTTTCAACCGGTGCGTGTCTCGGTCATGTCGCACCGGAAGCGCTGGCAGGCGGGCCAATTGGGAAATTGCGTGATAATGATATTATTGAAATTGTCGTTGATCGTCATTCACTCAGTGGATCTGTGAACTTTATTGGTAGCGAAGATATTCCTCTTACGCCTGAACAGGGGGTGGAGGTATTACTTGAGCGGGAAAGTCATCCTGATTTACATCCTCACGACTATTTACCAGATGACACCCGTTTGTGGGCGGCATTACAGTCTGTAAGCGGTGGAACCTGGAAAGGTTGTATTTATGACACCGATAAAATTATAGAAGTTATTAATGCCGGGAAAAAAGCACTCGGTATTTAATTAAAAATCTCATTATCACCGGTTTTTATTTGACCGGTGATGACGCACGTCTTAATAAAAATAATAGTGTGAACTCTGATTAATGAATTATTTGGAAGGTATTTTTATATCACGCGGGCGATATCACAAAAACCAGAAATCATAATTATGAAGTGAAAAATGATTATTGATGGTGCTTATGGATGAATCCTACAATTGGATTATTAAGCAGCTTGTTTAAAGTCACAAAAATAAAGGGTGTATTCCTGGCAAAGTGCAGGTTTTATTTTTTTTCATTTTGTAGGTCCCTGCTGTTGGTAATTTAATCCATATTATTATGAGTTGGGGGTAAAAATGCAGTTAACAATGAAAGATAAAATTGGTTATGGCCTGGGAGACACCGCCTGCGGGTTTGTCTGGCAGGCAACCATGTTTTTGCTTGCCTACTTTTACACCGATGTTTTTGGGCTTTCAGCAGGCATCATGGGCACACTTTTTCTGGTCTCCAGGGTACTGGATGCGGTGACCGATCCCATTATGGGATTGTGGGTCGACAGGACCCGAACACGCCACGGACAATTCCGTCCATTCTTGTTATGGGGGGCGATCCCTTTCGGTATTGTTTGTGTTCTGACGTTTTATACCCCTGATTTTTCCGCTCAGGGAAAAATAATATACGCATCGGTAACATATATATTACTCACGCTGGTTTATACCTTTGTTAATGTGCCTTACTGTGCAATGCCTGGTGTTATTACTGCCGATCCAAAAGAGCGCCATGCGCTGCAATCGTGGCGTTTTTTCCTGGCAGCTGCGGGTTCCCTGGCAATAAGTGGTATTGCTTTACCACTGGTGAAAATTATTGGTAAAGGCAATGAGCAGGTTGGGTATTTCGGTGCCATGTGTGTGTTGGGTATTAGCGGTGTGGCACTTCTTTTAATTTGTTTCTTCGCCACAAAAGAACGTTACACTTTTGAGGTCCAACCTAATTCTTCAATCAAAAAAGATCTCAGGCATCTGTTTGGGAATAGCCAGTGGCGAATTATGTGCGCCTTCAAAATGATGGCGACCTGTTCTAACGTGGTTCGTGGCGGTGCAACACTCTATTTCGTGAAATACGTTATGGATCACCCAGAGCTTGCAACCCAATTTTTACTCTATGGCAGTATCGCCACCATGCTGGGTTCACTGTGCTCATCCCGCCTACTGGGACGTTTTGACCGTGTCACCTCGTTTAAATGGATAATCGTGGTTTATTCAGTGATTAGCCTGCTTATTTTTGTTACCCCATCTCACAGTATTGGTCTGATATTCGCGTTGAATATTCTGTTCCTGTTTATTTTCAATACCACCACACCACTGCAATGGCTGATGGCTTCGGACGTCGTGGATTACGAGGAAAGCCGCAGTGGGCGCCGTCTTGATGGCCTGGTTTTCTCAACCTATTTGTTCAGCCTGAAAATTGGCCTGGCGATTGGTGGTGCGGTGGTGGGCTGGATCCTCGCCTTTGTTGATTACTCCGCAAGCAACGTGGTTCAACCGGATAACGTCTTAGATACCATAAAAATTCTGTTCTGTGTGGTGCCGGTCGTACTGTACGTGGGGATGTTTATCATGCTGTCGATGTACAAACTGAGCAGTGAACGCGTTGAAGAAATCAGTCAGCAGCTATTGCAAAATCGCGCGCGCAAGGAAGAAGAGATTTCGGGTACCACGGTCGCGGCGTCAAACTAAGGGGAAAAAAATGTACAACATTACCAATCCGATTTTGAAAGGTTTTAACCCTGATCCCTCTCTTTGCCGTCAGGGAGAGGATTACTACATTGCCACTTCGACCTTTGAATGGTTTCCTGGCGTGCGTATTTACCACTCCAGGGATTTGAAACACTGGTCGCTGGTGAGTTGCCCGCTGGATCGTGTATCGATGCTGGATATGAAAGGCAACCCGGATTCTGGTGGCATTTGGGCGCCTTGCCTGAGTTACGCCGATGGGCAGTTCTGGCTGCTGTATACGGATGTGAAAATTGTCGACTCACCGTGGAAAAATGGTCGTAATTACCTGGTGACTGCACCTTCTGTCGAAGGGCCATGGAGCGAGCCTGTCGCGATGGGAAATGGCGGGTTTGACCCGTCGCTGTTCCACGATACTGACGGAAGAAAATATTACGTATATCGCCCGTGGGGACCGCGGCATCACAGTAATCCGCATAATACCATCGTGTTGCAGGAGTATTTCCCTGAACAGAAAAAGCTCTCTTCAGAGCGAAAAACCCTATTTACCGGCACCCCGCTGGGCTACACCGAAGGGGCGCATATCTATCAGAAAGAGGGCTATTACTATCTGATGGTCGCTGAAGGTGGAACCAGCTACGAACATGCGGTTGTAGTGCTCCGTTCCACAACACTCGATGGCCCGTGGGAGCTCCACCCGGAAACAACGGTCATGACCAGCTGGCATTTGCCAGAAAATCCATTGCAAAAAAGCGGGCATGGATCGTTGCTGGAAACCCATACGGGTGAATGGTATATGGCCTATCTCACCAGCCGCCCTCAGAGGCTGCCGGGTATTCCGCTGCTGGCTGCGGGCGGGCGAGGTTATTGCTCGCTTGGCAGAGAAACAGGTATTACCGGCCTTGAGTGGCGCGATGGCTGGCCGTATGTGAAAGGTGGAAAACACGCAGCACAAACGGTCGCAGGCCCACAAATGCAGGAGTCCACGCCAACAGATGATGAGAATTGGTTTGAAGATTTTGATGGCGAGAGCCTTAACCCAGAGCTGCAAACCCTGCGTATTCCATTTGATGAAAACTTAGGGTCACTGACCGAGCACCGGGGTTTTCTGCGGTTGTACGGCAACGATTCCCTGAACTCAAGATTCACCCAGTCAACGGTGGCGCGGCGCTGGCAACACTTTGTTTTCCAGGCCGAAACCAGAATGCAGTTTTCACCGGCCCATTTCCAACAAAGCGCCGGGTTGACCTGTTATTACAACACTAAAAACTGGTCGTACTGTTTTATGGATTGGGAAGAGGGGAGAGGCCGCACTCTGAAAATCATTCAACTTGACCGCAATGTTCCTGCCTGGCCGTTACACGATGAGCCGATTCAGGTACCCGATAATGTGGAGAGCGTCTGGTTACGAGTGAATGTGGACCGACTGAGCTATTACTACAGCTATTCGTTCGATGGCAAAAACTGGCAGACGATCCCACTAACCTTTGAGGCGTGGAAGCTATCCGATGATTATATCGCTGGGCGGGGCTTCTTTACCGGGGCGTTTGTCGGACTGCACTGCGAAGATATCAGTGGTGATGGCTGCCACGCCGATTTTGATTATTTCAGTTACCAGCCAGCAGCAGAAAGTTAATTCGCAATACTGGGCTATTTGCGCATTTTTGCCGGGTAGCCCAGTTCAGCAGAAAGTTGCTGACCGGCTTCTTTCAGTAACTGGCAATACACATCCAGCTGGTTATCATCCACCCGGGATTTCAGTGTGGAAAGGCTGAGTGCTGCAATCACCCTGGATTCATGGTTCCACACGGGTACAGCAACACAGCGAACACCTTGCTCATTTTCTTCATTATCAATGGAATAACTAAGTTCACGGGTCTGTGCAAGCGCATCCAGTAATACTTCACGAGTGCAGATTGTGGCGGGGGTATAACGGCTGTACTCATAGTTTTGCAGCAACGTTTTCAGTTCCGCTTCCCTAAGCCAGGCGATTAAAACTTTACCAATTGCGGTTGAATGCACGGGCAGTCGGCGGCCAATACGTGAATAAGCGATAGCCGCAAGCTTCCCTTCAATCTTCTCTATATACACACCTTCGTTTCCATCCAGGACACCGAGATGTGTGGTTTGGCCGGTTTTAAGCGAAAGCTCAGTAAGCCAGCTTTTCGCCTTCTGACGAATATCCATCGAACCAACAACAAAATGGCCGCGTTCTACCAGTTTCATTCCCAGACGATATTTGCCATTTTCAGGGTTCTGATCGATATAACCATGAAGCTGGAGTGTTTTCAGAATGGAGTGGAGGGTACTTTTGCTCAAACCCATGAGCTGGCTAATTTCGGTGATTTTCAGCTCTGTTGCTTGCTCGTTAAACAAGTCAAGAATCTGTAAGGCACGCTCAACCGACTGAATTATTGGCATAATTTTATGTACCGTCCACAATAAAAATTCCTCGCGTGAACGTACTCTTTTTGCGCAATAAAATCAATTAAACCATTGTTCACGGTTTCAGGCTGGGGGGAGTTATTGGTGTAGAAGTCGGGACAGAAAGTTTTAGGGAGTATAAAGGCGAAATGCCTACAGGAGTCGATATAAATCCATAATTGATTATTTTAAATGGTTATTTTAAAGCACTACTTAACGAAACACCTCCAAATGTGCCCTCAGAGGTTTTTGTGTCGCCATTTTCAAGTCATTTTTAATGGTGCGCAGGAGTCTGTCTGTTAAACCCACGACGATGTAGTAGTTGCTATTTCTTTGGTTGATATCGCTTTTCATTCTGCGATACCCCTTGACCAATAATGATAGCTCCATCCGAGATTTTGCGGAGCGCGAGCGTGTCTTTGTTTTGATACTTTGAGATGCCATACGGCTGCTTGCAGAAGGCCTGGCCGATAGTCTGACCACACTATCAGATGGCAGATGTGTTTTTTAAAATTTTCAACACATTATATTGATTTTTTTGAATAAAAAAATCGCTGTAAAAATGAACAATAACGCTAACCTGCTTTCGGCATGTAGTACAAAAAAACAACGCAGAACTTAATTTAAACATCCGATTGCAGAGGGAAAGATGCGTAAAACATTATTAGTAATTGTAATGCTACTTTCATCCGGCTCGGCTTTTGCCGATTCCGCAAAATCATTCGATGGCTGGTATGTGGGTGGAAACCTTGGTTATGGCAGCGGAACTAATCAGGATGTTTCTGTGTCTCCGGGAGCAGGCGAGCCACATGGAACTCCACGCGATATTGATGGAACTATCGGCGGCATTCAGGCCGGGTATAACTGGCAACTGGATAACGATATTGTTTTAGGGGTTGAAACCGGATTTTCAGGAGCCAACATTAGCGGCGGCCTCAATAATCCGTCACATTCTTCATGGTATGACGAAGTAGATATTAATCAGGCATTCAATTTAAATTTCAAAGCTGGCTATGCGATTGGTAACTGGTTGCCATATGTCACCGCAGGTTTAACCGTTGCCTCAATGGAATTAGCAAAGGGATGCTCGGTTAATCCAGCCCCAGCCGTTCAGGATTGCGGCACGGCATTTAACACAGCAATTGATGATACCCGCGCGGGTTATAACGTTGGTGCGGGTGTTGAATGGAAGTTTAGCGACAACTTCTCGACGGCCCTTGAATATCGTTATACAGACTTAGGGGAAAGTGACGCGTTTACCCCAGTTGGTGCCAATGATGCTTATCCGAAATTCAAAACGGATTATTCAGAAGTCACTCTACGTGTGAATTATTATTTTTAAGAAACGACACCAAAACAATAGCCCTCTTCTGAACTGACCTCATAAAGTTGGACAGTTTGCATCAGGCGGCTAATAAGGCCTGGGTTCGGTATTCCACCGGACTCAGGGCTTTCAGTCTCAGGCTGATACGTTCATGGTTGTAATAATGGATATATTCATCAACGGCCTGTTTTAGCTCATTGATACTGTCGTACCTATTCAGATAAAAACACTCCGATTTAAGAGTGCTAAAAAAAACTTTGAGCCATCGCATTATCCAGACAGTTGCCTTTCCTCGAATCGGGCAACACTGACACCTTCACGTTTTAGCTGCCGCCAGACCTTACGCACACCGTCAACGCTGTAGTTTTCTTTGTATACGCGCTTTATCTCAGGCATTAGTACGGCATCGCGCTTATCCCGGCAACTTCGCCGCTCCGGATACTGCCGGAAAAATGCTTTCTGGACTTCTACTTGCTGACGCATTTCGGCATCCATCTCACCGAATACTCTTCAGCCTGCAGTTTTTTACCCATCTCAGCCAGGATATTCAGGTCAGTTTACCGGGCAGATATTGGATGTTAATGGCGATCAGTTAGCCCCCTGACGGCAAGATGGGGGGCAGTATTTGTTAAATGATCGTGAGTCGTTGTGACTCACGATTAATATAGCGAATTGCAGGATGTAAATCATTCCCACAATTTTACTGTTATGTTGTTGATTCAGCATCGGGAAGAGCGTGCCAGCACTGTGGCAAGAACATCTCTGTTGTACCTGTTCTTCAGTTGGTCGCTGAATTGAGTGTTTTACCCTCTTCGGTATCATAAGTTCTGAAATCGTTTCCTGCCGATCGTGAACGTCGCCGTTCTGAGGGCTTTTCCCTTAGCGGGTAAATCACACATCCGGTGAATTTGTGTAGCGGCCAATCCAGTAAACGTGAGCAGCCGCTACCGCCATAAATAATATTGATTATTAAAATTATTTATAATCAATACTATTAAATGGTAAGCCGAGGCGATACAGACTGAGGCATCATTTTAAAAAATCTTTACGGGCTGGATTGAACACATCAAGCAGAATACTATCTTGCTCCAATGCTACGGCACCATGCGTCACGAGTTTGCGGGCAAAATACCCATCCCCCGGTTTCAGAATCCGTTTCTCACCATCAATTTCTGCTTCAAAACTCCCTTTTACGACATAGCCAATTTGATCGTGAACCTCATGTGAATGCGGTGCGCCAATGGCTCCTTTATCAAAGCAAAGATGCACGACCATCAGATCATCGGTGTAACCCACGATTTTACGCTTGATGCCACCTGGCAGCTCTTCCCATTGGGTTTCTTCTTCTATAAAGAATGGATTCATTATCAAACTCCTGAATGCGTTTATTAAAGTTAGTGGCAGTCAAAATCTGATGCCGTGAGCATATAATAATACAATATGTGAGTTTGAATGTGACTGACTTCAATATACAGGCAATTTAGTCATGATGACCATGCTATGACAAGCCGAAAGATCCTGAGAAAGCAAAAGTAGCGCGTTGAAAGAATAACATTTTTACAATTTTTCATGACTCGCATCTCCTTTTCTTGTTACGCCACTACACTCTAAATTAATATTGTATTACTTTATTGGGAGGTGGAAACATACCCAGTAATTTATTCAGGACCCAATAATGATCACTCAGTCGGTGTTGTTAACAGAATCAGAAATAGATCAGCTACGTAAGGAGGTCGGCAAGCCAAGCCTGATGGGCAAAACTATCGAAGCCAACTGCAAAAAATTAGACACTTTCATGAGTCTTGCGCTTGATGTGCCGGGCCACGGCGAGGCAGGTGGTTACGAACACAATCGGCACAAAGAAAACTACACCTACATGAACCTCGCCGGGCGCTTATACCTCATCACCGGAAGAGAGCAATACGCGCAGTTTGTGAAAAATTTGCTCGCAATTTATGCCGACAAATATCTTACCTTTGGTTTTCACGTCCAAAAAAATACCAACTCAACCGGCCGTCTGTTCCATCAGATCTTAAATGAGCAATGTTGGTTGATATTTACCAGCCTCGCCTATTCCGACGTCGCGGCAACCATGACAGAAACAGAACGCCAGCGGGTGATTAAAGGTGTTTTTGAGCCGATGCTGGAAATGTTTACTATTAAATATGCCCATGATTTCGACCGCATCCACAACCATGGTATCTGGGCGGTGGCTGCCGTGGGGATTTGCGGTATTGCAATCGGTAAACGTGAATATTTGGATATGTCCGTTTATGGCCTGGAAAGGAATGGTTCAGGAGGCTTTTTGGCGCAAATTTCACAATTGTTCGCGCCATCGGGTTATTACATGGAAGGGCCTTATTACCACCGTTACTCGATTCGCCCAACCTGTCTATTCGCTGAAGTTCTTCACCGCCACATGCCGGAACTAGACATCTATAACTACAAAAATCAGGTGATTGGTAATACCATTCAGGCCTTACTTAGCACCGCTTACCCTGACGGAACCTTTCCGGCACTCAATGATGCTTCTCGCTCTATGTCCATCACTGATCAGGGTGTTCAGGTTGCACTCAGTGTCTACTCAAAACGCTATGGCCTTGACGACAATATTCTGGGCATGGCGAAAATTCAAAACAAAGTGTGGCTGCATTCCAGCGGCCTTGCACTCTCACAAGCGTTGGAACACGCCGCAAGTCAGGGCGAAATCAGCCCACCTTTCTGGCCTTCTGTAGAGTTGAATGAAGGGCCGGAGGGCAATAATGGCGCGCAAGGCTTCATTCGCATGAAGGACAAAACTGGCGATGTGTCACAACTGGTCATGAACTATGGCCAACACGGCATGGGGCATGGCCATTTTGATACCCTCGGCATTACATTCTTCAATAAAGGCCAAGAAGTTTTACGTGAATACGGCTTTTGCCGTTGGGTTAATGTGGAACCAAAATTCGGCGGCCGTTACCTGGATGAGAACAAATCATACGCCCGTCAAACGATTGCGCATAACACACTCACTATTGATGGGTTAAGTCAGAATAATTTTGATGTTGAACGTGCCGATAAGGCACACGCATTACCGCATTTCTTTGTTGCTGACGCGCCAAATATCAAAGGGATGAGTGCGTTTGCCAATAACCACTACCCGGATTTTGAAATGCAGCGCAGCGTGTTTTTATTGAATTTAGATGAGCTAGAAGCGCCGCTGTTACTTGATGTTTACCGGGTAAAAGGCGAAGGAGAGCATCAATACGATTACTCACATCAGTACGACGGTCAAATAATCCGGACTAACTTCGACTACCAGAATCACGCCGAACTTCACCCGCTTGCGCAGAGCAATGGTTATCAACACCTCTGGAACGTCGCAAGCGGTGAAGCCCAAGGAACAGTTCTGATTAGTTGGTTGCAGAACCACACCTTTTACACGTGGTTTGGGGCCAGCACAAATCACAATAATGAAGTGATCTTCACGCGAACCGGTGCCAGCGATCCGAACTTCAACCTACGCAGTGAACCCGCTTTCATTCTGCGCAACAAAGGTCAGTCGAGCCTGTTTGTTTCCGCGCTAGAAACACACGGCTATTTTAATGAAGAGTTTGAGCAATCCACGAATGCGCGTGGCCAAGTGACGTGTATCGATGTCGTAGGCTATAACGAAATTGGCAGCATTGTGGTAATTACCACGAAGAAATCGCAGGTCACGGTGATGATAAGTAACCGACCTGACGCTGACGAGCAAACCCATCATCAAGTTGAACTCAACGGTAAAACACTCAGTTGGCAGGGTTATTACGCATTTGAAGTCATTGCTTTAGACCTGGAGAAACAATAATGGATTACCAACCACTTTTAATGAGCTTTGCTGAAGCCGCGGAACTTAAAAAAAGTCTTGGCACTGATACTCTACTCGGCCAGGCGCTGGCTCGCGACATTAAACAAACGCACGGCTATATGGTGGACGTGGGTATTGAAGTACCTGGTCATGGCGAAGGTGGCGGTTATGAGCATAACCGCCATAAACAGAACTACATCCATATAGATCTCGCAGGTCGCCTGTTCCTTATCACGGGCGAGCAAAAGTATCGTGACTACATTGTCGAAATGCTCAGTGCATATGCCAATGTTTATCCCACACTTGAAAGCAATATCAGCCGCGACAGTAACCCACCGGGTAAAATATTCCATCAAACGCTGAACGAGAATATGTGGATGCTTTACGCATCCTGCGCCTATAGCTGCATTTACCACACCTTGTCTGAAGATCAGAAAACATTCATTGAAACAAATTTGTTCAAGCAAATGATTGAGCTGTTCGTCGTGACCTATGGTCATGATTTCGACATCGTACACAACCATGGTTTGTGGGCTGTTGCCGCTGTGGGGATTTGTGGCTACGCCATCAACGACCAGGCCGCCGTAGATAAAGCGCTTTACGGCTTGAAAAACGACAGCATGAGTGGTGGCTTCTTAGCTCAGTTGGCACAGTTATTCTCGCCTGATGGATACTATATGGAAGGGCCTTATTACCACCGCTTCTCGCTTCGTCCAATCTACCTTTTTGCTGAAGCTATTGAGCGACGCCAGCCAGAGATCAATATTTATAAATTCAATAATTCCGTGATAAAAACCACTTCTTATGCGGTGTTTAAAACTGCATTCCCTGATGGCACCTTACCTGCGCTCAACGATTCATCGAAAAGCATTTCAATTAATGATGAAGGGGTGATCATGGCGACATCGGTCTGCTTCCATCGCTACGAGCAGACTGACACGTTGCTGGGTATGGCAAACCACCAGCAAAACGTATGGGTTCATGCCTCCGGTAAAACCCTGTCAGATGCAGTGGATGCCGCAGAAAATATTCAACCTTTCGATTGGGGAAGTCTGTTTGTCACCGACGGTCCGAAAGGCGAAAAAGGCGGCTTGGGTATTTTACGCCACCGTGATGAAAAAAATGACGACACCATGGCACTCATTTGGTTTGGTCAACACGGTAGCGACCATCAATATCACTCGGCGCTGGATCATGGCCACTACGATGGCCTGCACCTGAGCGTATTTAATCGCGGGCATGAAGTGCTCCGCGATTACGGTTTTGGCCGCTGGGTTAATATTGAGCCAAAATTTGGTGGTCGTTATATCCCGGAAAACTCTTCGTACTGTAAACAGACTGTCGCACACAACACCGTCACCGTTGACCAAAAAACTCAAAACCATTTTGATACCGCACTTGCGGAAAAACGTTTTGGTTCCAGGGTTTTCTTCAACGCAGATAATAAAGAATTACAGGGTATGAGTGGCCGGATACAGGACTACTACGATGGTGTAGACATGCAGCGTAGTGTGCTTCTGGCTGAACTTGAAGCGTTTGAAAAAACACTGGTTATTGATATTTTTCGCATTAAATCTGAGCAGGAGCATCAGTATGATTTCCCGGTGCATTACGCTGGGCAGCTCATCCGCACTGACTTCAGCTATCACGCAGCAAGCACCTTGAAACCGATGGGTGCTGATAACGGATATCAGCATTTGTGGAACCTGGGATCCGGGAAAGTGCAAGGTAGTTCACTGGTAAGCTGGCTGCACGGCAGGAGCTATTACTCACTCATCACCAGTGCTCTAAATGAGGGAGAGGTGTTCTTCACCCGCACTGGAGCCAATGATCCTAATTTTAACCTGAAAAGCGAACCCGCTCTAATAATCCGACAGTCTGGAAAGGACCATGTTTTCGCTTCTGTTCTGGAAACCCATGGCTACTTCAACGAGTCCATCGAGGCGTCAGTGGGGGCTCGTGGCAGGATTACATCAATCCACGTGGTGGGTGATAACGATGTCGGCACGGTGATTCGCATTGAAACAACCTGCGATAGCATCTATCACTTTGCTATTTGCAATCTGGCGGATACACAACAGCAAGGAAAACACACCGTAGAGTTCGACGGTGTTAAATACACCTGGGAAGGTGCCTTTGCCCGTATTTTAAAATAAGCCAACTCCTGCGCAATAGGTAATGACGATCTAACAACAATAGATATCCTAACGCATTCAAGATAGCGGCGACGATAACCCTCCAATCACTGAGTCAAATCGGTGATTGGGGTGGCCAGGTCATGCCAACGCACCGGCAATTTGAAGGATGAAGGGGATAAACTGGAGGTCTATAAAGATGAACCTACTCTGCCCTCGTAACTAATCAGTTGTGATGCTAAAAACCGGCTTTGCGATTGCTTCAACCTTAGCAGTTTCTTCCCAGACATACGCAATCTCACACTCAAACGCAGATAAGTTTGGCCATACCTGCGGATGCGAATAACGCCGAAAAAGCAGATCAAATAAAAGAAAAAGAGTTGGTTGCAGGTTACACCAGCCCGAACTTTTTCACCTTTAATGAACAATGTGGAATGGTATTTACCACCCCTGTCACCGGGCCAAAAACCTCGAAGAACACCACATACACCCGCTCGGAATTGCGTGAAATGCTCCGCAATAGAGATACCGACATCTCTCTCCTGGGGGTAAATAATAACAACCGTGTCTTCTCATCCATTGCGCGCAGTGAACAAGAAAAAGCCGGTGGCATTGATGGGACGCAGGAAGCAACACTGACCGTAGATCTCGTGAACACTACCGGCATTAACTGGTAGGTTGGACGCGTAATGATTGGTCAAATACACGCCAATAATGATGAACCTATCAGGCTTTACTACCTTAAACTCCCGAATCATGAAAAAGGTTTCATTTATTTTGCCCACGAACGCGCAAAGGGTTTGGTGATGAGCAGTAGTACGAGATGATTGGAACATTGCAGCCGAGTTACAGCGACCATGCAACCATTTATGGGGAGCTTGCCGATGGGATAAAACTGGGTGAGAAATGTAGGTATCGTATCAATATTACAGGCGACAAACTCAACTTCAGACTGATTTTGGCAGGTCACAAAGACGTTGAAAAAACGGTTGATATATCGAAAAGTGGCTATAACGAAACGGGGCAATATATGTATTATACAGTCGGCGTTTATAACCAAAACAAAACCGGCAAGCCAGATGACTATGCATAAGCCACCTTTTATTATTTAAAATCGACACATTAAAGTAAGGAAGGTTGCCCTTTAAGTAACCTTCATGACACGGAAAAAAACCAGCCCAATATATTAATATTGAGGCTGGTTTTTTGTTTTACGGATTACTTACTCAGTTGTAACTTTGAAAAAGACACGCGGTTATAGTCACCATTCGCTTTATCAACGACAAAATCACCGGTACCCGCACAACCTGTAGACCAGAAGCCTTCACCATCCTTCACGCTACATTGTCCGTACGCACCCGCTTTATAATAAA
The DNA here is from genome assembly GCF_004361975.1 of Buttiauxella sp. JUb87. Classification (NCBI taxonomy): domain Bacteria; kingdom Pseudomonadati; phylum Pseudomonadota; class Gammaproteobacteria; order Enterobacterales; family Enterobacteriaceae; genus Buttiauxella; species Buttiauxella sp. JUb87. The sequence goes on from NZ_SNVY01000003.1 coordinate 336,071, forward strand.
ATGAGTCACCTGAATAGCCATGAGAGTTATCCTTTTCATCAACTTTTCCGTTGGCATCAACATTGTTTGACAAATCTATTTTATAACTAACGGTTTTATGGTTTGGTGCCGTAAAATATAAATGCATAACATTGCCAATAATATTAATTCTATAGCTAAATTCTTCACCTAATTTAACACCTGAACTTTGCGGATCCTTTGTATTTTCCCAGGTGTAGCCCCATACTGGATAGGCAATATCAACACGATTTGGATCTTTTTCTGCCAAATTACGTTCATAAGTCCAGAAAACGGAACCAGTTTTATGATGTGGCCACTTCTTATAAAAAATTTTAATGGGCTCATTACCATACCCAAACCCAGTTTTAGCCTCAATCATTGCTGGGTCTTTATTCGCATGCACCTGACCAACGACCACGGAGAAAGCCGGATATTTCTCAGGATGTTTGGCATGTAAGGATACATGTTCAACCTTGACCGTCCCATCAAGTTTTCCACCAATAGCACCGAATGTTTTGGCTTCAGGATGCACTGCCAGAGAAAAGTTATTTTTCGGTGATTTGACACTGATCCCCGTATCCGTTCCGCGAACCATTTGACGAAGTTCAGAACGGGCATTTGAAGAGCCTGAAGTGGTAATCGCCTTATTCGGAACCTGGAATACTAATTGTTTATTTTCATCTAAAAAGAAATAGTCTGGGTGAGAGAAGTAGTACATCGCCACACCTTCTATCTCATCTATTTTACCATTTTTATCTTTATCTAAAGGTAAGGTTAATTTCCAGTTTGACATATCAAACTGATCGGCGGGTAAAACATCAACATGTGTTTCAGTCGACCATGCATTTGATGATAATCCCACTAACAAAGACAGACAAAATAATTTATTAAACATATAAAACCTCAATAGTTTTTATACTTACAGACTTAGCATGAGATAATTTAGTGACACTAACCGTTAGTTATTTTTCTACTGATTTAATCTCACTTGAGAAAAATTCTGATATTAGTGTTAGTGGCACCAGTGCTGAAATGCAGGGCAACATAACAGGTAATGCTGAATGATCTATATAATTAATTACGGCAGCTAAGCCGATGAGGCCTACAATTATCCAACGTAATTTTTTAACTTTCATAAAGATTTACCTATTCACCATCGCTTAACCTACAATAGGTTGAAAAATATCTATTTTCGTTACCCACGCTGACATTATCATTACCCCTAAAAAACAACAAATCAATTTGTATTATTATATCACCATTGTGATAATGATCACTTAATGCGACAGCTACACCCGTAACGGCACACACTGTGCAGATACCTCCCCATTAAAAAATTTTACATATCAATCCGTTGAAAAAACACAGCGGGAACCGCCAGGTCATCATCTGATGTATTTAACAATGTGGCTATTCTGTACAGATCACTGAGGTGAACGTGGTGTCTTACTGGAGAGTTAGAGAGGGGCATGCAAAAAATACGATGTGATCCGGCGCGCTAGCTTAATCCTATGGTTGATGTCATCGCAGACTGGTCGGTACACGACTATCATGGAGCATCGAACGGCCTGCTGAATACAGGGTTTTCTCAATACGGTTCGTGTTGTACGCTTAGGTTAAACCTTAGAAAACGAGTGGAATTAAAACGAATGTTTAGACCAAACCACCTTTAGTCGTGCATTAGATTTCTTGCTTTTTTCGAATCGAAAGCCTTCAAAGATTGTCGTGCCAAGGACCGGAAAGGAAGCGTTTTCACTATTTCTTCCAAGGGCATAATCGCGAATGCCCAAAAAATCCCCGCATCAAAATAGAATATTATCAATGCACACAATGGGATTGAGATAAGCCATTGTCCGATGAAGTTAATGATAAACACGCCTGTGGTTTTCCCTAAAGCCCGCAACACATGCCCATGTACCGTGTTGTAACCTCTAACAATAGGTAGAAAAATATATAACGGGGCAATCACCGAAAGAGCCTGGTAAGTAGAATGGTCTAAGTCTGGATACAAAGCAGGCAACACCAAACTCAGAACCCAAAAAAATGCCGCCGAAAAAAAAGAAATGATCACGGCTATATTGATACTGATATCCACATTTTTGACTAACTTTTCGACATTACCTGAACCTATGGCTTGGCTAATCGTAATCGCAGATGAATGTGCCCATGCAGTGATAAATTGAGTACCCGCTTTAATCCACGGCATAACAATGGTCATTGCTACATAAGCATTCAGCGAGAGTTGGGAGTAAAGTAACATATAAAGAGTTGCACCTACTTGTAGCATCGTAACATTTGCTGCAACTGGAAAAATTTCCCGTAAGTGATTCAAAGTGTTTGTTTTTAATGAAGCATCAAGATTCTTAACCGACAAAACCAATGTGCGGTCACGCTGAAGACAATGCATCAAATAACCGAGCCTGATGAATATAGCCAGCAAGCTGCCCGCAGCAGCGCCTTGCAAACCAAGACCTTCAATTTCACTGTAACCGTGGATGAAAAGATAAGAGGCCATCGCGTTGATGGGTAATTCGATGAGATAGCCCGCAAACGCAACTTTAGTTTTTCCTTGTGCATTGAACAATGCAATCAGCACCTGAGTGATGGCGTTTATCACAATGATGAATTTCGCCAATTCCAGATAGCGCTCCGCTTGTACATAAAGTGCTGTATTATTAGTCAATAGGGCTATTAAATCGCGGTCAAAGAGTGCAAGAAGTATCCAAAATACAATGGCGCTGGCGACATTAATCATTAGAGCGGCCCAGAAACTTTTATTCATGGGCACCATGCTTCCTGAACCAACCGCTCGACTCATTACAAGCTGAGAACCATTCGCCAATGCCATTTGTATACCAAGAATGAAAGAGACTATTGTCGTGGCAATTCCCATAGCAGCGAGGGAGACCTCCCCAAGAGGCGAAACAAAAAAGGTATCAACCATTAACATCGACTGCATCAGTAATGCGTTGATAGCTAAAGGCCATGCCAGTGAAAGATTATTTTTCATATAAGATTTCATCAACACACTTCATCCACAGGCCAGTCGCCGAAATAGTGTTCAACACGGGCTCGCCATTTAACTTGTTAAACACTCTACGTCACCTAAGTTATCATCAGATTACACAATAAGTAATACAATAACACTTTATGATCTTTTTAACATCAAACTCGAGCGGAGAACATAAATTTATTAACATTTATTCAGATTCAGCTTTCCGAGTAGCGTTGACGAGTCGCTCTCACGTTCTGTCTTGAGCGGCAAAACGAAATATGCTGACCGGATCAATATTGGTTATTAATGCCATACTTGGTAGATAAGATTCGGAGTGATATGATGAAAATTAAATAATACATATTGTTTGCGAGCAATTTATGCCAGGCGAATTTCATTCCATTTCCGACTCCAGGCGAAGCCTCCATATACAAGTGGCGCGCGAAATTGCGCGCAGTATTTTGTCCGGAAAAATACCTCAAGGTTCTCTACTTCCTGGGGAAATTGTACTGTGTGGGCAATTTGGCATTAGCCGTACCGCGCTACGTGAGGCAATCAAACTGCTAACGTCAAAAGGTTTGTTGGAGTCACGTCCAAAAGTTGGCACCCGAGTGATACAGCGTGCCTATTGGAATTTTTTAGATCCACAGTTAATTGAATGGATGGACGGGCTAACTGAAATCGATCAGTTTTGCCAACAATTCCTTGGGCTACGCCGAGCGATTGAACCAGAGGCCTGCGCCCTTGCGGCCAGAAATGCCACGGCTGAACAGCGCATCCAGTTATCTGAAGCTTTTCAGGAATTGTTAGAAGTTGCCAACGCGCAAGTCTTTGATAAAAAACGATGGTTAGATGTGGATATCAAGTTTCACAGCATCGTTTTCATCTCTACAGGTAATGACTTTTTCTTACCCTTTGGGCATGTGTTAACCACGATGTTTATTAATTTCATTGCGCACTCTTCGGAAGAGGGAAACACCTGCATTGATGAACATCGACAGATTTATGATGCCATAATGACAGGGAATGCGGAGAAAGCCCGTCAAGCCTCAGTGAATCATCTGTTGGACTCCAAACACCGTTTACCGTCAGCAACAAGCTAGCCTATCTGGGACATCAAACACGTCGAAACACGTGCTTAGCTCCTTGCAAATGATTGAGAAATAGACCTGCGGCGAGAGACAAGTGTCTCTCGTTAATTCCCTTGCGTTCACTTAAGTCTGTCACAGGTGTGAGCAAGTGTTGCCAACACTCTGCCACTGGAAGTAGGGCGGGTATATTTCCCTGATAGAATTTGAATCTTTTCAGCCAGACATTCACGCAACCTCTCATACTTAACCACTTTTCCTTGAAATTATAATAATATTGTATTACATATCATGTGGTGCATTCACGTTAGGTCATCGGAGCGCCAAACTGTCGAGACAGGTTTATCACGGTCATTCACCTCATTAGACAGCAGGGTTACTTGGCGGTCGGTTATCAAATAACATGTCAAATGCCTATTAAATAATATTTATCAAGGGGTTATAAATGAAAAAGCCGAAGATTGGGTTCATTGGCCTAGGCCTAATGGGTAGTAATATGGTTCAATGCCTGCAAGATAATGGCTTCGAGTTAAAAGTGATGGATCTCAACAAAGATGCCGTTGCGGACGTAGTTGCCCGTGGCGCAACTGAAGCCAACTCTCCGGCTGAATTAGCCGCAGCAAGCGATATCATCATGCTGTGTCTGACAACATCAACAATCGTTGAAAAAGTGGTGTATGGCGATAACGGCATCCTGGCGGGCATAAAAGAAGGTTCTGTGTTGATCGATTTCGGCACATCTATCCCTGCCTCAACCCGAAAAATTGGTGCTGATCTCGCTAAAAAAGGTTCCGGCATGATTGATGCCCCGCTGGGCAGAACGCCTGCTCACGCAAAAGATGGTTTACTTAACATCATGGTTGGGGGGGATAAAAATACCTTTGAGAAAGTGAAGCCGGTTCTTGAAGTTCAAGGTGAAAACATTTTTTATCTCGGCGATCTTGGTGCGGGTCACACAACCAAATTAATCAATAATTTCATGGGAATGACGACCGTTTGTGCGATGTCGCAGGCATTCGCTGTGGCTAAACTCGCTGGCGTCGATCGCCAGCAACTGTTTGATATCATGTCGACAGGTCCATCAAACTCACCTTTCATGAAATTCTGCAAAAATTACGCAGTAGACGGGGTTAGCGATTTAGGTTTTTCAATCGATAATGCTAATAAAGATCTCGGCTACTTCCTTGAAATGGTGAATAACTTGGGTTGTCGTTCTGAAATAGCCGAAGGCACCTCATCGAACCTAAAAGGTGCTGTAACTACGGGGATCGGCTCGGGTAATGTGCCGGAAATATTTGATTATTTCTTAACCGTCAAACAATAAGTCCAGCCTTCGATATAACGGGGCACGCACTGCACAATGAGCTGCGTGACCCGTTTCGCAAAAACGCTCCCCCTTTTCTGCATCCCCTTTCTTTTTGCCCATCGTCACTATGCACCGCTCTACTTATGAGCTAATCAAAGTCATCCTCAAGTTAACTTGTATTATTTTATTTCTAATATATTAAGATCAGAGTCACATATTGGGTATATTGTAATACAAGATGATCAATTAAGACGATATGATAATTTCCAATCAGTGATTAACCTTCAAAAGGTCTACAGATGGAACTCAATACAGTCATAGTCGGCATATATTTTTTATTTCTCATTGCAATAGGTTGGATGTTTCGAGCGTTCACCAGTACAACAAGTGATTATTTCCGAGGTGGGGGTAACATGCTGTGGTGGATGGTAGGGGCAACCGCTTTCATGACACAATTTAGTGCCTGGACCTTTACGGGGGCCGCCGGCAAGGCGTACACAGATGGTTTTGCTGTAGCAATGATCTTTATGGCAAATGCTTTCGGCTACTTTATGAATTATGTGTATTTTGCGCCGAAGTTTCGCCAGTTACGTGTCATCACCGTAATTGAAGCTGTTCGAATGCGTTTCGGACGCTTTAATGAACAAGTTTTTACTTGGTCTAGCATGCCAAACAGCATTATTTCTGCAGGTATATGGCTTAATGGTTTAGCCATCATTGCATCCGGTATTTTTGGTTTTGATATGTCAACAACAATTATTATTACCGGATTGGTCGTGCTTGTAATGTCTGTAACGGGGGGATCGTGGGCGGTTATTGCATCTGATTTTATGCAAATGGTTATTATCATGGCTGTGACCGTGACCTGTGCTGTAGTTGCAATTATCAAAGGCGGTGGTGTAACCGACATTGTTAGTAATTTTCCATTGCAAGAAGGAGCCTCCTTCGTTTCAGGAAATGACCTTAATTATTTAAGTATCTTTGGTATTTGGGCTTTCTTTATCTTTATCAAACAATTCAGCATCAATAATAACATGCTGAACTCTTACCGTTATCTTGCAGCTAAAGACTCAAAAAATGCTAAAAAAGCGGCACTGCTTGCTTGTTTATTGATGACTGTAGGACCATTCATCTGGTTTATGCCTTCATGGTTTGTTGCCAGCCAGGGTGTTGATTTAGCAGCTGCATATCCAGAAGCAGGGAAAAAAGCTGCAGACTTTGCATATTTATATTTTGTTCAGAAATATATGCCTGTCGGTATGGTTGGCTTACTGATTGCAGCTATGTTCGCAGCAACGATGTCCTCTATGGACTCAGGATTAAATAGAAACTCAGGAATCTTTGTTAAAAATTTCTATGAAGTTATTTTAAGACCAAAAGCCTCTGAAAAAGAGTTAATGTTGGTTTCAAAAATTATTTCAACTATTTTTGGCATGGTTATCATCCTCGTTGCCCTATTCATTAACTCATTAAAAGAATTAAGTTTATTCGATACAATGATGTATGTAGGGGCGTTGATTGGGTTCCCAATGACCATTCCAGCATTCTGCGGGTTCTTCATTAAGAAAACACCAGATTGGGCTGCCTGGGGTACGCTTGCTGTCGGCGGTATCGTCTCCTACTACGTTGGTTTCGTTATTAATGCTGAGATGGTGCAACAATGGTTTAATCTTGAAACATTAACTAGCCGAGAATGGTCAGACCTGAAAGTCGCAATAGGTTTAGTGGCGCACATTGTTTTCACAGCAGGTTTCTTCTTACTTTCAATACTGTTCTACAAACCGCTTGTAGAACATCGCCAGAAAGATGTTGATAAATTCTTCGAGAATTTAGCAACGCCCCTAACCTCAGAATCTTTTACACAAAGATTACTGGATAATAAACAACGCAGTATGCTGGGTATTCTCCATATTATTGCTGGTGTTGGTGTTATATTGATGTGCTTATTAAACAACCCACTGTGGGGGCGTGCAGTATTCGTATTCTGTGGTTTCATCGTTCTTTGTGTTGGCTTGCTCTTGATTAAAGCAGTGGATAAAAAAATTACTGATAAAACAGTCATGGCAGACAGTTAATTAATATAATCTGGCGGCTTATGAAATACGTCGCCAGATTATCAGCATGTTGTTTTCATAATTCATTTATATATTCGCACTCTAAACAACCAGAATTTCCACCCTATTGTATATTGACCACGTAACACGATAAGCGAGAGATGGTTTTATTGGTCAATAATCAGCTTGAGGTTTGGCTGGTGTATTTCACAATCCATTTATTTATTAAGGTAATAACATGAATAAAAAAATTGCCATTATCGGCATTGCAACCATGTTGTCTGCGTTTTCTGTTTCATCTGCTACGCTTGATTTTCGCGAAGAATATAAACATGACGAAAATGATTGGGCGGGCCGTGTAAAAATAGGCGGTGGCGCAGGCAACCATTTTTTTGGTGTTGAGATGAAGTACACTGGGAATCTAAGTAACTTAGAAGGTAGTGATAATGAATTTGAATATGGTTACAAATACACGATTAACGATAGAATAAAGGTCAGCCCAGGAGTGCTTGTTAATTTTGGGGATACTAGCGTTACCTATAAGCCTCAGGTTCGCCTTGAATATTTGTTCGATAATGGCGTGGCAATAAAAATACGTTATCGTCATGAAATAAGAAATTACTCTGCAGGAAATACCTCAACAGGCCGTGATGGAGAGAGTCATGACTCTTTAGGTCGTTCAAAGCTCACAGGGAACATTACCTATCAATGGGAATTTCTTCAGTTCGATTTTGAGGCGAACTATGCTGAAGATTTCATTAATAAAGAATGGAAGATGGGGACTAACGATGAATACGAATGGGATTACAATCTTAAAGTTGGTTTTAAAAACAGCACTAAATGGCGTCCATATATAGAATTTGGTAATGTTCAATGCACAAGTACCATTGATTGCAATTCTAGTCGGCAACTTCGTAGTAGAGTTGGTGCCACATATACTTTCTAATCTATTCTTAAGTGAAAAATTGTAGCCCTCCTTTATTTTAAAGAGAGTTCTATTAATACTTTTCTTTAAAGACTATAATATAGGGTGCCCAAGACGTCTTAGCATGGTCGCCCTTAACGTTCTTCTTAGTAGGTATTCCGGCGTTTGATATTTACATCAATAATCGTGATATGGGGGACAGTCCTGATGTGCAGAAGGCACAAAAGGTCCTGTCTTCATTTGTTGATTGCACTAACTGTAAGTCCTCCAGTTTTATTTCCACCCTTTTTGAAATTTCCATTTTTCAGCCATCAGCCGGTATTCTTCCAGTGTCAGGTTATTCAGGGATTCATGAGGTCGCTCGCTGTTGTATTCCGTCAACCAGCGCTCTGTAATTTCCCGAACTTCATTCAGCGTTCTGAACAGATAAAAATCCAGGGTTTCTGTCCGATATGTCCGGTTAGAACTTTTGATAAAGGCATTCTGTGTCGACTTACCAGGTTTGATAAAGTCCAGTATGACCCTATGCTCTTCGGCCCATTGTGCCCGTGCAAGCGACATCAGTCAGTGGATATCCACGGTTTGCCACTATCCTGTCGAGCACTCGCTTCATTCGCTGCGCCGGGATATTCAGATTGATTTCTATCACCAGTGCTTCGCGGTTAAAATCATCTACCACATTGAAGGTATGGAAGCGTCTGCCACACACCAGCGCATCGTGCATAAAATCGATGGACCAGCTCTGATTTTATGATCCACTACAGTCATGGGATTACAAAACTAATAGTCCTTGCAGTTTCGGTAAGAAGATTATCATTAACAGTCTGGTGACACATAACCGCTGGGGATTTAGTCTGAACTGGGGCTGGAGGCGGGATCAATTGACAGATTTGGAGCGGATGCTGTTTTTACTTGATGGCAAACCGATACCTGACAACCGTAGTGATATCTCTACCCGATTGATGGAGCATATTCGGGATAATCCGACTAAGGAAGTTTACGAGGATGAGTTCTTCAGCATTCGCTACTTTCAGAAGGGAACAGCACACATCACTTTAAAGCGGTACGATCTGATTGAAAGGATGAATGACATCATCGCTAAGTACTATCCGGGAATGCCGGCTAAGCCACGCTAATGTTGATGGGCGTTGAGAAATTTTACTTACACCAGCCGTTACATAAACTTTTTGGGTGCGTGGTTTTTAGTGAGGGGCTTTGCGTAACTCATTGTTTTAAATGGTACGCCCTACAGGGCTCGAACCTGTGACCTACGGCTTAGAAGGCCGTTGCTCTATCCAACTGAGCTAAGGGCGCACTGTATTCCTTTCGGAAGCATTGCGGACTCGGATTATACGGTCAGTACCTTACGAGTCAATGGCTTTTCAACTGCCTGCGCGACAATTGAGCATAAACACTTAACAATGCCTGACAGCGAGCCGCGCTTCTGACAAAATAGAAACAATCCCCTCCCTTTTCGATTACAGACGGAATCATCTGACTGATGGCAGCAAAGATTATTGACGGTAAAACGATTGCGCAGCAGGTACGGCTTGAAGTTGCTGAAAAAGTGAAAGCCCGAATTGCCGCAGGAAAACGCGCCCCTGGACTTGCAGTTGTGCTGGTTGGCGAGAACCCTGCATCGCAGATTTATGTCGGTAGTAAACGTAAAGCATGTGAAGAAGTTGGCTTTATTTCTCGCTCCTACGATTTGCCTGACACCACCTCCGAAGCAGAACTGCTGGAGCTGATTGATACGCTCAACGCAGATAAAGAAATCGATGGCATTCTGGTTCAGTTACCGCTGCCTGCGGGCATCGATAACGTGAAAGTTCTGGAACGTATTGACCCGGATAAAGACGTTGATGGTTTCCATCCCTATAATGTGGGCCGCCTGTGCCAGCGTGCGCCGCGTCTGCGTCCTTGTACACCGCGTGGTATCGTGACGCTGCTTGAGCGTTACGGTATTGATACCTACGGCCTGAACGCCGTGGTGATTGGCGCATCCAACATTGTTGGCCGCCCAATGAGCATGGAACTGCTGCTGGCAGGGTGTACCACCACCGTGACGCATCGCTTCACTAAAAACTTACGCCAACATGTCGAGAACGCCGATCTGGTGATTGTTGCGGTCGGCAAACCTGGCTTTATCCCGGGCGAGTGGATCAAGGAAGGGGCGATTGTGGTGGACGTGGGGATTAACCGTCTGGAGAGCGGTAAAGTCGTCGGTGACGTAAATTATGATGAAGCCGCAGTCAAAGCCTCGTATATTACGCCGGTTCCGGGTGGCGTTGGCCCAATGACCGTCGCCACTCTTATCCAGAATACCTTGCAGGCTTGCGAGGAATATCATGATGTCGATGGAGAGTAAAATGGCGACCTTCTCATTAGGTAAACACCCACACGTTGAATTATGCGATCTGCTGAAGCTGGAAGGCTGGTGTGAAAGCGGCGCACAGGCGAAAGCGGTGATTGCAGAAGGGCTGGTGCAAGTAGACGGCGAAGTGGAAACCCGCAAACGCTGCAAAATCGTTGCAGGCCAGACTGTTGTTTTTGAAAGTCTGAGCATCACGGTTCAAGCTTAATTGCATACCGAACACGGCCCATAACGGGCCGTTTCTTTTTGTTCACTCACAAATTTTCACATCCTATGCCAACTATCATCACTCATGCAGCGGTACCCATTTGTTTAGGATTGGGGCTGGGCAAAAAAATCATTCCTCAACGTCTTTTATTGGGCGGTATTGTTCTGGCAATGCTACCGGATGCTGATGTGCTGGCTTTCAAATTTGGTGTGGCGTATGGCAATGCGTTCGGGCATCGCGGTTTCACGCACTCTTTGCTGTTTGCTTTTGTGGTGCCGCTGCTGTGTTTGTTCGGCTATCGCTGGTTCCGGGCAGGTATCATCCGCGTCTGGCTATTTCTGACGGTGTCATTGCTTTCACATAGTCTTCTGGACTCCGTGACGACCGGAGGCAAAGGTGTTGGTTGGTTATGGCCGTGGTCAGACGAACGCTTTTTCGCACCCTGGCAGGTGATTCGCGTTGCCCCGTTTGCACTTTCTCGTTACCTCGAACCACGCGGGCAGGCGGTGATTTGGTCAGAGCTGCAATGGGTTTGGTTACCCGGTTTGTTGATGGCGTTTTTGTTATTTGTGATGCGTAAAAATTTTCGCTGATTCCCTGGAAAGGCCAATTCCCCCTTCTTTGCGAAGGGGGCAAATCATTAGCGGTGAAACTCGCCCGCAGCTTCAGGCTGGTACTGCAACTCCAGCACTTCCAGATGCGTTTGGTTACCGTTTGGTAACGTCCAGTTAATCGTTGCACCGACACGTAAACCCAGCAGTGCTGCGCCAACCGGTGCCATCACCGAAAGTTGGTTATCGCTATCTGTCAGGTTGACCGGATACACCAGCGTGCGCACATGCTCCTCTTTTGAGGCCAGATCGCGGAATTTCACGCGGCTGTTCATGGTCACGACGTCTGCCGGGATATCTTCAGGTTTACGCATTTCTGCTCTGTCCAGTTCGGTGTTCAACGCCTGAGCGACAGGCTGGTTGGCAAACTGTGGTTGCTCCAGCAATCGGTCGATACGCTCGGCATCAAGTTCATTAATGATAATGGCTGGTCTGGACATATTTCTCTCCATGTAAAAAAACAGGCACTCTTGTGTCTGATGGCGGACCCTACAAAAGAAAACCCTCACTCAATGAGTGAGGGTTTGGTCTGTGATGATGATACTGAGCTTAACACTTAGTTTAAAGCGACTTCAGTCACATTTTAATAACAGCACAGTTTACAGAATAATGCTGCCTACCAGAGCGAACAGGAAGGCGATAGTTCCGATCAGCGTTTCCATCACGGTCCAGGTTTTCAGGGTAGTTTTCTCGTCCATTTCCAGGAAACGTCCAACCAACCAGAAGCCTGAGTCGTTCACGTGAGACAGTACGGTCGCACCACCCGCAATAGCCACCACGATGAAGCACAGGTCGAACTGGCTCAGGCCTGGTGTAACGGCAACCATTGGGGAAATCAGTGCGGCGGTCGTGGTCAGAGCCACCGTTGCAGAACCTTGCGCCACACGCAGAGCGGTAGAGATAACGAACGCGGCAACAATTACTGGCATGCCTGTATCGGACAGAACACCCGCCAACGCATCACCAATGCCGCTGGCACGCAGAACACCACCGAACATACCACCCGCACCGGTCACCAAAATGATGCCACAGATTGGGCCGAGGGCACCGTCACACACTTTTTCCAGATGCTGGCGGCTATGGCGGCCACTAAACACGGCAAGTGAGAAGAAGACGGTAATCAACAGTGCGATAGGGGTTTTACCCAACATTCGCAGCAGTTGAACCACGGTGTTATCGCCACTAACCCAACCGAGTACGGTTGCGGTGTTCAGGCCGGTATCGAGGAAAATCAGTACCAGCGGCAACAACAGAATCGATAATACAGTGCTAAATGCCGGTGGCTGGTGGTTTGGATCCGCTTCAACGCTGCCGAGGAAAGAAGAAGGCAGTGGAACTTCGAATTTTTTACCAGCGTACTGACCAAACAGATACGCGCCGAGATACCAGGTCGGAATGGCGATAACCAGGCCTACAATCACCAGCAGCCCGATGTTTGCACCCAGTAATTCACTGGCAGCAACCGGGCCTGGATGAGGCGGCAGCAGGGCGTGCATGACTGCAAACGCACCGGCAGCAGGTAACGCATATTTCAGCGTAGAACCACCGAATTGTTTTGCCACGCTGAAGATAATCGGCAGCATGACGACCAGGCCCGCATCAAAGAAGATTGGGAAGCCGAACAGTAACGATGCCACACCGAGCGCCAGTGGAGCACGATGAGAGCCAAACTTACCGACCAGCGTGTCGGCAAGCACTTTTGCCCCGCCGGAGATTTCAAGCAAGCGGCCAATCATTGCGCCGAGACCAACCAGCAGTGCAACACCTGCCAGTGTGCTACCAAAACCGCCCAAAATAGTTGGGACAATTTTATCGAACGGCACACCGGTAACCAGTGCGACAACGACACTCACAAGGGTTAAAGCTAAGAAAGCATGCACTTTGAAACGCATGATAAGAATAAGTAGGAGTACAACTGCACAGGCTGCGATCCCTAGCAGGCTTCCTGCACCGAGATGTGTTGTTATTTCGGTCATTTGTTTGTTCCTCTGCGCCGAATTTATAGGTGAAAAATGCGACAAACATAATTCACCAGATTTCTGATACCGGTAACATGATACTGGTAACATTAGCTGTTCGGGAATGGGCTGCCTGATGTTTATTGGCATTTTGGGAGCAAGCTCAAACATTCCAAATAAACCCTTACTAAGTCTGATGGAACAATTGCTGACCGTAAATAAACCTGCCTGGCGAGAAAATTGAATTACGCTGTATATGCACCTTTCAATTGGGCAACTCGCACGACCATCACCTGACCAGGAGATATCATGAGCCATTACGACAAACTCAAGTTAAAGGACGGTAGTTCTCTTTATTTTAAGGATTGGGGGGAAGGACAACCGGTAGTTTTCAGCCATGGCTGGCCGTTAACCGCAGATGCGTTTGAAGATCAGATGTTTTTCCTCGGGCAAAAAGGATTCCGGGTGATCGCTCACGACCGTCGTGGGCATGGTCGCTCATCACAATCCTGGGAAGGCAATCATATGGATCAATATGCTGACGATCTGGAGGAATTGACTGCGCATTTAAATCTCAAAGATGCGATTCATGTCGGTCATTCCACTGGCGGAGGTGAAGTGGCGCGTTACATTGGCCGCCACGGTACTAGCCGCGTGGCAAAAGCCGTACTGATTAGCGCAGTGCCGCCGATCATGGTGAAAACGGATTACAACCCTGATGGCGTACCCATTGATGTGTTTGATGGAATTCGTGAAGGTGTGCGCGTCAACCGGGCAGATTTTTTCAAAGAGCTGACCATGGCGTTTTATGGCTATAACCGTCCTGGGGCGAAAATCTCGGAAGGCGTCAGGGAGAGTTTTGTTGAACAGGGGATGCAGGGGGGAATTAAGGCGCTCTACGATTGTATTAAAGCGTTTTCTGAAACCGACCTGCGAGAAGACCTGAAGAAAATGACTATTCCAACGCTAGTTATTCATGGCGATGATGACCAGATTGTCCCGTTTGAAACCTGCGGTAAAGTCACGGCGGCAACGTTGCCGGATTCGACATTCAAAGTATACCAGGGTGGATCGCACGGCATTTGTACCACCGAGAAAGACCGGGTAAATGCAGATTTACTGGAGTTCTTGAAAGGGTAACCTTCAGGCGGGTGAACCCTGCGTCACCCGCCAATTTAACAACCTCATTTCCTGGCAACCGGCAACATAATCTCTTTTAAGATTTCGTAGCGCTGTTGCGGGGAAAGCCAAATCAAACCTAACAATTTTTGCGCCCGGCCTTCGCGCTCAAACTGGTCTTTCAACTGCATTAAAAAGCGTTTCGTGGTGTTCATAATGACCTCCGTATTTGATACGCAAATCATATGGCGGAAAATACGGAACTAATAGTGAACTGATTATTTTTTGTCTTCAGTGTTTATGGCCGTTTAATCCTCTAATACCCAACGGCATCCAGACGGAACTGTTTTGCACAGTTGCCTGAATTTCTTTGTGTGGCGAATGACCCTTCATTTAACGGGCTGTTAATTTTCCCGGCATCCAGCGAGATTTGTATTTCTGTCAGATAAGCCGGATTACCGTTACAGGTCAGTTTGACCGCTTTCACCGCTTCACTTCCCCAGCTTTTTTCCAGCGCTTTATTGAACGCTTTACGGGTGACGTCTTTACCGTAATTTTCCGCAAGGAAGGTGCCAAATGCACTCTGTTTAAACTCGTTATTCAGACGAACCATGGTGCCGAAGTAGGCGTTGGGATTAAAACCAAAGCACGCGCCGTGTTTAGCGAATTCATAGCGCTCAAGGCAAGACTGGCCGCCAGCACCGGGCATCACGCCTGCGAGTTTGCTGGCGATGTCTGCGGATAACTCAGGCGCAGGTGCCTGGCATTTTTGCGAACCGCGAGCTTCCGCCATGTTTGGCACCGGGCGGGTTGAGCAGCCGTAACGCATCCAGCGTTTTTCATCCACACCGCGTGAGGCTACAGATTTCGGTAATCCAGGCCACAGCCCGTGGACCGTCAAAAATGCACGTTTGTCGTCCTGTTCCTGCTGGGTTTTACATTCAGCAGGTTCGTTGCGATTGCGCTCGTGCATGCTCTGACAAAAACCGGTTTGCCAGGAAAGGGCCAGCACGTAGCGTTCGAAATCGCCATATTGTTTGGGTTGCAGATCTTCTGCCAGGGCGGCGGAGTGAGTGGCGCAAGCGAGGGTTAACAGGGCAGTCTGGCAAAGGAATTTCATGCCTTTCTCATTCAGTTAGATGATAATTCCTTATTTAATCATAAAAAAAGCGCCTCAGAGAGACGCTTTGTCCGCAATATGAAAGCCGTTAACTCCACAGCGCCAGAATCGGCCAGCCGACACATAGCAACATGGTGATATAAATCACGCCGAAAATCGCACCCAGGCGCCAGTAGTCTTTCGACTTCACATAGCCGCAGCCGTAAATAATCACGCCAGGGCCGGTGGCGTAAGGTGTCAGGCAGCCCATGATACCAATCGACAGCACCAGCAAAATACACAAATGCTCCATTGGCACGCCGGGAATACCTTTACCCACCGCCAGAATCACCGGCAGCATAGTCGCGGTGTGCGCCGACAGGCTGGCAAACAGGTAATGCGCGAAGTAGAACACCAATACCAGCACGATAACCGTAGTATTGGCGGAGAAACCCTCCAGATGGCTACTCATGGTATTGGCGAACCAGTCGATAAAACCGGAACGCGTCAGGCCGCTTGCCATCACTACCAGAGTTGCCAGGTTAACTAAGGTGTTCCACGCACTGTTATATTTGGTGATGTCTTTCCACGGCACCACGTGCAGCGCCAGCATCAGCGATACCGCCAGCAAACCTACCGCTGTTGCATCAATTACCTCGCCGCCAAACACCCACAACCCCAGGCTTAACAGCACCAGGCCAATCAGGGTGATCTCTTTGCGGGTGAGTTTGCCCATCTCTTGTAGCGCGTCTTTCGCCCAGCCGGAGACTTCCTCGCTGTGGGTGATTTCAGGTTTATAGAGGACGTAAGACAGCCATGGCGCGACGATCAGCAGAATAATGCCCACCGGCAGGAAGCTCAAAAACCACTGCATCCAGCTAATTTGAATACCGGCAATTTTGCTGACGAACTCAAGGCCGAGCACGTTGGGAGCCGCACCGGTGATGAACATCGACGAACTGAGGCTGGTACTGATCACCATCATCCACATCAGGTAGCTACCGATGCGGCGCGAAGAAGGGTCGTTAGGGAATGACTGGAATAATGGCGGCAGGTTTTTGATTACCGGGAACACGGTGCCGCCGGTGCGGGCGGTGTTTGACGGGGTAAATGGTGCCAGCAGAATATCAATAATCACGATGGCGTAGCCGAGAGTCAGCGTGCGCTTGCCCATGAATTTCACCATGATCAGCGCGATACGGCGACCCAGGCCGGTGACTTCATAGCCCAGCGCGAAGATAAACGCGCCGAATACCAGCCAGACGGTGGTACTGGAGAACCCTGCCAGCCCCCATTTCAACGCCTGCTTGCCCGCGTCAAAAGCTGGGTCGGCTAACTCTTTGGCGTCAAACAGCAGGTAATCGCTGCCGATCACGCAAATCGTCACGGCGATAAAGCTGATCGCGGTGGCCGGGATCGGTTCGAGGATCATGCCGACGATCATCGCGACAAATACCGCGAAGTAATGCCATGCCTGCGGCGGCATGCCATCGGGCACGGGAATGAGCAGCATGATGGCCATGACGACCAGCGGTGCCAGCAACTTCCATATTTTATCTTTTGAAACAGACATAACTGATTCTCCAGTAAGGATTATTCCGATTGATGCTAAGGGTGATATTGCGAAATTTGGGCTAACAACCAGGTGATAATCAGCAGGTCGGCGCTACCGCCGGGGCTGAGGTTGCGTGCAATACAGGCGTGGTCGAACTCTTGCAGATGGCGAAGATCTGCGGGCTTACGGATACCGCCGTTAGCGAGCAAGGTGCGGGCGTATTCCTGCAACCAGCTCAGTCCAGCCATACCCCCGCGAGAGGCCACATTGGTATCTCCGTTGTGTGCCATCAGCAGCAGTAAAGTGTCGAGCAGCGCCAGTTCCGGATCGGTTGCCTGCGTAAGAAGCGCGTGGTAATGCGGCAGCGCCATATTTATCACCAACGGATAACCCGCTTCGGCTTCACCGCGCGCACCGGTTAAGCCGAGTTGCCGGAAAAGCCGTTGCCCGGCGGTTTGCTGGTGGTTGTTGTGGTGCAATTCCCGCTCGGTTATCCCATGGCAAAAAGCGGCTACGGTCTGGCAAATTGCCATCGGCGTAATGGCGCGTTGTTGCTGATGCAGGCGACCAATCGCGGCACACAGTAAGCCGAGTGAAAAAATGCTGCCTTTATGGGTGTTAACGCCTTCTGTTGCGCGAAACATTGCGGCTTCACAGGCGATGCCGATAGGGCGTAAATTTTGCAGAACCTCGCATTCAGGCAATGTTGCGGTGCTGGCACCCAGTTGAATGAAGCGCGGGAAATATGGGCGTATCGCCGCCGCACTTTGCTGAAAATCCTCCAGCGCCATATCTTTATGTGCGCCACAGTTATTGCGGTCGACCAGGCCTGGTTTGGGCGTTAAGTTCACCTCCGCGAGTAACGCGCGGAAAGCCAGTTCGCTGTAATGCGCAACAATCGTTTCCGACACTTCAGCGCGGGGCTGCGTCATCTGCATCATTGAGCAGCGTCTCCATACGAGCGAGCAGTTCAGCAAGCGGATGCGCCTGTTCACGGGCGCAAACAGCGGCGGTTTGTTCGCACAACAGGCAGCGGCGGGCGGGGAGCGAAAAGTCACGGCGCGAGAGAATTTGCCCTTGCGGTGTCAGCACGTCGAAGTCCCACAGGCGGCCAAGAGGATGGTTTTGCTCAAGCTCAATGGCGGCTTGTTTCACCGCGGCAGGCTGGGCGGCGATTGCCAGCAGAGCTTCCGGGCCAGTCGCCAGCGCCAGGCAGCTCTGTTTTTTGATTTCCCAGCCTGAGCGTTCTGCTAACTGGCGAAACGCTCTGAGACCGTGGTTAAAAATACGCCGCGTCAGTTCGCTGTCTTTGACTGAACCAGGGGCGACAACGGTGAAAGAAACCAGGGTGACGGCGTGGCGTGCAAGCCACTCCTGTTGCCTTTTTTGGCGCGCATCCCGGCTGGCAAGTAGCTCTGGCACAGTGACTTTGGCGTGCGTCGCAGATGAGAGATACATCGGCATGATTTACCCCTTCACCTGATGCACAACATCAATCACCGAGCCATCGCGGTAACGCACCACGGCGATTACGCGGTCGGTAAATTTAATCGCTTTGGGGAAGCCGGTGAGGATTTGCGCCCGCTCGCGCAACCACTCGATGGTGACGATTTTCATGCCGGCTTCTTTCAGGCGTTCTGCCAGTTCAGGGCGCGCAGGGTTGACGGCAATACCGTGATCGGTAACCAGAATATCGACGCTGGAACCCGGTGTGATGCAGGTCAGGACGTTATCGACCAGCGTAGGGATTCGGCCACGCACCAGCGGGGCGACAATAATGGAAAGGGCGGCGGCAACGGCGGTATCGCAATGCCCGCCGGAAGCGCCGCGCAACACGCCGTCGGAACCGGTCAGCACATTGACGTTAAATTGGGTATCGACTTCCAGCGCGCTCAACACCACCACATCCAGGCGGTCGACTGATGCGCCTTTCGAGCCCCAGTTGGCGTACTGATTGGCGCTGATTTCAATGTGATTAGGGTTACGAGCCAGCGATTCGGCGGCGGTGCGGTCAAAACTCTGCACATCGAGCAGTTTTTTAATCAGCCCCTTTTCATGCAGATCGACAATCGTTGCGGTGATGCCACCAAGGGCAAAGCCTGCATGAATGTTGCGGCTGCGCATTTTGTCTTCCAGAAAACGGGTCACCGCCAGTGAAGCGCCCCCGGTCCCGGTTTGCAGGGAAAAACCTTCTTTGAAGTAGCCGGAATTGACGACAACATCTGCCGCAGTACGGGCGATGAGCAATTCACGCGGGTTGGAGGTCATGCGTGTGGCATCGGCACCGATTTTGTCGGCATCGCCCACTTGCTCAACCTGCACGATCAAATCGACCTGATCCTGCATGATACTGGCGGGGTTGTGCGGGTAGGGCAGCAGCGCTTCGCTTAGCAACACCACCTGACGGGCGTTTTCGGCATCGACTTTGGCGTAGCCCAGCGAACCGCAGCAGGCTTTGCCGGTGTAGCCATTAGCATTGCCGAATTCATCGCACGATGGAACGCCAAGGAAAGCAACATCGATTTTTAGCTCGCCGCTGTTCACCAGTTGTACACGTCCGCCATGGGAGTGGATTTGCACCGGTTCTGCCAGCAGGCCACGTGAGATTTCTTCTGCCAGCGGGCCGCGCAAACCAGAGGTGTAAATACGCGTCACCACGTTATTGCGGATATGCTCGATTAATGGCGCATGGCAATCGCTCAGTGAACTTGAGGCCAGCGTCAGGTTTTTAAAGCCCATGCTGGCGATGGTCGCCATTACGCTGTTCAGCGTCAGGTCACCGCCACGAAACGCGTGGTGGAAGGAAATCGTCATACCGTCGTGCAGGCCTGAGCGGCGAATTGCCTCTTCCAGCGAATTACACAGCTTTTTGGTGCGTGGTTTTTGCGCCTGCAAATTCAGTTTCGAGACATTCTTATAAGCCGGTAAATCGCTTTCACTGCGGCGACTCCAGGCGGCAATACGTTCTTGTTTCTGCGTCATTTTTTTGCCTTATTCTTCACGAATGCCGGAAAGTGCGGCGCGAGATAACACCAGACGAGCACGTTCGATAACCGGGCTGTCGACCATTTTTCCGTTCAGCGACACCACGCCACGGCCTTCACGGGCGGAGGCTTCGGCGGCTTCCACCACTGCGTTGGCGTGATCGACTTCTTTTTGCGTCGGGGCGTAGAGGTTGTGTAACAGCTCAATCTGGCGCGGGTTGATCAGCGATTTGCCGTCGAAACCCAGTTGTTTGATATGCGCCGCTTCGTGCAAAAATCCGGCTTCGTTATTGGCATCGGAATAGACGGTGTCGAAGGCCTGAATCCCCGCCGCGCGCGCGGCTTGCAGAATGGAACAACGGGCAAATAGCAGCTCGATACCTTCGGGGGAACGTTCGGTGCGCAGGTTGCGCACATAATCTTCCGCACCCAGCGCGATACCAATCAAGCGTGTGGATGAATGGGCAATTGCCACTGCCTGAGTGATGCCTTGCGGGGATTCAATGGCGGCCAGAATTCCGGTGCTACCGGGTTCGCGGCCACATGCGGCTTCAATGCGCGCGATTTCACTTTCGGTATCAATGACGTCTTGTGCGGTGTCGGTTTTTGGCAGGCGCACAATGTCGGCACCGCCGCGCACCACGGCTTCCAGGTCGGCCACGCCATATTCGGAATCAAGTGGATTCACGCGCACGATGGTTTCCACATCCTGATACAGCGGATGTTGCAACGCGTGGAAAACCAGACGGCGGGCGGCGTCTTTTTCGCGCAGGATAACTGAGTCTTCCAGATCGAACATCAGCGCATCGGCCTGATAAATAAAGGCGTTGCTGACCATCGCCGCATTGGCACCCGGCACAAATAACATGCTGCGGCGGGTGCGGTTCTTTTGTTCCGGCGTCATAGGTTTTTCTCCCATGGCAGGGCGGTGATATCGCTTGAGCGAACCAGCAGGGTTTCCAGACGGGCGCGCAGAATGCAGTCCAGCGCGCCTTTGTCGTCAAGAATCAGTTGCGCGCCTTTAACCTGATGGCGAGCGAGGATCTCCAGCACCGTGGCGCGTATGGCTTCGCCAAACTGTTTTTCAACGTTGCTGCTGATTTGCAGGTCGATCTCTTGTGTATCGAGTGGTGCGATGCGGATCATCACATCGCCAGATTCCAGGGTGCCGGCAACGGCTGCATGAGTAATGTTCATTTTTCACCTGTTAATGTGGATTCCAGTTGCCCGCCCACGCTGTTTTGCGGGCGGGCAGCGAGCATGCGTTCTAAGTAGTCGCGAGTGACTTCGGGAACCAGAATGTCGATGGCGGCAAAGTCTTTCTTCACCAGTAGCTTGCGTACCCACGAGGCGGAAATCGCCATGCCGTGATATTGCAGACGTTCAATTTCCACCAGTTCAATCGGCGGAGCGGGGAGCGATGGAGTTTCCAGCCAGTGGCGCATGTCTTTGTTGTAGGTGGCGGTGACTTCGCAATACGGTTCGGTACCGACGAAACGGTGGGTAATACCGAGTGCTGGGGCCAGATACTGACGGAAAATTTTCAGGTCGATTTCGGTGTGGCAATGGTTGAGCACGCCCTGTTCTTTGATGAAGTAACAAGGGAATGTCGCGCGGGAAATGATGTACTCGGAGCCGCGATGGACGGTGAGTTTTTTAATTTCGGCGGTGCCGGAACGCACCAGTGCCAGGCGGTCTTCGTACGGGAAGCGCGAGGTATCCTCTTTCACCAGGAAAACATGCAGCCAGTCGCACTGTTCTGCGGCTTTCTGAATTAAATAACGATGGCCGTGAGTAAAGGGATTGGCATTCATCACGATGCAGCCAATTTTGCTGCCAGCCTGGCGCAGTGTGGTTAAATAACTGGCGTAACGTTGCAGGCGTGTGGCGCTATTTTCCATCAGTACCATCATGCCTGGCACGCTGGTGATGGTGTAAAAACCACATTGCTTAAATAACGCTTCGTTCTGTGTTTTGGTGTAGATAAACAGGTGTGGGCATTGCCGTTCGTAGGCGAGATTAATTAATTCTGTTGCCAGGGTGAGCGCCAGCCCTTCACCGCGTACAGATTCGTCGATTGCCACGCATTTAATTATATTTCCAGCAATGCCTCCGCAGGCGATGAGCTTATCGTCGCGAGTGACCGTAATAAAGACTTCTACCGTCGTATCAATGCTCAGGTCATTTTCACGCAGGAAGTGCGTGATAGCGGACATTTTTATATTTTCGGCGCGTTTAACCTGGGCGAACACGGTATTGCCAAACATGAGTGGTGACTTCCTTGTTTGAGTATATTTGTTGCAACTTATAACGTTTTATTTTCAATTGAGCTTTTCAGCATTTTTTCTGCTGTGGGGAAGATCGTAAGGGGTATTTGTTCGCCAGGTTTTGAACTGTTTCACAAAGGGTTACCTGATTTAAATAGACTTAATGGTTTTTATTTACTTAATTAATTTCTTCGCAAGTTGTGACGTGGTTTTTATTTGTTTAATTGATTTAATGTTCTGAATCTGTGACGATCGATTTTATTAATTTCGCGGTTTTAGAAACAATTTCATTACATTTGTCGAACGCCAGAAAAAGGAAAATCAATGCCGGGAACAGAAAAGATTGGCGTATTGCGACTTTTTCAAAAAATTGCTTTCCCATTAAGAATCTTTTTACTGCTGTTACTGGTATCGACTTTATTGATTGCTGCACTGGGCAAGTATTTAACAGCAAGTTTTGAAGATTATCTCCTCGAACATGTGCGCGATATGGCGATGAATCAGGCGCGGATTATCGCCTCGAACGACAGTCTTATTACGGCGGTCAAAAACAGAGACAGCGCACACCTCGCCGTGATTGTTGGCAAATTATCCACCGGTTCTGATTTTGATTATGTCGTGATTGGCGACAGCCATTCCATTCGTCTTTTTCACCCGAATCCAGAAAAAATTGGCTACCCGATGCAGTGGACCAAGCCTGGTGCGCTGGAAAAAGGTGAGAGCTACTTTATTACTGGCGAAGGTTCGATTGGCATGGCGATGCGCGCCAAGACGCCAATCTTTGACGAGCACGGCAAAGTGATTGGCGTGGTGTCGCTCGGTTATCTGGTCAGTAAAATTGATAGCTGGCGTCTGGATTTCCTGCTGCCGCTCGCCGGTGTTTTTGTGGTTATCCTGATTGTTCTGATGCTGCTCTCCTGGTTGTTTTCTTCCCATATCCGCAGGCAGATGCTGGGGATGGAGCCACGCCAGATTGCGCGCGTGGTGCGCCAACAAGAGGCGCTGTTTGGCTCGGTATTTGAAGGCTTGATCGCCGTCGATAGCGATGGGCTTATCACGGCGATTAATCGCAATGCCCGTAAAATGCTCGGGTTGCGTTCACCAGGCCGCCAGTGGCTGGGGAAACCAATATCTGATGTGGTGCATCCGGCGAGTTTTTTCACTGAAAAGATTGCCGAAGCACGCCAGGACGTGATTTGTACTTTTAACGGGCTGAGTGTGATTGCCAATCGCGGGGTGATTCATTCCGGCCATGCGGCACCCGCAGGCGCGATTGTCAGCTTCCGCAGCAAAGACGAAATCAGCACGCTGAATGCGCAGCTCACCCAAATTAAACAGTATGTGGAGAGCCTGCGAACGCTGCGTCATGAACATTTAAACTGGATGTCGACGCTCAGCGGCCTGCTGCAAATGAAGGAATATGACCGGGTGCTTGAGATGGTGAAAGGGGAGTCTCAGGCGCAGCAAGAGCTTATCGATTATCTGCGCAGTGAGATAAATGACCGCCAGGTGGCTGGCCTGTTGTTTGGTAAGTCTCAGCGGGCGCGTGAACTGGGGCTGGTATTAAATATTGTGCCTGGCAGCCAGTTATCGGCGCTTCCGGAAGGGCTGGATAGCACTGAGTTTTCGGCTATTGTCGGCAATTTACTGGATAACGCTTTTGATGCCAGCCTGAAAAATTCACGCAGCAATAACATTGTCGAACTCTATCTGAGCGATGAAGGATCGGAGGTGATAATTGAAGTGGCCGACCAGGGCTGTGGCGTGCCCGAGACGTTACGTGAAGCTATTTTTGAGCAAGGTGTCAGCACCAAAACTGATAACAAGGACGCACACGGCATTGGGTTATATCTGATAGTCAGTTATGTCAGTCGCTGTGGCGGGGTAATTACGCTGGAAGACAACCAACCCAGCGGTTCTTTATTTTCTGTTTTTATACCGAAAGTGAAAAAGAGCAATGACGCAACCTATTACGATTCTGATTGTTGAAGACGAAACAGCGCTGGCGGAAATGCATGCGGAGTTTATTCGTCAAATGCCCCATTGCGGGCAAGTGTGGCTGGCGGGGAATCTGGCGCAAACCAGAATGATGATTGAGCGATTTAAGCCTGATTTGATTTTGCTGGATAACTATTTGCCCGATGGCCGCGGAATTACGCTTCTGCAAGAACTGGCTCAGGCGCGCTTCCCTGGCGGAGTGGTCTTTACGACGGCTGCAAGTGATATGGATACCGTATCCGATGCGGTGCGCGGCGGGGTGTTTGATTATCTGGTTAAGCCTATTGCCTACGAACGCCTTGAGCAAACACTGGAGCGCTATCAGCAGCGAATGCAGATGCTGGCGAACAGTGCCAGTGCCAGCCAGCGGCAGATTGACGATATGTTCAATGCCTATGCGCGCGGGGAGCAAAAAGAGGTGTTGCCGGTGGGGATTGATGAGCTGACGCTGGAGAAAGTGCAGCTGCTGTTTACTGACCCGGAAGCTCGCCACACTGCGGAAACCGTGGCTGAAGCGTTAAAACTGAGCCGTACCACGGCGCGACGTTATCTGGAGTTTTGTGCCAGCCGCCAGCAAATTATGGCCGAAATAGTTTATGGCAAGGTAGGACGCCCACAGCGCACCTATCGGGCACTGTGAGCGAAGTGCTTTTAGCCGCCAACAACAACGGCAGCAGAAGGCACGAGGATTTCAGTGGCAATAATGACCACCACCAGACCTACCGCAATCGGTACTGAGGTACGTTTAACGACTTCAAATGGGGAAATTTTTGCCATACCTGCAACGGCCACAACCACGCCGGAAACCGGAGAAATGGTACGGCCCAGGTTGGATGCTTGCAACATTGGGATCGCCAGATACGCAGGGTTGATGCCAGAGGAGTGAGCCAGTTTAGGGATCATCTCAACAAAGGCATAGAACGGGGCGTTACCTGAACCGGTAGTCATGGCAGCTAACATGGTGAGAACGACTAACACCAGCATCAGAATGATACTTGCTGAGCCAAACGAGGTGGCAATAGATATCAGGCTCTGGATAAAGCCGATGGTGCTGAGACCCTGGGCGAAGACACCTGCCGCCACCAACAACATCACCACGTTGGCGAAGGCATCAGCCATACCGCGATAGCAAACCTCCAGCCCGGAGAAGACGTTCTGTGTGTTGAAACCACGGAAGAATTCAATGATTGCCGCAATCAGAATACAGATAACCAAAATGGTAATGATGTGTAGTTGTGGGCCCCATTTACCGTCGAAAATCAACACACCAATAATTGGCGTAAATGGCAGAATGGCATAGAAAGAAGGAGCAGTAGTCTGGATTTCGCTGACATCGAGCATTTCATGGCTGATGTTCTCTTTTTTATCCAGGTAGCGTTGCCAGAAGAAGTGGGCAATCGCCATGGCAATAATTGCGGCAATAGAAATTGGCACGGTAGTTTTAAAGGCAAAATCAACCAATGTCATTTCCGCAGCTTTCGCCGCCAGCACCACATCGCCAGAGGTTGGAGAGAGAATGATTGCAGCAGGGGAGGCACAAATTGCCGCCGCAGCGCCACGGCTAATCCCGACGTTCACCATTACCGGGAACAATGTTGCCATCAGCAATACACCCAGGCCAGTCGCAGAAGAGACCGCTAGTGACATCAGACAAGCCACGAAATACGCAGCGATCATCAGAATGTAAGGTGAGTTAATTAATTTCAATGGTTTTGATGCGAGCTTAACGACCATGTCGTTAGCACCAATATGGGTCATATATGCGGCAAAACCACACAGCATCATGATCATCATGCCGAGATCGCCACCACGGCTCATCAGCAAGATTTTGACATATTCGACAATATCGGTTGCGGTGTAACCGGTACTTTCAGCACTGGCAGGTAAAACTTTGTGGCCCATTAAGGCACTAATAATCAGTAATATTAAACCACCGACAAATAATACGCCGGTCGCGGAGTAGCCTTTGATGATGTAGCGAGCTACACCAACAATCACTATCACCCCAATAAGTAATTCAATCGTAGTTAGCATTAAAGCCCCCTGTTGCGTTTGGTCGTCGGCATCTGTTGGCCGTACCTGAACGTAACGCCATGCCAGAAAAATAAAAAATAACGGCTTTAAAGCCGTCTGCGAAAGCGGTGTCAATCTGCCTGAATCACAGGCGACGAGTTCTGATAAGCATCAAAATTTAGCGAGCTTGATTCCACTGCCATAGTGCTTTTGTTGGCCGAGCTGCAATTATGACATTTACTTATTGATATGCGTTATCTATTTGTCGAAGCAATTGTTCTATTAATAACCGATAACCAGGCCCGTGTTTTCGGATTTTACCCGCAGCTTATTTAGCTGTAGTTAACATAAAATTTGTTAAATTAGCTATTGAGTTTTGATGCGGAAATTAACGTGGCTTTAACAAATAAACGAGTGATTCTTTTTATTATTTTGCTGGTTCCAATAAGGGAAGTACCAGCTGCAATGGCAAATCAAACTAGTCTGCTGGGCAATGCCTGGAATACATTGACTGATAACGTTTCACAGACGTGGAATGAACCACAACACTATGATTTGTTTATTCCGGCGATAACCTGGCATGCGCGCTTCGCATACGACGAGGAAAAAATAGAGAAATATAACGAACGACCATGGGGCCTTGGGTTCGGACAAACGCGATGGGATGACAGCGGGAACTGGCATGGCTTGTATTTGATGATGTTTAAAGATTCCTTTAACAAATGGGAGCCAATTGGTGGTTACGGATGGGAGAAAACCTGGCGCCCGCTGACGGATGATAATTTCCACATAGGGCTAGGCTATACACTCGGTGTTACCGCTCGTGATAACTGGAACTACATTCCACTGCCGGTGATCCTGCCTTTGGCATCTGTAGGATATGGCCCGGCGACCTTCCAGATGACCTATATCCCTGGAACTTACAACAACGGTAACGTTTACTTCGCCTGGCTACGCTTCCAATTCTGAGCGGCGGTATAGGCCAGAATCAATCCAAACCCATATGTTTTCTATCTATTGTTTGAAAATACGGGCTGCTGCACACTTTTTAAAAGAGGTAGCAATTTTTCTCACTTTTTAGCTAATCTGGGCTGGACAAAATCCATCACAATTGGTGTACTGGTGTTCGACACAGCATTTGTGTCGTTTTTCATGTAAAGGTAATTTAGATGTCTAAGATTAAAGGTAACGTTAAGTGGTTTAACGAGTCAAAAGGCTTTGGCTTCATTACTCCGGAAGATGGTAGCAAAGACGTGTTCGTACACTTCTCTGCAATCCAGAGCAATGGTTTCAAAACCCTGGCTGAAGGTCAGCGCGTTGAGTTTGAAATCACTAACGGTGCCAAAGGCCCATCTGCTGCAAACGTAATGCCTATCTAAGGCATTACCAGTAGAATATAAAAACCCGCTAAGGCGGGTTTTTTTTGCTTTAAATTCAGTAAAATAGATAAACTTTCACAAAGCTCACCACAATTAGCGTGCTTATCAGCACCGCAGTCCACTCAGCAACACGTTGTTTCGTCATTATTTGCCCCACGCTATTTTTCAAACAGAGTGGCAGACGAAAATTAAGCTAACCTTAACGTGCTACTAATTAGTGGCCGTATGCCAATGAAACTAACCAAAATGCGATGGCGGTCATCGTCAATGAACCGGCGAGGTTCAGTAGCATGTTTAATCCTGCCCATGCCAGACGCCCGTCTTGTAGCAGGAATACCACTTCAGCCGAAAAGGTTGAAAATGTCGTCAGGCCACCGCAAAAACCGGTGGTGATCAACAATTTCCACACTGGGTCGAGATGAGTCATTCTGGTGAACAAGGCCAGGCCGAGGCCGATAATAAATGCGCCTACCAGGTTGGCGACCAATGTTCCAACTGGAATAGCACCATGCACCGGGTTGAATCTCATACTGAGCAACCAGCGCGCAACGCTGCCCGTCCCGCCGCCAATAAACACGGCTAATAGCATCTGTAACACGATGTTTTCCTGTTCGATCTAATGCGCAAGAGAATGAGTGTAACGTCAGTACGGGACGTTTCACACCGGGTATACTGAAAATATTCGCGACCTTTTGGGAAACCACAATGAAAGTTGCCGTAGGGCAGTTTGCAGTGAGTAAAGACTGGCAGGAGAACGTACAAACCTGTCTTGGGTTTATGGCTCAGGCCAACGGCGCGGGAGCACAATTGCTGGTGTTGCCCGAGGCGGTGCTGGCACGAGATGACAATGACCCCGATTTGTCGGTCAAATCGGCACAAACGATGAACGAAGCGTTTATTGAGCAGCTTTGTGAGCAAAGCCGTGATGACCAACTCACCACCATCCTGACGCTGCACATCAAAACCACGCCTGGGCGAGCGGCCAATACTTTGCTGGCGATTCGCGGTGGTGAGGTGATAGCC
Source organism: Buttiauxella sp. JUb87 (assembly GCF_004361975.1). NCBI lineage: Bacteria > Pseudomonadati > Pseudomonadota > Gammaproteobacteria > Enterobacterales > Enterobacteriaceae > Buttiauxella > Buttiauxella sp. JUb87. Next base: position 365,027 of record NZ_SNVY01000003.1, read on the forward strand.
CGTTATAAGAAGCTTCATCTTTACGATGCGTTTAACGTGCAAGAATCCCGGCTGGTTGATGCGGGAGAAAGTTTGCCGCCAGTGATTGAGATCGCTGGCTTTAAAGTAGGCTTAATGACCTGTTACGATGTACGCTTTCCAGAGATGGCTTTGAGTCTGGCATTAGCGGGTGCGGAAGTGTTAGTTCTGCCAGCTGCCTGGTTGCGTGGCCCAAACAAAGAAATGCACTGGTCCACTCTTCTTGCCGCTCGAGCGCTTGATACTACTTGCTATGTTGTTGCTGCTGGTGAGTGTGGTAATAAAAACATTGGCCACAGCCAGGTTGTTGATCCGCTTGGCGTTGTGATTGCGGCTGCAAATCTGCAGCCGACGTTGATATATGCTGAACTGGAAAGGCAGCATCTTGCCAATGTGCGAGCCATGTTACCGGTGTTGAAAAACCGACGTTTTGCTTATCCACAACTGCTGTGATTATTTTTTGACCAGCTCTTGATTCAACTTGTTACAGGTTGCTATTGTATAGCACGAGAAAATGACCGTTAATTGTCTCAGTGTATGATTCGCCGTATTCACGGCATGCATGATTAAAGAAGGTTGCTATGGGTGAGATTAGTATTACTAAGTTGTTGGTGGTTGGTGCGCTGATTGTTTTGTTATTTGGCACCAAGAAGTTGCGTACACTCGGTGGCGACCTCGGCGCGGCAATCAAAGGCTTCAAGAAAGCCATGAATGAAGACGAGACCGGCGCGAAGTCTGCCAACAATACAGATGCAGCAGCGGACCGTATTACGCACAAAGACTGAGCAAGACTCAGCTTTCACGGACAGATATAAAAAAACCGGCCTTTTATGAGCCGGTTTTTTTGTCACTGCAAATCATAAGTAACGATTTGTTACATCGTTATTTGACTTCCATGCCTTTAGCCTGCAGGTCTGCATGGTAAGAAGAACGTACAAATGGGCCGCAAGCTGCATGGGTAAAGCCCATCGCCAGCGCTTCCGCTTTCATCTCTTCGAACTCATCCGGGCTAACATAACGCTGCACAGGTAAGTGATGGCGGCTTGGCTGCAAATATTGGCCAAGGGTCAACATCGTGACGCCGTGACGACGGAGATCGCGCATCACTTCCACAATCTCTTCATTCGTTTCGCCTAAACCTACCATTAATCCAGATTTAGTTGGGATATCCGGGTGCGCTTCTTTAAAACGCTCAAGCAGTTTCAGAGACCAGTTGTAGTCAGCGCCCGGGCGTACTTTACGATAAATACGCGGTACGTTTTCCAGGTTGTGGTTGAACACATCTGGTGGTGTGGCGGTGAGGATCTCTAAAGCCTTGTCCATGCGCCCACGGAAATCCGGAACCAACGTTTCAATTTTGATCGTTGGGTTTTTCTCGCGAATTGCACTGATGCAATCGGCGAAATGCTGGGCACCTCCATCGCGCAGGTCATCACGGTCTACAGACGTGATAACTACATAGCGCAACGCCATGTCAGCAATGGTTTGGGCAAGTTTAGCGGGTTCGTTGGCGTCTGGCGCGACAGGGCGGCCATGAGCAACATCGCAGAACGGGCAGCGGCGTGTACAAATTGCGCCCAGGATCATAAAGGTTGCCGTTCCGTGGTTGAAACATTCTGCCAGGTTAGGACAGGAAGCTTCTTCACACACCGAGTGCAGACCATTTTTACGCATTGCCGCTTTGATACCCTGAATTCGGGTCGAATCAGATGGAAGTTTGATCTTCATCCATTCTGGTTTTCTTAACAGCTCCTGGCGCTCGGTCACCACGTTTTTAACCGGGATCAGAGCCATTTTATCGGCGTCGCGGTACTTGACGCCGCGTTCCATTACAATGGGTTTACTCATATCGTACGTGTTCCAGTTGCTGAAAAAAAATCAGGCTAATCGAGTGTTTTATTTATCAACTATTTTTTAATAGCGCGCGCAGTATACCATCACTGGGGGGAATAAATCAGCCTGGCAGAGCAGTAAATGGGGAAAGAATTGTAAATGGTTTGTTGGATTGTGCGCTTTTTTACGTTAACAATTGGCAAGCTGACCCCGCAGCGAAAGCCGCGAGGCCGGGATGTCTACACTTTCTCAAATTCGTGAATGATCGCGTCGATGACTTCTTGCAGTATTGCATCGCGCGAGCTGAGTTTGTTGAAGTGCATGGTAGTGCCCAGAGGAATGGCCGATAATCTCTCACATTCAACCGTTTTAAGTCCGAATTGGTGAGAAAACATTTCAAATATTTTGTATGGCATAAAGCCAATGAGTTCGCTGGTGCTGAGCATTGAAACGATGGCTAAGAGGTTATAGCTGCTAAATGTGATTTGGCGGTTTGGTAAGAGCTCATTAATCAGTTGGCGAGTATCGGCCAACAACTCTTCCTGCATAATCAAAAATGTATAATTGACTCCGTGAATATCATTGGCGGAGAAAATTGATTCTGCATTAGGGTGATCGTGGCGACATACCGCAACCAGGCGGTCATCAAACAATTTGTGGCTATTGATTCCGGGGCCATGATGGTGACGATTATCGATAGCAATATCAGCCTGAAATTGTGATAACTGGCGTTCTGCCACTGGCACATTGCGAACAGATAATTTCGGATTCACTTTCTGAATGGCCGAATAGATTCGTGGCATCAATAGTGCGCCTGATGTGGGTGAGCACGCGACGGTGATAATGCGCTCTTTTTCGTAATTATTGTTGATATCTAAGGCGCACAGGATCGATTCAAATCCCTGGCTAATATATTCATGCAAATGTGCAGCATAGGCTGTAGGTGTGACACCTTGCCCCTTACGGATAAACAGTGGGTCAGGGAATGTTGACCTCAATTTTTGGATGGATTGACTGATAGCCGAAGGTGTTAAATTTAACACTTTAGCTGCATTGACGATCCCTTTATGAATGTAGACTGCTTCGAAAATTGTTAATAAATTAAGATCAATATTTCGTAATGCTTTGAAAGTTGGGTGATGATTTTTTTCATATCTGTCCATGAAATGTTTCTCTTTGGTGAACTAACTCTTAATTCCATTCAGATTATATTATTTAAATAATTATGCATTAATGACAGTGATGTATTAGGTGTGAACCATATTAAAAATTAATTATAAATGGAATTATACATTTACCAAATCAATGTCTTAAGTGATTGCTGTTATATATTAATGGTCGATATATTTACATATGAATATAAAAGGTAAGGTGGTTATTTAGTCAGGGGAAGTTATACAAAACTAATCATAAAGTAAAGCGATGCTGAATAATGTCACAGTGAAAACTGCACCGGTTTAAGATGCAGTCGCCATAATAATTAATATCATACAGTTAGATATTTAACTGGTGGATTATTGAGCAGGGCAATAAAGTTATTGATCAGCAATGGTTGAACATCTTCCAGTGATGCTACTGGGCGGAATGAACTCACTTGGGTCATTTCAAGACCAGCGTAACCACATGGATTGATTCGTAAAAAAGGACTCAGATCCATATCAATATTCAATGCTAACCCGTGGAAAGAGCATCCTTTGCGGATGCGTAGACCCAGCGAGCAAATCTTACGCCCATCAACATAGACGCCAGGCGCATCGGCGCGAGGATAGGCTTCTATTCCCAATTCTGCGAGTGTGTTAACTACCGTTTGCTCAAGGATAGTGACCAGTTCCCGCACGCCCAGTTTGCGGCGTTTCAAATTAAGCAGCACATACATCACTTGCTGCCCTGGCCCGTGATACGTCACCTGGCCACCGCGATCACTTTGGATGACAGGGATATCTCCGGGAACCAGTACATGTTCCGCTTTCCCTGCCTGGCCTTGTGTAAATACGCGCTCGTGTTCTACCAGCCAAATTTCATCGGCGGTGGTTTCATCACGGGTATTGGTAAAGTCATGCATCGCCTGTGAGATAGGCTCGTAGGGCTGTAGGCCTAGTTGGCGGATTTGAATAGTATCTTGAGACAAAACATCGTCTCCGGCAGGTTAGAAAGTTGTGGGAGTATATCACAGCGGGAAAAGCAGTACCCGGCCAGCAGGCCGGGTGGCAAATCACAATACCATACGAACGATTTCAATATTACCCAGTTCTGCGTACAGCGTTTCAACTTGCTCAATGTGGGTCGCATTAATGGTAATCGAGACAGAATGGTAATTACCTTTGCTGCTCGGTTTAACCTGCGGGGTGTAGTCACCAGGTGCGTGGCGCTGCACCACCTCAACGACCAAATCAACCAGCTCAGGTTTCGCCAGACCCATTACTTTGTAAGTAAATGAAGTCGGGAATTCGAGCAATTCTTTCAGATTGGTTTTCATGGTAGCTCCAGCGTTACGGCATTAAAAATGATAACTCCCGCCAGCAGGGGCGGGAGTTGCTTTGATTCATAGTATATGGGGATGACTTCTACACTTTCAAGTGTTCAATTATTAACCAAACCAATGGTGGAACATCAGTTTGATGTAATCAATGATTCGACTGAAGAAGTTACCTTCCGGCATTTCCTGAAGTACGACCAGCGGACGCTGTTCGATAGTCTTGCCATCCAGTTGGAAATTGATGGTTCCGACAACCTGGTTCTTTTGCAGCGGCGCGTGCAGTTCGGTGGTGTTCAGCACATAACTGGCTTTCAGGTCTTTCATACGGCCACGTGGGATTGTCAGGTAGACGTCTTTATCAACCCCTAACGATGCACGGTCGTTATCGCCGAACCAGGCAGGTTCTGAGGCAAACTCTTTGCCGGCTTTCAATGGAGAAACTGTCTCAAAGAAGCGGAAACCCCAGGTCAGCAGTTTCTTGCTTTCTGTTTCGCGGCCTTTGTAGGTGCGCCCACCGAGCACTGCCGAAATCAGGCGCATCTGGCCTTCGGTGGCAGAAGCGACCAGATTATAACCCGCAGCATCAGTATGACCGGTTTTGATGCCGTCAACTTGCAGGCTGGTATCCCACAGTAAACCGTTACGGTTAGTCTGGCGGATATTATTGAAGGTGAACTCTTTTTCTTTGTAGATAGCGTATTCGTTTGGTACGTCACGAATCAGTGCCTGGCCGATCAACGCCATATCACGCGCAGAGCTGTACTGACCTTCAGCATCGAGGCCGTGTACTGTCCCGAAATGGGTGTTTTTCAGGCCAAGAGCAGAAACATAGCTGTTCATCAGACCGACGAACGATTCCTGGCTACCCGCCACGAAATCAGCCATTGCCACGGAAGCATCGTTACCGGATTGCAGGTTGATACCGCGAATCAGTTTGGAAACGGGAACTTGCATGCCTGGTTTCAGGAACATCAATGATGAGCCTTTAAATACCGGGTTACCGGTTGCCCATGCATCTTGTCCAACGGTCACAATGGAGCTTTCGTTAAATTTACCGGCTTTCATCGCCTGACCGATGACGTAGCTGGTCATCATTTTGGTCAAACTAGCAGGATCACGGCGCGCGTCAGCATTGGATTCTGCGAGGACTTTGCCTGAGTTGTAATCGATCAGGATGTACGCTTCAGCATCAATCTGCGGCACGCCCGGGATCATGGTTTTAATGTTCAGGTCGTCAGCGTGTGCAACAGCCATCCCCGAAAGAGTGAGGGCAGTTGTTAGCGCCAGACGTTTAACAAAACGAAAAGAAGGGGCTGTATTCATGATTAGAACAACGACATCCATGATAGGAATAAAAAAAAGTGCCTTACTATAGCAAAAGCGATTTTTGCTGGCATCCGTCTTTGCGCATCATTTGTTAATGGAATTTACACTAACTGACGCACAGCGGATGCCAGACATAATCACTTACATAGCGGGTGCGTTAGTGATGAAAGATTGTTGTTGGGCTTCGCTCATCAGGCGTTGTTGCAGTGCGGCAGCTTCGCCTTTGCTGTTAAATGGCCCAAGTTGTACACGGAACATCGCCCCATTACTGGAAACCTTACCCGGTACGCCAAACTGCTGGCTAAGTTTTTGCTGCCATTGGTTAGCACGAGTCTGGTCACTGACCGCACCCACCTGAACTACGTAGTGGCCGCTGGCAGCAGGAACAGCAGCCTGCACGCTACCCTGAACGGAACCTGGGGCGGTAACCGGTGCGCTTTGTTGAACAGTAACGGGCTGAACTGGTGTGACTGATACTGCGGGCGCAGGCTGATCGCTTTCAATTACGCCAGCCGCGAGTGGGGTTGCCGCGCCGAGAAAACCACTGTTGCTCACAGGAGCACCAGTTGTATCTTCACTCTGTAATGTAGAATTACTAATGGCGCGAACGTCACCCTGAGGCGCATCAACAGGCGCAGAAGTTGCTCCCCCCATACCGGTGTTTAAATCCGGTCGAGCGGGTAGGGCATAGGTTTGTTTGGCAACGGTCGTACAGACCGTACCTGGGCCTGACATGGTGCCATCTTGCGCCACCAGAATCGGGTCGATACGGACTTTAGTATTGTTCGAGGTGTTCAGGCGGTCAGCTGCGGCGCGAGACAATGAAATCACACGGTCATTGCCGTATGGGCCACGGTCATTAATGCGCACAATAACCATTCGGCCATTTGCGAGGTTAGTGATTCGCGCATAACTCGGAACAGGCAGTGTCGGGTGTGCTGCCGTCAACGCTGAGGGATCAAAGGTTTCGCCAGATGCAGTCAAATTGCTGCCTGGTTCTGCGTCATAAATGGCAGCAAGACCGGCCTGGCTGAAGTTGGCCGGGTTTTGCACGATTTTGTATTTCTTACCGTTATTTTCGTAATCCTGGTTTACCGAAGGATTCAACGGTTCGAAACGCGGGTCTGCGCCGCTGATTTCAACCACCGGGCCATTACACACCGCGGGTTGCGGTTGCTGGTTCACTTGCTGTTGGTCGCCGTCATCAGACGAGCAGCCAGCCAGTAATGCAGCCACTACACAGATCCCAAGCCAACGCTTTACCATTACCCACCTCATCAACTTACACGCTTTTTGATAACATTTTTCTGTGGGTATGTATCGACATCACGATACCAAACCCGGCCATCAGAACAATGAGTGCCGAGCCCCCGTAACTCACCAGCGGCAAAGGTACTCCGACCACCGGTAAGATACCACTAACCATACCAATGTTAACAAACACATATACGAATAAAATCAACATTAGGCCACCAGCCATAACTCTGCCAAATGTTGTTTGCGCGCGAGCGGCGATCACAAGGCCACGCATGATGAGTAGCAGGTAGAGCGCCAGCAAGACTAAAACACCGACCAGACCTAACTCTTCGGCAAGAACCGCGAAGATAAAGTCAGTGTGGCGTTCGGGTAAAAATTCAAGCTGTGACTGTGTTCCGTGCAACCAGCCTTTGCCGCGCAGCCCACCAGAGCCAATAGCAATTTTAGACTGAATAATGTGATAACCCGCGCCGAGAGGGTCAGTTTCCGGATCAAGCAGCATCATTACGCGAGCGCGTTGATAATCGTGCATCAGGAAGAACCACAAAATTGGAATAAATGCGGCAACCAACAGCACGGCAATACCGATAAGTTTCCAGCTCATACCCGATAAGAACAGAACGAACAGGCCGGATGCGGCGATCAGAATCGAGGTCCCGAGATCGGGCTGAGCAGCAACCAACAGCGTCGGCATGAAAATTAATATCAGCGCGATACCGGTGTTTTTAAGCGTAGGTGGACAAACGTCACGGTTGATAAAGCGAGCGACCATCAAGGGGACAGCAATTTTGGCTATTTCGGATGGCTGGAAGCGCACGACACCGAGGTCTAGCCAGCGTTGAGCACCTTTGGATATTGCCCCAAACGCATCCACCGCGACCAGCAAGATGATACAGACGATGTACAAGTACGGAGCCCAGCCCTCGTAAACGCGGGGCGGGATTTGAGCCATCACGATCATCACCACCAGTCCCATCAGGATCTGGCCGATTTTACGCTCCATCATGTCCATATCCTGGCCACTGGCACTCCAGATAACCAGCGCACTAAAAATAAGCAGCGCCAGAATGGTCACCAGGAAGAGCGGATCGATATGGATTTTATCCCAGAACGACTTTTTGTTTGGATTATCAGTCATGGTTATTGATCCTCTGCACCTGCTGGCGCGGGTGCTTCATCAGGCAGTACCGTGTTGTCATCCCCGAGCATGATATGGTCGAGAATCTGGCGCATGATGGTGCCTACAGCGGGGCCTGCACCGCCGTTTTCCAGAATCATGGTGACGGAAACTTTTGGATTGTCGTAAGGCGCAAACGCCGTCATTAATTTATGGTCGCGTAAGCGTTCAGCAATTTTGTGCGCATTGTAGGTTTCGTTAGCTTTCAGGCCAAACACCTGCGCGGTCCCTGACTTTGCCGCCACTTTATACGGGGCATTGGCGAAATATTTATGAGCGGTACCGTTAGGACGGTTCGCAACGCCATACATCCCGTCTTTGGCGATTTCCCAGAAACCAGAGTGGATGTCGCCGACCGGCGGTTGTACCGGCTGCTGCCACGGCACTTGCTTGCCGTTTTCAACGGTGCTCATCAAGAAATGAGGTACGCGGACGATGCCATCGTTAATCAGAATCATCATCGCTTTACTCATCTGGATTGGCGTTGCCGTCCAGTAACCCTGGCCGATACCGACAGGAATGGTGTCACCCTGATACCACGGTTTCTTAAACCGCTTCTGTTTCCATTCACGGGTTGGCATGTTACCGGCTCGTTCTTCAGACAGATCGATACCTGTGTAATGCCCATAACCAAACTTGCGCATCCACTCACCCATGCGGTCGATGCCCATGTCATAGGCAACCTGGTAGAAATAGGTATCAGCAGATTCTTCCAGTGCTTTGGTGATATTCAGGCGGCCGTGGCCCCATTTTTTCCAGTCACGATAGCGTTTTTCAGAACCTGGCAACTGCCACCAGCCTGGGTCAAATAACGTAGTATTGCGGGTGATCACCCCTGCGCTTAATGCGGACACCGCCATATACGGTTTTACCGTAGAAGCAGGAGGGTAAACCCCTTGTGTGGCGCGATTGATCAGCGGTGTATTCGGGTCATTCAATAAACCGGAATAGTCTTTGCTTGAAATGCCATCGACAAACAGGTTCGGGTTATAACTTGGCATGGAAACCAGCGCCAGAATACCGCCAGTGCGCGGGTCGGTGACCACCACTGCGGCACGGCTTCCCGCCAGCAAGGTTTCAATGTAATTCTGTAGTTTAAGGTCGATAGTCAGATAAATATCGTGCCCGGCCTGCGGTGGTACTTCTTTGAGCTGGCGAATCACACGGCCACGGTTGTTCACTTCAACTTCTTCATAACCAGTTTGGCCATGCAGAACATCTTCGTAATAGCGTTCGATGCCCAGCTTACCGATGTCATGCGTTGAGGCGTAGTTTGCCAGTTTGCCGTCTTTATCGAGGCGCTCAACGTCTTTATCGTTGATTTTAGAAACATAGCCAATGACGTGCGTCAACGCTGAACCGTACGGGTAGAAGCGGCGTTTATAGCCTTTCACTTCCACGCCCTGGAAGCGGTACTGATTCACGGCAAAACGCGCAACCTGTACTTCGGTGAGGTTGGTTTTGACCGGAATTGATGTAAAGCGATGCGAGCGCGATCGCTCTTTCTTAAAGTTGGCAATATCATCATCGGTTAAATCCACCACTGAGCGTAAAGCCTCCAGTGTTGCCTGCACGTCATCCACTTTCTCTGGCATCATTTCAACCTGATAAATGGTGCGGTTAAGTGCCAGTGGGGTGCCGTTGCGGTCATAGATGATGCCGCGGCTAGGAGGGATTGGAACCAGTTTTATGCGGTTTTCATTAGAACGAGTTTGGTAGTCGGTGAAACGGACGATTTGCAAATTATAAAGGTTGGCGACAAGCACACCGCTTAACACCAAAATACCAAGAAACGCGACCAGCGCCCGGCGCACAAAAAGCGCAGACTCAGCTGTATAGTCACGAAAAGAATTCTGTAATTTCATCCGCAGCTTTGTTCTACCTGACGATATTTACTCACGGTGATAAGGATGGTTTGTCGTGATGCTCCACGCGCGGTACAGGCTTTCTGCCACCAGAACTCGCACTAAAGGGTGGGGCATAGTCAGATTCGACAGCGACCAGCTTTGTTCTGCGGCAGCTTTGCACGCAGGGGCGAGGCCTTCCGGTCCGCCAATCAGCAGGCTGACATCTCGACCATCCTGTTTCCAGCGTTCAAGCTGCACGGCAAGGTGCGGCGTATCCCATGGTTGCCCCGGGATATCCAGCGTGACAATTCGGTTGCCCTTGCCGGCCGCTGCTAACATCATTTCGCCTTCTTTTTCGAGAATGCGTTTGATATCGGCATTTTTGCTGCGTTTTCCCGCAGGGATTTCTACCAGTTCAAAAGGCATATCCTTTGGGAAACGACGCAGGTACTCGGTAAAGCCGGTTTGTACCCAGTCAGGCATTTTAGTGCCGACTGCGACTAGTTGCAGCTTCACGCATTAACCCCAGAGCTTTTCCAGTTCGTACAGTTGACGGCTTTCTTCTTGCATCACATGGACGATAACTTCGCCAAGATCAACAACTACCCAGTCAGTCGCGTTAATGCCTTTCACACCCAGCGCATCAAAACCGGCTTTACGGGATGATTCAACAACGTGTTCAGCGATAGACATAACGTGACGGTTAGAGGTGCCGGTACAGATAATCATGCAGTCAGTGATGCTTGATTTACCCTGAACATCCAAAGCAACGATGTCCTGGCCTTTGAGGTCGTCAATTTTATCGACGATGAAATCTTGAAATTCTTTACCCTGCAAGTGTTCCCCCTGGGAAAAGTAGAGTGTGTTCGATGTCGCCCGCATTTAACCCATTGGCTGGGACTGTCTTACTGGCAAATCAGCAATGCGGCGCTCAAAGCGGGGTATCATCCCACCGAGTGACCTGGTTTGCATCGCCATTTTTGTAAAACTATTTTGGAAAGTCATGCTTGCGGGCAGGAAATTATGGCAGCGGAGCATAACAGCCTGGACTGTAGTGTCAATGGTTGACGATAACTGTAACGCGGACAACTTACGATGCCGGACTGTAAATCGCGCGATTATTAAGGGTTCTCAGCGTGGTGAAGCCATCGCGAATTTCAACGCAGCTCCATGCACCTTGTTCAATAACGAAATGCCACATCGAGGCGGGAGGCATATTGAGGAGGGTGGAAATCAGTAAACTCAACACACCTTGATGGCTAACAATCAGAATATTCTTTTCTTTAGGCTGTGAGGAGAGCGTCGCTGCAAACTCACTGACGCGCTGAGAAAAAAGCTGGAAACCTTCGCCATTCTTCGGCACCACGTTCTGCCAGTCATTACACCAGGCCGCATAGTTTTCCGAATCCATGCGTTGCAAATCACGGTGATGCTGCATTTCCCAGTCACCAAAATTCATCTCATTAAGACGCGGCTCAGTCACTACCGGAATGTTGCGTTGCTGAACAATGAGCTGCATCGTGTGTTGGGCACGCCCCAGTTCACTGCAAAGCACTTTCTCAAACGCGACTTGATTGAGTAAATCCCCAATGGCTTGCGCCTGCTTTACGCCGTGTTCGGTGAGGGGCGTTTCAGAAATACCGCTGTACAACCCGTCTACATTGGCCTGGGATTGCCCATGGCGAACTAACCATAATTTCATCTGTTCCTCACCTAAACGTTGGCTGTGGCTACACTGGCATAAGTGTATCATTGTGCCTCATGTGACGAAGTCAGTTATTGGGGGAATTATGGCGTTCAGTAGCCAGCATGGTGGCAATATTATTGAAGCGGCAGCGGTGATGGGCGTGGATGCAGAGTTGCTGATCGATTTTAGTGCCAATATTAATCCGCTCGGCATGCCGGATTCATTAAAGCGCGCAATCGTTGCAAACCTGGCGTTGGCAGAACGCTACCCTGATGTTGAATACCGTGTGTTACACCAGGCGCTGGCAAAACATCATCAAGTCCCGCAGGAGTGGGTGTTGGCGGGGAATGGCGAAACAGAACTGATCTTTAATCTGGTTCAGCAACTTGCCCCACAAAAGGCTTTATTACTGACGCCTGGCTTTGCTGAATATCGTCGTGCATTAACCCGTATTGGCTGCGAAATAACGGATTTCCACTTGTCCGAAGCACAAGGCTGGCAACCTGATGAATCATTATTGCAAGCTTTAACCCCTGAGCTGGATTGCCTGTTTTTGTGTACTCCAAATAACCCGACAGGGCTTTTGCTCAAGAGATCTTTGTTATTAGCGGTTGCGCAGCGTTGCCGCGAAAACAATATTGCTTTCATCGTCGATGAAGCTTTTCTCGATTTTATCCCCACTGAGCCGGGCTTGATCCCTGAGCTTTCGAGTTTCCCCAATATTTATGTTTTGCGCTCCCTGACCAAATTTTTTGCTATTGCCGGACTGCGCCTGGGTTATTTGGTCAGCGCAGATACAGCCACCGTTGGGGGCATTCGCGAACACCGGGAACCCTGGACGATAAACGCGTTTGCTGCGCTGGCGGGCGAGATTATTCTTAACGATAGCGCTTATATCGAGGCGAGTTATCGTTGGCTGAACACCGAACAACCCCGACTTTTTAATACTCTGAACGCATTGCCAGGAATAACGGTTTGGCCGCCGCGCGCGAACTATATTTTCCTGCGCTGTGACATTGCGGATCTGGAGTTACAAAAGGCGTTGTTGAAAGAGAACATCTTGATTCGCCATTGTGCAAACTACCCGGGGCTTGATGCGCGTTATTATCGCGTGGCGATCAAAAGCCCGGCGGATAACGACAGATTACTGGATGCGTTGCGGCGCGTGCTTAGCAATAAAGCTGGTGCTGGTGAATAAATTCAGCCACGGCAGGGGGGAGCAGATCATCGCAAGCCAAGTGTTGCTCTAAACGCTGGCGAATGGCGGTGGCGGAGATGTCGTACAGTGGCGTTGGTGCGAGGTAAATTCTCCCCGCAGGCAGGCTGTGAAGTTCTTCAACCGAAGTGGTTTGATGCTTATCAAGCCACTGCTGTTCTTCTGGCGTATCCATCGACAGAGCATACCCGGGGCGCTGGCAAACCAGCAGATGGCATAACGTCAGCAATGTTTCCCAACGGTGCCAGCGTTGCAGGTTCAGCAACGAATCCTGGCCCACGATAAATGCCAGAGGTTGATTCGCGCCAATCTCTGCACGCAACTGTTCCAGCGTTTCAACCGTGTACGACGGGGTTTCACGTTGCAGTTCGCGGTCATCCAGACGAAATAGTGGTTTTCCCGCAATGGCGAGCTCGACCATAGCTTTACGTTGTTGGCTGTTCGCCAACGGTTGGGGGCGATGGGGAGGCACGTTGTTGGGCATGATAGTGACTTGTTGCAGTGACACCTGTTTTGCCAACGCTTCGACCGGTTTTAAATGCCCGTAATGGATAGGGTCGAATGTCCCACCATACAGGGCAGTTAAACGCGAAACGCTGTTAGCCATGAGTGAAAATTTCCACCAGAGCTTTATGACATAACAGCAGAGAAAGCCCTTCCAGCTCAGCCCACACCGATTGTCCATAATCTTGCTTTAGCGTCAGTTCTACCTGGCAAAGCAGACGCACCGCCTGATAAAGCTGGTCCGCCGATAAGCGATTAAGCGCTTCAGTGACCAGTGCGCGACGGTTTTGCCACACGCGTTGCTGGTCAAATAAAGTGCGTAGCGGAGTGCTTACCGACTGGCGTTTCAGGTTAACCAGTTGCAGTAATTCGCGTTGCAGCGTACGCAGTAAAATCACCGGCTCGCTGGCCTCCAGCCTTAACTGCTGAAGGATATGCAGCGCGCGTTTACTTTTGCCTGCCAAAATCGCATCAACCCAATGGAAAGGGGTGAAGTGTGCGGCATCATTCACCGCTTGCTCGACCCGTGGCAGCGTAAGCTTTCCATCTGGCCATATCAGCGACAAACGCTCCAGCGCCTGCGAAAGCGCCAACAGGTTGCCTTCGTAGCAATAACACAGCAATTGATTGGCCGCGTCATCAAGCTGGAGGTTCATCTGTTTCGCACGTTGAGAAACCCAGCGTGGAAGTTGAGCCTGTTCAGGCGTCTGGCAGGTCACAGTCACGCTGCGGTCGGCCAGTTTCGCCAGCCATGAAGCATTTTCCTGAGCCTTGGTTAACTTGTTGCCACGCACCAGCAGCAGAATATCGTCGTGCAGCAAGGACACCAACGTTTCGAACTGCGCGTTAATCGCCGCGTTCGGCCCATTTTCTGGTAACAACAACAGCAGAGTCTGACGGCTGGCGAACAGGCTTAGCGCCTGGCAAATTGAGAACAGATCTTGCCAGTCAGTGCTGGCATCAATCTGCACGGTATGATGTTCTTCAAAGCCCTGGGTACTCGCCGTCTGGCGAATCGCATCCTGGCTTTCCTGAAGTAACAGCGGATCGTTTCCGAGTAACAGATACGCCGCGCGCAGCCCTTCATTGAGCTGCGCGCGGAGTTGTTCAGGGTACAACCGAATCATTTGCTACCAGGAGCGGCCGAAAGCGTGGTCGACGTACGGCTTGTTGATGCCGCTGGTGTCGTGCTCGTCACCGGTTTCTCGGCAGCTTTAGTCTCAGCAACGTCCTCGACTTGTACCGTCATCAGCTTACGAATCAGCTGTTGTGCTGCTGTGGTGTACATTTCTTTGGTAAGCAATTCTTGCTCGGCATCTTTTGCCAAAGCACTCAGTGGGTTATCAAAGAATGATTTATACACTCTGGCGCTAATCGGATAAATGTCGTGGCCTGGAATCAGCACTTGTGCCGAAACCGTCATCACCATTTGATATTCCGCGGTACGCCCATCCTGGAAGATGGATGCGGTATCCTGGCCAAGCGTGCTTCCCAGTATACGCAGGGAAGGAATATCCTTGCGAACACCCGTTCCGGTATCATCCACAAGCGTGACGCCGTTAAGACGCAACTGAGAGCGGATCTCACGTGTCAGTGGGCCGTTGGGATCGCTTGAGTTCAGGATCATCGTTTTCATCTGATCCGGAACCTGCGTGCTGCCACGCAGGTGAAAACCACACCCGGCGGTGACAAGCACCGCCAACATAACTAACAAGCTGACAAAGGGATGTCGCACGGTTCCTCCTGCGCTTAGCCCACAACCAAATTGAGCAGTTTGCCCGGCACGTAAATCACTTTACGCACGGTCACACCCTCAAGATATTTCGCAACCAGATGTTCCTGACCTGCGCGTTCTTGCACTTGTTCTTGCGTCGCATCAGCTGGAACAGTGATTTTGCCGCGAACTTTACCGTTCACCTGCACCACGACCAACAGCGAATCCTCAACCATCGCTGACTCATCAGCCTGTGGCCATGGCGCGTTGTCGATATCACCTTCACCGCCCAATGACTGCCACATATCGAAGCAAACGTGCGGGGTGAACGGATACAGCATACGAACCACTGCCAACAGCGCTTCGTTCAGCAGAGCGCGGTCTTGCTCGCTATCCTGCGGTGCTTTTGCCAGTTTGTTCATCAATTCCATGATGGCAGCAATCGCGGTGTTAAAGGTCTGACGACGACCAATATCATCGGTCACTTTCGCGATGGTTTTGTGAACATCACGGCGTAATGCTTTTTGATCTTCGTTCAGCGCGGCAATATCAAGTGCAGGTGCCGCACCACGGCTGGTGTGCTCGTAGGCCAGTCTCCAGACACGCTTCAGGAAGCGGTTTGCCCCTTCAACGCCAGACTCTTGCCATTCCAGCGTCATATCAGCCGGGGACGCAAACATCATAAACAAACGAACGGTATCTGCGCCGTAGCGTTGAACCATCACTTGCGGGTCGATGCCGTTGTTTTTCGACTTCGACATTTTGCTCATGCCAGCATAGACCAGTTCATTGCCCTGTGCGTCGCAGGCTTTGATAATACGGCCTTTCTCGTCACGCTCGACAATCGCATCCGCTGGGGAAACCCAGTTACGCTCACCGTTAACGCCGGTGTAATAGAACGCGTCTGCCAGAACCATGCCCTGACACAGCAACTGTTTGGCTGGCTCGTTAGAGGTCACCATGCCTGCGTCACGCATCAGTTTGTGGAAGAAGCGGAAGTACAGCAGGTGCATGATGGCGTGTTCGATGCCACCAATATAGATATCTACCGGCAGCCAGTAGTTGGCGGCTTTGGAGTCCAGCATCCCTTTGTCGTACTGCGGGCTGGTGTAACGCGCGTAGTACCAGGACGATTCCATAAAGGTATCGAAGGTGTCGGTTTCACGCAGCGCAGGTTTGCCATCAACAGTGGTTTTAGCCCATTCAGGATCGGCTTTAATTGGACTGGTGATACCGTCCATGACGACATCTTCTGGCAGAATAACCGGCAGTTGATCTTCTGGCGTTGGCATGACCGTGCCGTCTTCCAGAGTCACCATTGGAATTGGCGCACCCCAGTAACGCTGACGGGAAACACCCCAGTCACGCAGACGATAGTTAATTTTACGTTCGCCCACGCCTTTCGCTGCCAGTTTGTCGGCAATGGCGTTGAACGCATTCTGGAAGTCCAGGCCGTCGAACTCGCCTGAATTGAACAGTGCGCCTTTTTCGGTCATCGCGGCGGCTGATAAATCAGGTTCGCTACCATCGGCATTGAGAATCACAGGTTTGATTTGCAGACCGTATTTCGTCGCAAATTCCCAGTCGCGCTGGTCGTGGCCAGGAACCGCCATCACCGCACCGGTGCCGTATTCCATCAGGACAAAGTTTGCTACCCAAACTGGAACAGCTTCGCCAGTCAGTGGGTGAATGGCGTTCACGCCGGTGGCAACGCCTTTCTTTTCCATGGTTGCCATTTCAGCTTCGGCAACTTTGGTGTTACGGCATTCATCGACGAATGCAGCCAGTTCAGGGTTGTTCACTGCCGCTTGTTGTGCGATAGGGTGGCCAGCAGCAACTGCCAGGTAAGTCACACCCATAAAGGTGTCCGGGCGGGTGGTGTAAACCGTCAGTTTCTCAGCGCTGTTTTCAACGTCGAAAGTGATCTCAACGCCTTCAGAACGGCCAATCCAGTTACGCTGCATGGTTTTGACCTGATCAGGCCAATGGTCCAGCGTATCCAGATCGTTTAACAACTCATCTGCGTAAGCGGTGATTTTGATAAACCACTGTGGGATTTCTTTGCGCTCAACTTTGGAGTCACAGCGCCAGCAGCAACCGTCGATAACCTGTTCGTTTGCCAGCACAGTCTGGTCATTCGGGCACCAGTTAACCGCGGAGGTTTTTTTGTAAACCAGGCCTTTGTTATACAGCTGAGTGAAGAACTGCTGTTCCCAACGGTAATATTCCGGGGTACAGGTCGCCAGCTCGCGGCTCCAGTCATAGCCAAAGCCCAGCGTTTTGAGCTGGTTCTTCATGTAATTGATGTTGTCGTAAGTCCATGGTGCAGGCGCGGTGTTATTCTTTACCGCCGCCCCTTCAGCTGGCAAACCGAACGCATCCCAGCCGATTGGCTGCAGCACGTTTTTGCCCAGCATGCGCTGGTAGCGCGCGATAACGTCACCGATGGTGTAGTTACGAACGTGGCCCATGTGTAGTCGGCCAGAAGGATAGGGTAGCATCGAGAGGCAGTAATACTTCTCTTTGCCTTCGTCTTCGGTTACTTCAAAAGTACGCTTCTCTTGCCAGTGAAGCTGTACGTTGGATTCTATCTCTTCCGGGCGATATTGCTCTTGCATGGCAGCCAGTGGTCCTGTGATGAAAGACAGCTACAGGTTGTAGCTTTAACTATTAATTTCAGATCGGCATAGCATAGCCGATAAGAGTGCCGCAAAACAGCCTTTAGAAAGCTGGAGTCTGCATTTCTCATTTGCACTTTTTTACCTTGCTTGTGGGCAAACTAACAAAGTGATAGCCGATTAACGTCTACTATTAGAGCAGGTTAGCCGACACTGAATGCAGGAATCTCTTCAAGGAGGTAAGCAGACGATGAACAAGGTTGCTCAATTTTACCGTGAACTGGTGGCCTCGCTCACCGAACGGTTACGTAATGGCGAGCGCGATATAGACGAACTGGTCGCCAGCGCGCGTAAACGCATGAACGAAACTGGGGAGCTAACGCGTACCGAAGTTGATGAAGTGACGCGTGCAGTGCGGCGTGATCTGGAAGAGTTTGCCCGCAGCTACAATGAAAGCCAGGACGAATTTACCGACAGCGTTTTCATGCGCGTCATTAAAGAAAGTCTCTGGCAGGAACTGGCTGACATCACTGACAAAACGCAGCTTGAGTGGCGCGAAGTCTTTCAGGATCTCAACCATCACGGTGTCTATCACAGCGGTGAAGTGGTTGGGCTTGGCAATTTGGTTTGCGAGAACTGTCACTTCCACCTTGCCGTTTACACCCCGGACGTGCTGCCCGTCTGCCCGAAATGCGGACATAACCAGTTTGGCCGCAGACCTTTCGAACCTTAAATTGTCATCAGCCCCATGGTTTCATGGGGCTAAGCTTCGGGCGATAAACTACTGTGCGGCGTTCCCTGATAATAGGCCAGCGCCACCATCAACGACTGCACCAGACACAGCGTGGCAGACTGGGAGCGGAAAGCATCAACCTGCGCTTCTTTAACCACAAAACACAAATCGCTGAACGTGGCCAGCGGGCTAATCTGGCTGTCCGTAATCACGATTTGCCGTGCGCCAGTGCTTGCCGCTTTTTCACTGACCATCAACGTTTCCTGGGCATATGGCGAGAAGCTAATCAGCACCACCACATCTTTCGCTTTCACTCGATTCACTTGCTCACGCAGCATCCCGCCGAGACCGTCGAGCAGAATCGGGCGGCACTCCAGGTGGCTCAGCGCATAACTTAGATACGCTGCCACGCTAAACGAACGGCGCAGGCCGACGATATAAATTGTTTCCGCTTCTGCCAGCAAAGTCACCGCTCGCTGTAACATTTCCGGCTCAGTGCGTGCGGCTAGTTGCTGCAAAGCTTGTGCATTGGAACGGGCAAACTCCTGCAAAATATCGAGTGGCGTTTCAGGCACCGCCTCGCTTTCCATTTCGCGGAACAATCGTGCGCGGTCGGTATAGCTGGCGGTTTCCTCCACCAGATTCATGCGAAACAGCTGTTTCATTTCGTTGAACCCGCTGAAATCAAAAGCATTGGCAAAGCGGATCAGCGTTGAGGGCGGCACTTCTGCGCGTTCGGCAATGGCGGCTACGGTATCAAACGCCACGCTGTTGGTGTTATCCAGCACGTAACGGGAAACTTGCTGCAACCGTTTACTCAGGCTGTCGTAGCGGTCGCGAATCTGCTGCTGTAACTCGCTCAGGTTGGTCGCGGTGGTCAAATTACCTTCCTCAAAGAAATGGTTGCTGAAACATATTTAACCCCAGCAACGGTGAAAATGAAACAAATATACCAAAACAGATCCGATATGAAATCATAGTAGTCTCTATCCCGTTACCCCGCCGCTGCGCTTAACACAAAAACTGATTTCTGATCACAATAATCAACATTTGTTTTATTTAACCATTAAATGGAATGTTTATTTCATATACAGTGTTCAGGAATCGACCATAAATGTGAGAGGGTACAGATGGAGACGGTAGCGAATTTCATTCACGGTGAATGCGTCATGGGCAACAGCTCACGCGTTCAGGCGATCTTCAACCCGGCCACTGGCGCACAAATCCGCCAGGTGGCAATGAGCACCGCGCAACAGACCGAACAGGCGATCGCTGCCGCCCAACAGGCATTTGCCGGTTGGGCGCGACAGGCTCCGCTGAAACGTGCGCGTGTCATGTTCCGTTTTAAAAGCCTGCTTGAACAGCATATGGACAGCCTGGCGAAGCTTATCAGCGAAGAACACGGCAAAGTTTATTCCGATGCGGTGGGCGAATTGACCCGTGGCCTTGAGGTGGTGGAGTTCGCCTGTGGTATTCCACATCTGCAAAAAGGTGAGCACTCGGCAAACGTCGGCACCGGTGTCGATAGCCACTCGCTGATGCAACCGCTCGGCGTCTGTGCGGGCATCACCCCTTTCAACTTCCCGGCGATGGTGCCGATGTGGATGTTCCCTATTGCCCTGGCGACCGGCAATACCTTCGTGCTCAAACCTTCTGAAAAAGACCCGTCGTTAGCGTTACGCCTGGCGCAATTGCTCAAAGAGGCTGGTCTGCCGGACGGCGTCTTCAATGTGGTGCAAGGTGATAAAGAAGCGGTAGATGTCCTGCTGACCGACCCGCGCGTGCAGGCGGTGAGTTTTGTTGGTTCGACGCCGATTGCTGAATATATCTACCAGACGGCTTCCGCTCACGGCAAACGTTGCCAGGCATTGGGTGGGGCGAAAAACCACTGCATCCTGATGCCTGATGCGGACATGGAAATGGCAACAAACGCGATTATGGGCGCGGCTTACGGTGCGGCGGGTGAACGCTGTATGGCACTCTCCGTGGTCGTCGCGGTGGGCGACCAAACCGCAGACGATCTCTGCGTAAGGCTTGAGCAACAAATCGCTAAGCTGCGGGTTGGGCCTGGGCTGACATCAGGGCCAGAAAACGAAATGGGTCCGCTGATTTCAGCGCCACACCGCGCCAAAGTGCTTGGCTACATTGATAGTGGCGAATCACAAGGGGCGACGTTGCGTGTCGATGGGCGCGGTCTGAAGCTTGCAGGCAACGAAGGTGGATATTTCGTTGGGCCGACGTTGTTCGATAATGTCACCCCAGAAATGACTATCTATAAAGAAGAAATCTTTGGCCCAGTGCTGTGTGTGGTGCGTGCCGCGGATTACCGCAGCGCCATCGACCTGATTAATCATCATGAGTACGGCAACGGCACGGCGATTTTCACCGGCGATGGCGGCACGGCGCGCCGCTTCTGTGAAGAGGTGCAGGTGGGTATGGTCGGCGTTAACGTGCCGATTCCGGTACCGATGGCATTCCACAGCTTTGGTGGATGGAAGCGTTCGATTTTCGGGCCGCTGAATGTTCACGGCAGTGATGGCGTTCGTTTCTACACCCGCATGAAAACCATCACGGCTCGCTGGCCTGAAACCAGCCATCAGCAAGGCGCTGCGTTTTCTATGCCGACGCTGGGCTAACAGGGGGAAGCATGACGACACAACGCATGACCATGGCGCAGGCCCTGGTCAGGTTTTTGAACCAGCAATACGTCAACATTGATGGTGAAGAAACGCCGTTTGTTGCTGGGGTGATGACCATCTTCGGGCACGGCAACGTGCTGGGGATAGGTCAGGCACTGGAAGAAAACCCAGGCCATCTGAAAGTCCATCAGGGTTGTAACGAACAAGGCATGGCGCATATTGCCACCGGCTTTGCGAAACAACATTGTCGCAGGCGAATCTATGCGGTGACTTCATCGGTCGGGCCAGGGGCTGCGAATATGGTGACCGCAGCGGCCACCGCTACCGCCAACCGTATTCCGTTGCTGTTGCTGCCGGGGGATATTTACGCCAGCCGCCAGCCCGATCCGGTATTGCAACAAATAGAACAGTTCCATGACCTGAGTCTGAGTACCAATGACTGCTTCCGTCCGGTGTCTCGCTACTGGGATCGGATCAATCGCCCTGAGCAATTGATGAGTGCGATGTTAAGCGCGATGCGAGTGCTCACTCATCCGGCGGAAACCGGTGCGGTCACCATCTGCCTGCCGCAAGATGTGCAGGGCGAAGTCTGGGATTATCCGGAAAGTTTCTTCGCGCGACGGGTTCATCTTATTGAACGTCGTCCACCGGATGAAACTCGCCTGCAAGCCGCGCTCGAACTGATTACCCGCAAACGCCGCCCGTTGGTTATCTGCGGTGGTGGTGTGCGCTATTCGGGGGCTCACGCGGCATTTAACCAGTTTATCGACAGCGTTCAGTTGCCATTTGTCGAAACGCAGGCAGGCAAAGGAGCGATTGTCAGTGAACACCCACTTAACCTCGGTGGGGTGGGCGTCACCGGTGGTCTGGCGGCTAACCAACTGGCAGCGCAGGCAGATTTAGTGATTGGCGTCGGTACACGTTTGACTGATTTCACCACCGGATCAAAATCGCTATTTTGCCATCCTGACGTCGAATTCTTGCTGCTAAATGTGGCTGAGTTTGATGCTCTGAAACTGGATGCCACGCCGCTGGTGGCGGATGCACAAGTCGGGCTGGAGCGTTTAACCGTCGGGCTACGTACGCTGGATTATCAGTCGGCATGGCGCGATGAGCCTGTTAAAGCCAAAGCCGCGTGGCATGAAGAGTGCCAGCGGTTATGGACACGGCGCTGGCAGCCGCATGACAAGCCAGAAGTCTTCGGGCATCTGGATGCGCAGCTTGCCGAATACAGCGAGGTTCTCGGAACATGTCTGACACAAACGCGCGTACTCGGTCTGGTTAACCAGCACATCGAGGAAAACGCGATAGTCGTTGGTGCAGCAGGTTCATTGCCTGGCGATTTACAGCGTCTGTGGCAGGTCAAAACAGCGGATAGCTACCACCTGGAATACGGCTACTCCTGCATGGGTTACGAGATTGCCGCCGCAGTCGGGGCGAAGCTTGCGAAACCGAAGCAGCCGGTGTACGCCATGGTTGGGGACGGCTCGTATTTGATGCTGCATTCGGAACTGCAAACCGCGGTACAGGAAGGCATCAAAATCACCATCTTGCTGTTTGATAACGCAGGATTCGGCTGTATCAACAACCTGCAAATGGGTCATGGAATGGGTAGTTTCGGCACAGAGAACCGCAGGCGTAACCCCGAAACCGGGCAACTTGACGGGCCGCTGGTTAAAGTCGATTTTGCGAAGAATGCCGAAAGTTACGGCTGCCGCGCCTGGCGAGTCAACGACGAACAAAGTTTGCTGGCCGCGCTGGAAGCTTCAGCTTTGCATCCAGGTCCGACACTACTGGACATCAAAGTGCTGCCAAAAACCATGACTCATGATTACGAAGCCTGGTGGCGTACAGGCGATGCGCAAACGGCATCTTCTGGCTCAGTGACGGATGCTGCCGCTAAAACGTTAGCGATGCTTAAACGCGCCCGTCAGTATTAATCTCAATCCTCACCCCTGAACATTCCGCTGGTATTGTAAGCGGAATGTTCATTTCATTTTTTGCCACGTTTTGCTCCTTTTCTGCTCCACTCCCTGCAATCAAGCTGAAACCCCCTCCCTTAAGTGATGCAATATTGTGCGATGTTGTGACTTTGATAACAAATCAGACCCATAAAATAGACAAAATGTTAACCCTGACTCAAAAATAGAATTTTCACTATTCATTAAAATGAAATAAATGTTTTATTTAAAGAGTCGTTAAATCAACTGTACGCATTGCCGGGGTCACCCCGGTACTTGACTCTAAAGCTATGCCAATATCGGGAGCCGCTATGTTTAACATTGCCTTACTGGGCGCAGGTCGCATCGGCCAGATCCACGCCGCCAATATTGCAGCCCACAAAGAGACCACCCTTTGGTCAGTTGTTGATCCGAACCAGGAAAACGCCAGCCGCATTGCCACGCTGTATCAGGCTCGCCAGCAGAGCGTAAGCGAAGCGATGGCCGACCCAAACGTCCACGCGGTGCTGATTGCCTCCGCCACCGACACGCACGCCGATTTAATTGAACTTGCCGCTTTCCACGGCAAAGCCATCTTCTGTGAAAAACCTGTCCACCTCGATTTGGCCCGCGTGCGTGACTGCCTGAAAGTGGTCAAAGAACGTGATGTGCCGCTATTCATCGGTTTTAACCGCCGCTTTGATCCTCAGTTTCGTCGCGTCAAAACCCAGGCCCAGCAAGGGCTGATTGGCAAACCTGAATCGCTGATGATTATTTCCCGCGACCCGTCGCCACCGCCTGCGGAATACGTGCGCGTTTCCGGTGGTATGTTCCGCGATATGACCATCCACGATTTCGACATGGCGCGTTTCATCATGGGTGAAGAGCCAGTGGCGATTTATGCCCAGGGCAGCAATCTGGTTGACCCGGCGATTGGCGAAGCGGGTGACATTGACACCGCTTTCATCGTGCTGAAGTACGCATCCGGCGCGCTTGCCACCATCGTCAATAGCCGCCGTTCGGCTTATGGCTACGATCAGCGCCTGGAATTGCACGGTTCAAACGGCTTGTTATGCGCGGGCAACATTCTGGAAAACCAGGTGCAGCATTTCGGTGCCAACGGCTGCAACAGCGCACTGCCTGAGCACTTCTTCCTGCAACGATACAAAGAGGCTTATGCCGCAGAGTGGCTGCATTTTGTCGCCATTTTACGTGGTGAAGCGAAGCCAGAGTGCAGCGGTGACGACGGTGAACGCGCGCTGTATCTGGCCGACAAGGCACTGGAATCCCTGCGTTGCCAGCGTGAAATAGCGTTGTAACTCCCGAACCCTACACACAAAGAGAGATAACAATGAAAAAAATTATTCTTGCTGCCCTCATCGCACTCGCTACCGCTCCGGCTTTCGCCGAAAACGAGCAAATTGTCTTTAGTACGCCAAACCTGGCGATGCCGTTTGAAGTGCATATGCAGCGCACTGCGGTAAAAGCCGCTAAAGAAATGGGCGTGCAGTTACAGGTGCTGGACAGCCAGGGCAGCTCACCTAAACAAGTGGCCGATCTTGAAAACGCCATTACGCGCGGCGCTCAGGGGTTTATCGTTTCACCCAACGACGTTAACGCGGTCTCCAGCGCAGTCAGTGAAATTCAGGATGCCAAACTTCCTGTCGTCACGCTCGACCGTACGGTCACCACCGAGAAAAAAGTGCCGCACTTTGGTGCCAATAACTATAAAGGCGGCCAGGCGGTGGCTGACTACGTGAAGTCGAAATTCCCCAATGGCGCGGAGATTATTCTGCTGACCGGCCAGCCAGGTTCTTCTTCCAACATTGAACGTACCAAAGGCATTCGCGACAGCCTGAAAGCCGGTGGCGATAAATACAAAATCGTCGCCGATCAGACCGGTAACTGGATGCGTTCCGAAGGGATGCGCATTGTAGAAAGCGTGCTGCCGTCACTGCCGAAAAAACCACAAGTCATTCTTTCTGCTAACGACGATATGGCGCTGGGTGCCATCGAAGCCCTTCAGGAACAAGGCGTGAAACCGGGCGAAATCATGGTCACCGGTTTTGATGCGGTACCAGAAGCGCTGGCGCGTGTGCGCGACGGTTGGCTGCAAGTCACCGCCGATCAGCGTCCGGGCTACGCGGTGACTACCGCAATGAGCCAACTGGTTGCCAACATCCGCGAGAAAAAAGAGATCACCGGTGCCGATTACGCACCAACCATGATCACCAAAGAGAATCTGGATAAAGCTGAACGTATCGGCGAAGCCGGCAAATAGTATCCGTCATCTTTCAAGCTGCAGCTGTGTTGGCTGCCTTCCCGCACCCCAGTCACATAGTTCGCTATGTTCCCTGGGGATGCGCTTAGTTGCCGCCGTGCTGCAGCTTGAAATCTAAAGGATACCTGCGGAAAGAGGAGCAGTCTGATGTCGCAATCCTTATTGAAAGTCAGCGAACTGGCGAAAAGCTTTTCCGGCGTTTGGGCGCTGAGCAATGCACAGCTCACCGTCGGGCAGGGGGAAATCCATGCGCTGCTCGGTGAAAATGGCGCGGGTAAATCCACGCTGTTGAAGGCGCTGGCGGGTGCACAGCCGCAAACTCGTGGTGAAATCTGGTTTAACGGTGAAAAGCTGGCGGTGGACGAGTCGCCGGTGGCCCGTCAGCAAAAAGGCATTATCACGATTTATCAGGAGTTTAACCTGCTGCCGAATATGACGGTGGCGGAAAATATGTTTCTTGGGCGCGAACCACGCCGTCGCAATTTAATCGTCGATGCCAAAGCGGTAAACCAGGAAGCGCAGGTGATTCTTGATTATCTGCAACTCAACGTGGCACCGACCACAGCGGTGGCGCGCCTGAGCGTCGCCCAGCAACAGATGGTGGAAATTGCCCGTGCGTTAACCCTTAACGCCAAACTGATCATTATGGACGAACCTTCGGCGGCGCTGAGTGACAGTGAAGTCGAAAGCCTGCACCGCGTGGTGCGCGAACTAAAAGGCCGCGGCGTCAGCATTATTTACGTCACCCACCGCCTGCATGAAGTTTTCCAGCTTTGCGACCGTTTTACCGTGTTCCAGGACGGGCGCTACACCGGCTCCGGCGAAGTCGCAGGCACCAGTGTTGAACAAATTATTCGTCTGATGGTGGGGCGCGATGTGGTGTTTGACCGCCGTGACTCGAGCCTGACCCATCATGAAGATAAACCCATTCGCCTGTCCGTGAAGGGGTTAAGCCGTGAGAAACCGCCGCTTGATCCGCACGGCATCGCGCTTAAAGACATCAGTTTTCACGTGCACAGTGGCGAAGTTCTGGGGATTGCCGGGCTGGTGGGTGCAGGCCGTACCGAGGTGGCGCGTTGCCTGTTCGGCGCGGACAAATTCACCCAGGGAACTTTCGAGTTAGACGGCAAACCTTACCAGCCGCAAAACCCAATGTACGCGCTGGAGTGTGGCATTGCCCTGGTACCGGAAGACCGCAAAAAAGAGGGCGCGGTGCTGGGGTTATCGATTCGCGAAAACCTCACGCTATCAAGCCTGTCCTCGCTGCTGACCTGGCGCTATTTCGTCAGCCCGCGCAAAGAAGATGCGCTGATTGAAGCCTACCAAAAGGCGCTGCAAATCAAGATGGTCAACGCCGAACAGGAAGTGCGCAAGTTGTCCGGCGGCAATCAGCAAAAAGTGATTCTGGCTCGCTGCATGGCGCTCAACCCAAAAGTGCTGATTGTCGATGAACCGACGCGCGGTATCGACGTCGGCACTAAATCTGAAGTCCACCAGGTGCTGTTTGATATGGCTAAACAAGGCGTCGCGGTGATTGTTATCTCCTCAGACTTACCTGAAATCCTTGCGGTTTCCGACCGGATCATCACCCTCAGCGAAGGGCGGGTTACCGGCGAATTACACGGTGACGACGCTAACGAAG
The DNA here is from genome assembly GCF_004361975.1 of Buttiauxella sp. JUb87. Lineage (NCBI taxonomy): Bacteria > Pseudomonadati > Pseudomonadota > Gammaproteobacteria > Enterobacterales > Enterobacteriaceae > Buttiauxella > Buttiauxella sp. JUb87. The sequence continues at coordinate 391,935 of NZ_SNVY01000003.1, forward strand.
AACGGCTGATGACCCTGATGGCTATCAACCACCACGCTTTAAACGCCGCATAACGGGGGAGCCCATGACACAGATGATTTCCAAAACTCAGGCTCCGGCGAAGGGCGCATCGCGCTTTGATCCGATTGCCTTCTTTGAACGCTTTGGTGTGCTGATATTTATGATTCTGCTGCTGGTGTTCTTCCAGTTGCAAAACAGCAACTTCCTTAGCGAACGTAATATTTTCAACATCCTGACCGAAGTGTCGATCTACGGGATCATTGCCGTCGGCATGACCTTTGTGATCCTCACGGCGGGTATCGATCTCTCGGTGGGGTCGATTCTGGCGGTGTGCGCCATGACTGCCGCTTATGTGATTAAAGGCGACAACTTTACCACCGTGGATGCAGGTGCATGGGGTGGTTTTAGCTGGTTGCTGGGGCTGGGGATTTGCCTCGCGATCGGCACGTTTATCGGTTTTCTGCATGGCCTTGGCGTCACGCGTCTGCGTCTGCCGCCGTTTATCGTCACGCTCGGTGGCATGACGATTTGGCGCGGCCTGACGCTGGTGATTAACGATGGTGCGCCTATCGCGGGCTTTGACGCTGGTTATCGCTGGTGGGGGCGCGGGGATATTCTCGGCATATCTGTGCCGATCTGGATTTTCGCCATCGTTTCTATTCTTGGCTATCTGGCGCTGCATAAAACCCGCTGGGGCCGCTTTGTCTACGCGATTGGCGGCAACCCCGAAGCGGCGCGCCTGGCTGGGGTCAACGTTAAACGGGTACTGGTCAGCGTTTATGTGGTGATTGGTTGTCTGGCGGGGCTTGCTGGGTTTGTGCTCAGTGCGCGTCTGGGCAGTGCCGAAGCGGTGGCGGGTATCTCGTTTGAGCTGCGCGTGATTGCCTCGGTGGTGATTGGCGGCACCTCGTTGATGGGCGGCTACGGGCGCATCAGCGGCACGATTATCGGTGCCATCATCATGGGCATTCTGATTAACGGGCTGGTGCTGATGAACGTCTCAGCTTACTACCAGCAAATTATTACCGGTCTGATCATCGTACTGGCGGTAGCGTTTGATACCTACGCCAAGAGCCGTCGTGGCGCGATTTAATCCAGGAACACACTATGAAAAAAGTCAGGATTGGTTTAATCGGCACCGGTTATATCGGCAAAGCCCATGCGATTGCTTACGCCCAGGCACCGACCGTATTTGATTTGCGCGGCGAGTTGGTGCGCGAAATGGTGGCAGAAGTGACGCCTGAACTGGCCGCCACACGTGCCGCCGCTTTTGGATTTAACCGCTCAACCGGCAACTGGCGCGAGCTGGTGGCGGATCCAAATATTGACGTGGTGGATATTTGCTCACCGAACCATCTGCATAAAGAGATGGCGCTGGAGGCGATTCGCCACGGCAAACACGTTTACTCGGAAAAGCCGCTGGCGCTTAACGCCCGTGATGCCCGATTGATGGTCGATGCGGCGCATTGTGCCGGAGTGAAAACTCTCGTCGGCTTCAACTACATGAAAAACCCCACCGCGCAGCTGGCAAAACAGATTATCGAGCGCGGGGAAATTGGCGAGGTTATCCACTTTTACGGCACCCATAACGAAGACTATATGTCTGACCCGCTCGCGCCGATTCACTGGCACTGCTTCAAAGAGACGGCTGGCCTTGGGGCGCTTGGCGATCTCGCGGCGCATATCGTCAATATGGCGCAGTACCTGGTGGGGGATATCCAGCAAGTTTGTGGCGACCTGAAAACCGTGGTGCCACAGCGCCCGGCACAGGCAGGCAGCAGCGAGATGGTCGCCGTGGAAAACGAAGATCAGGCACACGCCATGGTGCGTTTTGAGGGCGGGGCGCAGGGTGTGATTGAAACCTCCCGCGTGGCTTGTGGGCGCAAAATGGGACTGACCTGGACGGTGACGGGAACCAAAGGCGCGATCACTTTTACCCAGGAGCGCATGGCAGAGCTGAAGCTGTATCTGCAAAGCGATCCTGAAGGCCGCCAGGGGTTCCGCACGCTGCTCGTCGGCCCGGCGCATCCTGACTACGGCGCGTTCTGTATGGGCGCGGGTCATGGCATTGGTTTTAACGATCAGAAAACCGTCGAAGTGCGTGATTTGATCGACGGGATCGCCGCTGACGCGCCAATGTGGCCGGACTTTGAAGAGGGCTGGAAGGTGTCGCGCATCCTCGATGCTATCGCCCTGTCTCACCAGAGTGGCCGCTGGGTAAACGTATCTGAAATTGTTTGAGGACGGAGCATGAAACAAAAGCAGTTAGATCTGATTTGCATGGGGCGAGTCGCGGTTGATCTCTACAGCCAGCAGATTGGCGCACGCCTCGAGGATGCCAGCAGTTTCGCCCGCTATTTGGGCGGTTCATCGGGGAATGTCGCTTACGGAACGGCACGACAGGGGCTGAAGTCGTCGATGCTGGCTCGCGTTGGCGACGAGCATATGGGGCGTTTTCTGCGTGAGGAACTGACGCAAGTCGGTTGTGATACCAGCCATCTGATTACCGATACCGAACGGCTCACCGCGCTGGTGCTGCTCGGCATCAAAGACCGGGACACCTTTCCGCTGATTTTTTACCGCGATAACTGCGCAGATATGGCGATTACCGCCAGTGATTTTAGCGAGGAGTACATTGCTTCGGCGCGTTGTCTTGCCATCACCGGAACCCATCTTTCCCATCCCGCGACCCGCGAGGCGGTGCTGACCGCGCTGAACTATGCGCGGCGCAACGAAGTGCGCACCGCACTGGATATTGACTACCGTCCGGTGCTCTGGGGGCTGACGGCGCTGGGCGATGGGGAAACGCGTTTTATCGCCGCCCAGCAAGTCACACAGCAACTGCAATCGGTGCTGCATCTGTTTGATGTGATTGTCGGCACGGAGGAAGAGTTCCACATTGCTGGCGGCTCGACTGACACACTTACTGCCCTGAAACAGGTGCGTGAAGTGAGCGGCGCAACACTGGTGTGTAAGCGTGGTGCACAAGGCTGTTCAGTGTTTACCGGCCAGATCCCGGACTCGCTGGACGGCGGCATTAATGTCACGGGCGTGCGGGTTGAAGTGCTGAATGTGCTGGGGGCGGGCGATGCGTTTATGTCCGGCCTGATGCGTGGTTATCTCAATGATGAAGGCTGGGAGCAGGCGTGTCGTTACGCGAACGCCTGTGGCGCACTGGTGGTTTCACGCCACGGCTGTGCGCCAGCCATGCCGAGCAAAGTGGAGCTTGATGACTATTTAGCCCGCGAACAGCAAGTGCCACGCCCCGATCTTGACGCGCGTCTGAATCATCTGCATCGCGTAACCACTCGCCGCCGGCAGTGGCCGGAACTGTGCGTAATGGCCTTTGATCATCGCAGTCAGCTTGAAGATATGGCATTGAGCTGCGGGGCAGATTTAAAGCGCATTCCGGCGCTGAAGCAGCTGATTTTGCAGGCTAGCCGTGAGGCGGCAAAGCATGCCGAACTGGAAGGGAAAGCTGGTCTGTTGTGCGACGGGACTTTCGGCCAGGATGCACTGAATGCCATTACTGGCGAAGGCTGGTGGATTGGCCGCCCAATCGAGCTACCCGGTTCGCGCCCGCTGGAGATGGAACACGGCAATATTGGCTCGCAGCTGATTAGCTGGCCGCAGGAACACATTGTGAAATGTCTGGTGTTCTTCCATCCGGAAGACGCTCACGCTTTGCGCCTTGAGCAAGAGCAAAAGGTGACGGAGGTGTATCGCGCCTGTTGCCAGTCCGGCCATGAATTACTGCTGGAAGTGATTTTGCCCGCCGACATGCCGCGCAGCGATGACCTTTATTTGCGAGCGATCTCGCGCTTCTACAACCTCGGTATTTATCCGGACTGGTGGAAATTGCCGCCGCTTAGCAGCCAGGGATGGGAAGCCTTGAGCGAGCTGGTAGAAAAACGCGATCCGCATTGCCGTGGCGTCGTCATTCTTGGACTGGATGCGGCAGTGGAAGTGCTGCGCGCCGGATTTAATGCGGCGGCAGATTATCCGATTGTGAAAGGTTTTGCGGTAGGGCGCACCTTGTTTGGTGAAGCGTCGCAGGCCTGGTTAAAACGCGAGATTGATGATGCGCAACTGATTGCCCGTATCCGGGACAACTACCTGCGGTTGATAGCCTTATGGCGTGCACGCGGGCAGACACAATTCTAAGGAGAAGATCATGACGGTACATTTAGGCATTAACCCACTGACCTGGACCAATGACGACCTGCCTTCACTGGGTGCTGACACTTCGCTGGAAACTTGCCTGAGCGAAGGGAAAGAAGCCGGTTTTGCAGGCTTTGAACTGGGGAATAAATTCCCGCGTGAGGCGCGTGTTCTGGGGCCAATTCTGGATAAGCATCAGCTGAAACTGGTCTCCGGCTGGTACTCGGGCCGCCTGCTGGAACGTTCCGTTGAAGAAGAAATTGAGGCGGTGCAGCCCCATTTAACTCTGCTGCGCGAACTGGGGGCAAAGGTGCTGGTGTTTGCTGAAGTCTCTGGTTGTATTCACGGTGAGCAGCAAACGCCGGTTCACCTGCGCCCGCGTTTCCCTGCTGAACGTTGGGCAGAATATGGCGAAAAGCTGACGGCTTTTGCGCGCTACACCCAACAACAGGGCGTACAAATTGCCTACCATCACCATATGGGAACAGTGATTGAGAGCGCTCAGGATGTGGATAACCTGATGACTCACACCGGGCCAGAAGTCGGTTTGTTGCTCGATACCGGTCACCTTACTTTTGCCGGGGCTTCGCCGCTGAAAGTCGCCGAGCGCTGGATTGAGCGCATCAATCATGTGCACTGCAAAGACGTGCGCGCTGACGTGCTGGCGGATGTTAAAAACCGCAAGACCAGTTTCCTCGATGCCGTGTTGAGTGGCGTTTTCACCGTACCGGGCGACGGTTGCGTGGATTACCCGCCGATTATGGCGCTGCTGAAAAAACAAGGTTATAGCGGCTGGCTGGTGGTGGAAGCGGAGCAAGATCCGGCGATCGCCCATCCGCTGACTTACGCACGCCTGGGCTACAACAACCTCAGCAAACTGGCGCGGGATGCCGGGCTGATTTAACTGTGCTGATTTAAGGAGTACCGATGTCCAGATTACTTTCGCGCTGGCAACAGCCAGACGAGCAGGGGCGTACGCAACACATTACGCCGCATACGGCAGGCTGGGGATATGTCGGTTTTGACGTTTATCAACTGCGTGAAGGGCAGCGCCTGGAATTGCCCGCAGTGGATGACGAGCGTTGCCTGGTGTTGGTGGCAGGACGTGCCACCATCGACACGCCTTATGCACGTTTCCCGGAAATTGGTGGCCGTATGAGCCCGTTTGAGCGGAGTAAACCGTGGGCGGTGTATGTCACAAGCGGCGAAACGGTGCAAGTCGAAGCGCTGACCCAGCTTGAACTGGCGGTATGTTCGGCACCGGGTAAAGGCACGCACAAAACACGGCTTATCGCGCCGCAAGATATTGCTGCCGAGGCGCGGGGTAAAGGCCATAACCAGCGCTATGTGCATAATATTCTGCCGGAAGATAAAGCCGCCGACAGCTTGTTGGTTGTCGAGGTGTATACCAATGAAGGCTGCACCAGCTCTTATCCCAGCCATAAGCACGACACGGATAACCCGCCCAACGAAACCTATCTTGAGGAGACGTATTACCATCGCCTCAACCCGTCGCAGGGTTTCTGTATGCAGCGTGTGTATACCGATGATCGTTCACTGGACGAATGCATGGCAGTCTATGACAAAGACGTGGTGAAGGTGCCGAAGGGATATCATCCGGTGGCCACTATGGCGGGTTATGACAGCTATTATTTGAACGTGATGGCTGGGCCGGTTCGCAAGTGGATGTTTACCTGGGAGCAGGATCATGCCTGGGTAAATAGCGAGGAATATCAGGGGTAGACGCGGGTTTTAACTGAAAAGGGTGGATGCCATATAGCATCCACCCTTTTTTTAGGCTTTTAGTGCAGGATTTTCGCCAGGAAGTCTTTCGCTCGCTCAGACTGCGGATTGTTGAAGAAGTCTTCTTTATTGGAATCTTCGACAATCTTCCCTTCATCCATAAAGATCACGCGGTTCGCCACTTTACGGGCAAAGCCCATTTCGTGTGTCACCACCATCATGGTCATGCCTTCGTTTGCCAGTTCGACCATCACGTCCAGCACTTCGTTGATCATCTCGGGATCAAGCGCGGAAGTTGGTTCGTCAAACAGCATGGCAACCGGGTCCATACACAACGCGCGCGCAATCGCCACACGTTGCTGCTGGCCGCCGGAAAGCTGCGCCGGGAACTTATCGGCATGCGCCGTCAGCCCAACGCGCTCGAGCAACTTAAGCCCTTTTTTACGCGACTCTTCTTTGTTGCGCTTCAGTACTTTCACTTGTGCCAGCGTCAGGTTTTCAATAATCGACAGATGCGGGAAAAGCTCAAAGTGTTGGAACACCATGCCAACGTGCGAGCGCAATTCAGCCAGATTGGTTTTCTTGTGGTTTACCTGCGTGCCGTTTACCACGATCTCGCCTTTTTGCACCGGTTCCAGACCGTTGACGGTTTTGATCAGTGTTGATTTACCGGAACCAGACGGCCCACAAACTACCACCACTTCGCCTTTTTTAACGCTCGTTGAGCAGTCGGTTAGCACCTGAAAGTGACCGTACCATTTAGAAACATTTTTCAGGGAAATCATTACACTGTCCTTTTCTTCAAGTAGGTAACCAACAGCGAAGCACTCAAACTGATGACGAAATACACCAAACCGGCAAACAGAATCATCTCAACCTGGGTTCCGTCGCGCTCGCCAATGGTGGTCGCGGTACGGAAGAAATCAGCCAGGCTTAATACATATACCAACGACGTATCCTGGAATAAGACGATGCCCTGGGTTAACAGTAACGGCACCATCGCGCGGAAGGCTTGTGGCAGGATAATCAGTTTCATTGACTGCCAGTGTGTCATCCCGAGCGCCAGCGCGGCATGAGACTGCCCGCGTGAAATGCTCTGAATACCGGCACGAATAATTTCGGAATAGTAGGCGGCTTCAAACATCGAGAAGGCGACCATCGCCGAAATCAGGCGGATGTCCGTCTGTGGCGAAAGCCCCAACACTTTCTGTAAGAACCCCGGCACCACCAGATAGAACCACAGCAGCACCATCACCAGCGGGATAGAACGGAAAACGTTGACGTAGGCGCTGGCAAACCAGGCGATTGGCTTGATTGGCGACAGGCGCATCACTGCCAGCAAGGTTCCCCACACGATACCGATGACCACCGCAGTGACCGTGATTTTCAGGGTGATAATTAACCCCTGAATCAGGTATGGCATAGCGGGTAAAATTGAAGTCCAGTCAAAATCGTACATTATTTGCCTCCCATGTTGCCAGGCAGGCGAATTTTACGTTCAACCACATACATCACCAGCATAATCACGGCGTTAATCAGCACATAAGCGAGTGTGATGGCGGTAAATGATTCGTAGGCGTGAGCAGAGTAGTCGAGCAATTTACCGGCTTGCGCGGCCATATCGACCAGGCCAATGGTTGATGCGATGGCCGAGTTCTTCACCAGGTTCATCATCTCAGAGGTCATTGGCGGCACAATCACGCGGTAGGCATTCGGTAGCAAAACATAACGATAGGCTTGCGGCAGGGTCAGCCCCATCGCGAGTGCCGCGTTTTTCTGCCCGCGAGGTAGCGATTGAATAGCAGCACGAACTTGTTCGCAGACACGAGCGGCGGTAAACAGACCGAGGCAAATCATCGACGAGAGGAAGAATTGTATATTCGGGTCAAGCTCAGACTTAAACCACATGCCGAGGTTTTCGGGCAGTAATTCCGGCACCACTAAGTACCAGGTAAAAAACTGCACGATAAGCGGCACATTACGGAATAACTCGACATACAGTGTGCCCATACCCGAAAGCCATTTATTCGGGACGGTACGCAAAATACCGAACAGTGAGCCGACAAAGAAAGCGATTATCCATGCGCAGATGGACAAGGCGACGGTGACCTGGAAGCCATTCCAGATCCAGCCCAGATAAGTGGTGTTGCCGAACGGGGCGGGCTGTAGAAATATTCCCCAGTTCCAGTCTATAGACATAACGTACTCCATGAAAAAATTGAGGGTAGCAGTCACGCTACCCTCGAAGATTGATGAGAAGCTTGTACCCGTATTTCAGGTCATAGCCTGAGATTTTTGGGTACTTTCACGTCGGATGGGGAACGGCCATCCAACGCATAGTCTGTCCGAGCTTCAGTTCGTCAATCGAGAGGGCAAGGTCATCCCGGCCCCTGGTTCTATACCCGTCATCCTTCAAGCTGAAGGGGTGTTGGCTGCAACTCGAATGCTAACGGGTATGATTAATTAACTGCTTTATCGTTTGGTGTTTTGAACAAGGCTTTCATGTCGTCAGACAGCGCGAAGTTCATGTTGATGTTTTTCGGTGGGATTGGGTTCATGAACCACTTATCGAACCATTTAGCTGCTTCACCGGACGTTTGTGTCTGAGCAATGGTGTCATCCATCAGCTTTTTAAAATCAGCATCGTCTTTACGCAACATACAGCCGTACGCTTCGTGTGATTGCGGAGTGCCAACGATTTCCCAGTTATCCTGTTTCTTCGCTTTTGCACGCTCACCGGCTAACAGGGCATCATCCATCATAAAGGCGACAGCACGGCCACTTTCCAGGGTGCGGAACGAGTCACCGTGGTCTTTGGCGCTGATAATGCGCATGTCCATTTTTTTCTCTTCATTCAGCTTGTTAAGCAGAACTTCAGAAGTGGTACCGGAGGTCACAACCACCGCTTTGCCTTTCAGATCGGCAAAGTCTTTAATCTCGCCGCCTTTCTTAACCAGCAAACGAGTACCTACCACGAAGATAGTGTTGGAGAACGAGGCTTGTTTCTGGCGTTCCAGGTTATTGGTGGTTGAACCGCACTCAAAATCGAAAGTCCCGTTTTGCAGCAATGGAATACGGTTCTGAGAGGTAATCGGGATCAACTTAACTTGCAGGTCAGGTTTGTTGAGTTTTTTCTTTACCGCTTCAACGATGGCATTGGAATAAGCCTGTGAATAGCCGACCACTTTCTGTTGATTATCGTAGTAAGAGAAAGGAACGGAAGATTCACGGTGACCGACCACAATAACGCCATTAGCGGCAATCTTATCCAGAGTGCTTTGTTGAGCAGCAGGTTTCGCATCTTCAGCGTGCGCGATACCCGCGCCTAAACCCATAACCAGCAAAGCTGAGGCTAGTTTACGTAATTGCATGACCAACTCCTTTGTCCTAATGCCACAGGGCATTGATACCTGATGTGAATGTTATTTTGTTGTTGTGTGTTACTAAAACAGGGTGAAACTTGTTCTTTTGTTAACATTTAACATAGCTTGATGTAAAGAATTTGCTATCCAGATGTTTATTTTTGCGAAGTGCGCCGCACCGTTTAAAGGCAAAAATATCTCCTTGCACTACTTTAGTGCTCGTAATGTCATTGTTTGGTGCAGCTCAATGCTTCCTGCTACCCATAGGGTTTGGTTTCAGCATTTTGTTTGTTTCTAATGAGTAAATATTTGCAAAGGTTGTGCCAGAAATAAAAAAGGCCAGCAGTAGCTGGCCATTTTTAGGATGATGCGGGGTTAAAACTTGCGGCGAGAACGAAGAGCCAGCAGAACCGAGGCAAAGCCAAATATCAATGTCAGCCCCCACAGCGGCCAGTCACCGAAGCGCGCATACGGCGTAATACCGCGCGTTGGCGTGACCTTCGCTTCCAGCACTTCGCGCGTAAACTGCGGGATGACTGCATCGACATCGCCATCAGCATTCACCACGGCAGTGATGCCGTTGTTAGTGCTGCGCAGCAGTGGACGACCCAATTCCAGCGAGCGCATGCGTGCCATCTGGAAATGCTGCCACGGGCCAATCGACTTACCGAACCACGCATCGTTGGAAATGGTCAGCAGGAAGTCTGTGTCCGGACGGAAGTTATCACGCACTTGTTCGCCAAGGATGATTTCATAACAGATAGCAGGCGTGAGCTTGATACCGTTGGCTGCAAGTTGTGGCTGTAAATACGGGCCACGGCTAAATGATGACATCGGCAAATCAAAGAACGGGGCCAGCGGGCGCAGAATGGATTCCAGCGGCACAAACTCACCAAACGGTACCAGGTGGTTTTTGTTGTACCGATCGGCGCTGTTGTAGCTGTACTGGTTACCTTCACCCAGCGTGATAATGGTGTTGTAGGTGTCGTAGCGGTTTTGTTTATTCAAACGCGCGTCAACAATACCGGTAATCAGCGAGCTGTGTTTAGAGCGCAGCAGGTCGTCCATCATCGTCAGGAATTGCTGCTGGTTTATCTCCAGATCCGGGATTGCCGATTCAGGCCAGATAATCAGCTGGGATTTACCCATCTGCGGCTGCGTTTTATCGAGGTAAATCTTCAGCGTATTCAGCAACTGGTTTTCATCCCATTTCAGGGATTGCGGAATATCGCCCTGAACCATCGCGACATCGACGGTGCGTTCAGGCTGCGGTTGATACCACTGAATCGAACGTAACGGCCACGGTAGCAGCAACAACGCAGCGGCAATGACCGCAGGACGCCAGTTGCGTTCATGCAGTGCATAAACCAACAAGCCGCTGATAACCATCAGCAGGAAGGTGATGCTTTCGACGCCAAGAATTGGCGCAATGCCTTTTAGCGGACCATCAATCTGGCTATAACCAAATTGCAGCCACGGGAAACCGGTTAATACCCAACCGCGCAGGAATTCAGTGAGTTGCCATAGCATGGGTGCTGCAATAGCCACACGCCACCACGTCGTTTTCGGGCAGAGTTTACTGAGGAAACCGCCAAATAAGCCGGTATATAACGACAAGTAAGCGGCAAGCAAAACCACCAAAAAGATATTCACCGGGCCAGGCATACCACCAAATTGCGCGATACTGACATACACCCAGTTTATGCCTGAGCCAAATAGCCCCAGCCCCCAGAAGAAACCAATCCAGGCGCTTTGAATAGGACGGCGATTGAGAGTCAGCCCCTGAAGCCCAGCCAAAGAAAGAATGGCGGCAGGCCAGAAATCGTAAGGGGAGAAAGCCAGCGTTCCGCAGGCACCAAAAAGCAGCGCCAGCAACAGACGAACGCGCTGGCGTCGAAGGAGTAGGGCTATAGCCATCTTTAAATTAATCTTCCAGTTTCGGTTGTGGCGAGTCGTCCGGAATTCTGACATGAACCTGAATCACACGGCGGCTATCTGCCATCGCGACTTTAAACTGATAACCATCAATTTCAATGGTTTCGCCACGGGCAGGTAAGTGGCCAAAGGCCTGCATCACTAATCCACCAATGGTATCCACTTCGTCATCATTGAAATGGGTAGCGAAGGTGTCGTTGAAATCTTCGATTGAGGCCAAAGCACGGACCGTCCATGTATGGCGGCTTAGCTGGCGGAAATCGCTATCTTCTTCGTCGTCGTACTCATCTTCAATTTCCCCGACAATCAGTTCGAGAATATCTTCGATAGTCACAAGGCCGGAAACCCCGCCAAACTCATCAATCACAATCGCCATGTGGTAGCGCTGCTGACGAAACTCTTTCAGCATGCGGTCAACACGCTTACTTTCTGGCACAACAACGGCCTGACGTAACACTTTTTCCATGCTAAATGGCTCAGTATCGCTGCGCATAAACGGCAGCAGATCTTTGGCCATCAGAATCCCTTCGATATGATCTTTGTCTTCACTGATCACCGGGAAGCGGGAGTGTGCTGATTCGATGATCACATCGAGGCATTCGTCCAGCGTCTGGTTGTGTTTGAGCGTTACCATTTGCGAGCGAGGGATCATGATGTCGCGGACGCGTTGGTCGGCGATGTCCATCACTCCTTCGAGCATGTCGCGGGTATCCTGATCGATCAGATCATTTTGCTCAGAATCACGGATGAGTGTCAGCAGATCGTCACGGTTTTTAGGTTCACCGTGGAATAGCTGGTTGAGAATCAGGGAAAAGAATCCCTTCTTACTGGCAGGCGTGTCACTGTTTTGTGAGTTGTCGTCGCTCATGGCGTTTGGTTTGAGGCCTCTCGATAATGAATTGATAACAGGCAGTTTAATCGTGCACTGCCTGCGGTTCTGCGCTCAGAAGGGTTAACCCTACAGAGACTATTCTTTCTCGGCAATGTACGGATCAGCATACCCAAGAGCAAGCATTATCTCTGTTTCCAGGGATTCCATCTCTTCGGCTTCCTCATCTTCAATATGATCATAGCCAAGCAGATGCAAACTACCGTGGATGACCATATGTGCCCAATGTGCATCCAGCGGTTTTTGCTGCTCTTTTGCTTCTTGTTCCACCACCTGACGGCAAATAATCAGGTCGCCCAGTAACGGAAGTTCAATGCCTGGCGGGGCTTCAAACGGGAACGAAAGCACGTTGGTGGATTTATCTTTCCCACGGTAAGTGAGGTTCAGATCGTGGCTCTCTGCATCATCCACCAGGCGAATCGTAACTTCTGATTCTTCCTGAAACTGTGGAATGACCGCATCAAGCCAGGTCTGAAATTGTTCTTCCGTTGGCAGGCCGCTTGCGTCTTCACACGCGACCTGTAAATCCAGTATTACCTGACTCATTTACTCTCCTGAGCGGCAGCATTGATTGCCATCGCTTCTCGCTTGCGCTCTGCTGCGAGTTCATCTTTACGAACCTGTTCGGCGTTTTCCCACGCTTCATAGGCATTCACAATGCGTGCCACCACCGGGTGGCGTACTACGTCTTCGCTGTTAAGGAAGTTAAAACTGATTTCATCGACTTCGGCCAGCACCTCAATGGCGTGGCGCAGGCCGGATTTCAGATTTTTTGGCAAATCGATTTGGGTGACATCACCAGTAATTACTGCTTTGGAGTTGAAGCCAATGCGCGTCAGGAACATCTTCATCTGTTCGATGGTGGTGTTCTGGCTTTCATCAAGAATGATGAAAGCATCGTTTAATGTACGCCCCCGCATGTAGGCCAATGGTGCGACTTCAATAACATTGCGCTCCATTAGCTTTTCAACGCGCTCAAAACCGAGCATCTCAAACAGGGCGTCGTAAAGCGGACGCAAGTAAGGGTCGACTTTTTGGCTTAAATCGCCAGGCAGGAAGCCCAGTTTTTCACCGGCTTCGACGGCTGGGCGCGTCAGCAGAATACGACGGATATCTTGACGTTCCAGCGCATCCACTGCCGCAGCAACTGCGAGGTACGTTTTACCGGTACCAGCAGGGCCGACGCCAAAGGTGATGTCATGGTCGAGAATATTGGCGATGTATTGCGCCTGATTTGGCGTGCGTGGCTTGATAACGCCACGTTTGGTCTTGATATTGACCGCTTTGCCGTACTCAGGAACACTTTCGGCAGACTGTTCCAGGACGCGAATTTCTTTGATGGCGAGATGGATTTGTTCAGGGGTTATATCCTGAGTCTCGCCGCGCATCGGTGCGGTATCAACGTACAGATTGCGCAGAATATCTGCCGCGGCGTTTACTAAAATCGGGCGACCCGTGAGCTTGAAGTGATAGTCGCGACGGTTGATTTCGATCCCCAGCCGACGTTCAAGCTGCTTGATGTTGTCATCAAATGGGCCACACAGGCTTAGCAGACGCGCATTGTCTGCGGGTTCTAGCGTAATTTCACGTGTTTCGATATTCAAACTTATCCTCGGGGTCACTCTGGGCCAGTTGAAGGAGTTGCTGCATTAACGCAGGCCATAAAAAGATTATTTACGGCGAGTGAAGATGGTGCAAGCCTGGTTTTTGATATTTGGGTGGCTGATTCAGAATGCAAGTGCAAATACTGAAAATGCCCGTCGGTTCACGGCGTTAGTGAACCGACGGGCAAAGCAGGGAGGAATTAAGGCTGATAAATTCCAACGCCGATTTCATTTTCTTTACGAGTGCGGGCAATAACTGACTCCGGAGACTCGGCAATACGCAGGCCCATCTGGTCTTCGGTGCGCACGACTTTTCCGCGCAGTGAGTTGTTAGTCGCCACTTCAGTAATTTCGACATCGACAAATTTACCGACCATGTCCGGGGTGCCCGCAAAGTTGACGCCACGGTTGTGTTCGGAACGACCGGTCAGCTCCATAATGTTTCTGCGTGACGTGCCTTCAACCAGAATGCGTTGTGTGGTGCCAACCATTTTCCGGCTCAACTCCATTGCTTGCTGGTTGATGCGGTCTTGCAGAATATACAGACGCTGTTTTTTCTCTTCTTCTGGCACGTCGTCAACCATATCGGCGGCGGGGGTGCCAGGGCGTGAGGAGAAGATGAAGCTGTAGCTGACGTCAAAATTCACGTCGGCAATCACTTTCATGGTTTGCTCGAAGTCCTGCTGGGTTTCACCAGGGAAGCCAACGATAAAGTCAGAGCTAATCTGGATATCTGGACGGGCTGCGCGCAGCTTGCGAATCGTCGATTTGTATTCAAGAGCGGTATGGGTACGACCCATCAGGTTCAACACACGGTCTGAACCACTTTGAATCGGCAGATGCAGGAAACTCACCAGCTCAGGCGTATCACGATAAACCTCGATGATATCGTCGGTGAATTCAATCGGGTGGCTGGTGGTAAAACGAATACGGTCAATACCGTCAATTGCCGCCACCAGGCGCAGCAGTTCTGCGAATGAACAGATACCACCATCGAAAGTCGGCCCGCGGTAAGCATTCACGTTTTGGCCAAGCAGATTCACTTCACGCACGCCTTGCGCTGCGAGCTGTGCGATTTCAAACAGCACATCATCACACGGGCGGTTCACTTCCTCACCGCGGGTATAAGGCACCACGCAGTAAGTACAATACTTGTTACAGCCTTCCATAATAGAAACGAAAGCGGTCGGGCCATCGGCTTTTGGCTCTGGCAGACGGTCAAACTTTTCGATTTCCGGGAAACTGACGTCAACGATTGGGCTACGGTTACCACTAACTTTGTTGATCATTTCCGGTAAGCGATGCAGGGTTTGCGGTCCGAAAACGATATCAACATAGTGCGCGCGACTGCGGATCAGCTTGCCTTCCTGGGAAGCAACGCAGCCGCCAACGCCGATAATGATATCGGGATTTTTGCGCTTTAAGAGTTTCCAACGGCCAAGCAGATGGAATACTTTTTCCTGGGCCTTTTCACGGATAGAGCAGGTATTGAGCAGCAATACGTCCGCTTCTTTTGGGTTATCCGTGAGGATATAGCCATGCGTGCTGTTCAGCAGATCGGCCATCTTCGATGAATCGTATTCGTTCATCTGACAGCCCCAGGTTTTGATATGGAGTTTTTTTGTCATCGACTTGCCATTGCTCAGTTAAAGCCAGGAATTCAGGCCGCGTATTGTAATGCTTTGGCCTTGATGTGACCAGCCTACGAAACCGGCGTAAAAATCCGGTAGAATCAGGATAGACAATTTAAGGACAAAATCATCATGTTGAACCAGCCAATAGATGTTGCGGTAGTCGGCGGGGGGATGGTCGGCGCGGCTGCCGCTCTTGGTCTCGCGCAAAATGGTTTTCAAGTGGCAGTGATTGAGCATCAGGCGCCTGCTGCCTTTGACGCCACAAGCCAACCCGATGTGCGTATTTCGGCCATCAGCAGCGCGTCAGTGGGTTTACTGAAATCGCTAGGTGTCTGGCAGGCGATTCGGGCAATGCGTACACATGCGTATCGCCAGCTTGAAACCTGGGAGTGGGAAAGCGCACACGTGAGCTTTAATGCCCAGGAGCTTGGACTGCCAGAACTGGGTTATATGGTTGAAAACCAGGTTTTGCAGCTGGCTTTATGGCAGGCGCTGGAAGTCCATCCGAACGTTACGTTGCTCTGCCCGGCCCAAATTGACCGTATGCACGGGCAAGCAGGGAAGTGGACGCTGCACTTTGCGGATGAGCAGACCTTAACGGTGCCGATGGTGATTGGTGCTGATGGTGCGAATTCACAGGTGCGCCGCTGGGCGGGCATTGGTATTCATGCCTGGCAATATCGCCAGTCTTGCATGTTAATTACCGTGAAGTGCGAGTCTCAGCCTGGCGACAGTACCTGGCAGCATTTCACACCAGCAGGGCCGCATGCGTTTTTACCGTTGTTCGATAATTGGGCATCTCTGGTGTGGTACGACTCACCGGCTCGAATTCGCCAGTTGCAAAATATGTCGATGCCGCAGCTGCAAAAAGCCATTCAAGCGAATTTTCCTGAACGCTTAGGCAAAGTCACTCCCGTCGCCAGTGGCGCATTCCCGCTGACGCGTCGCCATGCGTTGCAATACACGCAACAAGGTTTGGCGTTGATTGGTGACGCTGCGCATACCATTCACCCGTTAGCCGGGCAGGGGGTAAATCTCGGTTATCGTGATGTGGAAGCGCTGCTTGATGTGATGATCAATGCGCGTAGTTATGGGGAGAATTGGGCGGATGCGCGAGTGTTAAAACGCTACCAGACGCGCAGGCAAGCGGATAATTTCCTGATGCAAAGCGGCATGGATCTGTTCTACGCCGGTTTCAGTAACAACTTAGGGCCGCTGCGAGTCATTAGAAATCTGGGGCTGATGGCAGCAGAACGCGGCGGTGTACTGAAACGCCAGGCGTTGAAGTATGCGTTAGGGTTATGAGTCGATAGTTTTTCGTAGGTCGGATTAGCGTTAGCGACATCCGACTTCAATTCAGACGAGATTATTCAAACGCAGAAAAGCAAAAAGCTCGCCGAAGCGAGCTTTTCATTTTTGGCTGGGGTACGAGGATTCGAACCTCGGAATGCTGGTATCAGAAACCAGAGCCTTACCGCTTGGCGATACCCCAAAAATATGGTGGCTACTACGGGAATCGAACCTGTGACCCCATCATTATGAGTGATGTGCTCTAACCAGCTGAGCTAAGTAGCCTAATTTTAAAACTATTTCTTCGACTGGCTGGGGTACCTGGATTCGAACCAGGGAATGCCGGTATCAAAAACCGGTGCCTTACCGCTTGGCGATACCCCAACTTAGGGCGCACAAAACTAACGTGCTATGTCGAAAACTGCTATATCAAAAAAATTGGCTGGGGTACCTGGATTCGAACCAGGGAATGCCGGTATCAAAAACCGGTGCCTTACCGCTTGGCGATACCCCATCCGTGCAACGCGTTAAAATGGTGCGGGAGGCGAGACTTGAACTCGCACACCTTGCGGCGCCAGAACCTAAATCTGGTGCGTCTACCAATTTCGCCACTCCCGCGCTAAAAAAAGAATAATGGTGGCTACTACGGGAATCGAACCTGTGACCCCATCATTATGAGTGATGTGCTCTAACCAGCTGAGCTAAGTAGCCTTCTTTTTTTCTGCGTAACCTTATCGGCGTTGCGGGGCGCATTATGCGTAGTTGGACTTCTAGCGTCAACAAATTTTTTCCCGAAAAGTCGCGGAAATTGTCTGTTTGACTAGCTTACGAACAGCTTGATGCAATATTCGTCAATTATCGGTTATTTCGTGGTTTTATTTGATGAAAAACCCCGAATAAGGGCTGGGGATATTGCAGAAACAAAAACGGGCCCGTAGGCCCGTGTGTCTAATTTTGCTCGCTTATTTGTAAGCGGACTGGTGAACGCCTACTGCACGGCCTGATGGATCATTCATTGTTTTGAAGGCTTCATCCCATTCAATGGCCTTAGCGGACGAACAGGCAACGGATGGGCCGCCTGGAACACATTGCGCAGCACTTGGCAGTGGGAACAATTCTTCGAAGATTTCACGGTACAAATAAGCTTCTTTAGAGCCTGGTGTGTTGTACGGGAAGCGATAGCTTGCGGTTTCCAGTTGTTGGTCGGTGACCTGACCCGCAGCAACTTCTTTCAGCGTGTCAATCCAGCTGTAACCTACACCATCAGAGAACTGCTCTTTCTGACGCCATGCCACACTTGCTGGCAGATAGGATTCAAAACATTCACGAAGGATATGTTTTTCCATCTTGCCGTTGCCGCACATTTTGTCTTTCGGGTTGATACGCATCGCGACATCGAGGAATTTTTTGTCCAGGAACGGTACGCGAGCTTCAACACCCCAGGCCGACATCGCTTTGTTAGCACGCGCACAGTCAAACATATGCAGTGCTTGCAGCTTGCGAACGGTTTCTTCGTGCAGCTCTTTATCGTTTGGCGCTTTATGGAAGTACAAGTAGCCGCCAAACACTTCATCAGAACCTTCACCAGACAGCACCATCTTGATGCCCATGGCTTTGATTTTGCGTGACATCAAATACATTGGGGTAGAGGCGCGAATAGTGGTCACATCGTAAGTTTCAATGTGATAGATAACATCGCGAATCGCATCCAGGCCTTCTTGCACCGTGAAATGAATTTCGTGGTGCACGGTGCCTAAGTGGTTTGCCACTTCTTGCGCCGCAATCAGGTCAGGAGAACCGACCAGGCCGACCGCAAAGGAGTGCAACTGAGGCCACCAGGCTTCTGAACGCTCTTCATCTTCTACACGACGCGCAGCAAATTTCTTGGTAATTGCAGAGATAACGGATGAATCCAGACCACCAGACAGCAGCACGCCGTACGGCACGTCAGACATCAGGTGGCTTTTTACGGAATCTTCCAGCGCCTGGCGCAATTCGTTTTTGTCGGTGACGTTATCTTTTACTGCATCGTATTCGAACCAGTCACGCTGGTAGTAACTACGGATTTCACCGTCTTTACTCCACAGGTAACTACCCGCCGGGAATTCTTTAATGGTGCGGCAAACTGGAACCAGCGCTTTCATTTCGGAAGCGACATACATGTTGCCGTGTTCGTCATAACCCATATACAAAGGGATGATGCCGATATGGTCGCGGCCAATCAGGTAAGCGTCTTGTGTTTCATCATACAGAATGAAGGCAAACATTCCCTGCAGGTCATCGAGGAACTCTGGGCCTTTTTCCTGATACAGCGCCAGGATGACTTCGCAGTCAGAACCTGTCTGGAATTCGTAACGGTCACCGTATTCTGCGCGCAGCGCCTGGTGGTTGTAGATTTCACCGTTAACTGCCAGTGCGTGAGTTTTTTCTTTGTTATACAGCGGCTGTGCGCCAGCGTTGACGTCAACAATAGAGAGGCGTTCATGGGAAAGAATGGCTTTATCATTTGCGTAAACACCAGACCAGTCCGGGCCGCGGTGGCGCATCAGACGAGACAACTCAAGCGCTTTTTTACGCAATTCGACCGCATCGGTCTTGATATCCAGAACACCAAAAATTGAACACATAGAACTCTCTCCGTAATGCTTCTGTGAGCCATTAAATTGTTTATACCCGTCATACTTCAAGTTGCAGGGGGTTGGCTGCACTATTCGGCTCATCCATGAGCCTCACCCCTTTGGGGCTGCCGCAAGCGGCGTTCAAATCTGCTCCGGGCAGATTTGTCACAAACCCCAGTCACTTACTCAAGTAAGCTCCTGGGGATTTGCTCCCTTGCCGCCTACCTGAAACTCGAATTATTTTGGGTATAGTTGCGTTGCATGACTATGAAAATGCGCAATCATTGACGGGAATGCAAGCCCTTTAGTCTTTCAGGGGTAAATAGTTCAATTGCGATTGTTGATTATTGAAAAATGATGAGGGAATAGACGGAATAATTAGCGGATCGGCAATTTAATGAAAGGATCGTTAAATGATGGTTGCAGATTGATAGGGTGGATTAGCGAATGCATTATCCACCACTTAAACGTTTAGATAATATCGACTTCAGCGACCGACGGGTAAATCCACGAAGGGCGGAACGGCATAGCATCAATATCGTTTAACGTCGAAACACCCGACAGCACCAGAATGGTTTCTAAACCTGCCTGGAAGCCTGCAAGAATATCGGTACGCAAGTTATCGCCAACAATCACCGTATGTTCGGAATGCGCCTGCATCTTGTTGAGTGCGGCACGGATAATCCACGGGCTAGGCTTACCGACACAGAACGGTTTACGACCCGAAATTTTCTCGATCCCTGCGCAAAGCGCACCACAGGCTGGATAGTAACCACGGCCATGTGTATCAGGGTTAGTCGCAATAAAGCGAGCGCCGTTAGCCACAAAATAGGCGGCCTTGTGCATCATTTCCCAGTTATAGGAACGTGTTTCCCCGACGATAACAAAGTCTGGGTTGATGTCAGTGATTGTGAAACCGGCTTTATACAGCTCGTGAATCAATGCACCTTCACCGACAACATAGGCTTTCTTCCCTTCCTGACGGCGCAGGAAATCGGCAGTAGCCATTGCGGAGGTATAGAAGACGCTGTCCGGCACATCAATACCGGCGGATGCAAAACGGTTCGCCAGATCCTGGCCTGTCTGCGAAGGGTAGTTAGTCAGCAGAACTAACGGCATGCCCTTTTCCATGATGCGCGCTAAGAATTCATTAGCACCTGGTACGGCGATGTTGTCGTGCATCAGCACGCCGTCAATATCACAAATTACATTCTGAATGGTCATTGATTACCTTGGCTCACATTTCAGGAAGGCGTAACTATATCGTAAAAAGGCTTACGGCTGAGTTAACTTTCCAGCAAACGTTGCAGCAGAACGCCATTCAACATCGAGCGTTTTACCAAAGCAAACGCGCCAATAGCGGAACGGTCATCGAGTTTTGAACGCACGACAGGCAGGTTTTTGCGGAACGCTTTCAGTACCTGAGTGTTGATACAGCTTTCAATCGCGGGCAGAAGCACTTTTTCGGCTTCAATGATTTCCCCGGCAATCACGACTTTTTGCGGGTTAAACAAGTTAATGGCAATGGCGATGGCTTTACCAAGATGGCGGCCAACATGTTCAATGACTTCGCAGGCTAGCGCATCGCCTTTATTGGCGGCTTTGCAGATGGTAGTAATATCGCAATCTTCGAGTGTCAGGCGGCTGTTGTAACCTTGTTCAAGTAAGTGACGCACACGATGTTCAATAGCGGCATTAGCCGCAATCGTTTCCAGACAACCAAAGTTTCCGCAGTGGCAACGCTCGCCTAAAGGATCCACCTGAATGTGACCAATCTCTCCGACATTACCGTTACGGCCAATAAAAATTCGCCCGTTGGATAAAATCCCCGCCCCCGTGCCGCGGTGAACGCGCACCAAAATGGAGTCATCACAGTCGTGAGTTGCACCAAAGTAGTGCTCAGCAAGTGCCAGGCTACGGATGTCATGCCCCACATAGCAGGTCACTTTGAACTGTTTTTCAAGGCTATCGACCAGCGACCAGTTGTTCACCTGGATATGTGGCATGTAACGAATCACGCCGCTTTCAGGGTCAACCAGACCAGGCAAGATCACTGAGATAGCGATCAGCTCACGCATCTTGCGTAAATTTTGCTCGATGAACTGCGATATAGCATTGAGTAATGCGTGCTCAAGCGTTTCCTGAGTACGTTCAGGAAGGGAGTAATGTTCTTCGGCAAGCGGTTTAGCGCTGAGATCAAACAGCGTGATGGTGGCGTCATGGCGGCCAAGACGCACGCCAATGGCGTGGAAATTGCGGGTTTCAGTAATAATTGAGATAGCGCGGCGGCCTCCGGTGGAAGCCTGTTGATCAACTTCTTTGATCAAGCCGCGCTCAATGAGCTGACGAGTAATTTTCGTGACGCTGGCCGGTGCAAGCTGGCTTTGCTCGGCAATCTGAATGCGGGAGATTGGCCCGTGTTGGTCGATCAGGCGGTATACCGCCGCGCTATTCAGCTGTTTTACCAGATCGACATTACCAATTTGAGCCTGTCCGCCAGTCGTCATGCCTTAATTACTCAGTTACGACCTCGTTACCATTAACGAATGTCTTGGTGATTTTAAAATCGCGGGTAAATGCCGTCAGGTTGGCGACTTTCCCAGCTTCGATAGTCCCTATTTGCTGCTCAACACCCATCGCTCGGGCAGGGTAGAGAGTGGCCATACGCAAGACTTCGTCCAAAGCGATACCTGCATGCTCAACCAGGTTACGTACCCCTTCAATCATCGTCAGGGCAGAACCGCTCAGCGTACCGTTCTCATCTACACATAAACCATCACGGTAGTATATTGTTTTTCCTGCGAAAATGAACTCGTCGATATTCGCACCCGCCGGAGCAGTTGCATCGGTGACCAGGCAAAGCTTATCGCCCTTAACCTTTTTCGCCGTACGAATATTGGCATAGTCCACATGCAAGCCATCGGCAATGATACCGCAGTAAACATCGGGTTCATCAAAAATTGCGCCTGCAAGACCCGGTTCACGGCCAGTGATATATGGCATCGCATTGAAAAGGTGGGTTGCGAAGGTAATTCCTGCACGGAAACCAATTTTGGCTTCTTTTACGGTTGCATTGGAGTGCCCGGCAGAAACGACAATGCCAGAAGCGACCAATTTGCTAATGACTTCTGGTGCCACCATTTCTGGCGCTAAAGTGACTTTGGTGATCACATCTGCGTTTTGGCACAGGAAATCGACCAGTTCGGAGTCAGGTTTACGCACGAAACTTGGGTTGTGCGTACCCTTTTTCACCATATTCAGCCATGGGCCTTCAAGATGCAGACCGAGTGCCTGGTGCTGATATTTCGCCAGGTATTCGCGCATCACTTTCACGCCTTGCTTCATCAGCTCATCGCTGCTGGTAATCAGTGTTGGTAAATAGCTGGTGCAGCCAGAACGCTCATTGGCTTTCTGCATGATTTCCAGCGTTTCAACGGTCACCGCGTCGGCTGAATCGTTGAACTGCACACCACCACAACCATTCAACTGCACATCAATAAAACCGGGGGCGATGATTGCACCGCCCACATCGCGAGTCTCAATACCCGCTGGGAGATCTGAGCGCGGGCAAACGCGTTCAATCAGGCCGTTCGCGATAATTACCGCGTGATCATCAAGAATTTCATGGCCGGTATAAATCCGACCGTGAGTTAATGCAAACATAGGTACCCCCGGTAATGACTATTACTTAAAGATCTTTGATATTTTCTGCTTCAAGTTCATTGAAGTACTTCAGCGTCTTCACTTTCAGTTCCATGGTGGACGGCTCATCACAAACTACCACTGCTTTAGGATGCAGTTGCAGACAGCTAATAGTCCACATGTGATTCACGTTGCCTTCCACAGCCGCTTGCAGCGCTTGCGCTTTCAAATGACCAAGAACCAAAATCATCACTTCTTCTGCATCAAGCAGCGTGCCCACGCCAACAGTCAGCGCATATTTTGGCACTTGAGAGACATCGCCACCAAAGAAACGGGAGTTTGCAACACGGGTGTCATGAGTCAGCGTTTTGATACGAGTACGGGATGCCAAAGAAGATGCCGGTTCGTTGAACGCGATATGACCATCGTTGCCTACGCCACCCATAAACAGGTGAATTTTGCCGTAAGAACGAATTTTTTCTTCATAGCGACGGCACTCGGCGTCAACATCTTCGGCGTTACCATTCAGCAGGTTGATGTTTTCCGCTGGGATATCAACGTGATCAAAGAAATTGCGGTGCATGAACGTATGATAGCTTTCCGGGTGCTCTTTTGGCAGACCAACGTATTCATCCATGTTAAAGGTGACGACGTTTTTAAAGCTAACCTGGCCCGCTTTGTGCATCTCTACCAGCGCTTTGTACGCTTCAAGAGGCGTGCCGCCGGTTGGCAGACCCAGCAAGAAAGGACGATCTGCTGTCGGATTAAACGCATTGATACGCTTAACGATATGGCGTGCTGCCCATTTGCCTACTTGAGCCGGGGTAGCCAGGGGAATCAGTCTCATCATTCACCTCATAAGTTAATAGAAATACGGATGTCGCCAGATTGATTATCCGAACCCTCTAAGGGTAAACCAGTTTCTTCCTGGTCATAACGGCATCAATCCGTCTTGATTTTTCGGATGATAAAATAAGTTTTAGTCGATAGCTAGCCAAAGGGGAGTGCAATAACAATATTTGGTGATTTTAATCACAAAAAAAGGGTGTTTAATTTGCGGTACGAATTAATTTTTCACACACTCAGAAGGTTGGTGAATCTTCGCCATGCTTTCAAGGTTTGTTAAACAATAATAAAACTGCTTTGAACGAGCCTTAACGGGGTCTCATAGGGGGAATTAACGTGAGTATTCTTGGTTACATGCAAAAGGTTGGCCGCGCACTTATGGTGCCGGTTGCCACATTACCAGCCGCAGCCATATTAATGGGTGTTGGCTACTGGATTGACCCAACGAGCTGGGGCGGTGATAACGCATTAGCCGCGTTGTTCATCAAATCTGGTGCTGCAATTATTGATAACATGGGTGTGCTGTTTGCCATTGGTGTGGCTTACGGTATGTCCAAAGATAAAGATGGTGCTGCTGCACTAACCGGCTTTGTCGGTTTCCTGGTTCTGACCACACTTTGTTCGCCAGCGGCTGTTTCCATGATCAAGCATATTCCGCTGGATCAGGTTCCGTTTGCGTTCTCTAAAATTCAGAACCAATTTGTTGGTATCATGGTGGGGATTATCTCCGCAGAGTTGTACAACCGCTTCAGCAGTGTCGAACTGCCAAGAGCGTTGTCCTTCTTCAGTGGCCGCCGCCTGGTTCCAATCCTCACCTCCTTCGTGATGATTGCTGTTGCCTTTATCATGATGTTCATCTGGCCAATCGTGTTTAGCGGCCTGGTAAACTTTGGTGAGCACATTCAGAAGTTGGGTTCTGTTGGCGCAGGTGTTTATGCGTTCTTCAACCGTCTGCTGATTCCAGTGGGTCTGCACCACGCGCTGAACTCCGTATTCTGGTTCGACGTTGCGGGTATCAACGATATTCCTAAGTTCCTTGGCGGTGCTAAATCTATCGCTGAAGGTACCGGTATTGTGGGTATCACAGGTCGTTACCAGGCTGGTTTCTTCCCAATCATGATGTTCGGTCTTCCAGGTGCTGCGCTGGCAATTTACCAGTGTGCGCGTCCTGAAAACAAAGCCAAAGTCATGGGTATCATGATGGCGGGTGCGTTTGCTGCCTTCTTTACTGGTATCACCGAACCGTTGGAATTCTCCTTCATGTTCGTGGCCCCAGTTCTGTATCTGATTCACGCAGTGCTGACGGGTATCTCCGTATTTATCGCAGCAAGCATGCATTGGATTGCTGGTTTCGGCTTCAGTGCGGGTCTGGTGGATATGGTGCTTTCTTCCCGTAACCCACTGGCGACACACTGGTACATGCTGATCCCGCAAGGCCTGGTGTTCTTCGCTATCTACTACGTTGTGTTCCGTTTCACTATCACCAAATTCAATCTGTTGACCCCAGGGCGTGAACTGGCTGTTGCAGGTGATGAAACTGATGGTCAGGACGTGAATGTTAGCGCCAATAGCAATCAAGATGTTTCTGAGCTGGCTCGTCAGTACATCGCTGCTGTGGGTGGCTCAGCTAACCTGACAGGCATCGACGCGTGTATCACTCGTCTGCGCCTGAACGTAAAAGACTCTTCATTGGTTAACGAATCTTTGGCTAAACGCCTGGGT
This sequence comes from Buttiauxella sp. JUb87, assembly GCF_004361975.1. Lineage (NCBI taxonomy): Bacteria > Pseudomonadati > Pseudomonadota > Gammaproteobacteria > Enterobacterales > Enterobacteriaceae > Buttiauxella > Buttiauxella sp. JUb87. Next base: position 417,381 of record NZ_SNVY01000003.1, read on the forward strand.
GCAACCGGTGTTATCCGTCTGAACAAAACCAGCGTGCAAATCATCGTCGGCTTCGTCGCTGAGAAAATTGCTAACGCAATGAAAACGGTAGGTGATGTTGCAGCGGCTCCAGTTAGCGCTACAGCTGCACCGGTTGCCGCAGCTACTGCAAAACCACAGGCTGTACCAAACGCTGTCACCATCGCCGCTCTGGTTTCTCCAGTAACGGGTGATGTGGTTGCTCTGGAACAAGTTCCAGATGAAGCCTTCGCCAGCAAAGCAGTAGGTGATGGTGTTGCTGTTAAGCCAACCGAGAAAATGGTTGTCGCGCCAGCTGCCGGTACTATCGTTAAGATCTTTAATACCAACCACGCGTTCTGTCTGGAAACCGAAAAAGGTGCAGAAATCGTTGTCCATATGGGCATTGATACTGTCGCACTGAACGGCCAGGGCTTTACTCGTCTGGTAGAAGAGGGTGCTGAAGTGGTTGCAGGCCAGCCGATTCTGGAAATGGACCTTGATTTCCTGAACGCAAATGCTCGCTCCATGATTAGCCCGGTTGTTTGCAGCAACATTGATGACTACAGCGGTCTGGTTATTCAGGCGCAAGGTTCAGTGGTTGCGGGGCAAACGCCTCTGTACGAAATTAAAGGCAAATAATCGCTCCTGAGTCATAGATTGTGCCTTTAGCGGCTGGAGAGTATTTTCTCCAGCCGCTTTTTTATTGCTCCAGCTTGACCCTTCCCGATCCCCTTATTTATTCAACAAAAGGTTGTTTCCGACGCTTGCTTATAAGATCATGTGCCGATAACTGAAGTTTTTGCACAGAGGAACCCGCGATGAGTGAGGCAGAAGCCCGCCCAACTAACTTTATTCGCCAGATTATTGATGAAGATTTGGCTAATGGTAAGCACACCAGCATTTGCACCCGTTTTCCGCCAGAGCCAAATGGCTATCTGCATATCGGCCATGCAAAATCCATCTGCCTGAACTTTGGTATCGCACAAGATTATCAAGGGCAGTGCAACCTGCGTTTCGATGACACTAACCCAGCAAAAGAAGACATCGAATTCGTAGATTCAATTAAGCACGATGTTGAATGGCTTGGTTTTCACTGGTCAGGCAATGTGCGCTACTCCTCCGATTATTTCGATCAGTTGTTCAACTATGCTGTAGAGCTTGTCAATAAAGGTCTGGCGTATGTTGACGAACTGACTCCAGAGCAGATCCGTGAATATCGCGGCTCATTGACCGCACCTGGGAAAAATAGCCCATACCGCGATCGTAGCGTCGAGGAAAACCTCGCGCTGTTCGAGAAAATGCGTAACGGTGAATTTGCTGAAGGCACTGCGTGCCTGCGTGCGAAAATCGACATGGCATCACCATTTATCGTGATGCGCGATCCGGTTATTTATCGCATCAAATTTGCTGAACACCATCAGACTGGTACCAAGTGGTGCATCTATCCGATGTACGACTTCACGCACTGCATTTCCGATGCGCTGGAAGGTATTACTCACTCTTTATGTACGCTGGAGTTCCAGGACAACCGTCGTCTGTACGATTGGGTGCTGGATAACATCACTATTCCTGTGCACCCGCGTCAGTACGAGTTCTCTCGCCTGAATCTCGAATACTCCATCATGTCTAAGCGTAAGCTGAACCTGCTGGTGACTGAGAAAGTAGTGGAAGGGTGGGATGACCCACGTATGCCAACCATTTCTGGCCTGCGTCGTCGTGGTTACACTGCCGGTTCTATTCGTGAGTTCTGTAAGCGTATTGGCGTGACCAAACAAGACAACACCGTTGAAATGGCTGCTTTGGAATCATGTATTCGTGATGACCTGAACGAAAACGCCCCGCGCGCGATGGCAGTGCTCGATCCGGTGAAAGTGATTATTGAAAACTTCCCGCAGGGCGAAGTGGAAATGGTCACCATGCCAAACCATCCGAACAAGCCAGAAATGGGTAGCCGCCAGGTGCCGTTCAGCCGTGAGATTTACATTGATCGTGCTGACTTCCGCGAAGAAGCGAATAAGCAGTACAAGCGTCTGGTGTTGGGCAAAGAAGTCCGCCTGCGTAATGCTTATGTGATTAAAGCCGATCGTGTTGAGAAAGATGAAGCCGGGAATATCACCGTGCTGCATTGTTCCTACGATCCGGACACATTAAGCAAAGACCCGGCTGATGGCCGTAAAGTAAAAGGCGTTATTCATTGGGTAAGTGCTGAACACGCCTTGCCAGTTGAAATTCGCCTTTACGACCGTCTGTTCAGCGTGGCTAACCCAGGTGCGGCGGAAGATTTCCTGGCAACGATCAACCCAGAGTCTCTGGTGATTAAGCAAGGTTTCGTCGAACCAAGCCTGCAAAATGCTGAGAAAGGCAAAGCGTATCAGTTCGAGCGTGAAGGTTATTTCTGCCTTGATAGCCGTCTGGCAACTGCGGAAAAACTGGTGTTTAACCGCACCGTTGGTTTGCGTGATACCTGGGCCAAAATAGGCGAGTAATTAGTTATACACGCAGTCAATATGTAACAAAGACGCCGCAAATCGCGGCGTTTTTTTTTGCTTAATAATCACAGGATTAAATATTTACTTACATTCGCGATGCGAATTAATGTTATTTATATTTCCCTGGGAATTCTCTGGCTGGTCAATCTCGGAACATAATAAATCCTTTCTTTTATCATGTGAGCGCTCTCATATGGTGGTTTATATCAATATTTGTTGATTTATAAACATAAAATTCCACAGTTGATTTTTGTTACAAATACTCATGAATTATGTGCTCTCTGTCATAATATCGGAATGAACTCTTACAAAGTCGTTGATAATTCGCGTCGCGAAAAATAGTCTTATGGGGAGCAGTAAATGCGGGAAAATATTTATAACCGCTTTAGCCGTTAGGCATTTTTACTTTTTTCGCTATCTGACGTCTTTTAACGTCCGGCGATTATTTATACGTCAAAGAGGAATTTTATATGCGTACGTTTAGTGGCAAACGTAGTGCGCTGGCCCTTGCTATTGCAGGCGTCACGGCTCTTTCTGGACTGGTTGTTATCCCTCAGGCAAGTGCAGCAGGTTTTTTTGATGATTCAACACTGACCGGTGGTGTTTATTACTGGCAGCGTGAACGTGACCGTAAAGATGTTACGACAGATAAATATGAAACTAACCTTTCTCACGCTACCTGGAACGCCAATCTGGACTTCCAGTCCGGTTATGCTGCTGACATGTTTGGTCTGGATATCGCCGCCTTTACTGCTATCGAAATGGCAGAAAATGGCGACAGCGGCCACCCGAACGAAATCGCATTTTCCTCTTCAAACAAAGCTTACGATGAAGATTATTCCGGCGATAAGAGCGGTATAAGCCTTTATAAAGCCGCAGCTAAATTCAAATACGGCCCGGTTTGGGCCCGTGCGGGTTACATCCAGCCAACAGGGCAATCTTTATTAGCACCACACTGGAGTTTCATGCCTGGTACTTACCAGGGCGCTGAAGCCGGGGCAAACTTTGATTATGCCGATGCCGGTGCTCTGAGCTTCTCCTACATGTGGACCAATGAGTATAAAGCTCCGTGGCACCTGGAGATGGACAAGTTCTATCAGAACGATAAGAACACCAAAGTTGAGTATCTGCACTCGCTGGGCGCGAAGTATGACTTCAAAAATGATCTGATTCTTGAAGCGGCATTCGGTCAGGCAGAAGGGTATATCGACCAATACTTCACTAAAGCAAGCTACAAATTTGATGTAGCTGGCAGCCCATTGTCTACCAGCTACCAGTTCTACGGTTCGCGTGACAAAGTCTCTGATGGCAGCGTTAACGATCTGTATGACGGCACCGCATGGTTGCAGGCTCTGACATTCGGCTACAAAGTGGGCCAGGTTGACCTGCGGCTCGAAGGTACCATGGTCAAGGCTGATGGCCAGCAGGGCTACTTCCTGCAACGTATGACCCCAACTTACGCATCGTCAAACGGTCGTCTGGATATCTGGTGGGATAACCGTTCTGACTTCAACGCCAATGGTGAAAAAGCCATCTTCGCGGGTGCCATGTATGACCTGAGCAATTGGGATCTGGCTGGTTGGGCTGTAGGTGCTTCGTATGTTTACGCATGGGATGCAAAACCAAGCTCTAAACCAACCACTGACGGTTACTACGATGCTGACAATCGCCTGAAAGAATCGGCGTACAGCCTTGACGCGTTGTACACCATTCAGGATGGGCGCGCGAAAGGCACTCTGTTCAAACTGCACTTCACTCAATACGACAACCACTCCGACATCCCAAGCTGGGGCGGTGGTTACGGCAACATCTTCCAGGATGAGCGTGACGTGAAATTCATCGTCATCGCACCGTTCACCATCTTCTGATTCGATTCCGGGCGTGAAAGCGCCCGGTTTTATAAAGGATATCGAGCATGAAAAAAATCATTTTGGTTACGGTCATGGCTTTAGGTTTGAGCGCCTGCGCACAACCCTCTAAAACGGCACCTGAAGATACAAAACTGAAACAAGCCTATAGCGCCTGTATCAATACCGCAGAAGGGAATCCTGATAAAATTCAGGCCTGTCAGAGCGTGTTAAACGTGCTGGGTCAGGAAAAGGAACACCAGGAATTTGCGAAGAAAGAAACGGTGCGCACCCTGGATTATCAAAACTGTATTCAGGCCACTCGTACTGGTAACGACCAGGCGGTAAAAGCCAAGTGCGATAAAATCTGGCAAGAGATTCGTGCGAACAACAAGTAATCTGTGAATTCAGGCAATAAAAAAACCGGTGAGCTTCCTCACCGGTTTTTTTATACCTGACATCTGGTTCAGAATGTCAGATATGCGGATTACTTTTCGCTGATTTCGTGTGCATTCTCGTCGGTACGGCAATCACCTTCAGCGCAGTGACCGTAAAGGTACAGGCTGTGGTTGGTCAGACGGATGCCATGGCGTGATGCGATTTCACGCTGACGAGATTCAATTGAATCATCACTGAACTCAATAACTTTGCCGCAGTCCAGGCAAATCAGGTGGTCGTGGTGATGTTGTTGAGTTAACTCGAATACGGATTTGCCGCCTTCGAAGTTGTGACGAGTGACAATGCCTGCATCATCAAACTGGTTTAGTACACGATAAACTGTGGCGAGACCAATTTCTTCGCCCATATCAATCAGACGTTTGTATAAGTCTTCCGCACTGACATGATGGTTCACCGGACCCTGTAGCACTTCAAGGATTTTTAATCGCGGAAGCGTGACTTTCAGGCCGGCCTTCTTCAATGCGGTATTATTGTCAGTCATGCGGAAATTGTCCTGTTGCTTAACGGATCGCTCGGACTCAGGGTGAGCGTTAAGATGAATGCGTCTCATTATAGAACTGCAGATTCTAAATGGAAACCGCAAGTATTATTCATAATCAAGCTAAAAAATGGCGGCTGAGTCGCGATTTAATTGCCTTGTTAGCTATTTAGCCAGGGGGTCATTGTACAGGGACAAACCGAAAAGTTAAAAATTTGTAGCGATTATTTTAATCGGAATAATCTATCAATGTGACGCAACCCGTTTAAAAGCTGCGTCACATCCAGAATCAGGCGTTGATGATATCTGCCAGGTTCAGCTCGTCAGAAACTTGTTTGACCCATTTCTGAACGCGTTCAGCGGTCAGTTCTGGTTGACGATCTTCATCGATAGCCAGACCGACAAAGTGATCGTCGTCAGCCAGACCTTTAGAGGCTTCAAAATGGTAGCCCGCCGTTGGCCAGTGACCGACGATAGCAGCACCGCGTGGCTCAATGATGTCACGGATAGTGCCCAATGCGTCACAGAAGTATTCTGCATAGTCTTCCTGGTCACCACAGCCGAACAGGGCGACCAGTTTGCCGTTGAAATCAACTTCTTCCAGAGTCGGGAAGAAGTCATCCCAGTCGCATTGCGCTTCACCGTAATACCACGTTGGAATGCCGAGAAGCAGAATATCGAAGCCTTCCAGGTCTTCTTTGCTGCTCTTAGCAATGTCATGCACCTCAGCAACGTCTTTACCGAGCTGTTTTTGAATCATCTTCGCGATATTTTCGGTGTTACCAGTGTCGCTGCCGAAAAAAATGCCTACGATTGCCATGAGTAAAATAACCTCTTGATACTTAATGGTATGGTGGCTGCTAATTGGCCACAGATAGGGCAATCATAGCAGAACACATTGCGGTGCGGAAACTGCTATCAGCCTGTTGTGCACAGACTGCAACATCGTATTCCGGGCATATAGCCTTTCAACTAACTGAGATGCTGCTTCAGTTGCGCGAGTAGAATCTCTTCAATCAACTCACTACGACTGATATTGCGCGCTTCAGCCAGATGATTTAGTGCATCTACTGCATCGTTATTGAGCTTCAGTTCCACTCGCTTCAGGCCGCGTACTTTATCGCGCTTGAGCTGGTTGCGTTTGTTGATACGCAGTTGCTCATCACGCGTCAGCGGATTAGTTTTTGGCCGCCCGGGGCGACGCTCGTCCGCGAACAGATCTAATGTAGTACGGTCCGTTTGTTCTTTTGCCATGATTAGACTACTGACAGGGAATTCAGGTGGCACGGAGCGGGGTGCTCTGGCGCATTTTAGCGCGCAATCATACATCAGCATGGCTTGCGCGCCAACGCGTTAGCTGCATCTAACAGCCAGTCGGTTTGTTTTTAATCAGTTTGCGGCACTTGCGTCGATAAAACGGTGGATTGCGCGCAAAACAGCATCAGGTTTTTCGGCGTGAACCCAGTGTCCGGCACCGGCAACCACATGAGCGCGCGCCTGAGGGAATTGCGCAAGCAGCGTTTCGCGGTGTGATTCGTCAACATAAGGGGATGCACCACCACGGATAAACAGTGCCGGTTCATTCCAGGTTGGGATAGCTTGCCAGCCGACAATATTCTCGTACTGTTCCCACAATACCGGAACATTAAACTTCCACTCGCCGTCAGCAAATGACTTCAGCAAGAATTGAATCACACCTTCTTCGTTCAGATGCTCACGCATCACCATAGCGGCTTGTTGACGTGTTTTCGCTCCACTACTACTGACTGCATTAATAGCCGCGAAAATTTCATCGTGACGGCGTACCTGATAATCCACCGGTGCAATGTCAATCAGCACCAGTTTATCAATGCGCTCAGGTGCAATAGCTGTCAGAGCCATCGCAACTTTACCGCCCATGGAATGGCCGATAATGATTGCTTTTTCAAAGCCATATTCTTCGAGCGTTTCAACCACATCCTGCGCCATCGCGGCATAGTTCATTTCAGAGCTACGGGGCGATAAACCATGGTTGCGCAGATCGATTTGCAGCAACGTATGATTTTGCCCGAGGTCGCGGGCCAACACGCCCAGGTTATCAAGGCTACCAAAAAGGCCGTGGATTAGGACGATGGGGGAATTACTAGTCGATTGTTGCGCAGTTTGCAGGCGAGCATTCAATTTCATGGCAAAGTTCTTTTTTTTTACTTCGTGAGGTTAGGGTATCATAACGGCATCCTGCCGCAGTGCCGCAAATTTCCAGTTTAGTCTGACTTTGTGGTGTGACATAAGTTTGGCGCTACCCGAGGTTGGGATTTGTGCGAATATGTACATATAATCCCAACAACTTGAATTCAGAAAAGATACCGCACCGGATTAAGATGAAAACAATTGAAGTTGATGACGAGCTCTATCGCTATATTGCCAGCCACACGCAGCACATTGGTGAAAGCGCGTCCGATATTTTACGGCGCATGTTGAAATTTACCGCCGGTCAATCTCCTGCTACACCAGTAACTACCGGCCAGACGGCAGCAGCTGCTGCTCCGGAAGCCAAACCCGTAAACAAAGCTCGCGATCGCGTACGTGCGGTTCGTGAATTACTGTTGTCAGATGAATATGCCGAGCAAAAGAAAGCCGTCAATCGTTTCATGATGGTGCTTTCTACTCTGTATACCCTCGACGCACATGCTTTTGGTGAAGCGACCGAGTCGCTGCATGGCCGGACGCGCGTCTATTTTGCAGGTAATGAGCAAACGCTGCTGCAAAATGGCAACCAGACCAAACCAAAGCATGTTCCGGGCACGCCATACTGGGTTATCACTAACACCAATACGGGTCGTAAATGCAGCATGATTGAACACATCATGCAATCAATGCAGTTCCCTGCGGAATTGATTGAAAAGGTTTGCGGCACAATCTAACACCTCGCGTCAGAAGGAAAGGCCAATGGCTAACCACCCTCGTGCAGGACAACCGGCACAACAGAGCGATTTGATTAACGTAGCCCAACTGACGGCCCAGTATTACGTGCTGAAGCCTGAAGTGGGGAATAGCGAACACGCGGTGAAATTCGGTACCTCCGGCCATCGTGGTAGTGCGGCACGTCATAGTTTCAACGAACCTCACATTCTGGCGATTGCTCAGGCGATTGCTGAAGATCGTGCAAAAAATGGCATTACCGGGCCGTGCTACGTGGGTAAAGATACCCACGCGCTATCTGAACCTGCGTTTATTTCCGTGCTGGAAGTGCTGGCTGCAAACGGTGTGGATGTCATTGTGCAGCAGGCAAACGGCTACACGCCAACGCCTGCCATTTCACATGCCATTCTGACGCATAACAAAAACGCTGGTGCGCAGGCTGACGGCATCGTCATTACGCCTTCGCACAACCCACCGGAAGACGGTGGTATCAAATACAATCCGCCTAATGGTGGCCCGGCTGATACCAACGTCACCAAGGTGGTTGAAGATCGTGCCAACGCGCTTTTGGCGGCGGATCTGAAAGATGTAAAACGCATCTCTCTGGAGAGAGCCTGGGCAAGCGGTCACGTACAAGAACAAGATCTGGTGCAGCCGTTTATCGAAGGGCTGGTGGATATCGTTGATATGGCCGCCATCCAGAAATCGGGTCTGAAACTGGGCGTTGATCCGCTCGGTGGGTCCGGTATCGAATACTGGCAGCGCATCGCCAAACACTACAACCTGGATCTGACGATTGTTAACGATCACGTCGATCAAACCTTCCGCTTTATGCACCTCGATAAAGACGGCGCTATCCGTATGGATTGCTCGTCCGAGTGTGCGATGGAAGGTTTGCTGGCGTTGCGTGACAAATTCGATCTGGCCTTCGCCAATGACCCGGATTACGACCGCCACGGTATCGTCACGCCAGCAGGGCTGATGAACCCAAACCATTATCTGGCGGTTGCGATTAACTACCTGTTCCAGCATCGCCCGCAGTGGGGTAAAGATGTGGCCGTCGGTAAAACTCTGGTGTCATCCGCGATGATTGACCGCGTGGTTAACGACCTGGGCCGTAAACTGGTTGAAGTGCCAGTGGGTTTCAAATGGTTTGTTGATGGCCTGTTCGACGGCAGCTTTGGTTTTGGTGGCGAAGAAAGTGCCGGGGCATCGTTCCTGCGCTTTGATGGCACACCGTGGTCTACCGACAAAGACGGCATCATCATGTGTCTGCTGGCGGCAGAAATAACCGCCGTCACCGGTAAGAACCCGCAACAGCATTATGACGAACTGGCTGCCCGTTTCGGCGCGCCAAGCTACAACCGTCTGCAAGCCTCCGCGACAACTGCGCAGAAAGCGGCATTATCCAAACTTTCTCCGGAAATGGTCAGCGCCAGCACCCTGGCAGGTGACCCGATCACCGCACGTTTAACGGCGGCCCCTGGCAACGGCGCTTCTATCGGCGGCCTGAAAGTGATGACCGACAACGGCTGGTTTGCGGCACGCCCTTCGGGTACTGAAGATGCGTACAAAATTTACTGTGAAAGTTTCTTAGGTGCAGAACACCGTCTGCAAATTGAGAAAGAAGCGGTAGAGATTGTCAGCGAAGTGCTGAAAAACGCGAAGTAAGATGTTGAATTGGAAAAGGCGCCGCAAGGCGCCTTTTTTGTCTGCCGGAACTACAGCATAAACCGATAACCAATCCCAGTTTCGGTCAGCAAATGCGCCGGACGCGCGGGATCGCTTTCCAGCTTCTGGCGCAAATGTCCCATATAAATCCGCAAATAATGGCTATGCTCCACGGCATTCGGCCCCCAAACCTGATTGAGCAACTGGCGCTGAGTCAGCACCTTACCGTGGTTATTGAGCAGCGTGGCGAGCAAACGAAACTCAATCGGTGTGAGATGGATTTCAGCGCCATCCCGCGTAATACGGCGGGTAGCAAGGTCCACACTAATGCCTGAAAACTGATAAACCGGATCGGGCTGTGCCACACTGGCATGGCGGCGCAATACTACTCGCAAACGTGCTTGCAGCTCGCCAATACCAAACGGTTTGCTGAGATAATCATCCGCGCCCGCGTCTAGCGCATCTATCTTCACTTGTTCATCGCTGCGAGCAGATAGCACCACAATCGGCGTTTGGCTCCACTGGCGGAAATCGCGGATAAAATCCAGACCGTCACCATCGGGTAAACCGAGATCAAGAATCACTAAATCAGGCTTGCGCGTGGCGGCTTCCAGCAAACCACGCTGCAATGTTTCGGCTTCATGAACGCGTAGCGATTCTGCTTCCAGCGCGGTGCGCAGAAAACGGCGGATCTCTTTTTCGTCTTCAATAATCAGAACTGATATCACAAAGCCTCGTTCATCTCAGCCAGTTCAGGCGGTGGGGGAAGCGGTAAAATAACATGAAAACTCGCCCCTCCCTCCGGGCGATTTTCGGCATAAATTTTTCCATCGTGCACTTCAACAATCGCCTGGCAAATCGCTAGCCCTAAACCGACACCGGGGATGGCGGACTCTTTGTTACCACGGGAAAACTTATCAAAGATTAGCTGTTCTTTGCCAGCAGGGATACCTGGACCGCTGTCCCAGACCTCAAGATCCAGTTGGGAAGCCTCGGTCTGAGCGCGAATACCTATATTGGCGTGGTACCCGGCGTACTTCACCGCGTTCTCCAGCAGATTTATCAGCACGCGTTCAAACAGCGGGCCATCAACATGGATAAGCATTAACGGGTCAGGTAACGAAAGCACAATATGCCGACCGCCCAAACTCAGTTCCAGCATCTTCAACGCGCTACCGACCACTTCCTCAAGCGTTAACCACTCTTTGCGCAGATTAAATCCGCCAGACTGAATGCGCGCCATATCCAATAAATTGTTCACCAGACGCGTGGTATTCAGCACATGCTGGCGAATGTCGTTGGCTTGCGGGGCGTGTTTCGAGCCTTCAGAGGCCAAATCCAGCGTCAGTATTTCTGCCTGGCCGAATAGCACCGTCAACGGAGTACGCAAATCGTGAGACAACGCAGCCAGCAACGAATTACGCACTTGCTCGCGTTCGCTGGAAATCCTGGCTTGCTCTTCACTGGCGGTCAGCAATAAGCGATCCAGTGCCGTGGCCGCCAGTAACGTGAACGTTTCCAGCAGGCGTTGTTGTTCCGGGATCATCAACTGACGCAAATTACTCGGCTCGACAATCAATAACCCGAGGGTTCTTTCCGACGTTTTCAGCGGCAAAATTTGATACGGCACACCAGGTAATGTATCGGTGCCAGCGCCGGCAGGCTGGCCTTTATCAAAACTCCAGCGAGCGATGGCTTCATCCCAGTTGTGCGGTTCACCCTTTGCATTGGCTCGTTCCAGCACACCATTTTCATTTGGGAGTAATAACTGGGCGCGGGCATGAAAACTGTTATTGATAAACAGTTCGCTGGTGGCGGCAATATCCTGTGGCGTGCGCTCGGCGGCGAGGGCCTTCGACATCTCATACAGGTAGCGTGTGCGTTGTTCGCGATAACGGGCAATCCGCGCCTGATAGCGCACCCCAGCGGTGAGATTGCCGATAACCAGACCAACGGTGAGCATCACCGCGAAGGTTAACAAGTATTGAATATCGGAAACTGCCAGCGTGCCGTGCGGCGCAATAAAGAATAAATCGAAACTCAGTACACTTATCACTGTCGCCAGCACTGAAGGCCAGCGCCCGTAAAACAGCGCCACAACGACCACGCCTAGCAGATACAGCATCACCAGGTTGGCGGCATCAAAACCCATCAACCATTGATTGGCGATAAAGGTAGTGATGGCGCAAAGCCCAACTGCCACGCCACAGCCTCGCAACTGCATACGCCATTTTTCGCTAAAGTTGCGCATATCTTGCGTGGTAGGGGAGGCGACAAAAGGTTTGTTATCCAGCGCGACAATCACTAAATCGAGGTCGGGTGCGCGTCGAGCGAGTTTATCGGCGAAAGATTCACGGCTCCACCAACGGCGGGTCTTGCGTCGGCCAATAATTATTTTCCCGAGATTATGCTCCCGGGCGTAACGCAAAATAGCTTTGTCTTCGGCGGGATCGGCAAGCGTGGTGGTGGTTTCCGCACCCAGTTCTTGCGCTAAGCGTAATGAAGCCAAAATAGCGCGTCGTTGATGTTCAGGTAAACGGTGAAGCTGTGGCGTCTCGACATAAACCGCATGCCAAATGCTGCCTAATTTCGCCGCCAGTCTTGCCGCGGTGCGCACCAGTTTTTCATTACCGGAGCTGTGCCCGATACACAGCAAAATCGCATCGCGCGTGTGCCAGACTTTTTCTTCGCCTTGATTATCCCGCCAGGCGCGCATTTGGTCGTCAACGCGATCGGCGGTGCGGCGTAATGCCAGTTCGCGCAGGGCAATCAAATTCCCCTTACGGAAAAAGTGTTCGATGGCGCGTTCAGCCTGGCCGGAGATGTATACCTTGCCTTCATGCAGACGCTGGCGTAAATCGTCAGGCGGTAAATCGACCAGCACGATTTCATCGGCGGCATCAAAGATAGGGTCAGGCACCGTTTCACGGACCTGAATGCCGGTTACGCCGCCGACGATGTCGTTCAGGCTTTCGAGATGCTGCACGTTGACGGTAGTAAAAACGTCGATCCCGGCGTCCAGTAACTCTTCTACGTCTTGCCAGCGTTTAGGGTGGCGCGAGCCGGGCGCGTTGCTGTGCGCCAGTTCATCCATCAGGATCAGCGCAGGATTACGGGCGAGGGCGGCGTCAAGGTCAAACTCCTGAACCCATCGCCCACGGTGGTGTATCCGCTTTGCTGGTAGTAGATCGAGCCTGTCGAGCAAGGCGGCAGTCTCTTTACGACCGTGGGTTTCCACCACGCCAATCAGAATATCCAGTCCTTGCCCCCGCAGCCGCTGTGCTTCCTGAAGCATGGCGTAGGTTTTCCCCACGCCCGCACAAGCACCGAAGAATATTTTCAGCTTACCGCGAGGTTTGCGATTGACCTGCTCCAGTAACTTATCTGGATTAGGGCGCAGCGGTTCCTGCGTCATAACAGCTCCTTATTTTTTGGTGGATGACGCTGCGCTTATCCACCCTACAACGGCCGTAATTCGTAGGTCGGATAAGCGCCAGCGTCATCCGACAGTTTTATCTTATGGAGTTTGAAGGGCATCCAGTGCCACGTTAACCAACAACACATTCACCACCGGTTTACCGATAAAACCGACCAATGGCTGCGTGGTGTTCTCGGCAATCAAACGCTCAACTTGTTCAACCGGCAAATTGCGCGCTTTGGCGATACGCGGGATCTGCCAGGCCGCCGCCTGCGGCGAAATCTGCCCGTCCAGACCACTCGCTGAAGCCGTCACCAATTCAACCGGAACCGCTGGGTTTGCCTGCGGATTTGCCGCACGTAACGCTGCCACACGCTCGGTAACTTGCTTATCTAGCTCAGGATTACTGCCTGCCAGATTACTGCCGCCAGAGGCCATTGGATTATATGGCGTTTCTGCCGTAGCAGAAGGGCGGCCTTGTAAATACTTCGCCTGGGTAAAGTTTTGCCCAATCAGGCTTGAGCCTCGCACCACTTGAGTATCAATAATCAACGACCCGTTGGCTTGCGTCGGGAACCACCATTGAGCGAGCAGCGTGGTCAGTAACGGGTAAAGTCCACCGGTAACCAGGGTCAATAAAATCAGTAATAGTATAGCGGGACGTAAGGTAGTCATTTGTTTTTCCTCTTAAACCAGGCCACAAACGGTCAGCAGCACATCGATAATCTTGATGCCAATAAACGGCACAATTAAACCGCCCAGACCGTAAATCCACAGATTGCGACGCAACATGGCTGCGGCACTCAGCGGTTTGTAGCTCACCCCGCGCAAGGCCAGTGGAATCAGGAAGATGATGATCAATGCGTTAAAAATCACCGCGCTCAAAATCGCCGAAGCCGGGGAGTGCAGGTGCATCACGTTCAGCGCGTTGAGCTGCGGATAAGTGGCGGCAAACGCCGCAGGAATAATCGCGAAGTATTTCGCCACGTCGTTGGCAATACTGAAGGTGGTCAGCGAACCACGGGTCATCAGCATCTGTTTACCGATATGTACCACTTCAATCAATTTGGTGGGGTTGGAGTCTAAATCCACCATGTTGCCCGCTTCTTTTGCTGCCTGGGTACCCGAGTTCATGGCAACCGCGACATCCGCTTGCGCCAGCGCTGGCGCATCGTTGGTGCCATCACCGGTCATTGCTACTAAACGGCCTTCAGCCTGATACTGGCGAATCAACGCCAGTTTGGCTTCCGGTGTCGCTTCGGAAAGAAAATCATCAACCCCTGCTTCGGCGGCAATCGCGGCGGCGGTCAGACGGTTATCACCGGTAATCATCACGGTTTTGATGCCCATCTGGCGTAACTGCGCAAAACGCTCTTTAATGCCGCCTTTGACGATGTCTTTCAGCGCAATCACACCGAGCACGTTCGCACCTTCCGCCACCACCAGCGGTGTGCCGCCGGTGCGGGCAACGCCTTCCACCAGCGTATCCACCTGCGGCGGGAAGTGGCCGCCGTTGGCTTCAACGTGGCGACGAATGGCGTCCACCGAACCTTTGCGAATCATGCGATCCTGAATGTTGATCCCACTCATGCGGGTTTGTGCGGTAAACGGCACAAAGGTGGCATGCAGGTTTTGCACATCGCGTTCGCGCAGGTTAAAGCGCTGTTTTGCCAGCACCACAATACTGCGGCCTTCAGGTGTTTCGTCAGCCAGTGACGAAAGCTGCGCGGCATCCGCCAGCGTTTTTTCATCTATGCCTGGTGCAGGCAGGAAATCAGAAGCCTGGCGGTTACCCAGCGTGATGGTGCCGGTTTTATCCAGCAGCAGCACGTCAACATCGCCCGCTGCTTCAACAGCACGCCCGCTGGTGGCAATCACATTCGCACCTAACATGCGGCTCATTCCGGCAACACCAATCGCCGACAACAGCCCGCCGATGGTGGTTGGTATCAAACACACCAGCAGAGCAATCAGCACGGTAACGCTAACCGCGACACCACCATATTGCGAGAACGGCCACAACGTGGCAGTTGCCAGTAAAAAGACGATTGTCAGCGCCACCAGTAAAATCGTCAGTGCAATTTCGTTTGGCGTTTTACGGCGTTGCGCGCTTTCGACCATCGCAATCATGCGGTCGAGGAAGGTTTCGCCAGGGTTCACGCTGCACTGAATCACCAGCCAGTCGGAAAGAATGCGCGTGCCACCGGTGACCGAAGCGAAGTCGCCGCCAGACTCACGAATAACCGGCGCGGATTCACCGGTAATCGCGCTTTCATCCACCGATGCACCACCTTCTAACACCTCGCCATCGCAAGGAATAATATCGCCCGCTTCAACCAGCACGATGTCGCCTTTGCGTAAGTCGGCGGCAGGGACGTTGTCCATCGGTGCGTCATGTTGCGGCGCACGCAATTTACGCGCCCAACTGGTTTTCTTCACCCCTTTCAGGCTGTTGGCTTGCGCTTTACTGCGGCCTTCTGCCAGCGCTTCGGCAAAGTTGGCAAACAGCACGGTAAACCACAACCAGACACTGATGGCGGCAGTAAACGACGCTTCGCCCTGAACTTTCCCGGCGAACATGGCAATCGCCAGAACGGTGGTCATCACGCTGCCGACCCAAACGATAAACATCACCGGGTTACGCCACTGCACCTGTGGCGTGAGTTTTTTAAAGGAATCAATTAACGCCTGACGAATCAGCGATGGTTCAAATAGCGCCTGTTGCTTGCGACTCATGGATGCCTCTTAATCACAAATTCACAAAGGAAAGGTGTTCCGCAACCGGGCCTAATGCGAGGGCGGGAATAAAGGTTAATGCGCCGACTAACAACACAGTGCCAATCAGCAACCCGATAAACAGCGGGCCGTGAGTCGGTAGGGTGCCGATACCTGCGGATTGCGATTTTTTGGTGACCAGCGAACCGGCAATCGCCATCACCGGCACAATCACCGCGAAGCGACCGAACCACATGCACACCGCCAGAAGAACGTTCCAGAATGGGGTGTTAGCACTTAAACCGGCAAACGCGCTGCCGTTGTTATTGGCAGCAGACGAAACCGCGTACAGCACTTCGCTAAAACCGTGAATGCCTGGGTTGAACATGCCGGCGCGGCCTGCGTCGGTCATCATCGCCAGCGCGGTACCGAGCAGCACCAGAGTCGGCGTTACCAGAATCGCCATCGCGGTCATTTTCATCTCTGCGACGTCGATCTTTTTACCGAGATATTCCGGCGTGCGGCCAATCATCAAACCGGCGATAAACACCGTCAGCAACACGAACAACAACATGCCGTACAGCCCAGAGCCGACGCCGCCGAACACCACTTCACCAATCTGCATCAGCCACATTGGGATCATGCCGCCTAACGCCGTGAAGGAGTCGTGCATGGCGTTGACCGCCCCGCAAGATGCGGCAGTGGTAATCACCGAAAACAGGCTACTGGCCAGAATGCCAAAGCGGCTCTCTTTGCCTTCCATATTGAAATTACTGTCAGCGCCGAGCTGCATGAAATGCGGGTTACCGTTGGTTTCGGCCCACATAACCACCACAACGCAGATAACAAAAATTACCGCCATTGCCCATAAAATGGCGCGTCCCTGACGACGGTCACCTACCGCTTCACCAAACGCAAAACAGAGTGCCGCCGGGATCAAGAAGATCGCCAGCATCTGTACAAAGTTGGTCAGCGCCGTGGGGTTCTCGAACGGGTGTGAGGAATTAGCATTAAAGAAACCACCGCCATTGGTGCCAAGCATCTTGATCGCTTCTTGCGAGGCCACCGGGCCCATAGGCAAGACATGCTGCACACCTTCAAGTGAGGTAAATGGCTGATACGCGGCAACGTTCTGCAAGGTTCCCTGGCCAACAAAGAACAGCGCAATCAACAGTGAAATCGGCAGCAAGATATACAGCGTGATGCGGGTTAAATCGGCCCACGCGTTACCTAATGTGCTGGCGCTCTGGCGTGAAAAAGCGCGGATCAGCGCAAACACCACGGCAATCCCCGTTGCGGCTGACAAAAAGTTTTGCACCGTCAGGCCGACCATCTGGCTGAAATAGCTCAGCGTGGTTTCACCGCTGTAAGACTGCCAGTTGGTATTGGAGACAAAACTCACAGCTGTATTCAGCGCCAGATGCCAGGAAAGGCCCGGTAACTGCTGCGGATTGAGCGGCAGGTTGCCTTGTGTCATCAGAATGACAAAAAGCGCCAGCAAACCTAACGCGTTAAACGCCAGAATTGCGCCCAGGTAATGCTTCCAGCTCATTTCGCGGGTGGCATCACTGCCGAGAAGTTTCCAGAACAGAGAATCCACTTTCCCGACAACGGGCAACGGTTCGCCTTCAATTAAGCGAGCCAAAACACTACCTAACGGTTTGGCTAACGCGAAAAGCACCAGCAGGAAACTGGCAATTAATAAAAATCCGGACGCGGCCATCAGAATGCCTCCGCATTAATCAGCGCATAAATCAGATATCCCAACAGCAAAAACACCAGCACCACACCTGCGATTACGCCTGCACTCACAATCCACCTCCAGTCCTATAAGGAATTGGAGTGATTTTGAAAGTTTGGATGCAAAGATGTCGTAAAAGTCTGCGGGTGGGGTGTAAAAAAAGTATAAAAATGACAAAAGCCATTAATTAACTAATGGTTAGTATTTATTTAACTATTTTGTAACTTAATTACGCCGATGAATGTAAATTAATGGCAAAAAGTGTCATTGAGTGGTCGGATGAGTAGTAAACTTTCAAACAATGCGATACTATTTTCGCCAGATAACAAGTTCCAATTTCCCGGCGTTAGATGCCGGTCACAAAAAAGGGAGAAGCCTATGACTCTATATAAAGACTATCCAATGCATCAGGTCATCCTGCGTCGCACATTTGTTGTTGTAGCAGGCGTCCTGGCTCTGCCGGTCATGTTGTTCTGGAAAGATCGTTCCCGTTTCTACAGCTACCTGCATCGCGTCTGGTCTAAAACCAGTGAAAAACCGGTTTGGATGGCGCAGGCTGAAGCGGCTGCCGCTGATTTTTACTGAGATAAAACTGCTTGTAGTTAAAAAAAGCACCGCACGATTAAATCGGCGGTGCTTTTTTTTGGGCTGGATGGTTTTTATATTTATTGAACAGTGTTTGTCATTTTTTTTATAGAGTCGTGAGGTTTTTGTATTATTTATATAATAAATGAAATATATAAAATCATATCTAAAATTTTTGCCAGATAAGATTTATCTGTTTATTATTTCATATACCATTTTTCGTTAGGATAATTATTTCGATAAGTATATTTTGATGTCTCAAAAAAATATGCTTAAAAATGGATAGGGGACATTGCCCAATGCAGATGCGGTGCGTGCGGAAGAAATGGTGAACTATTTTCCACTGAATGCGCGAGCCTCCAGCAGTGAAACCCGTTCCGATCATGCCACGCCATTTACCATCAGCTACGAATTATCCCCCGCGCCGAGGAATGAGCAGCACACGCTCCTTGTGAATGACCTGCGCGAACAAGATCGCATTGCCATTGTGACCTATTCTGGCTCTTCAGAAGTGCTTTTAGCGTCCACTTCCGGAGCCGATAAAAAAACCATTCTTAATGCGCTTGATAGCCTGGATGCGGGTGGTTCAACCAACGGTGGCGCGGGCTTGAAAATGGCTTATCAACAGGCCGAAAAGGGTTTATCAAAGGAGGCGTTAACCGTATTTTATTAGCCACCGATGGGGATTTTAATGTCGGAATTGACGATCCTAAAGACATTGAAGCCATGGTAAAAAAAGAGCGTGAATCTGGCGTGACGCTTTCCACTCTTGGTGTAGGCGACGATAATTTTAATGATGCGATGATGGTGAAAATTGCGGATGTGGGTAATGGAAATTACAGTTACCTCGATTCATTATCCGAAGCGCAGAAAGTATTGAATAATGAAATGCGTCAGACATTCGTTACCGTAGCAAAAGATGTTAAAGCGCAGATCGAATTTAATCCGAATAATGTTATTGAGTATCGCCAAATAGGCTATGAAAAACGTCAACTGCGTGATGAAGATTTTAATAACGATGCGGTAGATGCTGGTGATATAGGTGCCGGTAAACATGTCACGGTATTATTTGAACTCACGCTGGCAGGCCAAAAACAATCTGTTGATAGCCTGCGTTATGCTAAAAAAACAGCCACGACTGAGGGGAGTAAAACCAACGAATTACTCTGGGTTAAGCTGCGTTATAAACAGCCGCAAGGAGAGACTAGCCAACAGATCAATTTGCCGGTGAAACGCAGTGGTAACACGTCCTTTAACACAGCCTCAGAGGATATGCGTTTTCTTGCGGCAGTAGCGGCCTACGGGCAAAAATTAGGCGGCTCAGATGCATTATCTACAACTTCCTGGCAGCAAATAGCGGAGTGGGGTGAGCAGGCTAAAGGTGTAGATCCACAGGGGTATCGGGCTGAATTTATTCGGCTGGTGGGTTTAGCACAGGGCTTAGATTGCTGACAAAGATCACTAAACAGGTGTTGTAGGGGGGATAAGCGATAGCGCCATCCACCATTTTCGCCTGTTGTTGCAGATAAAAGTGTCGGATGACGCTGCTGTATGACCTGGGAAGAGGTTTGTCATCAGTCTGAAGCCTTGCAGATGCTCCATCCTGAATCGCCACTTGATGGCGGTTTTTTTATGCGTGAAGATAGGCTCAATAAACTACGTGAGGGCAGCAGCATGTTGATTTGGCAAGATTTGCATCATTCAGAACTGAGCGTCACCGATCTTTATACGCTTTTAGCGCTGCGCAACGAGGTATTTGTTGTCGAGCAAAACTGCCCTTATCAGGACATTGATGGCGACGATTTGCTGGGCGAAAACCGCCATATTCTCGGCTGGCAGGACGGTAAGCTGGTGGCTTATGCGCGCATTCTGAAAAGCGACAGCGAATTTGAACCGGTGGTGATTGGTCGTGTGATTATCGACAAAAGCGTGCGTGGCGAAAAACTGGGCTATCAATTGATGGAGCAAGCGATGGCCTCTTGCCAGCAATTCTGGCCGGAAACTACTGTGTATTTAGGCGCGCAGGCGCATCTGCAAGCGTTCTATGCTCACTTTGGTTTTTCCCCAGTTACGGATGTGTATGACGAAGATGGTATCCCACACCTTGGGATGGCGAATCGCTAAAAGCATTCATCTTGTCTATAGTTAGCGGACGAGTTTTTTTTATAAACGGAGAACAGTGATGCAACCGTATGAATCTCGTCTTGATGATGATTTATCTCTGCTGAGCGAAACGTTAGAAGAAGTGCTGCGTTCCTCAGGTGACCCCGCTGACCAAAAGTACATTGAACTGAAAGAACGCGCTGAAAAGGCGCTAAGTGACGTCAAAGCGCGCGTCAGTAATGCGTCAGATAATTATTATTATCGTGCCAAAAAAGCTGTTTATCGTGCCGATGATTATGTTCATGACAAACCGTGGCAAGGCATTGGTGTCGGCGCGGCAGCTGGTTTAGTGTTGGGGCTATTGCTAGCCAGACGCTAGGGCTATTCCGGCACATAGATACGTTGTGTGCCGGTTAAAAAAAATCTTACCTATTGGGTGGGATTTTTTTTTGCCGCCATGACCACGTATAATCAAGGGTTTTCAGGGAAGGTGAGGTAAACGTGAATTCAGTTGTCGTCGCGCTGCAACAGTTACAACTTGCATTGAACGCAGAATTTGCGGATGCGCCAGGACTACAGCAAATATCGTTTGCCGTAACCTTGAGTGATGCCTCAGATGCTCTCGCATGGTTGACTACTCAACGGCTTTATCCTCAATTCTACTGGCAACAGCGTAATGGCGATGACGAAATTGCCGCACTTGGCCTGGTACACCAGTTCAACACATTAGAAGCGGCGAGAGAGTTTCTTGATGATTATGCCGGTCAGCCCGCTATTCGTATCGCTGGCGTCAATGCGTTCGACCCCGCGACCAGTTTTTTATTTCTCCCAAGACTCGAATGGCGACGCACGGGTGGCGATGCGCAGCTTCATCTCCATCTGTATAGCGAAACATCCTTAAAGGAAGACGCGCGCGCCGCGCAGGCTTTCCTTGAACAACTCCTGCCAGCCAAACAATTACCGCTACAGCACCTGAATTGTGTGGGTGAGCAACATATTCCGCCACAGAGTGAATGGCTGAAACTTATCGATCTCGCGACAAGCGCTATTGAACAGCATGAACTCGACAAAGTGGTGCTGGCTAGAGCCACCGATCTGCAATTTACTACGGCGGTTTCTGCGGCGGGTTTTATGGCGGCAAGCCGTCGGGTGAACCTGAATTGCTATCATTTTCTTATGGTGTTTGACGCCAGCAATGCGTTCCTCGGCTCAAGCCCGGAGCGCTTATGGCGGCGCATCGACACGGCATTACGCACTGAAGCATTAGCCGGAACGGTGGCGAACCACCCTGATGATCACCGGGCCTGGTCGTTGGGGCAGTGGTTGCTAAAAGATGATAAAAACCAACGTGAGAATATGTTGGTCGTTGAAGACATCTGCCAGCGTTTGCATAAAACGGTGGGAACGATCGACGTACTGCCGCCGCAAATTGTGCGCCTGCGAAAAGTGCAGCATTTACGTCGCTGCATTTGGACTGTTCTGGCGCAACCGGACGACGCCGCCTGCCTGACGATGCTGCAACCGACTGCCGCTGTTGCAGGCTTACCGCGAGATGTGGCGCGAGATTTCATCGACAAAAATGAACCATTCGAGCGCGAATGGTACGCGGGGTCAGCGGGGTATTTGTCACAACGTCAGTCTGAGTTCTGCGTTGCCTTGCGCTCGGCAAAAGTCACTAATCATATTGTCCGTCTGTATGCCGGAGCTGGCATTGTTGCGGGTTCTGACGCGGCAGAAGAATGGCAAGAAATAGAAAATAAAGCCGCC
Organism: Buttiauxella sp. JUb87; assembly: GCF_004361975.1. Lineage (NCBI taxonomy): Bacteria > Pseudomonadati > Pseudomonadota > Gammaproteobacteria > Enterobacterales > Enterobacteriaceae > Buttiauxella > Buttiauxella sp. JUb87. The sequence continues at coordinate 439,555 of NZ_SNVY01000003.1, forward strand.
GGGTTGCGAACATTGCTGACGAAAACGATGTTCTAAATACTATTACCGACCCATATCAAAATAACTATTCCATCTATAATTATAATGAGTCAGCAAAATTGACTCAGGACTTAATCATGTCGATAAGCTCGTTTAACCGCCGTTGGGCTACGGTAATTCTTGAAGCGCTAACTCGTCACGGAGTCCGCCATGTGTGCGTGGCACCGGGTTCGCGTTCTACTCCGCTGACCCTTGGCGCGGCTGAAAATAGGGCTTTTATTTGTCATACGCACTTTGACGAACGTGGTTTAGGCCATCTGGCACTTGGCCTGGCAAAAGCCAGCCAGGCTCCTGTCGCTATCATCGTCACCTCCGGAACGGCTGTCGCCAACCTCTATCCGGCGATTATTGAAGCCGGTTTGACGGGTGAAAAACTGGTGGTTTTGACCGCCGATCGCCCACCTGAACTTATTGATTGCGGTGCTAATCAGGCGATTCGCCAGCCCGGAATTTTTAGCTCCCATCCGACTCAAGCGATTAATTTGCCACGGCCCACGCAGGATATTCCCGCGCGCTGGCTGGTTTCGACCATTGATAACGCGATGGGGCAATTGGTGGGCGGAGCAGTTCATATCAATTGTCCGTTTGCCGAGCCACTATACGGTGAGCTTGATGAAACCGGTATCAACTGGCAACAGGCGCTTGGCGACTGGTGGCAAAGTGATAAACCCTGGCTGCGCATGGCCGCGGCTCAGGAAGTGATGAAACAGCGCGACTGGTTCTTCTGGCGGCAAAAACGTGGCGTGGTTGTGGCCGGGCGTTTGAATGCCGATGAAGGCAAACAGGTGGCCTTATGGGCGAAAACATTAGGCTGGCCGCTGATTAGCGATGTTCTTTCACAAACCGGGCAGCCGTTGCCTTGTGCGGATTTATGGCTGAGCAACAGCCAGGCCGTCACCGAGCTTGCCGAAGCGCAAATTATTATCCAGTTTGGCAGCAGCTTGACCGGTAAACGTGTCCTGCAATGGCAGGCTACCTGCGAGCCGGAAGAGTATTGGCTGGTAGATAACTTACCCAACCGGCTTGATCCGGCGAATCATCGCGGCCGCCGAATATCTTGCGATATCGCGCAATGGCTGGAGCTTCATCCGGCTGAAAAACGCCTCGCATGGGACGAGAAATTAACCACCCTGGCAAAACTCGCGCAGCAGACGGTGAAAAAGGGCACAGCTGAATTTGGCGAGGCGCAAATCGCCGCGCGTTTGCCTGAACTATTGCCGGAAGCCGGGCAGCTATTTGTTGGCAACAGCCTGGTGGTGCGGCTGGTGGACGCCTTTGCCCAACTTCCTGCCGGTTATCCGGTCTACAGCAACCGTGGCGCAAGTGGTATCGATGGCCTGCTCTCGACTGCCGCCGGTGTGCAACGTGCCACAGCCCGCTCAACGCTGGCGATCGTCGGCGATCTCTCTGCGCTCTATGATCTCAATTCGCTGGCGCTACTACGCCAGGTTTCTGCGCCGTTTGTTTTGCTGATCGTGAATAATAATGGCGGGCAAATATTCTCGTTATTGCCAACACCTGCGGCCGAACGTGAACGCTTCTACTGCATGCCGCAGAACGTTAATTTTGCCCACGCGGCGGCGATGTTTAACCTTAGCTATCACAACCCGACAAGCTGGGACGAATTGCAGGATGCGGTTAACCGCGCCTGGCACAGCCCGCAAACTACCATCATTGAAGCGACCGTGCCCGAAACGGATGGCGCGCAAACCTTGCAGAATCTACTGGCGCAGGTTAGCCAGGCATGACCCTGCATGCGGTTTATCGCGAAGGGCGTGATGCGACCTTGCCGTGTCTTGTCTGGCTGCATGGTTTCTTAGGTTGCCAGCGTGAATGGGAAGCGGTGAGCGAGAACTTTATCGACTGGCCGCAACTGCGAATTGATTTGCCCGGTCACGGGAAATCGGCCGATATCACGGTGAACGACTTTCATCAGGTTGACCAACTGTTGCGAAAAACGCTTCTTAGTTACAACATCCTAAAATACTGGCTTATTGGCTATTCCCTTGGCGGACGTGTGGCGATGGTCCATGCTTGCCAGGGGGATAATCCCGGCTTATGTGGGCTGGTTGTCGAAGGGGGCCATCCGGGCCTTGAGGATGAAAATGCCCGCCTGGAAAGGCAAACCAACGACCATCTTTGGGGGCAACGTTTGTGCAACGAACCGCTCAAAGAGGTACTTAACGACTGGTATCAACAAGCGGTTTTTCAGTCGCTTAACGACCCACAGCGCGCAGCACTTGTCATGCTGCGTAGCCAGAATAACGGTGCAAGTCTTGCGGCAATGCTTGAGGCAACATCGCTCGGCAAGCAACCCGATTTACGCGCGGCGCTCAAACAACTGCCGCAGCCTTTTTACTACCTGTGTGGTGAGCGGGATGAAAAATTCCGCGCCGTGGCAAACAGCTTAGGCCTGGCACCGCATCTTATTACTGCCGCAGGCCACAACGCGCATCGGGAAAACCCCGCCGCTTTTAGCGCCTGTCTGCTCAACTTATTACGAAAACCTGGCGAGGAAACACCATGATTTATCCAGATGAACAAATGCTCTATGCCCCGATTGAATGGCAGGATTGCTCGGAAGGTTACAGCGATATTCGTTACCACAAATCGGCTGACGGCATCGCCAAAATCACCATCAACCGCCCTGAAGTGCGCAACGCATTCCGCCCGTTGACCGTCAAAGAGATGATTAACGCGCTGGCCGATGCACGTTATGACGACAACATCGGTACCATCATCCTGACTGGCGAAGGTGAAAAAGCCTTCTGCGCAGGCGGCGACCAAAAAGTCCGTGGTGATTACGGCGGCTATCAGGATGCCAGTGGTACTCATCATCTGAACGTGCTGGATTTCCAGCGCCAGATCCGTACTTGTCCAAAACCAGTTGTCGCGATGGTCGCGGGTTATTCCATCGGTGGCGGCCACGTGCTGCACATGATGTGTGACCTGACTATTGCCGCTGAAAACGCGGTATTCGGCCAGACAGGCCCGAAAGTTGGCTCGTTCGACGGCGGTTGGGGTGCTTCTTATATGGCGCGTATCGTCGGTCAGAAAAAAGCCCGTGAAATCTGGTTCCTGTGCCGCCAGTACGATGCCAAAGAAGCACTGGATATGGGGCTGGTGAACACCGTGGTACCGAATGCCGAACTGGAAAAAGAGACCGTGCGCTGGTGCCGTGAAATGCTGCAAAACAGCCCAATGGCGCTGCGTTGTCTGAAAGCCGCGCTGAACGCTGACTGCGATGGCCAGGCAGGTCTGCAAGAGCTGGCGGGTAACGCCACCATGCTGTTCTACATGACTGAAGAAGGTCAGGAAGGCCGCAACGCGTTTAACCAAAAACGCCAGCCGGACTTCAGCAAATTTAAACGGAACCCGTAATGCGTCGCGTCGAACTGTGGCGCTTTCAGGTGCTGATGGATGCGGGAGTGGTGCTGCGCGAGCGGCGCCTGAAAACACGCGACGGGCTGCTGGTGCGCCTGACGGAAGGCGACAAACAAGGCTTTGGCGAAATTTCGCCATTGCCGGGTTTTAGCGCTGAAACCGTCGACGAAGCGCAAAGCGTGGCGCTGGCCTGGCTGCAAGCGTGGCCAGCGGGCGGTGAGACTGAATTGCCCGAAATGCCCTCTGTGGCCTTTGGCCTGAGCTGCGCGCTGGCAGAAATCAGTGGTGAATTGCCACAAGCGGCAGATTACCGCGCAGCACCGCTGTGTACCGGCGACCCGGATGAACTGTTTGAGATGTTAGCCGCCATCCCTGGCGAAAAAATCGCCAAGGTGAAAGTGGGCTTGTACGAAGCCGTGCGCGACGGCATGGTGGTTAATCTGCTACTGGAAGCGATGCCTGACTTGCGTCTGCGCCTTGATGCCAACCGTGGATGGACGCCGCTTAAAGCGCAGCAGTTCGCCAAATACGTCAACCCGGACTTCCGCCCGCGTATTGCGTTTATTGAAGAACCGTGCAAAACCCGCGAGCAATCCCGTGAGTTTGCCCGTGAAACGGGGATCGCCATCGCGTGGGATGAAAGTCTGCGCGAGCCTGACTTTGCGTTTGCCGCCGAACCTGGCTTAACGGCGCTGGTTATCAAGCCCACGCTCACCGGCAGCCTGGCAAAAGTTCGCCAGCAGGTCGAACAGGCTCATGCCCTGGGATTGACTGCGGTGATCAGTTCGTCGATTGAATCAAGCCTCGGGCTGACTCAACTGGCGCGCATTGCCGCGTGGTTAACACCACAAACACTACCGGGTTTAGATACCTTGTCATTAATGCAGGCACAATTGGTGCGTGAATGGCCAAACAGCCCGTTACCGTGCTGGTCTCTGGAATCTCTTGAGCGAGTGCGATGAGTTTTAAAGAATGATTTTCGAAGATTTTCCCTGGCAACATTGGGCACAAAAACGCGGCAGCGAAGCCGCGTTAACTCTGGGCAATGAAACTCTCAACTGGTGCGAGCTAGGCCAGCGTGTTGATGCGCTGGCTGGCGGCTTTCATCAGCAAGGTGTGCAAGAGGGACAGGGCGTTGCATTGCGTTCCAAAAACAGCCCGGAAATGCTGTTAGCGTTTCTGGCGTTACTGCAATGTGGCGCGTGCGTTCTGCCGCTCAATCCGCAGTTGCCCAACGCGTTGCTCGAACAGTTACTGCCTGACCTGACGATCAGCCATGCGGTGACTTTTGACGCTGCGCAATTCGTGGTCGACATAAACCCGTTAACGATGAACGAAGGCGAATGCTACCAGGCTGACTGGCAGCCGTCGCGCTTCGCATCGATGACGCTGACCTCGGGTTCAACCGGTTTGCCCAAAGCCGCCGTTCATACCGCAGACGCGCATCTTGCCAGTGCTGCCGGTGTGCTGGCGGTGATGGACTATACAGCGCGGGATAGCTGGTTGCTGTCGCTACCGTTGTTCCATGTTTCAGGGCAGGGGATTTTCTGGCGCTGGTTACTGGCCGGTGGCTGCCTGGTAGTGCGTGACTTACATCCGTTGAGCGAGGCATTGCAGGGTTGTACTCATGCCTCGCTAGTGCCAACACAACTCTGGCGTTTGCTGGAACAATCGCCACCGCAGGCGCTGCGTGAGGTGTTGCTGGGTGGTGCCGCCATTCCCGTGGAACTGACGCAAGCTGCTTTAGCCAAAGGTATCAACTGCTGGTGTGGTTATGGTTTGACGGAGCTGGCCTCGACGGTATGTGCGAAACGCGCTGACGGGTTGCCCGACGTGGGCGAAGCGCTACCTGGGCGCGAAGTGAAAATAGTCGATGAAGAAGTGTGGATCCGCGCCAGCAGCCTGGCTTCAGGTTACTGGAAAGCGGGCGCAGTGCTGCCGCTGGTGAATGCCGATGGCTGGTTTGCTACTCGCGATCGCGGCAGGTTAAATGAGCATCGCCTGACTCTTATTGGCCGCCTCGACAATCTGTTTTTCAGCGGTGGGGAAGGGATACAGCCGGAAGAAGTGGAAAGCATTATTGCGCAGCACCCGGCGGTGAAGCAGGCATTTGTAGTGCCTATTGATGACGTGGAATTTGGTCAGCGCCCGGTTGCCGTGGTGGACGCCGCAGACGAATTTGATTTGTCGCTGCTGACGGAATGGTTACAGGGAAAAGTGGCGCGTTTTCAGCAGCCAGTGCGTTGGTTGCGTTTGCCTGATGAACTTAAGCAGGGCGGGATTAAGATTTCGCGGGTGCAATTAAAATTATGGGTAAAGCGAGTGGCTAAAATTTAATTTCAGCCACTCGCTTTCATGTCGGGGGCGCTACGCTTGCCCGACCTACGAACTCGGTTTCCTATTACAGCACTATTTCAAAGCTTTCAACGCGGCGGCAATGCCCGCGCCATATTCCGGATGCACCTCGCTAAACAGGGCAATCTGGCGCTCCTGAATAAACTCGGGAACATCTTTCATATCACCGGCGATACGTTTAAACATGCGCTGATGTTCTTCTGCGCTCAGCAGGTTATACAAGGCGCGTGGCTGGCTGAAATAGTCGTTATCTTCACGATGATTCCAGTGGTCTGCTGCCCCTTCAATACTTAACGGTGGTTCGCTGAAATCAGGCTGCTCCTGGAACACATTGAAGCTATTTGGCTCATAAGTTGCGCCATTGCTGCTGTTGCCATCAATACGCATCGCGCCATCGCGATGATAATTGTGGAACGGGCATTTCGGTGCGTTAACCGGGATTTGGTGATGGTTAACCCCTAAACGGTAGCGGTGGGCATCGCCGTAAGAGAACAGGCGGCCTTGCAGCATGCGGTCTGGAGAGAAACCAATGCCAGGCACCACGTTTGCCGGAGACATTGCCACTTGCTCGACATCAGCAAAGTAGTTATCCGGGTTACGGTTCAATTCCAGCTCACCCACTTCCATCAGCGGATAATCGCCGTGCGGCCAGATTTTGGTCAGATCAAACGGGTTATATGGCGTTTGTGACGCGTCTGCTTCCGGCATAATTTGCACATAGAATTTCCAGCGTGGGAAATCACCGCCTTCAATCGCCTCAAATAAATCACGCTGTGCGCTTTCGCGGTCATTAGCAATGATGGCTGCGGCTTCATCGTCCATCAGATTGGCAATTTGTTGCTGGGTTTTCAGGTGGAATTTCACCCAGAAACGCTGATTGTCGCTGTTGATGAAACTGAACGCATGGCTACCAAATCCGTGAATATGACGATAAGAACGTGGCAGGCCGCGATCGCTAAAATCGATGGTTAACTGGTGCAGCGTTTCAGGCATTTGTGAGAAAAAATCCCACTTATAAGTGGGGTTGCGCAGGTTAGTACGCGGGTCGCGTTTCACTACGTGGTTTAAATCAGGGAATTTCAGCGGGTCGCGTAAATAGAAGATTGGGGTGTTATTACCGACTAAATCCCAGTTACCTTCTTCGGTGTAAAACTTGATTGAGAAGCCGCGAATATCACGCTCGGCATCAGCGGCGCCGCGCTCGCCTGCTACAGTCGAAAAACGCAGGAACAGATCGGTTTTTTTGCCAATGTCTGAGAAAATTTTCGCGCGGGTGAACTGCGTAATATCGTGGGTTACGGTAAAAGTACCAAATGCGCCAGACCCTTTGGCGTGCATGCGACGCTCGGGGATAACTTCGCGATCGAAATGGGCTAGTTTCTCCAGAAACCAAACATCCTGTAAAAGCATTGGGCCACGGGGGCCAGCGGTTGCAACGTTGTTATTGTGGGCTACGGGAGCCCCGGATGCAGTCGTTAATCCTTTTTTGCTCATTGTTGTCTCCATATATCAATGTAAGGGTGAATCATCATAGTAAGAGTAACCACTATAGTATTATGGGAATTATGCACCACTGGCAATTTGGCATTTTCTATCGTTGCTATTCATTAATCCTGTCAGGCAATCCCCGCTGTTTTAATTTCTTACAAACGAATAGCGAAAAGAATTTCTAACACGTTGATTACATCAATCGTGGCTGTAGAATCGGTTTTTTTTTAAGGACATCCTTTTTCAGGGACCTCCTTTTTTTGTTATTAAGGATCGAAACATGAACAAATTATTACTGGCTGGCGCTGCCAGCCTGGCGCTCATTTCTGCATCCGCAAGTGCTATCAGCATCGGCGGTGAAGCAGGCGAAAAATACACTAACGTGGTCGTGGGTTTCGGTACTGATTCCCCAGGTCTGGCGTTCACCGGTAACTACGCACATAACGATGATGACGGTGATACTGCGGGTCTGGGCTTAGGCCTGAATGTGCCATTAGGTCCATTTATGGGTACCGTGGGTGGCCGTGCGGTTTACCTCAATCCTAACGATGGCGATGAAGGTTACGCGCTGGCCGTTGGCGGTGGTTTGAGCTGGAAGATTTTCGATAGCTTCGCGGTATTCGGTGATTACTATTATTCCCCAGACTCCCTTTCCAGCGGTGTTGAAAACTACCAGGAAGCCAGTGCAGGCGCACGTTGGACAATCATGCGCCCAATTACCATTGAAGCAGGCTATCGCTACATCGGTATGGAAAACAAAAATGGCGAGCGTGATAACTCGATCGCTGATGGGCCATATGTTGGCGTGAGCGCTGCTTTCTAAAATCCCTGTCATTTTGTAGATCGGATTAAATGGTGGATGACGCTTGAGCTTATCCACCCTACAACTGCTTTTGCTTTCGTAGGTCGGATTAGCGCAGCGACATCCGACATTCATTTGACCTGCCTGTTTTATTTCTGCCAATTAATTTTCTGTCTGCTTGAGTTATAGTGAATCGTTTTTTTCCCGCGGAGCACAACAATGATAAAAGTGGAAATGCTGTCTACCGGCGACGAAGTGCTGCATGGTCAAATTATTGATACCAACGCAGCCTGGCTTGCCGATTATCTTTTTAACCAGGGTTTGCCAATGTCGCGCCGCAATACGGTGGGCGACAGTCTTGACGATTTGATTGCGGTGCTCAAAGAGCGCAGCGAACAGGCTGATGTGTTGATCGTCAATGGTGGGCTTGGGCCAACCAGCGACGATCTGAGTGCGCTGGCCGCCGCCACCGCCGCAGGCGTGGAACTGGTGATGCACCAGCCATGGCTCGAACAAATGGAGCGTTTCTTTGCTGAGCGCGGGCGCGAAATGGCGCCCAGCAATCGCAAGCAAGCTTTAATCCCCGCCACCAGTGAAATGGTCGATAACCCCGTAGGTACCGCTTGTGGATTTGCCCTAAAGCTTAACCGCTGCCTGATGTTTTTCACCCCTGGCGTCCCTTCTGAATTTAAAGTGATGGTTGCTGAGCAAATCCTGCCGCGCTTGCGCGCACGCTTTGAGTTGCCGGAACCGCCAGTTTGCCTGCGCCTTACCACCTTTGGGCGCTCTGAAAGCGAATTAGCCCAAAGCCTTGAACCGATTCCCCTGCCGGAAGGTGCGGTAATGGGCTATCGCTCATCCATGCCGATTATTGAGCTGAAATTGACCGGCCCTGCCAGCCTGCGCCCGGAGATGGAAGCCGTCTGGCCGCAAGTGCAGCATGTTGCCGGTGAAAGCACGATTTTTGAAGGGACAGAAGGGCTGCCTGCGCAACTGGCAAAACGCCTGCGCGAGCAGTCCCTCAATATTGCGCTGAGCGAACAATTCACCGCGGGTTTATTGTGTTTGCAACTTTCCAGTGCACAAGCGCCGCTGGGTAACAATGAAGTCCTTTCATCGCGCCCTGAAACGCTGGTACAAGTGGCCGAGCGCGCAAAAATATTCGCTCACACCGCCGGAAGTACCGTGGCGCTGGTGGTCGGCAGCCTTGAAGACGAGCAGCTTAACTTTGCGCTACATACCCCTGGCGGCACCTACGGCTTGCAGGTGAAATTCAGCGTGACTCGCCACGACCTGCGCACCCGCCAGGAAGTGTGCGCGATGATGGCATTAAACATGCTGCGCCGCTGGCTCAATGGCTGGGATGTCGCAGCGGAGCATGGTTGGGTGAATGTCGTTGATGTCATAGAGCTTTAAAGCTAAGCGAGCGCCCGGGCTAACAGTGTAATCGGGTGCTCGCATTTCTTACTGGTGGACATCTCAATCTGCCATTTGCACGTTTCACAATCGGTCACCACCAAATCGACGCCACTTTCTTCAATTTGCTGAAATAATGGCGCACCGATACTTTGCGACGTTTGATAGTTTTCCTTTTTAAATCCATAAGTTCCGGCAATACCACAGCACTGGGATTCGAGCATCACCAGCTCTACGCCAGGCAAACTACGCAGCAAATCGAGGGTGTACAACGACCAGCCCATTTTCTCCATATGGCACGGTGTGTGGTAAGCAATGCGTAGCGGTAACGCTTTCAGGTTTAACTCACGTCCTTTTTCCAGTTGTTTCCAGATAAACCTTGTTGCCAGCTCGATATGGTCACGCATCGGGCGCGTGTCGACATCCAGCACCTGCGGGTATTCGTCACGCAAGGTAAACGTGCAAGTGGAAGAGGTGGCGATAACCGGAAGCCCTTGTTCAAGCACCGCTTTGCTTAAAGACGCGGCGTTAATGGCTGCCTGCTTTTTGGCCTTATCGATAAAACCATTGGCAATTAGTGGCACGCCACAGCATTTTTCGCGATCCAGTAATTGCACGCCAAATCCCATCGCGTTCATCACGCGCAGCAGATCTTTTCCAAGCTGGGAGTGGTTGTAATTCACGTAACAACCATGGAAAAAAACCACTTGCTCAGCAAAGGCTTTTTGCGCTGCCGCTTGTTTGTGATACCAGCGCCGAAACGTACCGGAAGAATATTTCGGTAATTCGCGATGGCCGTCGATGCCCAGCGTTTTATCCAGCAGAGTACGCACCGGCTTGAGTGACGTGGCGGTGTTAACCAGCGGCGCAAAGGGGGTGGACAGCGTGCCCAGCAAGTCGGTATGGCTGAGAATGGCATCTCGTAAATTGAAGGTGGATTTACCGTAGCGGGCTTTGGCGCGCTGAATAATATCGCCAATTTTTACATCAGACGGGCAGGCCACTTCGCAGCGTTTGCAGTTGGTACAATATTTCAGTGCGTCATCATAAAGCGCGGCATCTTTGAGGCGCAGGCGTTCGCCATCCGGGCCAGATTGTTTTGGGCCAGGATAATCAGGATTTACCCGGCTAACCGGACAAACGGTGGTGCAAACGGTGCATTTAATGCAGTTTTCAAAACTGGTTTCATCGAGCAGGCTCATACGTTGCCTCCCTGAGCATCAAGGATTTTCTGGGCAACATATAATGCGCCCGTCATCGACACGCCAGCCCCGCAACCTTGTTGAATTGGGTCGTATCCGGCGAGTATTGAACCGATGGCATACAGGTTTTCGACACGCTGGCCGCGAAGTGTTGGCTGGAAATTTTCATCAACGGCAACACCGGCCTGTAACCAGGGTTGAGGGCTGAAAAAGTCTTCGTGACACCACTGTTCGCGCCTATCCGGAGCGCGAATATCCAGCCCGAAGATCGGCTCGCGAATCCCGCTAAATTTAGCTTCAAGACCGTTGCTGAAAAAACTGCCGCTGGCAAGAATCACATTATTGGCCCGCAGCGGGACTTCCGCATGATTACGCGTGAAAACCGCGCTGACGTTCTGCTGCTCAAATTCAGCGTTCAGCACCGCATCGCCCGGCATCATTATCCCGCCAAGTTGCTGGAAGCGGCGGCGTAGTTGTTGGTGCATCCTCATACCGAGCACCGAAGGCGGCAGCGTGGGTAACAGGCGAAGTGCGCAGGGCAACTGGCGACTGATGGTCTGCCAGGCCTGCGAGTCTTCGCTGCCAAGGCAGGCGGGTAAAAATAGCGCATCGGTGTTGATGGCCAGCGTTTTAAGCTCGGTAATCAGTAAACGTTGTTGCTCTGGCATATCCAGCACGCGGGCAATGTTGGCGGCGCGAAATTCACTGGGGTTATTACGCAATGTGTCCAGCGCAGAAAGGGTCAGCTCGGCGGTTCGTACCTCGATATTATTCTGGGCGAGAGAAGCCGCGAGCAGTTCGGGTTGAAAATCGAGAAAACCGGCAATGCCCACCACGGTGATTCGTTGCCACGCCAGTGGCGCGGTGGGGATTTCTTCGGGGCTGAGCCACGTAGCGCGTTGCATTCCCAGCGGCGTAACACGCTGATGGTTGTGCTGATAACTGCCTTGCAGCGGGATATGGCAGCGCGCGAGTAGCGCCTCACTTTCTGCTGCGAAACGGCGAACGTTTTCCGCGCCCATTAAGCTGTACGGGTGTTCTGGCGCTTGTTGTTTCAGAGCATCCAACGCGTTTAACGGCGAATTCACCGGGCTGCCATCGGGCAGTTCGGCCAGCAAATCCAGCGAGCCAGATGAAAAATGCAATGCACTTTGCCCACGGCTGATGATGGCACAACGCAGCCCCGCTTCTGCGAGGCGAATACCGCAGACCAGCCCGGCTAAGCCACCGCCAATAATCAGGCTATCGAATCTCATTGTGGTATTCCTTTTTTCGATCCATTTTTCAAGCCGCACAACCCCTGGTAAACCCAGGCGGTGAATTCACTTTCCCGCAGCGCATCATCCCAGGCTATTGGGCGGATACCTTTCCAGCGTTCGTTAAGAAAAAGAGAAAGTTGATCAAGCGATTGCGCAGGCGTTGAACTGCCAAAGCGTTGTAGTAATCCGGCGGCACGGCAGGCGCACAATTCGCCCTGGCAAGTGCCCATTCCCACGCGGGTGCGACGGCGTAAATCGCCAAGATTGTTGACGGACAGATGGTTCACCGCATAGTGAACTTCACCTGCGGTCACCGCTTCACATTCGCAAACCAGGCTGTTGCTCAGGCGGTCACCTGCCAAAAGTTTCCCGGCGCGGTCACCGTGACGCCAAACGGCAGAACGCCGAATAGTCGGCGGTAATGAAATGACTTTTCTGAGCGTCTCTTCTGATGAGCTTTCGGAACCTGGAAGTGGTGTTGTTGCTGTGGTGCAAGGCTGAATATTGCCGATTTTTTCACACACCGCGTTGGTGGCCCATTCCGCCATCAGGCGATAAGTCATCAGCTTGCCGCCAGTAATGGTGATGAACCCTTCCATGCCGTCACGCTTTGCGTGATCAAGCAGCACAATTCCGCGGCTGGCATTTCGTCCGGTTGGGTCGTCGTCGCTGGCAACCAGCGGGCGAACGCCAGCGTAGGCACGCAAAATACGGGTTGCGGCAAGTTTGGGTGACAGCTTTGAACCTTCACGAATCAGGATGTCGACCTCTTGCGGGGTGACCTGCATATTGTCGATTTGCTCATATTCGACAGGCGTTGAGGTGGTGCCAATCAGCGAAATGGTATCGCCTGGGACCAAAATATCGGCGTCGGCAGGTTTACGGCAGCGGTTGATTACCATGTTATTGATGCGATGGCCGAGGATCAGCAACGAACCTTTGGCAGGCAGCATTCGCACACGTAAATCGGCATATTCAGCAATGTGTTGCCCCCAGATCCCCGCGGCGTTTACCACTACGCTGGCGTAAAAATCGTGATGTTCGCGGGTTTGATGATTGTAAGCCCGCACTCCACAAACCCGATCGCCGTTGCGGATAAGGCCGGTGACTTCCTGGCCGGTGAGAATTTCGGCACCGTGTTCTCTGGCATCCAGCATATTGGCGGCGGTCAGACGGAATGGGTCAACTGTGCCATCTGGCACCCTTACTGCGCCAATTAGTTCAGGGTTTACCGCGGGTTCTATGCGTAATGCTTCTTGAGGACTGAGTTGCTGTGCATTGATTCCGGCATCCTGGCAGGCGGCAATAAACACGCTCTGCAAGGTTAAATCATCTTCAGGAAGGGTGATAAACAGGCCGTCCGTGCGTTCGATACAGTGGCGAGCAATGCGTTTCAGGATGCGGTTTTCTTCAATACATTCCCTGGCCGATTCGCTGTCCGTCATGGCGTACCGTGCGCCGCTGTGCAGCAAGCCATGATTACGACCTGTCGCGCCGGTTGCAATGTCGTGCCTTTCCAGCAGCAGGGTTTGTAACCCACGCCGTGCGCAGTCGCGGGCAATACCCGCGCCCGTAGCGCCTCCGCCAATAATAATCACATCCTGTTCTTTGCATCCCATCGCCATGTTCCGCTCCTGAAAAATTATCTGGGGACTATTCAGCCACAGATCGAGATGCGAATGTTTGATATCGAGCAAATTCGAAAATAAAACGAAAGCAAAGTGTGACGTGATGCACCTTTTCGATAGTTTGTAATAAAAATGTAATATGTTGTGGGGTGTTTCACACTAACCTGGTGGGATAATCCTTAACATGCGCTCGCAAAAGAACATTGCTTGATAAAAAACCTGCCACGGAGGCATTTATGCTGAGCATTTTCAAACCTAGCCCACACCAGCCACGGCTGAAAAGTGAGCATGTCGATCCGACTTATCGTCGTCTGCGCTGGCAGATATTCATGGGCATTTTCTTCGGTTACGCCGCTTACTACCTGGTACGTAAAAACTTTACTCTGGCGATGCCGTATCTGGTGGAGCAGGGCTTCTCGCGCGGTGACCTCGGATTTGCGCTTTCCGGTATTTCTATTGCTTACGGCTTCTCGAAATTTATTATGGGGGCGGTTTCTGACCGCTCGAATCCGCGTGTTTTCTTACCTGCCGGTTTGATTCTGGCCGCCGCCGTAATGTTATTTATGGGCTTTGTGCCGTGGGCGACATCCAGTATTGCGGTGATGTTTGTCCTGCTGTTTTTATGCGGTTGGTTCCAGGGAATGGGCTGGCCGCCGTGCGGGCGTACCATGGTGCACTGGTGGTCTAAAAAAGAGCGTGGGGGAATTGTTTCCATCTGGAACTGCGCGCATAACGTCGGCGGTGGCTTGCCGCCGCTGCTGTTCTTACTCGGGATGGCGTGGTTTAACGACTGGCATGCGGCACTTTATATGCCAGCCTTTGCGGCGATTTTTGTGGCGTTAATTGCTTTTGCGTTAATGCGCGATACGCCGCAATCATGCGGTTTGCCGCCAATCGAAGAATACAAAAATGATTACCCGGACGACTACAACGAAAAAACGGAAGAGGAGCTAACGGCAAAACAGATCTTCATGCAGTACGTTTTCCCCAACCGTCTGCTGTGGTACATCGCCATTGCTAACGTTTTCGTTTATTTGCTGCGTTACGGCATTCTCGACTGGTCGCCAACCTATCTGAAAGAAGTGAAACATTTCGCGCTGGATAAATCCTCCTGGGCCTATTTCCTTTATGAATACGCCGGAATACCTGGCACGCTGCTGTGTGGCTGGATGTCGGACAAGGTGTTCAGAGGCAACCGCGGTGCTACCGGCGTGTTCTTTATGATTCTGGTGACGATTGCGACCATTGTTTACTGGCTGAACCCGCCGGGAAATCCGGGTGTGGATATGGCGTGTATGATTGTGATTGGCTTCCTGATCTACGGACCGGTAATGCTGATTGGCCTGCACGCGCTGGAACTGGCACCGAAAAAGGCCGCGGGAACGGCAGCAGGCTTTACTGGCTTGTTTGGCTATCTCGGTGGTTCGGTGGCCGCGAGTGCCATCGTTGGCTATACCGTAGATTTCTTCGGCTGGGACGGCGGCTTTATGGTGATGATCGGCGGCAGCATTATGGCCGTGATTCTGTTGTTGGTGGTGATGGTGGGTGAGAACAAACAACACCATAAAAAACTGACAGGGAAAGCATAATGAAAATCCTGACCAAATCTATCCTGGTGGGGGCGGTAATGTTTGCTTCCGCCAGCTCCTTTGCCCAGACAACGGACAAAGTGGTGATAGCCCATCGCGGTGCGAGCGGCTATCTGCCGGAGCACACTTTACCTGCCAAAGCCCTGGCCTATGCTCAAGGGGCTGACTACCTTGAGCAGGATCTGGTGATGACCAAAGACGACAGATTAGTGGTGCTGCACGACCACTATCTTGATCGGGTCACCGACGTTGCGCAGCGCTTCCCAAATCGGGCGCGTAAAGACGGTCGCTACTACGCCATCGATTTTACCCTCGACGAAATCAAGTCGCTGAAATTTACCGAAGGTTTTGATGTGGTAGACGGCAAGCAGGTGCAAACCTTCCCTGGTCGTTTCCCGATGGGGAAATCTGATTTCCGCGTGCATACCTTTGAAGAGGAGATCGAGTTTATCCAGGGCTTGAATCACTCCGCAGGGAAAAATATTGGTATTTACCCAGAGATAAAAGCCCCCTGGTTCCATCATCAGGAAGGAAAAGATATCGCGGCGAAAACGCTTGAGGTGTTGAAGCGTTACGGCTACACCAGCAAGCAGGATAAGGTCTACCTGCAATGCTTTGATGCCGCTGAACTCAAGCGTATTAAAAACTCGCTTGAGCCGAAACTGGGTATGAATCTTAAGCTGGTTCAGTTGATTGCTTATACGGACTGGAACGAAACGCAAGAGAAGCAGGCTGACGGCAAGTGGGTCAACTACAGCTATGACTGGATGTTCAAACCAGGAGCCATGAAGCAGATAGCCGAGTATGCGGACGGTATCGGGCCTGACTATCACATGCTGGTGGCGGAAGGCTCCAGCAAAGGTAATGTTAAGCTAACCGATATGGTCACCCAGGCGCATGTGAACCACCTGACAGTGCACCCTTATACGGTACGAGCGGACGCGTTACCTGACTATGTCAGTAACGTCGATCAGTTGTTTGACGTGCTGTATAACAAGGCGGGTGTGGACGGGGTGTTTACCGACTTCCCGGACAAGGGTGTGAAATTCTTGCAGCAGCAGAAGCAGTAAACAAAAGAAAAGGGCCGTTAAACGGCCCTTGAGACTGATGACAAACTTCTTCCCAGGTCGGATAAGCGCAGCGTCATCCGACACAACGGGCGTAAATGGTGGATGACGCTAACGCTTATCCACCCTACAAAACACATTTATCACCCTTTGTCAGCAATTTGAAGGGCCGTTAAACGGCCCTTTTTTACATCTCGATTTCGATATCGCCCTGCGCTTTGCAGCAGCAGGGGAGAATTTCACCGGGCTGGATAAACGCCAGCGGCTCGCTCAGCCATTTCACTTCACCGGTCACAAGTTTAATCCTGCAGGAACCGCAATAACCTTCCCGGCACTGATATTCCACGGCGACCTGGTGAGATTCCAGTGTCGCCAGCAGGGAAGGGTATTCCTCTTCAGAATTGAGCTGCGTTCCGGTGTTCAGTAGCGTAATACGTGCCATAACTTACAGCTGGAAATTGCTCAGATCGTCAGCATCGACATTAGAATCAATCTGGCCGACCAGATAAGAGCTGACTTCGACTTCTTGCGGCGCAACCTGCACGTTGTCAGACACCAGCCATGCGTTGATCCATGGGATTGGGTTAGAACGTGTTTTAAATGGCAGATCCAGACCCACAGCCTGCATACGGATGTTGGTAATGTAATCAACATACTGGCACAGAATGTCTTTGTTCAGACCGATCATCGAGCCATCGCGGAACAGGTAGCTTGCCCACTCTTTTTCTTGCTCGGCGGCCAGCACGAACAGGTCGTAACATTCCTGGCGGCATTCCAGAGCGATTTCTGCCATTTCAGGATCGTCTTCGCCGGAACGCATCAGGTTCAGCATGTGCTGAGTCCCGGTCAGGTGCAGGGCTTCGTCGCGGGCAATCAGTTTGATGATTTTCGCGTTACCTTCCATCAATTCGCGCTCGGCGAAGGCAAATGAGCAGGCGAAGCTGACGTAGAAGCGAATCGCTTCCAGCGCGTTGACGCTCATCAGGCACAAATAGAGCTGGCGTTTCAGGGCGCGCAGATTCACGGTCACGGTTTTACCGTTGACATTGTGCGTGCCTTCACCCAGCAGATGCCAGTAGCTGGTCATCTCAATCAGACGGTCGTAGTAACCGGAGATATCTTTCGCACGCTTTAAGATTTCCTGGTTGGTGACGATATCGTCAAACACAATCGCCGGATCGTTCACGATGTTACGGATGATATGAGTGTAAGAACGCGAGTGAATGGTTTCGGAGAACGCCCACGTTTCAACCCAGGTTTCCAGCTCAGGGATGGAAATCAGCGGCAGCAGCGCCACGTTCGGGCTACGCCCCTGAATGGAGTCCAACAGAGTCTGATATTTCAGGTTGCTGATGAAAATGTGTTTTTCGTGATCCGGCAGCGCCTGGTAGTCAATACGATCGCGTGAAACGTCAACTTCTTCCGGACGCCAGAAGAAGGAAAGTTGCTTTTCGATCAGCTTTTCAAAGATGTCATATTTTTGCTGATCGTAGCGTGCCACGTTCACTGGCTGACCAAAGAACATTGGCTCAGCGAGTTGATCGTTTTTCGTCTGTGAAAAAGTGGTGTAAGCCATTAAATGTGAGTCCTGTGGACTGAATTTCCCCTCACCCTAACCCTCTCCCTGAGGGAGAGGGACAGAAAGGTGATAAAGGGAAATCCGAATTAGATTTTACATGCGCCGCTTTCGCAGCCATCGTCCTGGATTGAAGGCGCCAGGTCGTCTTGCGCATCTTCCGCACCGTCGCGGGTGTTCTGATAGTAAAGCGTTTTGACACCGAATTTATAGGCGGTGAGCAAATCTTTGAGCAACTGCTGCATCGGCACTTTACCTGATGGGAAGCGCGTTGGGTCGTAGTTGGTGTTGGCAGAGATCGACTGGTCGATAAACTTCTGCATTAAACCAACCAATTGCAGATAACCGTCGTTATTCGGCAGTTCCCACAGCAGCTCATAGTTGTCTTTCAGCAATTCATAATCCGGCACAACCTGGCGCAGGATACCGTCTTTTGACGCTTTAATGCTGATATGGCCGCGCGGTGGCTCGATACCGTTGGTGGCGTTAGAAATCTGCGACGAGGTTTCAGACGGCATCAACGCAGAAAGCGTGGAGTTACGCAGGCCGTGCGTTTTAATCGACTCACGCAGGGTTTCCCAGTCCAGATGCAGCGGCTCGTTGCTGATCACATCCAGATCTTTCTTGTAGGTGTCGATCGGCAGAATGCCTTTTGCGTATGTAGTTTCGTTGAACCACAGGCAAGGGCCTTGCTCTTTCGCCAGCTCGTTCGAAGCTTTCAGCAGATAGTACTGAATCGCTTCGAAGGTTTTATGCGTCAGGTTGTTGGCACTGCCATCAGAGTAACGCACACCATTTTTCGCCAGGTAGTAAGCGAAGTTAATCACGCCGACACCCAGAGTACGACGACCCATTGCGCCACGTTTCGCGGCAACGATTGGGTAATCCTGGTAATCCAGCAGCGCATCCAGAGCACGTACCGCCAGAATCGCCAGCTCTTCCAGCTCATCCAGGCTTTCGATAGCGCCAAGGTTGAATGCAGACAACGTACACAGTGCGATTTCACCGTCTTCGTCGTTGATGTCATTCATCGGTTTGGTCGGCAGTGCGATTTCCAGGCACAGGTTAGACTGGCGAACCGGTGCGATAGCCGGATCAAATGGGCTATGGGTGTTGCAGTGGTCAACGTTCTGAATATAGATACGGCCAGTAGAAGCACGTTCCTGCATCATCAGCGAGAACAGCTCAACGGCTTTCACACGTTGCTTGCGAACGCTGTCGTCTTTTTCGTATTTGGTGTACAGCTGCTCAAACTTTTCCTGATCGGCAAAGAAGGCATCGTACAGGCCTGGAACGTCAGACGGGCTGAACAGGGTGATGTCTTCACCTTTCAACAAACGGGTGTACATCAGTTTGTTGATTTGCACACCGTAATCCATATGGCGCACACGGTTACCTTCAACACCACGGTTGTTTTTCAGTACCAACAGGCTTTCTACTTCCAGATGCCACATTGGATAGAACAACGTTGCCGCACCGCCACGCACTCCGCCTTGAGAGCAGGATTTCACTGCGGTCTGGAAGTGTTTGTAGAACGGAATACAACCAGTATGGAATGCTTCACCGCCGCGAATTGGGCTGCCCAGCGCACGGATACGACCGGCGTTGATGCCGATACCAGCACGTTGGGAAACATACTTCACAATTGCGCTGGAAGTGGCGTTGATGGAGTCCAGGCTGTCGCCACACTCGATCAGTACGCAAGAGCTGAACTGGCGAGTTGGGGTACGCACGCCAGACATAATTGGCGTAGGCAGAGAAATTTTGAAAGTAGAAACCGCATCGTAAAAACGCTTCACGTAGCTCAGACGAGTTTCACGCGGATAGCCTGAGAACAGGCACGCGGCAACCAGAATATAGAGGAACTGGGCGCTTTCGTAGATTTCACCGGTAACACGGTTTTGCACCAGGTACTTGCCTTCGAGCTGTTTAACAGCGGCGTAGGAGAAGCTCATATCACGGTCATGGTCGAGATAATCGTCCATCTGCTTGAACTCTTCTTCCGTGTAGTCTTCCAGCAGATGTCTATCGTATTTGCCCATCTCAACCATTTTGACGACATGGTTGTACAGCTTAGGTGGCTCGAACTCACCGTAGGCTTTTTTGCGCAGATGGAAAACGGCCAGGCGTGCAGCCAGATACTGATAATCCGGTGCTTCACGGGAGATTAAATCTGCCGCGGCTTTGATGATGGTTTCATGAATGTCAGAAGTTTTGATGCCGTCATAAAACTGAATGTGCGAGCGCAGTTCAACCTGTGATACGGATACGTTATTTAAGCCTTCGGCGGCCCAATCCAGAACTCGGTGGATTTTATCCAGATCGATGCGCTCAGTGCGACCGTCACGTTTTGTAACCAGCAGACTCTGATTCATGTGCGTTTGTACCTGTCCGTGAAATGAAAAATGCCCCATTTATCCACAGTTGGCCTCTTGTGGCTAACCTTGTGGATAAATACTACATGTAGGGGGTGGTGGATTACTTGATCACTATATGGTGAGTATTCTAGTAACTAATCGCTTGAGAACAAGTATTGATTTCGAGGAGGAATTGAGGTTGTGACAGGGCAGATTTCGCTAAGTCCACGTCACGTAAGGCTTGTGACAATTGTCAATGGGATGCAAAAAAAATGATATTTTTGATCGGACGCTGATTTCTTAAACGTCATCCATAATCACCTGGTTTGATATCGCACAATTTTCATAGATTTTACTTATTAAAAACCGAACGTTTTGCGTATCAGTGGTGCGCATTGATAGTTTTTTTATCAATAATCACATCACTAAATGTGTGCGAATGTTAATGGTTTCGATCGTAACGTTATGGTGTCAGCTATCGCTTAAATGATGAACAGTGTTTTGATGATGTGAAAAATCTGAGCCTCAGATGTAGATATATTCATGTTGTCAATAGTTTTGAAGGGACCGGGCATTAAGCATGTCTAAATGATAATTTAAATTATTATAAATAACTGAGGGGGTTTTTATTTAGAAGGGATAAGTACGAAATAATTCTAATTACATTTGGCCAGATTGTTTCTTGCAATGATGCAGTATGATTTCTCAATAGTCATATTGCTTATACTCTCAACAGGAAGTGAGGGCATCATTTTACTTTCTGGTGGTTTCATGAAATTCAGACTTAATAAATTCTTTGTCGTACTTTCTCTTATATTTAGTTCTGGCGCATTTGCTGGCGAAGTATCCTGTGGAACCGAGGTTATAACGGAGTCTTGTGATGCAGGGCGACAAGTTGTTGATGGAAATAGTGACGCATTCACTGTGGCCGATGATGCGATACTCTCTTTTAAAAACTTAACGGATCCTGCTAGTGGTGGTGCAATTTTTCTTTCAGGTGGTGCATCGTTAACCATTCAAGCTGAAACCAGCACCGGCATGACTATTTTTGATGGTAATTACGTCACCGGGAATAACAATGGTGGGGCAATATTCGCAAAAGAAAACTCTACTATTAATATAAGTAATTCACAGTTCACTAATAACACTGCGGGAAATTACGGTGGTGCTATTTATATTAATGGTAAAAATGATCCTCTGCAGTTCGATTTGGTTTTAGATGACACTCTATTCTTCAATAACATTGCCAGTAATGGACGCGGTGGCGCTATTTATGCTCTAAATTCCAATGTGTTAATTTCTGATAGCCTCTTTGAGGGCAATCAAGCTCTGACTTCCTCAAGCAGTGATGGTGACGGCGGTGCGCTGGATATTACCAGTAGTGTGCAAAGCGATACCTTTGCGGGGGCGACAACACTCCATGATGTTGAGTTTACTGATAACACCGCAGACGGATATGGCGGAGCAATCTATACCTCCAGCGAAAGTGCTCCGTATCTTTTGAACATTGATATTGATGCGAACTACACAGCAAACAATGGCGTGATGCTCTATGAAGGCAATCAGGCTATGGGTTACGGAGATTCAGCGTCTTCCGCCGCAGGGGGCTTCATGTATATCGGCCACAGTCTGGTAACGTTTGACGTCGCCGCAGATAAAAAGCTGGTGATTGGCGATCTGGACAATCCTGGCGATCTGGACAATCCTGGCGCAATGGACTCCATGGCCGGTACCGGCGAAATTATCAAAAATGGCGACGGGGAAGTGGTGCTTAATGCTGATAACAATAGCTTTACCGGTGAGATGAACGTGGCGGATGGCACGCTGACTATCGGGCGCGATAACTCGCTGATGAACGTCGGCGAAACCCAATGTCAGAACGATCCGCAAAACTGCTATGGCCTGTTTGTGGGCAAAGAAGATATGCCGGGTAACGCGGCGCTGCTGAATGTGGGCAGTACACAGCAGACATTCGTTAACTCGCTGACCGGTTATACCAACGGCACGCTGAATATTGATGCGGGCGGTAATGTTACGGTGAATAGCGGAAGTTTTGACGGCACCATTCAAGGCGCGGGCGATTTTACCGTGGCTGCCAATGGAAGCTACAGCCTGAGCGGTGCCGACTCAATGGCGTTAAGCGGTGACATTATTGTTGAAGATAACGCGTTGCTGAGTTTATCCGGTGATGTGGATGATTTGCAGGCGCTGGAAGCTGACCCGCAGTCCATCGTGCTTAACGACGGCGTGCTGGATTTGTCAGATATGGCGATGGCTCCGGGCGCAACGAGCGACCCTGCGCTGAATATCTCCGGCGCGGGCGGCACGGTAATTGGTAACGACGATGTGGCGCATTTGACGGGCGGCACCGATATGCAAATTGGTGGCGATTCCCCTACGGCAG
This sequence comes from Buttiauxella sp. JUb87, assembly GCF_004361975.1. NCBI lineage: Bacteria > Pseudomonadati > Pseudomonadota > Gammaproteobacteria > Enterobacterales > Enterobacteriaceae > Buttiauxella > Buttiauxella sp. JUb87. The sequence continues at coordinate 462,121 of NZ_SNVY01000003.1, forward strand.
CCGACCAGAACGGTGTGTATGTGGTGGTGGATGCGGGTAGCGGAAGCGTCTCGCTTGCCGACGATAACCACTATCTGGGGGATACGCAGATTGCCTCCGGAACCTTGCAGCTTAGTAACAATTCTCAACTCGGCGACACCACCTACAACCGCGCGGTTATTTTCACCGATCCATCACAGGCCAGCGTGCTGAATGTGACCGATGATGTGAATACCTGGACCGATGAAAGCGGCCATGCGCGTGATTTAGAAATGCGTGCCGATGGGGACTTGAGCGTTGATGACGGCGTGACCACTCAGTGGGGCGCGTTGATGGAAGACTCCACGGGCAACGCGGGGGACCTCAACAGTACCTTCAGCAAAACTGGCGGCGGCACGCTGGAACTCACTGCCAGCGGCACAACCCATTCAGCGGTGCGCGTCGAGCAAGGTACGCTGAAAGGCGGCGCGGTGGATATCTTCCCGTATGCTTCTTCTTTATGGATTGGTAGTGAAGGCACTTTCGAAACCGGTGCGGACCAACACATTCAGTCAATAGATGCCTCGTCGCAGGGCGATATTGTGATTAGCGACCAGACGTCGTTAACGCTCACTAACCAGGATACTCAGCAAGCGCTGGATGCTTCGCTGTTCAGCGGTGACGGTACGTTGGTGAATGAGACGGCAGGATTAACGCTGACCGGCACGTTGGACACCAATCTGACTACCGACAGCGAAACGAATCTGGCTGGCGTAACGGTGAACGGCGACGTCACCAACAGCAGCGGAACCATCAGCATGGCGAATGGTTATGCGGGTGACACTTTCACGGTGAACGGCGATTACACCGGCGGTGGCACGCTAGTGATGGACACCGAGTTTGACGGTGATGACTCGGCAACTGATGAGCTGCTGCTAAATGGCAATACTTCTGGCACGACGACAGTGCAGTTTAACCCGATAACCGGTATCGGCCAGCCAACCCAGGCCGGGATTAAAGTAGTGGATTTCACCGCAGATTCGGCACAGTTTTCCAATGATGCCCAATTTACTATGGCAGGCGATGGCTATTTAAATATGGGGGCGTATGACTACACGCTGGTGAAGGACGACCAGGATTGGTATTTGCGCTCTGAGGTGCTCAAGCCAGAACCGACACCGGAGCCAGAGCCGACTCCAGATCCTGAACCGACCCCAGATCCCACTCCAGCACCGGAACCAACACCAGCGCCAGAACCTGCGCCGGAACCAACACCAGACCCTGTTCCGACACCAGACCCTGTTCCGACACCAGAGCCTGCGCCAGCCCCGCAGCCTGCTTCACAGCCGGTACTTAATCCGAAAACAGGCGGCTACTTTAATAATATTCATAGCGCCAACGATGCTTTTGTTATGCGGCTGAGCGACCATGCGGGCGGGCAAGATCAACAGAAGTTACACCTACGTTTACTGAGCAACCGTACCACCTCAACGTTTGCCGATCAGCTTGATCAAAGCCAAGACCAGAACGTGGTGCAACTCAGCGGTACGCTGGCGGATTTGGCATACGGAAATGATAGTGAGTGGTTACTGGGGGCGGTGGCGGGTTACAGCAATAACAGCGGCGATAGCCATTCAAGCGTGACCGGACGCAAAGCCGATAACGACAGCCAGGGCTACAGCGTGGGGCTGACTTCAACCTGGTATCAACACGGTGCGGGCAACGGCGGAGCCTGGATCGACAGTTGGGCGCAATATGTGTGGTTCGATAACCACGTGAGCGAAAAAGACAGCGGTGACGATAACTACCGTTCGTCAGGTTTACTGGCATCGGTAGAAGCTGGTTACAACTGGCAGGCAATCAACACCGACGCGCTGCGTTGGGAGATTGAACCGCAGGCGCAACTGGTTTATCAGGGCGTTCAACAAGACGCCTTTACTGCCGCCAATCACTCGCGGGTCGAACAGCAATCGCCACACAATATTCAGAGCCGACTGGGTTTGCATAACCAGCTAACGTTTGGCAAAACTTATGAGATCTCACCGTTCGTTGACCTGAACTATCTGCACAATAGCGAAAACACCACTATGAGTATTGATGGCGTCAATTTTAGCGATAACACGGCAAAAAACGTGGGTGAAGTCAGCGTGGGCGTGACCAGCAAGTTAAGTAAAAACGCCAGCCTGTGGGGGAAATTTACCGGCCAAAAAGGCTCAGAGGGTTATCAACAGATGGCGGGAAGTGTCGGCTTTAGCCTGACGTGGTAAACATGCGATTATTCTGCGAAAACAGTGCCGTAGGGTGGATAAGCGTTAGCGTCATCCACCATTTTCGCCTGTTGTTACCGATAAAAGTGTCGGCTGACGCTGCGCTTATCCGACCAGGGAAAAGTCTGACATTGAGTATTAGTCAGCACAAACGGTATGCAGCATATAGTTAACGTCAACGCCCGGTGCCAGTTTGAACACGTTGGTCAGCGGGTTGAAATGCAGGCCTGTCATGTGGCGCTCGCGCAGTGGCGTCTCATCAACCCAGGAGAGTAATTCTGCCGGTTTGATGAACTTCTTAATGTCATGTGTGCCTTTTGGCACCATGCGCAGGATGTATTCCGCGCCAACCACGGCCATCAGCCAGGATTTACCGTTACGGTTAAGCGTGGAGAAAAAGACGTGACCGCCAGGTTTCACCAGTTTTGCACAGGCGTGAACCACTGATTGCGGGTCCGGCACGTGCTCGAGCATTTCCATACAAGTGACGACGTCATACTTTCCGGCAAATTTATCCGCGTGCTGTTCCACGGTTTCTTGCACGTAATCGACCTGAATGCCACTTTCCAGCGCGTGAAGTTTCGCGACTTGTAACGGCTCAAAACCCATATCCAGCCCGGTTACATTAGCGCCTTCGCGCGCCATGCTTTCAGCCAGAATCCCGCCGCCGCAGCCGACATCAAGCACCGTTTTACCAAATAACCCATCCGCACGTTGGTTGATATAACCCAAACGCAGCGGGTTAATACGGTGCAGCGGCTTAAATTCGCCTTCTAAGTCCCACCAGCGTGAGGCAACGGCTTCGAATTTGGCGATTTCATCATGGTCAACGTTGTGGATTACCGGTTGGTTTTCGGCATTCATGGGGCTAGTTACTCCTTACTCATTTCGTGGCGGGAGTATATCAGTCAATTCTCTGCTGGCGAATGTGTTCTGGTTTCCCCACTGTCGGGCGATTGTGTTATAATTTGCGACCTTTGAATCCGGGACACAGTAGAGGGATAGCGGATACATGAGCGACCTTGCCAGAGAAATTACACCGGTCAACATTGAGGAAGAGCTTAAGAGCTCATATCTGGATTACGCGATGTCGGTTATTGTCGGCCGCGCACTGCCAGATGTCCGCGATGGACTCAAGCCGGTACACCGTCGCGTACTTTACGCCATGAACGTATTGGGCAATGACTGGAATAAAGCGTACAAAAAATCCGCCCGTGTTGTTGGTGACGTAATCGGTAAATATCACCCTCACGGTGATACCGCTGTCTATGACACTATCGTGCGTATGGCGCAGCCATTCTCATTGCGTTACATGTTGGTAGATGGCCAGGGTAACTTTGGTTCTGTGGACGGTGACTCCGCCGCGGCGATGCGTTATACGGAAATCCGTATGTCGAAAATCGCTCACGAACTGATGGCCGATCTCGAAAAAGACACAGTAGATTTCGTCGATAACTACGACGGAACCGAGCGTATTCCCGATGTAATGCCAACCAAAATACCTAACCTGCTGGTGAACGGTTCGTCCGGTATCGCAGTCGGTATGGCAACTAACATCCCGCCTCATAACATCACAGAAGTGATCAACGGCTGCCTCGCATTTATTGAAGACGAGGACATCACCGTTGAAGGGCTAATGGAACACATCCCAGGTCCTGACTTCCCGACAGCGGCAATCATCAATGGCCGTCGTGGCATTGAAGAAGCGTACCGTACTGGCCGTGGCAAAATTTACATCCGCGCGCGCGCAGAAGTAGAAGCTGATGCCAAAACAGGCCGCGAAACTATCATCGTTCACGAAATTCCATACCAGGTTAACAAAGCACGCCTGATTGAGAAAATCGCTGAGCTGGTGAAAGACAAACGCGTTGAGGGCATTAGCGCTCTGCGTGACGAGTCCGATAAAGACGGCATGCGCATTGTTATCGAAATTAAACGCGATGCAGTGGGCGAAGTTGTCCTGAATAATCTTTATTCTCAGACTCAGCTTCAGACTTCCTTCGGTATCAACATGGTTGCTCTGCATCAGGGCCAACCGAAGATCATGAACCTGAAAGACATTCTTTCTGCGTTCGTGCGTCACCGTCGTGAAGTGGTTACGCGTCGTACTATTTTCGAACTGCGTAAAGCCCGTGACCGTGCACACATCCTTGAAGGTCTGGCGATCGCCCTGGCGAACATCGACCCAATCATCGAACTGATTCGTCACTCACCAAATGCCGCAGAAGCAAAAGCTGGCCTGATTGCCCGTTCATGGGATCTGGGCAACGTTTCTGCCATGCTGGAACGTGCGGGTGATGACGCTGCGCGTCCTGAGTGGCTGGAGCCAGAGTTCGGTATTCGCGACGGTCAATATTTCCTGACCGAGCAACAAGCACAGGCAATTCTGGATCTGCGTTTGCAGAAACTGACTGGCCTTGAGCACGAAAAACTGCTCGACGAATACAAAGAGCTGCTGGAGCAGATCGCTGAATTGCTGCACATTTTGGGCAGCGCTGAACGTCTGATGGAAGTGATCACCGAAGAGCTGGTTGCGATGCGCGATCAGTTCGGCGACAAACGCCGCACTGAGATCACCGCGAATACCTCTGATATCAACATTGAAGATCTGATCAACCGCGAAGATGTGGTTGTGACGCTCTCGCATCAGGGCTATGTGAAATATCAGCCGCTGACCGACTACGAAGCACAACGTCGTGGTGGTAAAGGTAAATCCGCAGCACGTATTAAAGAAGAAGATTTCATCGACCGTCTGTTGGTTGCCAATACTCATGACACCATTCTGCTGTTCTCCAGCCGTGGCCGTCTGTACTGGATGAAGGTTTATCAATTGCCGGAAGCGAGCCGTGGTGCGCGTGGCCGTCCAATTGTTAACTTGCTGCCACTGGAAGCGAACGAACGTATTACCGCGATCCTGCCGGTTCGTGAATATGCCGAAGGTGTTAACGTATTCATGGCTACCGCCAGCGGTACCGTGAAGAAAACGGCGTTGACCGATTTCAGCCGCCCACGTTCAGCGGGCATCATCGCCGTTAACCTGAACGAAGGTGACGAACTGATTGGCGTTGATTTGACCGACGGTAGCAACGAAGCCATGTTGTTCTCGGCTGCGGGTAAAGTGGTGCGCTTCAAAGAAGACGCCGTTCGTACCATGGGCCGTACTGCAACAGGTGTTCGCGGTATCAAACTGGCGGGTGAAGACAAAGTCGTTTCCCTGATCATTCCACGCGGTGAAGGTTCTATCCTGACCGTGACGCAGAATGGTTATGGTAAACGTACTGCGGCTGATGAGTATCCGACTAAGTCTCGTGCAACTCAGGGCGTTATCTCCATCAAAGTAACCGAGCGTAACGGCAGCGTCGTTGGCGCGGTTCAAGTTGAAGATACCGACCAGATCATGATGATTACCGATGCCGGTACTCTGGTTCGTACTCGCGTTTCCGAAGTGAGTGTCGTTGGCCGTAACACCCAGGGCGTTATCCTTATTCGTACTGCGGATGATGAAAACGTGGTGGGCCTGCAACGTGTTGCAGAACCGGTTGATGAAGAAGAACTGGATGCTATTGATGGCACCGTTGCTGAAGGTGATGATGAAATCGCACCAGAAGCAGACGTAGATGACAACGCTTCCGATGAAGCGGACGATGAAGCAGACGAATAATCTGAATTTTGTTGTTTGAAATAGCTCATAACGCCCGGTGCATTTATTGCATCGGGCGTTTTTTATTTTAATATCAAGTTAGGCTTGGTTTAACTCATAAAGGTAAAACAATGGCAATTCCTGAGAAGTATGAAGATGTAGAACGCTGGGCGTTTGGTGATACAGAAAAACAGGCTGATGAACTAGTTAAATTAGTGCTCGATGGCGTGAAAACGGCGACCTGCGCTAACCTCGATGGTGAAGGTATTGCTCAGGTTGGCGATGTTTTTGTGGTGGTGGATGGCAAAAATAAGCCGGTTTGTGCGATTGAACTGACCACCACAGAGATGACCACTTTTGAACAGGTAAACGAAGCCCATGCTCTGGCAGAAGGTGAAGGTGACCGGACGCTGGCATACTGGCGCAACGAGCATAAACGCTTTTTTGAAGAGTACGATCTGTTCTCACCAGATATGACGTTAGTACTGATGCATTTTAAGGTTATCGAAAAGTTCTAGTTTTATCGCGATAAACCTTACCGGTTTGCCGTTGCGGGCTGCCATTTTTGCGGCTACCTTAACGGCATCCAAAGTTTTGCAATTTCCACGACCAGGCTCAATTTGAAATATCTTGTCTCTTTTCGCACCACACTAAAAGTCTCCCGCTACCTGTTTCGGGCACTGGCTTTATTGCTTTGGCTGTTGATTGCACTCTTTTCCGTGTTCTACATCGTAAATGCACTGCATGAAAAAGAGTCGGAAATTCGTCAGGAATTTAATATCAGCTTTGACCAGGCGCAGCGTTACATACAACGTACGTCTGATGTGGTGAAAGAGCTTAAGTACATTGCGGAAAATCGGCTTTCTGCGACCAATGGCGTGTTGCCTGCCATGGAAAATGATGACAACAAAATCGATCCGCCCAATTTCATGCCGTTATTCCCGGATTCTGACTGTTCAGCCGTCAGTGCTTCCTGGCGTACTTCGCTGCAATCTCTGGCGTGGTTTTTACGTTACTGGCGTGACAATTTCTCTGCCGCCTACGATCTCAATCGCGTCTTTTTGATTGGTGGCGATAACCTGTGTATGGCGGATTTCGGCCTGCGTGAAATGCCGCTCGAGCGCGAAAAAGCGCTGAAAAATCTGCATGAACGCATCATGAAATATCGCAGCGCCCCGCAGGATGAGCACAGCAATAGCATTTACTGGATTGGCCCTGGCGCGCGCCCTGGAGTCGGTTACTTCTATACACTGACACCTGTTTATTTGGCTAACCGCCTGCAAGCTCTGCTGGGTGTTGAGCAAACCATCCGCATGGAAAACTTCCTGTCGCCGGGTTCTATGCCGATTGGTGTGACGATTCTGGATGAAAATAGCCGTCCGCTGATCTCCCTTACTGGCCCCGAAACGCGTATTCAGCCTGAAGAAAAATGGCTTCAGGAGCGCTCGTGGTTTGGTTATACCTCGGGCTTTAAGCAATTCATTCTCAAGAAAAATTTACCGCCTTCATCAATGAGCGTGGTGTATTCAGTACCGGTGGATATGGTTCTGGAACGCATCCGCATGCTGATCCTCAACGCTGTACTGCTCAATATTCTGGTGGGCGCAGTGCTGTTTACCCTGGCGAGGATGTACGAAAAGCGGATATTTATCCCGGCAGAAAATGACGCCCAGCGCCTGGAAGAACACGAGCAGTTCAACCGTAAAATTGTCGCTTCAGCACCGGTCGGCATCTGTATTCTGCGTACTCAGGACGGAACAAATATTCTGAGTAACGAGCTGGCGCACAACTATCTCAACATGTTGACGCATGAAGACCGGCAACGGCTGACGCAAATCATCTGTGGCCAGCAGGTTAACTTTGTCGATGTGCTGACCAGCAGCCATACCAACTTGCAGATTAGCTTCGTACATTCTCGTTACCGCAACGAAAACGTGGCGATTTGCGTGCTGGTGGATGTCAGCGCGCGCGTCAAAATGGAAGAGTCGCTCCAGGAAATGGCACAAGCCTCCGAGCAGGCGAGCCAGTCAAAATCCATGTTCCTTGCCACGGTCAGTCATGAACTGCGCACACCGCTTTACGGCATCATCGGCAACCTGGATTTATTGCAAACCAAAGAGTTGCCGAAAGGGGTGGATCGCCTGGTGACGGCGATGAACAACTCTTCCAGTCTGTTGCTGAAAATCATCAGCGATATTCTCGACTTCTCAAAAATTGAATCCGAGCAGTTGAAAATTGAGCCGCGAGAGTTCTCACCACGTGAAGTGATGAGTCACATCACCGCCAACTATTTACCGCTGGTGGTGCGTAAACAACTCGGCTTGTACTGTTTTATCGAACCCGACGTGCCACTGACGCTGCAAGGCGACCCGATGCGCTTGCAGCAAGTGATTTCCAACTTGCTCAGTAACGCGATCAAATTCACGGATGTTGGCTGTATTGTCCTGCATGTCAGCGTAGCGGGGGATTATCTTTCTTTGCGTGTGCGCGATACCGGCGTGGGGATTCCCGCAAAAGAAGTCACGCGGTTATTTGATCCGTTCTTCCAGGCTGGTACCGGCGTGCAGCACAATTTCCAGGGCACCGGTCTCGGTCTGGCTATCTGTGAAAAGCTTATCAGTATGATGGATGGCGATATTTCGGTTGATACCGAAGTGGGAATGGGTAGCCAGTTTACGATTCGCATTCCTTTATACAGTGCAAATTACGCCGAGCCAGCACAGGTTGAAGGTTTACTGAATAAGCGTTGTTGGCTGGCGGTTCGGAATGCTTCGCTGAGTAAACTCCTCGAGTCGATACTGGCAAGAAACCACTTTGAAGTTTTGCAGTATCAGGGCCAGATACCTGATAACGATGATATTTTAATCACCGATGATGAACTGGAAAAAGTCTGGGAAGGGCGCGCAGCGATTATTTTCTGTCGTCGTCATATCGGTATCCCGATTGAAATCTCCCCTGGTTGTTGGCTGCACAGCCTGGCTGCTCCTCATGATTTACTGTTGTTACTGGGGCGCATTTACAGCGTGACGGTTAACCAGCCAGGCGTTGATTCTGAATCACCTGCGCCATCGGGTAGCAATGAACACAACGATGACATGATGATACTCGTCGTCGACGATCATCCAATCAACCGGCGCTTGCTGGCAGATCAGTTGGGATCATTGGGCTATCAGTGTAAAACAGCGAATGACGGCGTCGATGCATTGAATGTGTTGAGTAAAAATCACATTGATATTGTGCTCAGCGACGTCAACATGCCGAATATGGATGGTTATCGTCTGACGCAACGCATTCGTCAGCTAGGTTTGACACTGCCAGTCGTGGGCGTGACAGCCAATGCGTTGGCTGAAGAAAGACAACGTTGTCTGGAGTCGGGAATGGATAGTTGCCTGTCAAAACCGGTGACGCTGGATATTCTTAAACAGACAGTCGATCTTTATGCGGCACGCGTGCGTAGCGGCAGATAAAAAAATGGTGGATGTCGCTTACGCTAATCCACCTTACAAATGCTTTCTTGTAGGTCGGATAAGCGCAGCGTCATCCGACATTGATTTATTCTTTGTCGGCCGGAGACAGGCTAACGGAAGAAAGATAATTCAGCAGGGCGATATCGTTTTCTACGCCCAGTTTCATCATGGCTGATTTTTTCTGGCTACTGATGGTTTTAATGCTGCGGTTCAGTTTGCGGGCAATTTCGGTGACCAGGAAACCTTCAGCGAACAGGCGCAGCACTTCGCTCTCTTTCGGAGACAAACGTTTGTCGCCGTAACCGCCAGCGCTGATTTTTTCCAGCAGGCGAGAAACGCTCTCTGGGGTGAATTTTTTGCCTTTCTGCAATGCGGCCAGCGCTTTTGGTAAGTCAGTTGGCGCGCCTTGCTTGAGTACAATCCCTTCGATATCAAGTTCTAACACTGCACTCAAAATGGCAGGGTTGTTATTCATCGTCAACACGATGATCGACAGATGAGGGAAGTGACGCTTGATGTATTTGATAAGCGTAATGCCGTCGCCGTATTTGTCGCCAGGCATTGAGAGATCGGTTATCAAAACATGGGCATCAAGTTTTGGCAGGTTATTGATAAGCGCTGTGGAATCTTCAAACTCACCGACAACATTCACCCACTCGATCTGCTCGAGAGATTTACGAATGCCGAACAGGACAATCGGATGGTCGTCGGCAATAATTACGTTCATACTGTTCATGTAATAGGCTACCTTGCTACAGCAAACTCTTGACGTAAGCGTCAATATCGCTGGTGTATTTTTGTATGTTGGCAGCATCACTTTCACGAATGTGATGCTCTAACGTTTCACATAACTGTTTGCCGTGTACCAGGTTGAGCATTGCAAACACCCCTTTCAAGCGGTGAGCTGTCTGCGCTAACGCCACAAAATCGTGCGCTGCAGATTCAGTATACAATCTCCTAACATCTTCCGGTACTGTGTCAACAAACAGCGCGTAATAACCGCTGGCGTGAAGCTGCGCATTTTCATCGCCGCCTAACGGTGACTCAGAAATGCCTTCCTGCGCCAGTTGTTCTTCTATCAGTTGTAGCACTGCATCCTGCATCGCATTGCTGATATTAAAATTAACCCGGAACTGACCTGGGCCGAGTTTACGCATTCCGTTCTCATCATCGCTTAAAAGCAAACCCGAAGATGTAAGATTAGACGGATTATCTGTCAGGAATATATCAAACTCTTGACTTGCTAGTCTTTCATCTGGGGTGACGCATTGTGCACCCCAGTTTTCCAGCAGACGCGTGACGATATTCCGTACTTCATTTGAGGTGATATCGATCATCGCCACCACATCATCAAGCAATTTCTCTTCTTGCTCTTCATGCTGCGGTTCTGCGGTCATCTTTATATGCAGATTGTAGCGGGTACCAATCTCTTCGCGGGTTTTGATATTCAAATGCCCGCCCAATTTGCGTGACAGTTGATCGCACAAATAGAAGGTTAACCCATTCGCGCGCCCGTAACGATCTTCACTGGTTTCGTTCAGGAACGGGAAGTGGAGATTGTCGACTTCACCGCTGCTAATCCCTTCGCCGGTATCCAGAATACGGAATAACAAACGGTCAGTGCCGGACTCTTCTTGCGTGATATCGAGAGTAATTTTGCCAATCTGCGTCGTGGTGACAGAATAGTGCAGCAACAGGAGTAGCACTTTGCGCAGTGCTTCCCGGTCACCGTGGCGCTCTTCATCTGCAGCTAACTGGTTGTTGATAAGCAACTGCAGGCCTTTGCGTTTGATAATCGGCAGCATTTCCAACGCGACTTCATCAATCAATGGCTGAATGGCGAATTGTGTCGCATGGGTTTTCCAGGCGTCAGACTCCAGCGTATTAAGCAGCTGAATCTCATCGACCAGACGCACAATAATTTGCGCTTCATTGGCGATACCACCTGCTTCTGGCGCATTTAGTACACTCACTTGCTCGGCGATATTCTTCACCGGTTGCTGTAGCGCTTCGCCAATATGCTGCATGAACGTTATCCGTCCCTGCTGATTTTTCTCATACAGACGTTGAGCTTGTTTAAGCTTTTTATTGACGAGGATTTCACGATCCTGATCGCGAATCACAAAGATTTGCGTGCGTGGGGCAATCTGGCTGCGGAACTGGCGTATTTCATACAGTTCATTATTGATGGTTGCCTGAATCACGCCCTGATGCTGATCGGCCATCGCAATAATATTTTGCAGATTCAGATGCGGCAGCAGGTGGTCGGCAATTTTATTGCTGATAACGGTGCGGTTTGAGTCCAGGTCATGCACCAACAGGCCAAGCGGCAACTGCGCAACAATCTCTTCATTTAATGCACGCAAAGTTTGTAATTCGGCATTGCCACTTTGAACTTCGGCAGGGCGCGCCGTATGTTGGCGGAAGGTAGTGAAACCGAACAGCGCCAGCGCCAGCAGACCAATATTGAGCAGCAGCGGGAATAAAATATTTTGCAAAGTGTCCATCAGCAAAGTGCCGAGCGATACTTGCCAAACCAGGCGCAGATTAGTGGTGGCGAGAGGGGAGGCTATGTCAATTTTGGCACCATTAAAATTAATGGTGACGCTATCCGGGCCATCTTTCTGTGCGCTGTTAATCGGCTTCTGCGCATCGTTATTTTCCAGACGGAAGTTATCCAACGGCAAGGTCGGCGGAATCAAATCATTAATCGGTAAATCAAATGCCACGACAGTGGCCAAATGGCCCGGCTGATTAAAGGTAGTACGCAGCGTAAAGTAGTGTCCGTTTTGCCAGGCCAAAGTACGCAGCAGAGAAAAGCTTTCGCGTTCGTCCAGGGCGTTTGCCTGCTGGAGCATTTCAGCGCGGCGGGAATCAACAATGGAACTGACGCCACTGTCTTTGAGGCCTGTGGAGAGGTCTTTTAGTGGCAAGGTTGAGACCAGAATCATGCTGTTGTCCTGGCCGTTTAAATAGTACATCGACCAGGGGCTGGTTTCGGCACCCCATAACGTATCGAGGTAAGTCGAGATACGTTGTGTCGTATCCAGTGTTGTACTGTCGTGAGAGCCAAAAATCAGGGCTTCAGTTTTACTGCGCGGCTTATCTAAATAGTAAACATCCTGGCGCAGGCGGGTTTCTTGCAGACCGTCACTGGCAGGGGAAGTGGAGACCGCAATGTTGTCGTAAATTTGCCAGGTCGCGTAACGGTAAACATCAACCCTTTTATGTAGCGCATGGGTGATATCGACAATCTGATAGCTCTTATCTTTCAGCCAGGTGTTGACGGCGCTTTGCACCATGACACCCATGGTGACCAGCAGCACGACAATCAATAGCAGAAAGAAGCGCGTGATATTGCCGGGGATAAGCGAAAATTTATTAGGGATCATACTGTCTGACTGACTCATTGTTAGCGCGCAACCCGGCGAGCATTCGCCACTTAAAAATATCCTCTGCTCTGCAAGGCTAGCAGGCAGGCGTTAAAAGCTGTTAGTAAGATAACCAACGCGCCCTGGGTAAGAATACCTGCAACCAGCGTTGGCGTCATCGTCTGTCTGTCAAAACTCAACGAGTATAATTCGAAATCGCCGCATTTCCAGGTTGTTGATAATTCGCCAAAATAACGACATTAAAAGGTGGATATTTTAAGCAACAAGGTGGGCTATTTTTGTACAAAATAATTTAGGGGGTACAACTATTTTTTCTGAAACGATTGTTTGTCGGGATTATTTTTAGAAGAATATTCCCGCTTCGCTTGTATGATTTTAGGTCAAAAAATGAATGATTTATTAATAGTTGTTACTTTTTGAAGGGAGTAGCACAGAATGATTAAAGTTACGTAAAGAAGCGTAAAAAAAACCGGATGCAAGCACCCGGTCCAAAATAGGTATTAAACAGACATTCAAAGCTGAATGACGGTAATAAATAAAGTTAATGATGATAGCGGGATGTATTTTATATATAAATCATCGCTATGTTTTAACATTCAGTGCTAAGAACGTGTTTGTTGTTTATGTTGTTGATTTTTTATGTGTATTTTATTTTTTTTGATAATTAGTGCTTATATCATTGTCTTTTTGTGCGAAAAAAAGTTCCCTCATATTTACATTTTGCAACACCTATGTGGATAAATGAAACATCTATAGGGTTTTAGTATCATATTCGGATTGGATTAATCTGTATTTGTTTTACACAATGGGTTAGCCGACTGATTAGTAAATTAATCAGTAAGCAGTGGCATATAAAAAGGCATATAACACCTATAACAGAGGGTTAATAACATGAAAGTTAAAGCACTGTCCCTCCTGATTCCAGCATTGCTGGTAGCAGGCACCGCTCAGGCGGCTGAAATTTACAACAAAGACGGCAACAAATTAGATCTGTACGGCAAAGTAGATGGCTTACATTACTTTTCCGACAACGCTGGCGATGACGGCGACAAGACCTATATGCGTATCGGTTTCAAAGGTGAAACTCAGGTTAATGACCAACTGACCGGTTACGGCCAGTGGGAATACCAGATTAATGGCAACACCACTGAAAGTGAAAACAACGCATGGACTCGTCTGGCGTTCGCTGGTGTGCGTGTTAGTGACTACGGTTCTTTCGACTATGGTCGTAACTACGGCGTCGTTTACGACGTAACATCCTGGACCGACGTTCTGCCAGAATTTGGCGGTGACACCTACGGTTCTGATAACTTCCTGCAATCCCGTGCTAACGGTGTTGCAACTTACCGTAACAGCGACTTCTTCGGTCTGGTTGATGGCCTGAACTTTGCTCTGCAGTACCAGGGTAAAAACGGCAGCGTTTCTGGCGAAGACGAATTCGGTGGCCGTAGCGTTCTGAAACAGAACGGTGATGCTTACGGTATGTCCGTAACTTACGATCTGGGTGAAGGTTTCGGTGTTGGTGCAGCGATGTCCTCTTCCAAGCGTACAGCTGACCAGAACGGTGAAAGCGCTGGTACTGCCGACATTTATGGTCACGGCGAGCGCGCTGAGACTTACAGCGGCGCTCTGAAATATGATGCGAACAACATCTACCTGGCCGCTCAGTACACCCAGACTTACAACGCAACTCGTTTCGGCGGTGACTCTGATTCCGCAGCTTACGGTTATGCTGATGAAGCTAAAAACTTCGAAGTGGTTGCACAGTACCAGTTCGACTTCGGTCTGCGTCCATCCATCGCTTACCTGCAATCTAAAGGTAAGAACATCAACAACGGTACCACCAACTACGGTGACCAGGACCTGTTGAAATATGTTGATATCGGTGCGACTTACTACTTCAACAAAAACATGTCCACCTATGTTGATTACAAAATCAACCTGCTGGACGAAAACGAGTTCACTCGTGCATCTGGTACCGCCACTGATGACATCGTAGGTGTTGGTCTGGTTTACCAGTTCTAATTCCTGCTTTTGCAGTGTTAGTGCTAAAAGGCGCCTTAGGGCGCCTTTTTTACGTCTGGACTCTCAACAACTCTGCACTTTTCACCACATTGTTTGCCAGTTGGTGTACCCTTTTGCGCTCAAACAGGAGAGAGAAACAATGGATTTACGTTTATTACGCTATGGCCTGTTTGCCATAGTTTTGGGCGCGTTAGCGGGTTGTGATAACCCAACGGCAAAAGGCAACAGCGGCATGGTGCTGGAAGGTAAAACCATGGGCACGTATTGGCGTGCAAGCCTTGCTGGTGTGGACGATGCACGGCAGGTAGAGCTGCGTGAAAAAATTCAGGCACAACTAGACGGCGACGATCGTTTGATGTCGACCTATAAGTCAGACTCTGCATTATCGCGCTTCAACCAATCCCGCTCGACTGAGCCTTATGCTGTTGATGAAGCAATGAGCGATATCGTGACGCTGGCTCTACGCATTGGTGCGAAAACTAACGGTGCGATGGACATTACCGTTGGGCCGCTGGTCAACCTGTGGGGATTTGGCCCGGATAAACAGCCGGTCAAAACCCCCAACCAGGCGCAAATTGATGCTGCCAAAGCATTGACCGGTTTACACCATCTGACGGTGATCAACCAGGCGGGGAAACAGTGGTTACAAAAAGATCTTCCCGGTTTGTATGTTGATCTTTCAACAATGGGCGAAGGTTACGCGGCCGATCATCTGGCACGCTTAATGGAACAAAACGGCATCAGCCGCTATCTGGTTTCCGTTGGCGGGGCCGTTGTGACGCGAGGGACTAATGCTGACGGTAAAGCCTGGCGCGTGGCGATTCAGAAACCCACCGATCGTGAAAATGCCGTGCAGGCTGTGGTTGATCTCAATGGTCATGGCATAAGCACCTCAGGTAGTTATCGTAATTACTACGAACTGGATGGCAAACGCCTTTCGCATGTTATAGATCCGCAAACCGGGCAACCGATTCAACACAAATTAGTCTCCGCAACCGTGATAGCACCCACGGCTATGGAAGCTGATGGTTGGGATACTGGCCTGATGGTTCTCGGCACTGAAAAAGCCAAACAGGTCGCTCAGAAAGAGGGATTGGCGGTCTATTTGATTACTAAAGAAGGCGATAGTTTTACGACGTGGATGTCGCCGCAATTTAAGACGTTCTTACTCAGCGAGTAATCCTCGTTCACCCAGTCACTCACTGGCGTCAGTGACTGGGTGACTCCAGACCCAAAAGTCGCTCAATTTCTGGCTTCGCCTGCACAAGCGAACGCAGCCCACCTTTTATCCAGATACCTTTACCCGATGCATCCAGCCGGGCAGCATGGTCAAACTGATCAAAATCAACCGGATAAACCAGCGCTGGGATGTGATTTTCCAGGCAGTAATACATGATGCCCGCCCCGCCATGATGAATCACCACGTCGTAATGCCGAATACACGTTTCATAGTTTATCCACGGGACACGAATGAAGTTCTCAGCCTGCTTAAATGTATTTGCTACTGGGTCACCATCGGTGAAATGAAAAATGGTGTCAGGCATGGTACGGGCTAACTGGAAAATGGCATTCGCCACTTCATCCTTATGCCAGGCCAGATGCGTGCCAAGTGTGACTAATACATGGCGGCGACCCGCTGCAAAATGAGGTTCGATTCCTGAATCCGGCGGGGTATATAACGCGGGGCCAATGAAGTGAACACTGGCTGGCCAGCTACGATCAAACTCAATAGATTTGTCACCCAGCGCCAGAATACATTGCGCGGAGTAGGCACTTTCTGTGCCGTCATGGCGATACAATTGGGTGATTCCGGTCCGCATTATCGTCTTGCGGAACAGCCAGAAAATAGTGCTTTTAAACCAGCGTACTTTTTTACGGGCAATCAAATGCTTCAGCCGCTGAAAACGATTTGTGGCAGGCATTAACCCGCCACAGTAGGCTGGCGGTCCATCTGGCGTTTCCAGCACACAAGGTGACGGCAAACTCGTCCACCATTCAATCCCCAATGTTTCTGCCACTTTGCCCACTCCAGGTAACGTAAAGTCAGCAATAACCAGATCGGGGGCATCTCCCTTGCGGTACAAATCTTCCAGTTGGGAGGCAAAATCAACCAGCAATCCGACTGCCTCTTTGAACTGCCGATACAGCTTGAGAGGGTTATTTTTCACGGCGTAATCTGGATTAGCGATCGCCAACAGCGGGCGGTCGAAATCCCCCGGTAAAGCGATACCCCGTAAACCTGCTCCAGTGATACGTTCTTGAGCTCCCTGAGTGCTGATAATGCGCACGTCATAATGAGTGGCGAGCACACGCCCTAGTGCGAGCACAGGATGCAAATGCCCCGAGAATGGCGGTGCCAGTAGATCGATTCTTCGTGTTGCGGGAGGGATTATCGACAATAAGGTATTCATGGCATCGCCTGGTTTGATTCAATACTTGAAATAAAGTGCTCGCACAGCGTGAGTAACTCAGGGTTCACCAGATAGTTCATGTGCCCGCTACGAACTTTGCTGTCAACGTTGCGGAACCATATTTGGGAAATCCGATCGTTATCTCCCTGCACCAGAAAATGGTGACAGACCGGCCGCTTTCGGGCAACCGGCCCATAGGCAAAGACGCTGGTGGTTTTTAACAACGTAGCAGGCAAATTAAGGTTGTTGAATAACTCCAGGCCACAACTCCCCGCAAGGAAAACAGTATGCTGCGCGCGCGCCAACAACCCAGCTACCGGCATTTGATAATTTTTTTCAAATACCGGACGGCGAGAAGCTAAATAGTCGCGGCTGTTATTGAGGCTCGCTGTGAATAAACCCACTGCTTCGAAGGTAGTTGAATCGCTTGCGCCTGTGAAATAAGGGAAATTCAACTGAGCAAGCGTGCGCCCAGGCTTTGCCAGTCGGTTAATAAATGCCGACTGTACCGGGCTTAAATCAGCGCGTCCGGGAAAACTCCGCCCGGTAATATAGGCTATCTGTAACGGAGGTTTATTCATCGGAGATAAATCTTTTGTTGTCTAACACTCGGTAGCGCCGGGTGCGCCATACGATGGTTCGATTACATAAGGCATGAAACAAATGCAGTGGCTGAAGCAACTCAGAAAGTAAGGAAAGAACAGGCCGCGCGCGAATATCTGCCGTCATTTTTTGCTGAACTTTAGCAATAGCAAATTGCCGTATTGCCAGGCAACCAATAAAAATCAATGGATGAGAAAAAGCATTCAATAACATCAGCCATAGCAGCAGGGGATGTAAACCTTGCAGCAAGAAAATGAGAACATTTATTTTCAGTGGTTTTTCGCGCAGCAGTAACGTGGCGAACAAGAACCAGCGGTGCATTTGCTGAATGTATTTTTTACCGTTGGATAAATGGGTCTGGATCTTAACCAGCGCTGTAGATTGAATCAGGCGAATCTGATGCTGATTCAATAAAGAGGCCATTGCCAGGTCATCGGTCAGATGGTGTTGAATAGGGGCAAACCCGCCCACGCTTGCCAGCGTTTTGGTTGTTAACGCATAGCACATGCCATTAATGGTTAATGGCGGCAACCAGGGTAACAGGGGTAAGTAGGTTAGTGCGGAATTATCGTTTACAAATTGAGCCAATAATGCCGAGTAACGGCTTCCTGTTTGTGTGTAATAAGGGAGTGCGGTGACCAGGGTATCTTCACCCATTTCTGCCAGTAATTGCGCCAGGGCAGCCGCCGACAGCATGGCATCGTCGTCCAGCACCAGAATGTCCTCATTGTCGGCCTCGCGCCAGGCGTGCTCGAGTTTAAAGGCTTTAGGATTGATGCCCTCAGGAGCCTGGGGGAAAGAGCGCACCGTGATTTTTTTATCTGGATAGCACTGCTGAATATGATTGACGATATTTTTGGCAACCGCGTCATTATCATCAATGAGCCACATAAAACTCGCTTGTTCGAGAGCAATCACATTGGTTTCCAGAACGCTGGCTAATGTCGGATCACCGCTCAAAATGGGCTGAATAATAGTCACTTTTCCAAACAAAGGTTGATATTTCTGGCGCCGTTCTCGCCGAATAACGTTGAGTGTTAATACCGTTTTCACAAGCAAGATGAGCAGCCAGGCTGTGGCGAGAATAATCATCGGATAGCCTTTGAGTATTGCTGAATAAAAGCATTAAGCCCTGCGGATAACGAACAACAAGGGGCACCAAAATCTTCCAGCGCTGCGCGAATATCCAGGGTTTTGCTATAGCCGAATACGCCAACGCCAAAGCGCGTAATGGGGGGTTCTTTAGTGATTTTTAACAATCGCCAGACTCCTTCAACCACGTTTGCAATAAGCATGGCGTGATTAACCGACAGATGTATTGTGGGGGCAGGCAAGTCGAAACGCTTGAGGACCTGTTGCAAAAAGGTATTTATCTCAACCGGCTCGCTATTCGAAAGATTATAAATCGGGCGCAGTTGCGGCAATGTTGCAGCGCGCAGCAAATATTCACACAGCACGTCAATGTACATAATGTCGCTGCAAGCAGGCGTTGCGTCAGCGGTGATTAATGGCAGCATTTTTTTGCGGGCGGCATTCAGTAATGGCGGAAAGAGTAATTTGTCTCCAGGCCCAAATACCGCACAGGGGCGTAAAATAGTTTTCTCTCCCCGATAAGTCTGCACGCGCTCCTCGCCGCAGAATTTCGTTCGCGCATATTCATTGGCGAAATCAGGCCCAATTTTGCTTTGTTCCGTGAGCCCCAACTGATGTTGATAACGGTAATAAACGGCGGCGGATGAAAGATATATCAGCCGGGGATTTCCCCGATGACGGCAAAACTTTATCGTGTCCTCAGTGGTTAACACATTATCGCGCCAGTAATCTTCGGGCGTTCCCCACGGGCTGGTTCTGCCTGCCGCATGAATCACCACATCGGGAGCAAAATCGAGATCGTCAAGCCTGGCTAAATCGAGCCGCGAGTAGCGAACCGTGTCGGGAAAGTTGTGCACTTCACGTCTTCCCACGCCATACAGTTCCAGGCCATCAACATCTGCAAAATGCCGCAGGAAGGCATTGCCTATAAAGCCAGAGGCGCCGGTTATCAGGATTTTTGTCATGGTTGTTGTCGGCTCAGCCAGTAGTATCCCAGGCAAATCTGGTGTTTCATATAACGACCCTCGCGATTTTCATGCCGCTTCCTTGCGGGTGATACGCCGCCGTTTGCTATCGAACTGTGGGATTAGCGTGGTGGTTTCCAGCTTCCAGCTGAGCTTTTGTGTCTCAATGCCTTGTTGTTGCAGCATCGCCAGTAAAGCAGTTTTGCACTGTTCAAGCTCAGCCGCAGAACAATCGGCTATCAAATGCAGCGTGGCTTCACCGTGCTGAATCAGCCGGTAATCCGCGGTCACAGGCAGCGAAATCGCCAGAACCCGGCTACAGAGATCGGCGAAGACGATTTGTAAATCCCCCTGGCAATTCACCAACTGGAGCTGATCGTCCCAACGGCCTTCAATATGGCTGATAGCCCGCGCGGGGTTACCGCACGGGCAAATTTCGTTGCTGGCAACCAGCACATCATCTAGCCGATAACGCACGATGGGCTGAGTCTGGCGGGTGAAATCCGTGATAATCGGTGTGAAGCGCCGCTCGTCAATCCACTGTGGCTCTATGTGCAGGAATTCTTCATTGAGATGCAGCGTTCCGTGGGCGCAGGTGGCAGCCAAAAATCCTTCTGTGGCCTGGTAGACTTCGCCCACGTCAGCAAAGACTTCGTTAAGCAGCAGGCGGTCTTGTTGCTCCAGCACTTCCGCTACAGAAATCACTTTTTTCACCTGCAACTTCAGTTCACCGCGTTTTACGTTCAATGCCAGTTCGCGCAACACCTGTGCGGGTGCGACAATAATCGTCGGGGACTGTTGCTCAAGTGGGGCGTAATGAGAGCGCATCGGCTGAAACAGATCGTAAAAAGCCAGGCTCAACCAGCGGTTATTCACGCTCTGGTAAAGGTTGTTATTGGCGCGCAGAAACAGCGCCACCCGTTCACCCGCAAACAAACCGTCCGGCAGCATTTTCGCCAGCATGCCTCCCGCCCAAAGTTGTTGTTCCTCTGGGCTGACGACAAACACCCCACGCTGGCCCGATGTTCCTGATGAAAGCCCCACGCTGAATCTGCCACTCTTGCGGGAAAAATCTCGATCCTTTTCGCATTCCAGCGCACACGCCAGCAGTTTTCTGCAGCGCAGCCCCTGGGTGTTCATTTCGTCAAAGTTATTCATCATCAGCGCCTTATCCATCAAAGGCCAGCTGCTGATAGGTTGCGAAACAAAGCGGCTAAACCACAGGCTTTTTGCCTGGAGACGACGGGAAAAGCGCCTGAGCTGTAGCTGCTGGTATTTTTCCAGCGCCTCGCGATTGGAAAAACGCCGGTGGCGGATGCGGAAATAGTGCCAGAGGGTACGAAACGGGATCATAAATCCCCCTCATGACATAACCGAATGTCGCACTTTCCACCCCGCCAGAGTTGGTTGAGTTTTTCTAACGTCTGGTAATACGCAACTGAATTGTCCATCACGATATTGGCGATACGGGATGGGCCACGCAGCGTCTGGTAACTCACTGGCGACCAGGCCGCATCACTGGCAAGCAACACCCAGCCATCATCGGTTTGCACAAACGCCCCTGTGTGGCCGACTGCGTGACCAGGCAGCGGCACCAAAATCACTTGCCCCTGGCTACCCGGCAACTCAAAGCCCTGTTCAAAGGGGGCTAATTCTGCGGGCAATGCAACGCTTGCGAAACCTTCAAAAAATTGTACTGAATCCTCAAACGACTCGGGGATCAGCCCCGGAATAAATGCCTGTCGCAATGCCGTAATCCCCCGTAAACCACGGGTCTTTTGCCAGCCTTCACCGGAGCAAATAAAAGTGAGTTCGGCAAAATCGCGCAGCCCGGCAACGTGGTCGGCATGAAAATGGGACAGGATCACTCCATGAATATCTCCACGGGCGTAGCCTTGCTCGCGCAACTGGGCAGCCAGCGATTCGCGTGGGTCAAAATAAACCGGCGTCACCTGGCGATACAGCCGGAAAATACCCGAACGGGTGTAGTGTTCAAACCAGGTTGCGTAGCCGGTGTCCCACAGCCAGCGCTTATCTCCCGCTTCAATTAAATAAGCGCGAGCCGGAAATTTACAGACCCGAAAACCCGCCCCTTTCAACGCCATACATCCAACATGGGTACAGTAGCCCACTTCAAACGTCGTGATATTAGCCATGGCGGCCTTTTCCTTGTGCCCGCCACCACTCACCGGTTAGCGCAATGCCTTTTTCCAGAGAGTAAAGAGGGTGGTAACCCAGCTCATCTATGGCAAGTTGGGAATTCAGTGTCATATCAAAATAGACTGCACCAACACTGTATCGTGTCAGTAAAGGCTCTTTGCCGGTCACTTTCGCCACCAGTTCCATACCTAAAGCCGCGACATACAGCAGCCACCAGGGTAGTGCTCGCACCGTAAGATTATAATTAAGTTGCTGATTTAATAGTGCATCCAGCATGTCAGCTAACCGCTGCGGCTGGTGGTTTGTGATGTTATAAACCGAGCCGGAGCGCAGGCTTTGATGCTGTGTCGCTAAGTCCATGGCGTGAACCACATTCAGCACAAAAGTGAGATCAAGCAGAGCCATCCCTCCACCAGGCAAATGCAGAACGTTGCGTTTGGCGCTGATTTGTTGCAGCAGGCGAGGCACAATCACGCGGTCGTGCGGGCCAAATAACCCGCGTGGGCGCAGGAGCACATAGATGGTGTCCGGAAAACGCTCAATCGACTTTTGTAGCGCCTGTTCAGCCGCATACTTGCTACTGGCGTAATGGTTTGAAAAACGGGGTGCGCGGCAGGTTTCCGCCAGATTGTGGTGATGGTGAAAATCGAAATAGACGGCGGGTGATGAGATATGCACAAAGCGTTTTACCCCTTCACACCCTGCGGCGAATGCCAGTTTTTCGGTGACAACCACATTGGCATTGAAGAAATCTTGCGCGTCGCCCCAGGGAGATGATTTTGCTGCACAATGCCAGACGGCGTCGCATCCTTGCACCAGATGAGCAAATACTTCATCCGAACAGTGGGTTAAATCCTGGGCGATAAACGTGGCTCCGAGGGATTGTAATTCCGCACCCGCCTGCTGATTGCGCCCGACGGCAATAACTTGATGCCCGGCTTCCAGCAGCCATTGCGCCGCGTTCCGCCCCAGCCCGCTGGTGGCTCCGGTGACCAGAATTTTCATGGCAGAATAATCATTCCCGCCAGCGTCAGCCCTGCCGCAGTACCAATCAGCATCACCGGTTCACCGGCGTTAAAACGACCAGTAATCATCGCTTCATGCAATGCGCTTGGAATAGAGGCGGAGACCTGATTGCCATGATGGCGGTAAATATCAATCAGCACGTCATTCGAGACATGAAGGCGCTTGCGCATATGTTCCAGTGATAAATGGCTGGCCTGGTGGGGAACCACAGTGGCGATGTCGCTCAGCGTTAACTTGCTTTGATCCAGAAGGCGTTGAAAATAACCTTCAATAATAGAAGATGCGTGACGAAACAGTTTTTTCCCCTGCATATGGAACAGGAAGTCGGCATCTTCCATACCTGCTCGCGGGTTACACCGTGTTCCCCCGGCACGTATTTCGCATAGTTCGCTGCCGGATGGATACATTTCCACCAGACTGCCAAGAATACGGCTGCTGCCATCACCGCGTTCAACGATGGCACAGGCCGCGCCGTCACCGAAAATTAGCGAGGACTCTTCATGGTCCCAGTCGATACCGCGTGACGCAATATCGGCGCTGACGATGGCAATGCGTTTATAGCTGCCAGTATTCAGTAAACCGCTGGCGACCTGCAGGGCAGAAATAAAGCTGACGCAGCTACTGTTAATATCAAATCCCGCCGTTCCTGGTGCCAGTCTGGCGGCTTTCAGGATATGTATTGCGGTACATGGCAAGGCCTGGTAGGCGACTGCGGAAGCTGAAATTAAGAGGTCAATGGAGAGAGGATCAATGGAGTGGCGCTCAAGCGCATCGTGCAATGCCGCCGCGGCGAGTTCGGCCTGGCTGGCATTTTCACTGGCATGGAATCGGTATTTTATGCCCGAACGCTGCTCAACATATCCCGCAGTTTTACCGAGCTTGTGATCGAGGGCTGAGGACTCCACCTTACCAGGCGGCAGCGCAACTCCAGTGGCTATAATCCTTAGCGCCTGAAGTGGAGGGGAATACGGTGATGTGGACATGTGTAACGGTTTACCTTTGTTACGGATGGCTAATGAATGATTTTACTCTGTCGAAAGTATAACTTTGCAGAATAAATAGCTTAGTCTTAAATTGTATTTTTAGGATTTATCTTCTATCCACGGAATCCCTGGAATTAAAAAGCAAGATTGCGGGTTTTTCACCCCGGTAAAGCTGCCAAAATCATCCCATGACAGCAAAAGACAGGATCCAGTCATGAAACCATTTTTTGACAATGCCAATGATGAAAGCCGCTGGCAGGCTGTGGAAACCCGTGATCACCGTGCTGACGGGCAGTTTGTTTTTGCGGTAAAAACTACCGGGGTTTGTTGCCGTCCTTCATGCAGCGCCCGCCATGCGTTACGCAAAAATGTCGTATTTTTTGAAAATGTCGGGCAAGCGGTAAACGCCGGTTTTCGCCCGTGCAAACGCTGCCAGCCAGACAAACTTGCCCCTGAGCAACAACGAATTGACCGCATCACCCAGGCTTGCCGCATTCTGGAAACCAGCAATCAACCTATAGCGCTGGCTGAACTGGCTAGCCGTGTTGCCATGAGCCCATTTCATTTTCATCGGCTATTCAAACAAGTCACTGGGTTAACGCCCCATGGCTGGCAAAAAGCGCTACGTGCCAAACGCCTGCGCGAACAACTCACGCAAAGTGAGCCTGTTACGCGGGCTGTTTTCGATGCCGGTTATCAATCGGGCAGTAACTATTATCAGCAAGCTGACGAGGTGTTGGGGATGACCGCGAAGCAGTTTCGTCAGGGCGGGGAACGCGCAGAAATCCAGTTTGTGGTCGGGACTTGCCGGTTAGGGGAATTCCTCGTGGCACAAAGTGAGCGGGGGATTTGCGCCATACTGTTAGGTAGCGATGCGCAACGTTTGATTCAGGAACTGGAAACGTTGTTCCCGCATTCTTCTTTAATGGTGGGTGACGCGTACTTTGCGGCGCGGGTAGCACAGGTCGTCAACTTGCTGGAGCATCCCGGCCAACCCATTTCCCTGCCGCTCGATATTCAGGGAACCGCCTTCCAGCAGCTGGTCTGGCAGGCGCTGCGCGACATTCCCGCCGGGCAGACGGCGAGCTATCGCGATATAGCCCAGCGTATTGGCAAACCGCAGGCCATTCGTGCCGTGGCAGGCGCTTGCGCCGCAAACAAATTGGCGGTGGTTATTCCCTGCCACCGTGTGGTGCGAAACGACGGTGCGCTTTCGGGCTACCGCTGGGGTGTGGAGCGTAAACGCCAGTTGCTTGAAATTGAAGCCGAACAGCAGGAGGAGTGATGCTCGATTTATTTGCCGATGAAGCGCCCTGGCAGGAGCCGCTGGCGGAAGGCGCGGTGATTTTGCGCCGCTTTGCCTGTGCCGACGCGCAGCTACTTATCGCGCAAATATCGGCGCTCGCC
Organism: Buttiauxella sp. JUb87; assembly: GCF_004361975.1. Classification (NCBI taxonomy): domain Bacteria; kingdom Pseudomonadati; phylum Pseudomonadota; class Gammaproteobacteria; order Enterobacterales; family Enterobacteriaceae; genus Buttiauxella; species Buttiauxella sp. JUb87. The sequence goes on from NZ_SNVY01000003.1 coordinate 487,517, forward strand.
GCGGTTTCACCTTTTCGTCAGATGGTCACACCCGGCGGTTACACGATGTCGGTAGCGATGACCAACTGCGGGGAAGTCGGCTGGACAACCGATGCTCACGGTTATCTCTACTCACCGATTGACCCGCTGACGTCACAACCTTGGCCGGCAATGCCGAATCTATTTCGTCAGTTATCTGATGCGGCGTCTAAGGCTGCCGGATATCACGACTTTGCGCCCGATGCCTGTTTGATTAACCGCTATGCGCCGGGCGCAAAACTGTCGCTGCACCAGGACAAAGACGAACTGAACCTGCAACAGCCGATAGTCTCGGTTTCGCTGGGGTTACCTGCGGTGTTTCAGTTTGGCGGCCTTAAACGCAATGATCCACTGACCAGAGTGATGCTCGAACACGGTGATGTGGTGGTGTGGGGCGGGCCTTCACGGCTGTTTTATCACGGAATTTTACCGCTCAAACCTGCGCATCATCCAGCGACCGGCGAGTACCGCTTCAATCTGACCTTCCGCCACACTCGTTAACACGAATATAAATAAGAATTATTCTTGCTGTAGCGAAATTGCCGTTTAAACTGCTCGCTGTTTTCGATTTTGGGTAGTGAGTGATGGAACTTTTGCGTGTGGTTTACCGGCAGTATCGCTGGCCTTTTTTGATGGTGATGGCATTAAGCCTGCTCAGCGCGGCGTTAGGTATTGGTTTGATCGCTTTTATCAATCTGCGGCTGATTGAAACGCCGGATATTTCTCTTTCGGTATTACCCGAATTTCTTGGCCTGTTACTGCTGTTAATGACGGTGACGCTCGGCTCACAATGGGCACTCACCACACTTGGCCACCACTTTGTCTTCCGTCTGCGTAGCGAGTTTATTAAGCGCCTGATGGACACCCATGTTGAACGTATCGAAAAACTCGGCAGCGCCGCGCTACTAGCCGGATTAACCAGCGATGTGCGTAATATTACCATTGCTTTTGTGCGCTTACCTGAGCTGGTGCAGGGCATTATTTTGACTCTGGGTTCAGCGGCTTATCTGGCGTGGCTGTCGCCAAAAATGCTTGGTGTGACCGCTATTTGGGTCGCGATAACCGTCTATGGCGGCTATGTGCTGGTGGCGCGGGTTTACAAACATTTGGCGCAACTGCGTGAAATTGAAGACCAGTTGTACAACGATTACCAGACCGTTATCGAAGGCCGCAAGGAGTTGGCGTTAAACCGTGAACGTGCAGAACGCGTCTTTGAGGATACCTATATTCCTCATGCCAGCGACTACCGTCGCCATATTATTCGCGCGGATACCTTCCATTTAAGCGCGGTAAACTGGTCGAACATTATGATGCTCGGTGTCATTGGCCTGGTGTTCTGGATGGCAAATAGCCTTGGCTGGTCTGACACCAATATTGCGGCCACTTTTTCTCTTACTCTGCTGTTTCTGCGCACGCCAATGTTGTCGGCGATTGGTGCTTTACCTACGTTACTGACCGCGCAGGTAGCGTTCAACAAACTGAACCAATTCAAGCTTGCGCCCTACGATGCTAAATTCCCGCGCAGCAAAGAACCGGCAGACTGGCAAACCCTTGAGATGCGTGATGTTGTGTTCCAGTATGCCGATAACACCTTCTGCGTTGGGCCGCTCAATCTCACCATTAAACGTGGCGAACTGCTGTTCCTGATTGGCGGAAACGGTAGCGGGAAATCGACGCTGGCAATGCTGCTGACCGGGCTTTATCAGCCGGTGTCCGGCGCAATCTATCTGGATGGCAAAAAGATTGATGCCAGTAATCAGGACGACTACCGCAAACTGTTTTCTGCGGTGTTTACCGATGTCTGGCTGTTTGACCGTCTGCTTGGCCCGCAGGGTAAGCAAGCCAACTCAGCATTAGTTTCAAGCTGGCTTGAACGCCTGAAAATGAGTGAAAAGCTCGAGCTGGAAAACGGCACCATCCTGAATCTGAAACTCTCGAAAGGGCAGCGCAAACGTGTCGCGTTGCTGCTGGCGCTGGCAGAAGAACGCGATATCATTTTGCTGGATGAATGGGCCGCCGACCAGGATCCGCATTTCCGCCGTGAGTTTTATCAGGTGCTGTTGCCGCTAATGCAGCAAATGGGGAAAACCATTTTTGCCATAAGCCATGACGATCACTACTTTGTTCATGCCGATCGGTTGCTGGAAATGCGCCAGGGGCAACTCAGTGAATTAACCGGACATGAACGCGAGCATGCTTCGCGAGATGCGGTCGCCCGAACCGAGATTTGATCAATAAAACCAGCCTTAATCGGCTGGTTTTTTGTTTTATGCGCCTGAAAGGACTATAACTTAGCACGTCGCAATTAGGGAAAACCGCCAGATGTCTGTCACTCGTAAGCTCAGCACTAACAAGTACAGCACTAAACAGCGTGCGCAAGATCGAGCGCGAATCCTCCAGATTCTGTTAACCAACAAAGCGGTTGCCACCGGTATTCTCGGCAAGTTTCCGCAGCCAGATGCCCATACCCCAGAGCAAGATATTGCCGAAATCGTCAAGCTGGTAGCAAGACTGCCCGCCGCCGATCTGGCCGACGTACTGGAAGCACTTCCCAGCGAAGAGCGCCATGCGTTGTGGAGCCTGGTCAAAGATGATGAACGCGGCAAAGTACTGATCGAAGCCTCCGAAACCGTCTGGGACGACTTGATCGAAGGCATGAGCGATAAAGCTTTATTGAATATTATTCGCCCACTGGATATCGACGACCAAATCTATCTTGCACAATATTTGCCTCGTGATCTGATGGGGCGCTTGCTGGCCACTCTGCCGCAAGAGGAACGGGCTCGCGTCAGGCAAGTCCTGCACTACGAAAAACACAGTGTTGGCGCGATCATGGATTTCGAAGTGATCACCGTGCGTGCTGATGTCACGCTGGCGGTGGTGCAACGCTTTCTACGCCTACGCGGAAAAGTGCCGCAAAACACCGATAAAGTTTTTGTTACCACGCGTGATAAAACGCTGCTCGGGGAATTGGGGCTAACCACCATTTTGCTGCACGCGCCGCAAACGTTGGTGCTTAACGTGATGGACGATAACCCCACCTGTTTTGCCCCCGAGGATGATGATGAGGCTGCGGCGCGAACCTTCGAACGTGATGACTTAATCAGTGCGGCAGTTATCGACAGCAGCGGTAAACTGATTGGCCGTTTGACCATCGATGAAATCGTTGATGTGGTTTATGAAGAAACCGATAACGATTTGCGCCGCATGGGTGGCTTGAGTGCTGAAGAAGATGTTTTTGCTCCAGTCAGCAAAGCAGTCAAAGCACGTTGGGCGTGGCTTGCGATTAACTTGTGCACCGCGTTTGTTGCTTCACGCGTTATCGGCCTGTTTGAACATACTATCTCGCAACTGGTGGCACTGGCATCACTAATGCCGATTGTCGCGGGTATCGGCGGGAATACCGGAAACCAGACTATCACCATGATTGTGCGCGCATTAGCGCTACAACATATTCAGCCGGGTAACTTTTCGTTCCTGGTGCTGCGTGAACTGGGCGTTGCGCTGTTCAACGGTATCATCTGGGGTGGCGTGATGGGTTGTGTCACCTGGCTACTCTACGACGACCTCGCGTTAGGCGGCGTGATGACGCTGGCGATGGTGCTCAATTTATTGGTGGCATCGCTGATGGGCGTGCTGATCCCGATGATTATGATGCGGTTGGGAAAAGATCCGGCAGTCGGTTCGAGTGTGTTGATTACCGCTATCACCGACACCGGAGGCTTCTTTATTTTCCTTGGGCTTGCGACAATCTTTCTACTTTAAACGCGGTTATTTTACCGTCCAGGCTTGTGAGAACTGGCGATGGCTAAACAGTTCGAACAGGCCGCAAACCTGCTTGAGTCGCAACACTTCGTCCGTATCCATTCCCAACTCAATACCGATTTTCGAGTCATCCCAACCCAGTTGTGACAACTCGCGCACGATTTCAGCCATCGCATTAATTTGATGACGCCCGCGAGCACGGTTATGACGAATAGTGGCTGCCATGCGGCGGTTCTTGTCATTATTTACCTGAGGCATCAGAACAACTGGCACATACCCCTTGAGTCGTTTGTTCAATTCACCGGCTTTGCTGCTGATTTCAAAACGATGAAAACCATCAATGATAACGAATTGATCGGTACTCTCATCGCATGTCGCGACAATCGGGTGAGTAAACCCGTCCTGTATCAGCGAGGTATTTAACAGCGCTTTCTCCGCAGGTGCCACGTTATTCGGGTTGTAATCATTCGCTTTTATTTCTTGTGTTTTCATCCAGATAACGCAATCAACTGGCTCATTTTTGAAAGGGCTACATTCATGCAATGCGACTTTCACTTGATTGATCGACGCGATGCGCTGAGCTTCCGGCATTGCAGTTAGAAGAGTGCGTAATGAAGCGGTAATTTCTTCAACTGTCATATTATTTTCCATATCTGACGTTTCTCCTGAATACGTTGGATGTAACGTTTGTAACTACTTGATTTATTAGGGCTGAATGAAAGTGTTCGGCACCAGTAATCGTTGTTTAATAACACTTTGCAGATACGCCGCCATGAGGGCATATCCTTGCTTCCGGTATCTTTTTCTTGGGTATCAGGAATATCGTCGGGGAAGCCTCGTGTCTGATACCAGCGCAAGTAAACTGCTATTTTATTGCGATAATGCTCGGCGGTGGTGTCGGGAATACTGTCGAGCAGCGCCATGGCGTACTCACGCCAGGTGAGGTGTTCTGGTTTATTAATCTGCCGACGGGCGTAGAAATCCCCTTTTTCTGAGGCGTATAAACAGCCGCTATTTGCCCCGCTGACGCGTGTGCACATCAACGCCCATTTTTCCGGCTCGAGTACGTGGTAAAGCCATAAACCTTGCCGCTGATCCATGCCAAATGGTTCGCAAATTCGCATATGGCGCATGGGAACCCCAGCCTGATACATCAGAGAATACAGTGTGTTGCAGGTTTCATTTGTCTGGGAAAACCACGTCCAGATATCGGCAGTTTTCCAATCATAGATGGGATAAACATTATAAGCGTGTCCCTTTGCGGTGGCGGTCGTCCAGGGCTTGTCGTCGGCATAACGTAATTTTTTGTTTGAGGCGATGCTCAGGAAACGGTGATAGGACTCATCCGCACGAATACCAATCATCACAGCCGCTGGGTTTGATGCGGAAAACCATTCAGAAAATGCACCGACAAAGGCTTCAAAGCTCATTGCATACTTATAAAAGGGGAAAAAGTTACCATCAGTAATGGCATCTGATGGGGGTTGGCGAACCCAGGAAACGCCCTCCTGCCAGCACGTCCATTCTGGTTGAAATTGTGAAACTGAATTCGGTGTAGTAAGGGGAAGGGCAACCCAGTAAAAGTCATCGACTACATCTTTGTACTGTTCACGCATCTTTTCGATAACCGAAATGGTGTGGCTAAATTGTGCTTCCCAGTCGACAAACAGAATGCTGATTTTCCGCTTGAGTTGGCGTGCGACCATAGCGGTTAAATGAAACATTAACGTGGAATCTTTTCCGCCGGAAAATGAGATGCAAATGCGGTCGAAGTTAGTGAATGTCCAGTGAATACGTTCAAGGGACGCCTGTAACACATTTTGCTGGAGAGGAATTTTATGCGAAGACATTATTGTTGGTCATGTAATAATTAAAGATATTTATGATATATCAATATAAACATAATGTTATGTGGCATTTTTTTGTTTTTTTATTTTTAGCTCTAATATCTAAAAATAAATTTAATGGTAATTTAAAAATATATTTAGCATTGATTTATATATTATCTGAATATAATTCAGGTGCCATATTGGTATTGAATGAAACTTGTCTGGCTTCATGCTCATGTAACAGGCAACCAGGATTTGGATCAAGTTTCCGGCTTTCTTGCCGATAAGTTCTGTAAATTCCTTCTTAGCATCGTTATATTGTGCGATACATAACGAAACTCAATGGAGTAAAACATGGCTAAGCAGTGGGTACGTCTGGCATTCGGCGCGGCACTGAGTGTCACAATGGCCGCGCAAGCATTCGCCGATAACAACAAAATTACCGTTTTTGCTGCCGCATCGTTAACTAACGCGATGCAGGATATTGCGACCCAATATCAGAAAGGGAAGACGGTCGAAATTGCCTCTTCTTTCGCTTCATCTTCAACGCTGGCGCGCCAAATTGAAGCTGGTGCACCTGCTGATTTATTCATTTCTGCCGACCAGAAATGGATGGATTACGTGGTCAGCAAAGATGTGATTAAAGCCGATTCCCGTGAAACACTGCTCGGCAACAGTCTGGTAGTGGTGGCACCTAAAGCCAGCAATATTGGCGATGTTGCGATTAATGCTAAAACTGACTGGGCTGCGTTGCTGAAAGGTGGCCGTCTTGCTGTGGGTGATCCAGACCACGTTCCGGCAGGCATTTATGCCAAAGAAGCGCTGCAAAAATTAGGTGCCTGGGATACGCTATCACCACAATTAGCTCCGGCAGAAGATGTACGCGGCGCCCTGGCATTGGTTGAACGTGACGAAGCACCTATAGGTATCGTGTATGGTTCCGATGCCGTAGCCAGTAAAGGTGTGAAAGTGGTGGGCACATTCCCTGAAGATTCCCACAAAAAAGTGGAATACCCGATTGCCATTGTGAAAGGCCACGACAACCCAACGGTAAGTGCGTTTTACACTTATCTGAAAGGACCGGAAGCGGCTGCTATCTTCCAACGTTACGGATTTACGACCAAATAATGATATTGACCGATCCCGAATGGCAGGCGGTACTGCTGAGCCTGAAAGTCTCAACCCTGGCGGTGTTGTTTAGTCTTCCTTTTGGGATCTTCTTTGCCTGGGTGCTGGTGCGTTGCCGGTTCCCTGGCAAAGCCCTGCTCGACAGCATTATCCATCTTCCCTTAGTGCTCCCGCCCGTGGTGGTCGGTTACTTATTGCTGATTGCAATGGGGCGACGTGGCGTGATTGGCGCCTGGATTTACGATGTTTTTGGTATCACTTTTGCTTTCAGTTGGCGCGGAGCGGTACTGGCTGCCGCGGTGATGTCCTTCCCGCTGATGGTACGAGCGATTCGCCTGGCGCTGGAAGGCGTAGATATGAAACTCGAACAGGCTGCTCGCACATTGGGAGCCGGGCGCTGGCGGGTATTTTGCACCATCACGCTACCGTTGACCCTACCGGGCATTATTGCCGGAACGGTGCTGGCGTTTGCCCGTTCACTTGGCGAATTCGGCGCAACTATTACCTTCGTTTCAAATATTCCCGGCGAAACCCGCACTATTCCTTCGGCGATGTACACCCTGATTCAAACCCCTGGCGGCGAAAATGCGGCAGCACGTTTGTGCGTGATTTCGATTGTATTAGCGCTGGTGTCTTTGCTGGTGGCGGAATGGCTGGCACGACAGAGCCGTAAGCGGATAGGGGCAGTCTGATGCTGGAACTCAATTTTGTTCAGACGCTGGGCGAACATCGTCTTGAGATAAACGAAACCTTACCCGGCATGGGCATTACGGCAGTATTTGGCGTTTCAGGTGCCGGGAAAACCTCGCTGATTAATGCGATTAGTGGTCTGACACATCCGCAACAAGGCCGGATCGTGCTTAATGATCGGGTGTTGAGCGACGCAGAAAAGAAGCATTTTCTGGCCCCGGAAAAACGTCGTATTGGTTATGTATTCCAGGACGCACGCCTGTTCCCGCATTACCGCGTGCGTGGCAATCTGAAATACGGTATGCACAGATCCGCCGCAGGGCAGTTCGACAAAATGGTCGCGTTACTTGGTATTGAACCGTTGCTTGAGCGCTTCCCGTGGAGCCTTTCGGGCGGTGAAAAACAGCGTGTGGCGATTGGCCGTGCCTTGCTGACATCTCCAGAACTGTTGTTGCTTGATGAGCCGCTCGCCTCGCTGGATATTCCGCGTAAGCGTGAATTGCTGCCATATTTGCAGCGGCTGGCGCGAGAAATTAACATCCCGATGCTTTACGTCAGCCACTCGCTGGAAGAAATTCTCCACCTGGCAGATAAAGTGCTGGTGCTGGATGCGGGTAAAGTGAAAGCCTTTGGCAATCTGGAAGAAGTGTGGGGCAGTAGCGTGATGCACCCGTGGTTACCGAAAGAGCAGCAAAGTAGCGTGCTCAAAGTGACCGTACTGGAACATCATCCGCATTACGCGATGACTGCACTGGCGCTGGGCGATCAGCATTTGTGGGTCAATAAACTGGATAAACCGTTGCAGGCGTCGTTACGCATTCGCATCCAGGCCTCAGACGTTTCATTGATTCTCCAGCCGCCAGTCAACAGCAGCATTCGTAATGTGTTGCGGGCGAAAGTCGCGCAATGTTATGACGATGAAGGGCAGGTGGAAGTGCAACTGGAAGTCGGGTCGAGAACGTTGTGGGCGCGGATTAGCCCGTGGGCGCGGGACGAGCTAATGATAAAACCGGGGCAATGGTTGTATGCGCAAATTAAGAGTGTTTCGATAACCGCGTGAATTACTGGCGGGCGTGTTTCGCTGCCCGCCAATAAAATTCATTACAACAAATGCTTATAAATCGTCTCGGCGATACCGGTTTCCAGATTGGTGCCAATCACCAAATCGGCACGGGCTTTAATTGCCTCATCGGCATTGCCCATTGCCACACCGAGTCCGGCAGTTTCCAGCATACTCAAATCGTTAAAATTATCGCCAAAGGCAATGACCTGGCTCATTGATAAACCTTGAGATGCAACCCATTGCGCTAAGCGATTGCCTTTGCTGTTGCCGCGTTGTGCTACATCAACCTGATCATGCCATGACCACTCACACGACAGACCTAGTTCTTGCTCCACAACCTGTGTGAAGTTTTGCAATTTCACAGTGTCTTCATCAGTCAGCGCAAACTTCCAGATAGCATCCACTTCATGTGCGGCTTCGCGCAGAGAATTCACATGGCGGAACACCGGGCGCTGAGATTCTGGCAAGGATTTAGCCCAGTTCTCGGTACGCAAAACATGACCTGTTGGTTCCTGATACAGCATCGCATCATCGACATACATCAACCCATGAACGTTATGGGTATCCAGTAGGTCAATCAACTGGTTAGCTTGTTGAGGCTGCAAAGGATCGGATGAAAGCACCTTTTTTGCATGATAATCATACAAATAAGTCCCATTACAGCAAATTGCAGGTGTTTCCAGAGCCAGTGCCTGATAAAAAGGATGGATGGCAACGTGATGGCGGCCCGTCACAATGACAACTTTCACGCCAGCGTCACGCGCGCGTTGTAAAGCTGTCAGTGATTCAGGAAGAATGGTTTTTTGCGGCGTGAGTAACGTGCCGTCAAGATCAAGGGCGATTACGCGATAAGTCATTTAGGGTTCCAGTCAAATTCAGAATCATAAGGCCTGTGCCGATGTTACACCGCTTGCGGCGTTGTTCAAAATGACAACACGAAGCGGCAAAACGCACTACCCTTGTGACTATTACTCAAGACGTTGGGAGGAGAGATAATTCATGAAACAAACCGTTTATACCGCCAGCCCGGAAAGCCAGCAAATCCACGTTTGGCAACTTAATTCTGGTGGCGAGCTTACGCTGGTTCAGGTAGTGGACGTGCCAGGACAGGTTCAGCCGATGGTGATAAGCCCTGACAAACGTTATCTGTATGTGGGAGTGCGCCCCGAGTTTCGTGTGATTGCCTTCCGCATTGCGCCAGATGACGGCATGCTTACCGAAGCCGGTGTCACGTCAATTCCGGGCAGCCCAACGCACATTTCGACCGACCATCAAGGCCGTTTCCTGTTCAGCGCATCTTACAATGCGGGCAGCGTCAGTGTGGTGAGCCTGGCTAACGACGGTCTGCCTGGCGAGGTTGTCGATGTGGTGGAAGGTTTAGAAGGTTGCCACTCCGCTAATATTTCCCCGGACAACCGCACCTTGTGGGTTCCGGCATTGAAGCAAGATCGCATCTGCCAGTTTACTCTGTCTGACGACGGCCATCTGGTCGCGCAAACCCCGGCAGAAGTGACCACCGTTGAAGGTGCTGGGCCACGTCATATGGCGTTCCACCCGAATCAGCAATACGGTTATTGCGTTAACGAATTGAACGGTTCTGTGGATGTGTGGGAACTGAAAAATACCCTGGGGAAAATTGAATGCGTGCAGACGCTGGATATCATGCCTCCAGGTTTCTCTGATACCCGTTGGGCGGCTGATATCCATATCACGCCTGATGGTCGTCATCTCTACACTTGCGACCGCACTGCCAGCATTATCACGGTATTTAGTGTTTCTAAAGATGGCAGCGTTCTGGCAGTGGAAGGCTACCAGCCGACTGAGAGCCAACCGCGTGGCTTCAACGTTGATCACTCTGGTAAATATCTGATTGCCGCAGGTCAGAAATCGCACCATATCGCGGTTTATCAAATCACGGGTGAGCAAGGTTTGCTTGAAGAGAAAGGCCGCTATGCTGTAGGGCAGGGACCGATGTGGGTGGTGGTTAACGCACGCTAATATTTTTATTAAGTGACAGCAATCAACTTCGTTTGCTTAATAAATGAAGTCGCACGTAGTGGTTTGCCAGATAGCTTATTTTGACATTTTGAATGCCCCCGGCCTTGATGGTCGGGGGCATTTTTTTTGGTTATGAGCAGATATGGCTAAGGGGAAGCAGCGGATTGCGGAATGCATGTAACTCTAAGAGCAAGGATGACAGCGCTTTTAATTCACAAGGTGAATTCCTTTATTTGATTCATATCTTTAACTAATTAAATAATTGATATTTAATTGTTTTATTTCGAATCTTTCTGATTTACAGCCTGTAAAATTGATAACTGTCACACTATAAAAAACCAGACTGCTTATTCTTCATCACCTGTTAACCATGTTTATCATTTGTCCGGCAGCGCGTCGGCACAGGGAAGAATTATGTCAGTAAAAGGACTGCGTTTTACGCTACAGGTGGCGGGGCTTGAGCCGGACACCTTTGCGGTGGTGAGTTTCTTCCTCCGCCAGCATTATTCCTCCTCCTTTATCCTCGACGTCGATGTTGCCAGCGACTCCTTCCGCCAGACTGCCGAACAGTTACTTGAGCAGAATGCCATGCCTGGAGATGATGATATGCAAGTTGCTGACAATAGCGATGAAAATGATAGTCAGGGTGGTGTGTCATGAAACATTTTTATATATCTATTTTTTCATTTTTTTTGATTTCGTCATTTGATGCGCTCAGTCAGGACTGGAAAAATGAGTGCGTGGGTTATTATAAATTGCAATTGCCAGACAATCTTGAAGTGGCGTTATATCCGGTTGATTTAATTATTAACCCACTGAAAAATCCAGCGTGGAGAAAGGATGAGTTTGTTCGTCGTTATTTATTCCCACAAATCTCTTTTGGTGAAGACCGGTATCAAAATAGCTTAGGCAGGGTGCAGGCGCAGTTTTCAAATTTTTATTATAGAGGTTATGAGATTAATATTTCATCTGAAAATAAAACGATTATCGATTTTTTGACATATAAAAGGGAGTTTAAGGTCAGAACTGATGTTCATATAAAGGACTACTGGGATGAAAGGGATTACAGAGTGTCATTGAAGCTTTCAGTCTTGTCAAAGGAATTAGCTGAACAATCGCTGGCCTATCATATAGATGATTATGCTGATGCTTTTTCGGCCTCCGATTCTGGTGGTTATTCACTATTTATCAATAAAAATAAACGAATATATATCTTTGAGAATTTAAAAGAAACTTCGTCACTTGATGAACAATTGAAGATAAACAAGCCCGAAATTCTTTCACTGCTTAACCGCTTCCAACCCCGTAACCTTTATGAGGTTCCCACAGAACAAGGGTTCTGTTTCCCCTATGGTTTTATTGCCGGGGACTCCGGGCATGAGAAACGCAATATGGGCGTCACGTACCGTCTGAAAGATCACCCTGATGTGACCATATTCTTCCAGGATTTAGGGACAAATGGCGAAATACCGACGGACAAAGGCAGTATGAAAGAAGCGATGACTCGCATGTGGAATAGTCGCTATTTAATGGGGGCAAGTAAAAAAGAGTTACTCTTCCCAAAATGGAAGTTTATTAAAATGGATAGTCGAGAGGGCATGAGAACCTTTGTTAAGGCAACTTACGATAATGTTCCTGTATATGACTATAAAGGACATGTGACTGAACGCCTTAATTATATTAATTATGGTTACCTGGCTTATGTCAGAGGTGATAAAGAAGCCAGAAATAAAGAGCCAGACTTATTACTCTATGTTTCACAAGATAGCGAGCAGGCCAAAGGACAGCCACCAATGGATAAGGATGAACTGGAAAAAATGGCAGAGCGTATAGTCCGTTCGGTAAAACGAAGATAGCCTACCTGAACTGAAATTCAGTAGATCATTAGGTCGTCACATAATAAAACGGCTTCCCAATATGGAAGCCGTTGTTACTTTTCAATTGCGAGGTTCTCTACCCTAATCGCAATACTTATTTCGCTTCAGCAACCACTGCGCTACCTACGCCGCGGTTGTTGAATTCCCACAGGCGGTTTGCGTTAGCGTCGTTCAGGTCGCGCTGGATTTCGCCTTTCTCGCCTTTAGTACCGATGTTACCGGTGAACGGACGTTTAGAACCTACGGCATCGCCCCACGGTTTCGCGTTGTTGAAACCTTCGTTGATCACACTGTCACGGATAACCACCTGGCCGTTTGAAGTCTGGCCTGCGGCATAACCGTTTTCAGTGGCTTCAACATCCCAGGCGCGGCCCAGTTGTGCAACGTTCTCGCCAGCAGCTGAGAAGCGGCTGTTAATTGCCAGGAAGCCGTAATAAATGTTTGGCTGAGTTGCCGGAGCAAATACCGAGCCTTCTTGCGTACGGCTGTTTACCAGGCGGAAATCGGTGTTATCAAACACCACTGCACCTCGGCCGGCAACCACATCTACATCGCCTTCAATGTAGCTGTTAGTTACCAGGGTGCGAGGTTGACGGTCAGTCAACAGGCGGTTTTGCACGTCGCTGTTGGTGACGAAGAAGGTGTTCTGACGGCCCAGCAGGTGAACATTGTTCAACTGCACTTTGTCGCCATCAGTACGCAGCGCGACGGCCTGATGATTAGACGCATCAACGCTGTCACCCAGGGTGTTGGCGATAGTCAGGTTCTGCATCTGCAAACCATTGTTCTGTGACCAGACTGCGGCAGAACACATGATGCCGACGGTTGCAGTGCGCTTGCTCTGGCAGCTATCAAACATGTACCAGGCTGGTTTACCCGGCATATATTTGCCTGCTGGGTTAACGGCACGGCGCCAGGTATTCACGTCGATTTCAGAATCCAGTGGCATGGTGATTTTGACATCAGCAGCGTTATCAGTGGTGCCGTACAGCGTCACGCTGCCAGAACCCGCAGGAATATAAACGGTACCGGCGTACTCGCCCGGCTGAATCGCAATGTACAGGCGATTGTTGCTGTGTTTCATCATGGCGGCATCAACGGCGGCCTGAATAGACGTATGCGTTACGCCTGCGCCACCCGCGGTACCGACAACAAAGTCAGGCTGCTGAGGAAGGCGAATCGAGGAAGGAGTCCATGGAGCTTCATCTTTATTCTTAGATGAGAAGTAGCGCGCCTGAACAAAGTTCTGCGCTTCATCGGACGATAAAATCGGGCGAGATTGAGTGCCTGGTGCTGCTTGTGTAGAAGGACGTTCTGCCGACGGTGTTGAGCTACAGGCCGACAAAGCCACAGCAAAAGCGAGCACAGCTGCCCGACGAGAAACCGAAAATGTGTTCAAGGCTTGCTCCTTGCAATGCAATTTTAAAATGGGGTCTTAAAGCCTGCTTTTTTATACTAAGTTGAGTGAAACAGGAAGCCGATTGTGCAAATCGGCTTCATAAAAAGCGGACTATCTGAACATTGCGGTGATAGAGGCACTGGCTAAAGAGTGGAAATGGACGTTAAAGCCGACCATGGCGCCGGATGCATTTTCATCAACCTCAAGCTGTTCCACGTCGAGGGCATACACGGTAAAGATATAGCGATGAGTTTCGCCTTTCGGCGGTGCTGCTCCACCGTATCCCGCTTTGCCGAAATCGGTGCGTGTCTGAATCGCAGGTTCGGGTAACTCCACTAAATTTGAGCCAGAACCTTGCGGCAATACGCGGGTATCAGCAGGAAGATTCACCACTACCCAGTGCCACCAGCCGGAGCCCGTCGGCGCGTCCGGGTCATAACAGGTGACGACAAAACTTTTGGTTCCGCTCGGGACTTCATCCCAGGCAAGATGCGGGGAAATGTTGTCGCCCTGGTAACCCATGCCGTTAAAAACGTGGCGTGCGGGAAGTTTGTCGCCTTCCTTAATATCCTGACTAAAGAGTTTCATAGCCGAACCTTCCTTACTAGAGTTTCAATAGTTTAAGCAGTTCTTCGGCCGCTACAGCTGACGACGCCGGGTTTTGCCCGGTCACCAGATGCCCGTCGACCACCGCGTACTCGGCCCAGTCATCAGTGCGCTCAAATAGCCCACCGGCTTTTTTCAGCTCATCTTCCACCAGGAATGGCACGATGGCGGTTAAGCCAACGCCATCCTCTTCGCTATTGGTAAAACCGGTCACCCGTTTGCCTTTCACCAGCGGTGACCCATCCGGTTTTTTCACCTTGCGTAACACGCCTGGCGCATGACAAACCGCGGCAACAGGCTTACCCGCCGCCCAAAACTGTTCAATCAATGTGATCGAGTGTTCATCTTCTGCCAAATCCCACAATGGCCCGTGGCCGCCGGGGTAAAACACCGCATCAAAATCTTCAGCGCGGATGGTGGCAAGCTTTTCAGTATTAGCTAACCGCTTTTGTGCGTCAGTATCATGACGGAAACGGCGAGTGTCGTCGGTTTGTGCATCCGGCTCATCACTTTTGGGATCAAGCGGCGGTTGGCCACCTTGTGGTGAAGCGAGAGTAATATTCAGACCTGCGTCACGAAAGACATAATACGGCGCGGCAAACTCCTCAAGCCAAAAGCCTGTGGGTTTGCCGGTATTGCCCAGTTGATTGTGCGAGGTTAAAACCATGAGGATTTTCATTTGACTCTCCCGGTTGGGCGCATGAAAAGATCCTCGAAGTGTAGTGCATCTGTGAGCGGCTTGCTGGTGCTCAGCTTTTGAAGAAGGCAGGGTTTTCTACCGCATTCGTTACGGCGGTGATCAATTTTGCTAGCTGTTCATGCGTGATGACGTAAGGTGGCATCAGATAAATCAGGCGGCCAAATGGACGGATCCACACGTCTTGCTCAACAAAGAACGCCTGAAGTGCAGCCATATCCACCGGATGATGCGTTTCCACCACGCCAATGGCCCCAAGCACGCGCACATCTGCTACTTGCTCACAATTCTGCAAGGGTTTAAGCCCTTCCAGTAACTGCTGTTCCAGAGCATTAACTTGCTGCTGCCAGTGGCCTTCTTCCAGCAAGGTGAGGCTTTCGGTCGCGACCGCACAGGCCAGCGGATTGCCCATAAACGTCGGGCCGTGCATAAAGCATCCGGCTTCGCCGTCGCTAATGGTATCGGCAACCTGGCGCGTGGTGAGCGTGGCGGAAAGCGTCATCGTGCCGCCGGTCAGCGCTTTACCAAGGCACAGAATATCCGCTGAAATCCCTGCATGTTCGCAGGCAAACAATTTGCCTGTACGACCAAAGCCGGTCGCTATCTCATCGGCAATCAGCAATATGCCTTCGCGGTCGCACATGCGGCGGATTCGACGCAGCCATTCAGGGTGATAAAAGCGCATGCCGCCCGCGCCCTGGACGATGGGTTCGAGGATAACGGCGGCAATTTCATGGCGATGAGCGGCCATCAAACGGGCGAACGGCACGATGTCCATTTCATTCCATTCGTCGTCAAAACGGCAATCTGGTGCAGGGGCAAATAAATGTTCAGGGAGATAACCTTGCCACAGGCTGTGCATCGAGTTATCCGGGTCACACACTGACATCGCACCAAAGGTATCGCCATGATAACCATGACGGAAAGTCAGGAAACGCTGGCGTGGTTCGCCTTTTGCGTGCCAGTACTGCAACGCCATTTTCATCGCCACTTCAACGGCGACAGAGCCGGAGTCGGCAAGGAAAACGCATTCAAGATTTTCCGGCGTCATGGCGACCAGTTTACGACACAGTGCCACCGCGGGTGGGTGGGTGATACCGCCGAACATCACGTGTGACATCTGGTCAATCTGGTCTTTCATCGCCTGGTTTAAACGCGGGTGATTGTAGCCATGAATCGCCGCCCACCAGGACGACATCCCGTCAATAAGGGCTTTACCATCAGCAAGTTGCAGTTCGCAGCCCGTAGCCGCCACCACCGGATAAACCGGTAACGGTTGGGTCATAGACGTGTACGGATGCCAGATATGTTGTTGGTCGAACGCTAAATCAGCAGGGGTCATAGGGTGACTTGTAAACCATTTAAAAAAGATTTAGGTTTACAAGTATAACGTCAATCAACGGCTAACAACACCCTTTTTGGAGACGCCCAATGGCTCACCACGCACGCTGGTCAATGTCGCAGGTCACTGCTTTATTTGAAAAACCTTTCCTCGAACTGATGTTTGAAGCACAACAAGTTCACCGTCAGCACTTCGATCCCCGCCATGTTCAGGTCAGTACCTTGCTGTCGATTAAAACCGGCGCATGCCCGGAAGATTGCAAATATTGCCCTCAAAGTGCGCGATACAAAACTGGGCTGGCATCCGAACGCTTGATGGAAGTTGAGCAAGTTCTCGACTCGGCGCGTAAAGCGTTGAACGCCGGTTCTACCCGTTTCTGCATGGGTGCTGCCTGGAAAAACCCTAACGATCGCGACATGCCGTACCTTGAGCAAATGGTGCAAGGCGTGCGCGAAATGGGGCTGGAAACCTGTATGACGCTAGGCACGTTAACCGGTGCGCAAGCAGATCGCCTGGCTGCCGCAGGGCTGGATTACTACAATCACAACCTCGATACCTCGCCAGAATTTTACGGCAATATTATTACCACGCGTACCTACCAGGAGCGCCTCGACACGCTCGACAAAGTGCGCGATGCCGGGATTAAAGTCTGCTCCGGCGGCATTGTTGGGCTGGGTGAAACCGTAACCGACCGCGCAGGGCTGTTGCTGCAACTCGCCAATCTGCCGACGCCGCCTGAGAGCGTGCCAATCAACATGCTGGTGAAGGTGAAGGGCACACCGATGGCCGATAACGAAGACGTCGATGCGTTTGATTTTATTCGCACCATCGCGGTGGCGCGCATCATGATGCCAGGGTCTTTCGTGCGCCTTTCTGCCGGGCGCGAGCAGATGAGTGAACAAACTCAGGCCTTGTGTTTCATGGCGGGTGCCAATTCCATTTTCTACGGCTGCAAACTGCTGACCACGCCAAATCCGGAAGAAGACAAAGACCTGCAATTGTTCCGCAAGCTGGGCCTAAACCCGCAGCAAACCACCACCCACGCGGGCGATAACGAACAGCAACAACAACTGGCCGAACAGTTGCTCACCGCGGATACGGAGAATTACTACAATGCGGCGGCTGTATGACCTGGCAGCAACGTATCGACAGTGCGCTTGAGCAACGGCGGGCAAATGACAGTTTCCGAATCCGCCAGGTTAATCAACAAGGTAGCGGGCGCTACATTGTGCAAAACCAAACCCGCTATCTGAATTTTTCCAGCAATGACTATCTGGGAATGAGCCACCATGCGCAGGTGATTCAGGCCTGGCAGCAGGGAGCCGAGACTTACGGTGTCGGCAGCGGCGGTTCCGGGCATGTCACGGGCTACCACGAGGCGCACCAGCAATTTGAACAACAGCTTGCCGACTGGCTTGGGTTTCCCCGTGCGCTGCTGTTTATTTCCGGTTTTGCGGCGAACCAGGCGCTGATTGCCGCGCTAACGGAAAAATCGGATCGAATTATTGCCGATAAACTCAGCCACGCCTCGCTGCTGGAAGCGGCAATAAACAGCCCTGCACAGTTGCGGCGCTTTACACATAATGATGTGCCATCGTTGCAAGCTTTGCTGGCGCATCCCCATGAAGGCCAACAACTGGTGGTAACCGAAGGGGTCTTCAGCATGGATGGCGATGCCGCACCGCTGGCTGAAATCACGCAGATAAGCCGTAATGCAGGGGCTTTGCTGATGGTCGATGATGCGCATGGCATCGGGGTTATGGGCGAAGAAGGGCGCGGAAGTTGTGACCAGCAACAGATCAAACCGGATTTATTAGTCGTCACTTTTGGCAAAGCTTTTGGTGCCAGCGGGGCCGCGGTACTGTGCAGTGAATCACTGGCTGATTATTTGCTGCAATTTGCCCGTCATCTGATTTACAGCACCGCCATGCCGCCCGCACAGGCGTGCGCGTTATCGGCGGCATTGAATGTTATTCGTCACGATGAGTCCAGACGTGCGCAATTACGCGCCAATATTGCCCATTTCCGATCTGGGGCGGCACAGCTGCCGTTGAAATTAATGGCTTCGCAAACCGCGATCCAGCCATTAATTGTGGGTGAAAATCAGGCTGCGGTGAACCTCGCTTCCACCATGCGTGAGCGCGGATTTTGGATGACGGCGATTCGCCCGCCAACGGTTCCACCGGGCACCGCCAGGCTGCGTGTGACGCTGACCGCCAGCCACACCGCTGATGATATCGACAAGCTTCTGGAGGCGCTGTATGACGCAACTCGTTAACAAAGCCGCTGTCGCTGCCGCTTTTGGACGCGCGGCACCCACCTATGACAGCCACGCCGAGCTACAGCGCATCAGCGGCGGATTTCTTACCGACATGCTTGAAGGCCGACGTATCTCCACGATGCTGGACGCCGGGTGTGGTACCGGCTGGTACAGCCGCGTATGGCGTGACAAAGGCTGCCATGTGACGGCGTTAGATCTCTCGGCTGCAATGCTGAATTATGCGGCACAACGTGAGTCGGCAGATTGTTATCTCGAAGGTGACATCGAAGCCATCGCACTTCCTGACGGGCAAGTCGATTTAGCCTGGAGCAACCTGGCGGTGCAATGGTGCAGCGATTTACACAGTGGATTGAGTGAGCTTTATCGCATCACCCGATCGGGAGGATGTGTGGCATTTACTACGCTTGCGGCGAACTCATTAAGTGAGCTACATACCGCATGGCATGCGGTGGACGAACGTTCACATGCCAATCAATTCCTGTCGATTGAGCAGATTCAGCAGGCTTGTGAAGGCTGGCGTTGTTCTCTACAAATTCATGAGATTAGCCAATTTTACCCAAGCGTAATGAGTGCCATGCACTCGCTAAAAGGCATTGGCGCAACACACCTTCATGACGGACGAAAAGCGTCATTGATGACCCGTCAGCAATTGCAAAAATTAAGTCTCGCCTGGCCGCAAAAAGAGGGGCAATTCCCTCTGACATGGCAGCTCGTTTGTGGAGTAATAGAACGTGATTAAACGATGGTTTGTGACCGGAACCGATACTGAAGTCGGTAAAACAGTCGCCAGTTGCGCTTTGCTGCAAGCCGCCACACAGGCGGGTTACCGTACGGCAGGTTATAAGCCGGTAGCGTCGGGAAGCGAAATGACGGCTGCGGGTATCCGCAATAGCGATGCACTGGCATTGCAGCGCAATAGCAGCGTCAAAGTAGACTATGACCAGGTGAACCCTTTTGCTTTTTTGGAACCGACGTCACCACACATTGTCAGTGCGTTGGAAAAGCGGCCTATTGAATTTTCACAGCTATCTCTGGGGCTGGAAGCACTGGCTTCGCAAGCTGACTGGTTACAGGTTGAAGGAGCGGGAGGCTGGTTTACGCCACTTTCGCAGACCGCCACTTTTGCTGATTGGGTTATCCAGCAGCAACTGCCGGTGATCCTGGTTGTTGGGGTGAAACTGGGATGTATTAACCACGCCATGCTAACGGCACATGCGGTGCGGAGTGCAGGGCTGCATCTGGCGGGGTGGATTGCCAACGACGTTCAGCCAACAGGCAAACGTCACGCAGAATACATCGCGACGTTACGTGACGTTTTAAACGTCCCGATGTTGGGTGAAATTCCGTTTTACCCGCAACTTAATGAGCAAAGCCCTCTCGGCAGCCATCTGGATATTTCACTTCTTTCTGTATAACTCGCAAATCTTGTGTTCCTTTCTGCAACGCCCGATAAATTTTTCGGGCGCTATTCCTGAATCCGTTGTTGCCCAAAACATCTCCTTGAAGAAACGCTGAGTGCGAGTAAATTACTTTTCAATTCCATGTTGTCACATGACAACTTTTTTGAGAGTATAGCCAGGAGGTTTTTATGAAGCGGCGTTTGCACCCGAATAAGGATATTGAAGCAGCATTGAGTTATGCGGAGTGTCAGGGCTGGCGGGTCCAGCCTGGTGGTTCGCATTGCTGGGGGAAGATGTATTGTCCGTGGAATGACAAAGCCTGCCGGTGCGGTGAGTTTTGTATCAGTTGTATCAGTTGTATATGGAGTACGCCGCGCAGTGCATACAACCATGCCAGGCAAATACGTCTTGTCGTTGATAACTGTAGTCAGCAAAGTACGCCGGCCATTATCAGACATTAAGTTTCAAGGAGCAGAACATGTCAGAATTTAGTTTCACATTGATTTTTACCTTGCCAGAAAAAAGCCAGGATCCTGCTGAGTGGGTAGAGGCGTTAGGCGCACAAGGCTGCGATGACGCACTGGTTGGCGTGGGGGTGACCGGGCGCATTGCATTGAATTTCATGCGTGAAGCGCAAGAGGCAAAGCAGGCCGTTGTTTCCGCCATTAAAGACGTGAAACGTATTATTCCAGGTGCGGTGTTGGTCGAAGTGATGCCTGACCTGGTTGGACTAACCGATATTGCCGAACTGCTGGGGTTTTCGCGTCAGTACATGCGTAAAGTGATGGTCAGCCGGAACGCGTTTCCTCAACCAGTGCACGACGGTAAAACCGCTATTTGGCATCTGGAACCGGTGTTGCGCTGGATGCGTGAAGCTGGGGTGTCAAAAGTCCCTTTGCCGTTGGTAGAGCTTTCAGCCGTGACACGGCAATGCAATTTACAACGGGAACTCGCCGATCTCGATGATGATTTACAGAAGCAACTCGGGCAGTTGTGACGGCAGAACCGGATTAACCCATCATGCCGTCGATTGATACACCATCATGGGTCAATCCAACTAGAAACCAGTTTGTCGTCCAGCATTGCGACATGACCCTGAGCGACGTTTCGTCCACGGTGGAGCAAACAGAAACGGTCTGCTACACGACGAATAAACGGCAACCGCTGTTCTACTAACAGGATAGTTAATCCAAAGTCACGGCTTAAACGTCGGATGATATTGCTGAGATCATGAATAAACCGCTGGCCGCTGCCAAAAGTCGGTTCATCCAGAATCAACAGTTTCGGCTCGGTCACCAGCGCCCTTGCTAATGCCAGTTGCTGCTGAAGATCGCCTGACAGCTCGCCACCGCGCACATGGCGCAAGCTATAAAGTTCAGGGAACAGTTCATAGATCATCGATGGGATCGCCCGCGTCCGCACACGGGCAGCTAACAGCGCAATTTGCAGGTTCTCCTCAACGCTCAGTTGGGAAAAGATGCGTCTGTCCTGGGCGACATAACTCATCCCAAGAGCCGCCCGGCCTTCAATAGGTTGGGTCAGCAAATCTTGTGGAGGATGCCCTGCCTCAAGCCAGGTCATACTGCCACTTTGTACGGGCAGGTAACCAGTGATGCAGTTAACCAGCGTTGTTTTGCCCATTCCTGGCGCACCTAACACACAGGTACATTCGCCTGGAGTCAGCTCAAGATCCAGGTTCCACAGAATATGGCTCTCACCATAAAACTGATTAACAGCTCGCAGACTCAACATCGATATTCTCCTTCGGATTGGGTTAACAGCGCAGCGTGGCGTCCACTACTCAAACCAGGACAAGTAAAACTGTGCAATTCCCTTGCCATGAACCTTTTTGCGCGGCAGAACATGGCAACTTTGAGAAAAGGCTCATGAAAAAGGTTGAAGAAACCTTCGTCGCCTACAACTCGAAAAGACGAATGCACTCTGTCAGTGCTGGTCACTGCCAGGGATGGTGCAAGAGAGCAGAGTTGCTCCATGATAATGCGCAATTCGTGAGCAGGATCATAAGAAAAGGTGGCTCATCTTTAAGCAAAAATAAGACAAAAATAATGATGAAAAATATTTTTGATGCCACTCACAGAGATTTTAGGGTTTTTTGCGGTCTGCGCTGCAAAAGGGCTGAGAGCAGTTATCCACTATTCCTGTGGATAACCATGTGCATTAGAGTTAGAGAACTTGCGGTAAGCGAGGACTGGCGCGGCTTGCACATGAATTGGCGCTAAACCAGACTTTATCAAATAGCTGTTTAAAATTAATGAGTTGAATAAAATCAATCGCTGCAATAAAAGTGCCACAGATGTTCCTTGCGCTTTTATGACACTGCTTGACAAATGTTAAAAGGTAAAAAAATCTGGGGATAACCATTTTGGTCAGCTGAAATATCTGAGGGAGGAATGTTTTACCGGTAAACCAAACGGCAAAAAGAGGCCGTATCATAAACTTTTGTGCAAGGAACTGGTTTTTCATCCAGTATCTTTTTCTGGCAAAATTTCCTGTGCTGAGTAAAATTATCCTCCGGCCCGCTCGTTTCTTCATCAGGTAGCCTCTTCATGAGTAAAGCATTCAAATTAAATTCAGCATTCAAACCTTCTGGCGATCAGCCAGAGGCCATTCGCCGCCTTGAAGAGGGGCTACAAGACGGGCTTGCCCATCAGACACTGTTAGGTGTGACAGGCTCCGGTAAGACCTTTACCGTGGCGAACGTGATTGCAGATTTGCAACGCCCCACCATGGTGCTGGCACCGAACAAAACCCTTGCGGCGCAGTTGTATGGCGAGATGAAAGAGTTCTTTCCGGATAACGCGGTTGAGTTCTTTGTTTCCTACTACGATTACTACCAGCCTGAAGCCTACGTCCCGAGCTCCGATACTTTTATCGAAAAAGATTCCTCGGTGAATGAACATATCGAGCAGATGCGCCTGTCAGCCACCAAAGCGTTACTCGAAAGGCGTGATGTGATTGTGGTGGCTTCGGTGTCGGCGATATACGGCCTGGGCGACCCGGATCTCTACCTGAAAATGATGCTGCATCTCACCAAAGGGATGATCATCGATCAGCGCTCTATTTTGCGCCGTTTGACCGAACTGCAATACACCCGTAATGACCAGGCTTTCCAGCGCGCGACTTTCCGTGTGCGTGGGGAAGTCATCGACATCTTCCCGGCAGAGTCAGACGATTTAGCGTTACGGGTCGAATTGTTTGATGAAGAAGTGGAACGGCTTTCACTATTCGACCCCCTGACCGGGCAAATAGACCAGGTGATTCAGCGCTTCACCATTTACCCTAAATCACATTACGTCACCCCGCGTGAACGTATTGTGCAAGCCATGGAAGAAATTAAGGTGGAACTGGCTGACCGTAAAAAGGTCTTGCTGGCGAACAACAAACTGCTTGAAGAGCAGCGCCTGTCGCAACGTACTCAATTCGATTTAGAGATGATGAACGAACTGGGCTACTGCTCTGGGGTAGAAAACTATTCGCGCTTCCTGTCGGGGCGTGGCCCTGGCGAGCCACCACCAACGCTTTTCGATTATTTGCCTGCTGATGGCCTGCTGGTGGTCGACGAATCCCACGTGACTATTCCGCAAATCGGCGGCATGTACAAAGGTGACCGGGCGCGTAAAGAAACCCTGGTGGAATACGGCTTCCGTCTGCCATCAGCACTCGATAACCGCCCGCTGAGATTTGAAGAGTTTGAAGCGCTGGCTCCGCAAACCATCTATGTTTCGGCAACACCCAGCAATTACGAGCTGGAAAAATCAGGTGGTGATGTTGTCGATCAGGTTGTCAGGCCAACGGGTTTGCTGGACCCGATTATCGAAGTGCGTCCGGTTGGCACCCAGGTTGACGACTTGCTTTCCGAGATTCGTAAACGTGTTGAAATCAACGAACGTGTTTTGGTCACCACGCTGACCAAACGTATGGCCGAAGATTTGACAGAGTATCTGGAAGAGCATGGCGAGCGGGTGCGTTATCTGCACTCAGATATCGATACCGTCGAGCGTATGGAGATCATTCGTGATTTGCGCCTTGGCGAGTTCGACGTGCTGGTAGGCATCAACTTGCTACGTGAGGGGTTGGATATGCCTGAAGTGTCGCTGGTGGCCATTCTGGATGCCGATAAAGAAGGTTTCCTGCGTTCTGAGCGTTCGCTCATTCAGACCATTGGTCGTGCGGCACGTAACATCAACGGTAAAGCCATTCTGTATGGTGACAAAATCACCCCGTCCATGGCAAAAGCGATTAGTGAAACGGAGCGTCGCCGTGAGAAACAGCAACGATACAACGAAGAAAATGGCATTACGCCGCAGGGGCTGAACAAGAAAGTGGTGGATGTGCTGCAGCTTGGCGAAGGCATGGCGAAAACCAAAGGCCGGATGAAGAGCAAAGCGCGCAGCGTGATTGAAGATGATGAAATCATCCTGACGCCGAAAGCCCTGCAACAGAAAATTCATCAACTGGAAGCGAAGATGCTGGAGCATGCGCAGAATCTGGAATTTGAAGAAGCTGCACAACTCCGTGACCAGTTGCACGAGTTACGGCAATTGTTTATCGCTGCGTCGTAACGGGTGGCTGTAGCTAACGCTAATCCACCTCACGAAATCATGCACTTGTAGGTCGGATAAGCGCAGCGTCATCCGACAAAACTGACGCAAACGGTGGATGACGCTATCGCTTATCCACCCTACAACGACTCACGAAAATCATGCACTTGTAGGTCGGATAAGCGCAGCGTCATCCGACAAAACTGATGCAAACGGTGGATGACGCAATCGCTTATCCACCCTACAACGACTCACGAAATCATGCACTTGTAGGTCGGATATGCGCAGCGTCATCCGACAAAACTGACGCAAACGGTGGATGACGCAATCGCTTATCCACCCTACAACGACTCACGAAATCATGCACTTGTAGGTCGGATAAGCGCAGCGTCATCCGACAAAACTGATGCAAACGGTGGATGACGCAATCGCTTATTCACCCTACAACGACTCACGAAATCATGCACTTGTAGGTCGGATAAGCGCAGCGTCATCCGACAGCAATCGCTCATCCTATCCCAGTTGCTGAACAGCTTTTTCCAGCGCCTGGCGTAGCAATTGACGGTCGTGACGATAGCGAATATCACAGGCTTCCAGAGGCTCCTGAATCACCACACGGTCGGTGATTTCAGCAACATCTACCTGCGGGCCAACCACCACGGCATCAATAATGCGCTTACCAACACGCTGTTCCATGATGTCCAGAGTTTGCCCAAGCGACAGGCTTGCCGCAGCGGTGCTTAATTCCTTGCCTAAATTACCGATAAACACCACCGGCGCAGGTGTGCGACGCAGCGCCTGATCCATATCTTCCAGCAGCAGTAACGGCATCAGGCTGGTATAAAAACTACCCGGGCCAATCAGAATCAAATCGGCTTCACCAATGGCCTGCAACGCTTCGCGTGTGGCGCGGGCTTGCGGGTATAACGACAACTCCTGCGGCGGTGAGGAAAGCTGGTCAATATTCACTTCCCCGTAAATAAAATGGCCATCTGCATCCGTCGCCATCAAATCCACTGGCTGTTCAGACATCGGAATCAGAAACGCATCCACTTTGAGAAGGTTACGAATCAGATTGATGGCTTCCAGAGGCCGCACGCTCAGGTGGTCAAGTGCCTTTAACATCAAGTTTCCAAGGTTATGCCCTGAAAGTTCGCCATTACCGCCAAAACGGTACTCAAACATGGCCGAAGCAACGCTCTGTTCAGTAATTAACTGATTTAAACAGTTACGCATATCGCCCCAGGCAATGCCACCTTCAGAGCGCCGGATTCTCCCGGTAGAACCGCCGTTATCAGTGGTGGTAACAATGCCGGTTAAACGGGAACCTAAAGAGGAGAGAGAGGACATAACCCTGCCCAGGCCGTGTCCACCGCCCAGTGCAACCACTCTATCCAAATCCGCAAGCGTACGATTGCGCATAACTTTTCCTTATGACGAACTATCGAAATAAGGTAGCGTAAAAGATCTCAAAATACGATCCTGGCTAGGGCGATAATGATGTATATCAAAGCAAAAGATCGCTTTTGGCGTAGTCTGTAGCGAAATTGAGCGATTGTCTCGCTATGTATATATTTATATAGCGAAAGCTGTTATGGCGTTGAACTCCATCACGCGCTACTATCGCTCTAACACACACTAAGCCTCTGGACCTAAGTCGAAAGATACGGTGCTTTGGCCGTGACCTTGAGTCACCAGGGTGCAGAAAGAAATGCCTGCATCTCCCGTATTTGGAAGGTGTACATGGCTACTCAACTTACCGACGCATTCGCTCGTAAGTTTTTTTACCTGCGTCTGTCTATTACCGACGTTTGCAATTTTCGTTGCAACTATTGCCTGCCGGATGGCTACAAGCCTCACGGTGTGGCAAATAAAAGTTTCCTCAACGTCGATGAAATTCGCCGCGTTACGCGCGCTTTCGCCGCCCTGGGTACTGAAAAAGTACGCCTGACGGGTGGTGAACCCTCTTTACGTAAAGACTTCACTGACATCATCGCTGCGGTACATGAAAACGCCAGCATTCGCCAGATTGCCGTAACAACCAACGGTTATCGCCTTGCGCGCGACATCCAGCAATGGCGTGATGCCGGGCTGACGGCAGTGAACGTTAGCGTAGATAGTCTTGATGCTCGTCAGTTTCACGCGATTACCGGACAGGATAAATTCCGTCAGGTAATGGACGGCATTGACGCCGCGTTCTCTGCCGGTTTTGAGCGTGTAAAAGTGAATACCGTGCTAATGCGCGATGTGAACCACCACGAACTCGATACCTTCCTTGCCTGGATCAAACCGCGTCCTATCCAGTTGCGTTTCATCGAATTGATGGAAACCGGCGATGGCGGCGAATTGTTCCGCAAACACCACATCTCGGGCAAAATCATTCGCGACCAGTTGTTGGCTCGCGGCTGGGTACATCAACTCCGCAGCCGTAGTGACGGCCCGGCGCAGGTCTTTTGCCATCCAGATTATCAGGGCGAAATTGGCCTGATCATGCCTTACGAAAAAGACTTCTGTGCCAGTTGTAACCGCCTGCGCGTCTCATCCGTTGGCAACCTGCATCTATGCTTATTTGGCGAGCAGGGCATTTCATTGCGTGATTTGCTGGCGAGCGACGAGCAAATCACGGAGCTTGAAGCGCGTATCGCTGAAGCCCTGACCCACAAAAAACAGACCCATTTCCTGCATGACGGTGAAACCGGCATTACCCAAAACCTGTCCTACATCGGCGGTTAAAATCATATACATAGGGAAATCTCAATGAGCCAGACGAGTAGTGAATTTATCCCGCTACATATTGCCATTCTGACTGTTTCAAGCCGCCGCGGTGAAGACGACGACACTTCAGGGCATTATCTGCGTGAGGCTGCCACTGACGCGGGTCACAAAGTGGTTGCCAAAGCGATTGTTAAAGAAAACCGCTACGCCATTCGCGCGCAGGTTTCTCAATGGATTGCTGAGGATGAAGTCCAGGTGGTGCTAATCAACGGTGGGACAGGTTTTACCGATGGCGACCAGGCGCCCGAAGCGTTACTGCCGTTGTTTGACCGTGAAATCGAAGGTTTTGGTGAAGTTTTCCGCATGCTCTCTTTTGAAGAAATCGGCACCTCGACGCTGCAATCTCGTGCCCTGGCCGGTATTGCGAATCGCACGCTTATTTTTGCCATGCCAGGTTCCACGAAAGCGTGCCATACCGCGTGGGAAAATATCATCCAGCCTCAACTGGATGCTCGCGTGCGCCCTTGTAATTTCCATCCACATCTCAAGAAATAAATTATGTCGCAACTGACTCATATTAATGCCGCTGGCGAAGCGCACATGGTTGATGTTTCCGCCAAAGCAGAAACCGTGCGTGAAGCGCGTGCCGAAGCGTTTATCACCATGGAAGCCGCAACATTAGCGATGATTATTGAAGGCAGCCATCATAAAGGTGATGTCTTTGCCACGGCGCGAATCGCCGGGATCCAGGCCGCAAAACGCACCTGGGATTTGATTCCTCTTTGCCACCCGCTAATGCTCAGTAAAGTCGAAGTCAATTTAGCGGCTGAACCTGAACATAACCGTGTGCGCATCGAATCTGTCTGCCGTTTGACCGGTAAAACCGGCGTGGAAATGGAAGCGTTAACTGCTGCGTCGGTTGCCGCGTTGACCATCTACGACATGTGCAAAGCGGTGCAGAAAGATATGGTGATCGGCCCGGTTCGCCTGCTGGCGAAAAGCGGCGGTAAATCTGGCGACTTTAAGGCGGATAGCAAGGTGGCAGAACATGATTAACGTGCTGTTTTTTGCCCAGGTACGTGAACTGGTTGATTGCGACAACCTGAAACTGGACGCGAGTTTTAGCAATGTCGAACAACTGCGCCAGAATCTGGCTGCGAAAAGCGAGCGCTGGGCGCTGGCGCTCGAGTCAGGCAAACTACTGGCTGCCGTCAACCAGACACTGGTAAGTTTCGATCACCCGCTAAGCGACGGTGATGAAGTCGCCTTTTTCCCTCCGGTCACAGGCGGTTAAAATGGAAAACACTCGAATCCGTGTCAGCCACGAGAATTTCAACGTCGGCGACGAATACCAGTGGCTCGCGCAGTGCGATGAAGACGGCGCGGTGGTGACGTTTACCGGCAAAGTACGCAATCACAATCTTGGCGATAGCGTGAGCGCATTGACGCTGGAGCATTATCCGGGCATGACCGAAAAGGCGCTGGCGGAAATTATTGAAGAAGCACGTCTTCGTTGGCCGTTACAGCGCGTTAGTGTGATTCACCGCATTGGTGAATTGTGGCCTGGTGACGAGATCGTGTTTGTTGGCGTGACGGGCGCACATCGCAGTTCAGCGTTCGAATCCGCACAATTCATTATGGATTATCTGAAAACGCGCGCGCCGTTCTGGAAGCGCGAAGCCACGTCTGAAGGGGAGCGCTGGGTAGAAGCTCGCGAAACTGATAAGCAAGCGGCCAAACGCTGGTAACAAGCACCTTCATACAGTTGTGTTAATCTTAAAGTACAGGCCTTCGAGCCTGAAATTCGGTCAACGTAATTAACTTAAGGAAGCATCATGGATCGATTCCCACGTTCCAATGACACTATTGTCCAGCAGGCCCGTACAGGCTTGCAGGCATATATGGCACAAGTATATGGCTGGATGACCTGCGGCCTGTTACTGACGGCATTTGTCGCCTGGTATGCTGCAAATACGCCAGCGGTGATGGAATTCGTCTTTTCCAGCAAAATCACTTTCTTCGGGTTGATCATCGTGCAGTTGGGGCTGGTATTTGTGCTCTCCGGCATGGTGCATAAGCTCAGCGCGGGTATGGCAACCAGCTTGTTCATGTTGTACTCGGCACTGACTGGCTTGACGCTTTCAAGCATTTTTATCGTCTACACCTATTCATCCATCGCCAGTACTTTTGTGGTCTCCGGCGGCATGTTCGGTGCGATGAGCCTGTACGGTTACACCACGAAGCGTGATTTAAGCGGTTTTGGCAACATGCTGTTTATGGCACTGATCGGCATTGTGCTGGCATCGCTGGTGAACATTTGGCTGGAAAGCACGGCGATGATGTGGGCGATAACCTATATCGGCGTCATTGTGTTTGTCGGCCTGACGGCTTATGACACGCAGAAGCTGAAAAACATTGGCGAGCAAATTGATACTCGCGATACGCAAACCATGCGTAAGTATTCGATTCTTGGCGCACTGACGCTGTATCTCGACTTCATCAACCTGTTCCTGATGTTGTTGCGTATTTTCGGTAACCGCCGCTAAGTCCTGTCACCCTCATCCTAACCCTTTCTTTTCCCCCTCTCTCGCAGGGAGAGGGCTGGGGTGAGGGTTGTTTTCTTCCAGGCTCTTCTCATTTTTCACCCGCATCGTCTTCGCCCGACTCTCCAGTACTAAATAGCAAACAATCGCCAGCAGCAGTGGGGCAATAAAGTAAAGCATGCGATACGCCAGCAACGCGGCAATAATCGTCCCATTGCTGACATGTTCACCCGCCAGCAACGCAATGAACACCGCCTCCAGCACGCCAATCCCCGCAGGAATATGCACAATGACGCCCGCAATACTGCTTACTAAAAGCACGCCTAAAACAAAGAAATAGTTGCTCTGCTGGCCCAGCAACAGCCAGATAATCGCCCCCATCACCATCCAGTTACAGCTTGAAATCGCCATCTGCATCAGTGCGAATTTAAACGATGGCAACACCAGACGCTGGCCTTTGATCGTCATATGGCGATGCTTCGCAAAGGCACAAAACCACAGATAAACCGCAATGATTGCCAGTAGCACGCCGCCTAAAATGCGCAGCGTGGTTTCGTCTATGTACCAGTGAGCCGGTAATTGCACCACGCCAACGGTAAAAATCACCCCTGCCAACAGGATGTAACCCAGCCAGTTAGTGGAGATACTTAACGAGAAAATGCGCGTAATCGTGGCGCTCGGCAGGCCAAGGCGCGAATAAAGCCGGTAACGCATACCAATGCCGCCAACCCAGGTGCTCAATGTCAGGTTAAAGGCGTAACAGATAAACGACACCAGCATGACCTGCCGCTTTGCCAGTTTATGCCCGCAATACGCCCGCGCAAGCAGGTCGTAGCAGCCATAAATCAGATAACTCAGAATCACCAGACCGACCGCACTAAACAGCGCCAGACGGTTGTAATTGCGGATCACTTCCCAAACTTCCGGCCAGTCCACTTTTGTGGCATACACCACCAACAGCACGATAACTGCAATAAAAAATAGCCAGGTGAGGATTTTCTTCGCTTTGCGCCATTTTGGGTGCGAGTGCGACATCAATATTTTACCCCCGGGTTTTCAGCCTCAACTTCTGTGTCTATTCGGTCCTGGGTTTCCAGTTGCGGCTGTGCCGGCGGCATCACCTGGGCAAGTTTTGGGGTGTGTGCGGGTAACCAGCCAACCATCGCCGGGAAGTGGCGCAAAAAGTGGAACGCCAGCACGCTTTTCCCCAGATTCCACCAGGTTCGTTTTGGTAGCATGGACTCGTCGACGGGCTGACAATCCTGGGCTATCAGGCAGCTCAGGTTTTGGCGCAGAGTTTCGTTAAAGGTACGATCGTAAATAATCAGGTTGGCTTCAAGGTTGAGCGACAAACTCAGCGGATCAAGATTGCTGGAGCCGACGGTTGCCCAGTGGTCGTCCATCAGCGCGACTTTGCCGTGCAGCGGGCGGCGCTGGTACTCGTAAATCTTCACGCCCGAGCGCACTAAATAATTGTACAGCAGGCGAGCACCCACTTTGACAATCGGCATATCCGGCTCGCCTTGCACGATTAACTTCACTGAGACACCGCGTCGTGAGGCATTGCGCATCGCATGAAGCAGCCGGTAACCGGGGAAAAAATAGGCGTTAGCAATGATCACTTCACGCTTCGCTTTGCCGAGCATTTTCAGGTAATAACGTTCGATATCATCGCGATGCCGGTTATTGTCGCGCCAGACAAACAGCGCTTGTGCCTCTCCGGGTTTGAGGTTTTCTTGTGCGGGATTGCGGCGGCGATGCCACCAGTGGCGTTTGGTATCGTGACCCGGCAAGTTGGAAACCACGTACTGATAAATATCGTGTACCACTGGCCCTTCAACTTTGACCGAATAATCCTGTTTGGCTTCAGGGCCATAATCACTCATCTGTTCGGCGGAGTAATTAATGCCGCCGACAAACGCCACCGCGCTGTCGACCACCACGATTTTGCGGTGCATACGGCGGAACAAATTAGTGCGTATACCGAACAGCGGCGGGCGCGGGTCATAATAGCGGAACATCACGCCAGCGCTTGTCAGTTCACTCACAAACTCATCGCTTAAATCCGGTGAACCGTAGCCATCCAGCAGAACTTCCACCCTAACGCCACGCTGAGCAGCATTCAGTAGTACGGCATGTAACTGCTTACCGACATCATCTTCAAACCAGATAAATGTTTCGAGCAGCACTTTGCTACGCGCCTGGCTGATGGCGGTAAACACCGCCGGGAAAAACTGGTCGCCATTTTCGAGTAACGAAATACAGTTGCCGTCACGCCAGCTATTTTTCATAGATGAATCTCCACCGCTAATGGCGCATGGTCAGAAAGATGCCGCCACTGTTGCAACGGCAGTGCAGTAGGGGCGCTGGCAGAGGCATTTTTTACATAAATCCTGTCCAGGCGCAGAACTGGAAAGCGGGCAGGGAAAGTGCGTGCCGGGCGGCCCGATGCGCGGGTGAAGACTTCATCCAGGCCGGTTTGCCTGAGTTGCTGATTGGCGCGTTGTTGCCAGTCATTGAAATCACCGGCCACCACCACTGGCTCGCCTTCAGGGAGTTCATTCACCAGTTGGCAAAGCATGTTGAGCTGGGCCTGGCGGTGCGCGTCACGTAAACCGAGATGCACGCAAATGACATGGGCTCGAATATTCGCGCCGGGAAGGTTTATCTGGCAGTGCAGCATGCCGCGTTTTTCGTGGCCTTCGACCGAGATGTCGCGGTTATCAAAATGGCTGATGGGGAAACGTGATAACACGGCATTGCCGTGATGGCCTTCGGGATAAACCGCGTTGCGCCCATAAGCAAATTCGCTCCACGTGCTATCGGCGAGGAATTCGTAATGGCTGGTTTCCGGCCAATTTTCGACCCGCAGGGAGTGGGCTTCGTGAGCGCCCATCACCTCCTGCAAGCAGACAATATCGGCAGAAACGGCGCGTACCGCGTCGCGCAACTCCGGCAAAATGAAGCGCCTGTTGAGTGCGGTAAAGCCTTTATGTGTATTAATTGTGAGCACTTTAAAGGAAAAGTGCTGAGTCTTGTTACCCATGCTTCTCCCGGCATTGTTATCATCGCGTTGAAAATAAAGTGTAGTCTCTGTCACAAATAGGTGTCGGGTTACAGAATTTTCCGCATACTGCGGTACTCTGAATGACAGGAATTAGTGGCCAGGAGAGAAATTAATGAAATGGCAACAACGTGTACAAGTGACTACAGGCCTAAGCTGCTGGCAAATAATGCTGCATCTTTCAGTGCTTTGTGTGCTGCTCGTTGGCTGGAAAACTGCCTCCCTCATACCGGTCGGCATTGGGTTATGTTTGCTGTATGTCGCAACAGTTATCCTGATGTTCGCCCTGCAACGTGTTCGTACAGGGCGCTTACGTGATATTGGTGATTTTCTTGAAGAGCTGACTACCACCTGGTATTTCGGCAACGCGATGATTGTGCTGTGGCTGTTGTCACGCGTGGTCGAGAATAAATTCCTGCTGGCAGGAGCCGGGCTGGCGATGATTGCCGGGCCGATTATTTATTCGCTGTTCGCCAAAGATAAAACCTCAGGCGATTTTGCGCCGAAACATCCAGTACGCCGCTGAACCCGTAGTGGCTGCTATCACCAATAGCGGCCACACACTTCCCCAGACAATGTCAAAACTCGCGTTCTTCAAATAAATCTGCTTAGTGATGTCAGTGAAATGCCGAATCGGGTTTACCCACGTCAGGTTTTGCAGCCACACCGGCATGTTCTCGACCGGTGAAACATAACCCGACAGCAAAATCGCCGGCATCATAAAGACAAACACGCCAATAAATGCCTGCTGTTGCGTCGAACACAATGACGAAATCAGCAAACCAAAGCCCACCAGTGACAAACCGTAAATCAGCATCGTGAAGTAAAACAGCAACAGCGAGCCGGAAAACGGAATGTGATAACCCCAAATCCCGACGCCCAGCACAATGGTTGCCTGGCCAATCGCCACGATTTGCGCGGGTACGGCTTTACCAACAAAAATCTGCCAGGTGGCGAGTGGCGAAACCAACAGCTGATCGAGCGTGCCTTGCTCACGTTCGCGCGCCACGGAAAGTGAGGTGACAATCATCACGCCAATCGTGGTAATCATCGCAATCAACGATGGCACCACAAACCATTTATAATCCAGATTCGGGTTATACCAGTTGCGCACCACCAGCTCGCTGTTGTTCGGTTTTGGCTGCCCGGACACCAGTTCCTGTTGGTAATTCTTCACAATTTGCTGGAGGTAATTGGCGGCAATCTGCGCACTGTTCGAGTTACGCCCATCAAGAATGATTTGCAGTTTTGCCTGCTGTTGGCTGGCAATATCACGCGAGAACTCTGCCGGGAAGCGAATCAGCAGCAGCGCTTTTTGGTTGTCGATAGTTGGCTGGATCTCTTGCGGGCTTTTCAGCAACAGCACATGGCTGAATGCTTTGGCGCGGGCAAAACGCTGGGTCAGTTCAACGGAGTGGCTGCCGTTATCTTCGTTGTAAATCGCGATAGTGGCGTTAGTCACTTCAAGCGTGGCGGCGAACGGAAACAGCACCACTTGCAACACCACCGGCAGAATCAAAATTGCCCGCGTTTGTGGCTCGCGCAACAGGGATTGCAGCTCTTTGCGTATTAATGTCCAGAGTCGATATAACATCGCTTTTCCCTAATCAAGACGGCGCTTGGTTTTGATGGCCGTCAGGCCGATAAACATCACCGCCGAGGCAATTAAAAACAGCACGTTGATAACCAACACGGTCGTAATATTCCCCGCCAGGAACAGGCTTTGCAGGGTGCTGACGAAATAACGCGCCGGAATGACATAGGTCACCGCGCGGATAATCGCTGGCATGCTGTCAATCTGGAAGATAAACCCAGACAACATAATCGACGGCAAGAAGGCAGCATTTAACGCCACCTGGGCGGCATTAAACTGGTTACGGGTAATCGTCGAAATCAGCAGCCCCATACCGAGTGTGCTGAGCAAAAACAGACTGGTGATGAAGAATAAAATAAGCAATGAACCGCGATACGGCACGTCGAGAATAAACACCGACACCAGCATACACAGCAGCATTGCCAGCATCCCTAACACGTAATAGGGCAGCAGTTTGCACAGCAGTAGTTCGGTGCGCGTGACTTGCGTTGAGAGCAGGGCTTCCATAGTGCCGCGCTCCCATTCCCGTGCCACTACCAGCGAAGTCAGAATTGCGCCAATCACCGTCATGATGATGGTCACAGCACCTGGGATGATAAAATGTTGGCTGATGGCCGCCGGGTTGAACCAGTAACGCAACTGCACATCGATCAGCGGTTCAAACTTTTCCCCGCGATCTTCCGCCCGCTGTTGCTGCCAGATTTGCCAAATCCCCTCCATATAACCCTGCACGAAATTGGCGGTGTTCGGCTCGCTGCCATCGGTAATCACCTGTATCGGCGCGCTGGCACCAGCTCGCGCCATGTTTTGCGCAAAATCGGTTGGGATCACCACCAGCCCGCGAATTTTTCCCGCCTGCATTAACTGAATCAGGTGCTGGCGATTATCGCTCACCGTCGGGTCGATATAGGGGGATGCGGTAATGGTGTGGGCGAAATCCAGCGCTTCTTCGCTTTGCTGCTCCAGTAACACCCCGACCCGCAGACGGCTGGAATCGAGGTTGATGCCATAGCCAAAAATAAACAGCAACAACAGTGGGATCACCACCGCAATCAACCAACTACTCGGGTCACGCACTATCTGGCGCGTTTCTTTCACGCACAGGGCTCGCACCCTTCGCCAGGAAACGGCCTGGTTATGCTCGCTCATTTTCGTGCTCCTTATCCCATTGATGGATAAGCGTAATAAACGCTTGTTCCATGGTCGGGTCAGTTTGCTCGTTGTTGGCGGCTTGTTCTTTCAGAGCGTCTGGCGTGCCGCTGGCAATCAGCTTGCCGCGATACACCAGCCCAATGCGGTCACAGTATTCGGCTTCATCCATAAAGTGGGTGGTCACCATCACCGTGACGCCTTTTTCCACCATGCTGTTGATGTGCAACCAAAATTCGCGGCGCGTAATCGGGTCAACGCCCGAGGTCGGTTCATCAAGAAACAAAATATCCGGTTCGTGCATCAGCGAGCAGGCCAGTGCCAGGCGCTGTTTAAAGCCGAGGGGCAGGGCATCCGTGGCGCTGTTCATAATCGGTTGCAGGTTGAACGCGTCACTCATGCGGTTAATTTTCTCCTCCTGGGCTTTGCCGCGCAGGCCATATACACCGGAGAAAAAACGCAGGTTTTGCGCCACGGTGAGGTTGCCGTATAGCGAAAATTTCTGTGCCATATAACCCAGGTGCTGGCGAGCTTTGCCGGAACTGGTTTTTAAATCCATATCCAGCACCAGCGCTTTGCCGGAAGTGGGCACCAGCAAGCCGCACATCATTTTAAATGTGGTGGATTTCCCGGCTCCGTTTGGCCCCAGCAGGCCGAAAATTTCACCACGCTGGACGGTGAAATCCACGTTATCGGTGGCAGCGAAATCACCGAACTTTTTGGTCAGCGCTTCGGCTTTGATCACCGTTTCACCCTGGGTGCCTTCCACAGTATGGAGGATTTTCCCCAGCGGAGATTCTTGAGTCGCCGCACCACCGAGCAGGTCGATAAACGCATCTTCAAAACGCGGCTCGGTTTGCGAAACACTTTCAGGCGGCACATTCAGCGCCTGGGTGAGTTCGTCAACGGTCGACCCTTTTGCGAGGATCAGGCGCACCGAACGCCCCTGAATCACGCCGTCGCTGACCTGCGGCAATTTGAGCGCGCGTTGTAGCAACTTGCGGTTATTCTCCTCGCTGTGGCTAACCAGCAGCGAGCGCCCCGCCATTTGTTGGGTTAATTCCTTCGGCGCACCGTGATACAACAGCTCGCCTTCGTTCATCAGCAACACGTCGCGGCACTGTTCGGCTTCGTCGAGGTACGAGGTGCTCCACAGAATCAACATGCCGTCACCGGCCAGTTCGTGCACCATTTGCCACAACTCGCGGCGTGAAATCGGGTCAACGCCGACACCGGGTTCATCAAGCAACAGCACTTTAGGCTGGCCGACTAACGTACAGGCGAGGCCGAGTTTCTGCTTCATGCCGCCGGATAGCTTCCCGGCGAGACGGGTGGTAAACGGGCCAAGGGCGGTAAACTCCAGCAGCCGCTTAAACGTCTCTTCACGTTCTTGCCCGGTGACGCTGCGTAAATCGGCGTACAGCGTCAGGTTTTCCATCACCGTTAAATCTTCATACAAGCCAAATTTTTGCGGCATGTATCCCAGAACCGCATGCAGGGCGCGGTCGTCTTCGATAGGATCCAGGCCAATGACGCTTGCAGTTCCTTCGGTCGGTTTCAGCAAACCTGCCAGCATACGCATTAAAGTGGTTTTCCCCGCGCCATCCGGGCCGACCAGACCAGTGACCGAGCCGGTATGAATCTCGCATTCAAGGCTCGCCACCGCAGGCTTTTGCTGGCCGGGAAACTGTTTCATCAACCCTTGCAGGCGGATGATGCCCTCCTGGCTACTCATGCGCTTTCTCGTCGTTGAATTTCACGGTAACCGGCATGCCCTGGCGCAGCGAGTCGTCAGCATCGGTGACAATAATCCGCAGGCGATACACCAGGTCGGTACGCAAGTCCGGCGTTTCGACGGTTTTCGGCGTGAATTCAGCGGTGGGAGAGACAAAACCAATTTTGCCGTGATACGGCTTATCCGGGCGGCCATCGGTATACACCAATAACTCGGTGCCGGGTTTCGCCTGGTTCAGACTCACTTCGTTAACGTAAGCACGTACCCAAACCGGGCGGGTGAGGGAGAGGGTTAATACGGTACTTCCGGCATTGAGCATGCTGCCGGGTTCAACGGCGCGGGTCAGCAAAGTGCCATCTGATGGGGAAACCAGCGTGGTGTCTTGCAAATCCAGTTGTGCCTGGGCGAGCTGGGCTTTTGCTTGTTGCAAGCTGGCCTGCGCCTGGGCAATTTCCTGCGGGCGGTTACCGGTGCGGTACTGGCTTAATTTATCGCGTGCTGCTTTCAGCGTTGCTTTGGCCTGCTCGCTGGATGAACGGGCATTTTCCAGATCGTTGGCTGAAATTACCCGGCGCGCCCACAAATCTTGCTGGCGTTGATAAAAGTTCTGCGCGTAATCGAATGCCGCCTGCGCCTGATTCACCTGAGCGGCAACCTGGGCGATTTCTTCGTCACGATAACCGGCGATAATCAGGTCAAATTTGGCCTGCGCTGCAGCGACATTGGCTTGCGCCTGAAGCAGGGCGTTTTGATATGGCCCCTGGTCCAGTTCACCCAGCGTTTCACCTGCTTTAATCGCATCGCCTTCATCCACCTGTAACGCGGTCAAACGCCCGCCGACGCGGAAGCTCATATTGACGGTGCGGATATCCACGTTGCCGTACAATGTTAATCCTTGATCCTGTTGGCTTTTGTACCACATCCAGCCTGCAATCCCTGCGGCGATAAGCACCACAATTGACACGATAATGATCGGCTTTTTACTTTTCATTGCCGGTTTTCCCTCGTTGATTCGCTAACCCTTGCAAAATGAAATCGATATGGCTGCCGACCACATCGCTGATTTTCTTCACGTTTTCGCTATCAAATGTTGACCATCCGGCACGCAGCAGAATGGTTTCTCGCCCCAGCCGGAAAGCCAGAATCTGCCCAAGCAGCGCATGAGTATGGAGAATCGTTTCGGTGTCATTGGGGCTTCTATCGGTATAACGCCCGACGAGGCTGGTCAGATGGGTGTGCATCGGAGCAATCACCTGCTGGTGAATGAGCTGATAAGCCGGTGTGGGTGAGAGCTGCTCGCGGGAGATAAACTTGCTGAGATTCAGCGTTTCATCGGCAGTCAGCAGGATAATCATGTGATTGCAGGCAGTATGTATCAGCTGGCGAATCTGTGATTTATCCGTTTGCGGCAGGCGTAAAAGGGCCTCGGCGCGTTCGACGTGCGGCTTGAAATTAAGCGTGATGAAGTCAGCTATTGATTGCGCACAGGCCATATACAGCTCTTCCTTTGAGCCAAAATAGTAGGTGATGGCGGCAATGTTTTGCCCGGCTAGTGCGGCGATATCGCGCGTAGTAGCGTGTAAGCCGTACTCACCAAATTGCGCGAGAGCCGCAGCAATCAGGGTCTTTTTTGCCTGCTCACCGCGGGTTGTGACAGGCGTCGGTGTTGCGTTCATACCGACCTCTTAAAAAGTTAATCAATCGATTGATTAAGAGTAGGCTCGATGTGATTACCTGTCTAGTCCGATATATTTATCTTGTGAATGCGTAAGAAAATAGAATTTGTGCGCAAAATCACAAAACCTGTTACACTGCGCGGCTTACGGCACCGTGGTTTGTGCCCCTCTCTCGCGCCAGAATGACTGGCGTCATATGAACCCCTGGAAACTACACCGCACCTCGCGGTCAGGGCGATTCTGGAGTACCTATGTCTTTTGATTCTCTCGGCCTGAACGCCGATATTCTGCGTGCAGTGGAAGAGCAAGGCTATCGTGAGCCTACCCCTATTCAACGTCAGGCGATTCCGGTTGTTTTAGCTGGTCGCGACCTGATGGCCAGTGCCCAAACCGGTACCGGCAAAACCGCAGGCTTTACCCTGCCGCTGTTGCAGCGCCTGGTAGACAAACAGCCGCATGCGAAAGGCCGTCGCCCGGTGCGCGCGCTGATCCTGACGCCAACCCGTGAGCTTGCCGCTCAGATTGGCGAAAACGTGCGTGACTACAGCAAATATTTAGATATCCGTTCGCTGGTGGTTTTCGGCGGCGTGAGCATTAACCCGCAGATGATGAAACTGCGTAGCGGCGTTGATGTGCTGGTGGCAACACCTGGCCGTCTGTTAGATCTGGAACACCAGAACGCCGTGAAACTCGACCAGGTAGAAATCCTGGTGCTGGACGAAGCCGACCGCATGCTGGACATGGGCTTCATTCACGATATTCGTCGCGTGCTGGCTAAACTGCCTGCGCGTCGCCAGAACTTGCTGTTCTCTGCGACCTTCTCTGATGACATTAAAGGGCTGGCTGAAAAGCTGTTGCATAACCCGGAAGAAGTCTCTGTTGCGCGTCGTAACACCGCGTCAGAGCAAGTGACTCAGCACGTTCACTTCGTTGATAAGAAACGTAAAAGAGAACTGCTGTCACAGATGATTGGCGAAGGTAACTGGCAGCAAGTGCTGGTGTTTACCCGTACCAAACATGGTGCCAACCACCTGGCTGAACAGCTCGGCAAAGATGGCATTACCGCAGCGGCAATTCACGGTAACAAGAGCCAGGGCGCGCGTACTCGTGCATTGGCTGATTTCAAAAACGGCGGCATTCGTGTGTTGGTTGCGACCGACATCGCGGCACGTGGTCTTGATATCGAAGAGCTGCCACATGTTGTGAACTACGAGCTGCCGAACGTACCGGAAGATTACGTTCACCGTATTGGCCGTACTGGCCGTGCGGCGGCAACGGGTGAAGCGCTGTCTTTGGTGTGTGTCGATGAACACAAACTGTTGCGTGATATCGAACGTGTGCTGAAGCGTGAAGTTCCGCGTATGGCGATCCCTGGTTATGAAGTTGACCCATCTATTCCTGCTGAGCCGATTGTGAACGGTCGTCAGCAGCAGCGTGGCGGTGGCGGTCGTGGAAACGGCGGCGCTCAAGGCCAGGGTCAACGTCGTGGCGGTAATAGTGGCGGTGCATCCTCCGATCGCAGCAGTGCTCCACGTCGTCCATCACGCCCACAGGGTGATGGTGCCGGGAAACCTGCTGGTGCGAATGGTCGTCGTCGTCCAGCGCGTAAGCCTGCTTCCGCGTAATTAATTTATAACGCCCTCTCCCTGAGGGGACTGGATTCCTCCCTCTCCCTCAGGGAGAGGGTTGGGGTGAGGGTGGTTTTAAGACTCATTCAAGAGGTGCTAACATAGCGCCTCTTTTTTTTACCGGAAAAACGCTATGCGTGTACTGCTTGCGCCAATGGAAGGGGTTCTCGA
Source organism: Buttiauxella sp. JUb87 (assembly GCF_004361975.1). Taxonomy (NCBI): domain Bacteria; kingdom Pseudomonadati; phylum Pseudomonadota; class Gammaproteobacteria; order Enterobacterales; family Enterobacteriaceae; genus Buttiauxella; species Buttiauxella sp. JUb87. Next base: position 528,447 of record NZ_SNVY01000003.1, read on the forward strand.
CTCGCTGGTTCGGGAACTGCTTACCGAGGTGAATGACTACGACTTGTGTATCACCGAGTTCTTGCGCGTGGTCGACCAGCTTTTGCCGGTAAAATCGTTCCATAAACTTTGCCCTGAACTTCATCATGCCAGCCGCACCACTTCGGGTACGCTAGTACGAGTCCAGTTGCTGGGGCAGCATCCGCAATGGTTAGCTGAAAACGCCGCGCGCGCTGTGGAACTGGGTTCCTGGGGCGTCGATCTCAACTGCGGTTGCCCGTCTAAACTGGTCAACGGCAGCGGCGGTGGAGCCACACTGCTCAAAGACCCCGATCTGATTTACCGTGGTGCAAAAGCAATGCGTGAAGCGGTGCCTGCACACTTGCCGGTGACGGTAAAAATCCGCCTCGGTTGGGACAGCGATGCGCGTCAGTTTGAAATTGCTGATGCGGTGCAACAGGCTGGAGCCACGGAACTTACCGTTCACGGGCGCACTAAAGAAGACGGATACAAAGCCGAACGCATCAACTGGGCGGCGATTGGTGAAATACGCAAGCGCTTGTCGATTCCGGTGATTGCTAACGGTGAAATCTGGGACTGGCAAAGTGCGCAAGACTGCATGGCAGCAACCGGCTGCGATTCGGTAATGATTGGCCGTGGGGCGCTTAATGTACCCAATCTAAGCCGCGTGATTAAATATAACGAGCCGCGTATGCCGTGGCCGGACGTGGTGAAATTACTGCAAAAATATAGCCAACTAGAAAAGCAGGGCGATACCGGGATGTATCACGTTGCACGTATAAAACAGTGGTTGGGGTATTTACGTAAAGAATATATTGAAGCCACCGAATTATTTACTGAAATTCGCAGCTATAAAACTTCTGCGACAATTAGCCAGGCAATTAACAGTTTATAATTAGAGGTGCCGCTAATTGGTTAAAAAATTAGAGTGCGGTCACAGACTATTTAAATAAACATTGCCATACATTCGCTGGCGTTTATTATCGTCAGCGTAATAGATTATTGGATTGTTACTGCTCAAGCAGGCAAAACCTGATTCTCCTTATTTAAGGAGGGTCGGGTTTTTTTGTTTTTGTCAGAAGGCAATTCGCAATTAAGTTACTGATTGCATTACCTCTGGGACTCTTATATGGATATTAAATCGCACTATGTACTCACCACGGTGTTGCTGGCGCCGTTAGTATTTCCTTTTTATGCGCAAAGTAGCGCAAAGCTATCCGTTGAACAGCGTCTGGAAATGCTGGAAAAGGATTTACAGGAAACTAAAAAAGAACTGCAATATTATAAGTCACAAGAACAAATTAATCGTAAAAACATTTCTGATATGAATGTATTTGCTAAGCAAACGACGCGACCAGACCAGGTATTAGTAGCAACAACTTCACCATCAACCTCGCAGGAATCTGAGAAAACCACGCCACAAATTTCGGCAATGACCATGAGTGACCTGAGCAAATTTGTGAAGGAGGATATTGGCTTTAGCTATAACGGCTATTTCCGCTCTGGCTGGGGAACCACTACGGAAGGCGCACCAAAATCCTGGGCTATTGGTTCATTAGGCCGCTTAGGGAACGAATACAGCAGCTGGTTTGATTTAAAAGTGTCACAACGGGTCTACAACGAAGGGGGGAAAACGGTTCATGCGGTAGTGCAGCTGGATGGTAACGTCGGCCAGCAATATTCCGCCGGCTGGTTTGGCGATAACGCTAATAACGAAAACTACCTCCAGTTTTCAGATCTTTATGTTAACACTAAAGGCTTTTTACCCTTTGCGCCTGAAGCTGATTTCTGGGTCGGTAAGCACCAGTTACCGATGTATGAAATCCAGATGCTGGACTGGAAAACTCAGCGCACCGATGGCGGTGGCGGGCTGGGGATTCAGGACATGAAACTGGGTAGCGGCAAACTGGATATTGCCTTAATACGTGAAGATATTGACGGTTATAACCAGGATCTCAGCAAATCACAGAAACTGAATGTTAATACTATTGATGCTCGTTATAAGTCGATCCCGCTGTGGGATAAAGCTGAGCTTATGGTCAATGGCCGCTATGCGATGGCGAACCAGAGTGACATGCAGAATAATAACGAAGACAAAAATGGCTATTATCGCTGGAAAGATACCTGGATGGTCGGCACTGCGCTGAAACAAAATTTCGACAACGGTGGCTTTAACGAATTTAGCTTCCTTGTGGCAAATAACTCTTTAGCCAGCAGTTTTGCCCGTTACTCAGGTTCCAGCCCTTACACCTCATTTAATGGGCGTTATTATGGTGAGCATACCGGTGGCACCGCATTAAGACTTGTCTCACAGGGTGAAACTTATTTACGTGACGATATTATTCTGGCTAATGCACTGGTTTATTCTCGGGGTGAGGATGTTTATAGCTATGAAACTGGAGCACATACAGATTTTGAAAGTGTCCGTGCCGTGATTCGCCCAGCGTATATCTGGAGTAAATATAATCAGACGGGTATCGAATTAGGCTATTTCAACCAGAAGAATACTGACCAGATGGGCAATGAATTTACTGAGTCAGGTTATAAAACTACGCTCTATCACGCATTAAAAGTGAACACCAGCATGTTAACTTCTCGTCCAGAAATACGATTCTATGCTACTTATATTCATTCACTGAATAATGAACTGGATAATTTTAGTTTTGCAGATGAGAAAAATGATCAGCTGGCGATTGGCGCTCAGGCTGAAGTGTGGTGGTAATAAGGGAATATGATGAAAATTAAACTGCATTATTTATCGTTAGTTATCGTGAGTCTGCTGGGCATACCCGCAACTCAGGCGGCCACGTTACCTTCTTCGCCTGCGGCAACCGTGCCCGTTAGCCAATACATCACTGGCCTGAATAATGATAACTCAGTAACGTTTCGCTTGTTTGCACCTGGCGCAAAACGCGTTTCGGTCGTTACCGGCAGCACACCAGAAAGCCAGCAGTCCCACGAGATGACGCGCGACGAAAGTGGTATTTGGTCCTGGGCTAGCGCAACGCTTAAGCCAAACCTCTACGAATACTATTTTGATGTGGATGGCTTTCGCAGCATTGACACGGGCAGTCGCTTCACCAAGCCTCAACGCCAGGTAAACACTAGCTTGATTCTTGTTCCAGGCAGTATTTTAGATGAGCGCGCGGTTCCGCACGGGGAACTGAGAACGCTGGCGTACCACTCGAAGGCATTGCAGGCCGAACGCCAGGTCTATGTCTGGACGCCACCGGGCTACAAGCCAGGTGGTGAGCCGCTGCCGGTGCTCTATTTCTACCATGGTTTTGGCGATACCGGCCTGTCGGCTATTACGCAGGGGCGCATTCCACAAATCATGGATAACCTGCTGGCTGAAGGCAAAATCAAGCCCATGCTGGTCGTGGTGCCGGATACCGAAACCGACATCCAGCTGGCGGTGGCGGAAAACTTCCCGCCAGTTGAACGCCGCAAAAATTTCTACCCGCTCAATGCCGCTGCTGCGGACAAAGAGTTGATGCAGGACATTATTCCGCTTATCGACAGCCGCTTTACTACGCGCAAAGACGCGGCGGGCAGGGCGTTAGCGGGTTTATCGCAAGGCGGTTACCAGGCACTGGTTTCAGGAATGAGCCATCTGGATAGCTTTGGCTGGCTGGCAACGTTTAGCGGTGTTAGCACCACAACCGTGCCAAACGAGGCTGTTTCACGTCAACTTGCCCAACCGCAGGCTATCAACAAGCAGTTACATAACTTCACCTTAGTGGTCGGTGAAAAAGACGGGGTAACGGGCAAAGATATCGCCGGTTTGAAAAGCCAGCTTGAACAGCAAGGGGTGAAGTTTACTTATAAACAATATCCTGGGCTGGGGCACGAGATGGACGTCTGGCGGCCTGCGTATGCGGAATTTGTGCAGCAGCTATTTGTTACCCCGCAGCGGTAAACTCGCGACAGCCGTCACGCTTTGCTGTTTGTGGCATTGAGAGGCGAAACGAAACTGGTACAGTGGCCGGACTGGATTGTTACTGCTTTTGCAGGCAAAACCTGATTTTCTGGCCTGTGCCGGAGGTCAGGTTTTTTTGTTTCTGGGGTTTCTATGAAGATCGCCAAAATACTCAATAACAACGTAGTGGTGATTCTGGACGAACACGGACGTGAACAAGTGGTGATGGGCCGCGGTCTTGGCTTCCAGAAACAGGTGGGTGAACCGCTTGAAAAGGAGAAAATCGAGAAGGTTTTTGCCCTGCAAAGCGATGAGCTGGTGGCGCGTTTAGGCGAACTGTTAAGCCAAATCCCGCTGGAAGTGATGACCACCTGCGACCGTATTATCGAGCTTTCGCGCCAGCGTTTAGGCAAGTTGCAAGACAGTTTGTATATCACGCTGACCGATCACTGCCACTTTGCTATTGAGCGGCAAAAGAAAGGGATGGCGATTCGCAATGTGCTGTTGTGGGAGATAAAACGTCTCTATCCCAAAGAGTTTTTGCTCGGTCAGGAAGCACTGGCAATCATCGATAAACGCCTTAATGTTCAACTGGCGGAAGATGAAGCCGGGTTTATTGCGCTGCATTTGGTTACGGCGCAACTGAACAGTGAAATGCCTGAGGTGATGCATGTCACCCGCGTGATGCAGGAAATATTGCAGATCGTGAAGTACCAGCTACGCTTTGAGTACGATGAAGATAGCTTGAGTTATCAGCGCTTTGTCACACACTTGAAATTTTTCGCCCAACGTATGCTGAGCCGCAACGTGGTGGCCGATGATGATGCAACGCTGCATGCTGCGGTGAAAGATAATTATCCTCGCGCCTGGAAATGTGCTGAAAAGATTAGCCACCATTTGGTGACGGAATATCAGCGTGAGCTGACGACCGAGGAAATTATGTTTCTCGCCATTCACATTGAGCGAGTCCGTAAAGAGAGTCTTAAAGTTTAAGTATCACGCGTCGCAAGGCGTGCAATTAAAAAATGGATTGTTACTGCCGCGATTGCGGCAGGCAAAACCTGAGCACTGGTTTCCTTAACGGGAAGCGAGTCTCAGGTTTTTTTTTGAAACTTACTCATGCCACACAGCGCCCGAGGGCGAAAAGTGAAAGGAAGAATCATGGCGTATCAAGAAGTTGCGAAGGATATTCTGGCCCATGTCGGTGGGCGCGAGAATATTGCGAGCCTGGTGCATTGCGCCACGCGGCTGCGTTTTAAGCTCAAAAACCATAAAAATGCTGATGCCGAAGCGCTGAAAAAAAATCCTGGCGTGATCATGGTGGTGGAAAGCGGTGGTCAGTTCCAGGTGGTGATTGGCAACCATGTACACGATGTGTACAACGCGGTTCGCGCCGCCGCAGGGCTCACGGATGAGAGCGAACCCTCGCTGCAAGTCACGGGGGAGAAAGCCAGTATCTTCGGGAAATTGATTGATATTGTCTCGGCGATATTTACCCCGTTCCTCGGTGTGATGGCAGCCTCCGGTATTTTGAAAGGTGTGCTGGCGCTGGCGGTAGTTTGCGGCTGGCTTTCGACGGATAGCGGCACTTATAAGCTTTGGTTTGCGGCGAGTGATGCGCTGTTCTACTTCTTCCCGCTGGTGCTGGGTTACACCGCCGGTAAGAAATTCGGCGGCAATCCGTTTCTTACCATGGCGATTGGCGGCGCTCTGACGCATCCGGTGGTGCTGCAAGCGTTTGAGGCAACCAGCCAGGTTGGTGCGGTTCACGAGAATTTCCTTGGCATACCGATAACCTTTATTAACTACAGTTCATCAGTCATCCCGATTATTTTTGCCGCGTGGGTGAGTTGCTGGCTGGAGAAGCAGTTCAACAAACGGCTGCCATCTGCGGTGCGTAATTTCTTTACGCCGTTGTTTTGCCTTGCCATCACCGTTCCACTGACATTTTTGCTGATTGGCCCGGCGGCGACCTGGCTGAGCCAGAGTCTGGCCCATGGTTATCAGGCAATTTATACCTTTGCACCGTGGCTGGCGGGCGGATTCATGGGGGCTGTCTGGCAGATTTGCGTCATCTTCGGCCTGCACTGGGGTTTAGTCCCACTGATGATCAACAATTTGAGCGTACTGGGATACGACACGATGGTGCCTTTGTTACTGCCTGCGGTGATGGGGCAGGTGGGCGCGACGCTGGGCGTGTTACTGCGTACTCGTGATAAGAAGCTGAAAGTGCTGGCGGGATCGGCAGTCACCGCGGGGATCTTCGGCATCACCGAACCTGCGGTCTACGGGGTGACGCTGCCAAACCGTCGTCCATTCATCTTTGGCTGCGTTGCGGGCGCGGTGGGTGGTGTGATTGTCGGTTACTGCCAGACCAGCGTATTTTCATTCGGCCTGGTTAGCGTGTTCACGTTTTCGCAGATTATTCCGTCAACTGGGGTCGATATGTCGGTGTGGGGGGCGATTCTGGGGACCGGACTGGCATTTACCCTGGCGTGTGTTACGACCTTTATCGCAGGGCTGCCGCGCAGTGAAGTGGCGACAGAAACCGTTATTGTCCAGCCAACAGAAAACGACATTCTTGCACCGATGAGTGGCACGGTACTGGCGATGGATCAGGTGCCTGATTCCACTTTCGCCAGCGGTTTACTCGGTGAGGGGGCGGCGATAATTCCGCTGACCGGTAGGGTCATCGCCCCGTTCCACGGCGAAGTCGCCTCGCTGTTCCAGACGCGCCACGCCATTGGTTTACTCAGCGATAGCGGGATAGAAGTGCTGATTCATATCGGCATTGATACGGTAAAACTCAATGGTCAGCACTTCACAACCCATGTGAAAGTGGGGGACAAAATTAAGCCTGGCGATTTGCTAATTGAGTTCGACCGCCAGGCCATTCTGGATGCGGGCTACGATCTGTCCACGCCAGTGATTATCAGCAATAGCGACGAATACACTGCGGTTACGCGTTTCACCAATGAACTTTCCATTGAATCAGGTATGCCATTCCTGACGGTAAGCCGCTAACCCATTAATTTTTGTAAAAAAGGAGAACCAGATGAAAGCATTTCCTGAGACATTTTTGTGGGGTGGAGCGATTGCCGCAAACCAGGTTGAAGGTGCATGGCGTGAAGACGGGAAGGGGGTTTCCACTTCCGACGTTCAGCCGAATGGGGTGTTAAGCCCAACGGTTGATCGCCAGCCTGGAGATTTTGGCATTAAAGACGTCGCCATCGATTTTTACCACCGCTACCCGGAAGACATTGCGTTGTTTGCGGAGATGGGGTTTAGCTGCCTGCGCGTGTCCATTGCCTGGACAAGAATCTTCCCGAACGGGGACGAAACTCAGCCTAATGAAGCGGGTCTTGCATACTATGACCGTCTGTTTGATGAGCTGGCGAAACACAACATCACGCCAATGGTGACGCTGTCTCACTACGAAATGCCGTGGGGTCTGGTGAAAAACTATGGTGGATGGGGCAACCGTGATGTGATCACCTTCTTTGACCGCTACGCCCGCAGTGTTTTCACTCGTTTTAAAAACAAAGTGAAATTGTGGCTGACGTTCAATGAAATTAACATGGCACTTCACGCGCCAATGACAGGTGTCGGGTTACCTGAAGAGAGCACTAAAGCAGAGATTTACCAGGCCATTCATCACCAGTTAGTCGCTAGTGCGCTGGCGGTAAAAGCCTGCCACGAAATCATTCCTGATGCGCGTATCGGCAACATGCTGCTGGGCGGCCTGGTGTATCCGTTGAGCTGCAAGCCAGAAGACGTGTTGGAAACCATGCAGGAAAACCGCAACTGGTTGTTCTTTGGCGATGTGCAATGTCGCGGTGAATATCCGGGTTATATGCTGCGCTATTTCCGTGACAACGGCATCAAGCTGGAAATCTCTGACAGCGACCGCGAAGCGCTGAAAGCGACCGTCGACTTCATCTCGTTCAGCTATTACATGACCGGTTGTGTCACTGCGGATGAAGAACTGAATGCCAGGGCACGCGGCAACATTCTGAATATGGTGCCAAACCCGCACCTGGCGAGTTCCGAATGGGGCTGGCAAATCGACCCAATCGGCCTGCGTATTTTGCTCAATAAGCTGTGGGATCGTTATCAAAAGCCGTTGTTTATTGTTGAAAACGGTTTAGGTGCTAAAGACAAACTTGAAGCAGACGGCACGGTACATGACGACTACCGCATCAGCTATCTCAACGACCACTTAGTGCAAGTGCGCGAAGCTATTGAAGATGGCGTTGAGGTGTTGGGCTACACCTGTTGGGGGCCGATTGATCTGGTGAGCGCCTCGAAAGCCGAACTTTCTAAGCGTTACGGCTTTATCTACGTGGATCGTGACGATCAAGGGAATGGCACGCTTGCCCGTTCACGCAAGAAAAGTTTTAGCTGGTATAAAGAAGTGATTGCGACAAATGGGGCCAGCCTGAAGGCGTGATTTGACGGCACCCTCACCCTAGCCCTCTCCTGGGGCTGTCTCTTAGTCACATCTGCGTGAGTCGGGAGACAGTTCCGTTCACCCGATGTTCAGTGTTTCACATAGCCACTGAACCGGTGAACGTCTTAGGGTGGCCACCGTCGCGACCCTAAGAACCCGGACTCCCGGCAAATAAATCGCCGCAAGCGGTAAACCTCCATTTTGCCTCCGTGTCAGGGTCGGTTGCGATTCGTTTATTCGGCACATCCGTGTGCCGAACCACTTCGTGGCCAACGCAAGCGTTGTTCAAAAATGTTCCTGACATTTTTGTCGGACGATCGCGCCCTCCAGCCGTTCCCGACGGCTGGACCCTGCCACCAGGAGTCAAAATGGAGGCGATTTAAGCCGGACCCGAAAGTCAAAGTCAAAAGACAGAGCGGTTTTGACCTTGTTCCCGGTTTCAATCGCACCGTTTTTTACCCTTCAGTCGGGGTCACGTGGCCGGGAGCCGCGTGAGAGAGCGATCGCCGGGAGCGAGTCGCGAACGACCCCGAATGTTGGGTGAAAAACGGTGTTTACCGCTTTAGCGGCGATTGATTTGCCGGGCGCCTGGATTATCAAGGGGTTGGCGTAAACCCCTTGATACGTTAACCGTTTGCGGGAATTACAGAGATAACTGAGCACACGGGTGAACGGAAAACCTGCGAGGCTAACAGATCTTACCCTGACAAAATTGCCAGGGTGAGTTGTGTATAAGAGACAGCCCTCAGGAGAGGGAACAGATCGAGTATTTCCCCCCTCTCCCAGAGGGAGAGGGCCGGGGTGAGGGTGGTTCTAACCCACTAACCGCTTAATAAACCCGCGTACCCACATCAGCGCCGCATCACTGTTATGGCGCTGATGCCACAACAATGCCACTTCAAACGGTGCCATTTCCAGCGGGACGGGGCTGCTGTGTAATCCCCAAACTTGCTGCCAGTTTTCACACAAACCCTGCGGCACCGTCGCAAGCATTGGCATCATGCTTAACAAACCCGGCAACGCGGAAAAATGCGGTGTGGTGTAACTAATTTCTCGCTTCAGTCCTTGCCTGGCTAACAGCATATCAATATGGCTGCTGATGGCTTCACGGTAACTCAGCTGGACGTGCGGTTGTGCGGCATAGGTTTGCACAGACATCGGAGCTTCGGGTTGTAACTGAGCAGGATGCCAGAGCGCGACAAACTCCATTTTGGTCAGCAGTTCACGCTCCATCCAACGGGCAGATTGATTCGCCACGCTGATAACCATATCCAGTTCGCCACCTTCAAGGCGTTGTGCATCGGTAAACGGGTCGCTGGCCACCACATTCAGACGCACACCAGGAGCCTGTTCACGCAATACTGGCACCAGTTGCGGCATCAGCCACATCTCCATCCAGTCAGACATACCGATGGTGACCGTCGCTTTGGCGTGAGCCGGGTTGAATTCTGCCTGCTGGAACAACGCACTTTGCAACTGTTCAAGCAGTGGCATCAGCTCGCTGTGCAGTTCAGTGGCACGGGCCGTGGGCTGCATACGGTGACCGCTGCGAATAAACAACGGGTCGTCAAACATTTCACGCAGACGAGCAAGTGAACCACTTACCGCAGGTTGGCCGAGATGGAGTTTATCCGCCGCCAGAGACACGCTTTGCTCACGGAATAAAACCGCAAAGGCAATCAACAAGTTTAGGTCTATTTTGCGGAAATCACTTTCTTTGATAGTCATTCTTTCTCCAATCAATTGGAGTGATAATAAAACTTCGACAGTGCTGCCCGCAAGCTGAAAAAAGAAAAGGGCACCAATAAATGGCACCCATTGTCATCAAAAAATCATTTTAAACACGCCCGTTACGACCAGTAAACCAATAATAAAAATAATCAAAATGGCCCATAGAATAATTTTCATCTCAACACCCCATCTTATGGCTAGTGTCTAAACAGTATAGGCAAGGATGCTGGCCACTGAGGGAAGTCGCCTCCCGGTAAACGGAAATTGAGACAAATCGAAGATCTTTAGATAAGCGGTTTCCGTGCCGCAAGCAGGAAAATCATCGGGCGTTCTTTTTCTTCATCAAGCGCCGGGTTCTGCGCGATTTGTTCAGCGTCTGGTCCCCATTCATCAAGCTTTTCGATAACAAAACCGCTGGCAATAAGCGCGTTAATCCAGCTCGAAAGTTTGCGATGCTGTTTCTTCACACCGTCGGCAAACCAGTTACTGATCCGCACACCTTCCTGCTGATAATGATTCACCGGCCAGGATTTTTGCCCGGTCTGATCGGTCATCCAGCCTTGTTGCAACGCGGCGGTATAAATCGGATGCTCTGCCGAAAACACCAGCATACCACCGGGAACCAGCGCCTGATAAAGCGTGGCGAAAAGTGCCGGAATGTTTTCCAGATAATGCAGCGCCAGCGAGCTGTAAAACAGGTCGATGTTTTGCGCTGCTAACTGCAACTTCTCGAGATCTTCACGGCGATAAACAATCCCTGTGTCTGACGTCATCTGTTGGGCTTTTTCCAGCATTTTCAGCGAGACATCCAGCCCGACAACTTGCGCGGCACCCTGGTCACGTGCGTAGCGGCAAAACCAACCGTATCCGCAGCCTAAGTCCACCACCGTTTTACCTTGTAACGGTGGTAAAAATGTTTTCATGGTTGCCCATTCCGGTGCGCCATCTAACCCTTTAATGGAACGGTCGAGAGTGGCGTATCCTTCAAAAAATGCCGGGTTATCATAGATATTTTGTGTCATTGCAACTCCTGTTCGCAAAGCCGTGATTGGCAGAAGAAGTCTAATGAAGTTATTAGCCTGGGGAAAGAGTTCCCCAGGCTGAGGGTGGCGCTTTACCTGTCAGAACCAAATTTCCGACTGTACGCCGAAGTTCCAGTTCCCGCCTGCGGTGAAGCCCGTGCTGCCGAAATCATCATTGATGGCATAATGATCCAGCTCTTTTGACCAGTTCATATACGTGGCAAAGAAGCGAATTTCTGGGCGTGCTTTAATATCGAAGACATTGCCGACTTTAAAGGTGGGTGCGAAGGTCAGCTTGTAGAAATCCCCTTTTACCGCCTGATAGTTATAGGTTGATCCGTCCGAGGTGTAGCTTCGGCCATTCGGATCTAAATCCATATATTGCCAGGAGGCCTCATAAAGCAGGGCGAAGTTTTGTGTAATGGCCTGTGAAGCGCGCAGGTTAAAGGTTGCCCAATCGTAACGATCGCCATCGCGATAACGGTCCTCACTGTGCTGGGCAATAACCGATGGAGCCAGTTCCCAGTTTTTACTCACCGGTACGATGCCGTAAGAGGCAAAGCGTAAGGATTTCGCATTCTCGGTTAAATCCCCGTCGCTACCAGGTTGGCGTGCTTCTGCACCCAAGCCACCGCCATATTGTAGCGCTGTCTCAGAAACACCCGGGGCCAAGCCATAGAACCTGGATTTATCATGGTAGGCCAACATCGCGTAATAGCCATTTTTGGCGGTATTATCGCTGCGCAAAGCGTAGCTTCCGGTGGTTGAGGTGTTGTCTTTTAAGTCGTCATTTCCTTGCGCTGTCATGCCGGTTAACATTAATTGCCAGTTGTTGTAGAAGTTATTGGCCGTAAACATCAGGTTCTGAATGTCATTGTCGTTGTAATTATCGCTACCGAGGTCGCCAAAATTACGCCCGTAAACGTTAAAGTCAGATTTTAATTTATCCGTCCACTGCACATCATTTATTCCTCCCCCGGTTCCACCGAGGAACATAATATCGCTATCCGTAAAGTGAATGTCGAAATTATCACGGTCAAAGCGCTTGCCTGCCCATAATATGGCGTGTTCCGCGACGCCACCGAAGCTTGCCAGATCACCCATTTCGACATAAAGCTGGCGAATATTGATATGATGGCTGTCATTATCCTGAACCCATGGGTCAGGGTTATTAGCCCCATCGGCCAACATGGTTTTGAAATGTGCCCATGAACCGTCATCAAAACTCATTTTCTTATTGAAACTTAATTCGACGTAATTATCTTTTTCATTGCCGAGGCGCCCGACATGCGCGTCGCCATTTAATGAACTTGCGGGTGAAACACCTGGTCCACCACGACCGCCTTTCCCATGCTCATTAATCAGCAGCCCTGAACGTGCGTAAGCGGAAAACTCAAAGCCATCATCACGTTTATTTTTTTCCACCGTTTCGATCTGTTGTGTTTGTTTTTCTTGTTTCTTCGTTACCTGCGCAAGCTGTTGTTCGGCGGCGATGGTGCGTTTTTCTGCTTTATCAGCCCGGAGCCTGGCTTCACTCGCTTCTCGTTCGGCCTGATTTAATCTCGACTCCAACAATGCCAGTCTTTGTTCTATTGATAAGGGTGTTGAAGCCTGAACTGAGGAGTAATAACCCAGCCCAAAAAAGGCGCAGAGGATCCCTGCGCGAATCTTTGTGATACGCATCAATTAATTCCTTGTAAAAATCAGAGGTATTTTTTTAATTAAACTTCTTGATTACATCGCACGACTCTTATTTAAATTAAAAGCAGGGTCTGAATTGGCTGCGTTAATACCAGAATCTAAATCGGCACGGATTTGTTCGTAATGGTCATCGAGGCGATAAAATTTACCTATCCAGAACATTGAGACGACAATTAACGCCGCAGGAATATAGAGATAACAGGCTTTGATCGCGAATAAAGCATCAACACTTTGTGCGTGATTAGCCACATAACCGCTGGCGGAGAGCATAATTCCGGTAATAGCGCCCGCGCCGGCCATCGCCACTTTGCCCAGGAAACCATTAATGGAGGTTAAAATTCCGGCGGTATTAATTCCGGTTTTCCAGACGCCATAATCAACAGGGTCCGCCTGCATTGAGAAATAAATCGCGGTACGTTGCCCGGCGCCGAGTGACAAAATAACTGCCCCTGCGACCAGTGCCATCACGTTTACACCGGCGAAAATCATCACTGCCATACCCGCCAGATTGATCGCAGAGGCGATAAGATAGACGTGGCGTTTTTTCATGCGTTTTGCCAGTAACGGAACCGTCAGCGTGCCCAATAATGGTACGAAAGTTGAGATCCCAGCCACCAGCGCGGTTAATTCGCTATTGCCGACGTAGTAATTAAAGAAGTACACCAGTGCACCCGTCTGGAAGAAAAAGGCTCCCCACATCAGGAAGATATTCACTGCAAAAACAAACCACGGCGGGTTATTGCGCAGGCTGACCCAGGCACGTTTTAAGGTCATCTTTTCTGAGGTGATATTGATTTTCTCTTCGACATTGCGAAAGCTAATCAGCAAAAAGAAGGTCGCAATCACGCCAAATACCATCGCGGTATATAAGAAACCGTGCTCCTGATTGCCCTGGCCCAGCGCTTTTACCAGCGGCAATGTGGCGACGGCGACAATCGTCGAACCTAGCGAGCCCAGCAAGATGCGTACCGTTGAAAGTGTGGTGCGCTCTTTGGATTCACTGGTCAGGAATGGCAGCATCGCGCAGAACGGGATGTTGACGATGGTATAGAGAAACGACAGGCACAAGTAGGTGATGAAGGCGTAAATCAGCCGGCCTGTGGTGCCAAAATCGGGTACGTAAAACGCCAGCACACACAGCAAGCCGAAAGGTACCGCACCAATCAGCAGGTAAGGGCGGCAGCGGCCCCAACGGGTGCTGGTGTTATCGATCACCAGCCCCATCAGCACATCTGCGACGCCATCCACCAGACGTGCCACAAGGAACATCAGGCCAACATAATAGGCGGGTAGCCCCATCACATCGGTATAAAAGTACATCAGGTACAACGAGATCATTTGCCACACGAGGTTGCAGGACAAGTCCGCAATGCCGTAGCCGAAGCGTTGCCGCCATACAGTAGAGGTAGACATAAGTAGGTTCTCGACGTTGTTGTTTTACAGTAGGTACTTTCTAATGAACCACGAAGGAGTGCAGCTCCAGGCGTGGCAATAGCTGTTGATGAGCTTGCTTCCATAAGGGGAAAAATCAGGCTGTAGTGGATCAAAAAGCTCCCAGAATGTATCGGCTCCGTGCTCCACCATCGCCCCCCAGTAGCGTTTGATCTCGTGGGTGGCTTGCTCTCGCTCATTCACCTGCAACAACGCCGCGACATAATGATGCATCATGTAGGGCGTGTTCATCTGAATTTCCGGTGGATGAGTTAACAGATTGGCTAACAACTGGCGTTGGCTTTCCGCCGTACCGACATCTGCCAACACCAGCCAGACCTGCGAAGCGCAGGAAATTTGTCGCGATTCACCACTGACAAAAAAGCCGCTTTGTGGATCCCAAAGTTCGCGCAGTGCCGCACTTTTCAGCGTCGTAATCTGTGCTTCAAGCCAGGTGACTTTGCTGCTGTCATAAGTTCGCGCCAGCATTAAGGCTTTGTTGAGGCAGTAGATCAGCACCCCCTGAGACGCCGCTTGCTTGTTGAGGTCTTCGTGCCAGTCAATAAATGACCACCAGTCGCTGCTGTCACGTACGATACCGTTTTCGGCGACTCGCTCCATGGCCAGTTCGATTTGCCGCCAGGCGAGCGGCCAAAGCTGCGCCAGTGTTTCGCTGTCATCAGTCACCGCGACGTACTCTTGCAGCACATCGACAAAAAACAGTGCGTAATCGAACAGGAAAGTATCGTCAGCAATGACCTGCGGCTTAACAAAAATATTCGCCGACACCATGCCATCTTCCCGCGTCATGGCAGCGAAAAGATAAAGACAGCGTTTGACCAGGGAGTAATTTTGCACCGTGACATCATTCACCAGCGCTTGCAGGCGCAAATCACCGAGCCACAAGCGGCGGTCGCGTTTTGGTCCGTCTTCAAACACGTCGTGCATGCAGTTTTTCAGGGTGTTAACGGCCACCTCATCAATGCGTTTTAACTGAAGATCCGCGGTCTTGCAGGCGGGTAGGGTGGCAAGCGACGCGGAAGTGACGGTATCGAGCTTCAGAGAGGTAAAACGCAGCTGGAATTTGCGTGACAGCGCCAGAACGTTAATGCGCAGATAGCGGCAGCAGTAACGACGTGAAAGTCGCGTATGGCCTGGCAATTCATCCAGATAACAGTCCTGTTGCTGGAGCCAGCTGCTGCTCAACCAACCGTTATATTCAGAAAAAGGCTCAACCACTTCTGCGAGCGTTTCACCAAAGATAAATTGCAGATGCGCTGGAGCATCTGGCGGGCTGCCGACCGCTTCGCAGGTAAACTCCAGGTAACCGACGCAATGCTTGCCGAAATCAATAATGACGTGCTCGCCCTGCGCGAAATCGTATTGGAAGAAATCTTCTGTGCTGTTCACGACATCCGCTCGCCAACCGTGAATTTGCTGCGCATCCGGCTGCGCGCTAATCATCGCCTGGGGGAGAACATCATGGTGATAGAGTTCAGGAATGAGTTCCTGTGCTTTGGCCAACATAGGTGGATGACGAACCATCTTTAGATGACCATTTTTCTGCAATGCCTGTGACATACCGAGCCCTTAATGATGAAGCAATGAGCCGAGTTTAGAGGGCAACGCTGTTTTTCATCTATTCTCAGGCTGCCAGTAATTGTTAGTGAATGGCATTTTCAGTGGGGTGCAGTGGTTGGTTGTCACAATTTGAAAAATCGGGATCGTTATTTAGGCCGGAGTGTTTTATTTTTCCCACAGTCCAGAGTGGTGGGTTTTGCGAGAACGTAATGATTAATAAGTTAGAAGTCAGTAAGTATTTTCCCGATGAGCAGACCAAGCTTTCTCTTTATGCCAGCGACCCGGAAGACAACAACTGCGAGCATAGCCATAGCTTTCAGGAACTGGTGATTGTTGAGGAAGGGCACGGCCTGCATGTGATTAATGGCAAGCCGATTTTTATCCAGCAGGGCGATGTGTTTTTTATTTGCGAGAACGATGTTCATTTTTACGATGAATTGGGCACCTTAAAGCTCATCAATATTTTAATTAATCCGCAGCTGGAGTTTGTTTATTTAACCGGAATAGAACAATTATTGAACCGTATTGCGGGCAACACGGCGGCAAATTACGGCTGGCTTACGCCGGAGACTAAAGCACAGTGCAAACGGCTGATTAACGACATTTTCCACCAGCAGAGTTCGGGGGCTGACAATCAGGCTTTAAAAGAGTCGCTGTTTTTTTCCTTAGTGACGCAAATCATTTATGCGCAGTCGCAGGCTGAATACAGCAATACCCGCTACAAACTGCATAAGTTACTCAGTTATTTGCAAGAAAACTGCTTTAACGAGATTGACTGGCAGCAACTGGCAAATCAGTTTCACCTGACTCAACGTACCACGTCACGGCATATTAAAGAGGTGACGGGGCTGACGCCGGAAAACTATCTGAAACGCCTGCGCCTGGTCTCGGCGCGAGTCAAGCTCAAAGAAACCGACATGACGATCACCGAAGTAGCTTTTTTGTGTGGCTTTGCCAACAGCAACCATTTCACCACCTCGTATAAGAAAGTTTTTGGCGTAACGCCGAGTGCTGAGCGCAAGCGGGTGGAAGGGTGAAGCCCTGTCAAAATTTAATCACTATAGTGATACTTGCTTGTGATATTTTTATCCTGGTAATAGTAATGCAGATAAACTAGTTTCAAATTGTATCCCTTTTTAACCATCAATGTATTGCCACTGATACCTAAACTTTTGCCTTTTGGAATGCGTAACCTGAGCGCTTTCTTTTACTCTGTGGCTAATTATGACTTCCTCACGTTTCCCTCTCGCGGCGACTGGCGTTGCGCTAATGCTCGTTTTGTCTGGCTGCGCGCCAATGCACAATGACGATGCCCCCCTTGCTCAAAAAACACCTCCACAACAGTTGGATACCAAACTTCCTCCTGAGCTGGCGCACGGTTGGCCGGGCAGTGACTGGTGGCGTGATTATCATGACAGCCAGATTAATACGCTGGTTGAACGTTCGCTGAAAGACTCGCCGGATTTGGCCGTTGTGCAGCAGCGCATCAGGCTGGCGCAGGCCCAGACGCAAATGCAGGAAGCGAGTGACGGCCCGCAAATGGATTTCTCAGCCAATATCGAGCGTCAGAAAATGTCCCAGGAAGGGGTGATGGGGCCATTTGCTCTGACTGACCCGGCGGCCGGCACCACCGGGCCTTATTACACCAACGGTAACTTTGGGCTGACGGCTAGTTGGGATCTGGATTTGTGGGGCAAAAATCGCTCGGAAGTGGAAGCGAAAGTAGGCGTCATGAGAGCGAAACAGGCTGAACTTGCCCAGGCCAAACAGGTGATTTCTGCCAATGTTGTGCGCTTATATTGGGATATGCAAACCCTGCTGGCGTTAAAAGATGTCAAACAGCAAACCCTGGCGGCACAGAAGAATATCGTTAATGTCGAAACCAATCTGTACGCTCATGGGATTAACTCGTCAGTTGACGATGTCGAATCCAATATCGATTTCGTGAAAACCCAGCAGCAGATTGATGACATCGACGGGCGCATTAATATCGCCAAATCACAACTCGCCGCGATAACCGGTGATGCGCATGCTGCTGCAAATATTAAATCTGTCCCGTTGCCTAAAGTCAGTAGCCGTGTGCCGGACCATATGGGTTATGAGCTGCTGGCTCGCCGCCCTGACCTTCAGGAAGCGCACTGGTACATCGAATCTTCGCTCAGCAGTGTCGATGCTGCCAAAGCCGCGTTTTATCCTGACGTCAACCTCAGTGCCTTCCTGCAAAATGATGCGCTTCATTTGAGTGATTTGTTCCGTGGTTCAGCCCAGCAAATGGGCGTGATTGGCGGCTTTACTCTGCCTATTTTTGACAGTGGCCGCTTGAACGCCAACCTCGATATTGTGCGCGCAGAAAGTAACTTATCCATTGCCAGCTACAACAAAGCGGTGGTTGGTGCGGTAAATGATGTTGAAAAAGCCGCCAGCCAACTGAATGCGGTTGCGGCGGAAAACGAGCATCAGCGCACCATTTTGCAAGGCACGCAAAAACTCAAAGCTCTGGCGCAGGCTCGTTACAAAGCGGGGATCATTTCTGGTGCGCGGATGAGTGCAGCGACCTTGCCGGATTTGTCTGAACAGGCAAAAGCCATCCAGCTGCACGGCCAGTGGCTTAACGCCGATGTTCAGTTGATCTCTGCTTTAGGCGGGGGGTATCAGGCAGGGAAAGCATAGCCACTGGGTTATGTCGGGGGCGCTGCGCTTGCCCGACCGGTTTCGGTTTTGTAGGGCGGATAAGCGTCAGCGTTATCCACCGTCTCCTATACTTACATCCTGGTTAAAAGATCGTCTGGAGGTGGTGATGAGCGCGGCTAACAAAGTGGCTATTGTCACAGCAGCGGATTCCGGTATTGGCAAAAAATGTGCGCTTATGCTGGCACAGCAGGGCTATGATATCGGCATCACCTGGCATTCAGACGAGCAGGGCGCACAAGACACGGCGCGTCAGGTCAACGGTTTTGGGCGGCGAGCGGAAACTGTTCAGCTTGATTTAGCCCATCTTCCCGATGGCGCAGCCGGAATTGATGAGCTGATTGAGCGTTTCGGGCGTGTGGACGCGCTGGTGAATAATGCCGGGGCGATGAGTAAAAACCCTTTCCTGGATGTCACCCTGGAGGAATGGCGCGGGCTGTTCACTGTGGATGTAGACGGCGCATTTATCTGCTCGCAGAAAGTGGTGCGCGCCATGATAGCCCAGGGCAATGGCGGGCGGATTGTGAATATTACCTCAGTTCACGAGCACACACCGCTTCCTGAAGCCTGCGCTTACACGGCAGCAAAACATGCGCTGGGCGGGTTAACCAAATCCATGGCGATGGAACTGGTGCATTATAAAATTCTGGTCAACGCTGTTGCACCCGGCGCTATTGCCACGCCGATGAACAACATGGGAGAAGGTGACGGAGTCAAAAGCAAAATTCCTGAGATCCCATTAGGGCGAGCTGGCGAAACCGAAGAAATTGCCAGTCTTGTCGCATGGTTGTGCTCTGACAGCGCCAGCTACACTACCGGACAATCGTTTATCGTCGACGGCGGATTTATGTTCGCTAACCCTCATTTCAAACCGAAAAGTTAACCTGACTTATTGTTCTCGCGGCGTTTGAACCAGTAACGCACCAGCCACACCACCGCAACTACGCCGACCAACCAAATCCAGTGCTTTATATGTTGGTCCAGGTTTTGCAGCCACGGGCCAACAACTTCGCCGCCCATATACCCCAGAGTGGTAAAAAGCGTTGCCCAAATTAATGCGCCCACGATATTGAGCGGCAAAAAGATCCGCGGAGGTAGGTGACTGGCACCTATCAAAATCGGCCCGATCACCCGGAAGCCATACATAAAGCGCGATCCGATGACAAACCAATAAGGGTGACGGTTGATAAGATCCTGCGCTTTAATGATTTTCTTTTTGTGTTTTTGAAATCGTGCAGGAATGGAACCGCGAAAACGCCTGCCAACCAGATACAGCAGTTGGTCGCCAATCATGCCGCCGAGCGCCACGGACAGAACCACTAGCGGAAATTTCAGCAACCCCTGGTGTGCTGCAATCCCCCCCAGCAGAGTTACCGTTTCCCCTTCAGCCATGCTGCCCAAAATCAAAGCGGCGTAGCCGTAATGCGCAATCAGTTGAGTAATATCCACAGTGTTAAATGTCATTCCTTGTTTTTGTACAGCCTCAGTATAGCGGTTGTGACCGTTGGAGATGTTGTTCCGTTTCCCCAGTTATTTTTATCTGATTAAAAAACAATCAAGCCGCTGTGCATTATACTTTGACTGTGCTTAATCGATTTTTTTTGGCATGTCAGGAGGCGTTATGAGTCATGTCTGGGGGCTTTTTTCCCATCCTAATCGTGAAATGCAGAATATAAAACGCGAGAACGAAACGGTATCGCATCACTACACTCACCATGTGTTAATCATGGCGGCCATTCCGGTTATCTGTGCGTTTATCGGCACAACCCAAATTGGCTGGAATTTTGGTGACGGCACCTTCGTTCAATTGTCGATGTTTACCGGATTCTATTTAGGCGTACTGTTTTATGCACTGATGTTGGCTGGTGTCGCCGTGATGGGGCGTGTCATGTGGTGGATGGCTCGTAACTATCCACATCGCCCGTCACTGGCTCGTTGCATGGTGTTTGCTGGATATGTGGCGACCCCACTGTTTTTAAGTGGCCTTGTGGCGCTGTATCCGCTGGTGTGGTTGTGTGTTCTGGTGGGTGCTGCTGCGCTGGTTTACACCGGTTACCTGCTGTATGTCGGTGTGCCCGAGTTCCTTGGCATCAATAAAGAAGAGGGGATGAGCTTCTCTAGCTCAACGCTCGCCATTGGTGTACTGGTGCTTGAAGTCCTGTTAGCGCTGAGTGTTATCTTGTGGGGTTACGGATACCGTTTGTTCTAAACGGTGGGTAACTATTTTATTACGAATCAATTGTGGCAGTTTTCCGGGGCGTCAGAGTATTATGCTGACGCCTCATCTATTCATACGTTCTGTGAACAGATTCGATGGACACATCACATTCTTGAATAATTACAGAAGTGCCACCATGCCGACAAAAATTCGACTATCGTTGCTCAGCCTTGCGCTGATGATTGCCGTACCACTCGCTTCTCAGGCTGCGACTAAAGCCACCGTACAACAGGTGAGTTCCACACAGGAAATAGCCTCTGGCAGTGCTATGATCGTCGATCTGCAAACCAATAAAATTTTGTATTCCAGCCATCCCGATCTGGTGCGCCCGATTGCCTCGATCACCAAACTGATGACGGCGATGGTGGTTCTGGATGCGAAGCTGCCGATGGATGAAATGCTCAGCGTCGACATCAGCCAAACGCCTGAAATGAAAGGGATTTATTCTCGCGTACGTCTGAAAAGTGAAATTAACCGTAAAGACATGATGTTGTTGGCTTTAATGTCTTCAGAAAACCGCGCGGCGGCGAGTCTGGCACATCATTATCCTGGCGGTTATAACGCGTTTATTCGCGCGATGAATGCGAAAGCCAAATCCCTGGGTATGACGCACACCCGTTACGTTGAACCGACTGGATTGTCGATTCAAAACGTTTCCACGGCGCGTGACTTGTCCAAACTGCTGATTGCATCAAAGCAATATCCACTGCTTGGCCAGTTGAGCACCACCAAAGAAGATATGGCGACGTTTGCCAATCCGGCTTATACGCTGCCGTTCCGTAATACCAACCATTTGGTTTACAACAACAAATGGAACATTCAGCTCACTAAAACTGGCTTTACCAACAATGCCGGACATTGCCTGGTGATGCGCACTATGATTAATAACCGCCCGGTGGCGCTGGTGGTGTTGGATGCCTTCGGCAAATATACCCACTTTGCCGATGCAAACCGTTTACGCAACTGGATGGAAACGGGCAAAGTGACGCCTGTGCCTTCATCAGCGCTGGCGTATAAAAAGCAGAAGTCTGCTCAAATGGCGAGCAATACGGTTGCGGGCAATGCTCAGGACGATTAAAGCAATACCCTAATTTAATGGCAGCGTCCGGTCCCCATCATTAAGCGGGCGCTGCATAATCAACGTATCACGCCAGCCGCCAAGCTTGAATCCCACATTGCGTAGTTGCCCAACCACTTCGAAACCGAGTTTTTTGTGCAAACGGCATGAACCTGAATTGTTTTCACCATCGCCAATAATCGCCACCATTTGCCGCCATGGCCCCTGCTCGCAACGGGTAATCAGCTGGCTTAACAGCTCACGACCCACACCTTTGCCCGTCATACTGGCGTCGATATAAACCGAGTCTTCAATGGTAAAACGATACCCCGGGCGTGGACGATAAGCTGTCGCGTAGCTATAACCCACCACAATTCCGCAATATACCGCGACCAACCACGGGAGTTGTAGGGCATGAACTGCGTTAAGACGTTCAGCCATTTGGCTACGTGTTGGCGGCTCTTCTTCGAAAGAGCCGCGCCCATGCAGAACATGCCATTCATAAATGGCGGTGATGGCCGGAATATCATCGGCGCTGGCGTCGCGAACATGTAATCCTACACTCGGTACTGTTTCGAGCACTGACATCTCCCGCTCCTGTACGCAAAAAAATTTAAGTGGCGTAAGGTCACACCACTTTTTGGAATTTTAATTTAGTACGAAAAACCAACGAAAAATAGCCCCTGGTCTGGTGGTTGACGGCAACAGTTAATGAGGGTTGTGGTGGTGCGTATGGCTACAGGATGCTTCCTCCCACCATTTGTGCTTCGTAGTTTTACCAATGCCTGGGTTCATGCTGTTAGTCGGGTCATTTGCCTGATAAAACTGCTTTAAGCTGTCAGGCGCTTCATAGAGATGCCCGACGTTATGCTCAGCCGGATACTGCGCGCCACGCGTGCGTAGCAGCTCAAGCATTTGCTCTTTCAGCGCATGGACATCAACCCCTTTTTTGACAATGTAATCCTGGTGGAAGACATGGCACATGAAGTGGCCGTAATACAGACTGTGGCTGATTTGGCTGCTGATCTCTGGTGGGAGTTGCTCAAACCACTGCTGGTCGTTACGGCGCAGAGCGATATCCAGCGCCAGAATATCTTCCACTTCACTGGCGTGAACCGCGTGATAACGCACCGCAGCACCGGCAGCGGCAAAACGATGTAAAAACGCTTTCGCCCCTTCGGATGGCGTACAGACGAAAAAGCCACCCTCAGCCTGCTGGAAATAACTCTCCAGCCAGTTGCGCGCCTCGGCAATCCCTTCGCCCGACATCTTCAACAACAAATGATGTTCGTATTTTCCACGCCACTCTTTCATGCGCGGCGGTAAATGGTTCGGGCTCCAGTTGCTCAGACGCTGTAACACACGGTCGGTGAAGTGCGGCTTAAGGAACGGGACTTTTTCAATCCACGCGTCGGTGCGGCCTTTCAGGGTAAAGAACAGCGGCATTTTGTCGGTGCCGAGCTTGTCGATCATCATGAACGTGTCTTTGCCATATACCTCGGCGATATCGTAAATATCGCGGTGCATGTATTCGCCCGCCACCGGCAGGTTTTCAAAATTAGCCAGAATATGGCGGCGGATTTCCGTCAGCACTTCTGGTTTGTTGGTGCCGATGTAGAACACTTCGTTTTGCTTTTCGGCAACAAAGGTATCGAGGCGTACCGCAAAAACGGCAAGTTTCCCGGCGCAGCCTGAAGCTTCAAAAAGACGGCTTGGGTCAGCGTTAAAGCGAGATGGCGTGTCGGCATCCACATCTCGCACGCGCTCGGCGTAATCTTTATCAGAGGCCTGGCGCTGGTCGTGAAGCACATTCTCTGGCTTCACTCGCTCGTCATCGAGCTTGCCGAGGATTTGTTCGGGCGTCACGCCGAGGTCGATACCCAGATGGTTGACCAGCGTTAATTTGCCTTGCTCGTCTATACGCGCATACAGCGCCATTTCGGTATAGGCCGGTCCGCGTTTCACCAGCGAACCACCGGAGTTATTACAAATTCCGCCAATCACCGATGCGCCAATACACGACGAACCGATCACCGAATGCGGTTCACGCCCCAACGGTTTAAGCGCTTTTTCTAGTTGATATAGCGTGCTGCCAGGGAATGCCAGCACCTGTTTTCCGCCGTCCAACAACTGCAATTTATCCAGACGTAGCGTACTGATAATGACAATTTCACGATCGTAATCGTTGCCATTTGGGGTTGAGCCTTCGGTCAAACCGGTATTGGCGGCCTGCATCAGGATGATTTTGTCCGTGCTGACACAAGCACTCAGCACACGCCATAACTCCAGCAACGTGCCGGGGAAAACCACCGCCAGCGCCTCGCCCTGGCCGGAACGGAAACCTTTACGGTAACGTGCCGTTTTGGCTGCATCGGTTAATACATGTTGGTTGCCAACCAGGCGATTGAGTTCATTAATAAACGGGTTAGACATTTATCCACTCCTTGTGAAAATAGTGACGCCTTCAAGCATAGCTTGCAATTCACTAATGATTCTTCCGAAACGCTCGGAAAATCAGCACATAACATCGGAACCGCTCTTCTTACCACTGTGTCGTTGTGGCACACTGCACCTCTTAACACTTCGTGCTGCCCCGCGTGGCGGCTTGAGCAAGAGAGTAATGTCGATGAAATGGCTCTGTTCTGTAAGTTTGGCAGTTAGCCTTGCGCTGCAACCCGCGCTGGCTAATGAAATGTTTGGCCCGCACCCATTAACGCCTGAAGCCCGTGACGCTTTCGTCACCGATTTGCTGAAAAAAATGACCACTGACGAAAAAATCGGCCAGTTGCGGTTAATCAGCGTCGGGCCGGATAACCCGAAAGAAGCCATTCGTGAGATGATCAAAGACGGGCAGGTTGGGGCGATTTTCAACACCGTAACCCGTCACGATATCCGCACCATGCAGGATCAGGTGATGGATCTCAGCCGTCTGAAAATTCCCTTATTCTTTGCCTATGATGTGGTGCATGGCCAACGTACCGTGTTCCCAATCAGCCTCGGTTTAGCTTCTTCCTTTAATCTGGAAGCGGTGAAAACAGTGGGCCGAGTTTCTGCCTATGAAGCGGCTGATGATGGCCTGAACATGACATGGGCACCGATGGTCGATGTGTCACGCGACCCACGTTGGGGCCGTGTTTCTGAAGGCTTTGGTGAAGATACTTACCTGACCTCGATCATGGGCCGCACCATGGTTGAAGCGATGCAGGGCAAAAGCCCAGCAGACCGTTATTCGGTAATGACCAGCGTCAAACACTTCGCCGCTTATGGCGCAGTAGAAGGTGGCAAGGAATACAACACGGTTGATATGAGCACCCAGCGCTTGTTCAACGACTATATGCCACCGTACAAAGCCGCGCTGGATGCGGGCAGCGGTGGCGTAATGGTTGCGCTGAATTCATTAAACGGTACGCCTGCATCGTCTGACAGCTGGCTGCTCAAAGACTTGCTGCGCGATGAGTGGAAATTCAAAGGCATCACTATTTCTGACCATGGTGCGATTAAAGAACTGATCAAGCACGGTGTGGCGAGTGACCCGAAAGATGCGGTGCGTGTCGCACTGAACTCCGGCATCAACATGAGTATGAGCGATGAGTACTACAGCAAATACTTGCCAGAGCTGGTGAAAAGCGGTGAGGTACCGATGGCAGAACTGGATGATGCCGCGCGCCACGTGCTGAACGTGAAGTATGACATGGGGCTGTTTAACGACCCATACAGCCACTTAGGGCCGAAAGAATCTGACCCGGCAGATACCAACGCCGAAAGCCGCCTGCATCGTAAAGAAGCACGCGAAGTCGCCCGCGAAAGCATGGTGTTGTTGAAAAACCGCCTACAAACCTTGCCGCTGAAAAAATCAGGCACCATTGCCGTGGTTGGCCCACTGGCTGACAGCAAGCGCGACGTGATGGGTAGCTGGTCTGCGGCGGGTGTGGCCGATCAGACCATCACTGTGTTGCAGGGTATCAAAAATGCGGTGGGCGATAACGCCAAAATCGTGGTCGCTAAAGGTGCTAACGTCACTGATGAAAAAGACATCGTTGCCTTCCTGAACCAGTACGAACCTGCGGTGAGCGTTGATCCTCGTTCAGCTAAAGAGATGATCGACGAAGCGGTTAACACCGCGAAATCTGCCGATGTGGTGGTGGCGGTTGTTGGCGAAGCGCAAGGCATGGCACACGAAGCCTCTAGCCGTACCGACCTTGTGCTGCCGCAAAGCCAGCGCGATTTAATTGCCGCGCTGAAAGCGACCGGCAAACCGTTGGTACTGGTGTTGATGAACGGTCGCCCGCTGGCGTTGGTCAAAGAAAACCAACAAGCCGATGCGCTGTTGGAAGCGTGGTATAGCGGCACCGAAGGCGGGAACGCGGTTGCCGATATTTTGTTTGGCGATTACAACCCGTCAGGCAAATTGCCGATGTCCTTCCCGCGCTCTGTCGGGCAGATCCCGGTTTACTACAGCCACCTGAATACTGGCCGTCCGTACAATCCGGAAAAACCAAACAAATACACTTCTCGTTACTTTGATGAAGCAAATGGCCCGCTGTTCCCATTCGGTTATGGCCTGAGCTACACCACGTTCACGGTTTCTGATGTGAAAATGTCAGCGCCATCAATGAAAGCTGATGGCAAAGTCGAAGCTTCTGTTGAAGTGAAAAACACCGGCGACCGTGAAGGCGAAACCGTTGTTCAGCTGTATTTGCAGGATGTCACCGCATCAATGAGCCGCCCGGTTAAAGAGCTGAAAGGCTTTAAGAAAGTGACGCTCAAACCAGGCGAAACCCAGACCGTGAGCTTCCCGATTGACATTGAGGCGCTGAAGTTCTGGAACGCACAGATGAAGCACGTTGCTGAACCTGGCAAATTCAATGTGTTCATCGGGCTGGATTCTGCTCGTGTGAAACAGAGCGAGTTTGAACTGAAATAAGCTTTAAGTCGTTACTTTGATAAAAGGCCACTGTGAAAAGGTGGCCTCTTTTATTGGGCAAAAGAGCCAGATAGATTTCTCACTTCCAGCACCAGTTTTCCCATTCCTCAATTCTCGACTAAACTTTTGCGACTCCATGATTTTTAAGCAAAGAACAACAACGAGGAAGTACGATGAACTTATCAGCGCGTTGGGGTATGACAGGATTAGTGTTACTGGCGGTAGGCGCTCAAGCCGCAGAACCGGTGAAAGTGGGTTCTAAAATTGATACCGAAGGGTCACTGCTCGGTAATATTATTTTGCAGGTGCTGGACAGCCACGGTGTCAAAACCGTCAATAAAGTCCAGTTGGGAACCACACCAGTCGTGCGCGGGGCCATTACCGCAGGCGAGCTGGATATTTACCCGGAATACACCGGCAACGGGGCATTTTTCTTCAAAGATGAAAAAGATCCGGCATGGAAAAATGCGCAACAGGGTTATGAGAAAGTTAAAAAACTTGATGCCGAGAAAAATCATCTGGTATGGCTGACTCCCGCTCCCGCCAATAACACCTGGACCATCGCGGTTCGCAAAGATCTGGCCGAGAAAAACAAACTGACTTCGCTTGACGATCTCAGCGCTTACCTGAAAAAGGGTGGTGAATTCAAACTTGCGGCTTCTGCTGAATTTATTGAACGCTCTGATGCGCTCCCGGCGTTTGAAAAAGCCTATGGTTTTAAACTCGAGCAGCCGCAATTGTTGTCTCTGGCGGGTGGTGACACGGCGGTCACCATTAAAGCTGCTGCACAGCAAACGTCGGGCGTAAATGCCGCAATGGCCTACGGAACGGATGGCCCGGTGGCGGCACTTGGCCTGCAAACGTTGAGCGACCCAAAAGGCGTGCAGCCTATTTATGCCCCTACGCCAGTGGTGCGCGAAGCGGTGCTGAAAGCGTATCCGGAATTGGACGACTGGTTAAAACCGGTATTTGCTTCGCTGGATGAGAAAACGCTGCAACAGCTGAACGCCAGCATTGCGGTGGAAGGACTGGACGCTAAAAAAGTGGCTGCTGATTATCTGAAGCAGAAAGGTTTCGTGAAATAACAGGATGTCTGTTTGTTCAAAATTCATAATCGTGTCCTGTTGCTACTGGTGACTTTGCTGGTAGTGGCAGGCGCGGCTTTACCGTTTATCAATTTCGCACCCAATCGCCTGGTTTCCGGGGAGCCTATCGCGCTTAGCCAACTCCCGGCGCACGCCTGGCTGGTTCTCTGTGTTGCGGTTTTCATCCTGGCCTGTCTGGCGCTGTTACCTTGTCGGCCACCTGCATTGCTATTGACACTCCTGGTGGGCGAGCTGACGTTTATCGCTATTTTGTGGGCGATGGGAAACACGGCAACGCAGTTTTCGCTGCAGGGAAGCACGCTTGCGCGCTCCTCACCGGGCAGCGGATTATGGTTGTCGCTAACTTTATGCCTGCTGCTGTGCACTGACGCCATCAACCGTCTGACGCCCAAAGCACTCTGGCGTTTGCTGCTGAATATACAGATCTGGGTTGTGCCTCTCGCACTGCTGCTGAGTGGATTTTTTTCCGACCTTTCCCTGCTAAAAGAGTATGCCAACCGTCAGGATGTTTTTGATGATGCACTGTCGCGCCATCTGGCTCTGTTATTGGGGACGTTGCTGCCAGCGCTGTTGATTGGCGTGCCGTTGGGCGTGCTGTGTTACAACCGTCCAGGCTGGCAATCCTCGGTCTTTTCGGTGCTCAATGTTATTCAAACGGTGCCTTCGGTGGCGTTGTTCGGTTTGTTAATTGCGCCGCTGGCGGGGCTGGTCAAGATTTTTCCCTGGCTGGGTTCGCTGGGCGTGAGCGGGATTGGCGTCGCGCCAGCATTAATCGCGCTGGTGCTGTACGCGCTATTGCCGTTAGTGCGCGGCGTGGTAGCAGGGTTACAGCAAGTTCCACGCAATATCATTGAAAGTGCTGAAGGCATGGGCATGTCGCGCTGGCAGATTTTTTGGCAGGCTGAAGTACCACTGGCGCTACCCGTATTATTACGCAGCCTGCGTGTTGTCTGCGTTCAGACCATCGGTATGACGGTGATTGCCGCGCTGATTGGTGCCGGTGGTTTTGGGGCGATTATCTTCCAGGGGTTACTCAGTAGCGCGCTGGATTTGGTGTTGCTCGGTGTGATCCCGGTTATCGCGCTGGCGGTTGTCCTCGACGCATTTTTTAAACTGTTTATCTCATTGCTTGAGGAAAAACAGCCATGATCGAATTCGAAAATGTCAGCAAATCCTTCCAGGGCGAGATAGCCGTCAGCGACTTGTCGCTGCATATCAAGGAAGGGGAGTTCACGGTGCTGATTGGCACTTCAGGTTCTGGAAAATCCACCACTCTGAAAATGATCAACCGCCTGGTCGAACACGATAGCGGGCGCATCCGCTTTGCAGGTGAAGAAATCCGTAATTTTGACGCCAAAGTTCTGCGCCGCCGCATGGGGTATGCGATTCAGTCGATTGGCCTGTTTCCCCACTGGAATGTGGCCCAGAATATAGCCACCGTGCCGCAATTGCTGAAATGGCCGAAAGCGCGAATCAGTGCGCGGATTGACGAATTACTGGATTTACTCGGCCTGGAAGCAGCGCAATTTCGTGACCGTTATCCGCATCAGCTTTCGGGTGGGCAGCAACAGCGTGTTGGCGTGGCGCGCGCGCTGGCGGCTGACCCGGAAGTGTTGTTGATGGATGAGCCTTTTGGCGCGCTTGATCCGGTGACACGCGGCGCGCTGCAACAAGAAATTATCCGCATCCATCAACTGCTTGGGCGCACCATTGTGCTGGTGACGCACGACATTGATGAAGCGCTAACACTGGCCGACAGAATTGTGCTGATGGATGGCGGGCAGGTGGTTCAGCAAGGTACACCGCTGGAATTATTAACGCGCCCGGCAACAGATTTTGTGCGTGATTTCTTTGGTCGCAGTGAGCTTGGTGTACGCCTGTTGTCACTTTGTCATGTGGCTGAGCGGGTGCGAACGGAAGAGCGCATCGCAGGCGATCCAATCAGCGAAACGTTAAGTTTGCGCGAGGCATTATCGCTGTTTGTTGACCGCCAATGCCAGCAATTACCGGTGGTAAACCAGCGTGGTGAACCTTGCGGGGTGCTGCATTTTAGCGACCTGGTTCAGGGGGAAAAGATGCGGGGTGAAAATGCGCCTGCTTCGTGACCCACTGCTGTGGTTTATTGCGCTGTTTATCGCATTGTTAGCGGTATTACCTTACAGCGGCCCCGTGTTCAGCTGGCTTTTTCCTGAACTCGAAAGGCCTTTGTACCAACAAGATAGTTTTATCGCCCTGGCGCTCAAACATTTTATGCTGGTCGGGATTTCCAGTTTGGTGGCGATTGTGATTGGCATGGGGCTGGGTATCGCGGTGACACGCCCGGCAGGACTTGAGTTTCGCTCTCTGGTTGAAACCATCACCGCGGCTGGGCAAACTTTCCCGCCCGTCGCGGTGCTGGCAATTGCCGTTCCGGTAATGGGGTTTGGTCAGCAACCGGCAATTATCGCGCTGGTGTTATACGGCTTGCTGCCGATTTTGCAGGGAACGTTAGCAGGGATTGGCGCGGTACCAGAAGCCACAAAAGAGATTGCCCTGGGGGCCGGAATGAGCCGCTGGCAAATGCTGAGAAAAGTCGAATTACCCCTTGCAGCACCTGTGATTCTGGCGGGGATCCGCACTTCGGTGATCATTAATATCGGCACCGCAGCGATTGCCTCAACGGTTGGTGCCAGCACCCTGGGTTCGCCGATAATTATCGGGCTGAGCGGCTTTAACACCGCCTATGTGATTCAAGGCGCTTTGTTGGTCGCGTTGGCCGCCGTGGTTATCGACCGCCTGTTTGAACGCTTATTACGTTACATCACGCGCCATGAAGGATGACGATATAGCCAACCAGCATTACGCCGCCAATCCCACCGATAGCCATCACCAGCATACCGCCCACCAGGGCAATTTTACTCAGTTTCATCTTTATATTCGCTCCATACATAACGTCTGCGATTATAAGATGAAGCAGGGTTGTTAATGAACCTTTAAATTTTTCTTATGCGTGTTCGGTCGATTGCCCGTTGCTCATCAGTGGGTAAATTTGTAACCCCGAGCAGCGCCAAAGTTCCAGCTGGTCAAGTTGACTGTGGGTCGGCGTATCGCCACACCACACCAGCAATGTTTGTTGGGCGAACAGCTCAGGGCGCAACTGGTGCAACGGATGCGCTAACACATCCACACGCCAGCCTTGTTGGATTGCCATCCACGCCGCCATCCATAAACGGGTGGTATCCGGTGTATCCCATCCAATTAATAGCGCATCTTTACCGCTGCGTTTGCGCGCGGAGGCGAGACACAGCGCAATGTAATTGATCAAGGCGCCATCCAGCAGACTGAGTAACGTGTTGAGTGTGACTTGTTGGCATTGCAGACGGCGACGAAGAGGGATGTAGAGCTGGTTGACGAGGGTTTCTGCCGGATAGTCGCGGCCAATGTCAGCCATCCAGTTTCGTAACCGGTTCGGACTGCCAGCTTGTAAATGGTGAAGCAATAGCTCCTGGCGTTCACGCCAGCCGCTTTCTCGATCCTGAAGTTCCCCACTCAGTAAGGCTTTCACCTTGCTGACTTGAACACCGTTTTCAATCCAGCGTTTGATTTCACGGATACGTTCGAGGTCGGCATCGTCAAATAATCGATGGCCGCCATCGGTACGCTGCGGTTTCAAAAGCCCGTAACGCCGTTGCCAGGCACGCAACGTTACGGGGTTGATATCACAAAGCAGAGCCACTTCACCGATTGTATAAAGCGCCATGTTATCCCCAAAGTCTACCCGGGAAACCCCCCGTATAACTGTAGTCAGTTACAAAGACTCTGGGTAATTTTTAGTTACATGGTGCAACTAAATCTGTTAATCGTCGAAATACCAATATCCTTGATTAACTAACTCAGTTAAGACGCTTACAAATTCTGGGTTCTGCAAAGCATCGCCCAGTTCGGCCTGGCTCAACAGGGTGTAACGGCACAGGGCATCGGCGGCATGCGGAACCGGCGCTTCCATCGGTTCGCTGTTGACGAAGAACTCGCCCTCGACATTCAGCACGCGCAAACCGCTCAACCGCGTCAGGCATTCGCCGCCGAGTAACGCATCAAGGATTTCCCCAGGTTGATATGGCGGCTCCGCTGGCGCAATGTCCAGCTCATGGCGCGGAGTGGTAATAAAGCGGCCAAACCACTGCTTGAAATCTTCAGGCTGGCTAATCACTTCCATCATCATGTCGCGCAGACGAGCCAGCTCATAGCCTTCAACTTTGCCCGGATGCTCGCGGCAGGTTAAATCAGGATCGCTGTAATGCTCGCCACCGAGATCGTTTTCCAGCGCGTAATCAGCAAAGCTGCTGATCAAATCGCGGCCATTTGGCCCACGGAAACCAACGGAATAGTTGAGTGCGGTTTCATGCGTGAAGCCATCGTGCGGGAAACCTGGTGGAATATACAGAATGTCGCCAGGTGCCAGATCTTCATCAATGATTGGTTCAAACGGATCAACGTGCAGCAATGCCGGATGCGGGCAGAACTGGCGCATCGGCAGTTTGTCACCGACACGCCAACGACGGCTGCCCATGCCCTGAATAATAAACACGTCATATTGGTCGATATGTGGGCCAACGCCGCCGCCAGGAACCGAGTAGGAGATCATCAGGTCATCCAGACGCCAGTCCGGTAACACACGGAATGGACGTACCAGTTCAGCCGCGGGTGCATGCCAGTGGTTAACGGCCTGCGCCAACAGCGACCAACCGGTTTCCCCTAGATTATCAAAATCTTCGAAAGGCCCGTTGGCAGCCTGCCACTGACCGTTGGTGTGGCTTACCAGGCGGCTATCCACTTCTGCTTCCATAGCAAGACCAGCTAACTCATCCGGCGTAATCGGATCGACAAAATTCGGAAACGCATTTTTCAAAATAACCGGCTTTTTCTGCCAGTATTTCGCCATAAACTCAGGCCAGTCTAAATTGAGTTGATAATCCATTTTTTGACACCAGTGGGAAGATAAACAGGCTCGATTATAGAGAGGAACCGCCCCTGGCCACTTTGTCATGCGTCAAGCCTTGCTGTAAGACTGCAAAAAGTGGGACAATAGTGGTTGTTTATACAGTAAAAGTGGTTTCCATGGCTTTGTCCTCAGCTCAAAAAGAGCAAATCGCCGCCTGGTATAAGGCGCTGCAGCAGCAGATCCCGGACTTTATTCCGCGCCCACCGCAACGGCAAATGATTGCCGAAGTGGCGAAAACGCTAGCGGGCGAAGCGGGTCGTCATCTGGCGATTGAGGCACCCACAGGTGTGGGGAAAACTCTTTCTTACCTGATCCCCGGGATTGCCATCGCCCGTGGTGAGCAAAAAACGTTAGTAGTCAGCACCGCCAACGTCGCTCTTCAGGATCAAATCTTCAGCAAAGACTTGCCGCTACTGCGCAAAATTATCCCCGATCTCAAATTTACCGCCGCCTTTGGTCGTGGGCGTTACGTTTGCCCGCGCAACCTGTCAGCCCTGGCGACGGACAACGCTTCACAAGGTGATTTGCTGGCTTTTCTGGAAGATGAAATGGCACCGACCAGCAAATATGAACAACAACGTTGCGCCAAACTGAAAACCGATCTCGATGCCTATAAATGGGACGGACTGCGCGACCATACTTCGCAAAATATTGAAGACGATCTCTGGCGGCGTTTAAGCACCGACAAAGCCAGCTGTCTGGGGCGCAATTGCCACTGGTATCGTGAATGCCCGTTCTTTGTGGCACGGCGTGAGATTGACGATGCGGAAGTGGTAGTAGCAAACCATTCGCTGGTGATGGCGGCTATGGAAAGCGACGCGGTGTTGCCTGAGGCAAAAAACCTGCTGCTGATTTTAGACGAAGGACATCATTTGCCGGATGTGGCCCGAGACGCGCTGGAAATGAGCGCCGAAGTCACGCCCGGTTACAGCCGTTTGCAGTTCGATCTCTTCACTAAACTGGTCGAAACCTGCATGGCGCAGTTCCGCCCGAAAAGCCCGCCACCGCTGACATCACCCGAACGTCTGACCAACCATTGTGATGAAATTTATGAACTGCTGAGTTCGTTTAACAGCATCGTTTCATTGTGGTTACCGGGCGAACAGGAAGCGGTTCACCGTTTTGAAATGGGCGTTTTGCCCGAAGAAATCATGGTGATTTGCAAACGCCTGGCGAAGCTAATGGAAGGGTTGCGCAGCCTGGCTGAAGCGCTGCTTAACGATTTGGGCGAAAAAACCGGAACGCACGATATTGTGCGTCTGCACCGCGCGTTACTGCATATGAACCGCGCATTGGGGTATTTCGAAACGCAGAGCAAACTGTGGCGGCTTTCGGCGATGGAGCAGGCATCGGGTGCGCCGGTGTCGAAATGGGTAACTCGTGACGTTCGTGAAGGTCAGCCGCATCTGTTCTTCCATTGCGTAGGGATCCGCGTGTGCGATCAGCTAGAAAAACTGGTCTGGCGTAATGTGCCGCACGTTATCGTGACTTCAGCAACGTTGCGTTCACTGAATAAATTCGATCGCTTACAAGAAATGAGTGGGCTGGACGAAGACGCAGGTGACCGGTTTATCGCGCTGGATTCACCGTTTAACCACGTCGAGCAGGGCAAGCTGGTGATCCCGCAGTTAACCGTTGAGCCGACGATGGAAAACGAAGCCCAGCATCTGGCTGAAATGGCAGCGTTCTTCCGTGCTGAACTGGCAAAAGGCGAGCACAAAGGGATGCTGGTGCTGTTCGCCAGCAACCGTGCGATGCAGGTGTTCCTGACGCATGTGACCGATTTACGACTAACACTGCTGGTGCAAGGCGACATGCCACGTTATCGGCTGGTGGAGCTGCACCGTAAACGTGTTGAACAAGGTGAAACCAGTGTGCTGATCGGCCTGCAATCTTTTGCCGAAGGTCTGGATTTAAAAGGGGATTTACTCAGCCAGGTGCACATCCACAAAATTGCCTTCCCGCCAATTGACAGTCCGGTGGTGGTCACCGAAGGCGAATGGTTAAAAACCCTGAAACGCTATCCTTTTGAAGTACAGAGTTTACCGAGCGCGTCATTTAATCTTATTCAACAAGTCGGGCGTTTAATTCGTAGCCACGGCTGTTATGGTGAAGTGGTGATTTACGACCGCCGCTTGTTGACCAAAAATTATGGGCAGCGTTTACTGGGTGCACTGCCAGTGTTTCCAATAAGCCAGCCTGAAGCGCCAGCGGCTAAACTGATTGATACCCCACCGAAAAAGACGGTGCGACGCAAACGTGTGAGCAAGAAATAAAAAGGAGAGTCGGAGTGGATTACCGTAAGATCATTAAAGAAGTCGGGCGTGGTAAGAACCACGCACGCGATCTGGATTTTGACACCGCTCGCGGCTTATACGCCCATATGCTCAGAGGCGAAGTGCCGGAGCTGGAGTTAGGCGGCGTGCTGATTGCGCTGCGTATCAAAGGCGAAGGTGAGGCGGAAATGCTTGGCTTCTATGATGCGATGAAGCACCACCTCATCTCGCTGACGCCACCAGTGAACAAGCCGATGCCCATTGTCATCCCTTCTTATAATGGCGCGCGCAAACTAGCAAACCTAACTCCCTTGCTCGCGATGTTACTTAACCGTCTCGGTTTTCCGGTGGTGGTGCATGGCGTAAGCCACGATCCAACGCGTGTCATAACCGAAACCATTTTTAAGCTGATGGGGATTGAGCCGACGCTGCATGCCGGCCAGGCTCAGGCCAAACTGGATTCTCATCATCCGGTATATATCCCCATCAGTGCGCTTTGCACGCCAATGGAAGATCAGCTGGCAATGCGCTGGCGGATGGGGGTGCGTAATAGTGCCCACACGCTCGCCAAACTGGCAACTCCGTTTGCAGAAGATGCTGCGCTGCGCCTGGCCAGCGTTTCGCATCCTGAATATGTCCCGAAAGTGGCGAAATTCTTTGCTGACATTGGCGGGCGTGGCTTGCTGATGCACGGTACGGAAGGGGAAGTGTATGCCAATCCACAGCGTTGCCCGCAAATAACACTTATCGACAGCCAGGGTTCACGCATTGTGAGTGAACGCCAGACTGAAATCGGCGACGAGGAAGTGGTGCTACCTGCCGGAAAAGATCCGGAAGTCACCGCCCGTTGGATTGAACGTTGTGTTGCAGGGTTGGAACCTGTACCGCAGTCATTAAAAATACAAATGGCTTGCTGTCTGGTGGCTACAGGAGAAGTGGCCACGCTTGAAGACGGTTTGATGCGCGTTAATCAGACATTCTGATGAGCAGAAAAAGAGCAAAAAAAAGCCCGCGAAAAAATCGCGGGCAACAAGGGTAATAACAGTGTCATGCAGTGTGGAGCAAAGCTCCAAAAATATGAGGGTAAATCAGGGCAATACTGAAGATTATTTGTAGATAACCGCAGTACCGCTCATTTTGCCGTTGGTGTTAGCCGAAGTGATGGAATACGCTTTTGCGCCGGCGGCTTGTGCTTTATCTGCCAGTTTTGCTTCCAGGCCGTCCAGAGTGGTTGCGCCGTCTGCTGAAACCACGCCGACTTTGTTTAAGTTCTGAGCTTCAGCCGGATTGATTGATTGTACAGCGAACGCGCCGAAAGAAAGAGTAGCAAGGGCGATGGCGGCTACAGCATATTTGATGGTTTTCATAGTTAATATCTCGCAGGTTATTCTGTTTAAGATGACGATGTTCCGTCGATGTGATTATGGTCACACTTTTTAGCAGAATAATAAATCGAATAGAATTGACCTCCTTATTCAAAAAAATTGAATGATTGCTAAATCATTGAAATTAAAAATGATTAGCGTGCGAATTATCATTGTGACTTATATATCTTTACAACTACTTGGTTTAGCGCACCTTTTGCTAATTTTTCTGTCAGCAGCAGGGCTGCTGTGGCCTGCAATCGCTTGCGCGCTTATTTTTCGATAATCTGTCGATTTGCTCTTTTCGCTCGTAAAGTTGCTTTTATAATGAGGGCTTTACTTAACCGTATGCCTGATGAGGTCTGATGGAGATTAAGCTCCACACCAATGCCACCACGACGCCGCGTACCCGCAAATATATTCAAAGCTCTGACAAATCCGACAGTGAACTGGCGGAAGAGCTGAATATTTCTGTGGATACCGTCAGGCGCTGGCGTAAGCGAGATGACTGTTACGACAAATCTCATCGGCCAAATACCATTCATCGTGCACTTAGCCCTGAACAAGAGGCGCTGCTGATTTTCCTGCGTGTGCGTCTGGCTTTGTCGCTTGATGAACTGTTAGAAGCCGCGCAATTACTGGTTCAGCAAGGCATTTCCCGCGCAAGTGTCAGTAGAACGCTGCAAAACTGGCAGCAATCCCGTTTGATGAAACCCGATTTAAAACAACCTGTGGGTCATCTGCACCTGGATGTTTTCCCACTACCGGAAACCATTAGCCACAAACACGGCGCGCTACTGGCATTTAGCTGCCCGGTTTCAGGTTTCCTGGCGGTGGCACTGCGTGAGCGGGGAAGTGAGCAAACGCTGGAGGCGCTGGTGGGCTTTTTGCAGCAAGGTTTACCGTTGCAGGTGCAGTCGATAATGGCCTGCCCGAGCGAACTTGCTCGTCAACTGACGCACAAGTTACAGGTTCCACTGCATGAAGCGCAGCAGGAAGAGTGGCAAATTCGCGCAGCAAACGGTGAGTGGGCGCAGACTCTGGAACAACTACTTAACGGTGAACGTTATGACAAACGCCTGGGATTTGGTGCGGTATTGCTGGAGTTCGAGGATTTGCTGAATAAACGAATTATCCGCAACCGGCTGAAAAACCTCTCACCGGTTGCGTGGTTAAAATCCCGCTTATAACCTGGCTACAGATCCTTCGTTTTCCCTTCGCAAAGACCGAGTAAGAACTGCGTCAATAGTAGAGCAGGGCGGCCGCTGGCCTGGGTAAATTTACCACGACTCAGCGCAGTACCGCTGACATCTAAATGCGCCCAGGGTTTTTGGTGGCAAAACTGACTTAAAAAATGGGCGGCAGAGACTGCAATTGCTGCATTGTTCGGCGGTGTATTGGTGAGATCGGCAATATGGCTTTTGACTTGCGGATCAAAGCTTTCGTCCAGCGGTAACGGCCAGACTCGGTCTTGCGTTAAGTCGGCAGCTTGCTGTAGTTGCTGGCTGAGTTGTACATGGTTACTCATCAGGCCAGAAATGTCATAACCCAGTGCTTTCACTACCGCTCCGGTCAGGGTAGCGACATCAATTAATGCTGCCGGATTAAAGCGCGTGGCGGCATAACTCAACGCATCTGCCAGCACCAGACGGCCTTCGGCGTCGGTATTAATAATTTCCACGCTTAGCCCCGCGTGAGATTTCACTACATCACCTGGCAGCATGGCGTTTTCGCCCGGCATGTTTTCGGCCAGCGCCATTACTGCCACGACATTCAGTGGCAATTGCAGTGTTCTAACAATCTCCATCAGCCCGAAGACCACGGCGGCACCACACATATCGTATTTCATGGTGCGCATCCCTTCGCCTTCTTTCAGCCACAGGCCGCCAGTATCAAAGGTTATCCCTTTACCGACAAACGCATAAGTTGGGGCATTTTCCGCCGCACCCTGCCAGCGCAATGTCACCAACCGGGGCGGATTTTTGCTGCCTTTTCCTGTGGCATCAAGACAACCCATGCCGAGTTCACGAATCGCGTGTTCATCAAGAATTTCACAGTGTGTTTGCGGATGGGTAGCGGCCCAGGCTGCGGCTTGTTGAGCAACGTCTTGGGGGCGGCAATCATTAGCTGGCGTGTCGGCAAGGCGGCGGGAAAGCAGCATGCCTTGCGCGATGGCCTGAGTTTGCCATGCGA
This sequence comes from Buttiauxella sp. JUb87, assembly GCF_004361975.1. Lineage (NCBI taxonomy): Bacteria > Pseudomonadati > Pseudomonadota > Gammaproteobacteria > Enterobacterales > Enterobacteriaceae > Buttiauxella > Buttiauxella sp. JUb87. The sequence continues at coordinate 567,089 of NZ_SNVY01000003.1, forward strand.
GTTCATGCGCCTGTAAGTTTGCTTCGCGGATTAACAACCAAAGTTGCCCGTTGCTCTCTTTTTGCTGCTGGCGATAACCCAACTGCGGTAACTGATAAAAGCGGTTCATCAGCGCGACCAGCAACGTGCGCAGGCGAGCAAAAACGCCAGGGTTTGCCAGGTCAAAACCAGAAATATCGATGGCAATCGGATGCGAAACGGGGCTGGGCAGCAGGTTGGTCAAACTTTCCGTTAGCTGGCGTAACACCACGGGGCTATCCAGTTGGCTGGATGGCAAAAGAGACAACTGCTGGCAAACACCATGCAAGCCGAAAGTGGTGGACTGCACTTCATCATGTTGCGCCATTTCATCAAGCAAAGAGTGCAATGGCTTCGGCCACGCATCGGTGTGATTTTTCCACAACACCAAATGCGCGTCTGGTGGGCATGGTGTAAAAGCGGCTAACTGGCATTTCATATAATCACCTCTGCGGTTACGCGTTGCAGATAAGCATCAAGCCAGGCCTGGTCTGCCGGGCGAATCAGCGTGTGCTTACCTTCGCGGGTCGTCAAAAAGACCGTGGGTTTTTGTGCGGGAGTGGCGACGGAAAACGAGAAGTTATCGATGGTTGTTGCCGCACCATATTCACCACGGTTATTCATACACACCACTGATAAATCACCGGCGCGACCAAAACGGGCAATCAGCTGGCTTTCGAGATCGTAAACCGCCGATTCAGCAGCCTGTTGGGGTGACATGCCACGCCCCATCCGGCAGACAATTTCATAGCTAATACAGCCTTTCATCAGATCTTCGCCAAGGCCTGTAGCGGTGGCAGCACCAATTTGGCTATCGGCATAAAAACCTGAACCGGAAACCGGGGAGTCGCCCACGCGTCCTGGGCGCTTCATAAACAAGCCGCTGGTGGAGGTGGCGACACACATTTGCTGGTTATGGTCGAGGGTAATTACACCCACGGTATCGTGCCCGGTATACGGGCTGAGGCCGCGATCCAGGGTTTCACGTTTGCGCTTCAGGTAATGTTGATGCGCACGATCCGTCAGCATGTTTTTGCGCTCAAAGCCCTGTGCTAAAGCCCAGGTTTGCGCTCCTTCACCAACCATAAAACTGTTGAAGCGCTCACGGCTTAACGCCTGTGCCACAAGGACAGGATTGGCGATATCGCGAAGACTAGCGACCGCGCCAATGGCAAGCGTTGAGCCATCCATAAAGGCCGCGTCGAGCTCAACCACGCCTTGCTCGTTGGGCAAACCGCCGTAGCCGACAGATTTATAGAATGGATAATCTTCCACGCAAGTGACGGCGCGAACTGCTGCGCCACTGGCGTCGCTGTTCCCTTGCAACATTTGCGCGGCTTCGCCAACGCCTTCCCAGGCCATACGCCAGGTCGCAATCACGCCCCAGTTTGTCGATAACGTCATGTTTTAGTTACTCCGTGGCGGGTTTGGTGGATGCAGAAAGCTCCGGCGCTTCATTGGCCCGATATTGCTTATCCACAACTTTGAGGAATGGCAGATAAATAATGGCGCCAATCAACAGGTTGGTTAACTGAATCACCGCACCGCTAAGATGCCCGGTCACGATAAACCCGCTCAACACCGGCGGCAGCGTCCAGGGGATATACACGCCCGTGGTGGTCGCGACCCAACCCAGCGACATGGTGATGTATTGCACGGTGACCAGTACCAGCGGCACCAGGTTGAATGGGATTAGCATTATCGGGTTCATGATAACCGGCAGGCCAAACAGCACCGGTTCGTTAATGTTGAAGATGGAAGAACCGATGGCCAGACGCGAAACGTTCTTAATGTGCTGGCTGCGGGCAAATAGCAGCATAGCAATCACCAGAGACAAAGTTGCGCCCGCGCCACCCATCCAAATCATGTCGTAGAACTGCTCAGTGACAACGTGCGGTGGGAGTAAACCGGCCTGCGTAGCCGCCAGGTTCTCCATTTGGTTTTCCATCCAGAAAGGACGCAGGATGCCGTTCACCATCGAGCCGGAGTTGATCCCGACAGACCACAAGCCGGTGATGCTAAAGCAGGTAAACAACGCGCCGACATACGAGGTGCCAAAGTGGCGGATTGGCGTGGCGAGCACTTCGTACACAAACTGGTGAATGGTGTGGTACTCGGTTTTGGCAAACAACACACGAACCGCCAGCGCAAGCACCAGAACCAGCAATGACGGGATCAGCGCGGCAAAGGATTTTTGCACTGCGGGTGGCACGCCATCCGGCATGCGAATCACCCAGTTCTGGCGCAGCATCCAGGCAAACAATTCGGTACTGGCAATTGCCCCGAGCATCGCCACAAACAAGCCTTTGGAGCCGAGCCATTCCATGGGGATCAGGTTGCCGATTTCCTGAGTTTTCGCGAAAGGGGTGAGAATCAAGAAGCAGGAAAGAGACAAAATCCCGGATGACATTTTGTCGATGTCATAACGTTCGGCAAGACGGTAGGCGACCAGAAAACTAATAAATACCGCCATGGTGGAGAAGATGGCAGTAAACGGGATTTCGACAGTTGCAGACCAGCCTTCACCAAAAATCGACGCCATAAACTGCTGATAGGCGGTACTTGGGAAAGAGGAGATAACCAGCAGGATTGAACCGACAATGATAAACGGCATAAATGAGATATAGGCATCGCGAATGGCTCCGAGGTGGCGTTGTTGCGCCATTTTCGCGGCCAGCGGCATCAGCTTTGCTTCTATTGCGGCCATCAGGTTTTTCATTCTTACCGCTCCGTAAGTAATCACAAGAGACAATTCTTGTGTTGTATACAGTAGGGATTGTTAGCGGCGAATAAAGTGAGTGGATTCACAAAAGTATCACATGATTGCTTATGATAAGGTCAGCTGTCGGATGACGCTGGCGCTTATCCAACCCACTCCGTTCCAGAAGGTTTTGTAGGGTGGATGACGCTAGCGCTTATCCAATCTACTCCGTTCCAGAAGGTTTTGTAGGGTGGATGACGCTGGCGCTTATCCAATCTACTCCGTTCCAGAAGGTTTTGTAGGGTGGATAAGCGCCAGCGTCATCCACCATGTGTGTGATTTGTCATCAGTCTCAAGCAGGCAGGAATTACATCAGTCCCAGCAATCGAGGAATGAACAGCGAAATCTCAGGAATGTAGGTAATCATCATCAGTGAAACAAATAATGCGGCATAGAACGGTAGCAGCGGTTTGATCAGGTGCTGGATTTTCACGCCGGTAATCGAGCAGCCCACGAACAGCGCACTTCCCACCGGAGGTGTCAGCAACCCGACGCACAGGTTCGCTACCATCATGATGCCGAAATGCACCGGGTCCATACCCAACTCTTGCGCAATCGGCAGGAAGATTGGCGTGAAGATCAGCACCGCAGGCGTCATATCCATAAAGATGCCGACAATCAGCAACACGATGTTAATCAGCAGCAGAATAATCAGTGGGTTGTCTGAAATCCCCATCAGCGTGTCGCTAATAATGTATGGAATATCAGCATTGGTCATCGCCCACGACATGCCAACCGAGAAGCCAATCAGTAGCAGAACAATTGAGGTGGTTACCACGGAGTCGAGGATTAGTTTCGGTAAATCGCGCCATTTCACTTCGCGGTAGATAAGCACCGAGAGCACGAAGGTATAAACTACCGCGATAGCCGAGGCTTCCGTTGCGGTAAATACGCCGCCCAGAATTCCACCCATCACGATGATCACCAGCAACAAACTTGGCAAGGCATCGAGAAACGCTTTGGCCGCCTGTGCACACGTTGGACGAGCGGATACTGGATAGCCGCGGCGTTTGGAGATAATCCCGCACACCAGCATGATGGACAGACCCATCAGGATGCCAGGTAAGTACCCGGCCATAAATAGCGAAGCGACCGAAACCCCGCCAGCAGTCAGCGAGAAGACGATCAACACGTTAGAAGGTGGGATCAGTAAACCGGTAATACAAGAGGAAACGTTGACCGCTGTCGAGAACGCCGGATCGTAACCCTCTTTGTTTTGAATCGGCGAAAGTGTGCCACCCACGGCAGCAGCCGCCGCGACTGCTGAACCGGAAATCGAACCAAACATCATGTTCGCCAGTACGTTAACGTGGCCCAGTGAACCCGGTACCCGTCCTACCATAATTTGCGCCAGGTTAATTAGCCTGATGGCTATCCCGCCGCTGTTCATCAGCGTTCCGGCAAAAATGAAGAACGGAATCGCCAGCAGAGCAAAGTTATCCAACCCGTTCGCCAGGCGTTGTGAAACCGTGATAATGGCAACGTCCCATGGGAACATGATAAGCATCGATGAAACGGTGGCGATCCCAATGGCGAATGAGATAGGAACCCCGAGAAACACCAGCACGAAGAACGCGCCGAATAAGGTAAGGGCGATGTAAGTTTCCATTATTTACCCTCGTGACGGACTAAAGTTTGAGCATCGGTCAAGATAAAGTAGAGCGAATAAAACATCATGATCGCCCCGCTTAACGGCAGCACTATGTAGACGTAGCCCATAGGGATTTGCAGCGCCGCCGAGAGTTGCGAAGTGGCAAGTGTCTTTTCAATGAGTTTTAGGCCGCCATTGACGATAACCCCGCCAGAAAATAGCAGCACCAGTGTGTTGATTAGCATGCCGAGCAGGGGTTTTTTATTGTCTGGCATCATCATGGAAAGAAAATCGATGGACAGATGGCGCTGTGCACCCACGGTGTATGACGCGCCCAATAGACCCACCCAGATCATCAGAAAACGCGCCAGTTCATCGGTCAATGTGCTGGGCTGGTTGAGTACATAGCGGCTAAACACTTGCCACACCACGCAGATGACCAGCGCGACCATTACCAGCACGGAAAAAGTGGCAATAGTCCGGTCTACCGCAAGCTTTATGGGCTTTAGTATCATGTTTGTATACCTGAAAATTAACTTTGGACGAGCGGGTGAGGAGCTCACCCGCTGAAACCTGCAACCCTAAATCACTCGGTAGCGGCTTCGAATTTAGCCAGCAGAGCCGCTTGTTTTGGATCTTTGGCGAAGTCGTCATACAGCGGTTTTACGGCTGCGCGGAACGGGGCTTTATCAACGCTGAGGATAGTGGCCCCCATCGCTTTAGCTTTAGCACGTGAATCAGAATCGACTTTGTCCCAAAGCTTTTGTTGATATGTTTCGGAGTTTTTCGCCGCTGTCATCAAGATTTGCTGCTGTTCAGGGGATAGTTTGTCCCAGGTTTTGGTTGAGATAACGAGGAAGTCGGGAATAGATGTATGTTCATCTTCCGAGAACACTTTGGCGATTTCGATATGGCGAGTCTGCACCCATGATGGAACGTTATTTTCCGCGCCATCAACAACGCCTTGCTGCATTGCGGTATACACTTCGCCGAAAGAAATAGGGGTTGGTGAACCGCCCATTAATTCCACCATTTTCAAGGTGGTTGGGCTGGCCTGAACGCGAATTTTAAGTCCTTTTAAATCTTCTGGTTTGGTGATCGGTTTTTTCGCATAAAAACTGCGGGTACCTGCAACATATGCTGAAATAGCAAAGAAACCTTTATCTTTGGTTGATTCCATAATTTCTTTGCCGATTTCACCAAATACCACGCGATTAAAATGTTGTTGGTCTTTGAATAAATATGGCAAATTATAAATAGCGTAAGTATTGTCGAAAGATTCCAAATCACTGGCAGAACCTTTGGTCATATCCAGTGCGCCATTTTGTAATAGTTCTAATGTTTCACGGGCGCTACCCATTTGGCTACTTGGATAAATACGAATACGCATACTGCCATCAGAAAGTTGTTGTACCTCTTTGGCTAATTGTTCATAGGCTTGATGCACAACATGGCTGCGTTCCAGGTTATGCGCGAGTTTTAAAGTTATTTTGTCAGCAGCATTTGCACCTGTGGCACACAACGTAATCAGCGAGGCACAAAGTAGTTTGCGTGGCAGTGTCAAAAATTTCATATAAAATGCTTCCTGCATAAAAGAAAAGGTGAAGTTTCGAATGGAGGCCGTTATTGCTGTATGACAGCTTATTGCATTTGTCCGATAACCAACTTGTATAGACTTCACATTTTTTATTAATCAGGAGTGGTTTTGCTATTTTTTGTGTTGTTGCTCACTCAATTTAATATGATTGGAAATGTCTTTTGTTTCTCTCGTGAATTTATTCTAAGTTGAGAAAATGAATGCAAGGAATTACCGAGGTATTAGGCAGTATTTACGAAGGGTATTTATTGTTTTTGATTTAATTTGGAACGGATGAACCAACAAACTTAACAATAAATAACGGTATCCTGTTATGGAAACCGTTATTGAAAGTCACCCAGGGGATAACTATTAAGACTATTTATAAATAGTTGCGGTGCCGAACATCTTGTTTTCACCGCTGGCTGAGTTAACAACAAAACCTTTTGCACCTTCTTCTTTCGCTTTTTCTCCAAGTTTGGCTTCCAGATCGTCAAGATTCGCCGCGCCTGAGACCGAAACCGTCCCCGCAGGGCGGAGTTGGCTGTTATTGATGTCATTCGTTTCTTGAGCTGCCATGGTGGCAAACGGTAATGCCGCAAGGGTGACAACCGCAGAAAAATACAGCAATTTTTTCATAATCACATCCTCATCGCTTTTGGGAACCGATTAAAAAATCATCAGCACCTACAGTGTAGGTGCAATGCGCCAAACCATAGACGCAAAAAACTGATGGACTTATGCTCATTTTTTGAACGACATAACTTGACGAAATTCTTACAAATCATATAGATACAGGTGTATGATTTTGCTGATTTTATCGGGCGTCGGGGCGAGTTAAGTCAAAACGATGGCTTTCATCGATAGTGTAATAAGCCGATGGGCCACCCGCACGCAGCACCGGTTTTGCCAGCGCGGTCTGGTAAATACCGTCTTTTAGTAGTGACTCGTCAATATGAACGGCGACCACTTCGCCCAACACCAGCCAGCTATCAATCGCCGCACCGTCGGCAGTCGTGAGTTGAATGCACTGCGACAGGCGGCATTCAAAATTAACCGGGCTTTCGGCAACGAGGCTGGCTTTGACTTTTTGCCCGACAACGGCAGTTAACCCCGCGCGAACGAACTCATCTTCACCGCGTGGTATGGAGGCTGAGGTTTCATTCATTTGCTCAGCCAGTTCACGCGTGGCGAGGTTCCAGACGAACTCTTTTGTTTCAACGATATTTTGTACGCTGTCTTTCCAGCCACTGCTGGCGAAACCAATAATAGGTGGCCGATAATTAAAACAGTTAAAGAAACTGTACGGCGCCAGATTACGGTTACCTTGTTGATCGTATGAGGAAATCCAGCCTATTGGGCGCGGGCCGATAATGGCATTGAGCGGGTCGTGCGGTAAACCGTGGCCGTCGGCAGGTTCGTAGTAATAACGTTTCGCGGACATAAAACCTCTGCTTCAGTGATGAAATTGGCGCGGCGTTGTTTACCCCGCTGGCTTCACAGAGTATCTTACGCGACCACACAAGGAGAAGCCGCAATGAAAACCCCTGCCACTACCAAACCGGGTCTGCACCCACGTAATCGTCATCGTAACCGTTATGATTTCCAGGCGCTGACACAAAGCAGCCCAGCACTCGGCGCATTTTTACGCCCTGGCCCGCATGGCGAAACGACGGTTGATTTTGCTGACCCGCTGGCAGTGAAAGCGCTGAATCAGGCGCTATTGGCGCATTTCTACGGTGTGAAACAGTGGGATATTCCTGAAGACTTTCTTTGCCCTCCGGTGCCTGGGCGTGCCGATTATATTCACCATCTGGCAGATTTACTGGCAGAAGGTAACGGCGGCGTGGTGCCTTCGCAGGCTTCAGTACTGGATGTGGGTGTGGGGGCCAACTGTATTTATCCGCTTATTGGCCAACATGAATACGGCTGGCGTTTTACCGGCACCGATGTGGATGGCGAGGCTTTGCGTAACGCAACGGCGATTATTGATGCTAATCCAGGCCTGTCACGCCTGATTCGTTTGCGTCGCCAGAAAACGGCAACCGCAATTTTGCCGGGTGTGATTCATAAAAACGAAATGTTCGATGCCACGTTGTGCAACCCACCGTTCCACGATTCTGCACAGGCGGCCCGCAGCGGTAGCGAGCGTAAACGCGTAAACCTCGGCCAGGCGAAAGACGGCGCACTGAACTTTGGCGGACGTGAGCAAGAGTTGTGGTGTGAAGGTGGCGAAGTGGCGTTTATTAACCAGATGGTCAACGAAAGCAAGGCGTTTGCCCGCCAGGTGCAGTGGTTCACCTCGCTGGTTTCTCGTGGTGAGAACCTGCCGTTGATTTATCGCGCGTTGCAAGAAGCTGGCGTCGAAAAAGTGGTGAAGAAAGAGATGGCCCAGGGGCAGAAGCAGAGCCGCTTCATTGCCTGGACCTTTATGAACGATGCGCAGCGCGTTCGTTGGGCTGCCACACGTTATAAATAGCATTCCCTTCACCCCGGCCCTCTCCAAAAGGAGAGGGTGAGGTCGAGAACTCAGGAAACGTGCTGCAAGAATTCCTGCAAACGCGGGCTTGGTGGGTTCTCAATCAGTTCTTGCGGGTTACCATCTTCAGCAATGCGCCCTTTATCAATGAAGATGAGGCGCGAGGCGACTTTGGCGGCGAATCCGACTTCGTGCGTCACAATAACCATCGTCATGCCTTCTTCAGCCAGATCCTGCATAACCTTCAACACTTCGTGACGCAGTTCCGGGTCAAGTGCCGAGGTTGGCTCATCAAACAGCATCATTTTCGGTTTAACCGCTAACGCCCGGGCGATTGCCACACGCTGTTGCTGGCCGCCAGAAAGCTCTGATGGGTAGTGATGCGCACGTTCCGCAAGGCCCACTTTCGCTAACAGCTCTTTAGCCAGTTTATCGGCGGCGTCTTTTTTCAGACCACGTACACGAATCGGGCCAAAGGCGACGTTTTCCAGCGCGGTCAGGTGCGGGAACAGATAAAACTGTTGGAACACCATGCCGGCTTCCTGACGAATCAGGCGCTCATCGACTTTCGGGTCGTTAACTTTCAGACCGTCGACAAACAGGTCACCACTAGTGATGTCTTCCAGTTTGTTGATGCAGCGCAGCAGCGTCGATTTACCTGAGCCTGACGGCCCGATAATCACCACCACTTCACCCTGTTTAATGTTGAGGTCGATGTTGTGCAGCACCTGGGTTTTGCCAAAGTGCTTAGAAACGTTTTTAAATTCAATCACAGGATTTTCATCCTTCTTTCAAGGCGACGCAGCACGAAGCTCAGCACCAAAGTAATAATCAGATAGAAGACCGCAACGGCGCTCCAGATTTCCAGCGCACGGAAGTTTCCAGCAATAATTTCTTGTCCCTGACGGGTCAGCTCAGCCACACCGATAACGATGAACAGTGAAGTGTCTTTGATGCTGATAATCCACTGGTTGCCCAATGGTGGCAACATACGACGCAGCGCCAGCGGCATAATCACGTGGCGAATGGTTTCGCGTTTAGAAAGCCCCAGTGCAAGACCGGCTTCCTGAAAACCTTTATGAATCGACAGCACCGCACCACGGGTAATTTCCGCAATGTAGGCACCGGAGTTGATCATAATGGTCACGACCGCGGCGCTGAACGGGTCAATGCGCAGATCCGGGATAGCCATAGGCAAGGCGAAGTAAATAAACATCACCTGTACGACAATCGGCGTGCCGCGAATCACTTCAATGAAAACTAATGCGATGTGGTTGGCAATCCAGCCGCCGTAAGTACGGGCGAAGCCAGCAACCAGACCAATAATCAGACCACCAAACAACCCGATGACCGAAATCAGCAAAGTCATTTTGGCGCCTTCAATCAAAAGCGGGATTGCAGGCCAGATGGCACTCCAGTCGAACTCCATGATTATTTCCTGTTATGTATACCGTGGTTCAAAAGTATCAGGGGCGAAAGCCGCCCCTTAGGTCTTGCTTACATCATTTTAGATTTATTATTTTGGCTCAGTGCCGAACCATTTTTTGTAGATTTCGTTGTACTTGCCGTTCTCTTTCAGGGTTTTCAGCGCGCCGTTCACTTTCACACGCAGGTCATCGCTACCTTTAGGGAAGGCGATACCGTATTGCTGTGCTTCAAGAGAGTCGCCAACTGCTTTGAACTTGCCCTGGCCAGCCGTTTTGATGAAGTAAAGAATGTTTGGCGTATCGTGCAGTACCGCGTCAGCACGGTTGGTGCCCAGTTCCATGTAGGCGTTATCGATGTTCGGGAACTGACGCAGGTCTTTAGTTTTGATGTTGGCTTTCGCGTAATCAACAGAACCGGTGCCGCTCTTCACTGCAACCACTTTACCGTCGAGATCTTTCACGCTTTTAACGGAATCGTTGTCGGCTTTAACCATCACCAACAGGCCGCTTTTGTAGTAGCCGTCAGAGAATTCAATCGCTTTTTTACGTTCTTCGGTGATGGTGATACCCGCCAGCGCCAGGTCGATATTTTTGGTTTGCAGCGCAGGAATGATGCCGCTGAAATCCATTGGCTTGAGGGTGTAATCCAGTTTTAATTCTTTTGCTACGGCATCCCATAAATCGATATCAAAACCGACGTATTTGTCGCCTTGTTTAAATTCAAAAGGAACGAATGCGGTGTCGGTCGCAACGACCAGTTTCTTATCAGCGGCGTGGGAAGAAACCGCAAAAGCCAGAGTGAGTGCAGCCAGTGAAACTTTTAAAATCGACTTCATAGCATTTCCTTGTTTATCCATGGGGCAATCCCCTGCATCAGTAAGCGGCAACATGGAAAAATCATGCCAGGTTTTCAACTTACTGTTTTTGCAAGGATGTGAATATGTAACATTGCACAATAATGGTTGCAAGTGAGTTGCAGTGCACTCTAATGGTGCCCAGTTTTGGTGCGTTAAGTATTGAGGAACGATGAAGTCTAGTTTTACCGCAGATTAAGGCGGTAAAACAATCGGCTGTTAACGATTGTGTGAAGTGATTATTACAAATGAGTAACTTTTGCGGCAGGGATAACCATTTTTATGCGCTAAAACAGTGCATCCATCCTCCCAGAAATGGGAGGATGAAGTAACAATCTGCTAGCAATTAATCGATATTTGACTCAATGAACCACAGGAACTTGTCCAAATCTCGCGAAGCCGCAGTCAGAATATCGGCGGTATCTTCGTCTTTCGTTTCACTGATTGCCTTACGCACATCGTTCGCCACAATCGCGTAACGGTCGGCCAACTCTTTAAGGTGATCCTGAACACTGTGAATATCCAACGGATAGCTTTTCAGTGGTGTTTTACTGTTAATGACTTGCGTTGTACCCAGTGCGACACCGCCAAGTTGAACGGCGCGTTCTGCCATGGTGTCGAGATGGTCAGTCAGGGCGGTGCGGAAACCGTCAAGCATTTCATGAACGGCAATAAAGTTTGCACCACGCATATTCCAGTGCGCTTGCTTGGTAATTAACGACAAATCAATGAACTGGATGACCTGGCGATTCAGCAGCTCAACGGTGGCTTTCTTTTCGCTGTCTGAAACATCATTACGGGTATGCAGTAGGTTGGTAGATTTGGTTTTTACCAGTTTAGCGGTAGTCATAATCTTTCGTCCTCTTGATGTTATGTCCAATGAATTACCGGAAATAAGTATAGCACCTGATTTCGTATTCGAAGGAGCAGGTTGTACCTATCAGATTAATAGCAATGAAAGGATAGAATTTAGTAACTCATTGTTAGTCAATAAGTTTCAATTTTGTATTTCGAGTGGTAATTGAATTAAACAAAGAGTGATTGTTGAATGGGAATAATTATTATTTTGTGAAGGTAAGAGAGGGAAATATAAGTGGTTGAACGCAGAGGTTATTTACCGTGGGAATCGTAACCACGGTAAATAATATCAGAGTGGGCTACTTTACATCGACCTGAGTAATCTGCGTTTCACGCTTGAGAGTCAGCGTTGAACCGATGGATGCGGCAATAATGGAAAGCAATGCCAGCCATTGCACCAGAGTCAGATGCTCACCAAGGAACAGCATTCCCGACAGTGCAGCGAGCCCAGGCTCCATACTCATCAGCGTGCCAAAGGTGCGGGTCGGTAAACGCGTCAGGGCGATCATTTCCAGCGAGTAGGGCAGTGCTGTCGATAATACCGCAACACCGAGACCTAACGGTAAAAGTGACCAGTGCCAAAAAACATCACCCGCTTGCCATGCGCCAATCGGTACAAAGATTATTGCTGCTATCAGCGAACCGAATGCCACGGTTGCTGGCCCATGATCGACACCGGCTTTTTGTCCAAACAGGATGTATATCGCCCAACATGCCCCGGCTCCCAGTGCATAGGCGGCACCGGCTAAATCGACATGCGAAATTGACTGCCCCAGCGGTAATAAGAACCAGAGACCCAATACCGCCAGAATCACCCAGATAAAATCCACCGCTCGACGTGATGAAAACAGTGCCACGGCCAGTGGGCCGGTGAACTCAAGGGCGACGGCAATCCCCAGGGGAACCGTCTGAATCGATAAATAGAACAGGTAGTTCATGCCGCCGAGCGCCAGCCCGTACATCAGCAAAGGGATGCGCTGCTCCGCTTTGAAGCGCAAACGCCACGGCTTAAAGACAACCACCAGGATGAATGTCCCCAGGAACAGGCGCAAAGCGGTCACTCCTGGTGCTCCGACTAACGGGAAGAGTGATTTTGCAAGTGATGCGCCACTTTGAATCGAGGTCATGGCAATCAAAAGAACAACAATGGGTAACCATAAGGGGGTTTTACGTGGCGATAAGGGCATCCAGCATCCTGTCAGTCAGTGTCTATACCATCATCCTTCAAGTTGCAGGGGTGTTGGCCGCAGACGCTCGCCCCAGTCACTTACTCAAGTAAGCTCCTGGGGACTCTCGTCCTTGCCTCCTACCTGAAACTCGAATGCTAATGTGTATATTTAAGTAAAGAAAATAAAAAGTGACCCAGTGTAAATGATTAAGTTATGGCTGGTTGAGATTTCATTGAAAAAAATCATGGCCGGATGCAGTAACATAACTGTGTGATTGCGTAAGATTTGTTCAAAAGTGTTTAAGAATTATCTGGATGACTATGTTGCAATTCATGACAACAATTAGGTCGTTTTTTGATAAAAAGGCTATAAATTTAAGGGAGTAGGGTGTAATGGAAATGATCTGTTACAGGAAAGGATTCATTAGACAACGTAAATATCGAAGAGTTTCCGATACAATTTTGATATATTAAAAACTTAGAAGTTACTTGAAGCATATTGAGGTGGATTATGAAAAAAATTGCATGTCTTTCAGCACTGGCTTGTGTTCTGGCCGTTTCCGTTGGTACCGCATCTGCTGCAACTAGCACCGTAACTGGCGGCTATGCACAAAGCGATATGCAGGGCGTTGCTAACAAAGCTGGCGGTTTCAACCTGAAATACCGTTACGAAAACGACACCCCACTGGGCTACATCGGTTCTTTCACTTACACCGAGAAAGACCGTTCTGAGTCAGGCGTTTACACCAAAGGCCAATACTACGGTATTACTGCTGGTCCTGCTTACCGCATCAACGATTGGGCAAGCATCTACGGTGTAGTCGGTGTTGGTTACGGTAAATTCCAGAGCACCTCTTTCCCGAACAAAGCTGACACCAGCGATTACGGCTTCTCTTACGGCGCGGGTATGCAGTTCAACCCAATCGAAAACGTTGCACTGGACGTTTCCTACGAGCAGAGCCGCATCCGTAACGTTGACGTTGGCACCTGGATCGCAGGCGTAGGTTACCGCTTCTAATTTCACTCTTTTATCGAGTGAAAATAAAAATCCGCCCCTTGAGGCGGATTTTTTTATTTCTGAATTCCCTGATTAGGGGATTAGCTTAACGAGTCTTGGTATCAAACACATCCGTCTGCAGATGAGTATAGTCCACCTTCTTGAGCTTAAAGTTGGTGATGTAGATTGGCCCCGCTTTTTGCTCAGAAATGAACTTGTACTTCGGCGTTAACTCTTTGGTTTTAATCCCTGTCCACGCTGAGAAGAAATTCAGGAAATCATTCGCTGAACGGCGCGCTTTTATCTGGCGATGCACTTTATCGTCGCTGGACAGCACCATAAATGGGACCTGGAAGTTTTGTTGGAACTCGTCACCATGCGCCAGATATTGCACCTCAGTGCCGCGCTCTTTAATTGCCAGACCGTGATCGGAGAAGTAGACCATCGAGAAACTCTGCCCGGTATTTTGTAGCTGTTGGTAGAGCTGCTTCAGCAAATCGTCGGTTTGCGTCATGGTGTAGAGATAGCAGGACGTTTCTTTCGACTGGACGAAATCTTTGTATTTACCCTGCGTGCGGTCGCATGCTTGCGGGTGTGAACCCATCAAATGCAGCACAATTAATTGTGGCGTAGTTCGTTGTGTCGCGAATACCTGAGCGGTCATTTTCAACAACGCTTCGTCACGGGTATTTTTGTCGGCTTCAAAATCACCGCTTTTCAGGAACTGCACTTCATCGGCACGTTTGGCGATGCTGGCAATGGCGGTATCGTATTCACCAATTTGCCCCTGGTTCGAGAACCACCAGGTCTGGAAGCCTGCCCGGTTGGCAAGCGTAATAATGCTGTCTTGATATTGCGGTTTGCCGTCAATGACACGGTTAAGCGTCATGCCCAGCGATTTCTGCGTTGAGCCGCTGGCCGCCACATAATCCATGAATATATTGCCATTCACCTGGCTGGCAAACGGGGTGTTATCCCAATGGCCACCGAATGCGCCTAATGCGTCACGGCGCGCACTTTCACCAATCACCACCACGTAAGTTTGATATTTAGGTTTAACCGCCAGCACATTCCAGGTGTCCTTCATCTGCGCGAAGGCCTTCATGCGCGTTTGCTCATCAATCACTTCCTGGTTATTGACCACAACATCTTTTACGAAGCGGAATACCGGGTAACCAGAGTCTTTGATTTTAAATACGCCGCCATACGCCAGGTTTTGTACCGGAGCGACAAAGAAACAGACCACGCTGACAACCAGGCATAAGCTATCAAAATGGCACCACAGGCGTTTTTTAGGTGCAACTTTGCGGCGCAGCGCAATAACGCCAAGCACCAGAATAAAGATCGACACCAAATAGCTGTACCACGGGAAGATAGTCATCAGTTCCGTGGATTCTTCGAAGTTAGTTGAGTGTAGGGCAAGCAGGGTATTAAAGTTCGGCGAGCCGTAGGCCTGGCCAAAAGGGAAATACATTGCTGCAATCAGGCTGCAAATCGCCAGCAAGCCTTTTTGGAATTTGGGCGCACTGCGCCATAGCAGCAGTAATACGCAACTAAATGCCACTGCATACAGAATGCTAAATTCATAACCGAGCGCAAAGTTAATCAGTAAAGACTGCAGGAAATAAAAGCCAGTCCACGGATTAAGCGCCACTGCGCGGATCGTCAGGGAATCTTTAAGCGTTAAATTCATGTTTATCGAGATCTACTAAACGCCATGCGAAAACCCTGGCGACGAGGGTAAGAACCTGCCTGACAGACGGAAAAGAAGGGATACTGGACCGCATCTGCGAGCCGCTTCATGTGCAGGGCTGCAAGAAGATAGAGCGGTACGATAAGAAGATCAACTGATAAGAGAAATGTGTTTTGCGAAGCAGGTAGCAAATCCAACAAATGGTAAGGTTAAAGCGCTGTTGCGTGAGGTATTCACTGAATCATCATGAAATGAAAAGTTACAAATAGATGAGCCGTTCAGAATGACTAAACCCGAAAAGGCAGGGCGACTGCCTATGACTTAGGTTTTTCGCCCTGTTGTGGTTTCCCGGAAACCAAATCACACAACATGTTGAGCAGCATTAGCCGCACTTGAAACGGGGAATGTGTAAACACGCTCATGCACCTCTTAAATTCGTTCATATAACCCTCCTGTTCACTTCTGCTGCCCTTGTTTCCCTTTAAGGCTGTCTGCATTACATACAGATATAGCACAGGCTATATTGTATAGCTATTGCTAATTCGTTAAATTTTTGTGCTTCCGTGATGCTGGTTTACAATGGGGCCGAACGTCGTCATTGGACGATGCCGCGCCACTGCAAGAGGAAGCATCATGAGCCGTACGCCTGGCCAAAAAAATAAACAGAAAGTGACGCAGTTGGTAAACGTTGAAGAGCATGTCGAAGGCTTTCGGCAGGTGCGGGAAGCGCACCGTCGTGAATTGATTGATGACTACGTTGAGTTGATTTCAGATTTGATTCGCGAAGTGGGGGAAGTCCGTCAGGTTGATATGGCGGCGCGACTCGGTGTTTCTCAACCAACCGTTGCGAAAATGTTAAAGAGACTCGCCTCGGTTGGGCTGATTGAGCAAATTCCGTGGCGCGGTGTGTTTTTAACTGCTGAAGGTGAAAAGCTGGCGCAAATCAGCCGCGAACGTCATCAGATTGTGGAAAACTTTTTCCTCGCGTTGGGAATTAGCCCGGAAACCGCAAGGATTGATGCCGAAGGGGTGGAGCATCACGTCAGTGAAGAAACCCTGGCGGCATTTCGTTTGTTTAGTGAGCAGCGAGGATTTAAGTAGCAATGCTGTTAAGCCTGGTTCGCCCGTTTGCTCGCGATCGATTCCTTCATCTATTGCTTCTGTGCGGTGTGGTATTAAGTTTCATCGCGCCATTTCATCCAACACTTTGGGTTCATGCCATTGATTGGCACACCATTATTACGCTTGCGGGCTTAATGATGCTGACCAAAGGCGTCGAGTTAAGCGGCTATTTCGATGTGCTGGGCCGTCGCATGGTGAAACGCTTTGATAACGAGCGAACGCTGGCGATGTTTTTAGTCAGCGCGGCGGCATTGCTCGCCACATTCCTGACCAACGACGTGGCCCTGTTTATTATCGTGCCGTTGACCATCACGCTGAAAAAACTGTGCGCCATCCCGATTAATCGGATCATCATCTTTGAAGCGTTGGCGGTCAATGCTGGCTCAATGCTCACGCCGATTGGTAATCCGCAGAACATTTTATTGTGGGGGCGCTCGGGTTTATCGTTCGGGGAATTTAGCTGGCAAATGGCACCAATAGCGTTCGCTATCATGCTCAGCCTGCTGGCGCTTTGTTGGTTCTGTTTTCCCAACAAAAAACTCGTCTACCAAATCCATGATAAAAAGCACGACTGGCAGCCACGGCTGGTGCTGAGTTGTGTGGCTCTGTACGTGGTATTTATTGTCGCGCTGGAGCTAAAACAAGACATCTGGGGGCTGGTGGTTGTGGCCATAGGTTTCTTGCTGTTGGCTCGAAGAGTATTGCTCAGTATCGACTGGAGTCTGTTGCTGGTATTTATGGTGATGTTTATCGATGTCTGGCTGATCACGCAACTTCCGGTGTTACAGCACGCGTTAGCGGGCATTAATCAGCTTTCAGCCACAGGATTATTTGCATTGGGAATCGGTTTGTCGCAGTTGATTAGTAATGTTCCATCGACCATTTTACTGCTGAATTACGTCCCCGCTTCGATGCTGCTAGCCTTTGCAGTGAACATTGGCGGTTTCGGTCTGCTGCCCGGTTCGCTGGCAAATTTGATTGCTTTACGTATGGCTAACGATCGCCGTATTTGGGTGCGTTTCCACTACTATTCATTGCCGATGTTGTTATGGGCGGCTGCGGTGGGTTACGGTCTGCTGTATTTGAGATAAATGTCGGATGACGCTGCGCTTATCCGACCTACGAAGGGTCGTTGTAGGAGCGCGTCATCCTCCACTTTACTTAAAATCACACGTTAAACGGCGCTTCTTTTTTCAGTACCTTTTCAATCACATCCAGCACCGCTTGCTGATTGCAATGTCCTGCCTGATAAGTCGCAACTTGCTTAATTTTTTCAGGGGCATTGGCCATGGCAAATCCGTACCTGGCCTGACGCAGCATTTCAATATCATTGCCACCATCGCCAAACGTCACGACTTCGCTGTCAGCAATGCCCCATTTTTCCTGCAGGATCCGCAAGCCGTTAGCTTTATGAATACCGGGAATGATCAGGTCAATCGAGCCATGGCCGCTGGTAACTGGCACCATAATACCGTCGAGAATGTCTGTCAGAGCGCTCATGGTGTCGTCTAACATACTGTCTGGCAGATTCAGCGCAAACTTAAAGAATACATCATCCAGATTTGAGAAATTATCTACTAATTCAAGGCGATGGTAGTACATGCGCGCCAGTTGGATGAACGCATCATCGTAGCTATTCAATGTATAACCGTGGTGCTTACCACAAGCGATAATATCTACGTGAGGCAGCGTCAGCAGATGGTCGATAACGGTGTTGAACTGCTGTTTTGTCAGTTCACCGTTAAAGGTGTCCTTTTCTTCACTGACCACCCAACCCCCGTTATCGGCTACGAACGAAATCTCGTGGGCAATTTCCGGGAAAAATGAAATTAGCTGGTAATACTGGTTGCCGCTGGCGACCACGAAGCGAATCCCTTGTTCTTTCATTTGTGCATAAAGATCTGCAAAACGCGCGCGGTTGTACTCTTTATTATCGTCGAGGAAAGTCCCATCCATGTCGACGGCAATTAGTTTCACACTCATCGATTTCTCCGTTGAATTAATTCGGGTACAAGGTCTGTAGGTTTTGCGACGGCTTTCGCAACTAGCGCTGCAACAACCATCAAACTCAGTACTACCAGCATAGCCAGACGCAGGCCGTAATGTTCGCCGAGGAAGCCCAATAGCGGCGGCCCCACAAGGAATGCAATATAGCCAGAAGCGGCAACGACACTGACACGAGTTGCCGGGTCTGGGCCGGTATCGCCCGCGGCAGAAATGGTGAGCGGGAAGCCGAGTGAGGTGCCGAGGCCCCACAAAATCACGGAAATGCCAGCGACAAAGGCATTATCGACAAAGATGATTAAGCCGATGCCCAAAATCCCCATCACTGCACAGGCGCGAACCACGGTTACCCGGCTGTAGCGGTCGATAAACCAGCCGCCAGTGAAACGGCCCACGGTCATACCCAGCGTAAAGCCGACATAAATCATTGAACCAGACGTTGGGCTAAAACCATGACCGTCGACCATCAGCAATGGCAACCAGTCATTGGCGGAGCCTTCTGCAAATGCCATCGCCAGCACAATAGTACCAATCAATATCAGTTGTAGATCTTTATAAAAAGGAGGGTGTGGCTCGTGGGTATCAGCGGAATTCGCGTCGGCATTGTCTTTGCCTACACCATGCGGGATGGCGGTAATCGCGATAATAATGGGGGTAATCACGATTAAGCCAATCACCAACAAATGCCCATAAGCCGTGACGTTAAAGGCTGTCAGGCTCATGCCAATACCTGCGCCTGCCAGCGTGCCAAGGCTGTAAAAACCGTGCATCATCGGTAACACGGTCTTTTTCAGCAGCCCTTCAACTATGGCGCCTTCTACGTTCATCGCCACTTCAGATGAACCAAGACCTGCACCTAAAATCGCCAGCCCCAGCGCAAACAGCCACGGGGAAGAAAAGAACAGTGCAACGCCCATCACCAACATGCCGGTGACCATTAGCGTCATACCGCTACGGATAATATTACGCGTACCAAAACGCTTAACCAGCCAGCCGGAAAAGAGAATGCCGCTCATCGAACCAACCGACAGACCAAACAGCACAATACCCATACCGGCGGTCGACACACTGAGCGTGTCCCGAATGGCTGGAGTACGTGTAGCCCAGGAGGCCATAACAAGACCAGGCAGGAAGAAGAAGGCGAACAATGCCCAGGTGCGACGTTGGGTTGCTTTACGTTGGCTAATAGCGGCAGACATGGAAATACCGGTTGGCGGTGAATGAGAATGACACTAGCAAGAATGTGTACATTTGTACACATTGCCTGGTAAACTCTTTTTAGTCCGGCTTAACCGAGTATAAATCATGAGCAAAGCCCCGCGCCGTAACGATCCAGACCGACGTGAAAGAATTGTGCAAGCTACGCTGGATATGCTGGTGGAACACGGTATTAGCCATATCACACACCGTAAAATTGCCGAAGCAGCAGGCGTTTCGTTAGGGTCGATGACCTATTATTTCGACGGTATCGAATCATTGCTCAGTGAGGCATTCACGCAGTTTGCCCACCAGATGTCAGACGATTACCGTAACCGTCTGGCGCAAGCCAGTAATCGCAATGAGGCCTGCGAAGCGATTGTCGACATGATCTGTGGCGAGAAAATTGCCACCTCTTATAACTTGCAAGTGATGTATCAACTGTATGCTTACGCTAATCGTAATCCACAGCTAAAAATCATTATGCAGGACTGGATGTGCCGCAGCCAACAAGTGCTGGAAGCCTTTTTTGACCCGATTACCGCCCGAACCCTGGATGCTTTTATCGAAGGCATGACACTGCATTACGTCACGGATCGGCATCCGTTGAGCCGGGCAGATCTCAGCAGAATGCTGGCAAAAATTGTCGGATAAATTTGGCAGGTGATTTTTTGCCTGTTGTTAGCTAGAGTTTGAAGCAGTTTCCTAATGTGAGTCCCTTACCAATGTAGTTGTCCCCTTAACGATAAACACAGCTTTAAAACCGACGAAATCGTCGGCGACTTCTTTGTGCTTGTTGATAAGGGATAACACATGTTTTTTCTCATTCTGCGTACGCTTCGCCAGCACCGCTGGTTTGCCCTGCTTGGGGCGGCATTACTGCTTTCTTCTGTCGGGAATGGCCTGACTTATGTCATTGTTTTTGGGAAGCTCCTCGCACTCGAAGCAAAACCTTCAGTACTGACGCTTGCCTATATTCTCGCGCTAGCACCCGGCTTCCCGGGGAGTTATCTGGCAGAAAAATTGCTCACCAAAATGGCACCTATTCCGGTCATGATTTTGTCTGAAATCATCGGGCTGTTGGGATTGTCTCTGCCGGCGTGGTCGTTATATAGCGATAACCTGATCCTGCTGCTTTCAAGCCAGGCGGTGGCGGCCTTTGCGGGGGGCATGATGGTGCCGGTTTTAAGCCAGACGTTAAAGAGCGGCCTTAAACCCACGGAACTCCCCGCTGCATCGGGCCTGGAAACCTTTATCTTTGCGGCAAACGTCATCCTTGGCATCGGCATTGGTACCTTGCTTTATGGGCACCTGCCTGCAGTGGCTATTCTCGCTCTGGATGCGCTGAGTTTTGTTCTGGGTATCGTGCTGCTGTTCGCTACACACCGGGCATTTCGGCCAGTGTGTGTGCCGGAAAATGGTGAGGTTATAGGCAACCTCAGCTGGCGAAGACTCACACAATTACAACGCCGAAGTCTGCTTTTTCTCCCGGCGATTGCGCTTGTCGGTGCTCCAGCAATGGCACTGTTACCGGCACTGGCGACAAACTTTAGCGGCTCATCCACTGACACGGGGTTGATGTTGTTACTGGCTCGCAGTACAGGGCAGCTTATCGGCCCGTTGCTGTTGTCTGAAGCACAGCTGCAACGCCACTCGGGGAAACTCAATGTACTGATCATTTCGCTCGCGTTGTTTATCTGCTGCTACGCACTGGTTTCGATCACCGATAAGCAATGGCTGGCTATGTTGCTGATAGTTATGGCCCACATCTTCACCAACATTGTCTATGTGCTGGCGACGCTAAACATCATGCAATCGTTTCCTGCCTCTGTCACCGGCAGGGCGATGGCGAAGGCCTGGCGCGTACAACTGATTATCACCTTGATTCTTCCGGTAATAGCAGGCTTTGCAGCTGACATTTTCGACCCTGCGTGGGTGCTGTACCTCAGCTCTGGCGGTGGGTTTGTGGTGCTGATTTGTGTACTCGCCACGAATCATTTAGCTGGGCGAAGAGAGGGAACGGCTTTGAATCTTAAAAATAGTGGCTAATTCCCGGTAGTCGCAACAGGTTTTAGTCAGGCGGTAAGGAGCGGGGAGTGCCAACCTTTACCGCCTATTTTTAGTCGAGAGTTGTACCAGCAGTCATATTGACCACCGTTGCCGTCATTGCGCCTGCATGATCCGATGCCAAAAATGCCATGAGCTCGGCAATTTGCGAGAGTGTTGGCAGACGTTTCAGCATGGTGCTTTGCGCAGCACCCGCCACCCACTGTTCCACCGTCAAACCCGCTGCTTGTGCCTTTGGTGCAAACACTTCGCCGGTATAGGAACCCGCCTGAATAGCGCCGTCTAGCGCATGTGAACGCACACAGATGACTCGAATATTCTTTGGCGCTAGTTCGCAGGCCAGAGCCCTTGTGAAGGCTTCCATACCTGCGCTGCCGACAACATGACCCAGGTGGCCTGGAATTGCCATTGGCCCTGCGGGTGCGACCACCGAGAGGATGACGCCTGCGCGGTCACCGCCCATATAGGGAATGACTGCCTTGCATAGGTTGAATTGTGCTGCCAGGAACGGGTCTATTCCTTGCCTGAATTCTGTGAGGGATAACTCCGTAATTCCTTTGCCTTGATTATGGACAAAACCGGTGGCGTTTATCACCACGTCAAAACCACCAGTCTGTAGTGCAAGCTGTGCAACGTGCTCGCTGGTGGACTGCTCGTCGAGGACGTCGATGAGGAATGTTTCGGCCTTTCCACCCGCTGCGCGAATCTCATCAGCAACACTGCTCAATTTATCCTGGTTGCGTGCACCCAAATACACCTGTGCGCCCTCGCGTGCCAGAGCATGCGCAACGGCGCTACCGATAGCACCACTTCCACCGAAGATCACCGCTACTTTGCCTTCAACTAACATCGCGCAACCCCATTTAGCCCACCAGTATGACTCAAAAGTATGGGTGTTAAGTGATAGGTT
Organism: Buttiauxella sp. JUb87; assembly: GCF_004361975.1. Taxonomy (NCBI): domain Bacteria; kingdom Pseudomonadati; phylum Pseudomonadota; class Gammaproteobacteria; order Enterobacterales; family Enterobacteriaceae; genus Buttiauxella; species Buttiauxella sp. JUb87. Next base: position 589,811 of record NZ_SNVY01000003.1, read on the forward strand.
GCAAGCGGAGGGAGTCTGCGGACACGGATTTCAGGCAATAAAAAACCCATCAACCTTGAACCAAAGAGGCGGGGTTGATGGGCTCCACAAATTGGGGACATCAAAGAAAAGCAGTGGCACTAATTAAGACTTTGCCCAAGGTAAAAAGTTCGCAATGTCTTAAAAAAATCTTTTTTCTTTGTCTGCGGCACAGATCACAAACCAGGCCATATGATTACGATAAGCGTCCCGGCCAGGGTTAACAACACGTTAGCGATAGCGTAGGTTCCGGCGTAACCCAGTGCCGGGATGTTGCTGCGCGCGGTGTCGCTGATGATTTCCATTGCCGGTGCACAGGTACGTGCCCCCATCATTGCGCCAAACAGCAACGCGCGGTTCATACGTAAAACGTATGCTCCAAACAAGAAGCAGATCACTACCGGAACAAGGCTGACGATAAGCCCGGCAACCAGCATTTGCCCGCCAATCGCACCTAAACCGTTGCCAATGCCGCTGCCTGCGCTTAAACCGACACCCGCCATAAATACCATCAAGCCGAATTCTTTCACCATATTCAGCGCCCCTTGCGGGATGTAGCCGAAAGTAGGGTGGTTGGCTCGCAGGAAGCCCAGCATAATTCCGGCGAACAGTAAGCCTGCTGCATTACCTATGCCAAAGCTAAAAGAGCTGAACTGGAAGGTGATCATGCCGATCATCAAACCAATAATGAAGAAGGCACAGAAAGCGAGCAGGTCGGTAATTTGGCTGTGAATTGAGATAAAGCCAATGCGTTCTGCCACGGTTTTCACGCGTCGGGCGTCACCGCTGACCTGTAAAACGTCGCCTTTGTTGAGCACGATATTGTCGTCAATCGGCATTTCAATTTGGCTACGGATAACGCGGTTGAGGAAGCAGCCATGATCGGTCAGCTTTAATTGGGCCAGTCGGCGGCCAACGGCATTGTGGTTTTTCACCACAATTTCTTCGGTGACGATGCGCATGTCCAGCAGGTCGCGGTCGAAAACTTCTTTACCGTTACGGAAACTTGGGTCGAGGCGGGAATGCGCATCCGGATAGCCTACAAGCGAAATTTCATCGCCTTTTTGTAGTACTGCGTCACCATCCGGGTTTGCCAGAATGCCATTACGACGAATACGTTCAATGTAGCAACCGGTCTGGCGATAGATACCAAGTTCACGCAGATTTTTACCATCAGCCCAGGCGACCAGTTCAGAACCCACGCGGTAGGCTCGAATAACGGGCAGATAAACTTTGCGGGCGGCATCTGTATCTAACCCGCGTTCGCGAGCGATTTGCTGCGCGCTGGTTTGCAAATCCTGGTGCTGAAGTTTTGGTAAATAACGAGCGCCAACAATCAGGCTAACCAGGCCTATCAGATAAGTCAGGGCGTATCCGAGGCTCAGGTTATCCAGTGACGTGGCTAACTGGGCTCCGGCAACACCCGAATGGCGCAAAGTATCACCCGCACCAACCAGCACCGGCGTGGAGGTCATCGAACCTGCGAGCATCCCGGCGGTCAGGCCGATATCCCAGCCAAAGAGTTTCCCCAAACCTAATGCCAGCAGCATGGCGCTGCCAACCATCACGAGGGCCAACATCAGATAATTTTTGCCATCGCGGAAGAAAATTGAAAAAAAGTTTGGCCCAGCTTCCACGCCGACACAGAAAATGAACAGCATGAAACCCAAATTTAGGGCGTCAGTGTTAATCGAAAAATGTTGCTGGCCGAGTATTAAAGAGACCACTAAAACACCAATGGAATTACCCAGTTGGATAGAGCCAAGGCGTAATTTCCCCAGGCATAAGCCCAGGGTCAGAACAACAAATAATAACAGGATGTAATTCCCGCTTAACAAATCTGCGACGTTTATATTCACGAAGGCTAACTTCTTGTTTACTAGTAACTTGTTGAAAGGGATGGTTTTTTGGTTTAAGGTTTCTACTAATGACGACGCAATTTGATGTATTTTCTTTGCATTAAAATATCCAGTGCGCAGACCTGATAATGGCCAGTAGTTTAATCTTTATAAAGATTAACGGCTAGTAAGAATATTATGCTAATTGCGCGATGTATTTTTTTAGCAAGGATTGCTGAAACTTATCTGACTCGGGCAGATTCTGCGTGCAGAACTGTAATTTTAAGTTCTATACCCGTTAGCATTCAAGTTGCAGCCAACACCCATGCTGCTTGAAGGATGACGGTATATAGGCGAGCGTCAGGAGGATGTTTGTTCATGCGTGGACAACGTTGGTTTGGGGTCATTTGCTGCTTCGTGTTGTTTGTTGGCGTGTTTCTTTCTCAGAAATTAATGGCCGCCAACAGCTACCCGGGTGATAAGCACTCAGAGTGGGGAATGTTATTTTTTATCCTGCCTGGTGTTATCGCTAGCGTGTTTTCCCGCCATGGCAGAGTGATCAAACCGCTGATGGGCGCAGTACTGGCTTCACCGCTTTGTCTGCTAATCATTCAATTTTGGTTGTCGCCAACGCGAACGTTCTGGCAAGAAATGGCCTGGATGTTTAGTGCTGTGTTTTGGTGTGCTCTTGGAGCTTTGTGCTACTTGTTTTTACGTAGACTTCTCCGCCGTCAGCGGCGATAAAAAAACGGCTCGGTTGCTTAAACCGAGCCGTTTTTTTTAGTTTGAGGCTTATTCTGCGTTCTGGAACAAACTCAGGTGTTCTTTCGCGTAAGCTTCGAAATCAGTGCAACCACCAATGTGTTTCTGGTCGAGGAAGATCTGTGGAACGGTTTCAACCGGTTTACCGACAGTTTTTTCCAGATCGGCTTTGCTGATGCCTTCTGCATGGATATCAACATAACGGAAGTTGAAGTCGTCACGCTCAGCGGTCAGTTTCTCAGCCAACTCTTTAGCACGAACGCAATATGGGCAGCCTGGGCGGCCAAAAATTACTGCAAACATGGTATCTCCTTCATTTTTTATGGCCGAACGAAGCGGCGTATGGCATCTATAATGCCGCTAACTGTGATGAATGGGAAGAAGGTCTTGCCTGTTAGTCTGATACTCAGCACCTATATTGCGCGGACAAAACTGCTACCGGCCAGGGTATACTCAATCGATTATTGCCTATGGAGACAAGCGGATGCGCTCACTTGGTGCTTTGCCGAAACCGGTGTTAGTCCTTGAAGTTATTGGTATCGCTTTTTTACTGCTTTCATATCTTTCCTTGAATGGTTACGTCGTGTTGCCCGCTCCCATAGGCAGTGCCACTGCGGCCATAGTCATGGTTTTCGTCGGCATTGCGTTGATGATTCCAGCAGCAGCATTTATGGTGTGGGCGATGGCGCAGAATGTGGCACCGCTGCTGACTAAAGGCCAGCCACCCGTCGATAAATCTCTTTCAGAAAAGCCAAAGGATAAACGCAATGACGCCGACCATTGATCTGCTGCGTTCACACCGTTCCATTCGTCGTTTTACCGACGCTCCCATTACAGACGAACAGCGTGCAGCCATTATTGCCAGCGCCCAGGCGGCTTCAAGTTCTAGTTTTTTGCAATGCAGTTCGATTATTCGCATTACCGATAAATCACTGCGTGAACAGCTTGTTGCGCTGACGGGGGGGCAAAAACATGTGGCTCAAGCCGCAGAATTCTGGATATTTTGCGCCGACTTTAACCGCCATTTGCAAATCTGCCCTCAGGCACAGCTCGGTCTGGCAGAGCAATTACTGCTGGGAGTGGTGGATACCGCGCTACTTGCGCAAAACGCTTTTACTGCGGCGGAGTCTCTGGGTTTAGGCGGTGTCTATATCGGCGGTATTCGTAACAGTATCGAGACGGTGACCGAGCTATTAGCTTTGCCAAAGCATGTTCTGCCATTGTTTGGTTTGTGTCTGGGTTGGCCTGATGAAGATCATGACATCAAGCCTCGTATGCCTGCTGCGATGGTAGTGCATGAGAATAGTTATAAGCCCGTCGACGCCGAGGTATTGGCGCAGTATGACGAAGAGATGGCGCAGTACTATCTTTCTCGCGGTAGCAATGCTCGCCGTGACACATGGAGTGATCATATTCGTCGCACCATCATTAAAGAAAACCGTCCTTTCATTCTCGATTATCTGCATAAGCAGGGTTGGGCAACGCGCTAAACTATCAAGCGGTGGCTCCCGCCACCGCCAATCAATACATTTTTACTATCAATCACCCGCCTAAACGGTATTGGTGGTGCGTAGTCGCGAGTCGGTATAACAGAGCTAGCCACACTTTCTGTGATTATTTCGACACGATGACAAGGAACACCCGATGCCGATGACGACTCTTGATAACTCCCCGTTTTACGCCGCAGATATTATCCGTTCACGTATTAATGGCCTGGTGCCACGCGTGGCTTTCATTCTGGGATCCGGGCTTGGCGAATTGGCTGAGAAAATCGAACAACCAGTGGTATTCCCATACGACGAATTGCCTGGATTCCCGGTTAGTACGGTACACGGCCATGCTGGCGAATTAGTGGTTGGTACTCTCGCCGGTGTTCCCGTCGCTTGTATGAAAGGGCGGGGTCACTTTTACGAAGGACGTGGCATGTCTGTGATGACCAATGCGATCCGTACCTTCAAATTGCTCGGTTGTGAAATCCTCTTCTCGACTAACGCGGCGGGTTCACTGCGCCCTGAAGTTGGCCCAGGTCAACTGGTTGCGCTTAACGACCACATTAATACCATGCCGGGTACGCCGACCGTTGGCCCTAACGATGACCGTTTCGGTGAGCGTTTCTTCTCTCTGGCGAACGCTTACGACGCTGATTACCGTGGCATTTTGCAGCATGTGGCTAAAGAGCAGGGCTTCCCACTCACTGAAGGGGTGTTTGTTTCCTATCCTGGCCCAAACTTTGAAACAGCAGCCGAAATTCGCATGATGCAAATCATCGGTGGTGATGTGGTGGGGATGTCAGTGGTGCCTGAAGTGATCAGTGCTCGCCATTGTGGCCTAAAAGTGGTGGCGGTTTCGGCAATCACTAACCTGGCTGAAGGCCTCGGCAGCGTACAGCTTTCCCACGCGCAGACTTTGGCGGCGGCAGCACTTTCGCGTCAGAACTTTATCAATCTGATCTGCGGTTTCCTGGGCAAGCTCGCCTGAGGCCATTCCAACACACCGGGTAAAACACATGGCGATTAACTCTATGGCGATAAAACCTCGCTTGAAAATCATGTTGTTTTTGCAGTATTTCATTTGGGGAGCCTGGCTGGTCACGCTGGGTTCATACATGATTAACACCCTCGGGTTCCGGGGCGCTGATGTGGGCATGGTCTACAGTACCAAAGGTATTGCTGCACTGTTAATGCCGGGGATTGTCGGCATTATTGCCGATAAATGGCTGCCTGCGAATCGTGTGTATGCTCTCTGCCACCTGGTGTGTGCGGCAATGTTGGCCTGGGCGGCCAGCATTAACCAGCCGGGGCTGATGTTTTGGGTGATGCTGGGTAATGCGATGGCATTTATGCCAACGATTGCACTGTCGAATACCATCTCTTATGCCAGTCTCGAAAAGGCAGGGCTGGATACCGTCAGCCATTTCCCGCCGATCCGCGTATTTGGCACCATCGGTTTTATTGCCGCGATGTGGACTGTCAGCCTGATGCGCTTCGAGCTCAGTAATCTCCAGTTATATATTGCTGCGGGCGCTTCTCTGGCGCTGGCTTTGTATTCACTGACTTTGCCAACTATTCCAGTGGTAAAGGGCGGCGTATCTCGCACGTGGGTGAGCCGCCTGGGGTTAGATGCGTTTGTGTTGTTCAAAAACCCGCGCATGGCCGTTTTCTTCCTATTTGCCATGTTGTTAGGTGCGGTTTTGCAAATAACCAATACCTTTGGCAATCCGTTCCTGCATGATTTTGCTCGCCAGCCCGAATTTGCCAATAGCTTCGTAGTGCAATATCCATCGATTCTGCTGTCTGTATCTCAAATGTCCGAAGTGGCGTTTATCCTCACCATCCCATTTTTCCTACGTCGCTTTGGTATCAAACAAGTGATGCTGATGAGTATGGTGGCATGGGTGTTGCGCTTTGCACTTTTTGCCTGGGGCGACCCATCAGCGTTTGGCTTTGTGTTACTGCTGCTCTCGATGGTGGTATACGGTTGTGCCTTCGATTTCTTCAATATTTCCGGTTCGGTCTTTGTGGAACAAGAAGTGGATTCGCGCATTCGCGCCAGTGCTCAAGGGCTGTTCATGACGATGGTTAACGGGATTGGCGCATACGTGGGCGCGATTCTTAGCGGCTACGTGGTGGATTACTTCAGCGTGGACGGTGTGAAAGACTGGACGACCATTTGGCTTGTCTTCGCCGGATATGCGTTGGTGCTGGCGATTATTTTTCACTTTAGTTTCCAGTATCGCCACACGCCTTCGCTTAAGGCTTCGGCACCGCTCGCACATTAAGCGTCGGCTGGATTACAGCGCGTGGCAGGAGTGATAACTTATGGGGCTGCCAGAGCATAGGGAGCCTCATGAGTACTTCACAGCGAACATATCGTACCGATTTAAAACTACTGCGCTATTTTCAGGCGGTAGCGGAAGAGCTGCATTTTGGAAAAGCTGCCGCGCGGCTCAACATGTCGCAACCGCCGCTAAGCTTCCATATCAAAGAATTAGAATCCCAGCTCGGCACCGTTCTGTTTATACGCCATTCCCGTAGCGTCGCCTTGACGTATGCCGGTGAAGTGTTGCTGGAAGAAACCCGGCTGCTGCTCGATAGTGCAAACCAGGCCCTGGCTCGCGTGGAACAAATCGGCCGTGGGGAAGGTGGGCGAATTCATCTGGGTATTGTCGGTACGGCTATTTGGGGTGGTCTGCGTCTGGGGTTACAGCAATTTATCGCCGATTATCCCGCTATCGATATTTTGTTCCGTGAAAAGTCACCAGGTGACCAGCTTGCTTTGATTGACCGTCACGACATTGACGCCGGAATCTGGCGCATGGAAACCAATCCGCCTCCGGGTTTACGCAGCGAAAAACTTCACGACGCTACGTTTTTGGTCGCGTTGCCAGAAAAGCATCCTCTGGCAAAACAATCCGCCATTAATATTGAACAATTGCGCCGTGAAGCCTTTGTCACCATGACGGCAGTGCATTCTGACTGGACTTTTTTGCAGGGTGTTTGCCGCGAGGCTGGGTTTGTCCCACATGTGGTCAGGGAAGCGGTGGAACCGCAAACCGTATTGGCGCTTGTCAGTATTGGAATGGGATTGACCATCATGGCCGACAGCTATGCGCAAATGAACTGGCCGGGTGTCACTTTCCGCCCACTGGCTCAGGCGATCCCCGCCGATCTTTACGTGGTGTACGATCCGCATCATCTGGCTTCCACGACGCGCCATTTAATTGACGTATTAAAACAATCGCCAGGCACATTGCCCATTCGTTGAAATGTCATGGCAGTGCTATGATAACCCCGCTTTCATTATTGGACTGGAAACGCTGAGGTACAGGGTGAAAATCGCCATTTTATCCCGGGATGGAACGCTTTATTCTTGCAAACGTCTACGTGAGGCGGCCTCTCGCCGTGGTCACGTCGTCGAAATCATCGATCCCCTTTCTTGCTACATGAACATCAATCCGGCGGCCCCCTCAGTGCACTATAAGGGACGTCAGCTTCCTCATTATGATGCGGTGATCCCGCGTATCGGTTCTGCTATTACGTTCTACGGCACCGCCGTGTTACGCCAGTTTGAAATGTTGGGCAGTTATCCGCTCAATGAATCGGTGGCGATCACTCGTGCACGTGACAAACTGCGATCGTTACAGTTGATGGCACGTCAGGGGATTGATTTACCGGTGACAGGTTTTGCCCACTCGCCAGATGACACCAGTGATTTAATCGACATGGTTGGTGGTGCGCCGCTGGTGGTGAAGCTGGTGGAAGGGACGCAAGGAATTGGCGTGGTGCTTGCGGAAACACGGCAAGCGGCCGAAAGCGTGATCGACGCATTTCGCGGTCTGAATGCTCACATTCTGGTGCAAGAGTACATAAAAGAAGCCAAGGGCAGGGATATTCGCTGTCTGGTGGTCGGCAACAAAGTAGTGGCAGCTATCGAACGCCAGGCAAAACCAGGGGATTTCCGCTCCAATTTGCACCGTGGGGGGGTTGCGCATCAGGTTACTATTACAGAGCGTGAACGCGAAATTGCCCTGCATGCTGCTGCAACTTTGGGGTTGGATGTGGCTGGTGTCGATATTTTACGTGCCAAACGCGGCCCGCTGGTGATGGAAGTGAATGCGTCACCGGGTCTTGAAGGTATTGAAAAGACCAGCGGTATCGATATTGCGACCTTAATGATCAAGTGGATTGAGCAACAAGCGCAACCCGGTTATTGCCTGAAAACGGGTGGCTAAATTCCAGCATCGGCACCCATGGGTGCATAATCATAGTATGAAGCGCTGTTTTTGCGTAAGCTATGGCGCGACTTCGAGCCTGTTTAGTCAGGCTCTAAATTACCCCCTTTAAAAGAGGCTACGGCATTTATGGATTCACTCGTTGTCCCTACTCTGGACATCTTACGCCGCTGGCTCGATGAAATCGGCGTGACCATTTTCGAGTGCGATACCTGCCAGGCGCTCCATCTGCCACACATGCAGAATTTTGATGGTGTTTACGATGCGAAAATCGATCTGGTCGATAATATCATCTTGTTTTCAGCCCTGGCTGAGGTAAAACCCTCTGCGTTGCTGCCCCTGGCATCCGATCTCTCGTCTATTAACGCCAGTTCGCTGACGGTGAAAGCCTTTTTGGATATCCAGGACGACAATTTACCTAAACTCGTGGTTTGCCAGTCGTTACAGGCCGAAGTTGGAATTACTCGCGAGCAGTTTGCTGCCTTTGTAAAACAGAGTGAAGAGCAAATCTCGATGGTAATTCTGGAAGCTTGCGCGAACCAGTTGCTCTTTATTTCCGACGAAGAAGAGCAAGACAGCACCGTTATTCAAACCCATTTCCTGCACTAATCGTTCCTTTCCTGACCGCAGCGGCTGCCATGTCCGCTGCTCTCCACATATTTTTATTCTGCTTTATTAACCACAACCAGCATGACTCTCGCCACTATGGCCAATTTGGGGCCATACCATAGATGTTTTATGGTTAAAAAATTGATAAAAGTCACTTTTCTGACTGGGCTATAGTCACTAAGTCTGGCTACAGTTATTCTTGCGGAGCGCTTAAAGCGTGCAATGTCTGCTGGGAAGGCGTCAGCCTTTTTTCACGGCAGTTTGAATAGAGATGCATGATTCTTGCATGTCCCAACGGCGAGAAAAAATGCGTAAAAGCTTGATTGCGTAAATTATGCTCGCGAAAGCGAGAATTGCCCTTTATTCAGAAGGAATAGACTATGTTCGCCCAACGTAAAAAATTGCTATCGGGTATGGTGGCGGGTTTGTTGATGACCGTGTCTGCCACCGCGTTTGCCGCTGAACAGAAGACGCTGCACGTTTATAACTGGTCTGATTATATCGCTCCAGATACGTTGGCAAACTTCACCAAAGAAACCGGTATTAAAGTGGTGTACGACGTCTTCGACTCCAATGAGGTTCTGGAAGGGAAGTTGATGGCGGGCAGCACAGGTTACGATCTCGTCGTGCCTTCTTCGCAATTCCTTGAGCGACAGGCTCAGGCCGGTATTTTCCAGCCACTTGATAAGAGCAAACTGCCGAACTACAAAAACCTCGATCCGGAAATGCTTAAGTTGGTGGCGCATAATGACCACGACAATAAATACGGTATTCCGTACATGATGGTCACTACCGGTATTGGTTATAACGTCGAAAAAGTTAAAGCGGCGTTAGGTAAAGACGCGCCAGTTGATAGCTGGGATCTTATTCTGAAACCAGAAAACCTTGAGAAGCTGAAAAGCTGTGGTGTTTCGTTCCTTGATGCGCCAAGTGAGGTTTATGCTAGCGTGCTGCACTATCTGGGCAAAGATCCTAACAGCACCGATCCAAAAGATTACACCGGTGCGGCGAATGATTTGCTGTTGAAATTACGTCCGTCAATTCGTTACTTCCACTCTTCCCAATATATCAACGATTTAGCCAACGGCGATATTTGCGTCGCGATTGGTTGGTCTGGCGATATTCTGCAGGCAGCTAACCGTGCCAAAGAAGCAAAAAATGGCGTGAATATTGCTTATACCATTCCTAAAGAAGGCGCGATGGTGTACTTCGATATGTTCGCTATGACTAATGACGCGAAAAATAAAGACGAAGCGTACCAGTTCCTGAATTACCTGATGCGCCCGGATGTGGTAGCGAATATCAGTAATCACGTTTATTACGCTAACGCGAATAAAGAGTCTACTCCGCTGTTGAATGCAGAGATCCGTGATAACCCAGGAATTTATCCACCGGCTGACGTGCGTGCCAAGTTGTTCACTCAGGGTGTGCAATCGCCAAAAGTGGACCGCGTGATTACCCGGGCGTGGACTAAAGTTAAAACTGGGAAATAGACCTATTTTTTAGTTGTAGGTCGGTTAAGCGCAGCGTCAACCGACAAAAGGTGGATGGCGCTGTCGCTTATCCACCCTACAACATCTCGAAAGAATTGCCGGAGAGCAACATATTGAACGACGCAACACCTCGTCCACACGCGAAAACTCGCAAAGCGCTCACCCCGCTGCTTGAAGTACGCAACCTCACAAAATCCTTCGACGGGCAACACGCCGTTGATGATGTGAATCTCACTATTTATAAAGGCGAAATTTTTGCGCTGCTCGGGCCGTCCGGCTGCGGTAAATCAACACTTTTACGCATGTTGGCAGGCTTTGAGCAACCGAGTGCAGGGCAGATCGTGCTTGATGGCGTCGATCTGTCGCATGTGCCGCCGTACCAGCGCCCGATCAATATGATGTTCCAGTCGTATGCGCTTTTCCCGCATATGACGGTGGAGCAGAACATTGCGTTTGGCCTCAAGCAAGACAAGTTGCCGAAAAATGAAATTACGCAGCGGGTGCAGGAAATGCTGACGCTGGTGCATATGCAAGAGTTTGCCAAACGTAAACCGCATCAGCTTTCTGGTGGGCAACGCCAGCGTGTCGCGTTGGCCAGGAGCCTGGCGAAACGGCCAAAACTGTTACTGCTTGATGAGCCAATGGGGGCGCTGGATAAGAAATTGCGCGACCGCATGCAGCTTGAAGTGGTCGATATTCTAGAGCGTGTCGGCGCAACTTGCGTGATGGTGACACATGACCAGGAAGAAGCGATGACTATGGCGGGGCGTATCGCCATCATGAATCGCGGTAAATTCGAACAAATCGGTGAACCGGAAGAAGTTTACGAATATCCGACGACACGCTACAGCGCTGAATTTATCGGCTCGGTGAATGTCTTTGAAGGCTTGCTGAAAGAACGCCAGGAAGACGGGTTGGTGATTGACAGCCCAGGGCTTGTCCATCCACTCAAAGTTGATGCTGATATTTCCGTGGTCGATGGCGTGCCGGTGTATGTCGCGTTGCGACCGGAAAAAGTGATGTTGTGTGAAGAACCTCCTGCTGACGGCTACAACTTTGCAGTCGGCGAAGTAGTGCATATCGCCTATCTTGGCGACCTGTCTATTTATCATGTTCGCCTGAAAAGCGGCCAGATGATCAGTGCACAGTTGCAGAACGAACATCGTAATCGTAAAGGAATGCCAACATGGGGCGACGAAGTGCGTCTGTGTTGGGATGCTGAAAGTTGTGTGGTTCTGACAGTTTAAGGGGGCGAAATGAGCACGATGACTGAACGCCCGGCTGAGCCACCGGCAAGCGGTTTCAAATTGTGGCTGGCTAAAATGCAAATGCGCCATGGCCGCAAACTGGTGATTGCATTACCGTATTTGTGGCTGATTCTGCTATTCATGCTGCCATTCTTGATTGTCTTCAAGATAAGCTTTGCTGAAATAGCGCGTTCGATTCCGCCGTATACCGATTTGATCACCTGGGCTGACGATCAGATTACCTTCGCGCTGAATCTGGCGAACTATCTCCAGTTAACCGATGATCCGCTATATGCGGAAGCCTATTTACAGTCGTTGCAAGTGGCTGGGGTGTCCACCATTTTCTGTCTGCTGTTAGGTTACCCATTGGCATGGGCGGTGGCGCACAGCAAATCATCGACGCGTAATATTCTGTTGTTGTTGGTCATTTTGCCATCGTGGACATCATTCTTGATCCGCGTGTATGCGTGGATGGGGATCCTGAAAAATAACGGCGTGCTCAATAACGTATTGATGTGGCTGGGCGTTATCGACCAACCGTTGGTGATTCTGCATACCAATCTTGCGGTGTATATCGGTATCGTTTATGCCTACTTGCCATTTATGGTGCTGCCGATTTACACCGCACTGACGCGGCTAGATTACTCGCTCGTTGAAGCCTCTTTAGATTTGGGCGCGCGTCCGCTGAAAACCTTCTTTAGCGTAATCGTGCCGCTGACTAAAGGCGGCATTATTGCCGGTTCGATGCTGGTGTTTATCCCGGCAGTGGGCGAGTTTGTTATCCCTGAACTGCTTGGCGGGCCTGATAGCATTATGATTGGCCGCGTATTGTGGCAAGAATTCTTTAATAACCGCGACTGGCCGGTGGCATCAGCGGTGGCGATAACCATGCTTATCTTGCTGATTGTGCCGATTATGTGGTTCCACAAATACCAGAACAAAACTGCGGGGGACCACGCATGAACAACTTACCGGTAGTGCGTTCACCGTGGCGCATTTTGATTTTGGTGATCGGCTTCACCTTCCTCTACGCGCCAATGTTAATGCTGGTGGTGTACTCCTTTAACAGCTCCAGGCTGGTAACGGTCTGGGCGGGATGGTCGACGCGCTGGTATGTCGAGTTGTTCCATGACTCAGCAATGATGAGTGCCGTGGGGCTGAGCCTGACCATTGCAGCCGCAGCCGCTACGGCGGCGGTGATCCTTGGGACTATCGCCGCAGTGGTGATGGTGCGCTTTGGCAAGTTTCGTGGCTCCACGGGCTTTGCCTTTATGCTCACCGCGCCGCTGGTTATGCCGGACGTCATCACCGGCCTTTCGTTGTTGTTGCTGTTTGTGGCATTAGGGCACGCCATTGGCTGGCCGAGTGACCGCGGCATGCTGACTATTTGGTTGGCACACGTCACGTTCTGTACCGCCTATGTTTCTGTGGTAATTAGTTCCCGTTTGCGGGAACTGGACCACTCAATTGAAGAAGCTGCCATGGACCTGGGCGCGACACCGCTGAAGGTTTTCTTCGTGATCACCGTTCCGATGATCGCTCCGGCGATTGTTTCTGGCTGGCTGTTGGCATTTACCTTATCGCTTGATGATTTGGTGATTGCGAGCTTTGTTTCCGGCCCAGGTGCGACAACCTTGCCGATGCTGGTATTCTCAAGCGTCAGAATGGGGGTTAACCCGGAAATCAACGCGCTGGCATCCATCATTTTGGGCGTTGTTGGTTTTATTGGGTTAATCGCCTGGTGGCTGATGTCGCGAGCAGAAAAGCAGCGTCTGCGCGACATCCAACGTGCAAGGCGTAGCTGAAAGTCTTAAAATCTGATAAAACCCACAGTGCCGCGGAAGACGCGGCACTGTATCGTATGGAACACGAGGTTTGCGGAAATTTTCAGGAAACGAACTCAAACACAGGCAAAATTGAACGCTCCCACATTAGTGCTGGTGGCGGCCATTGCTATTCTAACGACACGCATCCTCGATCTGATGTTGGTTTTCAACTTGCTCGGGGTCAGTGGCGCGCTTGATTTTATTCACCGCAGCGTGCAAACCTGGAGCCTGACGCTGATTTTCCTCGCCAGCCTGGTGATGCTGTGTGTCGAATTACGCTGTGCATTTGTCATTATGAAAGGGCGTAATTGGGGACGCTGGGTATTTCTTGCCACACAGGTTATTTCCGTTAGCTATTTATGGGCGGCGTCACTCGGTTGGGGCTATCCCGAGTTGTTTAGCATTCCAGGTGAGTCAAAACGAGAGATTTTACGTTCACTCATGACGCAAAAACTGCCCGACATTTTGGTGCTATTCTTGTTATTTATCCCTTCGCGAAGTCGGCTTTTTTTCAAACTTCAATGACTGCGTAGTGTTACAATCTGCGTCCAAATTCTTTAGGGCTTAATTATGTACTGCGCGCTATATCAGGCTAATCGTTGCCGTTCTTGTACGTGGATAGAACAGCCGATTTCCGAGCAACTCACCGCCAAAATGAATGAGCTTCAGCAATTGCTGGAGGGTATTGCGGTGAAAAAGTGGTGTGCACCAGTCAGCGGCCCTGAGCACGCATTCCGCAATAAAGCCAAAATGGTGGTCAGCGGTAGCGTAGAAAAACCGTTGCTGGGAATGCTCCATCGCGACGGTACACCTGAAGACTTGACCGAATGCCCGCTTTATCCGGCTTCATTCCAGGCTGTGTTTACCGCACTTAAACCGTTTATCGCGCGTGCGGGGCTGACGCCGTATAACGTGGCGCGTAAACGCGGTGAACTGAAATATCTGCTTATCACTGAAAGCCAGCTAGACGGTGGCATGATGCTGCGTTTTGTACTGCGAAGCGATGCCAAACTGGAACAGTTACGCACCGCATTACCCTGGTTGCAACAACAGCTCCCACAATTAAAGGTTATCTCCGCCAATATTCAGCCAGTGCATATGGCGATTATGGAAGGCGAGCAGGAAATCCCGTTAACCGAACAGCAGGCACTGGAAGAGCAGTTTAACGGTGTGCCACTGTATATCCGCCCGCAAAGTTTCTTCCAGACCAACCCGACGGTCGCGGCATCTTTGTATGCCACGGCACGCGAATGGGTACACGGGTTGCCAGTCAAACATATGTGGGATTTGTTCTGCGGGGTAGGCGGGTTTGGCCTGCATTGCGCAACGCCGGAGATGAAACTGACCGGAATTGAAATTTCCCCTGAGGCTATTGCCTGTGCACGTCAGTCGGCGGAAAAACTGGGATTAACCGATATTCACTTCCAGGCGCTGGATTCAACGAAATTTGCCACTGAACAGCAAGATGTTCCTGACCTGGTATTAGTGAATCCGCCACGGCGTGGCATTGGCCAGGCGTTGTGTTATTTCCTTAATAACATGGCCCCGCAATACATTATCTATTCAAGCTGCAATGCGCAGACGATGGCGCGGGATATAGCGTCGCTGGCGGGATATCGGGTAGAACGCGTGCAATTGTTCGATATGTTCCCGCACACCGCACATTACGAGGTGTTAGCCCTGTTGGTGCGCGGGTAGTTTTCCCCTCACCCTAACCCTCTCCCCCAAGGCGAGGGGACTGGCTGGTTTCTCCCTCTCCGGTGGGCTGTCTCTTATACACAACTCACCCTGGCAATTTTGTCAGGGTAAGATCTGTTAGCCTCGCAGGTTTTCCGTTCACCCGTGCGTTCAGTTATCTCTGTAATTCCCGCAAACGGTGCGACTGAAGCCAGGAACAAGGTCAAAACCGGTCTGGCTTTTGACTTTGACCTTGAATTTCGGGTCCGGCTTAAATCGCCTCCATTTTGACTCCAGGTGGCAGGGTCCAGCCGTCGGGAACGGCTGGAGGGCGCGATCGTCTGGAACGAATCGCAACCGACCCTGACACGGAGGCAAAATGGAGGTTTACCGCTTGCGGCGATTTATTTGCCGGGAGTCCGGGTTCTTAGGGTGGCGACGGTGGCCACCCTAAGACGTTCACCGGTTCAGTCGCGACATAAACACGCTGTCGCCTGGTGAACGGAACCTTCTCCGGCTTGGCAGGAACCGTCCCTCAAAGTTGTGTATAAGAGACAGCTCCTGTGGGAGAGGGCAGGGTGAGGGCAATAATTACTGCGGGAACCACTGCTCACTAATCTTCTGATACGTCCCGTCAGCTTTAATTGCCGCCAGTGCCGTATTCAGTTTAGTTAACAGCGCCTGGTTATCCGGACGCACCGCAATACCCAGCCCAGTTCCGAAGTATTCTGCATCGGTCACATGCTCACCGACGGTGCCTAGCTGCGGGTTAGTTTTCAGCCACTCATTTACCACTGCTGTGTCACCAAACACCCCATCAATACGGCCATTCTTCAGGTCGATAATCGCATTCTGGTAGCTATCGTAAGAAACCGTTTTAATTTCAGGATGTTTTTCCTGGAGATATTTCTGGTGTGTGGTGCCATTTTCCATCCCGATACGTTTGCCTTTCAGTTCGTCAAAAGATTTAAACGCACCTTTTTTGGCAATCACAACCGCCGAGTTGGCGTAGTACGGCGTGGTGAAGGAAACTTGTTTGCTACGCTCAGGCGTAATGTCCATGCCTGAAATCACCGCGTCATATTTGCGGAATTTAAGCGACGGGATCAGGCTGTCAAACGCGTGGTTTGTGAATGTGCATTCAGTCTGCATTTGTTTGCATAAAGCTTTCGCCAAATCGATATCAAAACCGACAATCTGATTGTTGGCATCAAGCGATTCAAATGGCGGATAAGTGGCCGAAGAGCCAAAGTTGATTTTATCTGCTGCGGCCACGCTAAATGCGGCTGTAGCGAACATAGCGGCCAAAATAAACTTCTTCATGTGTGTTGCTCCCGTCTGTCGTGTTTTATTGTTTGCACCGTTTCCCGGTGTCAAAAAATCATGCCAGTAAATGAATTTATATGCAAATAAAACGTATAATTATATTTATATGGGTGCAAAAAAGGCGGGGAGTCCCCGCCTTTATGATTCATTAACGATCTCTTAGTTACGGCGTTCGAACGCCAATGCGCGGCGCTCTATCACTCGCATTAGCAGCGTCAGTAATCCGTTAACGACCAGATAAACCAGACCAGCAGCCCCGAATACCATCACATCGTAAGTGCGTCCGTACAGCAGTTGCCCGTGCCCCATCACTTCCATTAGCGTAATGGTGTACGCCAGAGAAGTACTTTTAAACACTAAAACCACTTCGTTCGAGTAAGAAGAAAGTGCGCGTTTAAATGCATAAGGCAGCAAAATCGCCAGGGTGTCTTTCTTGCTCATACCCAAAGCACAGCATGACTGCCACTGCCCATCAGGGATAGCGCGGATCGCACCGTAAAATAGTTGTGTTGTATAGGCTGCACTGTTCAACGACAGCGCAATCAATGCGCACAACCACGGTTCAGAAAGCAGGTGCCACAAAACTGGGTAATTCTGAATCGCCGGAAATTGACCTGGGCCGTAGTAAATCAGGAAGATTTGCACCAGCAAAGGCGTACCGGTAAACAGAGTAATGTAGACACGCACAAAGTGAACCAGCACTGGTGTTTTCAGCGTCAGAACGATGGTGAAAAACAGCGATAAAATCAGCGCGACGACAATCGATGCCACGGTGAGAGTCAGGCTGGTGTGCAGGCCTTTAAACAATTCTGGTAAATACTCAAGCATCAGCCAGGCCTCCGTTCAAAACGTGTCGCTCGCTGGTCAATACGCTTGAGAACGTACTGGCTAATAAGGGTGATCACGAGGTAGATGGCTGCCGCTACTACATACCAGGTAAATGGCTCCTGAGTACGGGTGGCGATGCTTTTAGTTTGTAGCATCAAATCATTAACGCTAATCAGCGAAACCAGTGCGGTATCTTTCAGTAAAACTAACCACTGATTACCTAAACCCGGTAACGCATGACGCCACATTTGCGGCATCACCAGACGGAAGAAAATTGCAGCTTTCGACAGGCCTAAAGCCTGGCCGGATTCCCATTGCCCAATTGGCACGGCTTTGAGTGCACCACGCAAAGTCTGCGAAGCATAAGCCGAATAGAGCAGGGAAAGCGCAATCACGCCGCACAAGAACGGGCTGACATCGAAATTCTCAATTTGTAATTGGATGGGGATTTGTACAAAACCGAGGTTGAGGACAAAACCATCCGAGAGGATCAGCAGTAGCTGTGAGGAGCCGAAATAAATAAACAGCACCACCAGAATTTCAGGCAGGCCGCGCAGCACCGTTACCAGAGCTGAACCCAGCCAGGCAATTGGGCGCCATTTCGCAGACTCCCATACGGCGAAAACCATCGCCAGAGCCAGGCCGATTGCCAGCGCACAAACGGCAAGGCCGACGGTCATCCCGGCGGCGCTCGCTAAAGGAAACATTTCGTTCATTCAGATTACTTCTGGAACCATTTTTCGTAGATGGTCTGATAAGTCCCATCTTTCTTCACTTTTTCCAGCGCCGTGTTGAACTTAGCCTGTAAATCAGTGTTGCCCTGACGAACCGCGATGCCCAGACCGGTACCGAAGTAACCTTTGTCTGTCACTTTATCGCCAATAGCGGCCAGTTTTGGTTCAGCTTTCAGCCATTCGGTCACGACAGCTGTGTCACCAAATACCGCGTCGATACGGCCATTTTGCAGATCCAGTTTCGCGTTCTGGTAGCTATCGTAAGGAACGGTAGTGATTTCCGGATGTTTATCCATGATGAATTTCTGGTGCGTGGTGCCGTTCTGTACGCCAACTTTCTTGCCTTTCAGCGCCGCAATATCAGCAACTTTGCCTTTCTGGCCGATAAACAATGCAGAGTTATCGTAGTAAGGGGTGCTGAACAGAACTTGTTTTTCACGCTCTGGAGTGATGTCCATACCGGCCATAACCGCGTCGATACGACGGAATTTCAGGCTTGGGATCAGGCTGTCAAAAGACTGGTTTGAGAAAGTGCAGGTTGCATCAATTTCTTTACACAGTGCGTTTGCTAAATCGACATCAAAACCAACGATTTTATTGCTGGCATCCATAGATTCAAACGGAGGGTAAGACGCTTCCGTAGCAAAACGAATCGTTTGTGCAGCCGTCGCGGAAAGGCTCAGGCTGGCTAATAATGTGGCAAGCAGAACTTTTTTCATGGTTATTTTCCCGGATACATCAGTGTGACAGATAGAATTTAAACGCTTCGGTCTGTGGTTTTGCGAAACAACTCGCATCACCTTGTTCAACGATGTGGCCATTTTCCATGTAAACCACGCGGCTTGCGGTTTTACGCGCAACTTCCACTTCGTGGGTCACGATGACCTGAGTGATGTTGGTTTCAGCCAACTCACGAATAATGCTGACGATTTGTGCGGTGATTTCTGGGTCCAGCGCTGCGGTTGGTTCATCAAACAGCAGAATCTGTGGTTCCATCATCAATGCTCGGGCAATCGCGACACGCTGCTGCTGGCCACCGGAAAGGTGGAGAGGATAGCGGTCCATGTAAGGTTTCAGGCGTAAACGCTCAAGCAGTTTATCTGCACGAAGGCGGGCTTCATCTTTGCTGATCCCAAGGACGCGGCAAGGCGCTTCCATCAGGTTTTGCAGCACAGTGAGGTGAGGCCAAAGATTGTATTGCTGGAACACCATGCCCACATTGCGACGTAACTCACGAATGGCTTTATCGCCAGGCGCTTTTGTAAAGTCGAAATGGTTGTCTGCAATGGTGAGTTGCCCGGAGCGCGGCATCTCAAGCAGGTTGAGTACGCGCAAAAGCGAGCTTTTGCCTGCGCCGCTTGGACCAAGCAGCACCAGCGTTTCGCCCTGTGGGCAACTAAGGGTGATATCGAACAGCGCTTGATGTGCGCCGTAAAAACAATTAATGCCGTTTAGTTGAATACTCATGCGCATAACTTGAATAGCAATTGAAGCCGCAAAGGGTACCTTTAACAGAATAGTTATGCAATCTTTGTGCGTTAAAACCTAAAAATAACTACTCCCACGCCTTAAAGGTAGCACAATATAGCGGGGCGGGAGGGGGGCAAGAATAAATGTCGGAGTTATCAGAAAATTCCAGACTATTTACATGGGTTACCTTACCTCTCCCGCAGGGAAAATTACTCGGTTTCTATTGCCTGACGCAGGCTGCCAGAAGGCGCATGGCTGTTTATCCCGAGATAACGCACGTCATCGACCGCCCAGCACTGGCCTGCACGAATCATCAGCACCTCATCTTGCCAGCTTTGACTGCCTTTTGTGAGGTCCACTCGTAGCGGGATATTGCGCGCATCGGTGTTAGGAATAGTTGACGAAGAAGCCACTGTTGCACTGTCTGCGCCATCTGCGTTGCTGGTAAACATGTTGCTGCGCATAAATTCATTTTGTGCATTTGGCGAAGCGCTGGCTTTTTGCATTTGTGCAGCAAGGTCATCACTCAGATACGGACGCAAGCCGCTAATGGCGCTGCTGCCCTGAGTTTTATGGCTTATTTGATAGTCGTAAAATTTCTGCGCCACGCTATCCGGGCCACCTTCAATACAAGGGCCGTTGCGAGTACCAATATCTTTAAACGCGGGTGTTACGGGGGTAGTACAGGCCGTGAGGAACATCGCGCACGGAAGAAGAACCAAAACTGAGCTGCGCATTTTTATTTCCTTATTTTCTCAGGAGGACTAACTTAGCATAGCGTATCGCTGTCAAAATGCGTGGCAGGTTCTACGCTAAGATATTGATCCAAAGAGAGGAGAAGCTTATGCAGTTTACAACGACCCCTACGCTCGAAGGGCAGAGCATCACAGAGTATTGTGGCGTGGTGACAGGGGAGGCGATTCTGGGCGCCAATATTTTTCGCGACTTTTTCGCTGGAGTCCGCGATATCGTCGGTGGCCGTTCCGGTGCATACGAAAAAGAGTTGCGTAAAGCGCGTGAAATCGCGTTTAGAGAATTGCAGGAACAAGCAGAAAGTTTGGGCGCTAATGCCGTGGTCGGTATCGATATTGACTACGAAACCGTGGGAAAAGAAGGGAGCATGCTGATGGTGAGCGTCACCGGTACTGCGGTGAAAACGCAACGATGAAAGGCCGTCTAGCCACATTTTTAATCGCGATTTTGCTGGCGGGGTGTGCCAGCAAACCTCAAGTTGCCGATAAAACCGTTGTTGATAAAGGCGATTTTAAAGTCGACACCAGCCACACTGCGCGGGCAGCTTATCCACGTGTGAAAGTGTTGGTTATTCACTACACCGCCGATGATTTTGCCGGTTCGTTATCCACGTTGACTGACCAAAATGTCAGTTCTCACTACTTGATACCCGATACGCCACCGACATCCGGCGGCAAACCGGTTATCTGGCAACTGGTGCCTGAAAGTGAACTGGCGTGGCATGCCGGGGTAAGTTTCTGGCGTGGTGCCACCCGCATTAATGACACCTCGATTGGTATTGAACTGGAGAATAAAGGTTTCACGCGCCAGGGCCGCGCAAAGCAGTTCTATCCGTTCAATGCGCCGCAGATCTCGGTGCTGGAGAAACTGGCGAAAGTGATTATCGCTCGCTATCAAATCCAGCCGCAAAACGTGGTCGCACATGCGGATATTGCCCCGCAGCGTAAAGTTGATCCTGGCCCGTTATTCCCGTGGCAGCAACTGGCACAGCAGGGTGTGGGTGCCTGGCCGGATGCTAACAGAGTTGCCTTTTATCTGAATGGCCGTGGTCCGTACCAACCGGTGGATAAACGAGGTTTGCTTGATTTACTATCGCGTTATGGTTATCAGGTGACGCCTGAAATGACGTCGGAGCAGCAAAAGAGAGTGATTCAGGCTTTCCAGATGCACTTCCGTCCAAAAGAATATTCTGGCCAGCCGGATGCGCAAACGGAGGCAATTGCAGAAGCGTTACTTGAGAAATACGGGCAGGGGTAAACTCGTTATCCTTCAAGCTGCAATCAATACTACTGCGGCTTGAAGGATGGCGGGTCTGGTTAGCGGTGCAACGTACCGTGGTCGCGTAACCACAGCGCGGTACGCCGAATGCCTTCATCTAACGTCACAATCGGCTGATAACCCAATTCTGTTTCTGCACGTGTGGTATCCAGCGTTAAATCAAAATTAAGTTTCGATACACCATAATGCGTTAGTGCAGGTTCCTTGGCGGATTTGTCGCCAAAACGCTCCATGCTGCGAGCGATAATATCCAGCATCGGATACGGAACAGAGCGAATGCGGCACTTAATCTCTAAGTCATCAATCAGCTTTTGCACGATAACGCGCAACGGGCGAGCTTCCATATTGGTGATGTTATACGCGCGCCCCGAGGGTAACGATTCGCAACGCTGAGAGGCGAGCCACATCGCATGCACCGCATTCTCAAGATAAGTCATATCCACCATCGCATCGCCGCCGCGTGGCAACAAAACGCTGCCGTAGTGGCGCATCATATGCACCAGGCGTGGGAAAAAGACTTTGTCATGGGGGCCAAACAAACTTTGCGGGCGCAAAATGGTGAAGCGTGTGTGCGGGTTTGATTGCGCTAACAGCTGAATCACTTCTTCACTGGCGGCCTTACTGCGGGCAAATTCGTTAGCAAAGCGGACAGGGCGAAATTCTTCGCTGATATTGCGATGGTGGTGGTAATCAAAGTAGAGCGACGGCGAGGAAATATGCACGAAGTTACGTACACCCCAGGCAACGGCCCATTCACCTAAGCGACGAGTGGCACGGACGTTAGCCAGATCGAACGCTTGCTGAGTCCCCCACGGTGAGGTGAAGCTCGAGCAATGCCAAAGCGTATCGACATCAGCCAGCATTACCTTGGCCTGCGAGGAAACCAATTCGGTAAGGTCAGCGTGAATAAACTCTGCACCCATTTTTTCCAGCAGTTTACCCATGGCTTCATTGCGCCCGGTAGCCCGAACGCTGATGCCTTTAGCGCAAAGAAACTCGACCGCGTTTCGGCCTAAGCCGCTGGTGGCGCCCGTTACCAGTACCTTCATGTCAACCAACTCATGATAATTGAGATTTACGCTGCGCATTTTTCCGTGAAATGGCAGCGCTTGCAATGGGAATACCAAAGTTTAGGAGAACTTAACGGACTTTATGTGACAATTGTTCGGAAAGTTGACAAATCCGTCTGGCCATACCACGGAAAATAAACAGATGCGCGGGGATCATCACCAACCAGTAGAACAAACCGGCTGTTCCGTGCGGATGCCACCATGCGCGCACATCAAGCGAACGATGCTTGCCGTGGTCGCGTAAGGTGAATGAAAGCCTCCCAAGCCCTGGCGCTTTCATCCCAAATAACAGCGTCAGCTCTTTTTGCGGCTCAACAATAATCACTTTCCAGCTATCAACTTGATCACCGACTTCGAGCATGTCGCGTGGCGGACGGCCTTTTGCCAGTTTATGCCCGACTAACAAATCCATGTAGCCGCGGGTTTTCCACAGAATATTGCCGAAGAAATAACCCTCTTTGCCGCCAATCTGATTCACTACTTGCCATAAATCTGCCAGTTCAGCCGTGGTATTTAGCGTACAACCTGCTTGCTTCGGGAAGTAGCCATACTCGGGACGCCAGCGGGCAAAGGCCTGTGCGTCGTATCCCCAGTCTTGTGAATTCGCGAGTTTATTTTCGTCTTCAAGCGTGATGCGCACTGCATCATCAAAATTCAGGAGTTGTTGCGGGATCAACGCGCGTAATTCGCGATCGTCCGCCAGAAGATCGTGTTTTAACCCCTGGATCAGCGCCTTGGCAATGGTCGGCGGCACGGAGGTGATCATGTTCAGGAACCACACTGAGATCCAACTGGTCGGCAGTGGAATCGGGATCAACGGGCGGCGTTTGCCGCTAATCGCCATAAAGCGCTCGAATTGTTGTTGGTAGCTCAATACTTGAGGGCCAGCGGCTTCAAAGACACGGTTTTCCTGTGAAGGATGCTTCAGTAGTTCGACTAAATAATGCAGTAAATTCTCAAGAGCGATAGGCGTAGTACGTGAGCGAACCCAGCGTGGCGGAGTGAGCACCGGTAGGTTGTAAACCATATCGCGCATCACTTCAAAAGCGGCGGAACCCGCGCCGACAATGATCCCCGCACGGACTTCAGTTACCGGTACGCCAGCATCACGTAAAATATCGGCGGTAAGCTGGCGAGCACGCAGGTGCTCAGAATCACCATCACCTTCCGGAGCTTGCAGCGAGCTGAGAAATATCAGCTGTTTTACCGGATGCGCGCGCAGTGCATCGCGCAAGTTGAGCGCTGTCTGGCGTTCATGGGCCACGAAATCCGCTCCGTCGCCCATGCTATGCACCAGATAATAGAGCGTATCGACATCTTCCAGCAGCGCGGGGAGGGTCTCCGGCCATTGCAAATCGACATGGCGGCAGACGACCGAATCCCAGGGTTGTTTTTCCAGCCACTCAACCCGCCTTGCGGCGGCGGTAACATGATGCCCTGCCAGGGCAAGTTGCGGCACCAAATGCTGCCCTATATAGCCGCTTGCGCCGAGCACCAGAATATTTTGTGGCTGTGTCATCGTCCCTGAACCCTCACTTAGCGTTGTAAAAATGCCTGCCAGTGGGCAACCACTTCAGCCAGTTGTTGGCGATTCACATCAAGGTGCACGACCAGACGAGTGATTGGCCCTGCGCTCATCAGCACACCGCGTTCTTTCATGAACTTGCCAAGGCTTTCAGCCTGCTCAACCGGAACACGCGCAAACACCATATTGGTGTCCTGACGGGTCACATCGACGCCAATTTCACGTAATTCACCCGCCAGCCAGTGCGCGTTGTCGTGGTCTTCTTTCAGGCGCTGCACGTTATTCTCAAGAGCGTACAAACCTGCGGCTGCCAGAATACCGGCCTGGCGCATACCGCCGCCGACCATTTTGCGCCAGCGCGTCGCACGTTTGATGTATTCGTGGCTGCCGACTAACAAAGAACCAACCGGCGTGCCGAGGCCTTTTGAGAGGCAAATCGTGAAGGTGTCGCAGTAGCGCACCACTTCTTCCAGCGTGCAGCCATATTCCACCACGGCGTTAAAGATACGCGCGCCGTCAACGTGCAAAGCCAGATTATGGTTGCGGCTAAATTCCCAGGCCTGCTTCAGATACTCACGCGGCAGAACTTTGCCGTTATGGGTATTTTCGAGGCTGAGCAGTTTGGTGCGCGCAAAGTGGATATCGTCTGGTTTAATCTTCGCGGCGACTTTATCAAGCGGCAGTGAACCATCTGGATTAGCATCAATAGGCTGTGGCTGAATACTGCCTAACACCGCAGCGCCACCGGCTTCGTAGAGGTAATTGTGCGCCAGTTGCCCAACAATATACTCTTCGCCACGTTCGCAATGGCTCAACAGCGCCACCAGGTTTGCCTGGGTGCCGGTTGGCAGAAATAGCGCCGCTTCTTTGCCGCTAAGTTTGGCGGCGTAATCCTGTAGTTCGTTGACCGTAGGGTCATCACCGTAAACGTCATCGCCCGTTGGGGCTGCCATCATACGTTTGAGCATTTCTTCGCTCGGGCGGGTTACGGTGTCGCTGCGCAAGTCAATCACGGTCGATCCTTATTATTATCCTCAATTAAAGGAATGTTTTACCGGAACCAGTTGGTTTTCGCCAGTTCGATAACTTCATCACCGCGTCCGCTGATAATCGCACGCAGCATATACAGGCTAAACCCTTTGGCTTGTTCGAGCTTGATTTGCGGCGGGATCGCCAGTTCCTCTTTCGCCACTACCACGTCCACCAGAACGGGGCCGTCAATACTAAAAGCACGCTGCAACGCGTTATCCAGCTCCTCGGCTTTTTCAACCCGAATACCCGTGATTCCGCAGGCGTTGGCGATATTGGCAAAATTAGTGGCATGCAGCTCGGTTCCGTCAGTCAGATAGCCGCCTGCTTTCATTTCCATCGCCACAAAACCCAGCACGCTGTTGTTAAACACCACAATTTTGATCGGCAACTTCATTTGCACGACCGAGAGAAAATCGCCCATCAACATGCTGAAACCGCCATCGCCACACATCGCGACAACCTGTCGGTTTGGTGCAGTGGCTTTTGCGCCAAGCGCTTGCGGCATGGCGTTGGCCATTGAACCGTGAGTGAAAGAACCTAACAGGCGGCGTTGGCCGTTCATTTTCAGATAGCGCGCAGCCCAGACCGTTGGCGTGCCAACATCACAAGTAAAAATGGCGTCTTCGTCGGCAAAGTGGCTGATTTGCTGGGCGACATATTGCGGATGGATAACGTTGCCATCGCCAGCTTGTGCCAGTTCATCCAGGCTTTCACGGGCTTCGCGATAGTTATCCAGCGCTTTGTCGAGGAAGCTGCGGTCGGTTTTTTCTTCCAGAAGTGGAAGCAGTGCCGCAAGCGTCGCTTTAACATCGCCAATTAACGCCATGTCCACTTTACTGTGAGCGCCGATACTGCCAGGGTTGATGTCTATTTGAATAATTTTCGCGTCCGTCGGGTAGAACGCGCGATACGGGAATTGGGTGCCAAGCAAGATCAGCGTGTCGGCATTCATCATGGTATGGAACCCGGACGAGAAGCCGATTAAGCCGGTCATACCGACATCATAAGGGTTGTCATACTCAACATGCTCCTTGCCGCGTAGCGCATGAACAATTGGCGCTTTAAGGGTGGCGGCAAACTGCACTAATTCTTCATGCGCACCGGCACAACCGCTACCGCACATCAGAGCGATGTTGTCGTTATAGCGCAGTAATTGAGCAAGCTTTTTAAGCTCTTCGTGTGCCGGAATGACGACCGGTTGTGGCGCGGAATACCAGTGCGTGCTGGCGGTTTCTGGCGCGGGTTTTAACGCCACGTCGCCCGGTAAAACTATGACTGACACGCCACGATTAAGCACCGCTTTGCGCATCGCAATCGCCAGTACCTGGGGAATTTGTTCCGGGGATGACACCAGCTCGCAATAGTGGCTGCATTCGCGGAACAACTCTTCGGGATGGGTTTCCTGGAAATAACCGCTGCCAATTTCACTCGACGGAATATGTGCGGCAATCGCCAGCACTGGAACGCGGTTGCGGTGGCAGTCAAACAGGCCATTGATTAAATGCAAGTTACCAGGCCCGCACGAACCAGCACAAACCGCCAGTTCGCCGGAAAGATGCGCTTCCGCGCCTGCGGCAAACGCCGCGACTTCTTCATGGCGGGTGGGCATCCACTGGATAGTGCCCATGCGGTTCAGGCTGTCACTCAGGCCATTGAGGGAATCGCCAGTGACACCCCAGATACGTTTAACACCTGCGCTTTCGAGAGTTTTTGCCAGATAAGCGGCTACTGTCTGTTTCATTACTGCTCCTTGTCACGATTCAGTTAACGTAAACAAGCTTAGTCAAGGAAACAGAAGATACGGAGCAGAAAGTGCCACTCAAAATCAGAGTGGCACTAGTGGGATCAAGCGAGAACTAAATCACCTTGCGGATGGCAACAGCAGGCCAGCACATAACCATTAGCAATGTCAGTGTCGGTCAGCGTCATCGTGCTGCTGACCGTGTAATCACCGGATTCGACTCGGGTTTTGCAACTTCCACAAACTCCTGCACGGCACGCGGCATTGACCGGAACACTGTTGCTTTCCAGCGCGGCTAGCAAGGTGCTGCCGACTGGTGCGTAGAACTCACGCAGCGGCTTTAAAGTGGTGAACTTCAAACCGTTATCGACGGGCGCTGCGACGGGGGTGAAGAATTTCTCCGAATAAAATTCACTCACGCCCAATGCTTTGACTTCTTTCTCAACCATTTCCATATAAGGCGCAGGGCCGCAGGTCATGACAGTACGCGAGGCAATGTCCGGAACGCTAGCCAGAATGTTATGCGTCAGGCGTCCAGCGATAAAACCATGCGTCGCATTATTCTCAGCAACCAGCGTCACCTGATAATTACGCCACTCCTGTGCAAAGATGACGTCTTCCGGTGAGCGGACGTTATAAATAACCTGTACATCGGCTTGTGGGCGATGTTTTGCTAACCAGCGGCGCATCGCCATAATTGGCGTTACGCCACAACCTGCCGCTAATAACAGGAAACGTTCGGCAGCCAGCTCTTCGCAGGTAAATTCCCCCTGGCCTTCTGACAGCCACAGGTAATCACCGACCTTCACTTGTTGTGTCAGCCATTGAGAGCCAACGCCATTCTCGATGCCACGGATAGTCAACGTAATGAACGGGCTGAGTCCTGGTGTCGAAGAAATCGTGTAAGCGCGTAGTGTTTCGTCACTATTACGAATACTCACCAGCGCATATTGCCCGGCCTTGTAGGGATAAAAGTCGTGATTAATCAGCGACAGCGTCCAGACATCCGGCGTTTCCTGGTGAATATGGTGTACCTGCATACGATGCGGGCACAGTGGCGTTGGCATAGTCATGGTTGCTCCTTATGCGCTCATCAGCTGTTCAATATCTTGCTCAACGGTGGTAATGGCACGCAGGCCAAACTTCTCGTTCAGAACAGCTAACAGATTTGGCGTCAGGAAGCCTGGAGCGGTCGGGCCGGTGACGATGTTTGTCACGCCCAGCGACAGCAGGGTAAGAAGGATGACAATCGCTTTTTGCTCAAACCAGGACAGAACCAGGCTTAACGGCAAATCGTTGACGCCACAGCCGAGTTTTTCTGCGAGGGTGACAGCAAGAATAATCGCCGAATAAGCATCGTTACATTGACCGGCATCTACCAGGCGCGGCAAGCCTTCGATGTCACCGAAGTCCAGTTTGTTAAAACGATATTTACCGCAGGCAAGGGTCAGAATCAGGCAATCTTTCGGCACGCTGGTGGCGAAGTCGGTGAAGTAGCTACGTTCGCCGCGCTCGCCGTCACAACCGCCGACCAGGAAGATGTGGCGCAGTTTTTCGCGGCTGACCAAATCAATCAGTGTATCGGCAGCACCCAGCAGAGTCTGACGACCAAAGCCGACAGTGATCAGATGTTCGATTTCGCTGTACGGGAAGCCCGCCATTTGTTGCGCCTGGGTAATCACTGAGGTGAAATCATCGCCTTCAAGGTGACTAACGCCCGGCCAGCCAACGATGCTGCGAGTCCAGATGCGGTCGGTATAAGAGCCGACTTCTGGGTTAATGATGCAGTTGGATGTCATGACAATTGGGCCAGGGAAACGGGCAAATTCGCTCTGTTGATTCTGCCAGCCGCTGCCGTAGTTACCGACCATATGCTTGAATTTACGCAGTTCCGGATAACCGTGTGCTGGCAGCATTTCGCCATGGGTGTAGACGTTTACGCCTGTGCCTTCAGTCTGTTCCAGCAGGTTGTAGAGATCTTTCAGGTCGTGGCCGGAGATCAAAATACATTTGCCTGCAACCGGACGGACATTCACTTGCGATGGGGTCGGATGGCCGTATTTTTCGGTTTCACCGTGATCCAGAATGCTCATCACTTTGAAGTTCATCTGGCCGATTTCCATCGAGCATTCCAGCAGCGCGCCCATATCTGCAGGCCAGGTGCCGAGCCACGCCATAATTTTATGGTACTGCGCGTAGATGTCGTTGTCGTACTGACCGAGTACGTGGGCGTGTTCCATGTACGCTGCGGCGCCTTTCAGGCCGTACAGGCATAACAGGCGCAGACCAAGAATATCTTCACCGATTTCTGCTTTATCACGGTTTGGAGCGAATTCTGCCGCCTGGCGTTGCAGGTCGCCCAAATCGCTGCTGACCAGTTGCAGTTCAGCCATTGGGTTAGTGACGGTGGTGTTTGGGTTAATCGCCAGAGTGCGTGCTTTCAGGCTTTCGCGCAGCGCGATGGCTTCTTGCGCGTAACCGACAATGCGTGGCGAGTCGAAGTTAACGTTAGTGAGGGTTGAGAAGAAAGCGCGTGGCGCAAAGTTGTCGATGTCATGGTCGATAATGCCGGCTTCACGTGCGGCAATCGCCCATGCAGACAGCCCCTGTAATGCAGCAATCAGCAGATCCTGGAGATCAGAAGTTTCAGCCGTTTTGCCACACATCCCCTGAGCGTAAGAGCAGCCGTTGCCTGCCGGGGTGCGGATTGTTTGTTCACATTGCACACAAAACATAATCGTACCTTTTAAAGTTATATTTGATATACATCTTTAAGGTTATGCTCAGTACTGCACCGGGAAAAGGTATTTTTAATGCAACTTAAAAGGAGATTGATTTAGCGCAATTTTGGCGGCAGGAACCTACCGCCAATGAGGTATCAGGAGGCGAAAAAAGCCATTAATAGCGGAGTCAGTAAGCTGAGGATAAAGCCGTGAACAATCGCCGCCGGGACAATTTCCAGACCGCCACTGCGTTGCAGTACCGGGAGTGTGAAATCCATTGATGTTGCGCCGGACAACCCGAGAGCGGTTGAACGACTGCGGCGCACCAGACCGGGAATCAACATGATGGCAATCAGTTCCCGCGCCAGGTCGTTGAAGAACGCCGCGCTGCCGATCACCGGGCCATAAGATTCCGTCATCAAAATACCGGAAAGTGAATACCAGCCGAAGCCTGACGCCATGGCTAAGCCGGTTTTGATTGGCAGGTCGAGAATAAAGGCGTTGATGACGCCGCCCGCCATTGAGCTGAGCACCACAACAACGGCGACAATCATGCCGCGGCGATTTAATACGATCTGCTTTAAGGTCATGCCGCTATTACGCAGTTGAATCCCCACCAGTAATAACAGGAAGATTAGCGTGTATTCACTGGCGTCTGTAGCGTGTTGCAGAATCGGCCATGCCGTTAGACCGAGTGCAAATCCTGCAATCACCACGCCGCACAGTTTGAGAGATTCCAGCGCCATCGCTATGCGCGAAGGAAGCTTTTCTTGTTCATGATTGTGTCGCCATGGCATAGAGCGCTCAAGCCACAGCAACGCTGCCGCATTGCAAAGCAATAACACCACAACGCTAACCGCGGCATATTGAAATATCGCCAGCAGGTTACTGGCCAGGTTATCGAGAAATGCGAGGCTGATGCCCATGAAAAATAGAATGACATAAACAATCCAGCTCAGCAGGCGATTAATAAGCTTGAGCAGACTGGTTTGTTTTAATGGAATGAGATAACCGACGATCAGCGGTACTAAGATAATTAACAATCCCGAAAACATGGTGCGGACAATCCTTGCAAAAAAAGTAACGGCGTATGTCACACTACCCAAAGAAAGGGAATGAGTAAAGCTACGAAAAAAGAGGTTTTTTATGCAGATTACATGCGGCGGGATAAAGCTTTTGGCGTAGGGCAGAAGAATCCGCCCTACGCGAGTCAATTAGTGACGTTTTTCCAGCAATGTGCGGTAGATAACGCCGCCCAGGATACCGCCAATAATTGGCATCACCCAGAATAACCACAGCTGTTGTAAGGCCCAACCCCCCTGGAAGATAGCCACCGCAGTACTACGCGCTGGGTTCACAGAAGTATTGGTCACTGGAATGCTGATCAAGTGAATCAACGTCAGTGCCAGGCCGATAGCAATCGGTGCAAAACCGGCGGGAGCAAATTTATCTGTTGCGCCATGAATAACAATCAAGAAGCCGCAGGTTAATACGATTTCAATAATGATTGCTGACAGCATGGAATAATGGTCTGGTGAATGTTCGCCATAGCCATTTGAAGCAAAGCCACTAGCCGCCGCATCAAAACCACTTTTACCGCTGGCAATTAAATAGAGAATACCGGCAGCCACGATGCCGCCAATAACTTGCGCAACAAGATAGCCAATGACTTCTTTGGCAGGGAAACGACCGCCGGCCCATAAACCCAGAGTAACAGCAGGGTTAAAGTGACCGCCGGAAATATGACCGACAGCATAAGCCATCGTTAATACGGTTAAGCCAAAAGCTAATGCAACCCCAGCAAAACCTATTCCTAATTGCGGATAAGCCGCCGCCAGTACCGCACTCCCACAGCCACCAAATACTAACCAAAACGTACCAAAAAATTCTGCCGCTAATTTCCTAAACATAACCACCTCTGCATTTCAAAAAATTGAATTCCGGGCGAGGTATATAATGGCACCTACCCGATTATTGTTTGTTACAACCATGAAAGATGTAACGTTAATAATAAAAGAGCAGTGATATTAATGAGTTCGCTATGTCATAACTAGTCTATTAAATCCTCATAAATTGACGTGGGGCAATGCGATGTCATTCTTTTCAACAACATACGCGTTTATTGTGTACAAAGTTTATTAATAAATAAGAATCATCTTGGAATGAAAATGTTTTACAACAGTCAGATAAAGCGTAGGTAATAATGGAAAAATCGGCTGTTTTTTATTGTATAAAGTTTGGCCGAGATGTACGCATAATCTGTCGCTATACTCGAACTATGCAGCCGGTCAGGTAAAGGAAAGCGCAACAACCAATCTGGAGGGGTTATGTTTCTTGAGCGTGTAGAGATTGTCGGATTCCGGGGGATTAACCGCCTTTCGTTAATGCTTGAACAAAATAACGTGCTGATCGGTGAAAACGCCTGGGGTAAATCCAGCCTGCTGGACGCATTAACGCTATTATTGTCGCCGCATCAAACGCTCTATCACTTCAATCGCGATGATTTCTATTTCCCGCCCGGGGACGTACAGGGCCGGGAACATCATTTACATATTGTACTGACCTTTCGGGAAACCGCGCCCGGCCATCATCTTGGCCGACGTTATCGTTCGCTTGCGCCGGTATGGGTTGCTGGTGAGGAAGGTTTTCATCGCATTATGTATCGGCTGGTGGGGGAGCTCGCGGAAGATGGTTCTATTCTGACGCTGCGCAGTTTCCTCGATGAGAAAGGCCATGCTATCGAACTTGATGACATTGACATTTTTGCCCAGCAAATCATCCGCCTCAATCCAGTATTACGTTTGCGTGATGCGCGTTTTATGCGGCGTTTACGCAATGACAGCATTCCCGCCATGCCAGACACCGAAATGACCGCCCGCCAGCTTGATTTTCTGGCGCGTGAACTGGTTTCGAGTCCACAAAATCTTACCGATGCCCAGCTGCGGCAAGGTTTGTCGGCGATGGTGCAATTGCTTGAGCACTATTTTGCTGAGCAAGGTGCTACCGCGCATCAACGCTTGTTACGTCGCCGCTCGCACGATGAACAACGCAGCTGGCGTTATCTGGACATCATCAACCGCATGATCGACAAACCCAACAGCCGCACTCATCGAATGATTTTACTGGGGATGTTTTCAACCTTGCTGCAGGCTAAAGGCAACGTGGTTCTGGATAAAGACGCGCGGCCATTGCTGCTGGTGGAAGATCCTGAAACCCGACTGCACCCGATTATGTTGTCGGTGGCCTGGCATTTGCTCAATCTGCTGCCGCTGCAAAAAATCACCACTACCAATTCGGGCGAATTGCTATCGCTCACGCCTGTCGAGAACGTTTGCCGCCTGGTGCGTGAATCGTCAAGGGTTGCGGCCTGGAGGCTCGGCCCTGGCGGCATGAATGCAGAAGACAGCCGTCGTATTGCCTTTCATATCCGCTTTAATCGCGCTTCTTCATTGTTTGCCCGCTGCTGGCTGTTGGTCGAAGGGGAAACGGAGGTGTGGGTGATGAACGAACTGGCACGTCAGTGCGGGCACCATTTCGATGCCGAAGGGGTGAAAGTTATCGAATTTGCGCAGTCGGGTCT
The DNA here is from genome assembly GCF_004361975.1 of Buttiauxella sp. JUb87. Lineage (NCBI taxonomy): Bacteria > Pseudomonadati > Pseudomonadota > Gammaproteobacteria > Enterobacterales > Enterobacteriaceae > Buttiauxella > Buttiauxella sp. JUb87. The sequence goes on from NZ_SNVY01000003.1 coordinate 623,072, forward strand.
GCGCCCATTGATCAAGTTTGCACGGCGCATGGGCATTGAATGGCATGTGCTGGTGGATGGCGATGAAGCGGGGAAAAAATATGCGTCAGTGGTGCGTGGTATTTTGGATAATGATCGTGACCAGGAACGTGAGCATCTTACCGCGCTCCCGGCGATGGACATGGAACACTTCATGTATCGTCAGGGATTTTCCGATGTGTTCCATCGCGTGGCGCAAATCCCCGAAAACGTACCGATGAATATGCGCCGCGTTATTGTGAAAGCTATTCATCGCTCTTCCAAGCCCGACTTAGCGATAGAAGTGGCGATGGAAGCGGGGAGGCGTGGAGTCGATGCCGTGCCGTCACTGTTGCGAAAAATGTTCTCGCGAGTGTTATGGCTGGCGCGTGGCCGGGCTGATTAGCCCGGCGGTTAATTCATAGCCGCTGCTCGATTTGCTCCATCATCTCATCTAGTAAACTGTAGCGGCGGCGGTACTCCGCGCGCTTTTTGCTGGCAATCTCTTCAACAGGTTTGCGGGCCACTCCCAGTGGCAGCTCAAAGTAGCCTTCTGGGGTTAATTCGCCGCTCATCGATTCCCAGAAACTATCGTAATCGGCATGAATTTTGTCCTGCTTCTTTTTTGCATAACGCCACGAGCGATAGATATGTGCGCGGTTACTCACGGCCAGAATCTGGTTCACCCCTAAATGACGAGCTAACAAGCAAGCCGCTTCCAGCACCAGGCGTTTCGGGAATAATCCGTGACACGCTTTGGTCGCGACCTGGATATATTCATGTGGGATATCACTTTTGGCACCCTGCAAGCCACCAATAAACAGCGTCGATTTCTGCTGGTGACAGCATAGGGTGAAGGTCAAGCCTGCTAAAACAACGCCATCGTGGCGGGTCAGTGTTAGTGTGGCTTCACCTTCTTTATCGACAAAGGGGTCGGCGCGGAAATCAAGATGGTAGAAGTTCTCATCTTTACCCGTTATTGTTGCCAAACGTGCTCCGTCAGTTGAGTAGTGTTGTAGTAACAAGCGTTTCGGCAGTGCTGCGTTCAGTACGCGGTAGTGGAAAGACAATGCGCTTGCCGCCGCCTTACGGTTAAAATTCACCGATAAATAAGGGCGATGAAGACGACAAGGTAACCCTGGTTGCACCGCCAGCAATTTTTCCAGCAAAGGTTGATGCGATAAATCGTTCAACAAGCGAGCGGTAGAAAGTGGGCTGGTCAGTGAACGCAGGACGAATTTTCGACGATAGGCTGGGTTCTGCCACGCAATCCCCGGCGTCCATTGTCCCTTTGCTAAAGAAAGAAACAACCGCCAGCCATTGAGTTGAGCTGTTGATCGGAATTCGTTTTCGGCAATTGACGACATGATTGAAACCTGGTTGAGAAACATTGGGGTTATTTCACCATTTGTGAATTCAACGTAGGTTCAATCACCGTAACGCCGATACGGGTTTACAACTTTTGTTGATACTTCATTTAATTAGCCAGTCTTTTTGCAGGATACCTATGAGATTCAAGGGAAAAATAAAAAAACGCTATTGGCTTCTGGGCCTGTTAGTTCTGTTGTTGGGCGTCTGGCTGTGGAAGTTTCTGAACGCGCCGACGCCGGTTTATCAGACGATGATTGTGCGCAAAGGCGAGTTGCAGCAAAGCGTGCTGGCAACGGGGAAGCTGGATGCATTGCGCAAAGTTGATGTCGGTGCGCAGGTCAGTGGGCAGTTGAAAACGCTGTCGGTGAACATCGGCGATAAAGTGAAAAAGGATCAGCTGTTGGGGGTTATCGATCCCGAACAGGCACAAAACCAGATCAAGGAAGTTGAGGCAACGTTAATGGAGTTGCGCGCGCAGCGGCGGCAGGCTGTGGCGCAGGCAAAACTTGCACAAGTGACGCTGAATCGCCAGAGAGCACTGGCCAAAACTCAGGCTGTATCACAACAAGATCTCGATACCGCAGTGACCGATCTTGAAGTGAGGCAAGCACAAATTGGCACCATTGACGCGCAAATCAAACGCAATCAGGCCTCTTTAGACACCGCGAAAACCAACCTCGATTACACGCAGATTGTTGCACCTATGGCGGGTGAAGTGACCGAAATCACCACCAAACAAGGCCAGACAGTGATTGCCGCACAGCAAGCGCCAAACATTCTGACGCTTGCTGATCTGGGTACCATGCTGGTGAAAGCACAGGTTTCTGAAGCTGACGTGATTCATCTTAAACCAGGCCAAAAAGCCTGGTTCACCGTGCTGGGCGACCCTCTAACACGCTATGAAGGTTTGTTAATCGATATTCTGCCAACGCCGGTGAAAGTGAACGATGCGATTTTCTATAATGCACGTTTTGAAGTCCCTAATCCGCAAGGGGTATTGCGCCTGGAAATGACCGCGCAAGTGCATATTCAACTCGGTGGCGTGAAAGAGGTGCTAACCATTCCGCTTGCAGCACTAGGCGAGCCGGTAGGGGATAACCGTTACAAAGTGTCAGTGCTACGTAATGGCGAAACTCGCGATCGTGAAATTACCATCGGTATGCGCAATGACACCCAGGTACAGGTTGCTACGGGTTTGACTGAAGGCGAAGAAGTGGTGATTGGCAAAAGCACCGCCGGGAGCGCCCCATGACAGCACTGCTTGAGCTGCGTGATATTCGCCGTAGCTATCCGTCGGGTGACGAACAAGTTGAGGTGCTAAAAGGCGTTAATATCACCATTGAAGCGGGTGAAATGGTGGCGATTGTCGGGGCGTCGGGTTCTGGCAAATCAACGCTGATGAATATCCTCGGCTGCCTCGATAAACCCAGCAGCGGCAGTTACAAAGTGGCCGGGCAAGATGTCGCGTTGCTTGATAGTGATGCGCTCGCCACGCTGCGGCGTGAACATTTCGGTTTTATCTTCCAGCGCTATCACTTGCTCTCGCATTTGAATGCTACGCAAAACGTTGAAGTCCCGGCAGTGTATGCCGGAACGGCGCGAGTTTATCGTCAACAACGGGCGCGCGCTTTGCTGATGCGTCTGGGGCTTGCGGATCGCGTCGATTATCTGCCGTCACAGCTTTCTGGTGGCCAGCAGCAACGTGTCAGTATCGCTCGCGCCCTGATGAATGGCGGGCAGGTGATTCTTGCCGATGAACCGACAGGCGCGCTGGATAGCCATTCCGGTGAAGAAGTGATGGCCACACTCAAGCAACTGCGCGAGTTGGGCCATACGGTTATTATTGTGACGCACGACCCGACAATTGCCGCGCAGGCGCAGCGCGTCATTGAAATACGTGACGGGGAAATTATCAGTAACCCGCCGTCGGTCTCTCAACCACCCGCGGCCCAGAAAGAGCTGAAAACCCAACCGGTTAACTCGCCATTTCAACAGACCATCAGCAGCTTCCGTGAAGCTTTGACCATGGCCTGGCTGGCGCTGGCGGCGAATAAAATGCGCACGCTGCTGACGATGCTGGGGATTATTATTGGTATCGCGTCAGTGGTGTCGATTGTGATTGTCGGTGATGCGGCTAAACAGCTGGTGTTGCAGGATATTCGCTCCATCGGCACTAACACCATTGATGTCTATCCCGGCAAAGATTTTGGTGATGACGACCCGCAATACCAGCAAGCGCTGAAATACGATGACCTGGCGGCCATCAGCCAGCAACCGTGGGTTAGTTCAGCCACGCCTTCGTTGTCGAGCAATTTACGCGTGCGCTATGGCAACGTTGATGCCGCCGCCAGCGTCAATGGTGTCAGCAGCCAATATTTTAATGTCTACGGCATGACGTTTAGCGAAGGCAATACCTTCAACGATGAACAACTCACAGGCCGTGCACAGGTGGTGGTGCTGGACAGCAATACCAAACGGCAGTTGTTCCCTGATAAAGCCAAAGTGGTTGGCGAAATCGTGCTGGTGGGGAATATGCCTGCGACGGTTATCGGCGTGGCGCAAGAGAAGCAGTCAATGTTTGGCAGCAGCAAGATTCTGCGTGTCTGGTTGCCGTATAACACCATGGCGGGTCGTGTGATGGGGCAAAGTTGGCTGAACTCGATCACGGTGCGGGTGAACGAGGGTTATAACAGCCACGAAGCCGAGCTGCAGCTCAATCGTTTGTTGCAGCTACGTCACGGTAAGAAAGATTTCTTCACCTACAATATGGATGGCCTGTTGAAAACGGCGGAAAAGACCACACGTACTCTACAGATGTTCCTGACATTGGTGGCGGTCATCTCATTGCTGGTGGGCGGGATTGGCGTGATGAATATCATGCTGGTGTCGGTAACGGAGCGTACCAAAGAGATTGGTATCCGCATGGCAGTGGGCGCTCGCGCCAGTGATGTGTTGCAGCAGTTTTTGATTGAAGCTGTGCTGGTGTGTCTGGTGGGTGGTGCGTTGGGGATTTCGTTATCTCTGCTGATTGCCTTCACGTTACAACTGGTTTTGCCGGGCTGGGAAATTGGTTTCTCACCGATGGCGTTGTTCACCGCATTTGCTTGTTCGACCGCAACAGGAATTATTTTTGGTTGGTTACCGGCGAGAAATGCGGCGAGATTGAACCCGATTGATGCGCTGGCGCGTGAATAATTTTCATCTGAGATATGACGATTGGTTATAGACCCGAAATAAAAATGCCAGCTCGTGGGCTGGCATTTTGAACTGGGGATGTACACAATGAAACAAAAGGGTCAGGCGACCGCTGCTGCCTCGAGTTCCAGAGGCACAATCAAACTAGCGTGATTGCCTTTTGGCCCCTGATGTACATCAAACCTGACAGTTTGTCCGGCTTTAAGCGTTCTGTAACCATCCATCTGAATGGTGGAGTAATGCGCGAAGATATCTTCGCCGCCGCCTTCTGGGCAGATAAAACCGAACCCTTTAGCGTTATTGAACCATTTAACAGTACCCGTCTCCATGCTTCTACATCCTTCGTAAATCTTATAAGTGAGATGGAATGAACCGGTGGGGTGAGGGCGGGCTGTTCAAAACCTCGCCACCTCACGCTTGTACAATGTAGATAATTTAACCATGTCGTCAAGCGTTGCACGGGGGGGTAAGAATGAAAATGAGTCAAAAATTTGAAGCAGTTAACGCTATTGTGATTAATGTGACAGAACTCTCTATTGTTAGTGACTGTGCCTTTTTAACACGATGACTCGCGTTCACTGAAAGCGTATTACACTCAACCTATGGGCTTCGCCTTAATGACAATGGGCGATTTAACATGATGACGATTTGCAATGGGTAAGACGAACGATTGGTTGGATTTCGACCAGCTGGTGGGTGACAAACTGCGCGAAGCGCTAAAGCCACCGTCGATGTATAAAGTGATGTTAATGAACGATGACTACACGCCGATGGAATTTGTTATTGACGTGCTGCAAAAGTTCTTTTCTTATGATGTAGAACGTGCAACGCAATTGATGCTCACTGTGCACTATCAGGGTAAAGCTATCTGTGGCATTTTTACTGCAGAAGTAGCGGAAACCAAAGTCGCGTTAGTGAACCAGTACGCAAGGGAGCATGAGCATCCGCTGCTGTGTACGCTAGAAAAAGCCTGAAGAAGGCAAAATTTGGGGGAGGTGCCTATGCTCAATCAAGAACTGGAACTCAGTTTAAATATGGCTTTCGCCAGAGCGCGCGAGCACCGACATGAGTTTATGACTGTCGAGCACCTGTTGCTGGCTTTGCTCAGCAACCCGTCAGCTCGCGAAGCGCTGGAAGCGTGTAGCGTAGATCTGGTGGCGCTACGACAGGAACTCGAGGCCTTCATCGAACAAACCACACCGGTTCTGCCAGCCAGTGAAGAAGAGCGTGATACTCAACCTACGCTTAGCTTCCAGCGTGTGCTGCAACGTGCGGTGTTCCACGTCCAGTCTTCTGGTCGCAGTGAAGTCACTGGCGCAAACGTGCTGGTGGCTATTTTCAGCGAACAGGAATCCCAGGCAGCGTATCTGCTGCGTAAACATGAAGTCAGCCGCCTTGATGTGGTGAACTTTATCTCTCACGGTACACGTAAAGACGAACCTAATCAGGCACCGGGTGCAGATAATCCGGTCAATGAAGAGCAAGCAGGCGGGGAGGAACGTATGGAAAACTTCACCACCAATCTCAACCAGCTTGCACGTGTGGGAGGGATCGATCCGCTGATTGGCCGCGAGAAAGAGTTAGAGCGCGCCATTCAGGTTCTGTGCCGTCGCCGTAAAAACAACCCGCTGTTAGTGGGTGAATCAGGCGTAGGTAAAACGGCGATTGCTGAAGGTCTTGCCTGGCGTATTGTGCAGGGCGATGTTCCGGAAGTGATTGCCGATTGCACCATTTATTCGCTGGATATCGGTTCGCTGCTGGCGGGTACCAAATATCGTGGTGACTTTGAAAAACGTTTCAAAGCGCTGCTAAAACAGCTCGAACAGGATCAAAATAGCATCCTGTTTATCGATGAAATTCATACCATTATCGGTGCGGGTGCCGCGTCCGGTGGGCAAGTTGATGCCGCAAACTTGATTAAGCCGCTGCTGTCGAGTGGCAAGATCCGGGTTATCGGTTCAACCACTTACCAGGAATTCAGCAATATCTTCGAAAAAGACCGTGCTCTGGCCCGTCGCTTCCAGAAAATTGATATTACTGAGCCAAGCGTTGAAGAAACCGTGCAGATTATTAACGGCCTGAAACCGAAATACGAAGCGCACCACGACGTGCGTTATACCGCGAAAGCGATTCGTGCGGCGGTAGAACTGGCGGTGAAATATATTAACGATCGCCATCTTCCCGATAAAGCGATTGACGTTATCGACGAAGCCGGGGCTCGCAGCCGCCTGATGCCGGTGAGTAAACGTAAGAAAACGGTCAATGTCTCAGACATTGAAACCGTGGTCGCACGTATTGCCCGTATCCCTGAGAAAAGCGTATCAGCGAGCGACCGCGATACGCTGCGTAGCCTTGATGACCGCCTGAAAATGCTGGTGTTTGGCCAGGATAAAGCCATTGAGGCGTTAACCGAAGCCATCAAAATGAGCCGTGCCGGATTGGGGCACGATCACAAGCCTGTCGGTTCATTCCTGTTTGCCGGGCCAACAGGTGTCGGTAAAACGGAAGTCACCGTGCAGCTGGCGAAATCACTGGGCATCGAATTGCTGCGCTTTGATATGTCGGAATACATGGAACGCCATACGGTGAGCCGTTTGATTGGCGCACCTCCGGGTTACGTTGGTTTCGACCAGGGCGGCTTGTTGACGGATGCGGTCATTAAACATCCTCACTCTGTGTTGCTGCTCGATGAAATCGAAAAAGCGCACCCCGATGTCTTTAACCTGTTATTGCAGGTGATGGATAACGGTACGCTGACCGATAACAACGGGCGTAAAGCGGATTTCCGTAACGTGATTCTGGTGATGACCACTAACGCCGGTGTACGTGAAACTGAGCGTAAGTCTATTGGCTTGATTCGTCAGGACAACAGCACTGACGCGATGGAAGAGATCAAGAAGATCTTTACCCCAGAATTCCGTAACCGTCTGGACAACATTATTTGGTTCAACCATCTGTCTACAGATGTGATTCACCAGGTAGTCGACAAGTTTATTGTTGAGCTTCAGGTGCAGTTGGATCAGAAAGGTGTGTCGCTGGAAGTGAGCCAGGAAGCCCGTGATTGGCTGGCAGAAAAAGGCTATGACCGCGCAATGGGCGCACGTCCAATGACGCGTGTTATTCAGGACAATCTGAAGAAACCGCTGGCGAACGAACTGTTGTTTGGTTCCCTGGTGGATGGTGGGCAAGTGACGGTAGCTCTGGATAAAGAGAATCAGAAACTGATTTATAATTTCCATGGTGCGCAGAAACATAAACCGGAAACGGCTCATTAATCCAAAGTACGCAGATATAAAAAAAGGCCAGGTTAATCACCTGGCCTTTCTATTATTGAATTTCTAAAACTAATTTTTTACGCCGCCCGTTGTTTCCGCAGCGCTAAATAAAACTATCAGCGACTACGGAAGACAATGCGGCCTTTGCTCAGGTCGTACGGGGTCAGCTCTACAGTGACTTTGTCACCCGTCAGGATGCGGATATAGTTTTTACGCATTTTACCGGAGATATGAGCGGTTACCACGTGCCCGTTTTCCAGCTCAACGCGGAACATGGTGTTAGGTAACGTATCAAGAACGGTACCCTGCATTTCAATATTGTCTTCTTTGGCCATCTAATCCTCGAGGGTATCACTACCATAGTTTTGAACCGGCAAGATAATGCCCAAGTTCACGTATCATGTAAAGAATTGTTGGTGAAATCACCAGCGAAAGTGCAATTTGCGCATTACCCAAAACCCACTCAAAAGCTGCACTATAGGCGCTTACGATGAGGGCTGCGAAGAGATAAACGATGGGCTGTCCCTGTTAAAGCTAATCCCATACGGCGGCGGGGTAATGAGCAGAGCTCACTCTGCGGGGCTAATTATAACACTCTTAACAGTAATGTGCCGTAAACATTATCGTTACGACAGGATTTGTGGTACCCAGCAATAAGATGCAAGCTGATGTGGGCGAAATATGGACAGCTGCTCCAGATATTCGCGGCGAGGAATTTCTATCGCCCCAAGCGATGCGGTATGAGCATTAAGCACCTGGCAATCAATAAGCTTGCCGCCATAACTCATAAAGTGCTGGCAGAATACCAGCAGAGCCGTTTTTGAGGCATTTTCCCGACGGCTAAACATGGATTCGCCACAGAACAACGCACCTTGTGCCACGCCGTACATGCCACCGACTAGCTCATTATCCTCCCAAACTTCAACCGAATGCGCATGCCCCAACTCATGCAGCCGTTTATAGGCGTCAATGATATCAGGAGTTATCCAGGTGCCTTCATCGCGGTCGTCGGCACATTCGCTAATCACGCGTTCGAAAGCATGGTTAAGCGTGATGCGGTATGGGGAGTTTCTATGGAATCGCTTCATGCTGCGGCTGAGATGAAATTGCTCAGGAAAAAGCACCGCACGTGGATCGGGCGACCACCATAAAATAGGGTCGCCAGGCGAGAACCACGGAAAGATGCCGCGCTGATAAGCCATCAACAAACGAGCCGGGCTTAAATCGCCCCCGAGCGCCAGTAACCCATTAGGTTCACGCAACGCGCCTTCCGGTGAGGGGAAGGCGATTGAGTCACGGGAAAGCTGAATAAGGCGCATGACGTCCAAACTCCAGGGAGCAATAATTATTGATAATAGACTAACTACCGGGTCTACAAACGCTGGTGGAAATGATAATAACGTCCACCGCTCGCCATTAATTCTGCGTGAGTACCTTGCTCAATAATTTGCCCGTTGTCCATCACAATTACACTGTCGAAATCTGCCAATCCACGCAGGCGATGGGTGACCATCAATACTGTTTTATCTTTGGTGACTTCAGCCAGCAAATCAAGAACCTGGCGCTCAGTTTCCGCATCTAAACCCTCGGTTGGTTCGTCAAGTAAGAACAGCGGGGCATCGTGCAGTAAAGCACGCGCAATGGCTAAGCGGCGCAATTCGCCACCCGAAAGCTGGCGACCGCCTTCACCCAGCCAGCTATTGAGGCCTGCATCGTCCAGTAACTTCTCAAGGCCAACGCAAGTCAGGACTCGACTTAAATCTTCATCGCTGGCCTGTGGTGCAGCAAGCAGCAAGTTGTCGCGCAGTGTGGCACTAAACAAATGAACGCGTTGCGATACGACACTGGTGGACGCGCGTAATGCCGTTTCATCAAACTGGCTCAGCGCTTCACCATTCAGGCGGATCTCGCCTTGCTGACATTCCCAGGCGCGCGTCAGCAATTGCAGCAGTGTCGATTTACCGCAACCGGTACGCCCCAAAATAGCTATGTGTTGGCCTGCCTCAACCTTGAGCGAGATACCCCGAAGTGCCATTTGAGACTGTTCGGGCCAGGCAAAACTCAGATTGTTAATCTCCAGAGTCACGTGCTCAGGAATTGCATGAGGTTGTTCGGTAAAAATCACTTCGGGTTTTTGACTGGTAATTTCAGTCACGCGCAGTGCGGAGGCGATAACCTGGCCAAGATGCTGAAAAGCTCCGGTGACCGGTGCCAGCGCTTCGAATGCAGCCAGCGCGCAGAACACAAACAGCGCGATAAGTGCGCCTGGTGTGGTATTTCCACCCACGCCCTCGGCTGCCATCCACAGCATCAAGATGACGGCGATACCGCTGATTAGCAGCATGATGGCTTGTGACAGTGCTGTAAGCTCGGCCTGGCGGCGTTGCCCTTCTTGCCAGTGATCCTCCGTTTTATCCAGTTGCTCACGATAACGTTGGGAGGCACCAAAAATGGTTAGTTCAGCATGGCCTTGTAACCAGGCGGTGAGTTGCTGGCGATATTGCCCGCGTTGCGCGGTAATCGCCTCGCCGGTGGCTTTCCCTGCGTAATAAAATATTGGCGGAAGCAAAACTAAGGTTGCCAGTAAAATCGCGCCTAAGGTGAGGGCTAATTGTACGTCCAGCCAGCTCAAACCAAAGGTCACCACTACGATCACCACAAACGCACCGACCATTGGTGAAATCACACGCAGGTAAAGGTGATCCAGGGTATCGACGTCTGCAACTAAGCGATTGAGTAATTCACCCTGGCGAAAACGCGCCAGCCCAGCAGGGGAGAGTGGGAGCAGTTTGCTAAATGTGGAAACACGCAAATGTTGAAGTACGCGGAATGTCGCATCATGGCTGACAAGACGCTCAAAATAACGCCCCGCAGTACGGGTAATTGCACCGCCCCGAACGCCTGCTGCAGGTAGCATATAGTTAAAACTATAAATCCCCGCGACACCGACAACCGCCGAGGCCGAGAGGAACCAGCCTGACAAAGTCAGCAGCCCAATGCTGGCCAGAAGAGTGACAATCGCTAACACCACGCCAAGCATCAGTAGCCATTTATGACGGCCGTACAGCGCTAAATAGGGGAGTAAAGCTCGCATTAGATTTCCTCCTGGCGATGAGCCAGTAACGTCGCAAACGGGCCTTCCTGTGCGGCAAGCGTGGCGAAATCCCCTTGTTGTACGATACGACCTTCGCGCATCACCCAAACCTCGTCCCAGTCGTTGATGTAATCCAACTGGTGAGTCACCATCAATGTGGTTTGCTGACGGGAAGCGCTACTTAACGCGTCCATCACACGCTGCTCACTGTGGGCGTCCAGACTTGCAGCCGGTTCATCCAGCAACAGCAATCCACATGGCATCAGCAATGCGCGCGCGACGGCTACCCGCTGGGCTTGCCCAACAGACAAACGCGCAGCTGCTTCACCCAGCGGTGTATCAACCCCTTGTGGTAGCAACGGGAGGAACTCACTGACAGAGGCTTTGTCCAGGGCAGCAGTTAGCTGCTCAGCACTGGCACTGGGTGCCGCTAACAGCACATTTTCGCGGATAGTAGGAGCCGGAAGCTGCGGGTTTTGTCCAACCCAACTGAGTTGTTCACGCCACCATTTCTGGTCAAGGGCCGAAAGATCTACACCATTAATCAGCAATTGGCCTTGATAGGGCAAAAAGCCAGACAACACGTTGAGCAGTGAACTTTTACCTGCACCGCTTTGCCCGACCAGCACCACACGTTGTCCGGCTGAAAGGGTGAAATTCAGTGGTCCTGCGAGAGTTTTATCTTCAGTTGATAGAATGACCAAATCACGAGCTTCAATGCTGATTGGCTCGTTATTATTGAATTTTGCTGTGCCTTGTTTGCGTTGCTGCAATGGCGCATCAAGGAAGGTCATCAGGCTGTCGGCCGCTCCCACCGCTTGTGCTTTAGCATGATAAAAAGTGCCCAGATCGCGTAGCGGTTGGAAAAACTCCGGGGCTAAAATCAACGCCAGGAAACCGGCAAATAACGTTACGCCAGTACTGTAATGACCAAAGTTCAGCTCGCCGAGATACGAAAAGCCGAAGTAAACCGCGACCAGTGCGATGGACAGAGAAGCGAAAAATTCCAGCACGCCAGAAGACAGAAATGCCAGGCGTAATACTTCCATAGTGCGCTGACGGAAGTCCTGAGATGCCGCGCGGATATTCTCCGTTTCGGCATTGCCACGGTTAAACAAACGCAAGGTTTCCATACCACGCAGGCGGTCAAGAAAATGCCCGCTCAGCCTCGCAAGCGCCTGGAAGTTACGGCGGTTAGCATCTGCGGCACCCATACCTACCATCGCCATGAACAACGGGATCAGCGGTGCGGTGCAAAGCAGAATCAGGGCTGCAACCCAGTTAGATGGGAAAATGGCGATTAAAATCAACACGGGTACCATGACCGCAAGCGACATTTGCGGCAGATAACGTGCGTAGTAATCGTGCATATCTTCGATTTGTTCCAGCACCAGGGTTGCCCAACTGCCGACCGGTTTCCCGTGGATCCAGGCTGGCCCTGCTTGATGGACGCGATCGAGTACTTGCCGGCGAATCTCCTGACGAATGTGCAACCCAGCGTAAAAACCGACTTTTTCACGTAGCCACACGACCCAGGCGCGCAATACAAAAATCAGTATCAGGATAACGAAAAGCAACAGCAGAGCTTCCCGGGGAATGTTTTCCATGATCATGTGTTGCAGCATCCGGGCAAGCAGCCAGGCTTGAGCAACAATCAATAACCCACTGACCAGCCCTAAAAAACGGGAAAGCCCCAACCAGCGGCGAGAGATAATGCTTTGTTTTTTTAGCCAGCGGCTAAGTTCTTGTTGACGGGTTTTATTCATGGATGCCAGTGCAGGTAGCTAATTAATTATCAGGCAAAATTTGCGGGCAATGTTACAACGCAGGCGAAAGAAAGGCGACCTATTCAGTCGCCTTTACGTATCTTCAAACTGCCGGTTAAGGCGGGGAGAGTTACTTATTCTGTTCGGCAAGTCCGTCCAGGTAGCGTTCGGCATCCAGTGCAGCCATACAACCGGTGCCCGCAGAGGTAATCGCCTGACGGTAGATATGGTCCATTACGTCGCCTGCCGCGAACACACCAGGAATGCTGGTTTGTGTGGCATTACCGTGAATACCAGACTGCACTTTGATGTAGCCATTTTCCAGTTCGAGCTGATCGGCAAAGATTGACGTATTCGGACTATGTCCGATCGCCACGAACAAACCTGCAACTTCTAACTCTTCAGTGGTATCGGTGTTGTGAACGTCACGCAGACGCAGACCACTGACACCCATTTGATCACCAGTAACTTCATCTAAAGTCCGGTTGGTGTGCAGCACGATGTTGCCGTTCTTCACCTTTTCCATCAGACGGTTGATGAGGATTTTTTCGGCTCGGAAGCTGTCACGGCGGTGAATCAGATGCACTTCTGAGGCAATATTTGCCAGATAAAGCGCTTCTTCAACAGCGGTGTTACCGCCACCAATTACCGCAACTTTTTGATTGCGATAGAAGAAGCCATCACACGTTGCGCAGGCTGAAACGCCACGACCTTTAAACGCTTCCTCAGAAGGCAGACCCAGGTATCGGGCAGAAGCTCCGGTCGCGATGATCAACGCATCGCAAGTATATTCGCCGCTGTCACCCGTCAGACGGAATGGACGGTTTTGCAGATCCACTTTAGAGATGTGGTCGAACAGGATCTCTGTTTCGAACTTGGTTGCGTGTTCGTGCATGCGCTCCATTAACGCAGGGCCTGTCAGGTCGTTAGGATCACCCGGCCAGTTCTCAACTTCGGTGGTCGTGGTCAACTGACCACCTTTTTCCATCCCGGTAATCAAAACGGGCTTGAGGTTGGCGCGAGCCGCGTAGACTGCTGCGGTGTAGCCCGCAGGGCCGGAGCCAAGAATTAGCAATTTACTGTGTTTAGCGGTGCCCATGAGATCCTCATTGTTCGTTGGCAGACAATCGAGGGATTGTAGGGAATTTGGCGGGTTAAAAAAAGGGTGAACGGTTGGTGTTGGCGATTATGTTAACTATATGTGCAATAGCTGTGTTCAATCAGCCGCGGTGAATATCGCGAAAGCGCATAAAAATCCACCTAAACAGGCTAAATACTCAGGTTGCTAAAGTGATGAATAATCGTCAAGTAGCCCAGATATATGGCACGTTCCACTAATTTTAGATGTTTTGCTTTGACAATCCGCTAAGCATTTGCGAAAACATTCGAGGAAGAAAAACATTTGGTGTGGCGTTTTGAAATATTCACGCATACCTGATGCAAATTTACCGGGTTATTGAAATCTACTCATGGCGTGGACAGACGCCATGAGTGATGTCGCTAGCAGCCGTTGGGCACCGGTCTTCTCACGTACTCCCGGAACAGTGACGTTACCAGGGTTATGGCAGGTGAAGGAAGGAACACAGAGAGACTATAATAATGGTAGATAGCAAGAAGCGCCCTGGCAAAGATCTCGACCGCATCGATCGTAACATCCTTAATGAACTACAGAAGGATGGGCGTATTTCTAACGTCGAGCTTTCTAAACGAGTAGGGCTTTCACCGACTCCGTGCCTTGAGCGCGTGCGTCGTCTGGAACGACAGGGTTTCATCCAGGGCTATACCGCTCTGCTGAACCCGCATTATCTGGATGCATCACTTCTGGTTTTTGTTGAGATTACTCTGAATCGTGGCGCCCCGGATGTGTTTGAGCAATTTAATGCCGCAGTTCAAAAACTTGAAGAAATTCAAGAGTGTCATTTGGTATCCGGTGATTTTGACTATTTGTTGAAAACCCGTGTGCCGGATATGTCTGCGTACCGCAAATTACTAGGCGAAACCTTGTTACGACTGCCAGGTGTGAACGATACCCGTACCTATGTAGTCATGGAAGAGGTCAAACAGAGTAATCGTCTGGTTATTAAGACCCGTTAACACGGGCCAGGTGCAAAATCTGCGTATTTTGGTTACACTCCTGGTAATTCATACAGCAACAGTGCCGGGAATGCCCGGCACTGTTGCTCTCCATATTTATTAAGGACCTGGAGAGTCTTACTTGAGCCAGGAATACACCGAAGAAAAAGAAGTTACATTGAGGAAACTCAGCAGCGGGCGTCGGGCATTAGAGGCGTTACTGCTCCTTGTTGCCATTTTTGCCGTCTATTTGATGGCGGCGTTGCTTAGTTTCAATCCTTCCGATCCTAGTTGGTCACAAACCGCATGGCACGAACCTATTCATAATTTAGGTGGAATGCCGGGGGCGTGGATGGCTGACACTTTGCTGTTCATCTTTGGCGTAATGGCCTACACCATTCCGGTCATCATTATCGGTGCGTGTTGGTTCACTTTCCGCAACAGAGATAGCGAAGAGTTCATCGATTATTTCGCCGTTTCTATGCGCCTGATTGGTGTACTGGCGATGGTGCTCACCGCTTGCGGCCTTGCGGCAATTAACGCCGATGACATCTGGTATTTCGCCTCGGGCGGGGTTATCGGTAGTTTGCTCAGCACTGCAATGATGCCCCTTCTCAACAGCAGCGGCGGCACTATTGCGTTGTTGTGTGTATGGGCGGCAGGGTTAACGCTGTTTACCGGTTGGTCCTGGGTCAGCATTGCTGAAAAAATTGGTAGCGCGACCCTGAGCGTGCTCACTTTTGCCAGTAATCGTACTCGTCGGGATAACACCTGGCAGGATGATGACTACGACTATGAAGATGAAAAACACGACGAAGAGCATGCGCCAGATGTTGAAAAGCGTGAGTCTCGTCGTGCGCGTATTTTGCGTGGCGCATTAGCCCGTAAACAGCGTATCTCTGAAAAATTTGCCAATCCAAACGCACGTAAAACAGATTCTGCGCTGTTTTCTGGTAAGCGTATGGACGACGCTGACGATGACGTTTTGTTCTCAAATAACAAAGCGACGCTTCCGGAAGATGACGTCCTGTTTTCTGGTAACAAAGCCACACTGCCGGAAAGCGAAGAGTACGATCCGCTTCTACACGGCCAGTCAATTGTTGCGCCTGTGGCTGCTACAGCCGCCGCGGCGATGGCTAATACGGCATATGCGGCTCCAGTTATGCCAACGGCAACCGTGCCACCGGTTACGGCCCCAGCTCCAGAAGTTGAGTTTTCGCCTGCAATAGCCTGGGAGCCTGCTCCAACCACAGTGACACCAGAACCGGTGATTGCGCCTGCACCAGAGAATTACACTTCGCCGTACGCTGCGGACCAGAACGTTCCGCAACAGGAAGCCAGTCATTGGGCAGAACCTGTTAGTGAGCCACCTGCTGTTGAACCTCCGCATGCGGAACCTGCTTATTTTGAACCATCTCCGGTAGAGCCTGTCGCCCAGCCAGAGCCTGTTGAAGAAATAAAACCGGCAGCCCGCCCGCCGCTTTACCATTTTGAAGAAATCGAAGAGCGACGCGCGCGTGAGCGTGAACAACTGGCTGCCTGGTATCAGCCAGTTAATGAACCTAAGCCTGACCCATATGGTTATGATCAAAACCCTGCGTTTGCGCAGACAACGCCTGTTCAAATGCCTCAAAGCAGTACTCCGACAATTCCGCAAGGTGGCTTCGATACGTCACCCGCGGTGCCAACCCCTGGTGCCTCTGTTCCACAGGATGTAAAGGATGTGGCAAAAGTGGTCGGCGTCGCTGCGGCCTTCAGCCCGGTATTTAGCATCGCCAGTGACGCGCCTCGTCCACAAACCAAAGAAGGTATTGGCCCGCAATTACCTCGGCCAAATCGTGTGCGTGTTCCTACTCGCCGTGAGCTTGCTTCATACGGAATTAAGTTGCCTTCACAGCGAATGGCTGAAGAGGAAGCTCGTCGTCAGAATGGCATGGACATCGAAGATGACTATGCTGACGAAGCCGAAGAACTTCAGCAGCATGAACTTGCTCGCCAGTTCGCCGCTCAACAACACCAGCGTTACGGTGAAGAGCATGAAGACGACTCTTTGCAGCAAGATGAGGATGAAGCCGAGCAGGCTGAGTTAGCACGTCAGTTTGCGGCGCAACAGCAGCAACGCTATTCAGCTACACAGCAGCAATCCCAGCAGCAAGAGCCGAATAATGTGCCGTTCTCACTGGATGATTTTGATTTCTCACCAATGAAAACGTTAGTCAACGATGGGCCAAGCGAGCCATTGTTTACGCCGAGCCCGGTTGAAGAACCTGTTCGTACTCAGCCTCAGCAAAGCTGGCAGGCTGTGCAACCGCAAAGTGCGCCACAGCAACAACAGCAACAACCCGCACCGGTTGCCGCACCATCGGTACATGAAAGCTTGATCCATCCTTTCTTAATGAGAAATGGTGATGATCGTCCGTTGCAGCGTCCTACCACACCTTTACCATCCCTGGACTTGTTGACATCTCCGCCAGCAGAAGTTGAACCAGTGGATACCTTTGCACTCGAGCAAATGGCGCGTCTGGTGGAAGCTCGTCTTGCGGATTACCGGATTAAAGCCGATGTTGTGGATTACTCTCCAGGTCCCGTCATCACACGCTTTGAGCTTGATTTAGCACCTGGTGTAAAAGCCGCCCGTATTTCCAATTTGTCTCGAGATCTGGCGCGTTCACTGTCAACCGTCGCGGTGCGTGTAGTTGAGGTTATTCCGGGTAAACCTTATGTTGGTCTGGAGTTACCGAACAAGAAACGCCAGACCGTTTACCTGCGCGAAGTGCTGGATTGCGCCAAGTTCCGTGAAAGTGCTTCACCGTTAACCGTGGTGCTGGGTAAAGATATCGGTGGTGAGCCAGTTATTGCCGATCTGGCGAAGATGCCACACTTGCTGGTTGCCGGTACCACGGGTTCCGGTAAATCTGTTGGCGTAAACGCCATGATCCTCAGCATGTTGTATAAAGCGACACCTGAAGAAGTCCGCTTTATCATGATCGACCCGAAAATGCTTGAGCTCTCAGTTTATGAAGGTATTCCACATCTGTTGACTGAAGTCGTTACAGATATGAAAGACGCCGCTAATGCATTGCGTTGGAGCGTTAATGAAATGGAACGCCGCTACAAACTGATGTCAGCGTTGGGCGTGCGAAATCTGGCAGGTTACAACGAACGCGTGCTGGAAGCCGAGCGCATGGGCCGTCCAATTCCAGACCCATTCTGGAAGCCGGGCGACAGCATGGAAGTTGCCCATCCAATGCTTGAAAAACTGCCGTATATCGTCGTTCTGGTGGATGAATTTGCTGACCTGATGATGACGGTAGGCAAGAAAGTCGAAGAGTTGATTGCTCGTCTGGCTCAGAAAGCTCGTGCGGCGGGTATTCACCTTGTGCTGGCGACCCAGCGCCCGTCGGTTGATGTGATTACCGGCCTGATTAAAGCCAACATCCCGACGCGTGTGGCGTTTACGGTGTCGAGCAAAATTGACTCCCGTACCATTCTTGACCAGGCCGGTGCTGAGTCACTGCTGGGAATGGGGGATATGCTTTATTCCGGGCCAAACTCTACATTGCCAGTGCGTGTGCATGGCGCGTTTGTCCGAGATCAGGAAGTGCATGCAGTCGTTCAGGACTGGAAAGCACGTGGTCGCCCACAATATATCACCGGTATTACTTCAGATAACGAAAGTGAAGGTGGCGCGGGTGGCGGTCTTGACGGTGATGAAGAGCTCGATCCGTTGTTTGACCAGGCTGTTGCTTTTGTGGTCGAAAAACGTAAAGCGTCTATTTCTGGTGTTCAGCGTCAGTTCCGTATCGGTTATAACCGTGCCGCTCGAATCGTTGAGCAGATGGAAGCTCAGGGAATCGTGAGCCCGCAAGGTCATAACGGTAACCGCGAAGTACTTGCTCCACCGCCATTTGAGTAACCCTGAGCACAAGTGTCGTTGTTGCGGCGCTTGTGCAAAGAAGGGTAAATTACCGGAAAATCAGTTTTTTCTTCTGTTGCACCTGAATATCTCTCAACTAGAGTGGGCAGCAGAAATGCCACAGTGCAGTCGCTTTGTGGTGCATGAATTTTAAGGGATCATAATGAAAAAAATCGCTATTACTTGTGCTTTGTTGACTGCTCTAACAGCTACATCTGTCTGGGCTGATGCCGCAGGTGACCTGAAAATGCGTCTGGACAAAGTCAGCAGTTTCCACGCCAGCTTCACCCAAAAAGTGACCGACGGCAGTGGTGCAGCAGTCCAGGAAGGTCAGGGTGATTTGTGGGTTAAGCGTCCTAATCTGTTCAACTGGCATATGACTCAGCCCGATGAAAGCATTCTGGTTTCAGATGGTAAAACACTGTGGTTCTATAACCCGTTTGTTGAGCAAGTCAGTGCGACCTGGTTGAAAGATGCGACCGGTAATACGCCGTTTATGTTGATTGCACGTAACCAAAGCAGCGACTGGCAGCAGTACAACATCAAGCAAAGTGGTGATGATTTCATGCTGACGCCAAAAACCAGCGCCGGCAATCTCAAGCAGTTCACCATAAATGTTGGGCGCGACGGGACTATCCACCAGTTCAGTGCCATTGAGCAAGATGATCAACGCAGCAGCTATGCGCTGAAAACTCAGCAAAATGGCGCAGTGGATATGAGCAAGTTTACGTTTACCCCGCCTAAAGGCGTGACGGTGGACGATCAACGTAAGTAGAGGTATGAGTGAGCAACCTGTCGCTCGATTTTTCTGAGAATACCTTCCAGCCTCTGGCCGCGCGTATGCGGCCGGAGAACCTCGCACAATACATCGGTCAACAACATCTGCTCGCCTCTGGCAAACCGCTTCCAAAAGCTATCGAAGCGGGACATCTCCATTCGATGATTTTATGGGGACCACCGGGTACGGGTAAAACCACGCTTGCAGAAGTGATTGCTCACTATGCTGACGCAGATGTTGAACGTATTTCAGCTGTGACTTCCGGGGTGAAAGAAATCCGCGAAGCCATAGAGCGCGCGCGACAGAACCGCAACGCGGGGCGCCGCACTATCCTGTTTGTCGATGAAGTCCATCGCTTCAACAAAAGCCAACAAGACGCTTTTTTGCCGCACATTGAAGATGGCACCATCACGTTTATTGGTGCCACCACTGAAAACCCCTCGTTCGAGCTGAATTCAGCGCTATTGTCACGTGCGCGCGTTTATTTGCTCAAATCGCTCACCACGGAAGATATTGAAAAAGTACTCGACCAGGCGATGAACGATGCTGCACGCGGTTATGGTGGGCAAAATATTGTTCTGCCGGATGAGACTCGTCTTGCAATTGCAGAACTGGTAAACGGTGATGCCCGTCGCGCGTTGAATACGCTCGAAATGATGGCGGATATGGCTGAAACCGATGCGAGTGGCAACCGTGTTCTACAAATTGCGCTTTTGACAGAAATTGCAGGGGAACGCAGCGCGCGCTTTGATAACAAAGGTGACCGTTTCTACGATTTAATTTCTGCATTGCATAAGTCAGTGCGCGGTTCATCACCTGACGCTGCACTGTATTGGTATGCACGCATTATTACCGCGGGCGGCGATCCGCTGTATGTTGCACGCCGTTTGCTGGCTATTGCCTCCGAAGATGTCGGTAATGCCGATCCGCGTGGCATGCAGGTCGCTATTTCTGCGTGGGATTGTTTTACCCGCGTAGGCCCGGCAGAAGGCGAGCGCGCGATTGCACAGGCTATCGTTTATCTCGCATGTGCCCCAAAAAGTAATGCGGTCTACACGGCATTCAAAGCGGCAATGGCCGATGCACGTGAACGCCCGGATTACGACGTTCCGGTTCATCTTCGTAATGCGCCAACTAAACTGATGAAAGAAATGGGATATGGTCAGGAGTATCGATATGCTCATGACGAACCCAATGCCTACGCATCTGGTGAGGTCTACTTCCCGCAGGAAATGGCACAAACACGCTATTATCAGCCGACAAACAGAGGTCTTGAGGGCAAGATTGGTGAAAAGCTCGCCTGGCTTGCTGAACAGGATCAAAATAGCCCGACAAAACGCTACCGCTAATGCAGGCGTTGCGGTAAGGTTAGCAAGAATATCAATGCGGTTGCAGGCTGTAACCGCACCCCTCCATTAATTCGATAAGCACAGGATAAGCATGCTCGATCCCAATCTGCTGCGTACAGAGCCAGACGCAGTCGCTGAAAAACTGGCACGCCGAGGCTTTAAGCTGGATGTAGAAACGCTGCGCTCTTTAGAAGAGCGTCGTAAAGTATTGCAGGTCAACACTGAAAATCTGCAGGCTGAACGTAACTCGCGATCGAAATCCATTGGCCAGGCGAAAGCGCGCGGGGAAGATATTGAGCCGTTGCGTTTGCAAGTCAACCAGTTGGGTGAAGAGCTGGATGCAGCGAAAAATGAGCTTGATGTCTTACTGGCAGAAATCCGCGATATCGCGTTGACGCTGCCTAACATCCCGGACGATTGTGTGCCGATGGGTAAAGACGACAGCGAAAACGTTGAAATCAGCCGCTGGGGTGAGCCACGTAAATTTGATTTTGAAGTGCGTGACCACGTTACGCTGGGTGAAATGGCTAAAGGCTTGGATTTTGCCTCTGCGGTTAAACTGACCGGTTCTCGCTTCGTTGTGATGCAAGGGCAGATTGCTCGTATGCATCGTGCGCTGAGCCAGTTCATGCTCGATTTGCACACCGAACAACATGGTTACATTGAAAACTATGTTCCGTATCTGGTGAACCATGACACGCTGTACGGTACTGGCCAACTGCCTAAATTTGCAGGCGATCTGTTCCATACTCGTCCACTGGAAGAAGAAGCAGGTGCCAGCAACTACGCGTTGATTCCAACGGCGGAAGTGCCGTTGACTAACCTGGTGCGTGACGAAATTCTCGATGACGAATCTTTGCCACTGAAAATGACTGCTCATACCCCATGCTTCCGTTCTGAAGCCGGTTCTTATGGCCGTGATACGCGTGGTTTGATTCGTATGCACCAGTTCGACAAAGTCGAAATGGTTCAGATCGTGCGCCCAGAAGATTCCATGGATGCGTTGGAAGAGTTGACTGGTCATGCAGAGAAAGTGCTGCAACTGTTGAATCTGCCGTACCGTAAAGTGCTGCTTTGCTCTGGTGATATAGGCTTTGGCGCGATGAAAACCTACGACCTGGAAGTGTGGCTGCCCGCGCAGGACACCTATCGTGAAATCTCTTCTTGCTCCAACTGTGGGGATTTCCAGGCGCGTCGCATGCAGGCTCGTTGCCGCAGCAAAGCAGATAAGAAAACCCGTCTGGTGCATACACTGAACGGTTCTGGTTTGGCTGTGGGTCGTACTCTGGTTGCTGTACTGGAAAACTACCAACAGGCAGATGGCCGTATTGAAGTGCCTGAAGTGTTGCGTCCGTACATGAAAGGGCTTGAGTACATCGGCTAATGTATTGATGTCAAAACATTCTTAATAAGCGCCTTAGGGCGCTTTTTTTATGTCTTAAAAAATCCGAAAATATGCGGATAATCCGCCTTTATTGACTCCAAACAATAACAAATACCTATTAATAAGTATTATTGCCCGAAGAAAGCGAGTGATGATATTTATAAATATTCATTAAAGTCATTTATCATTTGGTTGCCATGGTTTACATGATGTGACGCGGCAAAACCAATCTGCATAACTCTAATTTTCTCGACACTCCTTTCTCTTTTTGGCTGTGCAATGGAGCAGCAGGCCGTTCAATGTCTGCTTTACCGCTGCCAGTTTTTTTTAACTGTGAGCAAAATAAGTAGGTCATTATGACTGAGAAAACCCCTAACGCGATCCTCGCGGCAGAGGTCAGCCGTCGTAAGCTGGTCAAAACTACCGCAATCGGTGGCTTAGCTGCTGCAAGTAGTGCCTTTTCCTTACCCTTTGCCCGAATGGCTTTCGCGCAAACCCCCGATAACACCGTAACGGCGGCAGAAAAAATCATTTGGAGCGCTTGTACGGTTAACTGCGGTAGTCGTTGCCCACTACGTATGCATGTGGTGGATGGCGAAATCAAATACGTTGAGACTGATAATACCGGCGATGATAATTATGACGGCCTACATCAGGTTCGTGCTTGTTTGCGTGGTCGTTCAATGCGTCGCCGCGTTTACAATGCTGACCGACTGAAGTACCCGATGAAACGTGTCGGTGCGCGTGGTGAAGGGAAATTCGAGCAAATTAGCTGGAACGAAGCTTTTGACACCATCGCCAACAGCATGAAAGGCATCATCAAAGAGTACGGCAATGAAGCTATTTATTTGAATTATGGTACCGGTACGCTGGGCGGCACACTGACTCGCTCCTGGCCACCAGGATCAACCTTAATCGCCCGTTTGATGAACTGCTGCGGCGGTTATCTGAACCATTATGGCGACTATTCAACCGCGCAAATTGCCGCTGGCCTGAACTACACCTACGGTGGCTGGGCTGATGGTAATAGTCCTTCAGACATTGAAAACAGTAAGTTAGTGGTTCTGTTTGGTAATAACCCCGGCGAAACGCGGATGAGTGGCGGCGGGGTGACTTATTACCTCGAACAAGCGCGTGAGAAATCCAATGCGCGCATGATTATCATCGATCCGCGTTATACCGATACCGGTGCAGGGCGTGAAGATGAATGGATCCCTATTCGTCCAGGTACTGATACTGCACTGATCTCCGCACTGGCATGGGTCATGATTACTGAAAATTTGGTTGATCAGCCTTTCCTCGATAAATACTGCGTTGGTTACGACGAAAAAACGCTCCCCAAAACTGCTCCAGCGAACGGCCATTACAAGGCCTATATTCTCGGTGCGGGGGCAGACGGCGTGGCGAAAACTCCACAATGGGCTTCCAAAATCACCGGTATTCCTGCCGAGCGCATCACACAACTGGCACGTGAAATTGCGACGGCCAAACCGGCATTTATTAGCCAGGGCTGGGGACCACAGCGCCACTCAAACGGTGAACTGGTTTCTCGTGCCATCGCCATGCTGTCAATTCTGACAGGTAACGTTGGCATAAACGGTGGCAACAGCGGGGCGCGCGAAGGATCTTACGACTTGCCGTTTGTTCGTATGCCGACGCTGGAAAACCCGGTACAAACCAGCATCTCGATGTTCCTGTGGACTGATGCTATCGAGCGTGGTCCAGAAATGACGGCGACCCGAGATGGCGTGCGTGGGAAAGAAAAACTGGATGTTCCAATCAAAATGGTCTGGAACTACGCCAGTAACTGTCTGATTAACCAGCATTCAGAAATCAACCGTACCCATGACATCCTCCAGGATGACAAAAAATGCGAGATGATTGTGGTGATTGATAACCACATGACTTCATCAGCCAAATATGCCGATATTCTGCTGCCGGACTGTACCGCTTCTGAGCAAATGGATTTTTGTCTCGATGCGTCATGCGGCAACATGTCGTATGTGATTTTTGCTGATCAGGTCATTAAACCTCGCTTTGAGTGCAAAACCATTTATGAGATGACCACCGAGCTGGCAAAACGCATGGGCGTGGAGTCGCAGTTCACTGAAGGACGCACACAAGAAGGTTGGATGCGTCATTTGTACAAACAGTCTCAGGAAGCTATCCCTGATCTGCCGAGTTTTGATGAATTCCGCCAGCAAGGCATCTTCAAGCAACGTGATCCTGAAGGGCACCACGTCGCCTATAAAGCCTTCCGTGAAGATCCAGCGGCAAATCCACTGACCACGCCGTCAGGGAAAATTGAAATCTACTCTGAGCAATTGGCCGAGATTGCTGCGACGTGGCAACTCAACGAAGGGGACGTTATCGATCCGCTGCCGGTTTACAGTGCAGGCTTCGAAAACTTTGGCGATCCACTGGCCGAAAAATGGCCATTGCAGATGACCGGGTTCCACTACAAAGCGCGCACTCACTCCACTTACGGCAACGTCGAAGTATTGAAAGCTGCCTGTCGCCAGGAAATGTGGATTAACCCGATTGATGCCCAGAAACGTGGGATTAAGAACGGCGATATGGTGCGCATTTTTAACGGTCGCGGCGAAGTGAATATCAACGCCAAAGTGACACCGCGCATTATTCCAGGTGTCGTCGCGATGGGGGAAGGAGCCTGGTATAACCCGGATGCTAATAAAGTGGACCACGCTGGCTGTATCAACGTGCTAACCACTCAGCGACCATCGCCACTGGCGAAAGGTAACCCATCCCACAGTAACCTCGTCCAGGTCGAAAAGGCGTAAGGAATAGCTGATGACAACCCAATACGGATTTTATATCGATTCCAGCCGTTGCACTGGTTGCAAGACTTGCGAGCTGGCCTGTAAAGACTACAAAAACTTAGGCCCGGACGTCAGCTTCCGCCGAATTTATGAATATGCGGGCGGTGACTGGCAAGAAGACAACGGTGTCTGGCAGCAAAACGTGTTTGCCTATTATCTGTCGATTGCCTGCAACCATTGTGAAGACCCCGCTTGCACTAAAGTTTGCCCAAGCGGTGCGATGCATAAACGAGAAGACGGTTTTGTGGTGGTAAACGAAGACATTTGTATTGGCTGCCGCTACTGCCATATGGCTTGCCCGTACGGTGCACCGCAATACAACGCAGAAAAAGGGCACATGACCAAATGCGATGGCTGTTATTCACGCATTGCAGAAGGGAAGAAACCAATTTGTGTGGAGTCTTGCCCGTTGCGTGCGCTGGATATGGCGCCGATTGCAGAGCTGCGTGAAAAATATGGTGAGCAAGCAGCCATTGCTCCACTGCCATCAGCACATTTCACGAAGCCAAATATTGTCATTAAACCCAACGCCAACAGCCGTCCTTGTGGGGATAAAACCGGCTATCTGGCAAACCCGAAGGAGGTGTGAGATGGGTAACGGATGGCATGAATGGCCGTTAATGGTCTTTACAGTTTTGGGGCAGTGCGTGGCGGGTGGTTTTATCGTCATGGCGCTGGCGTTGCTGACAGGGGTTTCCGATCGCGCACAGCAAAAGCGTGTGCAATGGACAATGATCGTATTGTGGGTGCTCATGGGCATTGGCTTTATGGCCTCTGTGCTTCACCTCGGTTCACCGCTGCGCGCCTTCAACTCACTCAATCGCATTGGTGATTCGGCGTTGAGCAATGAAATTGCCAGCGGTTCGGTATTCTTCGCGGTCGGCGGGTTTTGGTGGTTGGTGACCGTACTGGGCAAAATGCCACAGGCGATCGGGAAAATGTGGATGATCCTGACCATGATTCTTGGCGTGGTTTTTGTCTGGATGATGTGCAAGGTTTACCTGATTGATACCGTTCCAACGTGGTATAGCGCGTATACACCGCTCAGTTTCTTCCTGACGATGTTTATCGGCGGGCCACTATTGGGTTACTTATTGCTGCGTGTCGCGGGTGTAACCGGCTGGGGGATGCGCATTCTTCCCGCAGTTTCCCTGCTGGCTGTTGTGATCAGTACCGCGGTGGTGATGCTGCAGGGCATGGAACTGGCAACGATTCAAAGCTCGATTGTGCAGGCTTCAGCATTGGTACCGGAATACGGCGCGTTGATGTCCTGGAGACTGCTGGTGTTAGCTGCGGCTTTGGTTTGCTGGATTGTTCCACAGCTCAAAGGTGGGCAGGCGAGCCCCGCAGTGTTGGCATTCGCTTTTGTGTTGGTCATCGCAGGCGAACTGATTGGCCGCGGTGTTTTCTACGGTCTGCATATGACTGTTGGCATGGCGATAGCCAGCTAACCAGCTATCACAATGAAATGCGCCTGCGGGCGCATTTTTTATTTTCGCATAAGAAAATATCATCCAACTCACCATGAAATTTTTCATCCAATCCGCTTCGATTCATAATCCCTGATCTCATCAAAAACAGAGAGATAGCTTTTTCACTCAACGCTTAGTTCACAAGTTGAATAAGTTTTTCAAATCGACAGACTGTGAATCGGGTCAGGCCCCGTCAGCACTGGATTGACAATCATTTTGCTGGTGGCATGATGCGCACAAATTTATTCTCTTCCTCGCGGTTTTTACATGTCCATCTATACCCGGCCAGTCATGCTTTTGCTCTGCGGTCTGATGCTTTTGACCCTGGCAATCGCGGTTTTAAATACGCTGGTTCCACTCTGGTTAGCTCACGAAAATCTTCCAACATGGCAAGTCGGGATGGTCGGGTCGTCGTATTTTACCGGGAATCTGGTGGGTACGCTGATGACTGGCTGGCTGATAAAGCGCCAGGGATTCAACCGTAGCTACTATCTTGCATCGCTGATTTTCGCGGCGGGTTGTGCAGGACTTGGGTTAATGACCGGGTTCTGGAGCTGGATGATGTGGCGTTTCATCGCAGGAATTGGCTGCGCGATGATTTGGGTGGTTGTCGAGAGTGCGCTGATGTGCAGCGGGACGTCGCGTAACCGTGGACGCCTGCTGGCGGCTTACATGATGGTTTATTACGTCGGCACGGTACTTGGCCAATTGATGATAAGCAAAATGCCGACAGATATAGCCAGCGTTTTGCCGTGGATAACTGCATTAACACTGGCCGCGATTCTTCCGCTGCTCTTCGCCCGCATTGTAAACGATCGCAGCGAAAATCAAGAGGCGACTCCCGTATGGCCAATGCTGCGTTTGCGTCATGCGCGCCTTGGGGTGAACGGCTGTATTATTTCAGGGATTGTTCTCGGTTCTCTGTATGGGTTAATGCCGCTGTATTTAAACCATCAGGGTGTCAGTGATGCCGGGATTGGTTTCTGGATGGCGGTAATGGTCAGCGCGGGGATTGTTGGACAATGGCCGGTTGGTCGTCTGGCCGATCGATTTGGTCGTTTATTAGTGCTTCGTGTCCAGGTGTTTATTGTGATTCTGGGTTGCATGGCAATGCTGAGTCACGCCGCAATGGGGCCAACGTTATTTGTTCTTGGGGCGGCTGGATTCACACTCTACCCGGTGGCAATGGCCTGGGCTTGCGAGAAAGTTGAACACCATCAGTTGGTCGCAATGAATCAGGCCTTACTGTTGAGTTACACCGTAGGCAGCTTGCTTGGCCCAACGTTTACATCGATGCTGATGCAAAGCTATTCGGACAGTTTATTGTTTGTGATGATTGCTGGTGTGGCATTTGTTTACTTATTGATGCTGCTGCGCAAAGCGGGGCACCACACTACGCCTGTCGCTCATGCCTGATAAAAATAGACCCTCATGCGAGGGTCTATTTTCTAGTACATCACTTTGTGACCGTACTGTTCCAGAATGCCTTTGACGCGTTCCATGGTCTCTTTCTTCGGTGGATGCACGCCGTCGAGTTTATACTCTTCGCCCATTGCCACCCATTTGTGCTTGCCCAGCTCGTGGTACGGCAACAATTCAATTTTCTCTACATTGCCCATATCTCGCGTGAACTCACCAAGACGATGCGCAGAATCGTCATCGTCTGACCAGCCAGGAACAACAACGTAGCGAATCCAGACGTTAATATTTTTATCAGACAAATAGCGCGCAAACTCGAGAGTACGATGGTTTGAAACACCAACCAGATTCTGGTGAATCTCGTCGTTCATTTGTTTCAAATCGAGCATCACCAGGTCAGTCACTTCAAGCAATTCATCAATGACTGGATCGTAGCGGCGTACAAAACCGTTGGTATCCAGACAGGTATGAATACCTTCTTTACGGCAGGCACGGAACCAGTCACGAACAAACTCGGCTTGCAAAATAGCTTCACCACCCGATGCTGTGACCCCGCCGCCAGAGGCATTCATGAAGTGTCGATAGGTCACCACTTCTTTCATCAGTTCTTCAACGGTAACCTCTTTGCCGCCGTGTGTATCCCATGTGTCACGGTTATGGCAATACAGGCAGCGCATAAGGCAGCCCTGGAAAAAGGTGATAAAACGAATACCGGGACCATCCACGGTACCGCAGGATTCAAAGGAATGAATTCGGCCAATTACTGACATTGCGGTGTTCTCTCCAGTATTGGCTGATGCTCAATGGCATCAACCAGGTTGAGCGCGGTCTTTAAACAGATTGCCGCGTCGAATCAATTTTGCAAGATATCCTAAACGTAGCAGTTATCTTGCAAAATAGGTTCTGACATAAGAAAAGGCCCCACCGAGGTGGAGCCTTTATTCTACGCCTTTTCAGACAAACCGTGAATTACATGGTTTGAGTGAAGGTACGGGTAATAACGTCCTGCTGTTGTTCTTTAGTCAGGGAGTTAAAACGTACAGCGTAACCAGATACACGAATGGTCAGCTGAGGATATTTCTCAGGGTGTTCCATCGCATCCAGCAGCATTTCACGGTTCATTACGTTCACGTTCAGGTGTTGACCACCTTCGATGGACGATTCGTGGTGGAAGTAACCATCCATCAGACCCGCGAGGTTAGTTTTACGAACTTCGTCGTCTTTACCCAGTGCGTTAGGAACGATAGAGAAGGTATAAGAAATACCATCTTTAGCGTAAGCAAACGGCAGTTTAGCTACGGAAGTCAGAGAGGCAACAGCACCTTTCTGATCACGACCGTGCATTGGGTTAGCACCTGGACCGAATGGAGCGCCTGCACGACGACCGTCTGGGGTGTTACCGGTTTTCTTACCATAAACCACGTTAGAGGTGATGGTCAGAACAGACTGAGTCGGGATAGCGTTACGGTAAGTAGTCAGTTTCTGAATTTTCTTCATGAAACGTTCTACCAGGTCAACAGCGATGTCATCTACGCGAGAATCGTTGTTACCGAACATTGGGTATTCGCCTTCGATTTCGAAGTCTACAGCCAGGCCGTCTTCGTCACGAACAGGTTTAACTTTCGCATATTTGATTGCAGACAGGGAGTCAGCTGCAACAGACAGACCCGCGATACCACAAGCCATAGTGCGAACAACGTCACGGTCGTGCAGAGCCATCAGAGACGCTTCGTAGCTGTACTTATCATGCATGTAGTGAATGATGTTCAGCGCAGTGACGTACTGTTTAGCCAACCAGTCCATGAAGTGGTCAAGACGATCCAGAACGTTATCGTAGTCCAGAACGTCAGCCATGATTGGCGCTTCTTTAGGACCGATCTGAATTTTCAGTTTTTCATCAACGCCACCGTTGATTGCATACAGCATGGTTTTCGCGAGGTTAGCACGAGCACCGAAGAACTGCATTTGCTTACCAACGATCATTGGGCTCACGCAGCATGCGATTGCGTAGTCATCGTTGTTAAAGTCAGGGCGCATCAGATCATCGTTCTCGTATTGCAGAGAAGAAGTATCGATGGAAACTTTAGCGGCGAATTTCTTGAAGTTCAGTGGCAGTTTTTCAGACCACAGAATAGTGATGTTCGGCTCCGGAGACGGCCCCATGGTGTACAGGGTGTTCAGGAAACGGAAGCTAGATTTAGTAACCAGAGTACGACCATCTACACCCATACCGGCGATAGATTCGGTCGCCCAGATTGGGTCACCAGAGAACAGCTCATCATACTCAGGGGTGCGCAGGAAGCGAACCATACGCAGTTTCATGACCAGGTGGTCAATCATTTCCTGTGCTTCAAGCTCGGTGATTTTACCAGCTTTCAGGTCACGTTCGATGAAGGCATCCAGGAAGGTGGATACACGACCGAAGGACATTGCAGCGCCGTTCTGAGATTTAACCGCAGCCAGGTAGCCGAAGTAAGTCCACTGAATAGCTTCTTGAGCATTTTTAGCAGGACCAGAGATATCGCAGCCATATTTAGCAGCCATTTCTTTGATCTGGCCCAGAGCACGGTGTTGCTCGGAGATTTCTTCACGCAGACGAATTGTTGCTTCCAGGTCTTCGCCGTTTTCCAGTTTGCTCTGCAGAGAGTTGAACTGAGCGAATTTGTCTTTCATCAGGAAGTCGATGCCGTACAGCGCAACGCGACGGTAATCACCGATGATACGACCACGACCATAAGCATCCGGCAGACCGGTGATTACGCCTGATTTACGGCAGTTCAGAATGTCTTTGGTATAAACGTCAAACACACCCTGGTTGTGGGTTTTGCGGTATTCGGTGAAGATCTTCTTAAGCATTGGGTCAAGTTCACGACCGTATACTTTGCAAGAACCTTCAACCATTTTGATGCCACCAAACGGAATAATTGCACGTTTCAGTGGAGCATCAGTCTGCAGGCCAACGATAGTTTCGAGGGACTTGTTGATGTAACCAGCATCATGAGAGGTGATGGTGGAAGCGAGGTCAGTATCGAAGTCAACAGGCGCGTGAGTGCGGTTTTCCTGTTTAACGCCTTCCATGACGTTGTCCCACAATGTGGTAGTTGCTTCAGTAGCACCTGCCAGGAAGGACTCGTCACCCTCGTAAGGGGTGTAGTTTTTCTGAATAAAGTCACGCACGTTGACTTCATTCTGCCAGTCACCTTTGGCAAAACCTTCCCAGGCTGTGGCTAACTTCTCATTAAGCTCGGACATTTAACACCTACCTTCTAATGTGGATTTCTTATTCCCTACACGACGGCTAGCACTTAGTGCTTATCACCACCGCGTAGATAAATTACCCAGTACGTCAACCCAACCAGTACGCCGCCACCGATAATGTTCCCAATAGTCACTGGGATCAGGTTATCTGTGATGAAGTTCAATACGGTCAAGTGAGTGAAATTGTCCGGAGACGACCCAACTGCGGTCCAGAATTCCGGGCTTGCAAAGTTGCGTACTACGATACCCAAAGGGATCAAGAACATGTTTGCGATACTGTGCTCAAAACCACTAGCAACAAACATGGCGACCGGGAGAATCATAGCAAACATCTTGTCCATCAAACTGCGACCCGAGTAGCTCATCCAGACAGCCAGACAGACCATCAGGTTAGCCAAAATACCCAGGCACACAGCTTCAATAAAGGTGTGGTGCATTTTATGGTCTGCGGTTTGAAGCACATTCAGACCCCACGCACCGTTTGCTGTCATGTACATACCTGACAACCAAATCAACACCACGAACATCAAAGCACCGAACAGGTTACCGATGTAAACGTTGACCCAGTTCTTCGCGAGTTGACCCCAGGTGATACGGCCACTGGCTTTAGCAACAACAATCAACACGGTAGAAGTGAAGAGGTCGGCACCGCAGACAACGCACAGGATAAGCCCTAAGGAGAAGCAAGTACCGCCAATCAGCTTCGCAATCCCAAACGGAATGGTCGAAGTACCGGTGGTCGCAGTGATGTAAAAGACAAAGGCAATCGAGATGAACATCCCCGCCGTGATCGCTAAATAAAACGTGGTCAGCGGGTGCTTTGTTGCTTTATAGACGCCAGCGTCTTCGGCGACTTTCGCCATAGCGGCTGGGAGCAATAGATCAAAAGGGTTGTCAGCTTTCACACTAACTCTCTCTTATTTAATTCGGCGACGAGATACTAACAAAGCATTATAGAGTAAAATTTGATATGGATCATATCTCGCCAAGCTTATAGGCCTGATAAAAGCAGGTGTTTACCTGATTTTCAGTTTAAGTTGTTGATACTTTTGATAAAAATAAAGTTTAAAATTTATAATGTAATTTGATATTTAGCCTCAACGCTCCTGTGTCGGGGTAATTAGAATGGAGTATTTCTATAATTTGGCAACATTATTTGTAGTTTAATATAATAATATTTCACCAATATTTAACTATTGAGTCACAAATGAAATTATTACGCTGCCAATAAAAACACGGGGCAATAAAAATCGCCCCGTAATATAGCGTAAACATTATGGTTTACGCACCTTTGAGTTTAGTTTTGTTACTTTATTTCCAGAAAGCCGCTTTTGCGCGTTGCAGTTTTTCATACGCCGCTAACAACGCCTGATGGGCAGGGAACGCTTTCAAATCGCTATCTACAGCTTGCAGGCCATAGAATGGCGCTTCACCACTCAGAGCAGCACTTGCCGCTTCTACTGTTTCTGCGCCGTACATACGCACAAAGGCATTCAGATATTGCAGCGGTTGGCGGTCTTCTTCCATCGCCAGTAGCAGCAGGGTTTGCAGGCAGCGATAGTAGTTCGCACGCTCAGGGCTGAAAATAGACGCGTTGAATTCCATCGTCCATTCCGTCCAGATAAGCGCTTGTTCGGTGTCACCGCCAGCCAGTGCCAGCATGGCTTTCAATTCACCAATACGCAGCGTATACCAGCCATTGTCTTTACCTGTCGCCAGACCAAGCAGCTCGCGGACACGGGTGAAATCATCGTGGCCTTCTTCATCTAACTGAGAAATCAGATCGAGATAATCTTGCTTCTCCCACTCACTGCCTGGTAATGACAGAATGGTGTCACGCAAGTGATAGCCCATACTGTTGTTAGCCAGCAGCAGATCTTCGGCAGGATAAATATCGGACATACCAGGAACGATGATGCGGCAAGCGTAAACATCAAGATGCTGGTAGTCAGCGATATAAACTTCCTGGTCTTCTGCATTAAAGATTGCCATCAATGTGGCAAATTCTTCTTCTGTGGTTCCAGAGAAGCTCCAGTCAACAAATGGATAGTCGGCATCTTGCTTGAACATATCCCAGGAGATCAGACCGCTGGAGTCGATAAAGTGAGTTTCGAGATTGGCATGCTCGGCAACTTCTTCGTCATCAAAGGTCGGAGGAGTGAAGACATCCAGATCTTTAAGGCCACGCCCCTGCAGCAGTTCAGTCACGGTACGTTCCAGCGCAACACCAAAATCAGGGTGGGCACCGAACGACGCAAAACACGTCCCGTTTGCTGGGTTGAATAACACCACGCAAATAACCGGATATTTTCCGCCTAACGAACCGTCGTAAGCGAAGATTGGGAAACCTTCTGCTTCCAGCGTGGCGATGGATTCAACCACGCCAGGATAGCGAGCCAGCACTTCCTGCGGGATTTCCGGCAGGCTAATGCTTTCCGCGATAATGCGATTTTTAATGTAACGCTCAAAAACTTCTGAAAGTCCCTGAACACGGGCTTCGTTTGCGGTGTTCCCTGCAGACATCCCATTAGAAACATACAAGTTCCCGATGATGTTCATCGGAATATAGACGGTTTCTTGATCGGATTGGCGGGTAAACGGCAGTGCGCAGATGCCGCGCTCTTCATTGCCGGATTGCAGATCAATCAGCATACCTGCGGTGACTTCGTTCTCAGGATCGTAAAACGCGCGCAAACGATCGTCGAGAATGCCTTCCGGCAGTTGCTCATCTTCAGGAATTGGGAACCACTTCTCGTTTGGATAATGCACAAACGGGCCATTGGCGATGGTTTCACCTAACCAGAAATCAGCAAAGAAATAGTTAGTCGACAAACGCTCGAAATATTCGCCCAGCGCTGAAGCCAAAGCGGCTTTTTTAGTCGCGCCTTTACCATTGGTAAAGCACAGCGCGCTGTCTTTATCACGGATATGCACTGACCAGACGTTTGGCACAGGGTTTAACCAGGAAGCTTCTTCTATATTAAAGCCAAGATCGGCGAGCTTGGTCTGGAAGCGAGCGATGGAATCTTCCAGTGCGGCATCTTTGCCAGGAATAAAGGTTTGAGTCATGAGGTTTCACTTTTGTCGTACGCAAAGCGCGCAATGATACGGGTTTTAGCCGACTGACACCATTGTCAGCAGCCAGCAGGCGGCGATAGCATAACAGGCTATGCTTACTGTCAGTAACCCACTGTAATGGCGGTAAAAATGAAGAGCTTTGATCTTCAACGTATGGCATTAAACGACGTCCCACTCGATTTTCTCTGGGAGGTCGCTTTTCGTAGCCTCTATACCTTTATATTAGTGTTCCTGTTTTTAAAGATAACGGGGCGGCGTGGCGTTCGGCAGATGTCGTTGTTTGAAGTGTTGATAATCTTAACGCTTGGCTCGGCGGCAGGCGATGTGGCGTTTTATCATGACGTACCGATGCTACCTGTGTTGATTGTTTTCGTCACATTGGGGCTGCTTTATCGTCTGGTGATGTGGCTGATGAGCCACAGTGAAAAACTTGAAAACCTGTTTGAAGGAAAACCTTCCGTCATTATCGAAGAGGGGGAGTTTTCCTGGGAAAAAATGAAGTCGCAAAACATGACTGAATTTGAGTTTTTTATGGAGCTACGCTTGCTGGGCGTAGAGCATCTCGGGCAAGTTCGTCTGGCGATACTTGAAACCAACGGCCAGATAAGCGTCTATTTCTTTCCTGATAAACTCGTCAGGCCGGGTTTACCGATTTTGCCTGAGCACTGCTGCGAACGGTTTATTAAAATGCCGGAAGATGCGGATTATGCCTGTATCCATTGCAGTGAAGTCGTGGCGTTGAATGCAAATGATGAAATTGCTTGCCCGCGCTGTGCTCATAAAGTTTGGGTTAAGGCCAGTACCGCCACGCGAGTGACCTGACGGGCATTTATCGGGTGTTTAATTCATCGATTAGATGAATCTGTTGTGTGATTTTGCGCACATTCCCGCAGCGCACCTGATTAACCATTGCAGCCTCCGCAAGTGAATGATAAAACCGATACCGTGAAAAAATCTTATTGCTCTTAGCGTGGTGAGGGGAAATGACTCAGGTATACAATTTTAGTTCCGGCCCGGCGATGCTACCGGCTGAAGTGCTTCGTCGTGCGCAAAGTGAACTCTGCGACTGGCAAGGCTTAGGCACCTCCGTAATGGAGATTAGCCACCGTGGTAAAGAGTTTATTCAGGTAGCTGAAGAAGCTGAAAAAGATTTTCGCTTTCTGCTGCAAATCCCCTCGAACTACAAAGTTTTGTTCTGTCACGGTGGCGGTCGCGGCCAATTCGCTGGTGTACCTTTAAACCTGCTGGGTGACAAAACTAGCGCTGACTATGTTGATGGCGGCTATTGGGCGAGCAGCGCAGTAAAAGAAGCGCACAAATACTGCACGCCAAATGTTATTGATGCGAAAGTGACAGTTGACGGCCTGCGTGCGCTCAAACCGATGAGCGAGTGGCAGGTTTCTGAAGATAGTGCCTACTTGCACTACTGCCCGAATGAAACCATCGACGGTATCGCAACTCACGAAACGCCAGACTTTGGCGATAAGGTTGTGGTTGCCGATTTCTCATCCTCGATTTTGTCGCACTCGCTCGACATTAGCCGTTTCGGCGTAATTTACGCTGGTGCTCAGAAAAACATCGGTCCAGCCGGTTTGACGTTGGTTATCGTGCGTGAAGATTTGCTCGGCAAGGCGCATAAAGCGTGCCCGTCAATTCTTGACTACACCGTGCTTAATGAAAACGACTCCATGTTTAATACCCCACCAACATTCGCCTGGTATCTTTCTGGTCTGGTCTTTAAATGGCTGAAGGAACAAGGTGGTGTGGAAGTCATGGACAAAATTAACCGTGAGAAAGCGAGCCTGTTATACGGTGTGATTGATAAAAGCGATTTTTATCGTAACGATGTTGCTCCGGCCAACCGTTCGCGCATGAATGTCCCATTCCAGTTGGCTGATAGCGCGCTTGATAAACTCTTCCTCGAAGAGTCGTTTGCTGCAGGTCTACACGCATTGAAAGGCCACCGTGTTGTAGGCGGAATGCGTGCTTCTATCTACAATGCGATGCCACTCGAAGGTGTTAAAGTGTTAACTAACTTCATGATCGACTTTGAGCGTCGCCACGGTTAATTGCTGCTCGTTGTTATTCTCCCCGCGGCATGGTTCGCGGGGTTTTTATTCTGTTTGAGTTGAGAGTATTTACCCCATGCTGGAATCCCTGACGTTACAACCCATCGCATTGGTCGACGGCACGATTAATCTTCCTGGTTCAAAAAGTGTCTCTAATCGCGCTCTGCTGCTTGCAGCACTGGCGCATGGCACGACTGAACTGACTAATTTGCTGGATAGCGATGACGTTCGTCATATGCTCAACGCACTGAAAGCATTGGGTGTAAGTTATACACTTTCAGCCGATCGTACACGTTGTGAAGTGACCGGCATGGGGGGGCCATTGCAAGCCGCGGGCGAGCTGGAACTGTTCTTAGGGAATGCGGGTACGGCGATGCGCCCACTGGCGGCGGCACTGTGTCTGGGTAGCAATAACATCGTGCTGACCGGTGAACCACGCATGAAAGAACGTCCGATTGGCCATTTGGTTGATGCTTTACGTCAGGGCGGCGCTCAGATTGATTATCTGGAACAAGAAAATTATCCGCCATTGCGTTTGCGTGGTGGTTTTAGCGGTGGCCAGGTTGCCGTCGATGGCAGCGTTTCCAGCCAGTTTTTGACCGCGCTTTTAATGACGGCACCGTTGGCGGAAAACGACACTGAAATCACTATCAAAGGTGACCTGGTATCGAAACCGTATATCGACATCACCTTACATCTGATGAAAACCTTTGGTGTGGATGTAGAAAACCGCGACTACCGCTGTTTTGTGATTCGTGGTAGCCAGCAGTACTCCTCTCCAGGGGCATATTTGGTGGAAGGCGATGCCTCTTCAGCTTCTTACTTCCTTGCGGCTGGTGCAATCAAAGGCGGTACGGTAAAAGTGACGGGCATCGGTCGTAATAGCGTTCAAGGCGATATCCGTTTTGCCGATGTGCTGGAAAAAATGGGTGCGAAAGTCACCTGGGGTGATGATTTCATCTCATGCGAGCGCGGCGAATTAAACGCCATTGATATGGATATGAACCATATCCCAGACGCTGCAATGACTATCGCTACTACGGCTTTATTTGCCAAAGGTACGACCACTCTACGTAATATTTATAACTGGCGTGTAAAAGAAACTGACCGTTTGAGCGCTATGGCAACTGAACTGCGTAAAGTGGGCGCAATAGTGGAAGAGGGGGAGGATTACATTACCGTGACTCCACCAGTTCAGCTGCAAGTTGCTGAAATTGGAACTTATAACGATCACCGTATGGCTATGTGCTTCTCGCTAGTGGCGTTGTCAGATACTCCAGTGACCATCCTTGATCCGAAATGTACGGCAAAAACTTTCCCGGACTATTTCGAACAGTTAGCGCGTATTAGCACCCTCAAGTAATGCACCACCACTTGCTCCGGTAACGTTGAGTGCCGGAGTAAATTCTCAATATCCTGCATAAGATCAACTCCGTTTTCGTACCTCCGCTTTCATTGCACCCGCTTGTACCACTGTTAATCTCACGTCCGATTTGATCAACAAATCGATGATTTATTTCATGTATAGCTCATCAACGGAAGATAACTATGAAGACTTTCAAAAAGGTAGTATTGGCAGTGTTAATGGCGGGGTCTCTGGTAGCGTGTAAGAACATGAATGGCGATAAACTGGCATCGTCCGGAATGTCGGCCTTCAAAGCCGCAACACTCAGCGATGCGGATGTTAAGGCAGTGGCAAACCAGTCCTGTAAGCAGGCAGATAGTGAAAACCAACTCGCGGGTAAATCCAGCAAATATGCCAAACGCTTGAACAAAATTGCCAAGGCCCTTGGGAATCAGATCGACGGAACACCAGTGAATTACAAAGTTTATTTGACCAGCGATATCAATGCCTGGGCGATGGCCAACGGCTGTGTACGTGTCTACAGCGGCTTAATGGACATGATGACCGATAACGAAGTTGAAGGTGTTCTTGGTCATGAAATGGGTCACGTAGCCTTGGGTCATTCAAAGGAAAAACTGCAAACAGCCTATGCCACTATGGCGGCCAGGGATGCAGTTTCTGCAACCAGCGGAGTGGCATCACAGTTATCTCAGTCACAACTTGGTGATTTAGCAGAAGCGGCGATTAATGCGACGTTCTCGCGCAGTGAAGAGTCAGAAGCGGATGATTTCTCATATGATCTCCTCAAAAAACGCAAAATAAATACTCAAGGACTGGCAAGCAGTTTTGATAAGCTTGCAACGCTTGATGGTGGTGCATCGAAGTCTATGTTTGATTCACATCCGCCATCAGTTGAACGTGCACAACATGTCCGTGACCGCATAGCAGCAGATAAAAAATAAACTACCTCTCTGAATTTGGGGCTGGTTTTTTCCAGCCCCACCTCAAGTTGCGCAATTCTTCTACACTCAACCTCATTAAAGACGATAATTGGCAGGAAAGATAACGGTCAGGATTCTGGCAGCGTATAATATGCGGCGTTTCTATTTTAGGTCCGTAATTCCAGCAAGAGGAGAGTACGATGACGGCACCCGCCCCAGTAATAACAATTGATGGTCCAAGCGGCGCAGGTAAAGGCACGCTGTGTAAAGCCATGGCGGAAGCGTTACAGTGGCATCTGCTTGATTCTGGAGCAATTTATCGAGTTCTGGCATTGGCGGCCTTACATCACCAGGTTGATGTAACCTCCGAAGATACGCTAGTCCCACTTGCTGCCCACCTTGATGTGCGTTTTGTTGCCAATGAAGGCAACCTGGAAGTCATCCTTGAAGGAGAAGACGTCAGCGCAGAAATTCGTACTCAGGAAGTTGCGAATGCAGCCTCTCAGATAGCTGCTTTCCCACGTGTTCGTGAAGCATTGCTGCGCCGTCAGCGCGCATTCAGAGAAGCGCCGGGACTG
The DNA here is from genome assembly GCF_004361975.1 of Buttiauxella sp. JUb87. Taxonomy (NCBI): domain Bacteria; kingdom Pseudomonadati; phylum Pseudomonadota; class Gammaproteobacteria; order Enterobacterales; family Enterobacteriaceae; genus Buttiauxella; species Buttiauxella sp. JUb87. The sequence continues at coordinate 662,270 of NZ_SNVY01000003.1, forward strand.
ATTGCTGATGGCCGTGATATGGGCACCGTGGTTTTCCCTGACGCACCAGTAAAAATCTTCCTTGACGCCTCTTCTGAAGAGCGTGCGCGTAGACGTATGCTACAGTTGCAGGAGAAGGGCTTTAGTGTTAACTTTGAGCGCCTTTTGGCAGAAATAAAAGAACGTGATGACCGTGACCGTAATCGTGCAATAGCACCGTTAGTGCCCGCCGCAGATGCGCTGGTGCTGGATTCAACCAGCATGTCCATTGACGACGTCATCAAACAAGCGCTTACTTATGCGCAGAAAATTTTAACACCAGCTCAATAGTGAATATTGCGCTGGTGTAAGTTTTGTCATATTTGTCATGATATTGCCATAGTGGTATCCTGACATATCGGGTAGTTTTTTACCCCTGTAACCTAAACCCTGTCGGCATGGAGCCAATGGCGGGGTATGTGAAACAACCCCATTCGGCGGGACGCTAAATGGACGTTAAACTAAAGAACCTTGAAGATTAACAACATGACTGAATCTTTCGCTCAACTCTTTGAAGAATCCCTGAAAACAATCGAAACCCGTCCGGGTTCCATCGTTCGTGGCGTAGTAGTTGCTATCGACAAAGATATCGTACTGGTTGACGCTGGTCTGAAATCTGAGTCTGCAATTCCTGTAGAGCAGTTCAAAAATGCTGCTGGCGAACTGGAAATCCAGGTTGGTGACGAAGTTGATGTTGCTCTGGACGCTGTTGAAGATGGCTTTGGCGAAACTCTGCTGTCCCGTGAAAAAGCTAAGCGTCACGAAGCTTGGATCACGCTGGAAAAAGCTTACGAAGAAGCTGAAACTGTGGTCGGTATCATCAACGGCAAAGTTAAGGGTGGCTTCACTGTAGAGCTGAACGGTATTCGTGCGTTCCTGCCAGGTTCACTGGTAGATGTTCGTCCGGTACGTGACACTCTGCACCTGGAAGGCAAAGAGCTTGAGTTCAAAGTCATCAAGCTGGACCAGAAGCGTAACAACGTTGTTGTTTCTCGTCGTGCAGTTATCGAATCAGAAAACAGCGCAGAACGTGATCAACTGCTGGAAAACCTGCAAGAAGGCATGGAAGTTAAAGGTATCGTTAAGAACCTTACTGACTACGGTGCATTCGTTGATCTGGGCGGCGTTGACGGCCTGCTGCACATCACTGATATGGCATGGAAACGCGTTAAGCATCCAAGCGAAATCGTGAATGTTGGCGATGAAATTACCGTTAAAGTACTGAAGTTCGACCGTGAGCGTACTCGTGTGTCTCTGGGTCTGAAGCAACTGGGCGAAGATCCATGGGTCGCAATCGCTAAGCGTTATCCAGAAGGTACCAAACTGACTGGTCGCGTGACTAACCTGACTGATTACGGCTGCTTCGTAGAAATCGAAGAAGGCGTTGAAGGTCTGGTTCACGTTTCCGAAATGGATTGGACCAACAAAAACATCCACCCATCCAAAGTTGTTAACGTTGGTGATGTAGTGGAAGTTATGGTTCTGGATATCGACGAAGAACGTCGTCGTATCTCCCTGGGTCTGAAGCAGTGCAAATCTAACCCATGGCAGCTGTTCGCTGAAACCCACAACAAGGGCGACCGCGTTGAAGGTAAAATCAAGTCTATCACTGACTTCGGTATCTTCATCGGCCTGGACGGTGGCATCGACGGCCTGGTTCACCTGTCTGATATCTCCTGGAACGTTGCAGGCGAAGAAGCAGTTCGTGAATACAAGAAAGGCGACGAAATCGCGGCTGTGGTTCTGCAAGTTGACGCAGAACGTGAGCGTATCTCCCTGGGTGTTAAACAACTCGCAGAAGATCCGTTCAACAACTACGTTGCACTGAACAAGAAAGGTACTATCGTTACTGGTAAAGTAACAGCAGTTGACGCGAAAGGTGCTACAGTTGAATTAGCAGATGGCGTAGAAGGCTACCTGCGTGCTTCTGAAGCTTCCCGTGACCGCGTTGAAGATGCAACTCTGGTTCTGAGCGTAGGCGACGACGTTGAAGCTAAATTCACTGGCGTTGACCGTAAAAACCGTGTTGTAAGCCTGTCTGTTCGTGCTAAGGACGAAGCTGACGAGAAAGATGCAATCGCTACTGTTAACAACAAACAGGAAGATGCACCAAACTTCTCTAACGCTATGGCTGAAGCATTCAAAGCAGCTAAAGGCGAGTAATCGTCTGAGCACTTAAATCAGGGCGGCTACGGCCGCCCTTGTTCGATTGATAGGTGTAAGTTAATTTTCCTGAAAGGAAACCGGAGGAATCATGACCAAGTCAGAATTGATAGAAAGACTTGCAACTCAGCAATCTCACATCCCGGCGAAAGCTGTAGAAGATGCAGTGAAAGAGATGCTGGAGCATATGGCCTCTACACTCGCCCAAGGTGAGCGTATTGAAATCCGGGGTTTCGGCAGTTTTTCCTTACACTATCGCGCACCTCGCACCGGACGTAACCCAAAAACTGGCGATAAAGTGGATCTGGAAGGTAAGTACGTTCCGCACTTTAAACCAGGTAAAGAATTACGTGACCGCGCCAACATTTACGGTAATTAAGTCTTAGGATTTAATTCTCAAGAACGGTACCTTCGGGTGCCGTTTTTTTATGCCAAAAATCACAGTTTTCGATTCCGCTCGCAAATTATTCGGCTGTATTTTCATGCAGCTCCGAAAGCCTGGAACCCTTCTCGAAGAACTGATTATCCATAGCTGACGTCATTTTTTAATACTTCACACTGCCTTTAACAAGGAGGTAGTCGTGAGGAATTCAATCGGATTATGTTGCAGTGCAATTATTGGCATTCTGCCTCTGGCGTGGCTGGCCAATATTCCTGATATGCCAATTATCGCAGTCATCCTCTTTGCGGCAGTATGCACTGGACTCATCCCGCATCTGTCTGCGCGCTATATCGCTTTTGGTTTGTTGTGCTTTTGCTGGGCGTTACTGAACGCCAGAGCTAGTCTTATGCCTGTCGAACAATGGTCCGGCAAACCTATTACGGTTGAAGCGGTGATGACCCGAACTGATGGAAAGCAAAATCACGATTGGGAAATGGTATCGGTAGAAGGAAAGGTAATTTTTCCACCTGTTGGTATCAGAAGTCGTGGTGGCTACTTACCGGCTAGCGTTTGCGCAGGGCAACGCTGGCGCATGAAACTGCAACTGCGGCCAGTACATGGGCAACTGAACGAAGGCGGTTTTGATAGCCAAAGATATGCTCTTGCACAACATCAACCATTGAGTGCACGTATTATTTCGGCTGATCCCATTACGCAGCGCTGCAGTTTACGGGCTCAATGGTTATCCGCTGTTCAATTTTCGACTCAATCACTCCCCAATCAGGGCGTGATTTTGGCATTAGCATTTGGTGACCGCTCGGCAGTGAATGATGAGCAGAAAAACCTGCTTCGCCAGAGCGGCACGGCACACCTTATGGCCATCTCAGGGATGCACATCTCACTGGCTGCGATGGTGGGTTGGTTAATCGCTCGTTTAATACAACTGAGTTTTCCTGCACATCGAGTTCATTTCAGAATGCCACTCTTAGCCAGTGTCATAGCCGCCGCTGCTTATACCTGGCTGGCAGGGGGAAACCCTCCGGCTGTCAGAGCGCTGATTGGGGTCATTATCTGGCTTTTTCTACGGCTACAGGGGCGATGCTGGTCCGGGTGGGAGGTCTGGCTTTGCTGCATCACGGGCATTCTGATTTATGACCCTCTTACTGTTTTGTCAGACAGTTTTTGGCTATCGGCACTGGCTGTTGCCTCACTCATTTTCTGGTATCAATGGATGCCACTGCCACAAAGTGTACTAACGACGAAATGGTTTTATCGTTATCCACTCGCTTTAATGCACCTGCAGGTTGGCATCATGGTTTTGCTGATGCCACTACAAATTTTCATTTTCCACGGTATTAGCCTTAGCGCGTTAATAGCGAATTTACTCGCAGTACCGCTGATTACTTTTGCTGTTGTACCGTTGTTATTAGCGGGATTAGTGCTTACCAGTATCCCGTGGATAGGAGAACATTTGTGGTGGGGTGTTGATCGTCTGCTGGCGCTACTTTTTACATCGTTGTCGCTATTACCTGACGGCTGGCTGGAAGTGGACGACCGTTTTCAGCTTTTAAGTTTGTGTGGCTGGCTGGCGATTATTATCCATAGGTTGGCGTTATGGCGCAGCTCGTCGTTTTCGGTGATAGCGCTGATCCTGTCCCTGGTTGTTTCCACAATGCGGCCTGAGAAAAAAGACGGCTCGTGGCAAATCACCATGTTAGATGTCGGACACGGTCTGGCGATTGCGATTATCCGGCAAGGAAAAGTCTTTTTATACGATACCGGTAACGCCTGGCCCGGTGGTGATGCGGCTCAGCAAGTTATTATTCCATGGCTGCGTTGGCATAATCTAACCCCAGAGCAAGTCGTCATTAGCCACGAGCACCTTGATCATCGCGGTGGTTTAATCAGTTTGCAGCGCGAATGGCCAGCGTTAAAAATTCACAGTCCACTGCGTTGGGCAGGGCATCATCCTTGTTTTCAAGGGGAGGAATGGCAATGGAGGGGATTGCAATTTATCGCGTTGTGGCCCCCAGATCAGCCAGTAAAGACGGGTAATAATGGCTCTTGTGTGGTGATGGTCAGCGACGGGAACTTTCGTATCTTGTTAACCGGTGATGTGGAAGTTGAAGCTGAATTAGCTATGCTCAAGAGACGATGGGATATCTTACATGCTGATATTATTCAGGTTCCTCATCATGGTAGTCGCACATCTTCGGTTGCACCGCTGCTGCGTGCAGTTTCTGGAGGTGCTGCACTTGCCTCTACATCGCGTTATAACGCCTGGCATTTACCTTCCGGGAAAGTGGTTAAACGCTACCAGGCGCAAGGATATAAATGGTATGACACGGCGCAATCAGGCCAGCTGACTATCGATATAAATAGTGATAAATGGCAAATCAATGGCTTCAGAGAACAAATTTCACCCCGTTGGTATCATCAGTGGTTTGGTGTATCCCGGGATAATGGGTAGAATATGCGGCTATTTCATCTAATGCTGGTTTACTGAATGCATAACGATAAAGATCTTTCCACATGGCAGACCTTCCGCCGCCTTTGGCCGATGATTGCTCCTTTCAAGCCGGGTCTGATTGTGGCTGGTATTGCGTTAATCCTAAACGCTGCCAGTGATACCTATATGCTGTCTTTGCTTAAACCGTTACTGGATGATGGTTTTGGAAAAACTGATAAATCAGTGCTGCTATGGATGCCGCTGGTTGTTATCGGGCTGATGGTGCTGCGTGGTGCGACGAGTTACGTCTCCAGCTATTGCATCTCGTGGGTCTCTGGGCAGGTAGTTATGAACATGCGTCGTCGCTTGTTCAGCCACATGATGGGCATGCCGGTTTCGTTTTTTGACCAGCAGTCCACTGGTACGCTGCTCTCGCGCATTACTTACGATTCCGAACAAGTTGCTTCCTCTTCATCTAGCGCATTGATAACGGTCGTGCGTGAAGGCGCATCTATCATTGGCCTGTTTGTGCTGATGTTTTGGTATAGCTGGCAGCTTTCTTTGATTCTGATTGTACTGGCTCCTATCGTTTCCTTCGCGATTCGTATGGTTTCCAAACGTTTCCGTAATATCAGCAAAAACATGCAGAACACGATGGGGCAGGTCACCACCAGTGCGGAGCAAATGCTGAAAGGCCATAAAGAAGTGCTGATCTTCGGCGGCCAGGAAGTGGAAACAGAACGTTTTAATAAAGTCAGTAACCGTATGCGCCGCCAGGGTATGAAACTGGTTTCGGCCTCATCTATTTCTGACCCTATCATTCAGTTGATTGCCTCTTTAGCTCTGGCTTTTGTGATTTACGCAGCAAGCTTCCCGAGTGTGATGGAAACGCTGACAGCCGGTACCATCACCGTGGTCTTCTCTTCAATGATCGCTCTGATGCGCCCATTGAAATCCCTGACAAACGTCAACGCTCAGTTCCAGCGCGGTATGGCTGCTTGCCAAACGTTGTTCTCTATTCTCGATTCTGAGCAAGAGAAAGACGAAGGGAAACGTGTTATTGAGCGCGCTAAAGGTGATGTTGAATTCCGTGATGTGACCTTTACCTATCCGGGGCGTGAAGTGCCAGCTCTGCGCAAGATTGACCTGTCGATCCCAGCGGGTAAGACCGTGGCGTTGGTGGGGCGTTCTGGCTCAGGTAAGTCTACTATCGCAAGCTTAATGACGCGTTTTTACGATATCCAGGAAGGCAGCATCACGATTGATGGGGTGGATATTCGTGAATACACCTTATCTTCGTTGCGTAATCAGGTCGCTCTTGTCTCGCAAAATGTTCACTTATTCAACGACACTGTTGCTAACAATATTGCCTATGCGCGTACTGAACAGTACAGCCGCGACGACATTGAAAAAGCGGCGCGTATGGCATATGCCATGGACTTTATCAGCAAGATGGATAATGGCCTGGATACCGTCATTGGTGAAAATGGTGTCTTGCTTTCAGGTGGTCAGCGTCAGCGTATCGCCATTGCGCGTGCACTATTGCGCGATAGCCCAATATTAATTCTCGATGAAGCGACTTCTGCTCTGGATACCGAGTCTGAGCGTGCCATTCAGGCAGCGTTAGATGAACTGCAGAAAAACCGTACCTCATTAGTCATTGCTCACCGCTTATCAACCATTGAACAGGCTGATGAAATTGTGGTGGTGGAAGACGGTCGTATCGTTGAGCGCGGTCCTCATGCAGAGTTGATTGAGCATCGTGGTGTTTACGCCCAGCTGCATAGAATGCAATTCGGTTCATGATAGAACGCATCTGGTCGGGAAAATCTCCCCTTTACCTTTTGCTATTACCGCTCTCCTGGCTTTATGGCCTGGTGAGCGGTGCTATACGTCTTTGCTACCGCTTAGGGATCAAAAAAACCTGGCGTGCTTCGGTACCGGTGGTCGTTGTTGGTAATCTGACAGCCGGTGGCAATGGTAAAACACCCGTTGTGATTTGGCTGGTTGAACAACTCCAGCAGCGTGGTATCCGTGTTGGAGTTGTCTCTCGCGGTTATGGTGGTAAATCCGAACACTACCCGTTGTTGCTTGACCAACACACCACAACGTCACAAGCAGGTGATGAGCCAGTGCTTATCTATCAGCGCACGGGGGCTGCCGTGGCAGTCGCGCCGCGCCGTAGTGAAGCGGTGAAAATGCTGGTGGAAAAAATCCAACCACAGTTAATCATTACCGATGATGGTTTGCAGCATTATGCGTTGGGGCGCGATAAAGAGATCGTGGTGGTTGATGGTGTTAGGCGTTTCGGTAACGGATGGTGGCTTCCAGCCGGGCCAATGCGCGAACGAATCGGGCGCCTGGCTTCGGTCGATGCCGTCATTACCAACGGGGGTGAACCTGAACCAGGTGAAATAGCGATGACGTTGCAACCCAGTGACGCCGTTAATCTGTTGACTGGTGAACGTCGCCCGGTACAAACGCTTGAAAGCGTTGTCGCTATGGCTGGAATTGGCCATCCGCCACGCTTTTTTGCCACCTTACAGCAATGTGGTGTCACTCCGATTCGGACTGTCAGTCTTTCCGACCATCAGGCGTTAAACGAAAGTGACGTCATAAAATTAGTTCAGCCAAGGGAAACCCTGTTAATGACTGAAAAAGACGCTGTCAAATGCCGCTTATTTGTATCCGGCCACACTAACTGGTGGTATTTGCCGGTCGACGCACATTTAGCACAACCGCAGTCCGACGAGTTATTGCAGTCACTATTGGCGCTGGTGCGATAATTGTAAGTTACCGCATCGGAATTCGAGTTTGCTGACGACAAGGTTCATTCATGTCTGTACCGCAACTGACTTTACGTGCAGCCCGCAATCTTCATCTTGCCGCGCAAGGCTTACTGGTTAAGCCTCGCCGCCGTTCAAAACCTGCCGATGTTATTGCAGCCATCGACCGTATGTCGTTGCTCCAGATTGATACTATTAATATCGTGGCTCGAAGCCCGTATCTGGTGTTATTCAGTCGCTTAGGTCATTTCCCGCAAACGTGGCTTGATGATGCTCTTCTTAACGGCGATTTAATGGAGTATTGGGCGCATGAAGCCTGCTTTTTACCGCGAAAAGACTTTTCGCTAATACGTCATCGGATGCTGAACCCCGAAAAAATGGGCTGGAAGTACCGCCCTGAATGGATGGTCGAGCACGCCGAAGAGATTGAAAAACTCCTGGTTCACATTGAAAACAACGGCCCGGTACGATCTGCTGACTTTGAACATCCCCGTAAAGGCTCGAGCGGGTGGTGGGAATGGAAACCTCACAAGAAACATCTTGAGGGGTTATTCACCGCTGGGAAGGTCATGGTGATTGAGCGACGCAATTTTCAGCGTGTTTATGACTTGACCTCTCGCGTGATGCCGCACTGGAATGACGATTTGCATCTTATACAACAGCAGGATGCTGAACTGCAGATGCTGGAAAACAGCGCGCGCAGCCTTGGTATTTTCCGCCCTGAATGGCTGGCAGATTATTACCGATTGAAGAAGATCTCTCTCAAACCGTTGTTAACCCAATGGCAGGACAAGGGTAGCGCCATTCCGGTTAGCGTTGAGGGTATTGGCGAAATGTGGCTGCACAGTGATCTGTTCCCTTTACTGACTAAAGCTGAACAAAACACTTTGCGCGCCACCCACACCGCGGTGTTATCACCGTTTGATCCTGTGGTCTGGGATCGCAAGCGTGCCGAAGCTCTGTTTAACTTCTCCTATCGCCTTGAATGCTATACCCCAGCCGAAAAACGCAGGTATGGATATTTTGTTCTGCCGCTGCTGCATCAGGGGGAGATTGTGGGGCGAGTCGATGCAAAAATGCACCGCAAATCCGCAGTGCTGGAAATTATCAGCTTATATCTTGAGGATGGCGTTAAGCCGAACCAGTCCTTAATCAAAGGTCTGCATACAGCATTCACAGACTTTGCTCATTGGCAGGGCGCGACACAGATTCGCCTGGGTAATATCCCTGCGTTATTCGCTTCATCATGGGGCGAAGGTTGGGAAATTAACCCGGAGAACGCGTGAGTTATGTTATCCTTTCGCCTTTGATGGCGGTCATTCTGGAGTAACCATGGATCATCGATTACTTGAAATCATCGCTTGCCCGGTTTGTAACGGCAAGCTCTACTTTAATCAGGAAAAGCAGGAGCTTATCTGCAAACCTGACCACCTGGCGTTTCCTCTGCGCGATGGTATTCCGGTGCTGCTGGAGACTGAAGCTCGAGTTCTGAATTCTGACGAGAAAAACCCATGAGTTTTGTGGCCATAATTCCTGCTCGCTTCGCCTCTACACGCTTGCCGGGCAAACCGCTTAAAGACATCAACGGCAAACCGATGGTCGTTCATGTGATGGAGCGCGCCCGCGAATCGGGTGCCGAGCGTATCATCGTTGCAACCGATCATGAAGACGTTGCTCGTGCCGTTGAAGCGGCGGGTGGTGAAGTTTGTATGACCCGCGCCGATCACCAATCTGGCACCGAACGCCTTGCCGAAGTCATTGAAAAATATGGTTTCAGTGATGATACCGTGATTGTGAATGTGCAGGGTGATGAGCCAATGATCCCTCCGGCGATCATTAGCCAGGTTGCCAGCAATCTGGCAAATAGCCAGGCGGGCATGGCCACACTTGCGGTGCCAATCGACTCAGCGGAAGAAGCATTCAACCCGAACGCAGTAAAAGTGGTCATGGATGCGCAGGGCTACGCGCTTTATTTCTCCCGTGCGACGATTCCATGGGACAGAGACCGTTTTGCACAGTCTCGCGAAACCATTGGCGATACTCTGCTGCGCCATATTGGTATCTATGGTTATCGTGCAGGTTTTATTCGTCGGTACGTTACCTGGGAACCAAGCCAGCTCGAACAAATCGAAATGCTCGAACAATTGCGTGTGCTGTGGAATGGCGAAAAGATCCATGTCGCCGTCGCGAAAGAGATTCCGAGTATTGGGGTTGATACGCCTGAAGATTTGGAACGTGTGCGCCAGGCGATGCGCTAACGTTTTGAGTCGCAGTGTGGAACTTACCCCATGTATAAAAAAACCGGCATAGAACGCCGGTTTTTTTATTATCTAAAGGCATATTGATCTCAGGTGATGACATCCTGCGCTGGCAAGCTCATTATAAAAACACCAGTGTTGCAAGGGGTAATGAGTCATGGAGTTGCTACGCAAGGAATTGAGTCATCTGCTGGGTGAAAAACTAAGCCGGATAGAATGTATCAACGAACAGACAAACACCGCGCTATGGTCGCTGTATGACAGCGAGGGTAATGCGATGTCTTTGCTGGCAAAAAGCTTTAGTTCCCGAGGCGTGGCTGCTCAGCTAGCCTGGAAAATGTCCATGCTCGCTCGCTCCGGCACGGTGCGTTTACCCGTGGTTTACGGGGTGGTAACGCATGATGATACGCCAGGGCCAGACGTGCTTTTAATGGAGCGCTTGCGTGGCGTACCAGTGGAAGCGCCAACCCGCACTCCAGACCGTTGGGAACATCTGAAAGACCAAATTGTGGAAGGGCTGCTAGCCTGGCACCGCGTTGATAGCCGCGGCTGCGTCGGGAACGTCGACAGCACACAAGAAAATATCTGGCCATCATGGTATCGGCAACACGTCGAAACACTGTGGGCAACCCTCAATCAATACCCCAACAATGGCCTGACCATGCAGGACCGTCGCATCCTGTTCCGTACCCGCGAATGTTTGCCGCGCTTGTTCGAAGATTTCAACGATAACTGCGTGCTGGTGCACGGCAACTTTTCGCTCAGTAGCATGTTGAAAGACGGGCGTAGCGACCAGTTACTGGCGATGGTAAATCCTGGAATGACGCTTTGGGCACCGCGCGAATATGAAATATTCCGCCTGTATGAACAAGGGCAGTCGGAAAGCCTGCTGTGGCATTACTTGCAACGCGCACCCGTTGCTGAGTCGTTTGTGTGGCGGCGCTGGTTATACGTCTTATGGGATTGCATAGCGCAACTGTTGCAGTCGGGCCGACTAAACCGACCCGCCTTTGATGTCGCGTCGAAAAATTTACTGCCCTGGATCTCCTGACGCCCCCTTGAGCCATTGCCAGACGCGTCCTACCGTTTCATAAATGGCACGATCGCTGTGCATTAACCAAACCGGAGCCGGGATAATTCGCTCCCATGGATTAAGTGGCGATGCAATGGCCAGTTGATTGGCTGGTGCCGGGAGTGGATTTAATCCAGCATGACGGAAAAAAATCATCGCACGTGGCAGATGTGACGCGGAACTCACCAGTAAAAATGGCTGGTGGCCAAGAGTTTTCGCGACGGCTGCCGCTTCTTCCTCAGTATCTTTCGGTTCTTCCAGCGTGATGATTTGTGAGCGCGGAATCCCCAGACTTTCTGCTACCCGAGCACCAGCCTCTGCGGTGCTAACCGGATTTGTCAGCGCTCGCGCACCGGTAAAGATCATCTTCGCACCTGGGTTTGCCTGCCACAAACGCACCGCTTCAGTCACTCGTGGCAAACTATTGCTGATGAGATTGGAACTTGGTGCCCATTCCGGGTTCCATGTATAGCCGCCACCGAGCACCACAATGTAATCCACTTTTTCACTACCGCGCCAGGTTGGGTAGGTATCTTCGATGGGTTTGAGCATTTTGTCAGCCACCGGTTGCAGGCTAATCAGTAGTAAAACTAACCAACTCACGCTTAATAAGGCTTTTGCGCTTTTTTGCCAGCGGCTGAACCACAGTAAGCAAAGCGCAAAACCCATCATCAATAACAAAAAAGGTAAGGGGAGCAGCAGCCCGCCGATATATTTTTTCAGGATAAAAAGCATGAATTATGGGTCCTTTTTTAGCCATACAGCAGGTAAACAGGGGTGATATTACACCAGACGGGTTCATTCTTGGCTCGGCTGTGCCAAAATACGCTCTTTCCCCCCTATGGAGCCGTACCCGTGCGTGATCGCAATTTTGACGACATTGCTGAGAAGTTCTCACGCAACATTTACGGTACAACCAAAGGACAGCTCCGCCAGGCCATTTTATGGCAAGATCTTGATGCCTTACTTTCCACGCTGCCTGAAAAACTACGTGTGTTGGATGCGGGTGGTGGCGAAGGGCAAACAGCGTGCGGCCTTGCTGAACGTGGTCATGATGTCCTGCTTTGCGATGTTTCTGCTGAGATGATCTCCCGCGCCCAGGCTCAGGCCAGTGAAAAAGGTGTGAGCGACAATATGAATTTCATACATTCCTCGGCCCAGGATATTGGTCAACATTTGGAAAAGCCGGTTGATCTGATATTGTTTCACGCTGTGCTGGAATGGGTCGTCGACCCGCAGGCCGTGCTTAAAACCTTATGGGATTGCCTTGCACCAGGCGGTGCTTTATCCCTGATGTTCTACAATGCTAACGGTTTGCTGATGCGTAACATGTTTGTCGGCAACTTCGAATATGTTCTCCAGGGTATGAAAAAGAATAAGAGAAAAACACTTTCGCCTGACAATCCGCTGCAGCCAGAACAGGTTTATCACTGGCTGGAGCAAATTGGCTGGCAGATTACCGGTAAAACCGGTGTGCGAGTATTCCACGATTACTTGCGCGATAAGCATAAACAACGCGATGGTTTTGAGAATTTGCTTGAACTGGAAACGCGTTATTGCCGTCAGGAGCCTTTTGTGAGCCTCGGCCGCTATATCCACGTGACAGCCATCAAGCCGCTTGAGCCAAGGAAAAATTATGAGTGATGTTTCCCAGACAGTGCCGGAACTGGTTGCCTGGGCCAGGAAAAATGACTATTCGATTTCGCTACCGACAGAGCGTTTGACGTTTCTGCTGGCGATCGCCACGTTGAATGGCGAGCGGCTTGACGGTGAAATGAGTGAAGGTGAACTGATTGATGCTTTCCGCCACGTGAGTGACGGTTTTGAGCAGACCAGTGAAACCATTAACGTTCGTGCCAATAACGCCATCAATGACATGGTGCGCCAGCGTTTGATCAACCGTTTTGTCAGTGAAATCAATGAAGGCAATGCAATTTATCGCCTGACGCCACTCGGCATTGGTATTACCGATTACTACATCCGTCAGCGTGAGTTTTCAACGCTGCGTTTATCTATGCAGTTGTCGATTGTAGCCGGTGAACTGAAGCGTGCCGCTGATTCGGCAGATGAAGGTGGCGACGAGTTCCACTGGCATCGCAATGTCTTCGCCCCGCTGAAATACTCGGTGGCCGAGATTTTTGACAGCATTGATCTCACCCAACGGATCATGGATGAGCACCAGCAACAGGTTAAAGATGACATCGCGCAACTGCTGAACAAAGACTGGCGTGCGGCGATTTCCAGCTGTGAAATGTTGCTGTCAGAAACCTCCGGTACGTTACGTGAGCTGCAAGATACGCTCGAAGCCGCAGGCGACAAACTCCAGGCTAACTTGTTAAGAATTCAGGATGCGATTCTGGGGCGTGACGATCTGCATTTTGTTGATCGTCTGGTGTTTGATCTGCAAAGCAAACTTGACCGTATCGTCAGTTGGGGCCAGCAGGCAATCGACTTGTGGATAGGCTACGACCGTCACGTTCATAAATTCATTCGTACCGCCATCGACATGGATAAAAACCGTGTCTTTGCCCAACGTCTGCGCGTTTCGGTACAGAACTATTTCGATGCACCGTGGGCGCTCACCTATGCCAACGCCGACCGTCTGCTGGATATGCGCGATGAAGAAATGGCGCTGCGTGATGAAGAAGTGACCGGTGAACTGCCAAGCGATCTGGAATTCGAAGAATTCAATGAAATCCGCGAACAACTCGCAGCCCTCATCGAAGCCGCACTGCAGGTCTACAAAACCAGACAAGTGCCGCTAGATTTAGGCGTAGTAATGCGGGACTATCTGGCGCAATACCCACGCGCCCGCCATTTTGATGTGGCGAGAATCGTAGTCGACCAGGCAGTACGTCTGGGTGTGGCTGAAGCAGATTTTACTGGCTTGCCGCCACAGTGGCAGGCAATTAACGATTACGGAGCCAAGGTACAGGCGCATGTCATCAACAAATATTGAAAAAGTGATGCCAGTAAAACTGGCACAGGCGTTGGCCAATCCGTTATTTCCGGCACTCGACAGCCAATTACGTTCCGGACGGCACGTTGGGCTCGATGAGCTGGATAATCATGCCTATTTGATGGATTTCCAGGATGAACTGGAAGAGTTTTACACCCGCTATAACGTGGAGTTGATTCGCGCCCCGGAAGGTTTCTTCTATTTGCGTCCGCGATCCACCACGCTGATTCCGCGCTCTGTATTGTCCGAACTGGATATGATGGTCGGTAAAATTCTTTGTTACCTCTATCTCAGCCCGGAACGACTGGCAAACGAAGGTATCTTCACGCAGGCCGAACTCTATGACGAGCTGTTGACGCTGGCGGATGAAAACAAGTTACTCAAACTTGTGAATAACCGTTCTACCGGCTCGGATGTGGACAGGCAAAAACTGCAAGAAAAAGTCCGTGCTTCGTTAACCCGTCTACGCCGCCTCGGCATGATCTGGTTTATGGGCCACGACAGCAGCAAATTCCGCATTACCGAATCTGTATTCCGCTTTGGCGCCGATGTGCGCGCCGGCGATGATGCGCGCGAAGCGCAATTACGCATGATCCGCGATGGTGAAGCGATGCCGGTCGAAACTCGTTTGCAACTCAATGATGAAACGGAAGAGTCGCAAATTGTTCAGGATAACGCGGAGGATGAACAGGAATGATTGAACGCGGGAAATTTCGCTCACTTACGCTGATTAACTGGAATGGTTTCTTCGCGCGTACGTTTGATTTGGATGAACTGGTCACCACGCTTTCTGGTGGTAATGGTGCCGGTAAATCCACCACCATGGCGGCTTTTGTTACTGCATTAATCCCCGATTTAACGCTGTTGCACTTCCGAAATACCACCGAAGCGGGGGCCACTTCAGGTTCACGCGACAAAGGTCTGCACGGTAAGTTGAAAGCAGGGGTCTGTTACTCACTGCTGGATGTGGTTAACTCACGTCACCAGCGCGTTGTTGTTGGTGTGCGTCTGCAACAAGTAGCCGGTCGTGACCGTAAAGTCGACATCAAACCGTTTGCGATTCAGGGTTTACCAGAGTCGATTCAGCCAACACAGTTACTGACAGAGACCATTAACGAGCGCCAGGCACGTGTTCTGAGCCTGCAAGAACTGAAAGATAAAGTGGAAGCCATCGAAGGCGTTCAGTTTAAACAGTTCAACTCAATTACCGATTACCACTCGCTGATGTTCGATTTGGGCATTGTTGCGCGTCGTCTGCGCAGTGCATCGGATCGTAGCAAGTACTACCGTCTTATCGAAGCCTCGCTGTACGGCGGGATTTCCAGCGCCATTACCCGTTCACTGCGCGACTACTTGTTGCCAGAAAACGGCGGTGTGCGCAAAGCCTTCCAGGATATGGAAGCGGCACTGCGCGAAAACCGCATGACGTTGGAAGCCATTCGCGTCACCCAGTCGGACCGTGACCTGTTTAAGCATCTGATTTCTGAAGCCACTAACTACGTGGCAGCGGATTACATGCGTCACGCCAACGAACGCCGCATCCACCTGGATAAAGCGCTCGAGTTCCGTCGTGAGTTATTGACCAGCCGTAAGCAACTGGCTGCTGAGCAATACAAACATGTCGAAATGGCGCGTGAACTGGCTGAACACAGCGGCGCGGAAGGGGATCTGGAAACAGATTATCAGGCGGCGAGTGACCACCTGAACCTGGTGCAGACGGCAATTCGCCAGCAGGAAAAAATCGAGCGTTACGAAGCTGACCTCGACGAACTGCAAATGCGCCTCGAAGAACAAAATGAAATTGTTGCCGAAGCCTCTGAGCAGCAAGAAGAAAACGAAGCTCGCGCCGAAGCCGCTGAACTGGAAGTCGATGAGCTGAAAAGCCAGCTTGCCGATTACCAGCAAGCTCTCGATGTTCAGCAAACGCGCGCCATTCAGTATCAACAGGCATTACAGGCACTGGAGCGTGCACGTTCGCTGTGCCATTTGCCTGACCTGACTACCGATAGCGCGGAAGAATGGTTAGAAACATTCCAGGCAAAAGAGCAGGAAACCACTGAAAAACTGCTGACGCTGGAACAGAAAATGAGTGTGGCACAAACGGCGCATAGCCAGTTTGAGCACGCTTATCAGCTTGTTACCGCGATCAATGGCCCAGTGAGTCGTAGCGACGCCTGGAACGTGGCGCGTGAATTACTACGCGACAGCAATAACCAGCGCCATTTGATGGAACAAGTTCAGCCGCTCAGAGCGCGCCTTAACGAACTCGAACAACGTCTGCGCGAACAGCAAGAAGCTGAGCGCATGCTCGCTGAGTTCTGCAAACGTCAGGGCAAACACTTTGATCCTGAAGATCTGGAAGTGTTGCACGAAGAACTCACTGAACGTATCGAAACCTTGCAGCAGCGTGTTTCTGACGCCAGCGATCAGCGTGCAAACCTGCGCCAGGAACAAGAGCAGATTCAGGCTCGCACCAAGCGTTTGCTGCTGCGAGCCCCAATTTGGGTGGCGGCACAAACCAGCCTCAATCAGCTTTGTGAGCAGAGCAACGAGCAGTTTGAAAGCAGCCAGCAAGTTACCGAATACATGCAGCAACTGCTTGAGCGTGAGCGTGACGTCACCGTTGAACGTGACGAAGTCGGCGCGCGTAAACGTGCCATTGACGAAGAAATCGAACGCCTGAGCCAACCCGGCGGTGCCGAAGATCCACGTTTAAATGCGCTGGCTGAACGTTTTGGCGGCGTGCTGTTATCTGAAATTTATGACGATATCAGCATCGACGATGCTCCTTACTTCTCGGCATTGTATGGCCCATCGCGTCACGCCATTGTGGTACCCGATTTATCGCTGGTGCGCGAGCAGTTAGACAACCTGGAAGATTGTCCTGAAGACCTCTATTTAATTGAAGGTGACCCATCTTCCTTTGATGACAACGTCTTTACCGTTGAAGAATTAAACGCAGCCGTTCTGGTGAAAACCGCAGAGCGTCAGTGGCGTTACTCTCGCTTGCCTGAGCTGCCAATATTTGGCCGTGCCGCACGTGAGAATCGCCTTGAGAACCTGCATGCTGAACGCGAAACCCTCGCAGAGCGTTTCGCGACACTGTCGTTCGATGTTCAGAAATCACAGCGTTTACACCAGGCATTTAGTCGTTTCATCGGTCAGCATTTGGGTGTGGCATTTGATGACGACCCGGAAGCAGAAATTCGTCAACTCAACACCCGCCGTGGTGAAGTTGAACGTGCTATCAGCAACCATGAAAACGACAATCAGCAACAGCGTCAGCAATACGATCAGGCGAAAGAAGGGGTTGATCAACTTAACCGCTTATTGCCGCGTATCAACTTACTCAATGATGAAACGCTGGCTGACCGTTGCGATGAAATCCGTGAACGCCTCGACGAAGCGCAAGAAGCCGCGCGCTTCCTGCATCAGTTTGGTAACCAACTTGCCAAACTCGAAGCCGTGGCATCGGCACTGCAAAGTGACCCTGAGCAGTTTGAGCAGTTAAAAGAAGATTATCAGTACGCGCAACAAGTGCAACGCGATGCCCGTCAGCAGGCATTTGCCTTGACTGAAGTGGTGCAGCGTCGGGCGCACTTTAGCTACTCTGATTCTGCCGCGATGCTCGATGGCAATAGCGATTTAAATGAAAAATTGCGTAGCCGTCTGGAGCAAGCAGAAGCGGAACGTACCCGTTCACGCGAAGCCTTGCGTCAGCATGCACAGCAATTAAGTCAGTTCAGCCAGTTAATGGCATCGCTGAAAAGCTCCTTTGATACTAAAAAAGAGCTGTTAACCGATCTGCACAAAGAACTACAGGACATCGGCGTTCGCGCTGATATTGGCGCTGAAGAGCGTGCGCGCTCACGTCGTGATGAATTACATACCGCACTGAGCACCAACCGTAGCCGTCGTAATCAGCTCGAAAAAGCGCTGACTTATTGCGAAGCGGAAATGAGCAACTTAACCCGCAAACTGAAACAGCTGGAACGCAGCTATTTTGAAATGCGTGAACAGGTTGTCACCGCGAAAGCAGGCTGGTGTGCGGTGATGCGGATGGTGAAAGACAATGGCGTTGAGCGCCGTCTGAATCGCCGCGAATTGGCTTATGTCACCGGTGATGAACTGCGTTCTATCTCGGATAAAGCGTTGGGTGCGCTGCGTTTGGCGGTTGCGGACAACGAACATCTGCGCGATGTACTGCGTATGTCTGAAGATCCAAAACGCCCTGAACGTAAGATTCAGTTCTTTGTGGCGGTTTATCAGCATCTTCGCGAACGTATTCGCCAGGACATTATCCGTACTGATGACCCGGTTGAAGCCATCGAGCAGATGGAGATTGAACTGAGTCGTCTGACGGAGGAACTCACTTCACGCGAGCAAAAACTGGCGATCAGTTCTCGCAGCGTGGCGAATATCATCCGTAAGACTATTCAGCGTGAACAAAACCGTATCCGCATGCTGAACCAGGGTCTGCAAAGTGTCTCCTTCGGCCAGGTGAATAGCGTGCGTTTGAACGTGAACGTGCGTGAAACTCACGCCATGTTGCTGAATGTCCTTTCAGAACAACATGAGCAGCATCAGGATCTGTTCAACAGCAACCGTCTGAGTTTCTCTGAAGCATTAGCGAAACTGTACCAACGCCTGAATCCACAAATTGATATGGGCCAGCGCACACCACAGACCATCGGTGAAGAGCTGCTCGATTATCGTAATTACCTCGAAATGGAAGTGGAAGTTAACCGTGGTTCAGATGGCTGGCTTCGTGCGGAAAGTGGCGCGCTGTCAACCGGTGAAGCGATCGGTACCGGGATGTCGATTCTGGTCATGGTGGTTCAGAGCTGGGAAGAAGAGTCTCGTCGACTACGTGGGAAAGACATTTCCCCATGCCGTTTGCTGTTCCTCGATGAGGCTGCGCGTCTGGATGCGAAGTCGATTGCCACGTTGTTTGAGCTATGCGAACGTCTTGAAATGCAACTGATCATTGCAGCGCCGGAGAACATTAGCCCAGAAAAAGGCACTACCTATAAGCTGGTGCGTAAGGTTGTTCAGAACCATGAACACGTTCATGTTGTTGGGCTGCGGGGCTTTGCGCCTCCGCTTCCTGAACCGTCGGCTGACATGACTGAAGCGTCATAATTAACGCGGGCTACGGCCCGCGTTTTCTTTGGCTCGAAAGTTCTTATTCTTTAATTTTATTTACATTTATGCGGGCAAATAGTTTTTGCTGTTTATATACTGATATTTAAGCCCAGTGAGATAATTTGGGTTAATTTGAAAGTTTTAAAAACAGGGGGCAAGGGATGTTGCTTAAAAAATTGCACAGTTTTCGAGTGTCAGCGCTTACGTTGGGACTGGCACTCAGTTTCGCTCCACTGTTTATGGCGCAGGCCGATGAGCCAGAGGTTGTTCCATCAGATAGCTCTGCGGTGAGCATTGAACCCGCAAGCTCACCTGACCAGCCATTACCACAATCTACCGCGACCGCTAATATGGTGGGAGTGTTGCCGCTCAACTCAACCGGCATGTCTGCCGCACAAAGTCGCACGCAGCTGGTGGCTCAAATGCCTGCGGGTTATACGCCGGTTTACCTCAATGCGCTTTCAGCGTTCTATGCCGCCCGTGAAATGAAACCGATGTGGGAAAATCGCGATGCGGTGAAAGCTTTCCAACAACAGCTTGCGGAACTGGCCATTGCCGGTATTCAGCCGCAATTTACCACTTGGGTTGAGCTGCTCACCGACCCTGCCGTCACGGGTCTGGCGCGAGACATCGTTTTGTCAGATGCGATGATGGGATATCTGCAATTTGTGTATGGTATCCCAACGGAAGGTAACCGCTGGTTGTACAGCACTAAGCCATACAAGCTGCAAACTCCGCCTATTTCCGTGATTAACCAATGGCAGGTGGCGGTTGACCAGGGAACGCAGGTGAGTTTTATCGAAACACTTGCGCCTCAGCATCCGCAATACGCCAAATTGCATCAATCACTGGTGCATTTGTTAAGTGACTCACGTCCGTGGCCGCAACTGACCGGCAGTGAAACGCTCCGTCCTGGCCAGTGGAGCAACGATACGCCAGCACTGAGAGAAATTCTGGCCCGTACCGGCATGCTGCAAGCTGAACCTGCAATACCGCTTAAAGAACGGGATAGTGTATCTAATACTGTCGTTGCAATCAGTCCATCGGCCATTCAACTAGACAGTGAGCAGGTGGCGCAACAGACTCCTGAAGCGGTTGCCGGGAAGAAAAAGAAATCAGCGCCTGCTGTGCGAAGCGTTTACAGCAACGAACTGGTGGAAGGGGTGAAACGTTTCCAGAAATGGCAGGGTTTGGGTGTGGATGGCTCCATTGGGCAATTAACGCGTAACTGGCTGAATGTCACGCCACAGCAGCGTGCGTCGTTAGTGGCATTAAATATCCAACGTTTGCGATTGCTGCCGAAGAAACTCGACACCGGTATTATGGTGAACATCCCTGACTATTCGCTGAGCTATTACCTCAACGGCAGTGAAGTATTGGCTTCGCGGGTGATTGTCGGGCGTCCTGACCGTAAAACGCCAATGATGAGCAGTGCGCTTAATAACGTGGTGGTGAACCCGCCATGGAATGTGCCGCCAACGCTTGCACGCAACGATATCCTGCCAAAAGTCCGTCAGGACCCGGGTTATCTTGATCGCCATGGTTACAGCGTTTTACGCGGCTGGAGCAACAATGCTGAAGCTATCGACCCGTGGCGTGTGGATTGGGAAACTATCACAGCCAGCAATCTGCCATTCCGTTTCCAGCAAAAACCAGGGGTGCAGAACTCGTTAGGGCGTTACAAGTTTAATATGCCGAGTTCTGACGCTATCTATTTGCATGACACGCCAAACCACACCCTGTTCCAGAAAGATGCACGAGCGCTGAGTTCTGGCTGCGTACGCGTGAATAAAGCGTCTGAACTGGCAAATATGTTATTGCAGGATGCTGGCTGGAACGATGCCCGGATTTCAAGTCAACTGAAAGACGGCAGCACCAAGTATGTCAATATTCGCCAGACCATTCCGGTCAATCTTTACTATTTGACGGCGTTTGTCGGTGAAGATGGACGTACACAGTACCGAACCGATATTTACAATTACGATCTTACCGCGCGATCTGGCGCACAAATTCTTCCAAAAGCTGAACTATTGATTCGCTAAATGCAGTAATTCTAATGAATTAGCGGTCGTAATAATTGCGATACCCAGCCGGGTCCTCTACAGGGCCCGATTTTGCTGGGTTTTGCACACCTTGACTCGCTTTGTTTTGGCAGTTAAGGTGCCAGGCAGTGCGCTGAAGTGCATATTATTCGATCGTTTTTTACCTGTAGACCTGGACATCATGGACAAATTTGACGCAAACCGCCGCAAGCTGCTGGCGTTGGGTGGCGTGGCTTTAGGTGCCTCGCTGTTACCAACACAAGCGTTTGCCATGCTATCAACACCGCGCCCACGCGTTCTGACTCTGAATAACCTGCATACAGGGGAGTCATTGAAGGCTGAATTTTTCGATGGTAAAGGCTATATTCAGGATGAATTAGCAAGGCTTAATCATTTCTTCCGCGATTATCGCGCGAATAAAATTAAATCCATCGACCCGAAATTATTCGACCAGCTATATCGCCTGCAAGGCTTGTTGGGGACCAACAAACCGGTGCAACTGGTCTCTGGCTATCGCTCTCTGGACACCAATAATGAGCTTCGTGCTCACAGTCGTGGGGTCGCGAAAAAAAGCTACCACACCAAAGGGCAGGCCATGGATTTCCATATTGAAGGGATTTCGTTGAGCAATGTTCGCAAAGCAGCATTATCTATGCGCGCAGGTGGTGTAGGATACTACCCCAGCAGCAACTTTGTGCATATTGATACCGGGCCATTAAGGCGCTGGTAAAACAACGGAATCCGGCGATGGTTGCCGGTATTGGAGTGTCATGAACTATCACATAATTCCGGTCACCGCATTCGGACAAAACTGTTCGCTGATTTGGTGTGAAGTAACTCAACAGGCAGCACTGGTTGATCCCGGTGGCGAAGCCGAAAAGATCAAGCAGCAAGTGGCGGCGCAGGGCGTGACTATTACGCAAATCCTGTTAACGCATGGTCATCTTGATCATGTTGGGGCTGCTGCTGAACTGGCCGAACATTACGGTGTTCCTGTTGTTGGGCCGGAAAAAGAAGACGAATTTTGGTTGCAGGGTTTACCCGCGCAAAGCCAAATGTTTGGGCTTGAGGAGTGTTTGCCGCTGACGCCAGACTGTTGGCTGAACGAGGGTGATAGTGTGTCAGTGGGAAATGTAGCCTTACAGGTGCTGCATTGCCCGGGCCATACTCCTGGTCACGTCGTTTTCTTTGATGCGCAATCTCAGTTACTGATTTCCGGCGATGTGATTTTCAAAGGCGGAGTAGGGCGTAGCGACTTCCCGCGTGGCGACCATGCGGCGCTGATTGACTCGATTAAACGTAAACTGTTGCCATTAGGTGATGATGTGACGTTTATTCCAGGTCACGGGCCGTTGTCCACTTTGGGTTATGAACGCCTGCACAATCCCTTCCTGCAAGACGAATTACCGGTCTGGTAAGTTTGTTAAGCTAAATAAAAAGAGCCGCTTTGAGCGGCTCTTTTCATATCTGCTGATGGCTTACAGCACAGCAACAATCGCTTCGCACAGCGGAGCCATATTGTCTGGCGTCATGCCTGCAACGTTCACACGCCCTGAAGCAACCGCATACACACCAAACTCTTCACGTAAACGCAGCACCTGCTCTTTAGTCAGGCCGCTGAACGAGAACATACCGTTCTGGTTGATGATGAAGCTAAAGTCGCGGTTAGCGCCTTTCTCTTGCAGGGTATTGACGAACAACTGGCGCATACGGTGAATACGCTGACGCATGTCTGACAGCTCTTGTTCCCAAATTGTACGCAGCGCGTCATTGCTAAGAATGGTAGCAACAACGGAGGCGCCGTGTGCTGGCGGGTTAGAGTAGTTAGCACGAATCACAGCCTTCATCTGGCTGAACGCACGATCCACGGTATCCGCATCAGCAGCAACCAGAGTACAAGCACCTACGCGCTCGTTGTAGAGGCCAAAGTTCTTAGAGTAAGAGCTGGCAACAATCAGTTCTTTGTGGCTTGCAGCAAAGATACGCAGACCTTCGGCATCTTCTTCCAGACCACGGGCAAAGCCCTGATAGGCGAAGTCAAACAGCGGCAACCAGCCTTTAGCCAGTGACATTTCTGCCAGAGTTTTCCACTGCTCAGCCGTTGGATCAATACCGGTTGGGTTATGGCAGCAACCGTGGAACAACACCACGTCACCTGCTTGTGCAGCTTGCAGGCTGTTAATCAGGCCATCGAAATTCAGAGAGTGGTTCTGCGCGTCATAGTAATCATATTCGCACACTTCCAGCCCAGCAGAGTTAAAGACGCTTTTGTGGTTTGGCCAGCTTGGATTGCTCACCCACACACGTTGGGTGGTGGTATTTTTAGCGAGGAAATCAGCGGCAACACGCAGTGCACCAGTACCACCAGGGGTTTGAGCCGTACGAGCACGTTTGTTTGCACTCAGAGCATTATTTTTCCCGAACAGCAATTCCTGGGTACAGCTACCAAATTCTGGAATACCGTCAATACCGAGGTAGTTCTTGGTGTTCTCATTTTCCAGCAGATACAGCTCCGCTTTCTTAACGCAGGTTAAAACCGGAGTTTTACCCGTTTCATCCTTATAAACACCAATACCAAGGTTAATTTTAGTCGGACGGTCATCGGCGCGAAACAGATCGGCCAAACCAAGAATTGGATCAGCAGGAGCAGCGGTAATGTTCTCAAACATGACGAGTTTCCATTGTGATATCGAGGGGAGTAACGCACTCAGGTTAACTGCTGTTTTAGTAAATGCCAACCGTTTGCAACAAAAAGAAACTGCTCTCGTCACAAGTTATTTTTTTCACCTCTCTGGGCATAAAAAAACAGGGCCGAAGCCCTGTTTTTAAATCATCCTGGCAACAATGTTGCTGGATAATTAGAACTGATAAACGATACCAACAGTAGCCATGTCTGCTGTTTCCAGACCAGAAGCTTCGGTGTAGCTGTTGTCGTCCAGCAGGTTGAACTGATATGCAGCGTATACGTTCATGTTTTTGTTGAAGTAGTACCAGGTACCCACTTCTACGTATTTCTTCAGGTCAGCATCGCCACCGGAGAAGGTGCCACGAGCCTTCAGGTCTTTACCTTTAGACTGCACGTAAGCGATGGATGGACGCAGACCGAAGTCGAACTGGTACTGAGCTACAGCTTCGAAGTTCTGAGTTTTGTTAGCGAAGTTGCTATCAGCTTCACGAGTCATGTTCAGAGTTTCTGCATACATAATTGCAGCGTAGACATTGTTCGCATCG
Organism: Buttiauxella sp. JUb87; assembly: GCF_004361975.1. Lineage (NCBI taxonomy): Bacteria > Pseudomonadati > Pseudomonadota > Gammaproteobacteria > Enterobacterales > Enterobacteriaceae > Buttiauxella > Buttiauxella sp. JUb87. Next base: position 686,775 of record NZ_SNVY01000003.1, read on the forward strand.
TATTTAGCAGCAGTAGACCATGCTTCAGCCTGATCACCACCGGCGCTCGCGAAATCTGAGTTATGTGCAGCTGAACGTTGTGCGTTAGTGCGGTTAGCAGACTCATAGCCAGCAGCAATACCGAAGCCTTCGCCGATGTCATAAGTTACAGCGGTGCTGTAGCCGTCGCCGTTTGCTTTAGCGCCGTTAGCAGTAGGACCAACTTCTGCTTGGCCATTGTCATTTACAAACACACCAATAGTATTGTCACGATCGTTTTTGCCCTGGTATTGCAGAGCAAATGCCAGGCCATCAACCAGACCGAAGAAGTTGCTGTTACGGTAGGTCAGAAGGCCATTAGCACGACCATTCATGAAGTTGTCTTTATCGATCCAAGTATCGCCGCCCCATACAACTAGCATATCGGTATAAGCCGCTACGTCGTAGATTGCGCCGTAGTTACGGCCGTAATCCAGGGAGCCTGCATCACCAAATTTCAGACCAGCGAATGCCAGACGAGTAGCGGTAGCCTGAGCACCTTCCGGGTTGGAGGCGTTCATGTTGTATTCCCACTGGCCGTAACCGGTCAGTTGGTCATTAATCTGAGTTTCGCCTTTGAAACCGATACGAGCGTAAGTGGAGTCACCGTTGCTGGTGTTATCACCACTTGTAGTCCATCCGTGCTCGCCTACAGCTTTACCGTAGAAATCCAGTTTGTTGCCGTTTTTGTTATAGATTTCTGCAGCGTTTGCTGCACCGGCTACCAGCAGAGCAGGGATTACCACTGCCAGAATATTGCGCTTCATCATTATTTATTACCCTCATTAGGTTTTTTTGTAACACCTGCCACTGCCGTCAATAATTCTGTACGGAACTATTGATGAGAGTTTGGTGTCTTTCTGTATCTGTCAGGCATCTTTCCATCCATGAAACCGTTTCGCTAGCCAGAAAGTGCTACAAACATCGAGACTTGGTTACAAAAAGAAAGTATGTGTAACTAAATATGTATTTTGTGGAACTTTGTGAACTATCTCAAACTTCCTTGCCGCTTCGCCTAAAAAAACACCTATTTATATCTATATATATGAATTACTTATGTTTAATTTAGAATAAGAAAAATATTGTGTATATTTTGCTTACATTTGTACATTATTTGAGTGACTTCTGGACATCCAGACTTCTGAGCAAGTTTTATCCGAATATGCTAAGTCAATGCTGGTAGAGAGAGTGCTAGCGGTAAGTGTGGTTATTTTGTGTTTGTCTGTGTCATGGACACACTTAGTAACGGGGTAGTTGTGGAATGGGGTTGAAATTGACGTTTGTTTAACTTTCGTTGAAGAAAAAAGACGTTCAGACAGTAGATGTAAAAAAGGCCAGCAATGCTGGCCTTAGAAAAATAGCGGTTTTAGAAGCTAGCGTTACGTGGTGTACGTGGGAATGGAATCACGTCACGAACGTTCTGCACACCTGTTACATAGGCAATCAGGCGCTCAAAGCCAAGACCGAAACCGGAGTGTGGAACGGTGCCGTAACGACGCAGATCGCGATACCACCAGTAGTCTTCTTTATTCAGACCCATCTCAGCCATGCGCGCATCCAGTACATCCAGACGTTCTTCACGCTGAGAACCACCGATGATTTCACCAATACCTGGCGCTAACACGTCCATTGCGGCAACGGTTTTACCGTCTTCGTTAAGGCGCATATAGAAGGCCTTAATATCTTTTGGATAGTTTTTCACGACTACCGGCGCTTTGAAGTGTTGCTCAGCAAGATAACGCTCATGCTCGGAAGAAAGGTCTACACCCCAGTACACTGGATTCTCGAATTTCTGACCACAATTCTCGAGAATTGTAACCGCATCGGTGTAATCAACCTGCGCAAAATCGGCATCGATGAAACGCTGTAAACGATCCACTGCATCTTTGTCAACGCGTTCAGCGAAGAACTCCATGTCATCCATACGCTCGTCAAGCACCGCTTTGAAGACATACTTCAGCATGGCTTCAGCCAGGCCCGCGACGTCGTCCAGATTGGCGAAAGCCACTTCTGGCTCCAGCATCCAGAATTCAGCCAGGTGACGACTGGTGTTGGAGTTTTCTGCACGGAAGGTTGGGCCGAAGGTATAAACCTTTGATAACGCACACGCGTAGGTTTCGCCGTTCAGCTGACCGGATACGGTCAGGAACGCTTCTTTACCAAAGAAGTCTTTATCGAAATCAACTTTGCCCGCTTCGGTACGCGGCAGGTTTTCCATGTCCAGCGTAGATACACGGAACATTTCGCCAGCGCCTTCGGTATCAGATGCAGTAATCAGCGGTGTGGATACCCAGAAATAACCATTTTCATGGAAGAAACGGTGTAAGGCTTGAGCAAGGGTATGACGCACACGGGCAACGGCGCCAATCATGTTGGTGCGTGGGCGCAGGTGAGCTACTTCACGCAGATACTCAATGCTGTGACGTTTTGCCGCCATCGGATAAGTATCAGGATCATCAACCCAGCCAGTCACTTCAACTTCACTTGCCTGGATTTCAAAGCTCTGGCCCTGACCAAGAGACTCTACAACTTTACCAGTCACGACAACGGAGCAACCGGTTGTCAGGCGCAGTACGTCATCATTGTAATTAGGCAGAGAATTATTAATGACGGCCTGTACAGGAGAGAAGCAGGAACCGTCATAGACGGCGAGGAAGGAGATACCAGCTTTTGAATCTCTACGAGTACGCACCCATCCGCGCACGGTGACTTCTTGGTCAACGGCTACGCGGCCCTGGAGTACGTCGGCTACAGGCACAACGCTCATATTTTTCTCTCTATTAAATGGTCAGTGACAATAAAAAATAACCCACATTCGGGGGTTATCTATGTTACCTGTAGCCAGCTTTCAGACAAGCAGAAAAATCAAAGGAAACGAAGAAATACATAAAGAGGGGAGTCACAGATATAAAGAAAGAAACCTATGAGTGCGATGAATATCACCCACAGGTTTATTGGCTCAACTGGCTTTCTTGACTAGTGGTAAATCGAAAGCTTTACGCAGTGCGCGGACAAAAGCTTTATCGTGGCAAATCGTTTTGCCTGGGCTGTCGGACAGTTTAGCGACCGGCTTGCCGTTACACTCAACCAACTTGATGACAATATTAAGTGGCTTCACCTGCGGAATATCGCATGTCAGGCGCGTGCCAATACCGAAGCTGAGATTCACGCGAGTGCAGAAATGGCGATAAAGCTCGATGGCTTTTGGCAAATCGAGATTGTCCGAAAATACCAATACTTTGGTTTTTGGATCAATGCCGAGTTTTTCGTAATGCGCGATAGCTTTTTCGCCCCATTCAAACGGGTCACCTGAATCGTGGCGCAGCCCCTGATACCGGCTGGCGAATGAAAGATCAAAGTCGCGTAAGAAGGCATCCATTGTGATGCAGTCGGTCAGCGCGATGCCAAGTTTATCCGGGTACTCATCAAGCCAGGCCTGGAGCGCTGCGCGCTGGCTGTTTGCGAGAGTCGGGCTGATTTGCTGATGTGCCTGGAACCATTCGTGAGCCTGAGTGCCCATCGGGGTTAAATTCAGACGGCGCGCGAGGTCGTAATTGCTGGTGCCAACAAACCATGATTCTTGTTGCAGGCGGCTTACAATAGCTTCCTGAACTTCACGCGAGAAGCGGCGACGAGTGCCAAAATCCATCAGGCGGAAAGCAGAAAGATCGATATCTGCCGTCAATTCTTTGAACTGAACCAGTTTGCTTTCCAGACTCTCTAGCGCCATTTGCGTGGTCACGCCTGGCGAGCGGTGTTGATGCACCACTTCGCTGATCACCGCCAGCAATGGCACTTCCCACATAATCACTTCCAGCCACGAACCGGTTAGACGAATATCTAAATGGCCGTTGTTATTGCTGATGTGCACCTGAGTGGGGTCGTAGCGGAAAGTACGCAGCCAGCAGAGGTAATCGGCCTGGAAGAATGGCAGAGTTTCCAGAAACGCGAACTCCTCGTCACTTAACGCGAGGTGTTGCATTAAATCAACCTGCTCACGAATGGCGTCTGCGTAAATGCCCAGCAGATCATCACCGCGGCAACGGAACTCGGCCGCGACGTTCACGTCGTGATAACGGTGGAAAACGGCCTGCTGCATATGAAGCTTATAGGCGTCAGTATCCAGTAGCGTTTGCAAAATCGGGGAAGCGTGTCGTGTCATGGCGCGTTGCAGCATCCTCTCACAGGAGCGTTTCCATCAAGGGCTAAGCAGATAAAAGACGCAGGAGTATACCCTGATTATCTGTTTATTAAACCTGGATCACAACACACGGACATTTTCTGGTCGATAGCAATTTGTGCCGCTTGTTATATAAATGTAGCAATTCGCGTGAGAAGCCCAGAAAAGTTGAAGATTCTGCGTGGCAACATTCGGGCAACAGGAATAGACTGAACTCCGCAAACTTACGGATGATGTATAAGGTTTTTTATGACACAACAGCCACAAGCCAAATATCGCCACGACTACCGTGCGCCGGATTACACGATTACCGATATCGATTTGACCTTTGACCTTGATGCCGCAAAAACCCTGGTCACAGCTATTAGCCAGATCACCCGCCAGGGTGCAGCAGGCGCGCCTCTGCGTCTTGATGGCGAAGACCTGACGCTGGTGTCTGTTGCTGTAAACGGCACTACCTGGGAAGATTATCGCCAGGACGAGGGTGCATTGATCATCGAGTCACTGCCAGAAACCTTCACGCTGACTATCGTTAATGAAATTAGCCCTGCCACGAATACTGCGCTGGAAGGACTTTATCTTTCTGGCGATGCACTTTGCACTCAGTGTGAGGCTGAAGGTTTCCGCCACATTACCTGGTATCTCGACCGACCAGACGTTCTGGCGCGTTTCACCACCAAAATCATTGCGGATAAAAAGCAATATCCTTTCCTTTTATCTAATGGCAACCGTATCGCTGAAGGTGAACTGGAAAACGGCCGTCACTGGGTACAATGGCAAGATCCGTTCCCAAAACCGTGTTACCTGTTTGCGCTGGTGGCAGGTGATTTCGATGTATTACGCGATACCTTCAAAACGCGATCTGGCCGTGATGTAGCGCTGGAGCTGTTCGTTGACCGTGGCAATCTTGACCGTGCAAGCTGGGCGATGACTTCTTTGAAAGCATCCATGAAATGGGATGAAACCCGTTTCGGCCTCGAGTATGACCTCGACATCTATATGATTGTCGCCGTGGACTTCTTCAACATGGGTGCGATGGAGAATAAAGGACTGAACGTCTTTAACTCCAAATATGTGCTGGCCCGTGCTGAAACTGCGACAGATAAAGACTATCTCGACATCGAACGTGTTATCGGTCACGAATATTTCCATAACTGGACCGGCAACCGTGTGACTTGTCGCGACTGGTTCCAGTTAAGCCTGAAAGAAGGGCTGACCGTGTTCCGCGATCAGGAATTTAGCTCGGATCTCGGCTCACGTGCAGTAAACCGTATTCAGAACGTGCGCACCATGCGTGCCGCGCAGTTTGCTGAAGACGCAAGCCCGATGGCGCACCCGATTCGCCCGGACAAAGTTATCGAAATGAATAACTTCTACACCCTGACCGTGTACGAAAAGGGTTCTGAAGTTATCCGTATGCTGCACACCTTGCTGGGTGAAGAGAATTTCCAGAAAGGCATGCAACTTTACTTTGAGCGCCATGACGGCAGTGCGGCGACCTGTGATGATTTCGTGCAGGCAATGGAAGATGCGTCAAACGTTGACCTGTCGCATTTCCGCCGCTGGTACAGCCAGGCGGGGACGCCAGTGGTCACCGTGCGTGATGACTACGACCCGGAAAATGAGCTGTACCGGCTTACCATCAGCCAAACCACGCCGCCAACCGCTGAACAGCAGGAAAAGCAGCCGTTGCATATTCCGTTCGACATCGAACTGTATGATAACGAAGGCAAAGTTATTCCGTTACAGAAAAATGGCCACCCGATTCATCACGTGCTGAATGTGACTCAGGCAGAGCAGACGTTTGTCTTTGATAACGTTTATTTCCAGCCGGTTCCGTCATTGCTGCGTGAATTCTCAGCACCGGTGAAACTGGAATACAAATGGAGTGACCAGCAGCTGACGTTCCTGATGCGCCATGCACGCAACGATTTTTCCCGTTGGGATGCCGCGCAAAGTCTGCTGGCGACGTACATCAAGTTGAACGTCAACCGCAGCCAACAGGGCCAGCCATTGTCGCTGCCACTGCATGTTGCCGATGCTTTCCGCGCTATTTTGCTGGATGAGAACATTGACCCGGCACTGGCGGCAGAAATTCTGACGCTGCCATCGCAAAACGAAATTGCCGAGCTGTTCCAGAAAATTGACCCGCAGGCGATTGCTGCCGTGCATGAAGCGTTAACGCGCACGCTGGCAAACGAACTGGCCGATGAATTCCTGGCAGTTTATAACGCCAACAAGCTCGATGCTTATCGCGTAGAACATGCGGATATCGGCAAACGTGCGCTGCGTAATACTTGCCTGCGTTATCTGGCGTTTGGCGATCAACAGCTTGCCGAGCAACTGGTGCGTAAGCAGTATGAAAGTGCAGACAACATGACGGACTCTATCGCCGCATTGTCTGCTTCTGTAGCTGCACAATTGCCGTGCCGCACAGAACTACTGGCTGCGTTTGATGAGAAATGGCATCAGGACGGTCTGGTGATGGACAAATGGTTTGTGTTGCAAGCCACTAGTCCGGCGGCAGACACATTGAGTAAAGTGCGTGAATTGCTGAACCACCGTTCGTTTAGCCTCGGTAACCCGAACCGTGTTCGCTCGCTGATTGGTGCATTCGCGGCGGCTAACCCGTCAGCGTTCCACGCACTCGACGGCAGCGGCTATCAGTTTATGGTGGAAATGCTCAGCGAGCTGAACCACCGTAACCCGCAGGTGGCGTCACGTCTGATTGAGCCGTTAATTCGACTGAAACGTTATGATGAAAAACGACAGGAGATGATGCGTGCAGCGCTGGAACAGCTGAAAGGGCTGGAAAACTTGTCGGGCGATTTATTCGAGAAGATCAGCAAGGCGTTAGCTTAAAAACCACCCTCACCCTAACCCTCTCCCTGAGGGAGAGGGGATTATCAGGTGTTCTCCCTCTGAGGTCGAGGGATTACCCGGTGTTCTCCCTCTCCTGGGGGAGAGGGTCGGGGTGAGGGCGAACAAACTTAACCGGTGCGCACCACGCGCTCCGGTTCCTCCACAACCTGCCGCTTCATTACACGTTCTAACACCTGCGCTTCCAGTTCAGCCAGCCGCACAGAGCCGAGCTTACGTGGACGCGGTAAATCAATTGTCAAATCGAGCCCAATTTTTCCTTCTTCAATCAACAAAACTCTATCCGCCATCGCAACGGCTTCGCTGACATCGTGCGTCACCAGCAACACCGTAAAGCCATGTTCCTGCCACAAAGAGACAATCAACTCCTGCATTTCGATACGCGTCAGGGCATCCAGCGCGCCCAAAGGTTCGTCCAGCAATAACAGCCGTGGGCGATGAATCAGCGCACGAGCCAGCGCCACACGCTGCTTCTGGCCGCCGGACAGGGCGGCTGGCCACTCGGTAGCGCGATTGGCAAGCCCAACCGCTTCCAGCGCTTTCGTCGCCGCGTCTTTCCAGTTTTCTTTCAGCCCCAGACCGACATTATTTATCACTGATTTCCACGGCAACAAACGCGCATCCTGGAACATTAAACGTGTTTCATCCTGGCTTTCGCGCAGTGGGGCATTTCCGGCAATCAGTGACCCGCCGTTGGGATTTTCCAACCCTGCCAGTAGTCGTAACAACGTACTTTTACCGCCGCCACTGCGCCCGACCACCGCAACAAATTGCCCGGCAGGAATATGTAATTCCAGCTCATCAAGAATTGTTTTATTGCCGTAGCGTTTGGTCACGCCGTTAAGGAGTAGGGGAGTCCCCTGGTTTAAACGTGCGGTATTCATGCGTTCTCCTCCTGTAACTGGTAAGCAGGGTGCCAGCGCAGCCAGACTCGTTCGAGTAATTGCGCGCTGATGTCAGCGAGTTTGCCGAGCAGGGCATACAAAATAATGGCGACGACAACCACATCGGTTTGCAGGAATTCACGGGCGTTCATTGCCAGATAGCCAATTCCGGAGTTTGCCGAAATCGTCTCGGCAACGATTAACGTTAGCCACATCAGGCCAAGTGCGAAACGAATGCCGACCATAATCGAAGGCAAAGCCCCTGGTAGAATCACCTGGGCAAACAGGCTAAAGCCTGACAACCCATAACTGCGGGCCATCTCCAGCAAGCCCTGGTCAATATTACGGATGCCGTGCCAGGTGTTGATGTAAATCGGGAACAGCGTGCCGAGAGCCACGAGGAAAATCTTCGCTGATTCATCAATGCCGAACCACAAAATGACCAGCGGGATTAGCGCCAGGTGCGGAACGTTACGCAGCATCTGAATCGAGCTGTCCAGCAAACGCTCCCCCCAACGCGAAAGCCCGCTAATCAGGCCGAGAACCAGGCCTAATGAGCCACCAATACTGAAACCAATCACCGCACGCCATGAACTGATCGCCAGGTGTTGCCACAATTCACCGCTGGCTGAGAGGTTCCAGAATGCAACCACCACCCCTTCCGGAGAGGGGAGGATGCGCGACGAGAGCCAGCCTGCGCTCGAGGATAGTTGCCAGATGGCGATAACCGCCACCGGCAAGACCCACGGTGCCACTCTCAGCAACAGTTTGTGCGTTGAAGGGGTCATTGGCGGCTCCTTAGCTTTGTGCGACTTTGCGCGGGATAAAGTCATTCGCCACGACTTCGCCTTTTTCATGAATCTGGCGCGGTTGTGGGATTTGTGGAATCGTGACGTCAAGGTGTGGGAACAGCAGTTCGCCGACGCGATAAGCTTCTTCCAGGTGCGGGTAACCGGAGAAAATAAAGCTGTCGATACCCAGTGCGGCGTATTCATTAATCCGAGCCGCCACGGTAGGGCCATCACCTACCAGTGCGGTTCCTGCGCCGCCACGCACCAGGCCGACGCCTGCCCACAAGTTTGGGCTGATCTCCAGGTTGTCGCGCTTGCCGCCGTGCAACGCCGCCATGCGGTGCTGGCCGACAGAATCAGTGCGGGCAAAAGCGGCCTGTGCTTTGGCGATGGTTTCATCATCCAATTGCGAAATCAGGCGATTGGCGGCATCCCACGCTTCTTCATTGGTTTCACGCACAATCACATGTAAGCGAATACCGAAACGTACCGTGCGGCCATGAGCCGCGGCTTTCGCACGGACTTGCTCAATTTTTTCTTTCACTAAATGTGGCGGTTCGCCCCAGGTCAGGTAGAGATCCACCTGTTCAGCAGCCAAATCCTGTGCCACATCCGAAGAACCGCCAAAGTAGAGCGGTGGGCGAGGCTGCTGTACAGGCGGGAATAACAGTTTTGCCCCTTTGACCTGAATATGTTTGCCTTCGTGATCCACCGTTTCGCCTTCCAGCAGGCGACGCCAGATGTGGGTAAATTCAGCTGAAGCTTCGTAACGTTCCTGATGATTGAGGAACACGCCGTCTGCGGCTAACTCTTCCGGGTCGCTACCGGTCACCAGGTTAAATAAAGCACGCCCGTTGGAAAGCCTGTCCAGCGTCGCGGCCTGGCGTGCAGCCACGGTTGGCGACGTCACGCTTGGGCGCAGTGCGACCAGAAATTTCAAACGCTGCGTTACCGGAATCATCGATGCCGCAACCAGCCAGGCGTCTTCGCAAGAACGGCCTGTCGGGATCAGTACACCAGTAAAACCGATTCTGTCTGCCGCCTGAGCAATTTGTTGCAAGTAGGCATGGTCAACCGGACGTGCTGCATCGTTACTGCCTAAGTAGTGGCCGTCACCGTGAGTCGGCAGGAACCAGAATAAGTTTAAGCTCATGATTTATCTCCTTTAGCGGGTTGCCAGATGCGGGTGCGAATATCGACTTTCTTAGGCACTAAGTGGTTGTCATAAAACAGATCTGCGGTTTGCTGTTGTTTGGCGGCAGTCTCGGCGCTGACCGGGGTAATCACCGTTGGTGGGCGATGGTCGAAATAGGTAGCAATCACGTTTTCCGGCAACCCCATGGTTTTTGCCAGTAGCGCAACGCTTGCGTCACGCTGGGTGCGAGTTAACGCGTCGGCATCGCTAAATGTTTTCAATACGTGTTGCAGGAACGGACCGTTTTGTTCGGCATAAGGGCGTGAAGCGAGGTAGAACGAACCGGTTTGATTTAGCTCGCTGCCGTCGGTTAAGACGCGCACGCCGCCATTCAACAGTGCAGCTGAATAGTACGGGTCCCAAATTGCCCAGGCATCAACGTTGCCCTGCTGGAATGCGGCGCGCGCATCAGCTGGCGTTAAATAAGCAGGCTGGACATCAGTAAATTTCAGCCCGGCTTTTTGCAGCGCTCGTAACACCAGGTTGTGGGAGCTGGAACCTTTCTGGAAAGCGATTTTATGCCCTTTAAGATCCGCCACGGTTTTCAGTGGGCTATTCTCCGGCACCAGAATTACTTCGGCTTTTGGTTTTGCCGGTTCAGAACCGACGTACACCAGGTCCGCGCCCGCAGCCTGCGCGAAGATTGGCGGAATATCTCCCGTGCTACCGAGATCGATACTACCGATGTTCAGCGCTTCGAGCATTTGTGGGCCAGCCGGAAATTCAATCCACTGGAACTTAGTATTTGGATACTCTTTTTCCAGAAGCTGGTGGCTTTTCGCCAGTACCATGCTGACCGAGCCTTTTTGATAACCAATGCGCAACTGCTCTGGCCCCGTATCTGCCGCGTGAAGCGTGGCGCTCAGGCTTAACGTTCCTGCGAGTGCAAGCCACGGCGCGGTTCGTTTCAGAAAATTAAACATGGGCAACTCCTTGCGTCTTAAAAGGGGAAGAGACAATAAAATCCCGGCGGTGCAGAGCCTGCCAGAAGGTTTCCAGCGCGTTATCGAGACGTTGCTGTAAGTTGTTGCTGAATACCGGTTTGTGCTGGTAATCCGCTATCTGGCTGTCATCAGCAAACACGCCATGTAGAATTTCCTGCGCTTTCAGCGCATTAAGGACGGGTTTCAGCGCGTAATCGACCGCCAGCATATGTGCCACTGTTCCGCCAGTGGCTAATGGCAGCACGACCTTTTTATCCAGCGCACGTTCAGGCAGCAGGTCGAGCAGGGTTTTCAGCGCGCCAGAAAAGGAAGCCTTATAAACAGGAGTCGCGATGATCACGCCATCGGCCTGCTGTAATTGTTCATTTAAAGCGAGCAGCGCAGGGCTATCAAAACGGGCGTACAGCAAATCTTCTGGCGCGAAATTCTGTAGATGCCAGTGACACACCTCGATATCCAGAGCGCTTAATTTTTCGCGGGCATATTCCAGTAGAGCACTTGAACGAGAAGGGAAGCGCGGGCTTCCGGCAAGGGTGATCACACGCATATTGTTTCCTTATAACTAATTGTTTGCTTTTAGGTAACATTGATAACAATTGAGTGTGATAGTCGCGCAGAAGTGGTAATCCACTAAATGATTTATCCGGGAATCATTTGCCAAAAACTGAATAACAAAATGGAGGGAAGAAAACGTTTGCGCTGATTCGGTCTTTTTTGTTGCAGGTCAATTCCATTCACGTCCGTTATCGTTAATAATACTGCCCCAGTTTGCATACTGGGAATTCTGGAGTGTTCATGTACTACCCCTTCGTTCGTAAAGCCCTTTTCAAGCTCGATCCCGAGCGCGCTCATGAAGTGACATTTCAGCAATTGCGTCGTGTAACTGGTACACCTCTCGAATGGCTGGTGCGGCAAAATGTGCCCTCTAAACCGGTGACCTGTATGGGTCTGACCTTTAAGAACCCACTGGGTCTTGCTGCCGGTTTAGATAAAAACGGTGAGTGTATTGATGCACTGGGTGCCATGGGCTTTGGCTCCATCGAAATTGGTACCGTCACGCCTCGCCCACAACCAGGAAATGACAAGCCGCGTATCTTCCGTCTGGTAGAAGCAGAAGGCTTGATCAACCGCATGGGTTTCAATAACCACGGCGTAGATAACCTGGTTGAGAACGTTAAAAAATCCCATTTTGATGGGGTATTGGGTATCAATATTGGCAAGAATAAAGACACGCCAGTAGAGCAGGGCAAAGATGATTATTTGATCTGTATGGATAAAATTTATCCGTATGCGGGTTATATCGCGATCAATATTTCCTCGCCAAATACCCCTGGATTACGCACGCTGCAATATGGTGAAGCGTTAGATGATCTGTTAGTGGCGATTAAAAATAAGCAACAAGCGCTTCAGGAATTGCATCATAAATATGTGCCAGTTGCCGTGAAGATCGCGCCGGATCTTTCTGAGGAAGAATTGATCCAGGTGGCTGATAGTTTAGTTCGCCATAATATTGATGGGGTCATTGCGACCAATACCACATTGGATCGTAGCCTGGTTCAGGGTATGAAATATTGTGACGAAATGGGTGGATTAAGTGGCCGTCCGGTTCAACTTAAAAGCACAGAAATTATTCGCCGCTTGTCGCAAGAATTAAATGGTCGCTTACCTATTATTGGTGTTGGCGGTATTGATTCGCTGATTGCTGCTCGCGAGAAGATGGCGGCGGGTGCCTCACTGGTGCAAATATATTCTGGATTCATATTTAAAGGCCCACCGCTGATTAAAGAAATCATCACTGGGCTGTAAACATTTTTCCTTTCAGACAACCGGGGCTTTATTTTCAGCCCTGGTTGTTTTATATTCCACCACTGTTGCTAAATTATACATATTGGTCTTTTATTAAATGTGTTCATTAACGAAGCGGCGATAAGGATGTTTTAAATCGTGGGAATAAACGAAAGGGCAAATAGTTATGCGGATAAAACCGGACGATAATTGGCGTTGGTATTTTGATGAAGAGCATGATCGTATGATGCTCGATTTAGCCAATGGTATGCTATTCCGTTCACGGTTCCCTCGTAAAATGCTCACACCAGATGCCTTTGAAAACACAGGCTTTTGTGTAGATGATGCCGCTCTTTTCTTCACCTTCGAAGAAAAATGTCGCGACCTTATTTTAAGTAAAGATCAGCGTGCTGAACTGGTATTAAATGCGCTGGTAGCGATTCGTTATTTGAAACCACAAATGCCAAAAAGCTGGCACTTTATCTCTCATGGCGAATGTTGGCAGCCGGTCCCTGGCGACGCGGCTTGTGTCTGTTTGAGTGATGATATGCAGCAAGTGAATCTGCTGGTGGTCGAAACGGGCAACAATGCCGCACTCTGTTTACTCGCCCAACCGGGTTTACAACTGGCAGGCCGCACTATGCAACTTGGCGATGCGATTAAAGTGATGAATGACAGATTAAGGCCGCAACCTTTGGGCAACGACCTCAGTCTCGATCAAGCTGTTTAATTTCCCGCTAATTCCACATCGCCCGCAGGAATACAACTACAACACAGGATTGTGCCATCGTCATTGATTGCGCTTTTCTTCAACGCCTTGACTTCCCCGCTGACTAATTTAATTCGGCAACTGCCGCAAATTCCGGCCCGGCAAGAATAGGGCACACGGATACCTTGTTGTTCTAGCTGCTCAAGTAACACTTGCTGATTGTTGCCGCGGAATTGTTGGCCCTGCCAGTCAATTGCCACATTGCTTTCTTGCTGCTCAAAAGGTTCTGGCTCTTCTTCGGTGGCCCCTGCGCCATAAGCTTTTGCTGGTTTGGTCGCCAGCACTTCCAGCTCATCGCCCACTCGAATAATGCCACTGTTGCGGGCAATTAAATTCTGGCCGAAATCGACGTCGCCATTATCTTGAGCGGTGCGGAATTGTTGCAGCGTTACCAGGGGTTCGCCGCTCGGATGTTTACGGCCACGCTCTGGACTGACGGTGGTGAAAATACAACGGCTACAAGGTTTCGCGACATCAAACGTCACACCACCAATACGCACCACTTTCCAGCTATCTTCAGCCCAGGCTTGTGCGCCAGTGACCACGATATTTGGGCGAAATTGCGCCATTTTAACGCTTGCCCGGCAGCGGTTTTGTAAATCACGTAACGAAGCTTCGTTAACCAGCAGGAATGGATAACCGTCGGCAAATGACAGTGGCACCTCTTGATGACGTTTCACGCGACGGGTCAACGTTTCGCCCAGCCAGCGCAACTGCACCGGGCGCGAAAAGAATCCGCTCAACCACTGGTTAATTTCATCCGGCGCTATCCGTGCTGTGAAATGATTACCCCACACTTCGGTCGGTTCGGCCTGAGGTTGAAAATCAGCAAAACGCACGCTGGCAGAACTGCCGTCGGGTGCGCTCAGAAATAAGCCATCGTGGGTAATGGCCGGGGTGAAAAGCACCATTTGCGGGAACTGACGCGCGGTAATAAAAGTGCCGTCAGATTCGGTGACCATAAAAATGCGGTCAAAGGCTAAACCGCTGCTGCTTGCCTGAGCATGCGAGAGGGCAAGACCGCGCATCGATTTCACCGGGTGAATATAGAGTTGGGATAGGGTGATCATTGCGCTCCCTCGGCATAAACGAATAAATAAACAATATAAGAGGCCAACTTTATGACATGCGTGGCAGATTGGCTATAATGCGCCACAATTTTCTTTTTATACCTGATTAAGTGACGATATGAATTCTCTGTTTGCCAGTACGGCGCGTGGGCTTGAAGAGCTATTAAAAACTGAACTGGAGGGCCTTGGTGCGCAAGCATGCCAGGTGGTTCAGGGCGGCGTACATTACCAGGGGGACTCACGTCTGCTCTATCAAAGCTTGATGTGGAGCCGCCTTGCGTCCCGCATTTTGCTGCCTTTAAACGAATGCAGTGTTTACAGCGATCTCGATTTGTATCTTGGCGTACAGACCATCGACTGGCCTGCGCTGTTTGGCCCGGATGCGACCTTCGCGGTGCATTTCAGCGGCCTGAACGAGGTTATCCGTAATAGCCAGTACGGCGCGTTAAAAGTGAAGGATGCCATCGTCGACTCCTTTACCCGCAAAAACTTGCCGCGTCCGAATGTCGAACGCGAGCAACCTGACTTGCGCATTAACGTCTGGCTGAATAAAGACACCGCCAGCATCGCGCTGGATTTGAGCGGTGAAGGCCTGCATCAGCGCGGTTACCGCGACAGCACCGGTGCTGCTCCTATTAAAGAAACGTTGGCATCCGCCATTGTGATGCGCTCAGGCTGGCAGCCGGGTACGCCGCTGCTCGATCCAATGTGTGGTTCCGGTACGTTGCTGATTGAAGCGGCAATGATCGCCACCGATCGTGCACCTGGTTTGCATCGCAAACATTGGGGCTTCCTCGGCTGGGCAAATCACGATGTGGAGCTGTGGAAAGAAATTACCACCGAAGCACAGGTTCGTGCGCGTAAAGGCCTTGGCGAATACACATCACGTTTCTTCGGTTCAGATAACGACTCAAGGGTGATTGAACGCGCTCGCGCTAACTCCCGTCGTGCAGGTCTGGCCGATATCATCAGCTACGAAGTGAAAGACGTCGCTAAACTGACTAACCCGCTGCCGGAAGGGCCTGTGGGGACGGTGATCAGCAACCCGCCTTACGGCGAACGTCTGGATAGCGAGCCTGCGCTGATTGCCTTGCACAGCCTGCTGGGCCGTAACATGAAGAACCATTTCGGTGGCTGGAATTTATCACTGTTCAGTGCTTCCCCAGATTTGCTCAGCTGCCTGCAATTGCGTGCTGAACGCCAGTTTAAAGCGAAGAATGGCCCGCTGGACTGTGTGCAGAAAAATTACCAGTTATCGGAAAACAGCACAGGTGCGGCATCAGGCCAGATTGCTGATGATTACGCGAACCGTCTGCGCAAAAACGTCAAAAAACTTGATAAATGGGCGCGTCAGGAAGGCATTGAATGCTACCGAATTTACGATGCTGACCTGCCGGAATATAATGTCGCCGTTGACCGTTATGGCGAGTGGGTGGTGGTGCAGGAATATGCGCCACCGAAAACCGTTGATGCGAATAAAGCGCGCCAGCGTCTGTTTGACGTCATTGCAGCAACGCTCGCGGTGCTGGAATTACCATCTAATCGTCTGATTCTGAAAACCCGTGAACGTCAGAAAGGGAAAAGCCAATATCAGAAAATGGATGAGAAGGGTGACTTCATGGAAGTGAGTGAATATAACGCTCGCCTGTGGGTTAACCTGACTGACTATCTCGATACTGGTTTATTCCTCGACCACCGTATTGCACGCCATATGTTGGGTAAAATGAGCAAAGGGAAAGACTTCCTTAACCTCTTTGCTTATACCGGCAGTGCAACGGTTCACGCAGGCTTAGGCGGCGCTAAAACCACGACTACCGTAGATATGTCGCGTACTTATCTGGAGTGGGCTGAGCGTAACTTACGTCTCAATGGTTTGAGCGGTCGCGCTCACCGCCTGATTCAGGCTGATTGCCTGGGCTGGTTGCGTGAAACCGATGAACAGTTTGATCTGATTTTTATCGATCCACCAACGTTCTCAAACTCAAAACGTATGGAAGAATCTTTTGATGTCCAGCGTGATCATCTGGTGCTGATGAAAGACCTTAAGCGCCTGTTGCGCCAGGGCGGCACCATTATGTTCTCCAACAATAAACGTGGCTTCAAAATGGACTTTGATGGGCTAGCGAACCTGGGTCTGAACGCTCAGGAAATCACGCAGAAAACCCAGTCGCAAGACTTTGCCCGTAATCGCCAAATTCATAACTGCTGGCTCGTGACTCACGTAGCCAAGGATTAATTGTCATGTCATTAATTAGTATGCACGGTGCCTGGTTGTCGTTTAGCGACGCACCGTTATTAGATAACACCGAACTCCATATTGAAGAAAACGAACGCGTCTGTCTGGTTGGCCGTAACGGCGCAGGCAAATCCACGCTGATGAAGATCCTGAATCGTGAAGTTCCGTTGGATGACGGGCGCATGATTTACGAACAAGATCTGATCGTGGCGCGTTTGCAGCAAGATCCGCCGCGTAATGTCGCGGGAACGGTTTACGATTTCGTTGCTGAAGGCGTCGAAGAGCAGGCCGTGCATCTTAAGGCTTATCACGATATTTCTCATAAAGTGATGACCGATCCAAGCGACAAAAATCTCAATGAGATGGCGCGCATTCAGGAAATCCTCGATAACCAGAATCTCTGGCAGCTTGAAAGCCGTATCAATGAAGTGCTGCTGCAATTAGGCCTGGATGCCGATACCGAACTGTCTGCGTTGTCTGGCGGCTGGTTGCGTAAAGCCGCATTGGGCCGCGCGTTGGTGAGTTCTCCGCGCGTGCTGCTGCTTGATGAACCGACTAACCACCTGGATATTGAAGCGATTGACTGGCTGGAAGGCTTCCTGAAAGAGTTCCAGGGCAGCATCGTGTTTATCTCCCACGACCGTTCATTCATCCGCAATATGGCTACCCGTATTGTCGATCTTGATCGTGGCAAACTGGTTTCCTATCCTGGCGATTACGATCAGTATTTGCTGGCAAAAGAAGAAGCGTTGCGCGTTGAAGATCTGCAAAACGCTGAGTTCGATCGCAAACTGGCGCAGGAAGAGGTCTGGATTCGTCAGGGCATTAAAGCGCGCCGTACCCGTAACGAAGGCCGTGTTCGTGCCTTGAAAGCGATGCGTAACGAACGCAGCGCACGTCGTGAAGTGCTGGGCAGCGCCAAAATGCAGGTCGAAGAAGCCGCTCGTTCCGGCAAAATCGTCTTTGAGATGGAAGATGTTTGCTACGCGATTGCTGAACGTGCTCTGGTTAAAGACTTCTCTGCTCAGGTCCAACGTAGCGATAAAATCGCGCTGGTGGGGCCAAACGGCTGCGGTAAAACTACACTGTTGAAACTGATGTTAGATCAGTTGCAAGCGGACAGCGGTCGCGTACATTGCGGTACCAAGCTGGAAGTGGCCTACTTCGACCAGCACCGTGCTGAGCTTGATCCGGACCGCACCGTGATGGATAACCTCGCGGAAGGTAAGCAAGAAGTGATGGTGAACGGTAAACCGCGCCATGTGCTGGGTTATTTGCAGGACTTCTTGTTCCATCCAAAACGTGCAATGACGCCAGTGCGTGCGTTATCTGGCGGTGAGCGTAACCGCTTATTGCTGGCTCGTTTATTCCTGAAACCAAGTAACTTATTAATTCTCGATGAACCGACCAACGATCTGGATGTCGAAACGCTCGAATTGCTCGAAGAGTTGATTGACGGCTATCAAGGCACCGTGATGTTGGTCAGCCACGATCGTCAATTCGTCGATAACACCGTGACCGAATGCTGGATTTTCGAAGGCGAAGGAAAAATTGGTCGCTATGTTGGGGGCTACCATGATGCGAAGGGCCAACAGGCTTCTGCTCATTCTTTGCGCCAGTCTGTGGCAGATAAAGCGCAAAACACCGTAGCTGCGAAAGTGGAAGTTGTTAAACGCGCAAGTAGCAAGCTAAGCTATAACCTGCAGCGTGAACTAGAGCAATTACCACAACGTCTTGAACAACTTGAGGCCGAACTGGAAGCGATTCAAGCGAAGGTCGGAGACCCTGAGTTTTTTAATCAGCCGCATGACGTCACGCAAAAAACCTTGAGCGACCTTTCTACAGCAGAAAAAGCACTGGAAGAGGCTTTTGAACGCTGGGAATATCTTGAAGCTCTGAAAAACGGCGCGTAACTCAAGGAGACACGATATGTGTGCCACGCATCACCATCGTTCACACATATTGTGTTCGCAATGCGACTTACTGGTCGCTCTGCCTGAATTAGACGACGGCCATAAGGCCGTCTGTCCTCGTTGTGGAACCACGTTGCAGACTCAGTGGTCCTCAGCGCGACAACGCCCTACAGCTTATTCGCTGGCAGCTCTGTTTATGTTGCTACTGGCGAATCTATTTCCTTTTATTAGCATGAAAGTTGCCGGTATCAGCAGCGAAGTGTCGCTGCTTGAAATTCCTGGCGTGTTATTTAATGAAGATTACGCAAGCCTTGGCATGTTCTTCATGGCTTTTGTGCAAGCGGTGCCCGTGCTCTGTCTGATCACCATTTTGTTACTGGTTAACCAGGTGGCGATGCCCCTTGCGCTTAAAAAGTGGCTGGCTCGATTCTTCTTTCATTTAAAATCCTGGGGAATGGCGGAAATCTTTCTTGCTGGCATCCTGGTGAGTTTCGTCAAACTGATGGCTTATGGTGACATTGGCGTAGGAAGCAGCTTTATTCCCTGGTGTTTGTTTTGTGTGTTGCAGTTACGCGCTTTCCAGTGCGTGGACCGGCGCTGGCTATGGGATGATATTGCCCCTGAACCTGTCATTGCGGCACCGCTGAAAGTCGGTGTATCAGGCATTCGCCAGGGGCTGCGCTCATGCCCGTGCTGTACCGCAATCGTGCCTGAAGATCAGGAAATTTGCCCGCGTTGTGAAACCAAGGGTTATGTGCGTCGTCGCCATAGTTTGCAATGGACAGTCGCTCTGTTGCTGACTTCAATTATGCTTTATCTACCTGCGAACATATTACCCATCATGATTACCGAAGTACTGGGCAGCAAAATTCCCTCAACGATTATTGCCGGGGTAATTTTGTTGTGGAGTGAAGGTTCTTATCCGGTGGCCGCGGTGATTTTCATCGCCAGTATTTTGGTTCCAACACTCAAAATGTTAGCCATTGCATGGCTATGTTGGGATGCAAAAGGTCACGGGCAGCGTGACAGTGAAAGAATGCACTTGATCTACGAAGTGGTCGAGTTTGTTGGACGCTGGTCAATGATAGACGTATTCGTCATTGCAGTTTTATCGGCGCTGGTGCGCATGGGAGGATTGATGAGTATCTACCCGGCAATTGGTGCCGTTATGTTTGCATTAGTAGTTATTTTGACAATGTTTGCAGCGATGACCTTTGACCCTCGCTTGTCCTGGGATCGCGCACCGGATTCAACTTACGAGGAGTCTTCTGAGCATGGAAAATAAAAGCGGGGAAGCAAAAGTTACCAAGGTCAAAAACTGGTCCCCAGTATGGATTTTCCCTATCGTCACCGTACTTATTGGCGCATGGATCTTGTTCTATCACTATAGCCATCAGGGACCGGTCGTTACGCTAATTACCACCAATGCCGAGGGTATTGAAGGCGGGAAAACTACCATCAAAAGCCGAAGCGTGAATGTTGGTGTGGTGGAAAGTGCGGTGTTGTCAGATGACTTACTGCACGTCGAAATCACTGCACGTCTGAATTCCGGGATGGAAAAACTGCTGCATAAAGATTCGGCGTTTTGGGTGGTGAAACCGCAGGTCGGGCGTGAAGGTATTTCAGGGCTTGGAACTTTGCTTTCCGGCGCTTATATCGAGCTGCAACCGGGTACTAAAGGGGGAAAAAGCAGTAAGTATGACTTGCTGGATGCCCCGCCTCTGGCCCCACCTGATGCGAAGGGTATCCGCATTACGCTTGAGAGTAATAAGGCAGGGCAGCTTGCACCGGGCGATCCGGTACTGTTCCGCGGTTATCGCGTTGGGTCAGTGGAAACCAGTACTTTTGATGCGGCAAAACGTAGCATCAAATATCAACTCTTTATTAGTGCGCCTAACGATCGCCTGGTCACCACCAATGTGCGTTTCTGGAAAGACAGCGGTATTGCCGTTGATATGTCTTCCCAGGGGATGCGTGTGGAAATGGGCTCGCTTACCACGCTGTTTAGCGGCGGTGTGAGTTTTGATGTGCCAGAAGGTTGGGAGCTTGGCAAGGCCGCCGCACCTGGTAGTGAATACAAGCTATTTGACGACCAGAAAAGCACCCAGGACTCCTTGTATACCGATCACATTGATTACCTGATGTTCTTCAAAGATTCCGTCCGTGGCTTACAGCCAGGTGCGCCTGTTGAGTTCCGTGGCATTCGTCTGGGAACCGTGGCGAAGGTGCCATTCTTTACCGCAGGTATGCGTCAGAAAATTAATGATGACTTCCGTATTCCGGTATTAATCCGCCTTGAGCCTGAACGTTTACAAAATCTCGTCGGTGATGATGTCCGAATTGAGGACAATATGGCATCGCTGATTAAACGCGGTTTGCGGGCCACGATGAAAACCGGCAGCCTGGTGACTGGCGCTCTGTTTATCGATCTTGATTTCAACCCTAAAGCTCCGCCGGTGACCGATTTGCCGACCTTTGATGGGTATCCAATCATTCCAACGATGAGCGGTGGTTTGGCGCAAATTCAACAACGTTTGCTGGAGACACTGGATAAGATTAATAACTTGCCATTGAATCCAATGATTGAAGAGACAACCAACTCGCTTGCTGAAAGCCAACGAACCATGAAGCGCTTGCAGCAGACGCTGGATAATCTGAATAAGATTACGTCGAATAAATCAATGCAATCGTTGCCTGAAGATATGCAGACAACGCTACGTGAGCTCAATCGCAGCATGCAGGGCTTCCAGCCAGGTTCTGCGGCTTACAACAAGATGGTGGCCGATATGCAGCGTCTTGATCAGGTGCTGCGCGAACTGCAACCTGTGTTGCGCACGTTGAACGATAAGAGCAATTCGCTGATCTTTGAAGCGAAGGATAAAAAAGATCCCCAGCCGAAGAGGGCACAATAATGAAAAAATGGCTTCCGATAGTTGCAGCTCTTGTTTTGACGGCCTGTAGCAGCGATCCGGGAAAGACGTATTATCAGCTACCTCAAAGCTCAACGCCTGCTATGCAGGCTGTGAGCCAGTCTGGCAGCCGTTTATTATGGGTGGAGCAAGTTGCGGTTCCTGACTACCTCGCCGGAAACGGCGTGGTTTATCAGACCAGCGATGTGCAATACGTGATTGCGACCAACAATTTGTGGGCAAGCCCATTAGACCAGCAACTACGTAATACTCTGGTCAGTAATCTGAGCAGCGCATTGCCAGGTTGGGTGGTGGCTTCACAACCGCTCGGTAGCGTTCAGGATACGTTGAGTGTCAACGTGACGGGTTTCCACGGTCGTTATGATGGCAAGGTCATTGTGAGCGGTGAATGGTTGCTTAACCACGAAGGGCAGTTGACTAAACGGCCATTTCATCTTGAGTTAAAACAGCAAGCTGATGGTTATGATGCGATGGTGAAAACTTTAGCTCAGGCCTGGCAACAAGAAGCGCAAAGTATTGCCGGCCAGTTAACACGCATTAATTAATCACTTCAGTAGCACAAAAAAGCTGCGCCATTCGCTATCAACGCGGGCGCAGCTTTTCTTTTGGCATGAGCTCGTTACCAGTCATTGTTCACACTTTTTTCTCAAATCGCATCACATGTAGCTCACAAATATGACATTGGCGTGAATTTTGCGCATTGACGGTGGCGTGTTTTGGAGGTATTCGTTATATGTGGTTGCACGTTTTGTGGCCACTGTTTTCTTTCCACCAGATTAAAGAAATGAGGGAAACGAGGCATGAAGAGACAAAAACGAGATCGCCTGGAACGGGCTCATCAGCGTGGTTATCAAGCAGGTATCGTCGGACGCTCCAAAGAGATGTGTCCTTATCAGACACTGAATCAGAGGTCGTACTGGATGGGAGGCTGGCGAGAAGCCATGGAAGACAGGGCGGTTACCGCGTAATCACTGTCTCTTTAGAAAAAGAAACCTCCGCACAGCGGAGGTTTCGCGTTTATACCCGTCATCTTTCAAGCCGCAGGGGTGTTGGCTGCAACTTGAATGCTAACGGGTATAGAGGGCTAGAAAGCAGTGGTATCTTTGAACAGACCCACTTTCAGATCGGTAGCGGTGTAAATGACACGGCCATCAACCAGTACTTCACCATCTGCCAGGCCCATGATCAGGCGGCGATTGATGACGCGTTTGAAATGAATACGATAGGTAACTTTCTTCGCAGTTGGCAGAATCTGACCCGCGAGTTTAACTTCACCCACACCCAGAGCACGACCTTTACCTTCACCACCGAGCCAGCCCAGGTAGAAACCGACCAGCTGCCACATCGCATCAAGGCCCAGACAACCAGGCATTACCGGATCGCCGATAAAGTGGCAGCCAAAGAACCACAGATCAGGATTAATATCTAATTCTGCTTCAACGTAACCTTTATCGAAGTTACCACCGTCTTCGGTCATCTTGACCACGCGGTCCATCATCAGCATGGATGGCGCAGGTAACCGTGGGCCTTCAGCGCCAAACAGTTCTCCACGACCAGAGGCAAGAAGATCTTCTTTTGTATAGGATTCGCGTTTATCTACCATGTTTACAGTAAGCCTTTTTATAATGAAGCACGCATGTTAGCTAACACGTGTACGCTCAACAAGTCCGATCAGTTTGGTGTGAACCAGTTGAGCCAACGCAGTGGCCATGGATAACGGTGCCGAATATCTTGCGCCGATGCCTGAGCTATCCGCTCTTGTACCGCACGCATGAGCGTATTTTGCCCCTCACCATCCCAGGGCAGATTTGTTAATAATGGTAGCGCATCAGTGACATCGTCGATGGCCCAAATCGTGAATTGTCCTTGCTCCACAGCATCCAGAACATCCTGGTGCAGGCACAGGTGACGAATGTTGGACAGTGGGATTATCACGCCTTGCTTGCCGGTGAACTCACGTTCCTGGCAGATGCGGAAGAAACCTTCAATCTTCTCATTTAGGCCTCCAACCGGTTGTACGCGCCCGAACTGGTCGACTGAACCGGTTACTGCGATGTGCTGATAAATTGGCACATTCGCCAGCGCACTGATTAATGCGCACAGTTCCGCCATTGAGGCGCTGTCACCATCAACTTCACTATATGACTGTTCAAAAGTCAGAGATGCAGAGAAGGGGATTTGCTGATCGAGCTGCAATTCAGACATCAAAAATGCCTGCATGATCATCATGCCTTTCGCATGAATATTGCCACCCAATTCCGCTTTGCGCTCAACGTCAGTGAATTCACCATCACCCACATGAACGACGCAACTAATTCGAGAAGGCTCACCGAATGCGCGTGGATGACCCGGGAATTCTATCACTGACAATGCGTTAATTTGGCCAACCATCTCACCTTCGGTTTCAATCAGGATTTGCTCAAGCAGAATTTCATCCTGCATGCGCTCAGCCAGATAACCTTCACGCCATTCACGCTGCGCCAGCATTTGTGTCAGTTCAGCTGCGCCGAAGGTTTCGTCTTCAGTAAATGAGGCGACTTCGCGCAGTTGGCGGCCTATCCACGATGGACATAGCGGCAGTGTTTCCTGGTCACCCGTGTAGCGTACAGCTTCACGGATAAATGTAGTCCAGGCATCCGTTGCAGGTGCGGGTAGCGATTTAGATTTCGCAACGGCGTAAATCCACTGACACCACAATGCCATATCATCGGCGGAAGTAATTTGCAGGTTTTCTTCAAATTCGCTGTAGATTGCGCAGGTCGCCAGCTCTGGTTCCATATCCTGGAAGTCAGCCAGAGATTCACGTTCACCCACCAGGACCAATTTCAGGCTCAAGGGTAACGACGGGATGCTAACAGGCAACGGCCGTGTTTCGTCAGGTGAAATCCAGTCAAAGCGGCCCTGAATGACCATCTGCTTCAGACGTAGCCATAGCAACGGTTGTGCTAACACACTACGCAACGACAGCACCAGAATGCCACCGTTTGCCTGGTGAACTAAACCCGGAGTCAGTGTGATTTCCCCGGCAAACTGGCGAACACAGCCAAATAATTGCTCAGCTTCAATCCAGTCAGCTACGACGACCTCGGATTGACCAGCAAAATTGTCTTCAGCAGATTCAGCCGGGCGTAACGTGATACGCGAGCCTTCGATCAGATAATGTCCGCCGGTCAGTGTGATATCCGGAGACCAGCATTCGCGCGCTGCGTTAGCAATAAGATTAAGGTATTCGGCTTCTTCAGCGGCTTTTACCAGCATCAGATCGGCCGAGGCTACCGGTTGGCTGAGCTGCATCAGTCCATAAGTCAGACGAGGTTGCACAGCGGAGAAAGGGGCAGTTTCGGAATCATAAGGCTGTGCGAAAATTTCCTGATAACTTTCGGTATCAGGTACAAGAGCACGCCATTCAAGTCGATTAGTCGTCAAAGTCGCTATTTATTAATTAGATGTCAAAGGCGCGATTATACAAGAATAGGCGAAGCAGCACACGGTTTATGCGGAGCGGCAAGTTTACTTAGCTCACAGCTTTCATTTTTCAGGTAAGCGAAAATAAAAAAAACTGTTATTCTGAAATGAGTTACACGGTCACACTGAGACAACAATGAAATATCAACAGTTGGAAAATCTCGAGAGCGGCTGGAAGTGGAAGTATCTGGTTAAAAAACACCGTGAAGGCGAGCTTATCACGCGTTATATCGAGGCGAGTGCTGCGAAAGAAGCCGTTGATGAACTGCTACGCTTAGAAAATGAGCCTGTGCACGTGTTGAGCTGGATAGAGCAGCATATGAATCCAGAACTCCGCAACCGCATGAAACAAACTATCCGCGCACGTCGTAAACGGCACTTTAATGCCGAACATCAACATACGCGTAAAAAGTCCATCGACCTTGAGTATCTGGTCTGGCAGCGGTTAGCAGGGCTTGCTCATCGGCGAGGGTGCACTCTCTCAGAAACTATTGTGCAATTGATTGAAGATGCTGAGCGTAAAGAACAATACGCCAATCAGATGTCTTCTTTGAAACAAGATCTTCAGGCAATGCTCGGCAAATAATAGAGCGCAGTTGAGTTGATGCAGTGATTCATTTTGCTTTTCTGTTCCAGAACATTAAAAACAAAAAACCCCGCCGAAGCGGGGTTTTTTTATAACGGTAACTTATGCCGCAGGCTGAGTTACAACGTCTTTGATACCTTTAACTTCGATCTCTACGCGACGATCTGGAGCCAGGCAATCAATCAGTTTAGCTTTAGGAGCTACGTTATCACAGGTGCTGCCAGTAACTGGGTTAGATTCGCCCATACCGCGTGGGGAGATCTTGTTAGCTGGGATACCTTTAGAGATCAGGTAATCAACAACAGACTGTGCACGTTTGTCAGACAGTTTCTGGTTGTACTGGTCTGAACCGATACGGTCGGTGAAGCCCAGAACTACAACAGAACCATCTTTCGGGTCGAGGTTGCTCAACTGAGTATACAGTTGATCCAGTGCCTGCTGACCTTCTGGTTTCAGAGTTGCTTTGTTGAAGTTGAACAGAACATCAGACTTCAGAGTGAAGTGCTTAGTCTGTACTTCTGGAGCTGGAGCTGGAGCCGGAGCTACAACTGGAGCTGCATCATACTGGCCGAAACGGTAAGAAACACCCAGGCTCAGCATGCCGTTGTCTGGACGAGTACCAACGGTTTGCGCATCACCGATGTTGCTAACCCACTGGTAATCCAGGCGAGTTGCGATATCACGGGTGATTGCGTACTCAAGACCAACTGCTGCCAGCGGGGAAACGCCAGTGTCGTGTTCGCTGCGGGTAACGCCAGTAGAAGCGTAGTTACCTTTAGCGTCTGCACGCCATACCATACCACCCAGACGAGTGTAGATATCCAGATCGTCGTTGATTGGGTAGCTCAGTTTAGCAGCCAGTTGAACGCCTTGCGCTTTGAAAGCACCGTTATCAACGCTGCCCTTGTAAGGCATACGACCTAACCAGTCGTAACCCATTTCGAAACCAACGTACGGGTTAACCTGGTAACCACCGAATGCACCAGCACCCAGTTGGCTGCTGTGAGTTGGGCCATTGTTGTTCTGGAAACCGTTTCCGTAGAAACCGGTGTCGTGGAACTGGGACCAACCCAACTTACCACCTGCATACCAGGTGTTATCTTTCGGTGCGGCCTGCGCTACGGTAGCGAAGCCAGCCAGTGCCACTGCAATCGCGATAGCTGTCTTTTTCATTTTTTGCGCCTCATTATCATCCAAAAAGGCCATGAGCTTTAAAATCGCTCTAAAGCCCAGGGTTAAATCCTTCGCCCGAGTTTATGCTCACTTGTTACTCTACCGATCAATCGGTGTTATGGAAGAGCAACCCTGGCGAGCTAAAGTCTACAACGTAGTTGAAAACTTACAAGTGTGAAGTCCCTCAGGCATATGAAAAAAAACGATTTGAGTACACACTTTTTAACAACTTTGCGCGAAAAATAGGCTTCTTAAAACTGGCGGAATGCCGCCTGGAGCGGCTTGCAGCGGGGATTCTTCATAATTCACAATGAATTGTCAGCAGAGAAGAAAAAGTTCCAGGATTTCTCTTAAATTTACTTAATGATACAAACTAGAATGAATTTTTAGACCACTTCGTGGTCGACATCCTGTTTTTGAGGTACGAGTTGGACGCATAATAAAGCCAATTGCATTACCCATTTCAGCTGCTGATGATAGCTGAAAATGCTCTTCGTCGGTCAATTCTTCCGGTAACCAACCAATAACAACACTGTAATTTCCTGTCTGCAATGCTTTTACCATAGCATCTACGGTAAAAAGTGGATCTAACTGGCTTACCTGCATCACTTTTGTCAGCGGAAGACCAGCTGACTGCACCCACTGACGACTCAATTTCTGTTGTGGCGTTAACCACAACTGCCAGCGAGATTGCTGACCAAGCTGTTGCAGCAAGGGCAGCAACACTAACTGTGTAATCCAGGGCTGATCCTCGCTGTAGATCACTTCACTGATCAACCCTTTAATGTTGTTACCTGCTGATGACTGAGCCAATGAAGACGCAGAACCTGGAACAGTGGCAACGTGAGTTAGAACGTTATGTGATTGCATAGTTAATCCCGCCTGATGGGTTACTGTATGAATATACAGTAATGCCAGTTCGGACAAAGATCAATCTAAATTTCGGAAAGCATATCGCAATTTCGACATGTAAATCTGCGGAAAGTAAGAATGTGATTGCCGTCGCTCATCATGTTACCTATTTTCATATTACTGGATGCAGTTACACATTGTGATGATATGTTATGGATTGATATTTAAGGATATATTCATGAAGAGCCGGTCTTATGCAAGGATTCATCAATCAAAAGAATATCTAGCGCCATTAGGTGATATAAATTATCGCTCGCTATTTGGTGGCTATAGTTTGACCGTCGAAAATGTGGTGTTTGCCATGGTTTCTGAGGGAGAATTGTATCTACGTGCCTGCGAACAATCGGAAGTTTACTTTGTTGCAAGAGCGTCAGAGTCTCTGGTTTATAACAAACGTGGACGAGCCATTGCGCTCAATTATTATCATGTCGATGAAGGACTGTGGCGTGATCGGCAAAAGCTGTTGCAGCTTTCAACCGATGCATTGTTTAGCGCTCGCCGTGAGAAATCTCGCCTGAAGGCGCAACAACGTCTCAAAGATTTACCTAATTTAACTCACAGCCTGGAGATGATGTTGTGGGAAGTCGGGATTGCTGACGTGCGCACCCTTCATGCTTATGGTGCAAAACGGTCGTGGATAAAACTGAGACATTTGAAGAAAGGGCTAGGGGTACAAGTCTTGTTGGCTTTAGCGGGGGCTATTTGTGGTGTTCATGAAGCCGCACTCCCGGCGGCAACGCGCCGGGAGTTGGTCGAGTGGGGGCATCTTTACGCGCAACGACACACCCGTTAAGTATGTTGCTGCGACACAAGTTGTTGGAGACGTGATATTTCTGGTAACAGCGCAACCAGCAGGCCAATTTGTTGAAGCACTAACGGCTCTTTGCTATCCGACTGTGGCTCAAGCGAGGTTATACGCTCAGTAAGCCCATGCAGCGCCTTGTGCACCCGTGCTTCATCGGCAGGCAAATGATGAAGGGCATCATCGACATAACACACCGCATCATCAAGCAGCAGTAAAATATCTTCGTTGGTCAGTTGTTCGCGGTGCGCACCTAACGCTGAAATATAGCTGTTAAATGTGTGATTTAGGCATAGCAAACGAAATGCAGTCTCTTGCATCTCTCGCGAAACGCGCGGCTCAGATGACATGTTGGACACCACAGATGCCAGTTCTGCATCTTTGTTATGTGCATCCCGGCGCGCGATTCGATATTCAACACGATTATCCCGGCCTTGATGGTATTGCTCAAGAATCGCATCCAGATAGCGGCAGTTCGCATTAAATGCGCGCTCAACAACCAATGGTAGTCGACGGAAACGCCAGTCCGGCCAGATGAAACTCACCGCAGCCCAGGCGATAGCACATCCCAGCAGCGTATCGAAGATACGAGGCATAGCGACTTCAAACCCTTCACCCAGCAAGTTGAAACACAACAACACCAGTAACGTGATAAACATGGTGGCATGTGCATATTGCACATTGCGAAAGGCAAAAAAGAGCACGCCAGTAATCACGATTAAGACAAGCTGGCCTTCAATTGACGGTACAAAGTACAACACTGGTAGCCCTATCGCCACACCCACTAAAGTGCCGATGATACGCAATGCTAAACGTCGACGAGTGGCATTGTAGTTAGGCTGGCAGACAAACAGGCTGGTCAGCAAGATCCAATACCCATGTTTTAGCCCGGTAAACTGTATGAATGCGTAGCCGACGCAAAGCACTACCGACATACGAACCGCATGACGAAATAACGCTGACTCCGGTGTTAAGTTGCGTTTCAGACGCTGCCAGACATCGCCAAAGCCGGTAATGCGATCATCCGCAAGGCGGTTTTCGATATCACTGTGTGGTGCGGCAAGAGCTTGCTCGGATTCAATTGTCGCTAATTGCGCATCGATGGCACGCAAATTACTCACCAGGAAGCCAAGCGCTTTTAATTCACCAGCCAGATATTGGTCGGCATTCAGTCTTTCAATCGCCGCATCAAGATGCGTAAACGCACGTTCAAAACGTGGGTCGTGCTGGTATTTCTCGCGTAATAAAATTGAGCGCGAAAGTTGCAAGCAAGCCTGGGACTGCATAGTTAGCAGTCGTTGAAAGCGGAACATAATATCGCTGTAGCGGAATTTATCGCGTAGCGCCTGGTACTGGATATGCGAAGAGCTCGCGCGCTCGTGAATGTCCTGCGCAACAAAATAGTAATGCAATGTACGACGTGTGCCGCGTTGTCCGCGATCTCCGCGTAAACGAGTCAAGAGTGAGCCTTTGGTCTGATTGAGCATCGTGACCAGTTGACTGTTGGCCATCGCAAGCTCAAGCATGGGTGCCTGGTTTTCTTCTTCAATGTCGGGGTCGAACAGCATGGCTTTGACTTCGAGATAACGTGCGAGACTTTCATAGCACCGCGCCAGGTTATCTTGAAGAGGCCGAATAGGGAAGATTAGATGCCCGGCAAGTGTCAGCACGTTGTACCAGATAGCGCCAGCCAACAGCAGTATGGGTTGTTGATACCAGTGCTCGTATAAAGAAATACCGAGCATGGTATAAATGGCGATAAGTAGCGCCCCGAAGGCAATGGTGGCGTAACGCTGGCCCAGTCCGCCCAACAGAATGAACCCGCTAGTGGAAACCATTAGCCCGATGCCAAAAAAGATTGGCCACGGGTACAACAACTCAACTGATGCTGAAGCAATAAAGAAACTAATCAAAGTAATCAGAAGATTACGCAAACGCCCGGTGAGCCGGTCATCCAGGTCTGCGAGTGCGGCGGCAACTACGCCGAGCGTTAAGGGGATAGTCAGCTTAACGTCACCCAGCCACCAGGGTAGGGCAGCAGTGCCCGTCAGTGCGATGAAAATACGCAGGTTATAGAGCCAGGTGCTGTTCCAGGTATAGCGGCGCAGAATTGGACTAAGCATTAATACTCACTATCCTTGTCTGATTTACTGGAAACGACGACGGGCGTTTGCTTCACGTGCAGCCTGCGCAGTTTCAACGGAAACCACACGGCGGCCAACCGGCCAAAGCGCGATAGCAGCAATTTTGAAATTAGCGATTCCCACAGGAATGCCGATAATAGTGACGCATTGTGCAATCCCGGTGCAGATATGCAGCACACAGAGCCACCATCCGAAAAATACCAGCCAAACAATGTTCAGCAAGGTACCACCGGTATTCATGATGGCACTTTTGCTCTGCGGCTC
The DNA here is from genome assembly GCF_004361975.1 of Buttiauxella sp. JUb87. NCBI lineage: Bacteria > Pseudomonadati > Pseudomonadota > Gammaproteobacteria > Enterobacterales > Enterobacteriaceae > Buttiauxella > Buttiauxella sp. JUb87. The sequence goes on from NZ_SNVY01000003.1 coordinate 717,716, forward strand.
GAGCTCATCAACATGAATGGCTTCGTTACCGTACGGTACGAAAGAGAGTTTGGTTATCTCCCAGCAGGAACGAGTCAGCGGAAGCGTGAAAATAAAAATGATACTGACAAGAGTGGCCAGCAACCAGGATAGGGTGGTCAAAAAACCGCCCAGTACAAAGTTCAAGATGTTAAGGACTGTACGCATAATCACTCTTCGTTGGTATGAATGTAGACAAATGAATAACCACAACAATTGTAACGCGTTTTTACCCTGGAGCGTCATTCCTTCGGCGAGTAAACTTAACCACAACCTCTATTTTGGATCAGGCAAAGCGTAATGGAACTGAAAGCAACCTCCCTGGGCAAACATTTAGCACAACACCCCTATAATCGTGTGAGATTGCTGGCTGCTGGTGTCGAGGTAAAGGGCGAACGCCATGAATATCTTATTCCATTCAATCAGTTAATAGCCATTAATTGCAAGCGCGGCTTGGTGTGGGGGGAACTTGAGTTTGTCCTGCCTGATGACAAAGTGGTGCGTCTGCATGGGACTGAATGGAGCGAAACGCAGCGCTTTTATCATCATCTCAATGAGCTTTGGCAAAACTGGAGTGCCGAAATGAGCGAAGTTGCGGCTCAGGTTTTACGCCAGCAGCACGCTGAGATTACGCGCAGGATTCAGCAGGAAAAATGGTTCAGGCGCAGCGACATGCAGGCATTACAACAAAACGTGCGTGCTGCGTTTTCTGCATTACCTATGCCGCAAGCCCGGCTGGAAGATTTCGAAAATTGTCGTGAAATTTGGCTGCAGTGCAAAGCCTGGCTTGAACAAGGCGAGCAACGCCGACATCAACGCAATACTTCTTTCACCAATCACATGCTTGAAAAGTATGCTGATTTCTTCCAGAAAATAGAAAGCTCGCCACTGAATCCCTCTCAGGCTCGCGCCGTGGTTAATGGCGAAGATTCGTTATTAGTTCTGGCAGGAGCGGGAAGTGGAAAAACCTCTGTTCTGGTTGCTCGTGCAGGTTGGTTGTTGCAACGTGGCGAGGCCAGTGAAGATCAAATTTTATTGCTGGCATTTGGCCGCAAAGCCGCGCAGGAGATGGACGAGCGTATCGCTGAACGCCTCCAAACCGATGCGATTTCAGCCCGTACATTCCACGCATTAGCGCTGCATATTATTCAGCAAGGCAGCAAAAAGGTGCCACGTGTTAGCGAACTGGAATCTGATACCGATGCACGCCATCAATTGCTGATTGAAAGCTGGCAGCAACAATGCCGTGAGAAAAAAGCGCAGGCTAAAGGCTGGCGCGAGTGGCTGAGTGACGAGTTGCAATGGCATGTGCCGGAAGGTGAATACTGGAAGGATGAACGTTTAGCAAAACGCCTCGCCAGCCGCTTAGACAGATGGCTGGGATTAATGCGTATGCATGGGGGCTCTCAGGCTGAAATGATTGCCTCTGCGCCTGAGGATATTCGTGATGTGTTCGCTAAACGCATCAAGCTCATGGCTCCGCTATTAAAAGCCTGGAAAACGGCGCTGAAGTCCGAAGAAGCGGTCGATTTTTCAGGTCTGATTCATCAGGCTGTGAATGTGCTGGAAAAAGGGCGTTTTATTAGCCCATGGAAGCATATTTTAGTTGATGAATTTCAGGACATCTCGCCTCAGCGAGCTGCATTGCTGGCGGCACTGAGAAAACAAAACTCGCATACTTCTTTGTATGCCGTGGGCGATGACTGGCAAGCGATTTATCGTTTCAGCGGTGCAGAAATGTCGCTGACGACCGCCTTTACTCAACATTTTGGTGAGGCGGACCAGTGTGCACTGGATACCACTTACCGCTTCAATGACCGCATCGGTGAAATCGCGAATCGATTCGTGCAGCAGAACCCGCATCAACTTGCTAAACCATTAAACAGCTTATCTAAAGGTGATAAAAAAGCTGTCACATTATTAGCCGATGACCAGCTTGAAGCGTTACTCGATAAGATGAGCGGATATGTACAGCCCCAACAGCGCATTCTGGTGCTGGCGCGTTACCATCATTTACGTCCGGTAATTCTGGAAAAGGCTGCGACGCGTTGGCCAAAACTGGCCATTGATTTCATGACTATTCACGCCAGTAAAGGGCAACAAGCTGATTATGTTGTGATACTGGGATTACAGCAGGGGAAAGATGGCTTCCCGGCTGTGGCGCGCGAATCGGTCATGGAAGAGGTGTTACTGCCACAACCAGAAGATTATCCGGATGCTGAAGAGCGGCGGTTACTGTATGTGGCGATGACGCGGGCCCGTCATCGTGTCTGGCTGTTATTCAACAAAAAAGAACCATCCAGTTTTGTTGATATCCTGAAACATCTTGGCGTGCCCGCTGCCAATCGGCCGTAGTTACTTCAGTCGCTCAGCCAAATAACGTGCATAGTCAGGGATCAAAATTTCTACTGACTGATTAAACCCCGGCGATTGAATAATAAAATCGGCGGTGGATAAGTTGGTAGCCACAGGAATGTTCCACACCGTCGCCAGACGCAGTAATGCTTTAACATCCGGGTCGTGTGGAACGGCATTCAACGGGTCCCAGAAGAAAATTAGCACATCAATTTTCCCTTCGGAAATCAATGCGCCCACCTGTTGATCGCCGCCCATTGGGCCGCTTAGCATGGCATTGACATCCAGACCGCTGCCGCGTTGGATCAGATTCCCGGTGGTACCGGTTGCGTACAGTACATGCTGGGCAAGTACTGCCTTGTGGCGTTCAACCCATTTTAACAACGCATCTTTGCAGTGATCGTGCGCGACCAGCGCGACATGCTTCTTTTCCGCCAGGGTGCGGCTCGTTAATTCCATTGGTTAATCCTGAGTAATTAATAATGCCTACAGCTTACTGGAAGCCACTGATGCTGCAAGAGAAGGGTGGTAAAAATGCGGGAACAGAAAGGTAATTATTGCTCAGGCTTATCTTTCACCCATTGTAAGAAACGGTCACGAGTGGGTTTGTCTGCTTGTAAAAACCAGTACTTGAGACGCTGTTCGGTTAATGTTTCTGACTGCGGCGGCGGTGTATCAAGTTCGGATGTGCGCGACAGCAATGTACTATCATCAGCCATCATCGTGGCGAATCCTTTTATTGATGCGACCTTCCCAGATTTGTTGTAAAACTGGGTATCTTGCTCGTAATCAATCCCTTGTGGCGTCACTTTTACTGGCAGGATATCAACTTTCAGAGGGATGACTGTGGCACCACCGTCCAGTAACTGGAGATGCGGAGTACGGTCAAACTCATCACTCTCTTTATCATTTTCAATACGGGGTAAATTAAAATTGACCTGGCTGACCTCCTTAGTGTCGAAACTTACAACTAAAGGTGGGGATATATAAAGACGTTGTTCACGTGTGTTGGTACGAATATTCTTCTCGACGCGGAATACCAGCTGGTGCGGCCCGTTATCCAGCTCAAGACTATCAGCCCCTCTTAACAAAGAGCTTGAAACCTTTTTCCCATCAAGCACCAGCAAATCTACATCTGTGGACAAACGTAATGTTGTTGCCCGCAATTCAAGCGGCAAAAGAGAGATCCAACATATTGCGATAAAGAACACCGTTCTCATCAATTTCTCCTGCCATGGGTAAATGGGACTATCCCTTACTGAATGTATCAAAATTTTTCATAAGGACAGTTCATTAACATATAGACATATTTTCCAAAATTGCTCTACTACCTGTGTATGGGAAAGATGGTGAGTCAGTAGCGGATGGCATACACTTTTGATAACGAAGTCCCAGCGGAGAGTGTGATGAAACAGGCAGATATTGAAACTATTTTAAAAAGCACCCGAACAATTGCACTGGTGGGAGCCAGTGATAAACCAGATCGCCCAAGCTATCGGGTGATGGCATATTTGCTGGATCAAGGATACGAAGTGATTCCCGTGTCACCAAAAGTGGCCGGTAAAACGCTGTTGGGGCAGCAAGGCTATGGATCTCTTGCAGATATTCCACAGAAAGTGGATATGGTCGATGTCTTTAGAAATTCAGAGGCTGCGTGGGAAGTTGCGAGAGAAGCTATTGCTATCGGTGCAAAAACGTTGTGGATGCAGTTAGGCGTCATCAATGAGCAGGCTGCCGTGCTGGCACAGGATGCCGGTTTAAACGTGGTGATGGACAAATGCCCGGCAATCGAAATTCCTCGCTTAGGCCTGGCTAAATAATTAAAAAACCCCGCAATTGCGGGGTTTTTGCTAATTACGCAGGCGAGGTGCCTGAAGCTGTTGCCGTATCGAAGCCGCCAATTCATCCATTGACGGTTGTTCGGGATGCTCGTCTTGTGACTCCCCACTTAACTGGGCTTCAGCAAGATAGGTGTGCACTGCCTGGCCATCATCATCTTCCATTACTACATGATACCAGGGTGCACGACGGAGGGCATCATTGTCGGCCAGATCATCTTCTGCGGGTTCATCCAGAGAGTACTCTGGGTCGATATCGACCACCACTCCCAGATATCCCAGCAAAGAATGTCTTACTTGCTGGCCAATGCCGAATTTGCTGGCAATCATAGTCACCTCCTGAGAAACATTACCTGCAATTAATGTGCGGGCAACTTCCTGCTTTTCAAGTTACATGACGCGACAGGCAAACCCTTTCAGATACAACCCTTCCGGATAGGTGGCGATCACGGGGTGATCGGCGGCCTGACGGAACTGCTCTATAAATTGTACATCACGCCCGGCGTCTACGGCGGCATCGGCAATGATTTTCTGGAATAAATCTGTCGTCATTAAACCTGAGCAGGAGAACGTCATCAGAATGCCACCCGGATTCAACAACTGGATTGCCAGCATGTTGATATCTTTATAACCCCGGCAAGCGCCCATCAGCTGGTTCTTGTTTTCGACAAACTTAGGTGGGTCCATAATAATAACGTCGAACTTCTCACCCAGATCGCGGTATTTGCGCAGCAGTTTGAACACATCATCACGCACGAATTCGGCTTTGCTCAGGTCGAGTTTGTTCAGCTCAACGTTTTGCTTTGCAACATCCAGAGCATCCTGAGAGGTATCAACACTGACAACCTGCTGACATCCGCCCATCAGTGCGGAAACTGCAAAACCACCGGTATAAGAGAAGCAGTTCAACACACGCTTATCTTTCACATACTGGCGAGTCGCAAAGCGACTGTCGCGCTGATCAAGGTAGTAACCAGTTTTATGGCCACCTTTAATATCAACCAGCAGCTTCATGCCATGTTCTTCGATTGGCAACAAGTCAGGTGGCAATTCACCGCTCACTGGGCCTTGCGTCAATTCCATGCCTTCTTTCTTACGCACCGCAACATCTGAGCGGTCATAGATAGCGCATTCTGGATAGAGATTTTGCAGTGCAGCGACCAGAGCAGGGCGTTGGTATTCTGCCCCAGCGGACAGCAATTGCAGTACAAGGAAATTACCGAAGCGGTCAATCGTCACACCTGGCAGGCCATCAGATTCGCCGGCAATCAAACGATAGCTGTCTAACCCATCGCGGGTCGCCAGCCATTCGCGCCACTGCTGCGCTTGCTGCAAACGGCGAGTGAAGAAGGCAATATCAATGTTTTCGTTGGCATTAAAAGTCCAGACGCGCGCACGGATTTGCGAAGAAGGAGAATAGGCGGCACGTGCCAACCATTTTCCCTGGCTGTCTACAACATCAATTGTTTCGCCGAGATTAGCTTTGCCTTCCATACGTGCGACGGCACCAGAAAACACCCACGGATGACGGCGCAATAACGATTTTTCGCGCCCTTTGGTTAACACTAAACGTACACTCATAATTTGCTATGCTTTCTTGCTAAGATTTGGGCGTCATTTTCCGGTTAACACCGGCTAAATGCAACGTAAGAACCCGAAACGGAGGAAGTTATGACCACAGTATGCACACTTGCCTGGGTCCACGGCCTGGTTCAGGGGGTTGGTTTTCGCTACAGCACACAACGTGAGGCACTAAAACTGGGTTTAACCGGTTATGCCCGTAACATGGATGATGGTAGCGTTGAGGTATTAGCCTGCGGTGATGCACCACAGGTTGAAAAACTTGTCGCGTGGCTAAAAGCAGGAGGGCCGCGCAGTGCCCGGGTTGATAAAGTGCTGACTGAGCCTCACCAACCCGACCGCCAAGGGACAGACTTTAGTATTCGCTACTAAATACACTTCACCGGCTTTGGCAGACCGGCAATTTTTGTCGCCTGCTTGGCCGGCCCTTTCGGGAACAAACGGTATAGATAGCGGCTATTACCTTTCTCTTCGCCGAATTTATTCGCCATCGCTTTGACCAGCATACGAATAGCCGGAGAAGTATTAAATTCCAGGTAAAATTCGCGTACGAAGCGCACTACTTCCCAGTGCTCTACTGCCAGCGTAATGCCTTCGTTTGCCGCAATCACTTCGGCAAGCGGCTCGCTCCACTCGTGGCTATTTTTCAGATAACCATCGGCATCGGTTTCGATTTCTCGGCCTTCAAACATCAACATAATTATTCTTTGCTCCAGACAAACTGGCCGCAGTGTAGCAAATTTTAAGGTGTCAGAAAAAATAAAGCCCCGCGATTAAGCGAGGCTTTATTGGCACCACAACCGATGATTAATCGCGGCTTGCGAAGCCCAGAATGCTCAACAGGCTGATAAAGATGTTGTACAGAGAAACATACAAGCTCACTGTTGCGCGAATATAGTTAGTTTCGCCACCACGAATGATGTTGCTGGTCTCAAACAAAATGGCGCCGGATGAGATCAGGATGAACACCGCGCTAATTGCCAGGTGCAGGGCAGGTAATTGCAGGAAGATATTCGCAACCATACCGACCAAGACAACAACGACACCCGCCATCAGCATGCCGCCGAGGAAGGACATATCCTTACGGGTGGTCAGCACATACGCCGAACAGCTGAAGAACACCAACGCGGTACCACCCAACGCCATGCCAATCACATCGCCCATACCGGCGGAAATATATGAGTTAAGCATCGGCCCGAGGATATAACCCAGGAAGCCTGTGAACGCGAATGCTGCCAGAATGCCCGTTGGTTTATCAGCCAGACGGTAGGTTAAAAACATCAGACCATACATGCCGACCAGCGTCAAAATCAGGCCCGGAGATGGCAGCATCAACACGGTGCTGGCGGTTGCGGTAATCGCAGAAAATGCCAGCGTCAGGCTGAGCAGGAAATAGGTATTACGCAGTACCTTGTGGGTACTCAGCAGTGACGAACGGTCACGCGAGGAAGTAATTATGCGATCCATTCAGAAACTCTCTCTTATGGCAGGTGGTTATAGTGGCTGAGAATAATAGTCTCCTTTATTGCAAGAAAGCCCTTTTACCCATCTTTACCTTGCCTTATTTGCATAACAGACCGGACATACGTCATAAAATTCACTTATATGTGGCTGAAAATTATTGCTTAAATTAATACTGTTGCTAAGAGTGTTAACCGTACCGTCGTTAATAACTCAAATAAGGCGTGTGTAATGAAAGCTAATAACCACAACATTTTTATTAAATCGATTATCGCTATTGGATTGGCTAGCGCAGTTTCTGGGGCGTGGGCCGCGAACGTACCCGCGGGTACGGAACTGGCTGCAAAACAAGAATTGGTGCGTAACAATGGCAGTGAACCTGCCTCGCTTGATCCTCATAAAGTCGAAAGTGACGTTGAATTTAACATCATTAGCGATTTTTTTGATGGGCTGGTGTCTGTGCGTAACGACGGTTCGATTGAGCCGAGACTAGCTGAACGATGGGAGGAGAAGGACAACACTATCTGGACGTTCCATCTTCGCCCCGGCCTTAAGTGGTCTAACGGTGAGCCGATAACCGCTGAAGATGTGGTCTGGAGTTGGCAGCGTTTGGTTGACCCGAAAACAGCATCACCTTATGCCAGTTATCCCGGTGGGATGCACATCGCCAACGCTGCGGATATCGCACTTGGAAAGCAGTCACCTGATACGCTGGGGGTTAAGGCTCTTGATGCCACCACGATACAAGTTACGCTGACTCAACCCACAGCTGCGTTTCTTGCCATGCTGGCGCACCCGTCTATGGTGCCTGTCGACAAAGCAGTGGTTGAGAAGATTGGTGATAAATGGACGCAGCCGGGTAATTTCGTCAGCAGCGGTGCTTATACACTGGCGCAATGGGTAGTGAACGAGAAAGTGATCGGCGAGCGTAACAAACAATACTGGGACGACAGCCACACCGTTATTAATAAAGTGACTTATTTGCCTATCGCTTCAGAAACGGCAGACATCAATCGTTATAAAGCAGGTGAGATTGATATTGTTTATACCTTATCGCAAACGCAATTTGGCTCGCTCAAAAAATCCATTCCAGACCAGGTTCATGTTACGCCGAAACTGGCGACCTACTATTACGAGTTCAACACCACTAAAGCCCCGTTCAATGACCCACGTGTACGTCGTGCGCTGAACATGGCGCTCGATAAAGACATCATCGCCGAGAAAGTTTTAGGGCAGGGGCAAACGCCTGCGTGGGTTGTCAGCCAGAAGAACATCGGCGGGGTGGAGATAAAATCTCCTGAATATGCGAGTTGGAGCCACGAGAAGCGCGTCGCTGAAGCCAAAAAACTACTGGAAGAGGCGGGATTCAATGCTTCACATCCGCTGAGCTTTAACTTGCTCTACAACACTTCAGAAAACCACAAACGGATTGCCATCGCCGTCAGTTCAATGTGGAGCAAAAATCTGGGCGTAGAAGCGAAGCTGCAAAACCAGGAATGGAAAACCATGCTTGATACTATGCACAACGGGACTTTCGACGTTGTGCGCTATGCGTGGGTAGCTGATTACGATGATGCCTCTACCTTCCTCAATACCTTCCGTACAGGTAATAGTGAGAACAACTCGAAATACAGCAACGCGCAGTACGATGAAGCACTGCTAAACGCGGCAAAAGCTAGCACCGTTGAGGAACGCGGCAAGTTCTACCAACAAGCTGAGGACAAACTGGCGGAAGATGTGCCAGCCATTCCGGTTTATCACTATGTCTTAGCCCAGCTAGTGAAACCGTTTGTCGGCGGATACGCGCCAAACAACCGCGGTGTGTACTACACCAAAGATATGTACATCAAAAAACACTAAAGCCCATTTCATTGCGGGACGCCGATCTCGCAATGATTTGTGATGTTAAACTAATCAAATTGTTGGAGTTTCACTCAAACAACACAGGTTTGGTGATTTATCAGGCGAACGAACAAAATCGTGCTTTACAGGAAGTATCGGGATGTTTATAGTTCGCCTCGTTGGAAGCGTGGCCGAGTGGTTGAAGGCACCGGTCTTGAAAACCGGCGATCCGAAAGGGTTCTAGAGTTCGAATCTCTACGCTTCCACCAACATTCAAGCCCTAGCTTAGAAATAAGCTGGGGCTTTTTCGTTTCTGCTTGTTTGCTTCTGGTTGTCGATGTTTCACGCAAATAAACCAGATTTGATGATTTTTCAGGCGAACGAACAAAATCGCACTTTACAGAAAGTATCGGGATGTTTATAGTTCGCCTCGTTGGAAGCGTGGCCGAGTGGTTGAAGGCACCGGTCTTGAAAACCGGCGATCCGAAAGGGTTCTAGAGTTCGAATCTCTACGCTTCCACCAACATTCGAAGGGGTTGCCGAAAGGCGACCCCTTTTTGCTTTTATATTGTTTTACCCGTCGGTGATCACAACAACATTAGTTTTCAACTAACTGGACAACGATAAGTCGGCCACCTTCTTCCTGGCTAAGAACAAATTGCTTACCGTCTGTTAATTCAAGTTTATCCCCAATCGCCACAACCTTTTTATCTGGCAACGACAATAGCCCGGAAATTCCTTCGTTTACCAACCACCACTGCTGATTATGAAAAACGAAATAGCCTACACGCTTTTTCTGAGCTTCGGTCGTGCGTTCGTTAGGGGCAACAAGTCTGTTCACGTGCCATGCGAAAAGTGACTGTCCATCCCAAACCATTAAACGATGATCGTCCGGGCGATAACTGCCCGCTTTCCGGGAAGAGTACAAATTCAAAATCGGTAATTTCCCCTTATAGGCAGTGCCGCAATACGGACATACCGGTTTTGTTTTACCGGAGAAAACATACCATTTTTGTTCGCAGCTTTTGTTCTGACAGGGTTGGATGAGATCAACAGTCTTCACCAATGCAGTTTCCCACTCATCAGCAGTAGGACGAGCAGAAGGGGTATGCAGCCCATCAATGAATGCTTTCTCGAATAGCGGCGTCAGATAAGGTCCCATAATGTTGTAAGGGATCTTTTGGGGATCAGCCCAGGGTAATGAAAAAGGACTCACTTGATTGAGTTTTACGGTGTTACTTTTATCGGTAGGATGCTCAATAAATAGGGCTTTCTCACCCATTGAAAGTGATTCATCGCGCATCTCGTCATCCATGTCGTGGATTTTCCCACCACGCAGAGGGTGTCGATAAAACAAATACATGTAGATCAGCACTGACAGAGCATGGCGATCGGTTGAAATACTCGGCAGAAACCTTGCTGGATCGTCTTTCTGTAAATGGCTCGTTTTTACCACTTCCGGCGCGATAAAATCCGGTGTGCCGACCACATCAGGTGGATATTTACCGGGCACCACGAGACCATCAATATCAATAATGCAGGCATGTCCCTGTTCCGGGTCAATCAGAACATTTTTATAGCTCAGATCACTGTGGCAGAGTCCGGCCGCATGCATTCTCCTGACGGCTCTTGTCAGTAAAAGGCACACTTTTAGGTAGCTGAGCAAATTACCGCGTTCACGAGGATCTAAAAATTTGTTCTGATTATTTGCACTTGCGAACCATTTGCCTTCTTTTTCACGCCCCTTGATGCCAAGGAAATCGTTATTTTTTGAACCAAACTTAAAGAAAAAATGGTTTCGATAAGTCGGCACCACGACACCAATTTTACCTTCGTGTTCCACAACATGGGTTGGCCAGCAGAATAACTCTTTCCAGTAGTCTCCTCCTGATTGTTCAAAAATACTTTGTCGATACCGGCCAGTAATCATATCGATACGTTCTCTGGCCTGCCCGATTTGCGATTTTTTGTAAAAGGCGACGACATATGACTTGTCTGGGGAGAAGTACACGTCCTTCATCCCACCGGATCCAATAATTTCATCGACAAACTGGACGGTTTCACCATCCTTTGTCACACAAGTAATAATATTTGCCATTAATAACCACCAGCGATGAGGTTCGTTCCGCTACCAATAAACGACAATAGTCCGATCGTCATGATTGCCGGGAATAAAGAAATTAAGCCATTCGGCCAGTTGCTCTGACGTTTTGTCTATATCGTTCAAAGCAGGAGATAGCTCACTCACCAACACATCCCATTTTTCGGCCTTCAACAAACCGTTATCAGTCTCGAAGAAGGGGTCAGAAACACCGTCAGTCATCAGGATTAAATGTGAGATGTCTTTCCACTTTCCGATGCTTACGCGCTTACTGAATTCAGCGTCCTGAACTGCATCGGCGTCCAGGAAACGTGTCTGCCCTGCATACTCTCCGCTGTCAGGAGTACCAAGCACACGGACTTTCCCCGTGGGTCCGTAGGCAGCAATCGCCCCGTCGCCCATCCAGAAAGAGGCTGCGAAAAGGTCATCTCCACTGCGGTAAGTCACGGCAACGAGCAGTGTGGTGGAATAGGATTTCACCGACTCCTCGGCAGCGATGGACTCATTTTTAATATTATTGACGGCCATGATTGAGGCCTGATGGAATTGGTGTGTTAACGCGGCACCAATGTTTTGTTGATCTGCCTGTTCCCAACGTTTGACTATTTCACTTAGCTCACGCCCGCGATCGCCACCTAAATACTTAGTCAGATACTGACCCACTGTGTCGGTGACTATGAGGGAACCTTGTCGAGAGTTTTTGGCGCTTCCGGCACCATCGGCCACCAGCATGATGCTCCAGCCAGTGTCTGGGCAATGAGATATGTAAAAATCATCATCTCTGAAGGAGCCGACATGTTCATGCGAACGCCCCCTGCGGCTGGCAGCAGCGATCCTTATATCTCGTTCATGAAGCAATTTGTGGTCGATGTTCTCTTTGAAGTATTTATCCTCAGCGGGAGGATCGATTATTTTCCAAAGGCTACGGGGATCGGGGTTCACAATAAATATCACCTTATCAGAGTGGATTTGACCATTACTGCGACTCCAGGTGACGGTCATTTCAATATCGCCACTTTCTAAAGGCGTTCCTGTCAATGCAGAGGTTGTCAGGTCGAAGGTGACGCCGATCTCTTTAGCAAAATCCACGCACTGAATATTCGCCACTTCGCCATTATCGAGTGAAATATCTATTTCTGAATGAAAATGTGTCCCTGCCCGGGCATTAGCGATATTAATCTTTGCAACCGGAGGTAAAGGCTTAAAAGTTTCTAGAGAAAAAAAGGCAGCTACACTGGGGATTTGTCCTGGCTTTAAAATGGAATTCTCTGGCAAAGGCGTCCGGGGAATATTCGCGGATTCAAGAGAGAGGAATTGCACAGGCTGCCAGTCTTTATCGCTGTCTGCATTTGGTTCTCGCTCTTTTTCGGAAGGACTATCCGGACTCACTGGCTCATCAAGCTGTTGTTCCACGGATGCAGATTCTGCTTTATTTTCCGGTTTATAAGTCGCCGCTTTATTCTCAATACGGGCGACCAGGTCATCGAAAATATCCTGAAGTTCTGTGTCTGAGCATAATTGAACACGGCCTGAATCGGTTGTTTCAAGCGAATGAAACTCTAGAACCTGTGATAATACTTTCTGATATAAGTTAGCATTCCTTTCCATCAGCCTCTTCCCCGGTTGACATCAAAATCTGAATGATCGCCTTCGTTATTAAACGACAGTCCTTTATCACACCATGGACAAATGACGTCGTCAGGCCCGTTTACGCAGAGCAACTTTCCACAAGTACACAGAGCAAATGCACTGGCATTACCACAGTGAGGGCAGCCGGGTACGCCGTTAAGTTCGCTGGTATTGACCTGAAGGGAAGATGCCGATTCGTCAGTCCAGGAAAAATAGTCCTCATCTATCGGAAAACATCCGGCGAGGTTGAAGCTATTAATATTGAGCTTGAAATCCAGCGTCGAAAGATTGACTGCCGGGCGTTCATATTTCATCAGATAAGGGCGTTTGGAGCGGCTGCATCGCCCTGTTAGCGTAACGCAATTCTCATCATAGGCACGCGCAACCTCATCTTTGGCCAGACGAACAATATAGTCAGTGGCATTAACCAAAGGAGGGGCTTCTTCACCGACGCTACGACTGTGAGCAGAAACCGATGCAGTGATCCATTTAATAAACTGAGTAAAGTCACCTTCGCGGGTGTCCGTGAACAAAAGAACATTCTCCGTCAGCTGTCGCAGAACATTGAGGTCAGCAGAAGGCCCAAGTCCAATGGCGATAAGATTAACTTTACGGGCGTATTGTTCTTTCCAGCGTTTAATCTCAGCAGTGACATCGTCCGTGGGCCGCCCGTCAGTGAGGAGATAAGCCACCGGCTTCCAGTCTCCTTTACGTTCTTCTGTTGTTTTCCGGACTTGAGTATCAATCTGACGGGTTAACTCCCGCAAAGCGCCTGCAAGGCTCGTTCCGCCACCGATGGGTAATCGGGGAGGATAGAAAGAGGCTGCTTCAACAAGGGGAACAATAGTTCTGGCCACACCGGCGAACGCAATCACGGAAATCCATGCGGTTTCCAGTGCGTGGGGATCTTTTTTCACATCGTTGACGATCAATTGCAGACCATCATTCATTTTCTTCAAATTTTCTCCGACCATGGACTCTGAGCAGTCGAGGACGAAGAAGATGGGCAGTCTTCTCATAATCACACCCTATATGGCGCAAACTACGTGTAATAAACCTGCGCGCATTGAAGCAATAAAAAAAGCAAAACACCGAAAGTGTCTTACCATCAATTTACAAAACCAGCTGAATTTCAGGAGGTGGGGGAGGGAGGTTATCCTGACTGACGGTGACACCCGCACTCGAGCTTCCTGAGGCGACACTGGCAGACACCCATTTAAAGAAGCCAGCAAATGCTGTTGAGTCCAGTGTTTCAAGTGCCACTATCTGGGATGTCAGTTGCTTCAGCGGTTCATGTTTAGCTTTTGGCCCGACGGCGCACGCAATGATTGAACCAAACGAGCGTTTTTTTAATTCTTTGATGGCTTCGCCATAAGCGTATGTATCTGAAGGTACGCCGTCCGTCATCAGGAACACCAGCGGACGCCAGTCACCTTTCTGGTCGCCATCTGAGCGCCTGATATCGCGGTCGACACACTGGATCAAACATTCCAGTGCTGCCCCAGTGAAAGTGCCACCTGCATTTGGCACGTTGATGTCAGAGAACTGGAAGTCTTCAAGAGCTGTCAGTGGAATAAACTCACGGGCTTCATTGTCATAAGTAATGATCGCAATATGTGCACTCTCAAGCGCGTAAGGATCCTGACGTAGCGCACTGAGCATGGCCTGTATGCCAACATTAACCGCATGAATGGACTCACCACGCATTGACCCTGAGGTATCGATCAGCAGGTAAACGGGTAGCCTTCTCATATCATAGATAGCCTTTCAGATGAGTCACGAAGGTGTCAGAGTCCGAAGGCTCACCAATGGCTGTCAGCTTCCAGCCGTTGCTTTCACGCACCAGTTCCGCAAACAGCATTGAGCGCCTGCCTGTAAACGAGGCTCCCCCAGAAAGGTCAAAGCGTGCCATTTCGACATGACGAGCATCTACAGCACGAATAAAGGCATTGTCTACTTTGCCAAAGTGCTGGTTTAGCTTAACGCCATTATAAATTTGTACGATGAATACAATTTTGTGGTATTTCGGATCGAGGGTGTTCAGTTTAACAATAATTTGCTCATCGTCGCCGTCACCAGCTCCGGTCCTGTTATCACCTGTGAGCCAGATTTGCCCGGAAGGGTGTTTCATGCTGTTAAAGAAAATAATGTCGCCGCCAACCAGAGTCGGTTTGCCATTTTGCATGCCTCCCAGATCGGTTACTTTCCCCTCAGCGTTGCAAAGAAACGCGACAACATCCAGATCGTATTCTTCTTCTTTTTTGCCAAGAAGACTGCCAAGAAAACCTTTTTTCTCTTCGTGAATATCCCAGCCCAAACCAATAGTGACAGAGGATAAATCGAATTCATTTTTTTTCAGGCTGACGCCTTGTCCCTTACTCAAACTAACGCTCATAGATCCCTCCTAATTATTTTTAGAGAACAACGTTAACTTCAGGCGGTGGTGGCGGTAAGTCATCAAGACCAATGACCTCTTTTTTACCTGATTCCACTTTTTGACTGCCTACCGAAATGCTGGCTGAAACCCATTTGAAAAAGGCTTTAATTGATGTCGAATCAGCCGTGTCTAGCTGAAGAACTATTTCCGTAACTTCTTGCAGAACTTTTGTTTCAGCGCCATGACCAGCAGCACAAGCCACGACAACACCCGTTCTTGCTGTTTTAAAGTCGCTAACGCCTTTACGCCAGTCATCCGTTGGGGAACCGTCTGTCATGATGAAGACCAGGGGACGCCAGTCACCCTTGGTTTCGGCAGTGGTTTTTTGCACTTCATTAGCAATGCAGGTTGCTGCGAGGGAAAGGGCCTCTCCCAGTGCGGTCGTGCCATTGGCGACGAGATTGGGAGCTTTAAAGTTTAATAAGTCGGTGAGAGGGGTAACTTGCCGGGCAGTAGAATCAAAAGTAATTACAGATATAAATGCTGTTTCAAGAGCATACGGATCTTGCCGGAGAGTTGTGAGCAGTGTTTGTACGCCATTTTTCACAGCTTCAATAGGTTCTCCCATCATCGATCCCGAAGTATCGAGCAATAGGTAGACGGGTAGTCTTCTCATATGATTTACCTGCTTTAATTTTAAGTAGTATCAACTGATGTACTCAATTCTTGAGCAGAGAGTTATCTCAACACTGGCTGTGAAGTGTCAAGCGACGGAGAGTTTTCTTTAAATGGAAGGGAATGATTACGAGTTAATTTTGATTTATGTCACTGAAGCGCAATAACTCTGATAGGGGGATGAGACCTGAAGAGTGGTTTTTTATTCCCTGCTTTCGCGGCTCATTGTAATAATCTAATTCATCGTAACCCCCCCCAAATAATGGGGGGTATTTAGTTGAATTTATCTGAGCTATCGTGGCTTATGTTTGAGAATTCCTGGCCAGGTATTGTTTTTTGAGATGTTATTTATGCTCTCTACGCTTTTTATCCAAAAATTCTTTTAAAAGATCATCTACAACCTTTTCTGCTATTTGTTCCACAGCTTCACTGCGTGATACCCCTGAAAGTTCAGCAAGTTTATCTATTTTTCGAAGAATTCTCATACGCAAAGATAGCGAAACAGCCGTTTTCTTATCCTTGTCCAGCACCACTCTTCCGCTCGATTTACTGGTTTTCAGTTCGGCATTTAAAGTGAGGACTTCATTCATACGACGCAACGTTTTTTTATCCAGTTGACCCGAATTGACCAGCTGATAAGTATGGTTAGCTTTACTGTATTTAATTTCAGCTGAATAGGAGTCTCTGAGCTCTTTGAGTGCACGGGTGAGCGTCGGCTCAGAACAATCAAGACTGTTAATGATATCGTGCGCAGGGATCTGCTTTCCTGAGCCGAGTAGGTTGGCAAGAGTAAAAAGCCGTGCCTGTCTGGTGTTAAGTTGCATATTCAGTTAAAGCCTGCATTCAAAGTCATTGGTTCAATTGGCTGAAAAATGAATGTTGAGCTCATCTTTCTGATAACAGTGTGGCTGTTCAGTGCCTCCACGGGGTCCACATTTTGTATTCCCATAAAATTAAGGTTTTCCATCACCTGACGATTGCACCGGCAGGAAGTAATGTATTCATCCTCCAGATACCCCGTGCGTTTACTGATCCGTTGAGTAAATCCAGAAATAATCACCGTATCGAAGGGTAATGCATAGAAGGCGATACCGGCCAGACGCATCAGGCATCCATGCACATGACGTGCATAATTTTCTCTCTGTGCCTTCTGGCTCATGGCTTTCTCTGTAATTTCGGTCCCCCGGGCATTCACGCTGTAAATTTTATCAGGCATATCTTCAATCTCGGGTAAATCGACATCAAGCATGACTACGGATTGCTCAGGTTTGACTTCGAATGCCACCAGAGTTTCACGCGGCCATTCAGTCTGTGACAGTACTTCGGATAGAACCGACTCAAACCAGGCACTGTCACTCAAAAATTGTTGCTGTGCATTTGCCTGGGATGATTCCAGCTTTACTGCGTGTTCATTCGCCTCATGCTGCCAGTTGGCATATTGCTCTGCCCACGCAGCTCGTTGCTGTTGATATCGTTGTAGCTGCAATGCATTTTCGCGCACCGTGTCCGCCAGTTCCTGCTCCCAGCGCAGAAGATTTTCAGCATGACGAGCTGTACGAGCTGATTCAGATTCAAATAACTTGCCAAGAAAACCTACCCCCTCGTTTTTCTCAGGCTGTGCAGGCATCGCCTGGCTTTCAGGTTTAACCGGGCGAACCGGGGCCGGTATCTGAAAGGGTTCCATAAGGCTTCGCAGATAGAGAGACTCCAGTTCGGCCAGTGTTGTGCCCGTGGATATGTCTGGCGTCAGCTCATGGATATTGGTTATCGCGTGTACGGCTGACATTAAAGCCAGCACTTCCTCTTCGAGGGCGTGATGCAACGCCGGATCAGATTGAGTGCTCCCTCCGCTTCGTGAACGAGCAGAACGGTCCAAACGGGTACGGTAACTGAGCCCCGTCCCAGGCACACCCAGGTTTGCATACGTTCCACGGCTACCAAAAGAAACAGACGCACCACGAGGACCCACACTCAGGCTGGGGGTGCCGTTGCTCAAATTAACCCGGACACCCGGAATAATGCTGATCGATTTTCGAAATCTGAATCCCATGATGACAACCTTAATTATGCTGAGACACAGGCATCAGTCTGATACCGTCCGGATTTTTCTCGGATGTCAGCCCATACACCCGGGCACGTTCCAGAATACCTGCGGCCCAGCGTCGATGGGTTGCTGGTTCACACATTGCCCCCTGGGATTTAAAAACCGCCTGGGTCGAATTAAGAATACGCAGGGCATCTGAGTGTTCGCCTGGGGAAACCATTAACGCTTGTTCAATAACGTCAATCTGCCCCGGATGGATCGCTGTTTTTCCTACCAGACCATGAGCCATATCCAGCGACAGCTCACGGGCCATCACTGCGTGGTCGTCAATATGCTCACAGACCGGAGCGGTCAGCGCAAAATCACGTGGGGCAAAAACAGAAACCAGCATTTTTATGACATAACCCATAGGGCTGTCGTAAAGCGTCAGGTTACGCGGGCGTCTGAGTGAAACGACATTCATCAGGTCATTCCCGCCAATGCGTAACGCAATAATTCGCGCGTGGCAGGGGTGGGACAACAGCGTAGTGGCCAGTTCGCGCATCTGAACGACATCAAAAACTTCTTCTGTCTCAAGCGTTGGCATCAGGCACAAATGCGTATCCGCCATGATGTCCCACCAAACAGGCAAAGAGGAGAGTGTGAATTTCGGCAACACAAAGCCATCTATCGCACTGAGGTCAAGGTTCTCAACCAGCCATTGACCCATATCAGGATGGCGGGGGCGGATGAATACCAGCGGCCATTCATTATTGCCACTGTTAATTTTTGCGGCATTCAGTTGCTGGAGTAATCGTTTGAGATTTTGCAGTGCCTGAGGAATGTCACCCTCGCTGACGGCATCTTCCAGACAGATAACCAGAGAGCGCAGACGCGGAATTTTTCCGTGCAGGACAGCATCGGCAATATCCAGTCGGGTGGCAGGCATATAAAGCGTGGCCCCCAGATTCCAGGGCGAAAGACGTTTGTCCATCAGAGCACCTTTTTAATGATTGTGACGGCCCTGTACTGGCCGATAGCGTTACCCATCTCTGTCACCGGGATACCTTTATCCCAGGCCAGCCCAACCAGCAGTGCAACATCGGGATCATCCACCGAGCGGACAAAGACATGATCAGGCACTCGGCGTAAAACGGCTCTTGTGGCCTCTGCAATCCCCGGCTTGATTCGATTGATGCTGTCTACCGAATAATTATTTGCCAGGCTGGAAATAACTTCTCGGCTTTGCTGCCATAACCCGGTGTTTTCCTCAGTCTCCCAGACCAGTGCTGGTAATTCCTGACCATCAAGCTGTTCACGGAAACGCGCCACGGTTTCTACCAGCATCCGGCTGCATTCATAATCAGTGAGATGGTCGCAGACGACACACCCGTGCAGCCCTTTATCGGTCCAGACTGAGCGGGAGATAAGCCCTGAGACGGGTGCACCCATAATGCCAAAGGGGATAAGCCAGTCATCTGCGCTTGCGGCAAGCCATGAGCATCCGCAGGGATCGGCCAGCACGACAAGACGCGGTTGTTCAGGATACCCGTTCCGACCTTTCAGCGAACGGACCAGCTCGCCGGTAATCGCGCCTTTACCGGTCCAGCCATCGACAAAAACAATGCCGTGCGTACCGTGTCGGGCTTCGATCAATTCCAGTGCAGCGGTATCAATTCCCCTGTCACGGATGATACTTATCCCGTAATGAAAGGAACTTTTCCCCATGGCCCGGAGTGCCTGCTGTAACATCACACCCAACGGCACACCGGCTCTGACAAGGCTGGCAAGGATAATGGGCTCATCACCAAATCGCTTAACGAGTTCCCGTGCAAGCTGCGATACCTCTTTTGCCAGCCGTGCTGCGCCCATATCAAGGGCGCGTGAAAACAGGTCAAGATGCCACTGTGTAGGGGCAGGCTCCTGACTCAGCATATCGGAGTAATGTTTTTTACCGGACTGGATCAGCTCTTCTTTCAGATCAACAGGCGTCATTTCCATGGCCACCGGCTGGAGTAAAAACTGCACATCATCAGGCGAGTAGGAGCCCGAGAAGGTCGATAATTCAGGCTGCATTTATTTTTCTCCAAAAATACGGTGTGAAATGGCTTCAGCAAACTGGCTCTGACGAGGCAGACCATACCAGCTACATAGCTTCATGAACCTGTGGTCGCTCAGGCTGTCGCCGAGGCCAATCACCGGGAAAACCCCCCGTTCAGATCGCAGTTTTTCAAGAAGCCAGGTCACGGCCAGGCCTTTTTCAACCGGATGAGGTAGCCAGGCAACATTGTTACTGTTGCGGTGGATATAAAAACCATCGGTTGGGAACAATTGTTCTATTTCATCGGCAATCGCATTGAGTTCATCAAGGCGTGTGCTGTCGCGGTGTTTCATCACCAGATAAATCGGTACGCCGTCGTACTCGTAGTTAAGGCGCGCCCAGGCATTGATCCCTCGGGCATCCATCAGTTCCGTGATTTGCCTTTGCATTCCCGTCAGCCTTTCGTAATACGGGGCCAGACTCTGAAGTATATGCGCTTTCCATTCTTCATCCGGTTGCCCCTGAGGAGTAAGGATGACCGCGCCGTGAGTGGTGACAGCCCAGGAGCTAAAGGGAATTTGCACACGACTGATTTCTTCCGTACCACGGGCCGTCACCGGGATCAGTTCAGCCTGTTCCAGCAGCCAGTCCACCAGCATAGACTGTTCTTCCGTCATGTAACTGCGGGGGGTAAGGCTGCGGTCCAGCGCACCGGTACGGAAGGGCTCAAGCGCCAGTTCATCCACCATTTTACGGCGGGTCTGGAAAAGCGTGTCATCGAGATCGCTCAATACAACAGGTTTATTCATAGGTCACAATCTCCACAACAGGGGCAACGTCAGACAATGCGGTTAACAGCTGCTGATCTACACTTTCTGCTGGCGTCTCGGTACATAGCAGAACGCGGTCAAACTTCTGGTGGGCCACGTTATACACAAAGTTAGGGATCCCCAGACCATAGTTATCCGTGAACGCAATCGCCGACTGGATAGCAAAGCCGGTCGCGATGGGGGATCGGGTTGTGGAGCTGTAGTGAACCGTGGCTCCCTGCGCTTCAAGACGCTCTGACAGCAGGAATGGCTCCCAGACAAACTCTCCGGTTCCCAGCACCAGGACACGTTCACCCGAAAATGTCACAACATGGCGGCCTAAATCCCGGGCGGGGATCATCATGCCGAGCCTGCCCCAGGACTGCTTTCCGGTAACCGGAACCGCACCACGTGAGGTGACATTAACCAGCGGCATCACAGGAACTGGCGCATCCGGGAGCGGCTCCCAGTGCCACTGCCCGCTGACCAGTGAAACGGTGTTGACCGGAAGAGGGCAACGCTTAGTGAGGGCATCACCGCTCCAGTCAGTGAGTGTCACGGTCACAACCTGCTTCAGGTGAGCCAGGCGGTTGGTGTCACGCAATGCGGCCAGCAGGTTGATAAAGGTATTGCCGGTTGTCGCTTCATCATCAATCAGAACGATGGTGCGAGCCTCGCAGACTCTGCGGCGCATTTCCGGGTCATCCGGTAAATAAATGAGATGGTCTGTCGCGTGGCTGTGCTCTTCTTTAAATTCGCATAACAGTTCGCCGTCGACCGGGTGACGTGTGGATGTCAGATAAACGGACTCACTGAAGCGGTGACGGAGTTCATCAAATACCCCGGCCCCCAGACCCACGGCGGTTTCAGCCATACCGATGACGAGAACGGGACCGGTCATGCCATCAGGAAACTGCTCAGCTAACTGGCGATACACCTGACGCATAATGGAGGGTGACACCGGGATATGGCGGCCAAGCACTTTACTGACAAACAGGAATGCTCGTTTCGGGTTGCGTCTTTCAGCAATATCAAACAAATCATCCAACACAACATCCTGCTGCCCGCTGGTGACCTGAATTGTGCCGCAGGAAAGCGTACGGCGATAAACAGCATCATTATTCACTAAAGACATCATTAATCCTTCAGTTCAGTCGGTTAGTTAAATGAGTTGAATAACCGATAACATCTGTTACAGATCTCACCGTTGCTGGAACGAAATCGTTCTTTGCCATCTCAATCACTTCCGTTTTAGACATCAGACCCAGTTTATGGAATGCAAACAGGCCGGGTAAATTGACACCACTGTGTTGTGTATAGCCAATGCCGCCAGATGGCCGCATGTTAGTTTCCAGCAGAACCGGCCTTCCGGAGTTGTTATTGCGGGTTTGCACATTAACCAGACCATCTACCTTCATCGCTCTGGCACAGGCACAGGCTAACTCAAACGCTTCACCGCTGTTTTCAAGGTGCTGAAGCGCCCCTTCTTTACGACGGGCAACCGCGGCAAGCACTTCACCTTTGTCTGCCAGGATATCAACGGAATATTCAGGGCCGGGAAGATAAGGCATTAGAACCAGAGGAGTAAACGCCGGTGTTCCGGCAAGTGCTTCGATGTACTGTCCTGGGTGGACGATACGTTTCTCAGGATAATTAAAAACGTCCATGGAAGACGCATTGTCATCAAAACGCCAAAAACCCATGCCATAAATTCCTGTAACAGGTTTTACGCAAAGCTGTTGGCCTTCAAATGGAGAATGATTAAGGGAATGCTGCAATTCTTCTATTGAGTTGATGCGCAAAGATGGCACTGCCGGGAGGTGATTCTCCTCCATCACTTGTGCAAAAGTCACTTTGTCATCGGCCATCTCTAGCCACTGTGGGCCGGATGCACCGGTAGTCAGTGAAACACCTGATTCCTCAATCTCTTTCCGGTGGTTTTCAAACCACAGGCAATTACGGCCCGTATGAATGGCATTAATATCCCATTCTGCAACCGTGGAGAGGATGAAAGGCAGGCGCATTTCGGCATCTTTAGGCTCTGCCAGAGAAAAGTCGGCGACGGAAAGAATTTCATTCCGTTCATTGCGATGTGAGGCGTAAACAGTGATGTCAGTCCGCATTTTTCCCGCGAAAGACTTCATTCCCTGGATGATGTCTCTTTGCGACGATAAACCTTCCATTAGCCAAATTTTATTACTCATGTTTGCAAATTTACCTGAAGTTAGCAGCCTTTTAAGATAGTGATCCGAGTCTAAAAAGGTATAATACACTTGTCAATCATATTATGATTTACAATGATTACGTGAAATAGAGATGTATTTGTTGTGTCAACATAAGTAATTATCCTTATAAATCAATGCTATTAAATGAATTAACTGTTTTAGTTTTCAACTTGTAGTCTGAAGGAAGTACAAAACTATTTTAAAATTGGCTTGCCAGAGAACTACATCATGATATGATTTTTTTCGCAGCCAGAATATCTTCAACCCTCGTTGTTTCAGTCAATACCATTTTAAGGAAAAGAATATGGTTTCATTAAGCAAGAACCAGACGGTATCACTCAGCAAGCAATCTACTGCGCTCAGCCAGCTTAAGTTCGGGCTTGGTTGGGATCCTATCAAGAAAAAAGGGTTCCTCGGCGGCATGTTCGGTGGCAGCGATTCTATTGATCTGGATGCCGGTTGCGTCTTAATGGATAGCACCGGGAAAGCAATTGACACCGTCTGGTTCCGCAAACTGAAATCAACTTGCGGTTCAGTAGTACACAGCGGCGATAACCTTACTGGAGAAGGTGACGGCGATGATGAAGTCATCAATGTCTATCTCAGTAAGTTACCCGCGAATGTTGAATACCTGGCCTTTACGGTTAACAGTTTCCGTGGTCAGTCATTCAATGATGTTGACAATGCCTTCTGCCGTGTTGTCGACCAGTCCAATACAGAATTGGCTCGCTACAAACTGACTGAGCAAGGCTCTCATACCGGTATCGTTATCGCATCACTGCAACGTAATAACGGTAACTGGGACTTTACTGCTCATGGTCACGCATGCCGTGGTCGCACCATTGACGACATGCATGCTGATATCGTGGCAACGGTGGTCCGATAATGAACTTAATGCCCGGGGGAAATGCCCCCGTACCTTCAGAAGAACTTCGCGTTCGCATTCTCTCCGGTGGACCGGTTGATGCATCCGCTTTCCGTTTGTTTACCAACGGGAAAGTGCAGGGTGATGCGGATATGGTCTTTTATGGTCAGCCCCGTAATGACGACGCAACCATCAGCCTGGTCAGTGAAGGCAACCACTCTACCTTTACCGTGGCACTTAATCGCCTGAAAGCAGATGTACAGAAAGTCGCATTTACTGTCACCTGCGATGGGGGGCAGGTCGTGTCTGGTCTGCGCAACTTGTCAATTCAGGTTGAAAAGGGCACAGAAGTCCTGATTGCCGGCACAGTTGAACTGACTGGTCGCCAGGAAGCGGCTCTGATTTTAGGGGAACTTTACCTTCGAAATAATGACTGGAAGTTCCGTTTTGTGGCTCAGGGCTTTAATGGCGGTCTTAAACCACTGGCGGAACATTTCGGCGTTAATATTGCCGATACTCCAGCCCCGACGCCCGCACCAGCCGTTGTTACTCCACCTCCCGCTCCGGCAGCCAATAAAATCAGTCTGAGCAAGGTCTCTTTGACTAAAGAAAAACCGGCCATCAGCCTTGCCAAACGCGATAACTTCGGGGAAATCCGCATCAACCTGAACTGGAATCGCAGTAACAGTGCTTCTTCAGGGCTGCGTGGTATCTTTGGGTCCAAAGGTGTGGATCTGGATCTCGGGGCATTTGTTGAGCTTCAGGACGGGCATAAATCTGTTATTCAGGCTTTGGGTAACGCCTTTGGTGATTACCGGGATGAACCTTACGTACAACTTCAGGGTGATGACCGGACCGGGGCTGTTTCAGAAGGCGAATGGCTACATATTAACGGTAAAGAATGGAAAAACATCCGCCAGGTGCTGATTTATGCCTTTATCTACGAAGGCGCTGCCAGCTGGGATAAAACGGATGGTGTCGTGACACTCCATGTACCGGAGCAGCCACCGATTGAAACCCGTCTGACCGAGGGTGAAAACAAACGCACACTGTGTGCAATTGCACGTCTCGTTAACGAAAGTGGTTCCATCAAAGTCGAGCGAATTAACCAGTACTTTAAAGGCCAGTCCGAGATGGACCGTGCGTTTGGCTGGGGTTTTCGCTGGAGTGCGGGTTCTAAATAACACAGCAACTAAGGATTCAACAATGAGCTTTTTTGACAAAGTAAAAGGTGCTCTTAATTCAGGCCGTGAAGAGCTGACCCGTCAGGTGGGTCGTTTTAAAAATAAAAAATTCATGCAGGGTACTGTCGCGGTATGTGCACGTATTGCGGTATCGAGCGATGGCGTGAGTGCTGAAGAAAAACAGAAAATGATCGGTTTTCTTCGCTCTTCTGAAGAATTGAAGGTATTCGACACCACTGAGGTCATCGAATTCTTTAACAAGCTGGTGACCAGTTTCGATTTCGATATGGAAATCGGAAAAGGTGAAACCATGAAACACATCCTTGCACTCAAAGATCAGCCTGAAGCAGCACAGCTGGCTTTGCGTGTCGGTATTGCGGTCGCTAAAAGCGACGGTAACTTCGATCAGGATGAACAACAGGCGGTCCGTGAGATTGCCACTGCGCTGGGTTTTGATCCGGCTGAATTTGGTCTTTAAGTCTCGTTCTTTAAGAGGTAGTTATGGTTTCAACACACATCGGTTTTCCGGCGGAAACAGTCATTGTTTTCATTGCACTGTCAGTCGGGGCCATCTTCATTGACTTGTTTATGCACCGTGACGACAAGCCAATTTCGTTGAAAAGCGCCGCCCTGTGGTCTGTATTCTGGGTCGTAGTGGCGATGGCTTTTGCCGGATTCCTCTATATTCACCACGGTGCAGAAGTCGCAAGTCTCTTTGTTACCGGTTATGCGCTGGAGAAAGTCCTCTCCGTAGATAACCTGTTCGTTATGATGGCTATCTTCTCGTGGTTCTCGGTGCCGGATCGTTATCGTCACCGTGTGCTTTACTGGGGCATTATCGGAGCCATCGTATTCCGGGGTATCTTCGTTGCCATCGGTACCAGCCTCCTGAGCCTAGGGCCCTATGTGGAAGTGGTCTTCGCGATCATTGTGGCCTGGACAGCAGTCATGATGCTCAAAAGTGGCGATGATGAGGACGAAGTTGAGGATTATTCCCAGCACCTTGCCTACCGCATGGTTAAACGCTTCTTCCCAATCTGGCCGAAGCTGAGAGGGCATGCTTTCCTGCTCTCGCAGAAAGAAGTTGATGCTGAACTGGCAAAACCAGAAAACAAAGATGTGACTATTGGTCGCGGTAAGAAAGCCGCAATGTACGCCACTCCGTTATTTTTGTGTGTGGCCGTTGTTGAGCTTTCAGACGTGATGTTTGCCTTTGACTCCGTACCGGCAATCATTGCCGTCAGCCGTGAACCACTGATTGTCTACAGTGCCATGATGTTTGCCATCCTTGGCCTGCGTACACTTTATTTTGTTCTCGAAGCACTGAAACAGTACCTGGTCCACCTGGAAAAAGCGGTCATCGTGCTGCTGTTCTTTATCGCTGTAAAACTGGGGCTGAATGCGACAGATCACATTTGGAACCACGGTTACAGCATTTCGGCCACCACCAGCCTGTATGTTGTCCTTGGCGTACTGGCAGTGGGTATTGTTCTGAGTATTATGTTTCCAGGCAAACCAGAAGTAGAGAAAAAGGAGAGTTAATCTCCTGATATCATCCGACAAATTCAATAAAACGTAAGAGGGTTAATTTATGAGTGTTTCTCTTTCCAAAGGTGGAAACGTATCTCTAAGTAAAGCAGCACCTACGATGAAAAATGTCCTGGTTGGCCTTGGCTGGGATGCGCGTTCGACTGATGGTCAGGACTTTGACCTGGATGCTTCCGCTTTCCTTTTGTCACAGAATGGCAAAGTACGCGGTGACACTGATTTTATTTTCTATAACAACCTGAAATCTACCGATGGTTCAGTAACACATACCGGTGATAACCGCACTGGTGAAGGTGACGGCGATGATGAATCACTGAAGATCAAACTGGATTTGATCCCGGCTGATGTCGACAAAATCGTCTTCGTTGTCACTATTCACGATGCACAGGCTCGTCGCCAGAGCTTCGGGCAGGTTGCAGGGGCATTCATTCGCCTGGTTAACGATGATAACCAGACTGAAGTGGCTCGCTACGATTTGTCAGAAGATGCATCTACCGAAACGGCAATGTTATTTGGCGAACTGTACCGTAACGCGGGTGAGTGGAAATTCCGTGCGGTAGGCCAGGGTTATGCTGGTGGTTTGTCATCCGTTTGTGCTCAGTACGGCATTAATGCTTCCTGAGAAAAGTAACTTTTTACATAGATGGGCCAGCAAACTGGCCCAAACTAAAATGATGAACAGGAGTTTAAAATGGCAGTTTCTCTCGTAAAAGGCGGTAACGTTTCTCTGACTAAAGAAGCACCAACCATGAATGTGGCTATGGTTGGTCTGGGCTGGGATGCGCGTGTCACTGACGGTCAGGCATTTGACCTCGATGCATCGGTATTCCTGGTAGGCGAAGACGGTAAAGTGCTGTCTGACTCACATTTCATTTTCTTCAACAACAAAGTCAGCACCGACGGTGCCGTTGAACACCAGGGTGACAACCGTACTGGTGAAGGCGACGGTGATGATGAGCAGGTTAAAATCGAGCTGGCTAAAGTTTCTGCCGATGTGAAAAAAATGATTTTTGCCGTCACCATCTATGATGCAGATGCCCGTAAGCAGAACTTCGGCATGGTGAGCAACAGCTTCATGCGCGTTTACAATAACGACAACGGCACGGAAATTGCCCGTTTCGACCTGTCTGAAGATGCCTCTACTGAAACGGCTATGGTTTTCGGTGAGCTGTATCGCCATGGGGCAGAGTGGAAGTTCAAAGCTGTAGGCCAGGGCTTTGCGGGTGGTTTGTCCGCACTTGCATCCCAGCACGGCGTGAACGTCTGATAAGTAGAAATGATCTTAACCCCGGTTATCCGGGGTTTTTTTTTATGCAAGGAATGACGATGAAATTGCAACCAGGACAAAATACACTACTGCAAACCTCGATCCTCGTCCTTAATCTGGATTACCCCGCCTCCACTGGGTTTTCGGGGGAACCGGACACCTGCCTGTTTTTGCTAAATGAGCAGGGCAAGGTCAACGGTGATTCAGACTTTATTTTTTTTAATAACCTGAAATCGCCAGAAGGCGCGGT
This sequence comes from Buttiauxella sp. JUb87, assembly GCF_004361975.1. Classification (NCBI taxonomy): domain Bacteria; kingdom Pseudomonadati; phylum Pseudomonadota; class Gammaproteobacteria; order Enterobacterales; family Enterobacteriaceae; genus Buttiauxella; species Buttiauxella sp. JUb87. The sequence goes on from NZ_SNVY01000003.1 coordinate 745,805, forward strand.
TTCGCTAACACCAGCAACTCAACAGTCATCAATACGCATCGAACTGACAAGCGTTCCGTCGAACATCCATAAAATTGCTGTCACTGTAGTAATAGACGGGAGTGACACGATAAATGGGCTACGCCAGTTGACGCTGAATGTGGACGGTGTGGCATCCTTTGAGGTCGATACCCCTGGACGCCGTGAGAAAGCGATAATTCTTGCTGAAGTCTACCGATATCAAGGTGGCTGGAAAATTCGCGCTCTGGGGCAGGGATTTAATGGTGGCCTTGAACCGCTGGCCGTGAGCTTTGGGGTTGATGTTGCAGCTCCCTCAGAACCAGCAGCGCTACCGGTTAAATCTGGCAGAATCAGTCTGGAGAAGAAGCTGGAATCCAGAGCGCCGAGGCTGGTTAGCCTTGCGAAAGAGGCAACCGTCAGCCTGGCTAAGCATAAACTGGATACTATCGAGGCAAGTGTTGCATTCGTTCTGGATGCCTCAGGTTCGATGACTGGCCAGTTTAAACGAGGGCATGTCCAGTCTGTTCTTGATCGTATCGCGGTACTGGCCGCTCAGTTCGATGATGACGGAGATATGGATCTCTGGGGCTTTGCTGAGCGGCATCGTAAGTACCCGGATGTGACACTGGATAACCTGGACGGTTACATTTGCGCCATCCAGCATCCTGGTAAGCGCTCATCGTGGGAAATATTGCCCGGGCTTGGCGGGACTAACAACGAGCCACCTGTCATGGAAGAAATTGTTGATTACTACCGCGACAGCAAAATCCCCGTTTATATTGTCTTCATCACTGATGGCGGCATCAGTAAAACCCGGGCTATCAAAGATGCCATTCGTCGTTCGGCAAACTATCCCATTTTCTGGAAATTCGTGGGCCTTGGCGGAACTAACTACGGTATCTTGAAAAACCTGGATGATTTTACCGACCGTAGAATCGACAATACACATTTCTTTGCGATGGACGATTTTGCATCAGTGGCCGACGATAAACTCTTTGACCAGTTGCTGGAAGAGTTCAGAACCTGGCACGAACAGGCGAAGGCACTGAAGCTTCTTTGACGCGGCTAAGCTGATTAAAAACGTCCTGCGGGGCGTTTTTTAACCCTTGAAAGAGGTCGCTTTAAGTCGTGTTATCGCAGCCCTCTTCCTGTCCCAATTGGGATGGAAGTGACGCCAGTGTGCATCTTTTGCCGCCGCCAACAATTCATAATCCCCACGGGTATCTCCCCAGGCACGAAGATGATATTGATCCAATGAGCCGTATATCGCTTCCAGCCGGTTGATTTTCTGTATACAGCGACAATTGTGCCCGGTAATACGACCCGTCAGAATACCCTTCTCGCTTTCCAGTTCGGTGCCAATAAGCTTAACCCCGAGTCGTTCAGCAAACGGTTGAAGCACGAGTTTCGGCGAGGCTGAACATAACGTCACTTCGACACCAGAAGACACTTCAGACGCAACGGCCAGTAAGCCAGAGGCTCTCATCAGGCGTTCCCAGTAAAGATTGCAGTAGAGCTCGGCTTTCTCCTGGACCCACTTTTCTTCAATGCCGGTGAGGAACGTTGAAATCAGGATTTCTTTGAGTTCGTCACGCGTCAGTTTACGCCTCAGGCACTGAATAGAGGGCATGGCGAGCTTGATCAGCCTGCGGGTAAAAAATCGATTGCCAAAGGCAAAACGCAGGAAGGGGATAAAGCTGTCATGCCGGGTAAGCGTTCCGTCAAAATCAAAAACGGAAAGGACCTTTTTGTCAGTCTGGTTTGAAGTACTCATATTGGGTTCGTTATGATTTGTCAGATATTCAATATTTTATCACCTGCACAGTATTGCTCATAGCCCGCACATGAAAGCGGAGCAGAGCAATTCACTCTGCGCACTGCTTTTGTCTTACACGCTAAAACGACGATCGCCAACCTGTGCCAGTGCGTACCACTGCATCAACTCGGCTGTTCCTTCTTCACCTTCAGCAGGCGCCCAGCTGGCTGCATCTTGTTCCGCAACGGGTTGATAGCCACCCTGCTTAACTTCAAAAATCACTCCGCCACTATCCAAAGACAGCACGGCATGCCAGGTTCCGGCACTCATCTCCAGCGCCTTACACTTCTCACCCAAAACAACGCGATGAGTCACAGTCCCGTGGTCATCAAAATTCAACACCAGGAAGCGTCCACTTAAAGCGAACAACAGCTCAAAAGTGTGTGGGTGACGATGCGGACGAACGTAAGTGCCAGGCTCCATAGCCACGGCAAGGCGCTGCACCGGGTCAGTTAATTCAGGGTGAAAATTACGGTGCGCACGCAAGCGGGGGGATTTTGCTGCCGCTTCACTTTGCTGCTGCATATCGCTGAGGGTAATTGTTTTCATGTAGGCCACCTAAGGTCAGGAGTTGTGAACTCCTTTATTCTCGATGACGCAGATTAACAGCAAAAAAAAGCGCCGCGAAGGGCGCTTGTCGCGACTTTAGGATTTAGGGAAAATCCAGACATGCTTTTCAGGCAAGGCCAGATGGCAATACTGCGGATCGCGGACCTCATTGCCATAGGCACGGATAACAAAATCGTCGCCTGAAGTACGGAACAGATATTCCCAACGGTCGCCGAGATACATGCTGGTTAACAACGGTAACTCGAGTTGGTTTTCACCCGGCCCGCTCACCAGTTCTACTCGTTCCACACGGATAACCGCAGTGCCTTCCTGGCCGGCTTGTACACCAGCCCCAGCCAGCCCCCACAACGCCCAACCGCTGCCTTCAATACGTGCTTTCCCATCGCGGACTTCAGTGACTTTGCCGTGCAGGCGGTTATTGCTGCCCATGAATTCTGCGGTAAACAGCGTTTTCGGTGAGCCGTACATCTCCTGTGGCGTACCTTGCTGTTCGATTTTGCCGTTGTTAAGCAGCAAAATACGGTCGGAAATCGCCATCGCTTCGTTCTGATCGTGGGTCACCATCAGCGCCGACAAGCCGAGTTTGATAATCAGCTCGCGCAGGAATACGCGGGCTTCCTCGCGTAATTTGGCATCCAGGTTGGAAAGCGGCTCATCCAGCAGAATAACCGGCGGGTTATACACCAGCGCCCGGCCAATCGCCACACGCTGTTGCTGCCCACCGGAAAGCTGATACGGATGGCGTTTACCCAAATGACCCAGGCCCAGTTGATCCAGCACCGCCTGCACACGCTGGGTTATTTCAGCGGACGCCACTTTGCGCAGTTTCAACGGATAAGCCACGTTCTCAAACACGGTTTTGTGCGGCCACAACGCGTAAGATTGAAACACCAGCCCGAGATTACGTTCTTCGGCAGGGATCTCACTGCGCGGTGTGCCGTCGTAGACTTTGTTGTTGCCAATGACAATAGCGCCCTGGGTGGGCTTTTCCAGCCCCGCGACGGCACGCAACAAAGTCGTTTTTCCGCTGCCAGAAGGGCCGAGCAAAGAAACCACTTCGCCACGTTGCAAATTCATCGAAACGCCTTTCAGCACCGGGTTGTCGCCGTAGGTTAAATGCAGATTGTCGACCGATAATTCAATCATGTAATTTGACTCCAAAGCGAAGGGCAATCCCCAGACCTACTACCACCAGCAGGATGTTAATAAACGAAAGTGCGGCGACAATATCAATGGCACCGGCTGCCCACAGGGAAACCAGCATCGAGCCGATGGTTTCAGTCCCTGGCGAAAGCAGGTACACACCGGTTGAATATTCGCGCTCGAAAATCAGGAACATCAGCAGCCATGAACCAATCAGGCCATAGCGCGATAACGGAATCGTCACGTGGCGCGTAATTTGCCCACGTGTGGCCCCGGTACTACGCGCCGCTTCTTCAAGCTCTGGCCCAACTTGCAGCAGTGTTGAGGAAATCAAGCGCAAGCCGTAAGCCATCCACACCACGGTGTACGCCAGCCAGACGCTGAAAATGGTGCTGCGCAAGGAACGTAACCAAACTACCAGGTTATCGCGCAGCCATTGCGACCACGGCATGCCGGAAAGCCAGCCAGATTTCAGCGCGTTATCGAGCCACATCGGCAAGAACAGGAACACCCACAGGAATGCCAGCCCCGCCAACAACCCCGGAACCGCACGTGGCACCAGCACGCTGTAATCCAGAAAACGTGTGATGTTGTCTGGTTTTCGGTGCATGGCGATGCCGATAAACAGATAACATCCCACCGCTAACGCGCCGCCGATCACACCAATCGCCATCGAGTTGACGATGGCTCGCAGCAGATTCGGTTGCTCCCAGATACTGCGGAACGTGTTGAGTGACAGCTCATCCCAAATGGAAACACCGACGCCCCAGTTAGATATAAAGGCGCGCAGTACTACGCCAAGCAACGGAACGCCAATGGTGACGGTCAGCCAGAATGCCACCACCGCACCCGCCACCCAGCGCCATTTACCCAACGGCAATGCCCGAGCCTGGGACGCTTTACCTTTCACGGTGACGAAACGGTTGGCGGTGCGCATCAGGCGGCGTTGCAACATCACCAGCGGGATGGTGATGCAAATCAGCACCACCGCAACGGCGGCCATCAAGTGATATGACGGGGTGCCAAGTTTATTGGTCAACTGGTACAGATAGGTCGCCAGCACCATATTGCCTTCCGGGTCGCCCAGCACCAGCATCAGGCCGAACACTTCCAGACCGAGGAAGAACAGCAACACCGAAGCATAGAGAATAGAAGGGCGCACCATCGGCAAGCTGACTGCCGTCATCACCTGCAATGGCGATGCGCCTGCTATGCGTGCGGCTTCTTCCACATCTGAACCCACACTGCGCAGTGCCGAGGAGATATATAAATAGGCGTGCGGAACGTGCGTCAGGCCCGCGATAACCACGATGCTCGACATATCGTAGATATTCCACGGCACGAAACCGAGAATCGACTGCGCCCACAGCGAAAAGAAACCCACCGGACCGGCGGCAACGACATAGCCAAATCCCAGCACCATCGGCGAGACAAAAATCGGCACCAGGATCAGTGGCTCAATCAAGCGTCTGCCGGGTAAATCGGTACGCACCATCAGGAACGCCAGAATACCGCCCAGCGGAATGGCAATAATCACCAGTCCGAATGCCAGAATAAAACCGCTTTTTAGCGCTTTATAGAAATCCGGATCGGTAAAAATAAAGCCGAAGGATTCGAGGCTCCACTCTTTAGATGGCGCAAAGAACGGCGCGGAAAGAAAGCTCTGGATAACGATAAACGACAGCGGAATGTAGATAACCAGCGCGGTTAGCAACACGACAATACCGCGCGGCAGGCTCTGCCATTTTCTGAGCAATGCACTCATATGACTTCCCTTAGCATGAATGTCGGATGTCGCTAACGCTAATCCGACCTACGACTGGCCGTTGTAGGGTGGATAAGCTAAGCGCCATCCACCACTTGTCTATTATTTGGCCGCTGCGGTACGCCACTCTTTGATGTAATCCAGGCGTTTTTTAGGTTGCAGATACTCAAGCAGGCTTTCGTCAACCGGGATGGGTTTGAGCGCTTTACCTAACATTTTGGTCATACCATCAATGTCGTTTTTGCCTTCGATATCATTGCGAATTGACGGGATATCAGCCTGGTTTGCCAGAATGCTCTGTCCTTTCTCAGACAGCACATAGTCCAGCCACAGTTTCGCGGCATTGCTGTTTTGCGCCTGCTGGCTGATGAACGAAACGCGCGACAGTACCAGGGTGTAATCCTTTGGATAAGAGATACCCAGCGATGGGTCGGTTTTAGCGCGGGCTTCGGCATAAGAACCGAGGATGTTAAAACCAATCAAGTTTTCGCCGGAAGACACGCGTTCCATCATGGTGCCGGTAGATGACTGAACCGCTAAGCCACCTTTGGCGACATCAGCCAGCGTTTTGAAATAATTCGCATCGGCTTTGGAATCCTGAACCGAAAGCATAAAGCCGAGGCCAGACTTCTCGATATCGTAGGTGGTGACTTTTTTGCTGAACTTGTCGGGCTGGCTGGCAATCAGTTTCGCCAGTGCAGTATGGGAATCTGGAACTTCATTTGCCGGGATCTGGCGTTTGTTATAGATAAATACCACCGGCTCATAAGTGGTGCCGTAGGCTTTGTCTTTCCACATGGCCCATTTCGGCAACTGGCCCTGCTCAGGGGATTTATATTCCTGCGCGTAGTCGACTGCCAGTTTCAGCGCGGTATCCATTGAAGAGCTCCAGACCACGTCACCACTGGTGCCACCCGCAGCCTGTTCACTGATATAACGGTTGTACAGTTCGGTACTGTTCATATCGTTATATTCAACTTTAATCCCTGGATAAGCGGCTTCAAACCCCTGAATCAGCGGGCCTGCGGCTTTCGTATCAGTGGTGGAATAGATAACCACTTTCCCTTCTTTAGTCGCCGCATCGACCACTTTTTGGTAGTCAGCCGGGTAGCCTTGAGGTAACGCAGACATGGCAGAGGAAGACATGAGTACAGCGGCAGTAATCAGAGAGATGCGTAATTTATTCGACATTATTTTTAACCTTCTAGTTACATTTGAGAAACTAGAGGCCAACATATCGCAAAGCAAATCACAGGCAATAGGGGTTTTTTTTTATCTTACCGAATTGTGATTCGGGGCTTTTTTTAGGCAATTAACACCATTAAAACCACGAAACAGGGTTTACGCCTTGCGGTACAACCGCCGTGGATGGCCGATATTCCCGTACTGCATCTCAACCTCGATAAACCCCATCTCCACGCAATACTCCAGATAACGGCGGCAGGTTGTCTTGCTGATCCCCACTTCTTCAACCACCTGTTCTACAGCCCATGTCATATCCGGCTTTGCGGTAAAAATACGCTGCACCCGCTCCAGCGTACTTGGCTCAATCCCTTTGGTTGACGGAGCCGACGGGGTATTGATGGTGGGCAGGTTAAAAAGCCTGTCCAGCGCGGTTTGATCCACGACTTTCACATGGCGCAGTGTCTCGACCAGCTGCATAAAACGCTCGAGCGAACTGCGCAAACGGTGAAATGAAACCGGCTTGATAATGTAGTCAAACGCACCGCTGCGCATCGCGTGGCTACAGGTCTGCATATCGCTGGCGGCGGTGATGAAAATTACTGAACAATCGAAACTTTTCAGCAGCGGGCTATCCATTAACTCCACGCCCTGGCCATCGGGCAAATAGTTATCGAGCAGCACTAATCGCGGTTGATGTAACTCCAACAGACTGCGTGCTTGCTCAAGCGTCGCGGCGATTCCCACTACGCTCAGCCGAAAGTTTTGCTCGATAAAATCACGATGCAAACCGGCGAGATACGGTTCGTCTTCGACAATCACGACATCAAACGCGCTGTGGTTATTCATGGTGCTGTCCTGGGGAAACAGTAGCCGGGAACGGGATAAACACTGAAAATATCGTACCTTGCGGTGAATTGTCTGTGACTTCGATACTGCCGCAGGCCTGGTGAACGTATCCCGCCACCAGATACAAACCGATGCCATGATCGGAGCCTGCCATTTCATGCAGATTGGACGGTTTGCTGGAAACACCTTGCTCAAAGATATGCGGCTTGAGCGCGTCATCCACGCCGACGCCCTGATCGGCCACTTCAATCACTAATTCCTGATTACGGTCCGAAATATAAAGCTCTACCGGCGCGGAATTGTTTTGTGCTTTCAACGTGGCATCCACGGCGTTATCCAGCAAATTGCCAATCACTGACATCAATGCCGTTTCGTTAATGCTGGCAGGAATGCGGCTTAACTGGCAAGCCGGGTCAAACGCCAGCTCAATCCCTTTTTCCCGCGCGCTGACGAATTTGCCCAATAACAGGCCACACAAAGCCGGGGAGGTGAAGCGTGCCGAGACAAAATCCAGCACTGCTTGTGCGCCTTCCGATTGCGCCTGAATGTAGCGCATCGCATCGTCATAACGCTGCATTTGCAACAGACCCGCCAGTGTTGCGGTCCAGTTCAGTTGTTCATGGCGCATGATGCGCAGGTTGTCGGCGTAACGCTTTACCTGACTCAACTGGCTGCTTAACGTATTGATGTCGTTTTTGTCGCGGAAACTAAACACCCAACCACTTTCATTACCGGGTTCCAGTTCAATAGGCACTCGGTTGACTATCACCTGGCGCTGATTTAACACGATGATTTGGTCATGGAAACTGCCGTTTTCTGCCCCGTCGCTTTGCGCGAAAAAGGTGGGCGGCGTTTGCAAAATGTCTTCAAGCGGTTTGCCGATAAGCTCTTTTTCCGGCTGGCGAATATCCAGTAATTCCCTGGCGGCACGGTTAATTAAGATCAGCTGTTTCTCGGCGTTAACCGCAAATATTCCTTCATACATTGCTTCCAGCAGGGCTTTTTGTTGTAGCACCAGTTGTGCAATATCTTTCGGTTCAAGCCAAAACATTTGCCGCTTCACATTGCGGCTAAATATCCATGAAAAAATAAACAACAGGATTAACAGCAACAGGCCATATAACCCCGCTTGCCACAGCAGTCGCGCATTAATATTGGCAATATAAGAGGTGAGATAGCCGACTGAAACAATGCCAATTACTTGATTATTGGCATCCAGAATCGGGGCTTTACTGCGCAAAGAGACACCGATGCCGCCCTTGCGCATCGAAATAATGGTTTTCCCCTGTAAAACCTCGGCGTTATCACCGCCAATCATCGGCAGATGCAGGCGCTCCGGTGATTCTGAGTGATACAGATGGTTCTCACGGACATCGCCAATCACGATATAACTGGCATCACTTTGATTGCGTAACGGCTGAATCAAACGCGCAATGCCTGCGACATCACGAACGGCAACTTTATCCGCAAGCCCAGGCATCAACGCAATTTCGCTGGCCTGAACGCGGGCGCGCTGCCCAAGGTCGCGATGCTGTTGGCGGTCAATAACATGAAATAAGATGGCGCCCAAAATGGCTAACAGCAGGCATGAAAACCCCACCAGAGATAAAAAGAGTTTCACCTGAAAAGGTAATCTGCGTTTCATACAATTTGCTGCGGAGTCCGATAAAAGAGGCACATCGGCGCAGACTAGCATGGTGAAATTGGGAGGGTAATCGAAGTGTTATGGAGTTGTGAACTCGCAAGAGTCTCTGGGGTTTTAACGCACGATAAAACCCCCGATGGCAGAGATAAAAGCCTGACTACTTTCCGTGGTAAATACGCTCCGGCCTGCCGACTTTCCCATAGTTGATTTCTGCTTCAAGGAAATCGTCTTTTACACCTTGTTCCAGATAGCGCCTTGCTGTGGTTTTACTGCAACCCAGCAGGTGGGCGAGGGAATCAGCGGTGTGGACGATATGCTTCTCGGTAAACAACTGGCGTACGCGACTTAATGTCGACTCGTCAATTCCACGTAGGGTAGAGGCTGCTGGTATCAGTTGCTCTTTGGCCTGAATATTAAAAAGAGCATCAACATGCATTTGGTTGGCTTGCTCGTTGGAACGCAACGAACTGCGGTAACGGGAAAAACGTTCCAGAGTATGTTGCAGGCGCTGGTAATGCACCGGCTTAATGAGATAGTCGAAGACGCCGAGTCGGATGGCCTCGCTGATGGTATCCATATGGTTATCAGCGGTAATAAAAATAATCCGCCCGGAATAATTGATACTTACTGTGTGCTTAATTAATTCGATACCTTTTCCATCAGGCAAAAAATTATCCAGCAGGATTAATTCGGGCTGATAAAGGCGAATATATTTTTTCGCTGTTTCTAGCTTATCCGCCACGCCAATCACATTGAATTGTGGAAAGAGCTTGATGGTATCGACCAGAATCTCAGCGAGTAAGGGTTCGTCTTCAATGACCAGTGTAGTGATACAGTCCATGATGTTCTTCTCTTGTTTGTGGAATGTACAGGGTAAAAATGGTGCCGGATGGAATGTTGTTTTCAACGACGATGGAGCCTCCCGCCTGCTGGACATAACTTCTCACCAGCCATAATCCGATGCCATGCTCTGCGCTTTTGCTGCTGGTAATTCCGCGTTCAAAAATGCTATCGCGGATACTCTCATCAATTCCGCACCCTTGATCGGCAACTTCAATGATCACTTCAGTACCTTCACTGTTGATCAAGCACTCAATGCGAGGTGAGCCTCCAGGTTGACGAAGGGTGGCGTTGTAGGCGTTATCCAATAAATTGCCGACAATAGAAATCCACTCATTTTGGGTTAAAGTTTCAGGTAGCATCTCCACGTAACAGCCTAGGTCAAAAACCAGCTCCAGACCCAATTCCTTGGCGCGGTAATATTTCCCGATTAATAACCCAGCAAGGTGATTATTTTTAAAATTCGTGGCAATGAAATCGACGACTTTTTGGTGGCTTTCCGACTGCAGTTGAATCAGTTCGAGCGCATTGTCATAGCGCTTCAAAAATAGTAGTCCGGCAATGGTTGAAATGAGATTACGGTGTTCATGTTGTACGGCGCGAAGGTTATCCGCATATTGCTGGATCTGACTAAGTTGCAGGCTAAGAGTATTGATATCGTCTTTGCTGCGAAAACTAATCACCCAACCACGAGGCGCACCGTGTAAAATAACCGCCATGCGGCTGGCGATCACTCTAATATCGTTAAAAACGACGATCTCATCTTTCTTATTTTTCTCTGGCTGGTGATAGAAAAAATTATCGGGCGACACCACATGGCTAATGATTTTGCCTATCAGGTTCTGTTCCGGCTGAACCAGGTTCAACATCCGCCGTGCAGTCTGGTTAATGGCGGTAATGCGATAATCTGAATTAATGGCAATCAGCCCTTCAAATACTGATTCAAACAATACACTTTGCTGGATAACCAATTGGGCTAGTTGTTGAGGCTCCATATTGAACATTTGCTTTTTAATATGCAGAGAAAAAACTCTGGCGCAAAGCAATAATAAAAACAGCATGATAACCATCGGTGGTATTACGGAACTGAGTTGCAAATTGAGCCAGTTATTTAACTGCTCAAGGGTATAACCCACGGAGACAATGCCAATAACTTTACCGGTAATGTCCTGAATCGGGGATTTACCCCGCAAAGAAGTACCCAGTGAACCTTTACGCACTGAGATATAACTTTTGGCCTGAGCCAGGGCCTCCTGGCTGTCACCTCCTTCCATAAATTTGCCGATCTCACTCGAATTCACGTGATAAAGGCGACGCCCCATGGAATCACCGACGGTAATATAAACGGCGTCAGAGAACGATCGCATGGGGTCAATTAGCTCTTTGATGCGTTTAATATCTTCTGCTTGCACCGCTTCAACGAGTTCCGGCATGGCAGATATCTGCATCGCCTGAATCAGTGCACGTTGTCCAACTTGATAGTGCAAACGATCTTTGCTGATGCTGGTCAGATACCAATAAATGGCAAGCATCACCACCGTAGAAGTGAAAAGAATCAGCAGGAAAATGCGATTCTGAAATGAGCGTCTGGCGAACCAGTGAGTAGTTTGGCTGATTGACATAAAGGATTAGTAAATAAAAAGTATTTTCCGTTGTTTAAGGGCTCTATAGATTGCTATGGCTCTGATTTTCAGTTTTTTTTTTGTATTATTTTAAATTAATGCGGAGCGTACTCCGCATTTTGTGGCTACATTCCAAGCACGTATTTGAGCATGACGCCTGCGGCGATTGCTGAACCAATCACTCCGGCGACGTTCGGCCCCATGGCGTGCATCAGCAGGAAGTTTTGTGGGTCTGCTTCGAGGCCGATTTTATTGGAAACACGCGCCGCCATCGGGACTGCAGAAACGCCTGCGGAACCTATAAGCGGGTTGATAGGGTTATTGCCAAATTTATTCAGTATCTTTGCCATCAGCACACCGGTTGCAGTGCCGATACCAAACGCAATCATACCGAGTAGCAAAATCCCCAGCGTCTGCGGTTGCAGGAACTTATCGGCGACCAGTTTTGCCCCTACGGACAAGCCGAGGAAAATGGTCACAATATTAATTAGCCCATTTTGCACCGTATCACTCAGGCGTTCGACCACACCACTTTCGCGCATCAGATTGCCAAAGCAGAACATCCCCAACAGCGGTGCCGCATCAGGTAGCAGCAAAGCTACCAGAAGCAGAAGCACCGCCGGGAAGAGGATTTTTTCCCGCTTACTGACATTGCGCAATTGCACCATGCGAATTTTGCGCTCCGATTCGGTGGTCAATGCTTTCATGATCGGCGGCTGGATCAGTGGCACCAGCGCCATGTACGAGTAGGCGGCTACCGCAATGGCACCGAGCAGTTCCGGTGCCAGTTTGCTGGAGAGATAAATCGCTGTTGGACCGTCAGCACCACCGATAATGCCAATCGATGCCGCCTGAGGCAGGGTGAAGTGAATAAAGCCAAAATAGTTCAGCCCTAATGCTCCGAGTACCGTCGCGAAAATGCCGAATTGTGCCGCTGCTCCCAGCAACAAAGTACGCGGGTTGGCAAGTAAAGGGCCAAAGTCCGTCATGGCACCGACGCCCATAAAGATCACCAGCGGTGCAACACCAGAACCGATGGCAACTTTATAGAATATGGCCAGGACACCAGTGCTGTAGCCCAGGTCCGTTGCCAGGGTTTCCATCTGGTTTTGCACTGATGGCAATGCCAGCGCTAATGCTTCTTTGATCGCGTGAACATCCGCTGAGCAATTCAACTTTTCAGCAATCACTCCAAGAGCGATGGCGTCGTGGTGAGTCAGCAGGTTTTCTAGCGCAGTTAACGCCAGTCCTGCTTCAGGAATGTTCGCCAGCAGGCCACCAAAACCGATCGGTAATAGTAATAATGGCTCGAATTTCCTGGCGATTGCCAGCCAAAGCAACATCAGACTGACCAGCAGCATTACACCCTGGCCTGCCTGTAAATGCATAAAGCCCAACCCTTGTAGCAGCGTATTCAAACTTTCCATGCAACCCCCGTTATGCCAGTGTCAGCAGGGAATCGCCTACCGCCACCGCATCGCCAGATTTCACTGTAATTCCGCGAACAACACCTGCCTGGGCTGCGCGGATTTCAGTTTCCATCTTCATGGCTTCCAGAATCAGTAACACTTCTCCTTCGGAAACTTGCTGGCCTTCTGTGACGATGACCTTCCAGATAGTGCCAGAAAGTGGGGCGCTGACAGGCGTACCGGTTGTAATAGCAGTGGTTACAGCAGGTGTAGCAGGGGAGTTAACCGGAACCACGTGAGTCAAATCACCCCCTTCGCTGACCTTCACAACAAAGGCTTTACCTTCAACTTCGAGGGTATAAACACTTGGCCCCAAAACCGGTTGAGAAGGTGTTGCAGATGCAGATGGCATTTTTGCCTGCTCCCGTTGCGGGACCGGTTCGAATGCTGCCGGATTGCCGCGATTCTCAAGAAACTTCATCCCAATTTGTGGGAACAGCGCAACCGTCAGAACGTCATCAATGACGTTAGCCGCAAGCTGAATGCTTTTCTCCTCGGCCTGGCGTTTCACATCCGTTTCCAGTTGCGTCAGTTCAGGGAGAAGCAAATCAGCCGGCCGGCAGGTGACGGGAGTATTATTTTCCAGTACTCGTGCCTGAAGTTGGGTATCTACTGGGGCTGGCGTACGGCCATATTCTCCTTTCAGGATCCCTGCCGTTTCTTTGGCAATGGTTTTGTATCGCTCGCCACTCAGAACATTCAGTACTGCCTGAGTCCCGACGATTTGCGAAGTGGGTGTCACCAGCGGAATAAAACCGAGATCTTCACGGACACGAGGAATCTCCAGCAGTACCGCATCGAGTTTATCCGTCGCATTTTGCTGTTTGAGTTGGCTTTCCAGGTTAGTGAGCATCCCTCCTGGCACCTGTGCGACCAAAATACGGCTATCGTAACCTTTCAGTTGTCCTTCAAAAGCGTGGTACTTCTTACGAACATCGCGGAAATATGCTGCGATCTTCTCCAGTTTTTCGATATTTAATCCCGTGTCGTAGGGGGTACCTGCGAGGGTGGCTGCCAGCGCTTCGGTGGCAGGATGACCGTAAGTCGCACTCATTGAAGAAATCGCGGTATCCACACCATCAATGCCTGCTTCAATTGCCTTTAGCAACGTCATTTCTGCCATGCCGGTTGTCGCATGACAATGCAGGTGCAGACGCACGTCGTAGCGACTTTTAATTTCCCGTACCAGTTCATAGGCCGCAGTGGGGGTGAGGATGCCGGACATATCTTTAATGACAATAGAATCAACGCCGGTTTCCAGCAGTTGTTCCGTCAGATCAAGCCAGGTTTGTAAGGTATGCACTGGACTGGTGGTATAGGAAAGCGTCCCTTGGGCGTGCGCACCGTGGCTACGCACAGCCTGCAGAGCAGCACGCATATTGCGCGGATCGTTCATCGCGTCAAATACGCGAAACACATCCATGCCATTTTTCACTGCTCGTTCGACAAAGCGTTCCACGACGTCATCCGCATAATGACGATAACCCAACAGATTCTGCCCACGTAGCAGCATTTGCAGCGGAGTTTTTGGTATCGCTTTTTTCAACTCTCGTAAACGCAACCATGGGTCTTCCCCGAGAAAACGAATACAGGAATCAAATGTTGCACCACCCCAGCATTCAAGTGACCAATAACCCATCTCATCAAGAGCGGAGGCAATGGGCAGCATATCGTCAAGACGCAGACGGGTAGCGAACAGGGACTGGTGAGCGTCGCGCAGGACGACATCGGTAATAGCAACGGTCATGAGTGGCTCCGTAAATCGGGGTTAATTCGGCGATGATGATGAATAGTGGCGGCAATCACCGGCATTAAATGGGCGCGGGTATCCACGGCGGCATGCGCAGTACGGTTCGTACATGTCGGAGCAGCAGGTTCCGGGAAAAAGCGATTAATGGCGGTCGACATCAGACGGATAGCCAGAATAAGCAGCAGTAAAAACAGCACAACAAATCCCATTCCAGCAAACATGAGCGTAAAACCTTCGCTCAACAGTTGGGCATCGGTCATGGACTACACCTCAAAGGGAGGCACGGTAGCAAACAGGGCTACCGCGCAATGATTTAGATAAACATGCCAAACACAATACTGGCGATGACCAGCACAATACCGCCGCCAAGACGAGAGGATATTTGCGCATAAGAGATAAGATTCATACGGTTACAGGCAGAGAGCACTTCCAGGTCACCTGAACCGCCGCGGTTAGCCATACACAGGCCAGCGGTAATAGAGGATTCAATAGGGTAGAAGCCCATCAACCAACCACCAATCGCTGCACCTAATACCGCACCGATAACGATGAAGCCCGCGATGATGACGTTGACCAGGGTCAACGCATCGATAATTTCCTGTAAATCGGTATAACAAACCCCGACACCGACCATCAGCACCCAGAGCAATTGTTTGGAGAAGAAATCAGAAAGGCGTTTGGCCCCTGCTTTAATTTCCGGAGAGCAAAGACCCGAAGCGTTCAGTGCGGCAATAATCAGCACCATCCATGCAAAGGTGTGGATCTCAACGCCACCAATACTTGGCAGGATTTTTTTGGCGATCACATAGGCCAGCAAGAAACAAGTAGTGGAAAGCACTAAACCGACAGCGGTTTCGCGATGGGTAACATTACCGGCCTTTTCATCTTCCTCAACTTTAAAAGAGGTCTTACGGACGAGTTCACCTTCACCACTGAGCACTGGATATTTTTTGCCGATAATATCCAGAACGGCTGCAATGACGATGGCAAAGATATTGGCAATAGTCAGAATGGCGATGGCGGTAGAGTAATACTCTTCACGGGAACGCCCCGTCACAGAATGGTAAATCTCTGACAACGGAACGGCACCGGCACCGTTGCCTCCGCCCATGATCGGTAATACATAGAGCATCATGATACGGTCAATGGGAATACCAAAACACAGGCCGATGACAATGCCAAAAACGGATGCTCCGAGAATGCCTAACAGAATGGTTGGAATATATCCCAGCAGAGATTTCAGCAGTAACTTTCTATTAACTGAAAGAATGGCCCCGGTAATTAATACCGCAATAAATAAATTCAGGAAATTACTCTTGTCCATCACATTGGTGATGGCATCAATTTCCTTTTGCGTGAATATCCCGGCATAAACAAACCAGGCCGTGACCAAGAAAATCATAACTGGCGCACCACCGATATATTTATTGAATATCGGAAGGCGTTTACCTATTTCTCCAAAAATAGCACCTATGATAAACATCAGTGATAAACCACCTACCAAATCAGTAGGTAATGCATCGTTGTAATGTGAAAGTAAAAGCGTAATAAGCGTGAACGCATAGAGCGGTAACGGCATGCCGAAGATTTTAAACTCCAGCAATTCGCTAAACCCCTTTTTTTTCGAGGCCGGGAGTTGGCTAATGTTTGTCATGAGACATCCTGTTATTAAGTATATGAAATAGTTTCGAGGCCATCGCATGTTAATAAAAGGAAGGTGCGACTTGATGTGACACTCTTCACTTTGCCATTGTATTTTTAATGGCTTTAATTATTTTTATGACACTTAAATAATTAACAACATAAAAATCATAAAGCCAATAAAAAGGCAGAGTAAATTGTGAGCTGAATAGAAGAACGTTTTTCACAACCGTGGCGCAATAGCCATTATTATTTTCTGAGAACCTAAAATAATGAATCTGACATTTAAACGGGTTTATCCACAGCGAGATGCACTGCGCATGAGTGCCATTCTGGCCTTTTTACAAACCGCAGGTTTAACCCCAGACGGTGATTGCGAAATTTTTGTTATTGCCGAGCAACACGGACGCCTTGTCGGCTGTGGAACGCTGGCCGGTAATGTTCTGAAGTGCATTGCCGTTGACCCGCAGTTGCAAGGGGAAGGGGTGAGTCTGAAATTACTCACAGAACTGCTGACGCTGGCTTATGAGCTTGGGCGCAGTGAGTTGTTTTTATTCACAAAACCTGAAAATAGCGCACTGTTTACCGCGGCGGGATTCTCCGTTATCGCCCATGCTGGCCATCAGGCGGTGCTACTGGAAAACAGCAGTGAACGTCTGAGCCGTTATTGCCGGCAGTTGGCGATGTATCGCCAGCCAGGGAAAAAGATTGGTGCCATTGTAATGAATGCCAATCCCTTTACGCTCGGGCACCGCTGGCTGGTGGAGCAGGCGGCACGTCAGTGTGACTGGCTGCATCTGTTTGTGGTGAAAGAGGATGCTTCGTATTTCAGCTACAACGATCGCTGGAAGTTAATTGAACAGGGCATTGCCGGCATCCCTCATGTCACGCTGCATCCCGGTTCTGCCTATCTGATTTCTCGGGCAACTTTCCCCGGTTACTTCTTGAAGGAACAGGGTGTGGTCGATGACTGCCACAGCCAGATCGATCTGCAACTCTTTCGTCAGCATCTCGCTCCCGCACTGGGTCTTACTCACCGTTTTGTTGGCAGTGAACCGTTATGCCCACTTACCCACGCCTACAACCAGCGCATGAAAATATCGCTAAGTGCAGAAATTACGCACTGGCCAGCCATAAAGGTGGTGGAACTGGAACGTATGGAATTACGCGGCGCGCCAGTTTCTGCCTCGCGCGTCCGCAAGCTTTACCTGGCAGGCGACTGGCAGGCCGTTGCACCTCTGGTGCCTCCTGCAACCCTCACATTTCTGACACGTTTGGCGGCAAGCAACAAACAAACTGCCTGACGCTACTTTGAAACTAAGGAATAGAACTAATGGAAATAATAAAAGATGCGCTGGCCGGCACGCTGGAATCCAGTGATGCGATGGTCAGGGTTGGGCCATCAGATGAGCCAGGTATTCAGCTTGAAATTGAAAGTCTGGTGAAAAAACAATTTGGCGCAGCCATTGAGCAGGTGACACGGGAAACCCTCATCCGTATGGGCGTGACTCGTGCAAGGGTAGCTGTGGATGACAAAGGGGCGCTGGAATGCGTACTTTGCGCCCGTATTCAGGCCGCAGTATTGCGCGCAGCCGGACAATCCCAAATTCAATGGAGCCAGCTATGAAACCCCGTCGCAGTATGTTGTTTATCCCAGGTGCAAACGCCGCAATGTTAAGTACCTCCTTTGTTTATGGCGCCGATGCGGTGATGTTTGACCTGGAAGATGCGGTAGCGCTAAGGGAAAAAGATACCGCCCGCTTACTGGTTCATCAGGCTCTTCAGCATCCTTTTTATCAGGATGTGGAAAAAGTCGTACGTATAAACCCTCTGAATACTCCCTTCGGGCTTGACGATTTAGAAGCTGCGGTTCGCGGTGGTGTCAATATTGTTCGCTTGCCGAAAACAGACAGTAAAGAGGATGTGCATGAGTTAGAAAAACAGATTGAACGCATCGAGCAGGAGTGTGGCCGGGAAGTGGGCAGCACGAAAATCATGGCGGCAGTCGAATCGGCTATGGGGGTGGTGAACGCGGTTGGAATTGCAACTTCCAGCCCCCGAATGGTGGCGATTGCCCTGGCAGCGTTTGATTACGTGATGGATATGGGGACGTGTCGCGGGGATGGTACTGAATTGTTTTACGCCCGTTGTGCGGTGCTGCATGCGGCTAGAGTGGCGGGAATCGCGGCCTACGATGTGGTGTGGTCGGATATTAATAATGAAGAAGGTTTCCTGAAAGAGGTGAAACTGGCTCGCGGGTTGGGCTTCAACGGTAAATCGCTGGTGAATCCGCGTCAGATAGAACTTCTCCACCAGGCCTATGCGCCAACGCGTAAAGAAGTTGAACACGCATTCGAAGTGATTGCCGCAGCCAAAGAGGCGGAATCACGCGGTCTGGGTGTGGTTTCACTGCATGGAAAAATGGTGGATGGGCCGATTATTGATCACGCCAGAAAAATCGTGACGCTGTCGGCGTCAGGTATTCGGGATTAAGGAAGAGAAGATGAAAAAGACAATCGAAGTACTTAAGACCCAGTATCGGGATGAGAAAGATCTGCAACCCTTCAGTGGCGTGACAGCTCGTAGCCCATGGTTGTCCTGTGAAAGTGAAAAGCGCGGCCGTAAAGTGTGCGCTTCGCTGGAAGAGGTCATTCGCCGCTCCGGATTGCAAAATGGAATGACCATCTCATTCCATCACGCATTTCGCGGGGGGGACAAAGTCGTCAATATGGTGGTGGCGAAGTTGGCGGAAATGGGCTTTCGCGATTTGACCCTCGCTTCCAGTTCGTTAATCGACGCTCACTGGCCGCTGATCGAACACATCAAAAATGGCGTCATACGACAAATTTATACCTCTGGTTTGCGTGGCAAATTAGGGGAGGAAATTTCAGCAGGTTTAATGGAAAACCCGGTACAAATCCACTCTCACGGTGGGCGTGTACATCTGATCACCAGTGGTGAACTGAATATTGATGTCACGTTCTTGGGTGTGCCTTGTTGTGACGAATTTGGCAACGCTAACGGGTTTAGCGGTAAGTCGCGTTGTGGATCCTTGGGTTATGCGAGAGTGGATGCGGACCATGCCAAATGCGTGATTTTGCTGACAGAAGAGTGGGTGGCTTACCCGAATTATCCTGCCAGCATCGCCCAAGATCGAGTTGATTTAATTGTGCAGGTGGATGAAGTTGGTGACCCGGACAAAATTACTGCGGGAGCAATTCGCTTGTCCAGTAATCCAAGGGAGTTGCTTATTGCCAGGCAGGCGGCAAATGTCATTGAGCATTCTGGCTATTTCAACGACGGTTTTTCACTGCAAACCGGTACGGGTGGTGCTTCATTGGCGGTTACGCGTTTTCTGGAAGACAAAATGCGCCGTCACAATATTACCGCTGGATTTGGCCTGGGTGGGATCACCGGCACGATGGTCGACCTACATGAAAAGGGGCTAATTAAAGCCCTTCTGGATACGCAATCCTTCGACGGCGATGCCACGCGTTCGCTGGCACAAAACCCCAATCACATTGAGATTTCAGCCAATCAGTACGCTAACCCCAGCTCCAAAGGGGCGGCTTGTGAACGTCTGAATGTGGTGATGCTCAGTGCACTGGAAATTGACGTTAACTACAACGTCAACGTAATGACCGGTTCAAACGGGGTGTTGCGTGGTGCATCCGGTGGCCATAGTGATACTGCGGCGGGCGCAGATTTGACAATCATCACCGCGCCACTGGTACGCGGGCGTATTCCTTGCGTGGTGGAAAAGGTCATTACCACCGTTACCCCTGGTGCCAGTGTCGATGTCCTGATTACCGATCATGGTATAGCCGTCAATCCGGCACGCCAGGATCTGATTGATAACCTCCGGGCTGCGGGCATTTCACTAACCACCATTGAGCAATTGCAACAACGGGCAGAGTTGCTGACGGGTAAACCTCAAGCCATCGAGTTTACCGACCGTATTGTCGCGGTGGTGCGCTATCGCGATGGTTCGGTAGTGGATGTGATCCGTCAGATTCAGGACTGATAAACCGTGTAGATCGCTGTCAGACCTGATGTTGACGGCGATCTACATCCCCGCAAAGGAGAATTGAAGTGATGAGTGAAGCCAGCCACGTTGAAATATGCCAGTACGCCAGTGAAAACATGCGAGCCGAAGAAGTGGTGAATTTAGTCAGACAAGCGCTACTTAAAAGCGCGCATTTAACCCCTAAGCCAGGGCTGTTGGACATTCGTAATACGGGGTCACATCAGGAGGTCAATCTGACGAGCTATAAAGCCGGAGTCCAGATGATGATGCCATGGATAAAGAAATTTTTCGTGATGGGACACGATAGCGCAGCCCTTAAACCGCAGCAAGTATTAATGATGCTACGGCCCGTGGGTATCGCCTGTGAAACGGATATTCTTCAGGTGAACGGTGAAGTGAATACTCATCGCGGAGCGGTATTTGCATTTGGTTTATTAAGCGCGGCGATTGGGCGATTGACGGCGCAAAACCAGCCAATTGAACACACTCGCTTATGTCATCAGGTCGCAAGATTATGCCGTAACCTGGTCGAGCGGGAACTGGCCTCAAAAACAGGGAAACCTGGAAAAAGTGAAACTCAGTTTTTGCGTTATGGGTTTACCGGTGCGCGTGGTGAGGCAGAAAGCGGTTTTCGCACGGTACGCACACTGGCGTTGCCGACTTTTCAGCGAGTGATTCACCAGACGGGTGATACTCAACTGGCGCTCTTACAAACCCTGCTGCATCTTATGGCGTGGAACGACGATTCTCACCTGGTTTCTCGTGGTGGGCTGGAGGGCTTGTACTTTGTGCAACAGCAGGCGCAATACTTACTTTGGCGAGGTGGTGTGCTGGCTGAAGGTGGAATTGAAGAGCTGCAAAAGTTGGATGATGAGTTGATCGAACGCAACCTGAGCCCCCTTGGCAGTGCGGATTTACTGGCAGTGACCTGGTTTCTGAGTCAGTTTCCGGCTGGCCCAATATTTATAAACTAGATGGAGAAGAAGGATACTGCAGGCCACTGCGGCATGAGATAATGCGTTGTAGCCTGCCACATCATAATGACATCATCGATTAGGTACTGACGTTTGCCAGTATGTAGCTTACCGCCAGTAAATCTGCGCTGCCCCCAGGGCTAAGGTTACGCGCAATCAAGTTTGCATCCATCTCGCGAATATCCTCAATTGTCCATCCCTGATGCAGTAAACGCATGGCGTAACGCTGCACATACTGCAACCCGGCAAGACCACCACGCGAGACAAGATTGGTGTCAGGGTTATGTGCCATCAGCCGCAGTAATGCATTCAGCAAACGACGCGGTAAATTGGACTCTTCAAACCAGTAAGGCAAGACATGCTCGCGTACGGTCATAAAACCACTTTCAGCTTCACCGCGTGCGCCAGTTAAACCAAATTGCTGATATAAACGTTCGCCAACAGTCGCCGATTTGCAGGAGTTAATCAGTTCACGCTCCACCAGACCCGCGCATATCTCACTGACTGTTTCGCATAATGACGACGCGGTGATTGCCGCTTTTTTACCTTCCAGCCGCCCGGCAGCAGTACACAATAGGCCGAGCGAAAAGACGCCGCCTTTATGAGTATTCACTCCCCAAGTAGCCTGGTACATTGCTTGTTCACAGGCGATGCCCGTTGGGCGAATCAGGTTTAGTAATTCTTTTGCTGGGCGGCCAGAATGCTCAATCCCTAATGTGCGAAAGGCGCTGAACCATGGCGCAATGGCGGTGATGCTCTTGAGAAACAGAGCCAGATCCATATCGCAATGTGAACCATTATTGGCGCTATCCACCAGGCCGGGTTTTGGTGTTAGCCAAACTTCGTCCCATAGTGCCTGCTGTGCTAATCGGCAAATATCGACTTGAGGTAATACGGTAACTTCTGGAGCCTCAATCCCTGGCAAACCAGCCATCAAGCAGCTCCTCTACACGTTGCGTGACTTCAACTAAAGGATGGTTTTGCGCGCGTGCACACACATGGGCTGGCTCGTCGCAAACTAAACAGCTTCGCCCAGCGAGTGCTAGGGCGTGCCGTCCTACCGGACCCTGTTCGGGACAGATGACGTCAACATCCCACAATCGCCCGAGCAAATGGCTCTGCTCCAGATTCACCATCAATGCTTTCAGTTCTGACGCCGGATGCGCTACAGCCCATAATGCTTCCGCCCCCGTCGGCATCCAAAGCACCTGGCGGTTCAACACGTGCCAGCGGCGCTGCCACAAAAGTTGATCGCAAGCCTGTAATGCCACTGCCATACAGTTACGGTAACGGATGTTGTCTTTTACAGGGCCGGGTGTCACAAGTGTTAGCGAGATAACCGGTTGTTGGTATCTCGCCAGCCAGTCTTGCTGCCGCCGCCCCCTGCGTTCCTTAGCTTCAAGCAGATCTTCCAGCGTGACTCCGTGTTTTTCCACCTGTGTTTTAATCATGGTATCGGCACCTCTTAGTGAGCGATAACTGCGTTAGTTTTACTGCACAGCCTAAGAGATAACATTGTTTTTGAATGTGAGTTTTAGCAGGTTTAACCTGTTGATTTAAAGGCTTCTATGATTTTTATGTGGTTAATTTTCTGTGGCTAAATCAGCGGGGGAAAGGATGTTTGAGAAGGGGGACATACAAGCAATTTGATGGTGAATAACGTATGGACTTCGCAATGGCTAAACCTTAGCCATTGCGATAAATACTCAATCGGTGCGGGTAGGAAATCAGTACTTCACATCGCGAGCGGCATCACGACCGTCTTGCTTATTCTCGCGGTGGTCCTGGCGGCAATCGGCATTACCGAACACACCATTACGGCAATCTTGTTTAACTTCGCGTGATTCCTGGCGAACGTCCTGGCGCAAATCACGCGCGTCACGGCGTTGGCCGGCCTGCTCGGTTGCCTGTGCAGGAATAGCGGTCATCAGAGTGGTACACGCAAGCAGCATCCATAGAGATTTTTTCATGGTAAATCCTCAATATCGGTGAATCGCGCCAGTACGGGGATTCAAAATGCAAAAATTGATATTTCCGTTTTGGCAGGGAGGTATTTTCATCAAAAAGAGAGCCGCTTGCTGCAACTAATTCATTTAATAAAAAACGTAATAGCCATTGAATTGAGAAAAGCCAGAAGGGGGTTAGCAAGATGCTGAAGTAAAACGTTTACGTCGAGGGGGATTAATCGAAGTCTACTTTCAGCATGTTCTCAATCATGTGCATAGTGTCTGAAAGGTGATGGAGAATGTTGTTGGTATCAAGCAGGAGTGCACCCCAAAACATCAGGATCAGCGTCAGTGCAGCGATAGCAGAGTAATTAAACATTTTCATGACATTTTTTGGCAACAGTGAATGTTGTTACTAATTATATCAATCGCTGTTGAACCTCAATTAAACGAGCTGACTTTTACACAATTATTCAAAACATCAGGTAGGCAAAACAGCGGGACGAATCCCGCCATTTGGGCTTATTTTTTCTGATAACGCGGAGCGGGAACGCCGGTCAGACAGCTTTCGAAAATAGCCAGACGAGCTTTTTCGTAAGTTTCCCAAAGAGTTAAATCGTGTAGCGCAGGGATCGTCACCGCTTCACCTTTATCCAGCCCCACTAATGCAGCATCAACCAGGTTTTCGCCGGTCATGATGGCAGCAGGTGGCAGGTCTTCCATTGATACACCAGAGACATCCCAAATTTCCGTTGCGGTTATTGCTGGCAACATGGCCTGAACACGCACGTTACTTCCAGCGACTTCTTCTTGCAAAGCACGGGTGAAATTCAACACATAACCTTTGGTGCCGCTATACACCGCGCTACCCGCGCGAGCATGCAATGAAACCACCGACGCGACGTTAATAATGGTGCCGCTATCTTGTGCCTGAAAACGGGCGAGTGCGGCGAGGCTCAGGCGGGTCAACGCGGTGATATTCAACATAATGTCCGCCTGATGTAACTCGGCGCTGCCGGCGGTAAACGGCGCGATATGCGCGGTTCCGGCATTATTAACCAATATTTCTATGCGTTCGTTACTGCGGAACGCTTCTTCCACTGCCTGAATACCGCTTTCATCTGCAAGGTCTGCGGGGAGTGTTTGAACGGAAATCCCATGCAAGGCTTCCAGTTTGCTGGCCAGTTCACGCAAGCGATCTTCGCGGCGCGCAACCAACAACAGATCGTATCCGCGAGCGGCGAAGCGCTCTGCATAAACCGCGCCAATGCCAGAAGATGCGCCGGTAATAACTGCAACAGAAGGTGAAGTGCTCATGGTAAATCCTCGTCGGTGAAAGTAAGTTGGTTTCATAATGAAACTACATTAAAAATAGTTTGAGTGGTTTCATAATGCAACCAAATTACGTGTCTTTTTTTATTTCTGCATTAGATTGAATGCTTACAGGAGGATTAAGAGATTGATAATAAAAGGGAAGTGGTGGATGTCGCTTACGCTAATCCATCCCAGGCAGGTCGGATAAATGCCGCGTCTTTCGACATTATGTTGGCTCTACCGCAACATCCGGGCGCTGGGCAACCACCTCGGCGGGTGTCAGCACACGGCCATCCTGCGCTTGCAGCATCAATTTGCGCAGCGGTTGATGGAGTTCATCATCAACCAGCACACTGCATTTTTCGTGGCTATCAAACAGATAATCGCCACCCCATTGCGCCAGAGCGACCAGCACGGTTTGCAGCGCACGGCCCTTTTCCGTCAACACATATTCATGCCACGCGCTGCCGTCAGCGGCCGGGCGCATGGTCAAAATATCCTGCTCCACGAGTTGTTTAAGCCGTTGGGTGAGCATATTTTTGGCGATACCGAGGTTTTTCTGGAACTCACCAAAACGTGTCAGGCCATTTAAAGCATCGCGCACGATAAGCAGCGACCACCAGTCGCCAATAATATCCAGCGAGCGGGCAACCGGACAGATACTGCCTTCCATACTTTTGCGTTTCATAAATCCTCCATTGGCAAACAGCCAGATAGTTTTATTATAAAACCTATTTTCTGGGCTGAGTAGTTTTCCTTTCTTCATTGCCCATTTTGCGATCGGCTCATAAGGCGATTTGGGTTTTTTCTGCCAAAATGAATGCTGCGCTTTTGTGTAATAACATCTTGAGGATTAAGGGATGAATAAAAAAACGATAGCGGTTTTACTGGCAATGGCTTATTTCGCTCCTGCGTTGGCGCAAGCCGAAACTCCCCCGCAGGGTTACCAACTCCAGCAAGTGTTATTAATGAGCCGCCATAACTTGCGGGCACCGCTGGCGAATAATGGCAGCGTACTGGAGCAGTCCACCGCGCAATCCTGGCCGCAATGGGATGTTCCTGGCGGCCAGCTGACCACCAAAGGCGGCGTGCTGGAAGTGTATATGGGGCATTACATGCGCGAGTGGCTGGCGGAGCAGGAACTCGTGAAAAGCGGCGAATGCCCAACGCCACAAAGCGTCTACGCTTACGCTAACAGCTTGCAGCGTACTGTTGCTACTGCGCAGTTCTTTATCACGGGGGCGTTTCCTGGTTGTGATATTCCTGTCCATCATCAGGAAAAAATGGGCACCATGGACCCGACCTTTAATCCTGTCATTACCAATGATTCGCCGGAATTTAAACAAGCCGCCTTGCAGGCGATGGAAACCCAACGCGAGCACTACAAACTTAACGACAGCTATCAGCTTCTTGAGCAGATCGTCGGCTTCAAAGACTCTCCGGCTTGTAAAGAAAAACAGCAGTGCGATTTGACCGCCGAGAAAGATAAATTTAGCGCCAATGTGAAGGAAGAACCGGGTGTGAGTGGCCCGCTAAAAGTGGGTAATTCACTAGTTGATGCCTTTACCCTGCAATATTACGAAGGCTTCCCGCTGGATAACGTTGCCTGGGGGCAAATTAAAACGGCTGAACAATGGCGAGTATTATCACAGCTGAAAAATGGCTATCAGGATACTTTGTTTACCTCACCACAAGTCGCGCGCAACGTGGCGGCACCGTTGATTAAATATATCGAGAAAGCCTTCACCGGTTCGGCGGCAAAAGGGCCAAAAATCACCTTGCTGGTGGGGCATGACTCTAATATTGCCTCCATGCTAACGGCACTGGATTTCAAACCTTATCAATTGCCTGGACAATATGAACGCACGCCTATTGGTGGGAAAATCATGTTCCAGCGTTGGCACGATGCCAACACCAATCGTGATTTGATGAAGGTGGAATACGTGTATCAAAGTAGCGAGCAATTACGCAAAGCCGAGGTGTTAAGCCTGCAACAACCGCCACAGCGTGTGACGCTGCAACTCAATGGTTGCCCGACGGATGCGAATGGTTTTTGCCCGTGGGATAAATTTACTGAGGTGTTGGCGCAGAGTGTCAATCAGGTGAAATAGATCAGGGATAAACTCCCCCGCACCAGCGGGGGAATCTGGCTACACGTTCTTGCGCTCGATGGTTTGCTCGCCCCAAAACAGCGAGTCTTTATCTGTTCTTTCAAATGCCAGCGACAGCACCTCGTCGCTACCATTTTCCCAAATTTTCTCAGCCATTTTTTCGTCGTATTTTGCCACTTCGAAAATAGCCTCTGCTATTTCAGGAGATGTGTTTCTCAAACTGGCCCATTCACCTACATGATGAACTTTGGATTGTTGATTCTGCATGTTCTCCTCCATTAACCATTTAATTTAACTGCTAAACCTGCCACGTATTCGCCCTGGTAACGCGCAATCGACAGCTCTTCCTGGCTTGGCTGGCGCGAACCGTCAGCACCGGCAATCGTTGTGGCACCATATGGCGTACCGCCGCGAACCTGCGAAACATCAAACAATTCTTGCGCAGCGTAACCGATTGGGACAATCACCATCCCGTGATGCGCAAGAGTTGTCCATGTGGATGAAATGGTGTGTTCCTGGCCGCCGCCGGTGCCAGTCGAGCTAAATACGCTGGCAAGCTTGCCGTGCAGACCCCCTGATGCCCAAAGGCCGCCGGTCTGATCGAGGAAGGTGCGCATCTGGCCGGACATATTGCCAAAGCGGGTAGGGGTGCCAAAAATGATAGCATCGTAATCGGCAAGCTCTTGTGGGGTGGCTTGCGGAGCATGTTGCGTTTTACCCCCAGCCTTTAAGAAAGCCTCTCCTGACATGGTTTCCGGGACGCGTTTTACCGTCACTTCCGCACCATCAACTTTCTGCGCACCCTCTGCCACTGCTTGTGCCATGGTTTCGATGTGTCCATACATTGAATAATAAAGCACCAGAACTTTAACCATTTCGCATCACTCCTGTCTTGACGCAGCGTTTGCTGCACTGAATTAAAGATATGTGCTGTGGCAGGAACTGCAAACCGGAGTGCCAATTAGTTGATCTTTAACAATCTGCGATGCAAACGGGAGGAATGTCGCATTACGTCACATTTTCATATGGTGACTATTTCATTAAAAATAAGAATATCTTATGGATTGAGCGGCTGAAAAATCACCCATTCCGGCGATGACATGTTGCAAAATATTACGGTTAACTGGTGAATTACCCAGTCTGCACTAAGCTTATCCCCACGCGGCAGGTAATACGTTGTCCATTTGAAGCCGCGCGGTGAAAGATTACTCTTTGACTGAATGCAATATGATGACTTAACTATTTCACCAATCTGGAGGTTAGAAATGGCAAACCATCGTGGTGGTTCAGGTAATTTCGCTGAAGACCGTGAAAGAGCATCAGAAGCAGGTCGTAAAGGTGGCCAGCATAGTGGCGGGAACTTCAAGAATGACCCGCAACGCGCCTCAGAAGCAGGCCAAAAAGGGGGCAAAAATAGTCACGGCAAAGGCAGCAGCAAGTAAATCTGCCAGGCTTTCGCAATTCGCTAAGTTATCTGTTTTCCCTCTTAGATAGCTGATTGCCATCCCCACCGCCGGTTATGACCGGCGGTTTTTATTTTCCCACTCCCATTGCAGCACATAACGCCTGCACGCAAACTAGTGACCTTCTTTGTCACGCTCGAATTTCCTGGTATTTCCATGTCTGCTTTATTGCGCCGTTACTCGCTTGCTATCAAACCTCAAGAAGCCATTTTGATCCTCATCACCATGTTCTGGGGTGGGACGTTTCTTGCGGTGCAATACGCCATGACGCTGAGTGGGCCGTTCTTCTTTGTCGGTCTACGCTTTGCCACCGCAGCGCTGGCAGTGGCGCTACTGTCGTTGAAAACGTTACGCGGACTGACCTGGCTTGAAGTGAAAGCTGGGGTGTTTATTGGTATTTCGATTGCTATCGGTTACAGCATGCAGACCTGGGGTCTGCAGAGCATTCCCAGCAGCAAATCGGCCTTTATCACTGCGATGTATGTTCCGTTAGTGCCGGTGTTGCAATGGATTTGTCTGGGTAAAATGCCGGGAATGATGTCCTGGATTGGTGTTGGGCTTGCCTTTATCGGCCTGATTTTCCTCGCCGGGCCAGACGGCACGTCGCTCACGCTGGGAGCCGGTGAAATCATCACGCTAATCAGCGCGCTGGCGATTGCCGCTGAAATTATCCTGATTAGCGCCTGGGCCGGTAAAGTCGACATAAAACGCGTAACTATTGTGCAGCTTGCCACTGCCTCCATTGTTGCGTTTGCCACCATGATCCCGGCGGGCGAAAGCGTGCCTGCCTTCACGCCTGGTCTGCTGGTGATTGCGTTAGGGCTGGGGATATTCAGCGCCATTATTCAGGTGACAATGAACTGGGCACAGCGCAGCGTTTCGCCGACTCGCGCAACGGTTATTTATACCGGCGAGCCAGTATGGGCGGGGATTTTTGGGCGCTTAGCCGGCGAGCGATTACCGGTGCTGGCGTTACTGGGCGGCGCGTTGATTGTGCTGGGCGTTCTGGTTAGTGAGCTGAAACTCAAGCGCAAGCTTCAGCGTAAGAAAGCGGCACCGCTGGCGGTGCCTGAGAATGAATGACAACGTCAGGAATCCTGAGGCAGTGCGGCGCTGTCGCTGACAATCTGTGGGCGGCGGCTCAAAATGGCATTAAGAATAATGGCGCCAAACGTCGCCGTCCCGATGCCACCTAACGTGAAGCCTCCCAGCGTTAAGGCAAAATCGCCCGCGCCTAAAACCAGTGTCACTGCCACCATAATCAAGTTGCCGTTCTGGCTTAAATCAACGTGATGCTGTACCCAAATTCTGGCACCCGCCACGGCAATCAAACCAAACACCACGATGGATGCCCCACCGATAACCGCTGCGGGAATGGTGTGAATCAACGCGCCAAACTTTGGCGAGAAACCCAGTAACATGGCGATGCCAGAGGCGGCGACAAACACCAGTGTTGAGTAGACTTTGGTCACCGCCATCACGCCGATATTCTCCGCGTAGGTGGTCACGCCGCTACCACCCACCGAACCTGAAAGCATAGTCGCCAGGCCATCGCCAACAAACGCTTTGCCAATATACGGGTCCATATTTTTCCCCGTCATTCCGGCGACGGCTTTTAAATGGCCGAGGTTTTCTGCGACCAAAATCACCGCCACGGGCGCAATCAACATCATCGCCTGCGCGTTAAATGTTGGTGTGGTGATTTGCGGTATGCCAAACCAGGCAGCACGACTGAGCAACGCAAAATCCACCGGTTTGCCGAAGCCAAAACCATTTGCCAGCACCGCGTAAATGACGCAAGCGAGGATCAAGCCAATCAGTATCAGCAGGCGCTGAATCATGCCGCGCGTAAACACTGCCACCAGGCCGATGCACAGCACTGTCATGACCGCCATCCAGCTATCAAAACTGCTGGCCGACACGCCGCGCACGGCAATTGGCGCCAGATTCAGGCCGATTGCCATCACTACTGCACCGGTCACCACTGGCGGCATTAACCGTTCAATCCAGCGTGTTCCGGCTTTCATCACCACAAAACCAATTAAGGTGTACACCAGTCCACAGGCGATAATACCGCCGAGTGCCACGCTCAAATGTGGGTTCAGCCCCTGGCCATTAAACCCGGTGACCGCAATCACCACGCCGACAAACGCGGCACTTGAACCTAAATAACTCGGCACCCGTCCACCGGTCACCAGGAAGAACAGTAGGGTACCGACGCCCGACATCAAAATCGACAAATTAGGATCAAGCCCCATTAACAGTGGCATTAACACCGTGGCACCAAACATCGCCACCGCGTGCTGCACGCCCATCACCAGCGTCTGGCCGAGCGGCAGAGTTTCATCGGGGGCTATGACACCGCCTTCCGTTACCGCAGATTTTTTATG
Source organism: Buttiauxella sp. JUb87 (assembly GCF_004361975.1). Classification (NCBI taxonomy): domain Bacteria; kingdom Pseudomonadati; phylum Pseudomonadota; class Gammaproteobacteria; order Enterobacterales; family Enterobacteriaceae; genus Buttiauxella; species Buttiauxella sp. JUb87. The sequence goes on from NZ_SNVY01000003.1 coordinate 776,322, forward strand.
CCATTTTGGAAACCAGGTATTCGCCATAAGTCTCTCCAGCAGAGTGTTGTTTCGGCTAACAGGCAGGCCGCATCAGTTGGTGGTAGCCACGGTCAAACCACACCAGGCCATGGGTATCGTCGTTACGTTCAAGAGCCACTAATTCGCAAAATAAAATGTCATGAGTGCCGACCCCCACCACCTGGCTGATGCGGCAGTCGAACGAGACAATGGCCCCTTCCAACTGCGGGCAGCCAGTGGCACCGTGGTGCCAGCGAGCAGCGGAGAAACGCTCGGTCATGGCCGTTTTGCCGCCAAATAAATTTGAGAGGGCTTCATGTCCGGCGGCTAATGTGTTGACGCACAACGCCTGGTTGCGGCTGAAAATGGGCCACACGGAGGCGCTACGGTTAAGACAAACCAGCAGCGTCGGCGGGTCGTCGGTAACGCTGCACACCGCCGAGGCGGTAAATCCGGCGCGTCCCGCCGGGCCATCGGTGGTGACGATATTCACCGCTGCCCCCAGGCAAGACATCGCATCGCGAAAGACTTGTTTTTCGACCATATTCATTCCTCAGGCCAGGCTACAGGCCGTGTCAAAGGCTAAACGTGGCAAGCGGGTATGGGCTTTCCCCAGGTCGCCATAACCGATGTTAATCAGCAAATTGCTTTTCCAGCCGTTCGCGCTAAAAAATTCCGCATCGACCTTTTCACGCTCAAAGCCAGACATCGGCCCGGTGTCTAAACCGAGCGCACGACAGGCGGCAATCAGGTACGCCGCCTGCATCGAGCTGTTACGAAAGGCGGTTTCTTCAGCCAGTTCCGGGCTTGAGGTAAACCACGCGCGGGCATCGGCGTAAGGGAACAGTGTGGGCAACTGCTCATAGAATGCCGGGTCCCACGCCACGATGGCGGTAACGGGGGCACTCATGGTTTTGTCGATATTGCCTGATGACAACGCCGGTTTCAGGCGGGCTTTGGCATCACTGCTGCGCACAAACAAAAAGCGCGCGGGCGAGCAGTTGGCGGACGTCGGGCCAAGCCGCAGCAGATGGTAAATTTCGCTAAGTTGGGTATCGCTCACCGGTTTATCGAGCCACGCGCTGTGGGTTCGTGCGCCAGTGAACAAGGTTTCCAGTGCTTCGGAGGTGATGGCTTGAGTCATACAATTTCCTTATGCGAAGCGGATTCGGTGGTGAGCAGCGCGGCAAGTGCCGCAATCAGCATCGGGTTAAATTCACTGGCGGCGGTGACGTTGCAGGCATGCCCGCCCCACGGCAGGATTTCCAGCACGCTATGCGGCAGCGCATGATGCAACTGCTGCGAGCAATTCCACGGCACCAGCAAGTCGTCGCGGGAACAAATCACCAGCACTGGCTGACGGATGTTGGCGGCGGTGGTGTAAAAATCGGCGGTTTTTAACGCATTCAGGCGGCGGGTGAGGTTCTCTTGCCCCTGAAAATGTGCGTTGTGCAGGGCTTCTTCAGCTTCCAGTTGTGGTTGATGGGCGGCCATCCAGTCTGCCGGATAGAGAAACAGCGGTTGAGCCTGCAAATAGGCGGCGGGGCCGCTATCGCGCAGCAGCGTTTCACGCACTGCAAAACAGCGCCGCGTGTGGGCGTTGAGCTGCAACCAGCCGTTGATCACCGCCAGTGCATCAATAGCAGTCGGGTAATCCAGTGCCAGCTGCATGGCAACCAGCCCGCCCAATGCATGCCCGAGTACGCAGTAATGTTCGATGCCGTGATGCAACATGGCGCTGTGGATCTCCTGCGCCATATCCGCAAGCGAGTAATCAGCAGGTAGCGGTTGCTGATTGGCCCCCGTACCGCGCTGGTCATACACCACCAGTTGGTAGTGCTCGGCCAGTGCCGCACGTTGTGGTAGCCAGTAACTGCCGCTGCCTCCCAGCCCGGCAACCAGCAGTAATACAGGCGCGCCAGGGAAGGGCGCGCGAGCCAGTTCAATCTGCATAGGCTATTTCCCTACATGGGCGACGGTGGCGATTTCGACCAGTGCGTCCGGTTTGACCAGACCACACTGGATACAAAATCGTGCTGGTTTGTCGCCGGGGAAAAACTCGGCATACACTTCGTTGATGGCGGCGTAATTCGTCCAGTCAGTAATAAAAATCGAATTAAACGTCACGTCATCCATGGTGCCGCCAGCGGTTTCAATCACTGACTTAATGGTTTCCAGCACATGGCGGGTTTGGGCTTTGGCATCACCGACATACACCACATTATTCTGCTTATCGAACGGCAGGGTGCCGGAAACATACACCACACCATCAGCCAGCGTACCGGGTACAAACGGGGCGATAGGCGTGCTGGTTGCTGGGGGGATAATCACTGATTTCGGCATCGTTTTTCTCCTGTTCAGGCAATTCGGGCAAGGGATTGTGGCTGCAATGCCTGGCAAAATGTGCCGACGTCGCTGACCCATCCAAAGAACGTTTCGATATTGAATAATGCGGCCTGCTGCGCAAAAGCTGGCCCCGCCTGGTGGGTGGCATCGGCGAGTACCACACCAAAATATTCAAGGAAAAAGCCGTCGCGTAGCGTCGATTCCACGCAGACATTGGTGGCGATACCAGTAAAGACCAGGTGGCGAATGCCGCGTGAGCGCAGCAGGCTATCCAATGGCGTGTTAAAGAAACCGCTGTAACGAGGTTTGGGTAACACAATGTCGCCCGCCTGCGGCACCAGTTCATCCACCAGTTGGTAATCCCAGCTGCCTTTTGCCAGCAGTGTTCCCTGTAGTTCTGGTTGCTTACGCATGGTTTTCAGTGCGTTAGATTTATGGAAGTTAGGCGAGCCAGGCCCGCCCGCTTCAACGTATTCGCTGTCCCAGCCGTTCTGGAACCAGACAATCAGCATGCCCGCCTGGCGCGCGGCGGCCACGGCGGTTTTGATATTTTCAATCACCGGTTGGGTAGCCGAAACATCAAATCCGGCTAAGTCGAGATAACCGCCTTTGCTGGCATAGGCGTTTTGCATATCGACGACGATCAGCGCGGTTTGTTCAACGCTGAAACTCATCGCTTCGGGGCGCGCCTCGAGCGTTATTTTCCTCATCACGCCACCTCACGCGTTGAAGGTGAAAGGTGAGCGCGCGACTGCATTAGCGGCTGGATTTTTTCACCAAACGCTTCGATGCCCACTAAAAAATCATCGAAAGTCAGTAAGACTCCTTCTGCGCCTGGCACGGTGGCCACTTCATCCAGCAGTCGGGCAACGGTGGCGTAAGAACCCACTAAGGTGCCCATATTGATATTCACCGCCGAGGTGGGATCCGCCATCTGGCGCACGTTGGTGTCAGCACCAGAACGGGTGTCTTTCTGGCTTTGTTCGGTTAACCACGCCAGCGCTTCTTCGTCAGCCCCGGCTTTGTAGTGTTCCCACCTGGCGCGTGCGGCTTCGTCGGTTTCATCGGCAATAATCATAAACAGCACGTAGGAACCGACTTCGCGACCGGTTTTTTCGGCGGCTTCAACCATGCGTGCGGCGGTGGGGGCGAAAGCGGTCGGCGTATTGACACCTTTGCCAAAGCAGAAGTTGTAGTCAGCGTATTCGGCAGAGAACGCCATTCCGGCGTCACTTTGTCCGGCACAGATCATTTTTACCGCTTTGGCCGGGCGCGGGCTTAAACGGCAGTCATTCATAGTGAAGAACTCGCCTTTTAAATCGCTGTGTCCGGTTCCCCACAAATCACGCAGCACCGTAGCGTATTCGGCAAGGTAGTCGTAGCGACGTGCGAAGTATTCGTCACCCGGCCAGATCCCCATTTGCTCGTATTCTGGTTTTTGCCAGCCGGTCACCAGATTGATGCCAAAACGGCCTGGGGCAATGGAGTCAATGGTCGATGCCATTCGCGCCACAATGGCGGGGGGCAACGTCAGCGTGGCGGCGGTAGCATAGATTTGAATGCGTGAGGTGACGGCAGCAAGACCAGCCATCAGGCTGAACGACTCCAGGTTGTGATCCCAGAATTCTGTTTTGCCGCCAAAACCACGCAGCTTGATCATCGAGAGGGCAAAGTCGAAATCGTAGTACTCCGCCTGTTGCACAATCGCTTTGTTCAGCTCAAAAGTGGGCATGTATTGCGGCGCGGTAGTGGAAATTAACCAGCCGTTGTTACCGATAGGGACGAATACACCAATTTTCATCTCAGGCCTCTCATCACAGGTGGTATACCCATCATCCTTCAAGCCGCAGCGGCGTTGGCTGCAGACGTTCGCCCCAGTCACTAACTCAAGTAAGCTCCTGGGGACAATCGTCCTTGACGCCTTGCTGCAACTAGAATGCTAATGGGTATTGATTTGTCATTTGTGTCTTTGCAAGCCGGATGCCAGGTTGGTAAAATTGTTTGTTATCATAATGTTGAAAATAGGTTTCTATTTTTGATGCGTTAAAATCAGACTGTTTGGTCAAAATGAGTGCACAAAAAACAGGCGCCATTGCGCTTTCAGGGTGCAAATGACGTGCAAACTGATCGTTGTCGCAGATAGGTTTTGTTATGCTGTCGGGCAAAACGGCATGGAGAGAGCGCATGGCACAAGGTGCGGCAGCAACGAAAGAGACCGGGCGGCGTGTTCGCGCAGTAGCGGCGAAAAAGCAGGCTATTCTGGCGGCAGGGCTGGAGTTTTTCTCACAATACGGCATTCACGGCACCAGTATCGAACAGGTGGCGGAACGAGCTGAAGTTTCTAAAACTAACCTTCTCTATTATTACCCCTCAAAAGAAGCGCTCTATGTTGCGGTGCTTAAACAGATTCTGGATATCTGGCTCGCCCCGTTGCGCGCCTTTCGTGAAGATTTACAGCCGCTGGTGGCGATCGGCGAATATATCCGTTTGAAGCTGGAAGTTTCCCGTGATTATCCGCAAGCCTCACGCTTGTTCTGCCTGGAAATGTTGCAAGGTGCGCCGTTGTTGAAAGCAGAGTTGAGCGGCGATTTGAAGTCGCTGGTCGATGATAAATCGGCGATCATTGCCGGTTGGGTAGAAAGCGGGAAACTGGCGGCGGTTGATCCACACCATCTGATTTTCATGCTGTGGGCGACGACGCAACACTACGCCGACTTTGCCAGCCAGGTTGAAGCGGTGGCAGGGAGCAATTTACAAGACGAAGAATTTTTCCGCCGCACGGTCGAGAACGTGCAGCGGATGATTATTGAAGGGATTCGGGTGCGTTAATTCGGGCTTGAATGGAAAACACAGCTGACATCGCCTTCTTCGCATTGCAGCGTGCTTTTCAGCAGCTCAGTGCGCTCGCGGGTTTTGTCAGTCATACACTGGGCGTGCACCATTGGCGCGACAGATGCGCCATCAGCCCCTGAAGTTAAAAACGCGCAATCGGCATCGCGAAAAGCAATCCACGCATTTTGCGCTGCTTTTAACTGTGTTTTCTGGGTGTCGGTGGCGAGTTTCATCGCCTGCTGATAAGCGTGGTTGAGCAAATCATCCTGCTTCTTAAATTCTTTGCCATAACACTCATTCAGCCCGGCCTGAGATGTTTCGTTATCGCAACTGTCAGCCAGTACGTTAGCGCTCAGCAGCAATCCCGTAATCAGTAAACAAACGCGTTTCATCATCATTCCTCGAAGAAAAAGGCCTTTATAGGATGGATGGCGCTATCGCTTTTCCACCCTACAAGGCCATACAAATTATTCCCGAAAGCTTAGTGAAACCTTAGCCGATTGTCATCAGACTGGCATTACCACCGGCGGCTGCGGTGTTCACGCTCAGCGAACGCTCAACGTACAAACGTTCCAGCAACAGATTGGTTTCTCCGCGCGCAAAGCCTTGCACCGAAACAATCGCCCCATTGCGGGCCGCGACTTTTTCGCATAGCGCACGCAACTGGTCGGAATCACCGTGGTAAATCACCGCATCAAACAGCTGGCCGAGCAGGGCATCTTCTTTGGCAAAATCGATGTGCTTTTGCACCCGCGCAGGCAGGGCTTTTGCCAGTTCACGATGCAGCTTGTCATCGGCCCATAGTGCACGGCTACCAACACTAGTCACCGCCGCCAGTTGCACTAGCGCATCTTGCTCGTTATCGGCGATACACAATATGCGCTCACGTGGCATTAAGGCGTAGGTGTTGCGTTCACCGGTTGGCCCCGGCAATTGGCGCAGCGTGCCGCTTTGCGCAAGTTGCGCGAAACGTTCGCACACGGCTGGCAATTCACCTTTGTTGGCCGCCCATTGCGTTAGTGCCTGATGGGATTCCTGCAAGCTGGCCTTCAGCGTGGTATCCACCGGCAATTCAGCATCCTGGCGATTAAACGTCGTTTGCAGCGCATTGTCCGGGCGGTTCGCCAGCAGGCGGTACAGATACAGCGGGCCACCGGCTTTCGGTCCAGTGCCAGATAAACCTTCGCCGCCGAATGGCTGCACGCCGACCACCGCACCGACCATATTGCGGTTCACATACATATTGCCGACATGCGCTGAACCGGTCACCTGAGCGATGGTTTCATCGATACGGGTATGCACACCCAGCGTCAGGCCATATCCGGCAGCATTGATTTGCTTAATCAATGCTTCGAGGTTGCTGCGGTTGTAACGCACCACGTGCAACACCGGGCCAAACACTTCTTTTTGCATCTCGTCGAAGCTTTCCAGCTCAATCAATGTTGGCGCAACGAACGTACCGCTTTGCCACTCTTTCGCATCCACGTTGTTATCACGCACCGCCTGGAATACTTTGCGGCCTTTGCTGCGCAGCGTCTGGATATGCTGCTCGATATTCTCTTTCGCTTCGGCGTCGATAACCGGGCCGATGTCGGTCGTCAGGCGGCCTGGGTTGCCCATGCGGCATTCCGCCATCGCACCGCGCAGCATTTGCAGCGTGTGCTCGGCAACATCCTCCTGAATACACAACACGCGCAATGCAGAACAACGCTGTCCGGCGCTATCAAATGCCGAGGCCAGCACATCAACCACGACTTGCTCGGTGAGCGCCGAAGAATCGACGATCATCGCGTTGAGACCACCAGTTTCAGCAATCAGCGGTGTTGGGCGACCTTGCGGGTCCAGACGGTCAGCAATGTTGCGTTGCAGCAGTGTCGCGACTTCGGTGGAACCGGTAAACATCACGCCACGGACACGCGGATCGCCTGTCAACTGTGCGCCAACCGTTTCACCACGGCCTGGCAGCAATTGCAGCACGCCCGCAGGCACACCAGCTTCCAGCAGAATGGCAACGCCTTGCGCAGCAATCAGAGGAGTTTGTTCAGCCGGTTTTGCCAGCACGCTGTTACCCGCGGCAAGGGCGGCAGCAATCTGGCCGCTAAAGATGGCCAGTGGGAAGTTCCATGGGCTGATACAGACCACCGGGCCGAGCGGACGGTGGGTTTCGTTATCGAAATCATCGCGCACCTGACCGGCGTAATAGTGCAGGAAATCCACCGCTTCGCGCACTTCAGCAATCGCGTTGCTGAAGGTTTTGCCAGCTTCGCGCACCAGAATGCCAATCAATTGCTGCATCTGGCCTTCCATCATCACGGCTGCACGTTCAAGAATCGCGGCGCGTTCTTGTGGCGGGGTGGCGAACCAGATTGGCGCGTTGTTCACCGCACTTTCCAGCGCCTGAGAAACTTCTTCTGGCGTGGCTTCGCGAGTGAAACCGACGATGTCAGTCGGCTCTGCCGGGTTCTTCACGGCCACCATGTCGCCCGCCGCAACGGCATGTTCTAACATTGGCAGCGCTTGCCACTTCTGGGCTGCGCTATTGAGCAGGGCAGAGGAGAGTGACGCCAGACGATGTTCGTTCGCCAGGTCCAGGCCGCTGGAGTTGGTGCGACCTGCGCCATACAACTCTTTTGGCGTGGCAATTTTTGGATGTGGCAAGCCAAGCTGACCTTCTTTTGCCGCGATAGCTTCGATAGCGGTTACCGGGTCGGCAACCAGTTCGTCGAGCGGCAAGGTGTTGTCGGCAATACGGTTAACAAACGAGGTGTTGGCACCGTTTTCTAACAGGCGGCGCACCAGGTAAGCCAGCAGCGTTTCATGGGTGCCGACCGGTGCATAAATGCGGCAAGGGCGGTTCAGTTTGCCATCGGCAACTTTGCCGACCACTTGATCATAAAGCGGTTCGCCCATGCCGTGCAGGCACTGGAATTCATACTGGCCTGGGTAATAGTTTTGCCCGGCCAGGTTGTAGATTGCCGCCAGGGTGTGCGCGTTGTGTGTGGCGAACTGCGGGTAAATCAGATTCGGCACTGCCAACAGCTTTTTGGCGCAGGCGAGGTAGGAAATATCGGTGTAAACCTTACGCGTATATACCGGATAGCCTTCCAGCCCGTCCATTTGTGCGCGTTTGATTTCGCTGTCCCAATATGCGCCTTTCACCAGGCGGATCATCAGGCGGCGACGGCTACGGGAAGCGAGGTCAACCAGGTAGTCAATGACAAACGGGCAGCGCTTTTGGTAGGCCTGAATGACGAAGCCGATGCCGTTCCAGCCTGCCAGTTCCGGTTCGAAACAGAGTTTTTCCAACAGGTCGAGGGAGATCTCCAGACGGTCGGCTTCTTCCGCATCGATGTTAATCCCCACGTCATACTGGCGAGCCAGCAGCGTCAGAGATTTCAGACGTGGGTATAACTCTTCCATCACGCGGTCATACTGCGCGCGGCTATAGCGCGGATGCAGCGCAGAAAGTTTGATTGAGATGCCCGGGCCTTCATAAATGCCACGGCCATTAGAAGCTTTGCCAATCGCGTGAATCGCTTGCTGGTAAGAAACCATGTAAGCCTGCGCATCGGCGGCGGTTAATGCCGCTTCACCCAACATATCGTAGGAGTAGCGGAAACCTTTTTCTTCCAGTTTGCGGGCGTTGGCAAGCGCCTCGGCAATGGTTTCGCCGGTGACAAACTGCTCGCCCATTAAACGCATCGCCATGTCCACACCTTTACGGATCAGCGGTTCACCGCTTTTCCCGATGATGCGGTTCAGGGAGGTCGACAGACTGGCTTCATTGTGGGTGGACACCAGTTTGCCGGTAAACAGCAAACCCCAGGTGGCGGCGTTGACAAATAGCGACGGGCTACGGCCAATATGCGAATGCCAGTTGCCGTTGCTGATTTTGTCGCGAATTAACGCATCACGCGTGGCTTTATCCGGGATACGCAGCAACGCTTCGGCCAGACACATTAGCGCCACACCTTCTTGCGAGGAAAGCGAGAATTCTTGCAGCAAACCTTGTACCATGCCCGCCCGACCAGAGGCGCTCTTCTGATTGCGCAGTTTTTCGGCCAGTTGATAAGCCAGTTTATGAGTTTGTTCGGCGATAGCTTGCGGCAGGCGAGCCTGTTCCAGAATCATCGGCACCGCGTCGGTTTCTGGACGACGCCATGCGGCAGTAATGGCGGCACGGGTAACCGATTGCGGCAGAATTTGTTCAGCGAAATCGAGGAACGGTTGGTGCGCCTCGTCAACGTGCGGAGCGGCTTCATCACTTTCGTTTGCTGCACCCGCTAACAGGGCCGGCAGTTCTGGTAATTCGTCATTATTTTCGAGACGTTCCAGATAATTAAAAATCGCCTGTTTAATTAGCCAGTGCGGTGTGCGGTCAATACGTGATGCGGCTTCTTTGATGCGCTCGCGGGTTGCGTCGTCGAGTTTGACGCCCATGGTGGTGGCCATTAGTGCTCCTGTTTACCCGTTATTAATCGGGTGAGTACATATAGGGTTGATAGAAGTTATCCGGCAATATCTATCATGTTGCAACTTTATGCAACCTTGTTAAATGTGAGCCAGATAGCAAGCTGAAAAAAGAGTGAATTGTTAAATAAGAAATAAGGAAGTTGTCTGGCTAATCATTTGCTGACAGGGCGAAATTACCGACATAGTTAACACTTTCCATAGGTGCAACCGTAAAAAGCGTGAGCGAGTGCAACCTCCTGCAAAAAGCTATTTTTTGTACGGTGAATTTATTGTGAATAGTGTGTTAAAACGCTTGCGAATAAAAATGACTATATCCCCGTGCTGCGTTCCGGCATGGATAAAAATTTGGAGATCTGCATGACCATGAGCACACCAATGCTGGTGACTTTCTTTATCTATATCTTTGGCATGATATTGATAGGGTTTATCGCCTGGCGTTCTACCAAGAATTTTGACGACTACATTCTGGGCGGTCGTAGCCTGGGAAGCGTGGTCACGGCGTTGTCAGCGGGCGCATCCGATATGAGCGGTTGGTTGTTGATGGGGCTGCCTGGCGCCATCTTCCTTTCTGGTATTTCAGAAAGCTGGATTGCCATCGGCCTGACGGTTGGCGCGTATATCAACTGGAAACTGGTCGCCGGACGTTTACGTGTTCACACCGAGGTGAACAACAACGCACTGACGCTGCCTGATTATTTCACCGGACGTTTTGAAGATAAAAGCCGCATCCTGCGTATTATCTCAGCGTTGGTTATCCTGCTGTTCTTCACTATCTATTGTGCATCTGGCATCGTGGCGGGGGCTCGTCTGTTCGAAAGCACCTTTGGCATGAGCTATGAAACCGCACTGTGGGCGGGTGCAGCGGCAACCATCATTTATACCTTCGTGGGCGGGTTCCTGGCAGTGAGCTGGACCGATACCGTGCAGGCTAGCCTGATGATTTTTGCGCTGATCCTGACACCGGTGATGGTGGTTATCGCAGTGGGCGGCTTTGACGATTCAATGGCGGTTATCAAGCAAAAAAGTATTGAAAACGTCGATATGCTCAAAGGCCTGAACTTTGTGGCGATTATCTCGCTGATGGGCTGGGGCCTGGGTTACTTCGGCCAGCCACATATTCTGGCGCGTTTCATGGCGGCAGATTCACATCACACCATCGTCAAAGCGCGTCGCATCAGTATGACGTGGATGGTGCTGTGCCTGGCGGGTGCGTGTGCGGTGGGCTTCTTCGGTATCGCTTATTTCAACAACAACCCGTCATTGGCAGGCTCTGTTAACCAGAACGGCGAGCGTGTGTTCATCGAGCTGGCGCAATTACTGTTTAACCCATGGATTGCAGGCATCTTGTTGTCAGCGATTTTAGCGGCGGTGATGTCTACGCTGAGCTGCCAGTTGTTGGTATGTTCCAGCGCCATTACTGAAGACTTGTATAAAGCCTTCTTCCGTAAAGATGCCGGGCAGAAAGAGCTGGTGTGGGTAGGGCGTTTCATGGTGCTACTGGTTGCTCTGATTGCCATCGCACTGGCGGCTAACCCTGAAAACCGCGTTCTTGGTCTGGTGAGTTACGCCTGGGCAGGCTTCGGTGCCGCGTTTGGCCCGGTTGTGCTGTTCTCGGTCATGTGGTCACGCATGACGCGTAATGGCGCGCTTGCAGGGATGATCATCGGTGCCTTGACCGTCATCGTCTGGAAGCAGTTTGGCTGGTTGGGTCTGTACGAAATCATTCCTGGTTTCATCTTCGGCAGCATCGGTATTGTGGTTGTTAGCCTGCTTGGCAAAGCGCCAAGTACATCGATGCAAAAACGCTTTGCACAAGCGGATGAGATTTATCACACCGCTCCACCGTCAAAGTTACAGGTCGAGTAATTCTGCTGACAAACCTCTTCGTAGGTTGGATAAGCGCAGCGTCATCCGACACAACGCGCGCAAACGGTGGATGACGCTAACGCTTATCCGCCCTACAAAACACGTTTATCACCCTTTGCCAGCAATCTGGAAGGCCGCTAATAGCGGCCTTTTTTACAGCTATACACAAAAATTCAAATTCTCTGCTTGTGTTTATTTTTATGGTAATGATAATCACAATCGTTCTGGTTTTACTTTTCTTTACGTCTTTTGACCTGAGTTCACAGTTGGAGTGTCAGGAATGTTCGTTCCGTTTCTCATTATGTTACGCGAAGGGCTGGAAGCCGCGTTGATTGTCAGTTTGATAGCCAGCTATCTGAAGCGCACACAACGCGGTCAGTGGATTGGCGTCATGTGGATTGGGGTGGTTGCAGCCGCAGCGCTTTGCTTAGGCTTAGGCATCTTCATCAACGAAACGACCGGCGAATTCCCGCAAAAAGAACAAGAGATGTTTGAAGGCATTGTCGCCGTCATCGCCGTATTCATCCTGACCTGGATGGTGTTCTGGATGCGCAAAGTATCGCGCAACGTCAAAGGGCAGCTGGAGCAGAAGGTCGATGAAGCGCTGCATAGCAAAGGCAGCCACGGCTGGGCGTTGATTATGATGGTGTTCTTCGCCGTCGCCCGCGAAGGGCTGGAATCGGTGTTCTTTCTGCTGGCGGCATTCCAGCAGGACGTCGGCATTATGCCGCCACTTGGTGCGATGCTCGGTCTTGGCACCGCCATCGTGCTGGGCTTCTTGCTTTATTGGGGCGGCATACGCCTGAATCTTGCCGTGTTCTTCAAATGGACCAGCTTGTTTATTTTACTGGTCGCCGCCGGTCTTGCTGCGGGTGCGGTTCGTGCATTCCATGAAGCCGGGCTTTGGAACCATTTCCAGGATATCGCTTTCGACCTGAGTAATGTTCTTTCAACGCATTCCCTGACCGGCACGCTGCTTGAGGGCATTTTTGGTTATCAGGAAGCGCCGAGCGTCAGCGAAGTGGCGATGTACTTTATTTACCTGATTCCCGCGCTGGTACTGTTCTTCATTCCCCCACGTCTGGGTAGCCAGGCGACAAATAGCGTTCGTTAATAATATTGTGGCGAGAAATCGCCTCTTAGTTACAACATACTGATGTTTTAAAGGGATTGGCCATGACTACACATTTTCGTCGAAAAGCCCTGCATGCTGCGTTGTTTGCGCTTGCCTCTTCAGCCTTTGCGGTGCAAGCTGCCGATGTTCCTCAGGTAAAAGTCACCGTTACTGATAAACAGTGCGAACCGATGAACATTACGGTTAACGCCGGTAAAACCCAGTTCATTATTCAGAACAACAGCCAGAAAGCGCTGGAGTGGGAAATCCTCAAAGGGGTGATGGTAGTCGAAGAGCGTGAGAACATCGCGCCGGGCTTCTCTCAGAAAATGACGGCCAACCTGCAAGCCGGTGAGTACGACATGACTTGCGGCCTGCTCAGCAACCCGAAAGGCAAACTTATCGTTAAAGCTGCTGGCGACCAGGCCGCACCGAAAAACGACCTGATGGCGTTATCCGGCCCGATTACCGAATATAAAACCTACGTCACTGCCCAAGTGGCCGAACTGGTTAAAGGTACCAAAGCCTTTACTGACGCAGTGAAAGCCGGTGACATAGAAAAAGCTAAATCCTTGTATGCACCAACCCGTCAGTATTACGAACGTATCGAACCGATTGCCGAACTGTTCTCCGATCTGGACGGCAGCATCGATGCCCGTGAAGACGATTATGAGCAGAAAGCTAACGACCCGAAATTCACCGGTTTCCACCGTCTGGAAAAAGCACTGTTTGGTGATAACTCCACCAAAGGCATGGAAAAATATGCCGATCAGCTCAATAGCGACGTGCTGGATCTGCAAACCCGCATCTCTGAACTGGCCTTCCCACCAGGTAAAGTGGTTGGTGGTGCAGCGGGCCTGATTGAAGAAGTCGCTGCCAGCAAAATCAGTGGAGAAGAAGACCGTTACAGCCACACTGATCTGTGGGATTTCCAGGCTAACGTCGATGGTGCACAGAAAATCGTCAACTTGCTGCGTCCTTTACTAGTGAAAGATAACGCACCGTTGCTGGCGAAAGTGGATGCCAACTTCAAGAAAGTTGACGCCATCCTGGCGAAATATCGCACCAAAGACGGTTTTGAGACTTACGACAAGTTGACCGACGCTGACCGTAATGCACTGAAAGGGCCGGTCACGGCGCTGGCTGAAGATTTGTCACAACTGCGTGGCGTACTGGGTCTGGATTAAGTTTTATGGATGAAAATAGCAAACACGGCGGCCACCTTCCGGCGCGCCGTCGGTTACTGAAAGGTTTGGGCGCGCTTGGTGGCGCCCTTGCCGTTGCGGGTGGTTGCCCTGTGGCACATGCGGCAAAACCGGAAACTTCTCCCGGCACGCTGCCGCCTGACGCGCGCATGGAAAAACAACCGTTCTACGGAGTGCATCAGGCAGGCGTGCTGACGCCACAGCAAGCGGCGATGATGCTGGTGGCTTTTGATGTGCTGGCAAGTGATAAAGCTGAGCTTGAACGTTTGTTCAAATTGCTGTCTGCGCGTTTCGATTTCCTGACCACTGGCGGCCCGGCACCGGACACCCCGAATCCGCGGATGCCACCCATGGACTCCGGGATCCTCGGTGCCGAAATTTACCCTGACAACCTGACTTTCACGTTGTCGGCGGGGACGTCACTGTTTGATGAACGCTTTGGCCTGAAAGGGCTGAAGCCAACAAAACTGCAAAAAATGGAACGCTTTGCTAACGACTCGCTGGACGCCAGCTTGTGTCATGGTGATTTGCTTATCCAGATTTGCGCGAATACCGCAGATACGGTTATCCACGCATTGCGCGACATCATCAAGCACACGCCAGATTTGCTCAGCGTGCGCTGGAAGCGTGAAGGGTTTATCTCCAGTCACGCCGCGCGTAGCCGCGGTAAAGAAACGCCGATCAACTTGCTGGGATTTAAAGATGGAACCGCCAATCCAGACAGCGGCAATAAACCGCTGATGGATGAAGTTGTTTGGGTGACGGGCAACCAGCAGGAACCAGCATGGGCGGTGGGCGGCAGCTATCAGGCGGTACGCATCATTCAGTTCCATGTTGAGTTCTGGGACAGAACGCCGCTTAAAGAGCAGCAAACTATTTTTGGTCGCGATAAACACAGTGGTGCACCGCTCGGTATGAAAAACGAGCATGACGAGCCTGACTATGCCGCCGACCCTGACGGTAACGTGATTGCGCTGGATGCACATATTCGTCTGGCAAATCCGCGCACCAAAGAAACCCAATCAAACCTGATGATGCGTCGCGGTTACAGTTATTCGTTGGGCGTTTCCAAATCAGGCCAGCTGGATATGGGATTGTTGTTTGTCTGCTTCCAGCACGACCTTGAGAAAGGTTTTCTGGCGGTGCAACAACGTCTGAATGGCGAGGCGCTGGAGGAGTATGTGAAGCCGATTGGCGGCGGTTACTTCTTTGTTTTGCCTGGCGTTAAGGATAGTCAGCATTATTTAGGGCAGGGGTTGTTGGAGGCATAGTTTGGTGATGTTGAAACCACCCTCATCCTAACCTTCTCCCTGAGGGAGAAGGGACTGTCTGGTGCTCTCCCTCTCTTGCTGTCTGTGATACACATCTTTGAAGGGCGGTCCCTGCCGATCCGGAGCAGGTTCCGTTCACCAGGCGAGAGTGTATTTATGTCGCCACGGAACCGGTGAACGTCTTAGGGTGGCCACCGTCGCCACCCTAAGAACCCGGACTCCCGGCAAATAAATCGCCGCAAGCGGTAAACCTCCATTTTGCCTCCGTGTCAGGGTCGGTTGCGATTCGTTCCCGACGATCGCGCCCTCCAGCCGTTCCCGACGGCTGGACCCTGCCACCTGGAGTCAAAATGGAGGCGATTTAAGCCGGACCCGAAAGTCAAAGTCAAAGTCAAAAGCCAGGGCGGTTTTGACCTTGTCCCCGGCTTCAATCGCGCCGTTTTTTACCCTTCAGTTGGGGTCACGTGGTCGGGAACCACGTGAGAGAGCGATCGTCTGGAACGAATCGCGAACGACCCCGAATGTTGGGTGAAAAACGGTGTTTACCGCTTTAGCGGCGATTGATTTGCCGGGCGCCTGGATTATCAAGGGGTTGGCGTTAACCCCTTGATACGTTCACCGTTTGCGGGAATTAAAGAGATAACTGAACACACGGGTGAACGGAAAATCAGCGAGGCTTACAGATCTCACCCTGACAAGATTGCCAGGGAGAGTTGTGTCTAAGAGACAGCTATCTTGCAAGAGGGCAATTCCTTCTCCTGCTAATGTTTCATTTGCTAACAATTCACACACCAGCTATTCATCCCCATTTCCTATGACTATGCGGCTGATATAAAAGTGTAATATTTCTGTGGCATAAATTGACTCAGCGCATGACGAAACGCTAATGTTTAATTAAAGTAAAATAAGTGTTGCATTTAAGATAAAATTTGATGTACTTAAAGCACGAGCGGTAGTTCCCGGCTGTGAATTTTAATCACAATGGAGACAGCGCATGGTAGGGTCCTGTACTGGACGATTAACGAGACATCTTACCCGCACCATCCAGCGCGGAGGCTTCTCCTCCGGCTTCGCTGTCTTCACCGCTAAAAACCCAAACTCCTTAACAACTCAAAGTGTCAACGATGCGCTAAGCGGCGTATTTCGTCTAACTGGTGCATCCTCTCAACCGGCAGTTCATGGCTTAAAAGGAAGCCAAACCTCATCCGTTAGTAAGCATAATCGCGTGACTGAAAGTGACGCGGGAAATGAAACCAACTGTAAGGTGCCATCCATGGGAAGACAGAAAGCAGTGATCAAAGCTCGTCGTGAAGCAAAACGTGTGCTGAGACGGGATTCGCGTAGCCACAAACAACGCGAAGAGGAATCGGTCACATCGCTTGTGCAGATGAGCGGCGTTGAATCTATCGGTATGGCCAGGGATTGCCGTGATAATTCACCAATAGCGGCGCGAAATGAGGCTCAACAGCACTATCTTAATGCCATCGAGAAAAAACAGCTGATATTCGCCACCGGCGAAGCGGGATGCGGCAAGACGTATATCAGTGCGGCAAAAGCCGCTGAGGCCCTGATACATAAGGATGTCGACAGGATTATTGTTACCCGCCCGGTCCTGCAAGCTGACGAAGATCTCGGCTTCTTACCCGGGGATATTTCGGAAAAATTCGCTCCTTATTTCCGCCCGGTGTATGACATCCTGGTGCGACGTTTAGGGTCGTCTTTCATGCAGTACTGTCTGCGTCCCGAAATCGGTAAAGTAGAAATCGCGCCGTTCGCCTATATGCGCGGACGTACCTTCGAAAATGCGGTGGTTATTCTGGATGAGGCGCAGAACGTCACCGCAGCGCAAATGAAGATGTTCTTAACGCGCCTTGGGGAAAACGTGACGGTGATCGTCAATGGCGATATCACGCAATGTGATTTACCACGTGGTGTTCAGTCCGGCCTGAGTGATGCGTTGGCACGTTTTGAAGAAGATGAAATGATCGGTGTCGTCCGATTTGGCAAACAAGATTGTGTGCGCTCAGCCCTTTGCCAGCGCACGTTGAATGCCTACGACTGATTTCTGGTGTGATAGATTCGTAAAGCCCAAACTCTGTTTGGGCTTTTTTCTTTGCGCGAATTATTTGCCCAAAATGTGAAGGGTATCAAAATGGATGGTCAAGGAGAGACAATTATAGGCTCCTCAAAATTATTCCCCGCCAGAATGTTGCCGTATACTCCTTACAACCAGACACAATCAGAACTTACCAATGATGATTTGCTTTTGCAGGTGTGGGGTGTGCTGATATCCGACATGCAGGCCATTGCAACGTGAGGAAACTATTATGACTAAAAAACGTATCTACCTATTTTGTTCTGCTGGAATGTCCACTTCATTACTGGTATCAAAAATGAAGGCGCAGGCAGAGAAGTACGAAGTACCCGTTGTTATTGAAGCCTGGCCTGAAACTCTGGCGGCGGAAAAAGGCAAGGATGCAGATTTGGTATTACTTGGACCACAAATCGCTTATATGCTTCCAGAAATTCAAAAAGTATTACCTGGTAAAACTGTCGAAGTTATTGATTCGGCAATGTACGGCAAAATTGATGGATTAGGCGTGCTGAAAGCAGCCGTCGCATCAATCAAGAAAGCAGCAGCTAATAGTTAATTTTTTACCTTTTGTTTTATTTTTCCGTCAAAGAACGACCTTACACAACCTGGCCGCAAGAAACTTGCGGCAATAAAGGAAATTCCAAATGAGTAAAGTCATTGATTCACTTGAAAAGATATTGCTTCCTTTCGCAGTGAAAATTGGGAAGCAACCGCACGTCAACGCAATTAAAAATGGTTTCATCAAATTAATGCCATTGACCCTTGCCGGGGCCATGTTTGTATTAATCAATAACGTCTTTCTGAGTTTTGGTGCCGGTTCCTTTTTCTATTCCTTAGGTATTCGTTTAGACCCCTCGACCATTGAAACCCTTAATGGGTTAAAAGCCATTGGCGGCAACGTATATAACGGTACGTTAGGTATTATGTCGCTAATGGCTCCTTTTTTCATTGGTATGGCACTTGCTGAAGAACGTAAAGTTGATCCACTTGCAGCCGGTTTATTATCCGTAGCGGCATTTATGACTGTGACTCCATATAGCGTAGGCGAAGCTTATGCGGTAGGGGCTAACTGGTTAGGTGGTCAGAATATTATTTCCGGTATTGTTATTGGCCTGGTCGTCGCGGAGCTATTTACTTTTGTTATCCGCAGCAATTGGGTTATTACTTTGCCTGATAGCGTACCGACTTCGGTATCGAGGTCATTCTCAGCATTAATTCCAGGTTTCCTGATCCTGTCTATTTTCGGGATTATTTCCTGGCTGCTGGCGAATCACGGTAGCAACTTCCACCAGATCATTATGGATTCCATCTCTACGCCGCTGGCGTCGATGGGTGCGGTAGTGGGCTGGGCGTACGTTATCTTCAACTCCCTGCTGTGGTTCTTCGGTGTGCATGGTTCACTGGCGCTGACCGCGCTGGACAACGGAATTATGACTCCGTGGGCGCTGGAAAACATCGCTCTCTACAACCAGTACGGTTCTGTACAGGCTGCGATTGATGCTGGCAAACAGTTCCACTTCTGGGCCAAACCAATGCTCGACTCCTACATCCTGTTGGGTGGTTCTGGTGCGACACTGGGTCTGATTATCGCCATCTTCATGGTTTCGCGCCGTGCAGATCACCGTCAGGTAGCGAAACTGGCACTGCCATCAGGCATCTTCCAGATTAACGAACCTATTCTGTTCGGTCTGCCAATCATCATGAACCCGGTTATGTTTATCCCGTTTGTCCTGGTTCAGCCGATTCTGGCAGCAATTACACTTGCGGCTTACTCACTGGGAATCATTCCACCGGTCACTAACCTGGCTCCGTGGACCATGCCTACCGGTTTGGGTGCCTTCTTCAACAGTAACGGTAGTATCGCAGCACTGTTAGTGGCTCTGTTTAACCTGGGTGTCGCGACATGTGTCTACATGCCATTCGTTATCCTGTCGAACAAAGCGCAGGCGGTGATTGAAGAAGAAGAAAGCGAAGAAGATATTGCTAACGCACTGAAATTCTAATCTTAAATTCTGAATAGTTTTGGTTGGGGATGGCCCCTGCGTCCCCAACCACTTTAAAAGTACCGGGAGAGATTTTGATGTTTAACTTAGATAACGCAGTAGATAACGAAGTCGATACTAACGATCTTGAAGAAGTGGTGATGGGCTTAATCATCAATTCCGGTCAGGCGCGAAGCCTGGCGTATGCAGCACTGAAAATCGCTAAAACGGGCGATTTCGAAAAAGCCTGGGAGTTGATGGGGCAGTCTCGTGAAGCACTGAACGAAGCCCACCTGGTGCAAACCAAACTGATTGAAGGTGACCAGGGCGAAGGCAAAACCAAAGTGAGTCTTGTACTGGTTCATGCGCAGGACCACCTGATGACCTCGATGCTGGCACGTGAGTTGGTGACAGAACTTATTGAGCTTCACGAAAAAATAAAATAAGTTGGAGTCCCTTATGCAGCCACCGGTAATCAGTATGGAAATCAACACGGCACGTGAGAGCCAACTTTTTGATGGTCAACATTTCCACATGTTCATCCACAACAAAGTTGAAAGTGTCTCCGGGCTGCACCAGCATGATTACTACGAATTTACGGTAGTGCTGACAGGGCGTTATTACCAGGAAATCAACGGTAAACGCGTGCTGCTGGAAAGAGGAAGTTTTGTTTTTATTCCACTCGGTTCTTACCATCAAAGCTTTTATGATTTTGGTGCGACGCGAATCCTGAATGTCGGTATCAGCAAAGCTTTTTTTGAACAGCACTATTTACCGTTATTTCCAGCTTATTTTATTGCCTCACAGGTTTATCAGATTAAGAATGAATTTCTGACTTATATCGAATCTGTTACGGCATCATTAAACTTCCGACAAGGTGAGTTTAATGAGTTTCTGGAAATGGTGACGTTTTATATTGTTAATCGTCTGCGCCATCACAAAGAATCAGAGTCAGGGGGGGATATTCCTGTCTGGTTGAAAAACACTGTCGAGCAGATGCACGGTAAGTCAATGTTTGGTGATAAAGCATTAGTTAATATGGTGGAGTTGGCCGGTAAGTCGCAAGAATATCTAACCCGTGCCACGCAACGCCATTACGGCAAAACGCCGATGCAGATCATCAATGAGATAAGAATTAATTTTGCCAAGAAGCAACTGGAGATTACCAACTATTCCGTCACCGATATTGCTTTCGAGTCAGGTTATAGTAGTGCCAGTATGTTTATCAAAAACTTTAAAAAGTTAACGTCGTTTACACCTCAGCATTATCGGAAGCAGTTATACAGCATTAAGTGATTATATTAATAACCTGTGAATGTATTAGTGAGGGTTGATAACTATATCCAATATGACAATCGTCGGATATAACCCTCAATAATACATCTATATCGCTGTCTTAATTTACAGTGCAATAAACTTGTACCGGAGTCCTCATGAGTAAAAAATTGAAAGTCGTTACAATCGGTGGTGGTAGCAGCTATACCCCTGAATTACTCGAAGGTTTTATTAAACGTTACGAAGAATTGCCGATTACTGAATTATGGCTGGTCGATGTTGAAGCTGGTAAAGAGAAACAAGATATTATCTTTGATCTTTGCTTGCGTATGATTGAACGCGCTGCTGTGCCGATTGCGCTGTATAAAACGCTCGACCGCCGTGAAGCGCTAGTAGACGCCGACTTTGTCACTACCCAATTGCGTGTTGGCCAATTGAAAGCCCGTGAACTGGATGAGCGCATCCCGCTAAGTTATGGCTATTTGGGCCAGGAAACTAACGGTGCCGGTGGTCTGTTTAAAGGCCTGCGTACTATTCCGGTAATTTTCGACATCATTAATGATGTGAAAGAAATTTGTCCGGATGCCTGGGTGATTAACTTCACCAACCCAGCCGGTATGGTGACTGAAGCGGTTTATCGCCACACAGATTTCAAGAAATTCATTGGCGTGTGTAACATTCCGGTGGGCATGAAGATGTTCATTAAAGATGTGTTAAAACTCGCGCCAACCGATGAATTGAATATCGACTTGTTCGGCCTGAACCACATGGTGTTCATCAAAGATGTCATCGTTAATGGCACTTCTCGCTTTGATGAACTACTTGATGGTGTGGCGTCAGGTACGCTTACCGCAGGTTCGGTGAAAAATATCTTTGATCTGCCATTCAGTGAAGGTCTGATTCGTTCTCTGCGTCTGCTTCCGTGTTCTTATTTGCTCTACTACTTCAAGCAAAAAGAGATGCTGGCTATCGAAATGGGCGAGTTTTACAAAGGCGGCGCGCGCGCTACTGTTGTCCAGAAAGTTGAGAAACAACTGTTCGAACTGTACAAAGATCCGGCTCTGAATGTGAAGCCAAAAGAGCTGGAATTGCGCGGTGGGGCTTACTACTCTGACGCCGCTTGCGAAGTGATTAGCGACATTTACAACGACAAGCAAAGTGAGCATTACGTTAACGTGCCGCATCACGGCCATGTTGATAATATTCCGGCTGACTGGGCGGTAGAAATGACCTGTACTATCGGTCGCGATGGCGCAACACCCACTCCACGCATCACGCATTTTGATGAGAAAGTGCTGGGTCTGATTTACACCATCAAAGGCTTTGAAGTCGCAGCAAGCGAAGCGGCAATTAGCGGTAACTTTAACGACGTGCTGCTGGCACTGAATTTAAGCCCGCTTATCCACTCAGATAAAGACGCAGAGAAAATTGCCCGCGACCTGTTGCTTGCGCACGAAGCAAATCTGCCAAACTTTGCGCAGGCAATTGCTGCACTTAAATAACCGGAGGCCTTCCCTGAATGGGGAAGGCAGCTTACCGAGGCGACAATGGATAAGTTATTAATTGTTAACGCGGACGATTTTGGGCTGTGTAAAGCGCAAAATTACGGAATTATCGATGCTTTCACCAATGGCGTGGTGACGTCGACCACCGCGATGGTTAACGGCCAGGGGATTGAACACGCCGTTGCGCTAAGCGCAAAACATCCTGGTCTGGCGATTGGTATGCACTTTGTGCTGACTTTAGGCCGTCCGCTGTCTGCCATGCCGGGGCTGGTGGATGAGAAGGGTGAATTGGGCAAATGGATTTGGCAACGCGCTGAGGAAGGCACGTTGCCGCTGGCGGAAATTGAACATGAACTGGCTTGCCAGTTTGCGAAATTCGTCGAGTTATTTGGCCGCGAACCTGCGCATATCGATAGCCATCATCATGTGCATATGATTCCGCAAATCTACCCAATTGTTGAAGCATTCGCGAAGGCGAAAGGCATTCCGCTGCGCTTTGACTATGATGCCGCTAAAGCCGATGGGCTGGAGCCGCTGGGTGTAAAAACCACTCAGGGCTTTGACAGTGGTTTTTATGGTGACTCGATATCCGAAATGCTATTTCTCGACACCCTCGATCGGGCTATGGCGCGCGGTGAGCTGTCGCTTGAAGTGATGTGCCACCCTTCATTTATCGATAACACTATTCTGGCCAGCAAATATTGCTACCCACGTCTGGCTGAACTGGATGTATTAACTTCTGCTTCACTTAAATATGCGATAGCGGAACGCGGCTATCGGTTAGGGTCGTTCAAGGATTTGTAAGACTTTCTGTTGTTGGATGACGCTACGCTTATCTACCCTACAAAACGTAGGTTGGATAAGCGTAGCGTCATCCAACAGTTATCACCTTTTTATCACCCATTCAGGCAGATTTTCTCAGCATCACCAACAGGTTGTCGGCGATTTCTGGGGCTTGTTCATTGAGATTAAGATTCTCCGGTCGCATCAGCCAGTTTTTGACAATACCACTGAGATAACCGTGAATAATGGTAATCATGAGTTCTATATTGGTATTAACAGGAATTAACCCTTTTGATATACAATTGCGCAATAACTTTTTCATTCTTTCCCGATTAAACCAAATACGCTCCCTTATTTCCCGTTCGGAATACATCTCCCCATTAAATTCGCACGAATGGTAAAGAATTTGTAGTAACTCACGCTGGCGATGATCGGTTGAAATGAATTTTAATGTTTCAATGATGATTTCACGGAATAATTGTAAATCGTTGTCATGAGTTTGTGTTTTGAGTTTACGTCTTATTTCCAGTGCAAAACTGGATTGAAGATTCCAGATTTCATTAAACAGTGACACTTTGCTGTCAAAGTGCCAGTAAATCGCGCCACGCGTCATGCCAGCCGCATCAGCAATGTCTGCCAGTGTTGTTGTCGAAACGCCTTTTTTAGCAAATAGTGTGATCGCGACATCAATTAAATGTTGACGTGTTTTTAACGCTTCTGATTTTGTTTTTCTTGCCATGATAAATTAACTCTTTGTGGATATTAGTTACAAGAATTAACATGTTTAACGATTTGTTTTTCTATTAGTAGAGATTCAGGTAAAAAGCGAAATTATTGTGTGCTTTAATTTTTTCGAAGTCCAGTCCAGGAATATAAGTTTATACATACACGCATGAATCATTAATCTTAATAGCCTCTGTTAAGCTTCCGGTCACTATATCCGTCACAGAATTAGACCTTTAACAGAGAACTCTTCACATGGCGAAGTTTTTTATCGAGCGCCCCATATTTGCCTGGGTGTTGGCGATCATTTTGATGCTGGCTGGCGTGCTGTCCATCATTAATTTGCCAGTGGCGCAGTACCCGACAATCGCCCCTCCAGCTGTTGCCATTAATGCAACCTATCCGGGGGCGGACGCCAGTACCGTTCAGGATACAGTGACCCAGGTTATCGAACAGAACATGAACGGCCTGGATAACCTGATGTACATGTCCTCAACCAGCGATGCCTCGGGTAGCGTGACGGTGAGCCTGACCTTTAAGTCAGGTACCGATCCGGATATCGCTCAGGTACAGGTACAAAATAAACTTCAGCTCGCCATGCCTTTGTTGCCACAGGAAGTCCAGCAACAGGGGATCAGTGTTAAAAAATCCTCCAGCAGTTTCCTGATGGTGGCTGGGTTTATCTCACAAGATGGCAGCATGAGTCAGGACGATATTGCCGACTATATTTCTTCTAATATCAAAGACCCGATCAGCCGTACCGCAGGGGTTGGCGATGTGCAGCTTTTTGGTGCGCAGTATGCGATGCGGATCTGGCTCGATCCTAATCAGTTGAATAAATACCAGTTAACCACGCTAGATGTGATTAACCAGATTAGAACTCAGAATGCACAGGTTGCTGCCGGGCAACTTGGCGGAACGCCCGCCATTGCAGACCAACAACTCAATGCTTCTATTATTGCCCAAACCCGTCTGCGCGATCCGGAACAGTTTGGCCACATTTTACTTAAAGTGCAGCCGAATGGTGCCAGGGTTGAACTGCACGATGTCGGGCGGATTGAACTAGGCGGCGAAAACTATAACGTGATCGCCCGCTACAATGGCAAACCTGCCGCCGGTCTGGGGATTAAATTAGCCACTGGCGCTAACGCGCTGGATACCGCCAAAGCGGTGCAGACGCAAATGGCTAAACTTCAAAGTTACTTCCCACACGGTTTGAACGTTGTCTATACCTACGACACCACGCCATTCGTCAAAATCTCCATTCGCGAAGTGTTCAAAACTCTGCTCGAAGCTATCTTGCTGGTGTTCCTGGTAATGTATCTGTTTTTACAGAACTTCCGCGCCACGCTTATCCCGACTATTGCCGTGCCGGTGGTGTTGCTGGGGACCTTTTCCATTCTGGCCGCGTTTGGTTATTCGATAAACACACTGACGATGTTCGGCATGGTGCTGGCGATAGGCTTGTTGGTGGATGATGCCATTGTGGTGGTAGAAAACGTCGAACGCGTGATGGTGGAAGAGGGGCTTTCACCGAAAGAAGCGACACAAAAATCAATGGGGCAAATACAGGGCGCGCTGGTGGGGATTGCCATGGTGCTGTCGGCAGTATTTATCCCAATGGCCTTTTTCGGCGGCTCTACAGGTGTTATCTATCGCCAGTTCTCAATAACAATTGTCTCGGCGATGGCGCTTTCGGTTTTAGTCGCGTTAATTCTGACACCGGCCCTGTGTGCCACCTTGCTCAAACCGGTTGCTAAAGGCAGTCATGGTAAAACCACTGGGTTCTTCGGCTGGTTTAACGCTCGCTTTGAACAAAGCACCAATCATTATACCGACAGCGTAAAGCTGATCTTGCGCCGCACCGGGCGCTACATGCTGCTTTATGTCCTGATTGTAGTCGGAATGGCGGTATTGTTCATGCGCTTACCTACGTCATTTTTACCCGAAGAAGACCAGGGGGTGTTCCTGACTATGGTGACGTTGCCTGCCGGGGCAACACAAGCCAGAACCGAAAAAATCATGGATCAGATAACCCAATACTATCTGACCAAAGAATCCGCAAACGTTGATTCGGTATTTACCGTTAACGGCTTTAGTTTCAGCGGTAAAGGTCAGAACAATGGTCTGGCTTTTGTGCGCCTGAAAGACTGGGATAAACGCCCTGGCAAAGAGAATGAAGTGGGGGCGATTGTCGGGCGTGCCACTCGTGAATTTAGCAAAATCCACGATGGCATGGTTTTCGCCTTCAACCTACCTGCGATTACCGAGCTGGGAACCGCCACCGGTTTTGACTTTGAGTTAATCGACCAGGCGAGCCTTGGGCATAAAGCGCTGACCGAGGCGCGAAACCAGTTGCTGGCATCTATCGCAAAACGTCCGGATATGCTGGTTCGTATTCGCCCGAACGGGCTGGAAGATACCCCGCAATTTAAGCTGGAAGTCGATCAGGAGAAAGCCCAGTCGCTGGGCGTGAGCATTTCCGATATTAACCAGACGATCGCTACCGGCCTCGGCAGTACCTACGTTAATGACTTTATTGATAGCGGGCGAGTGAAGAAAGTTTACCTGCAAGGGCGTGCGGAGAACCGCATGTTACCGCAGGACATTAACAGTTGGTTCGTGCGTGGGAGCAGTGGGCAAATGGTGCCATTCTCTTCATTTGCCAGCGCGCACTGGATTTATGGTTCTCCACGCCTCGAACGTTACAACGGTCTGCCTTCTATGGAAATTCTCGGTGAAGCCACACCGGGTAAAAGTACTGGTGAAGCGATGCTGCTAATGGAAGATCTTGCGGCGAAACTCCCCACTGGAATCGGTTTTGACTGGACGGGAATGTCTTATCAAGAACGTCTATCTGGCAACCAGGCTCCGGCGTTGTACGCCATCTCATTATTAGTCGTCTTCTTGTGCCTCGCTGCACTCTATGAAAGCTGGTCGATCCCCTTCTCAGTCATGCTGGTTGTACCGCTTGGTGTGGTCGGTGCACTGCTGGCCGCCGCGCTGCGTGGTTTGAACAATGACGTCTACTTCCAGGTTGGGTTACTGACCACTATCGGGCTGTCGGCGAAGAACGCGATTCTTATCGTCGAGTTTGCCAAAGACCTGATGGACAAAGAAGGCAAAGGGTTAATTGAAGCCACGCTCGATGCGGTACGCATGCGCCTGCGCCCCATTCTGATGACTTCGCTGGCCTTTATGCTGGGCGTGATGCCGCTGGTTATCAGCGATGGCGCGGGAAGTGGTGCGCAAAATGCCGTGGGCACTGGCGTGATGGGCGGCATGGTTTCTGCCACGCTGCTGGCGATCTTTTTTGTCCCGGTATTTTTCGTCGTGATAAGTCGCCGTTTTGGTAAGGCGAAATAACAGGATTTCATTGTCAGGGGCGCTTTTCTTTGCCCCCGGACTGCAAGTTTTTACTTCAAGAATCATGCTTTAAGGAATCGTAATGAAGAAATATGGCAAGTTCATCATCCTGCCTTCGGTACTTCTGGTCGCAGCGGGAATTCTGGCGGGTTGTAATGATAAAGGCGACGAAAAGGCTGCATTGCCTGCGCCGCAGGTCAATGTCTATATCGCTAAAGCGGCTCCGTTGGCGGTGACGACTGAACTTCCTGGGCGTACTGACGCGTTCCGCGTGGCGGAAGTTCGTCCGCAAGTCAGTGGCATCATCCTGAAGCGCAATTTTGTCGAAGGCAGCGATATTGTTGCGGGAAACTCTCTCTACCAGATTGATCCTGCTCCTTACCAGGCTGCATGGAACAGTGCGCAAGGGGCGCTCGCTAAAGCAAAAGCCGCTGCGAATATTGCGCATCTGACGGTGAAACGTTATGTGCCATTGCTTGGCACCAATTACATCAGCAAACAGGAATACGATCAGGCAGTCGCAACCGCTCAGCAAGCTGATGCAGAAGTGAAAGCGGCGCAAGCGGATGTAGAAAATGCGCGGATTAATCTCGCCTATACCAAAGTTTCTTCTCCTATCGACGGGCGCATTGGTAAGTCGAATGTCACCGAAGGGGCGCTGGTCACTAATGGTCAGGCTTCTTCATTGGCAACGGTTCAACAGCTTGACCCGATTTATGTCGATGTCACGCAATCCAGCAATGACTTTATGCAGTTAAAGCAGTCGGTTGAGCAGGGTAGCCTGCAGAAAGCTAATGGAAAAACTGCGGTGCAACTGCTGATGGAAGATGGCCAGCTTTACCCGATAAACGGCGAGCTGGAGTTTTCTGATGTGACGGTCGATCAAACCACCGGTTCCATTACTTTACGTGCCGTATTCCCGAATCCGCAGCACCAGTTACTGCCGGGTATGTATGTGCGCGCAAAAATTGACGAAGGCATTAAGCCGGACGCGATTTTAGTGCCGCAACAAGGTGTGACGCGTAATCCTCGCGGTGACGCCACCGTGATGGTGGTTGATCAGAATAACAAAGCAGAAGTCCGCGAAGTGACCGCACCTCAGGCGATTGGAGATCAATGGCTGGTGACAAAAGGCATTAAGCCTGGTGAGAAAATCATCGTTAGTGGGCTTCAACGCGTTCGTCCCGGTGTTGCTGTACAGGTGGTACAGGATAGCGCTGCTACCCAAACACGCTAAGGTTCTGGAAAATGGCTAATTTTTTTATTGAACGACCAATATTTGCCTGGGTGCTGGCGATCATTTTGATGATTGCTGGCGCGCTTGCGATATTACAACTCCCGGTCGCGCAGTATCCGACGATTGCACCTCCGGCGGTTGCGGTAACGGCAACCTATCCGGGTGCGGATGCGCAAACGGTGCAGGACACTGTGACGCAGGTTATCGAACAGAATATGAACGGTATCGATAACCTGATGTACATGTCTTCTACCAGTGACTCCGCTGGTGGCGTGACGATCACCTTGACCTTTAAATCAGGCACCAGCCCGGATATTGCCCAGGTTCAGGTGCAAAATAAACTGCAACTGGCGATGCCGTTATTACCGCAAGAAGTGCAGCAGCAGGGCATTAGCGTTGAAAAGTCCTCCAGCAGCTTTTTGCTGGTGGCGGGCTTTATCTCTGACAACCCAAGCCTGACCCAGGATGACATTTCCGATTATGTGGCGTCGAATCTCAAAGATGCTATCAGCCGGACCAACGGGGTTGGCGATGTGCAGTTGTTTGGTGCGCAGTATGCGATGCGTATCTGGCTGGATACGGGGGCGTTGAACAAATACCAGCTCAACCCGGGCGATGTGGTGAATCAGTTAAAACTGCAGAACGACCAGGTTGCTGCGGGGCAACTCGGTGGCACGCCTGCAGTGAAAAACCAGCAGCTTAACGCCTCGATTATTGCCCAGACGCGTCTGCGTGACCCGGAACAGTTCGGCAAAGTGACGCTGAAAGTGAATCCGGATGGCTCGGTGGTGCATTTAAGTGATGTCGCCCGTATTGAGCTAGGGGGGGAAAACTACAACACAGTGGCGAAAATTAATGGGCAGGCCGCTGCTGGCTTGGGTATTAAACTGGCGACAGGTGCAAATGCGCTGGATACCGCTGAAGGGATCAAAGCGAAATTGGTCTCGCTACAACCTTTTTTCCCGCAAGGGATGAAAGTGGTTTACCCGTACGACACTACACCGTTTGTGAAAATCTCCATTCATGAAGTGGTGAAAACGTTGTTCGAAGCCATCATCCTGGTATTCCTGGTGATGTATTTGTTCCTGCAAAACTTCCGTGCGACCTTAATCCCAACGATTGCAGTACCGGTGGTGTTACTGGGGACATTTGCAGTTTTATCCGCGTTTGGCTACTCGATAAACACGCTCACCATGTTTGGTATGGTGCTGGCGATCGGCTTATTGGTAGATGATGCGATTGTGGTGGTGGAAAACGTCGAACGCGTGATGGTTGAAGAGCATCTCTCGCCAAAAGAAGCCACTAAGAAATCGATGAGCCAGATTCAAGGGGCGCTGGTCGGGATCGCGATGGTATTGTCGGCGGTCTTTATTCCGATGGCTTTCTTTGGCGGTTCGACCGGCGCTATTTATCGCCAGTTCTCGATTACCATCGTTTCAGCCATGGCGCTGTCGGTACTGGTGGCACTGATCCTTACTCCGGCATTGTGTGCCACATTGCTAAAACCGGTTACTGCCGAAACGCATCACAAAACGGGCTTTTTTGGCTGGTTTAACGAAAAGTTTAATCACAGCACCAATCACTACACCAACAGTGTCAGTAACATTTTGCGTAATACTGGGCGCTATCTGCTGCTGTATCTGATTATTGTTGCCGGTATGGCGTTTCTGTTTCTGCGCTTGCCGACTTCATTCTTGCCCGAGGAGGATCAGGGCGTGTTTATGACGATGGTGCAATTACCTGCGGGGGCAACCCAGGAAAGAACGCAGAAAGTGCTCGATCAGATTACTGACTATTATCTTGGTACCGAAAAAGCCAATGTTGAATCGGTATTTACCGTAAACGGTTTTAGCTTCAGTGGGCAGGGGCAAAACTCCGGGATTGCATTTATTAGCCTGAAAGCGTGGGATGAAAGATCCGGCAAGGAGAATGCGGTTGGCGCCATCGTTGAACGTGCAACCAAAGCGTTCGGCAAAATTCGTGATGGCATGATATTCCCGTTTAACTTACCCGCCATCATGGAACTGGGTACCGCCACAGGTTTTGACTTTGAACTGATTGACCAGGCAAACCTTGGGCACCAGCAACTGACTGAATCGCGTAACCAACTGATGGGCATGGTGGCAAAACATCCTGATATCCTCACTCGTGTTCGTGCGAATGGGCTGGAAGATACTCCACAGTACAAACTGGAAATCGACCAGGAAAAAGCACAGTCACTCGGTGTAAGCATTACGGATATCAACCAGACCATTGCTAGTGCATTGGGCGGCACTTACGTGAACGATTTTATCGATCATGGCCGTGTGAAGAAGGTTTATGTGCAGGCTGATGCCCGTTTCCGCATGCTGCCAAAGGACATCAACAACCTTTATGTTCGCGGTAGCAGCGGGCAAATGGTACCGCTTTCAGCATTCTCTTCATCTCACTGGATGTACGGTTCACCACGTCTGGAGCGTTATAACGGTTTGCCATCAATGGAAATATTAGGCGAGGCTGCTCCGGGTAAAAGTACCGGTGACGCGATGATACTGATGGAACAACTGGCATCTCAATTACCGTCCGGTATCGGCTATGACTGGACCGGAATGTCGTATCAGGAAAGGCTTTCTGGAAACCAGGCACCTGCACTCTACGCTATCTCTTTGGTGGTGGTGTTCTTGTGCCTCGCAGCACTTTATGAAAGCTGGTCGATACCGTTCTCGGTGATGCTGGTGGTGCCACTTGGCGTTTTTGGGGCACTGTTAGCGGCGGCAATGCGCGGCATGAATAATGACGTCTATTTCCAGGTCGGGTTGCTGACGACGATTGGGCTATCAGCGAAGAACGCGATACTGATCGTTGAATTCGCCAAAGACTTGATGGAAAAAGAGGGTAAAGGGTTAATGGAAGCCACGCTGGATGCAGTGCGAATGCGTTTACGCCCAATCCTGATGACATCATTAGCGTTTATTTTAGGGGTGATGCCTTTGGTTCTTAGCCGTGGTGCCGGCAGTGGTGCGCAGAACGCGGTTGGGACCGGCGTGATGGGAGGAATGCTATCCGCAACCCTGTTGGCTATCTTCTTCGTACCGGTGTTCTTTGTGGTGATACGAGAGCGATTTAGCAAAGGTAACACTGACTAACATGTAAAAGCCCGAACTTAGGTTCGGGTTTTTTTATCCGACAAAACCACAAACTACAGACGAAAAAAAAGTCTGAACGTGAATTCAGACTTTCTCTTTAAATATGGCGGTGAGAGAGGGGTTCGAACCCTCGATACGTTGCCGTATACACACTTTCCAGGCGTGCTCCTTCAGCCACTCGGACACCTCACCGTTTTGTTTTTGTTGCCAACTTCTGGGGGCAACGGGGCGCTACTATAGGGATTCAACCTCATTCGGTCAAGTTTAATCTTTGGTTTATGTACCGTTCGGTTAAGGTGTGAACGATGATTGAGAATGAGGTGAATAAAACGCCAGCATAGATGCTGAAGGTAACTCTAACATCTGAAAGATGCCCTTTTCGTACCGCGAACAGTATGTGGATGATTGGTTTCTCAAGAGGGGGTGGTAAGCGCGGTGAATTCGTTTAATTTTAGATAAAGTTTTAAATGTGTGATCTGTATATTGAAATGTCCCAATGAGCATATCTTTAAACCCAGGAGTGATATTTTTTTGTTGAATAAAAGCCCGTAGTATATAAAGTATTCTAATGCTTGAAAGCCGTAAATAAATGTAATTGGACAAGTTAATTTTCTATATTCAATATGTTGAAAAGATGAGAAATGGAAAACAGACATAAATATCAGATTAAAGTCCCATTTATTGAACCACTTGAGAGTTCTTCAAAAACAACGGCATCCGTGAACTATTCAAAAGCGCTTGGAAATAGTGGTAGTTGGATTGGGTGTGGTTATATTGACAGAGAAGGAAAAACAAAAAAACATATCAATGTAACGTTCCCTTACTTCTCATTAGTCCTTGTTATAGAAGGTAAGGGTACTTATGTTGACTCTCAGGATCAGTTGCATCATTTGAAGAAAGGTTCTGTTTTTTTAAGAAAACCAGAATACAAACACTCCAGTCATTGCGAAAGCCAGCCATCCTGGAAGGAATATTATTTAGACTGTGATCTAAACTTATATAAACACTTGTCATCATTTTTACTGCCTGACAACAAGAAAGTTGTTTATCAAACTTCATGCCCATTAGAAATTATTGATAATTTTACCAGTTTTATGGAGTTTATCAAAAAAGCAAGTGAATTGGATATGCCAAGTGTTTATATAAAATTCATAGAGTTACTGAATAGTATATTTAATAAAACACCAGCTTTCCATGCGCAATATGAAAATGAAAGTATTAATCAGGTGAAGTTAGATTTAGATAAATTTCTTAATCAACGTATTGACCTTAAATCATATTGTGAGAGTAACTTATTGAATTATGAAGTTTTCAGAAAAGAATTTAAAGAACAGACTGGCCTGTCACTTATGAACTATATGGTCCGGCGTCGTCTGGATAAAGCATGTACTTTACTGAGGACTACAAATCTCAGGGTGTTAGAAATTTCAAATGAACTAGGGTATTCATCTCAGTATGAATTTTCTAAACAATTTAAACGTTATTTCCATTTATCACCTAAGCAATATCGAGTTGGTAATGAGTAAATAGTGAAATATACATAATTGCAATTTGTTATTAACGTGAGCATTTGGTCGTAAATTTCCGCATAGAAATATGAAAACTTTACTATGAATAAATATGGATACTAAAAAATGATTGCATATATGGCTGTGCCGGTTGTGTTTATTACGATGTATATGATTATAAAAAATTATCAGACTCATACAACATTGACCATTTCAGGTCTTTTAATGCTGACTATCGGAGTGGTATTCACTCAAGGCGGTATCGCTGAATTTATGGGGGCGCAATATAAATTTACCACGACTGGTTCAACCTTTTTTGATTTGTTCGGAGCATTCAGTGCAATTATGTCTGAACGCACAGCAACGATCGGTATGATTGCTATGACATCAGCTGGTTTTGCTGCATATATGAGTAAAATAGGTGCGGCTGATAGCTTAGTTAAAGCTTGTGCTAAACCACTACAAATAATTAATAAGCCCTATTTGATTTTGGCGATGGCGTTTATCATTGGCCAAACGTTAAATTTAGTTATTCCAAGTCCCGCAGGGCTTGCCATGCTGTTATTAATTTCTTTTTATCCTATTCTGATACAAGCAGGGGTAAGCCCACTTTCTGCTGCTGTAGTCATTGGAACATGTGGCTCCCTGGATCTAGGGCCGGGTTCTGGAAACTCAAATGTCGCGGCAGAATTGTTAGACATGTCGATAACAGAGTATTTTGCAACTACAGAAATCTTAGTTGCTATACCTGTGACGCTGACAGTTGCCGTATCACATTTCTTTGTCCAAAAATGGTTTGATAAAAGAGATGGTCATAAAAATCAACAAAGAGTAGATAACATTACTGGAGAAGAAAAAGGCATTTCCATCCCTAAATTTTATGCAGTGCTTCCGTTCCTGCCATTAGCATTATTAATGATATTTTCTGATATCGGTATTGACGGTATTAAAATTAATGCGCCGATTGCGATGTTTACCTCGTTAATATTGATCGTTGCAATTGATGCGTGTAAAAAACGAAATTTACAATTAGCTCTGGAGCATTCTTTCGAATTTTTCAAAGGCATGGCTGGTGCATTTAGTACGGTTGTTGTTTTAATTGTTGCAGCAACTATGTTTACTTTAGGTCTGGATGCCATTGGTGCGATCACTGCTTTAAAGTCCATGATCTTAGCAGGAGATATTCACTACATCCTTATTACAATTTTCGGTATGTCAATTATCGCATTTACTGCGATGTTAACAGGGTCAGGCAGTGCCGCATTTGTTAGCTTTGCGAGCTTGGGTAATGAGCTTTCAAGCGCAGCGGGCGTCAAAGCAGTACAAATGCTGGTACCGATGCAACATGCTGCTGGTTTTGGACGTTCATTATCCCCGGTGGCGGCGGTAGTAATTGCAGTAGCTGTTGCGGCAAAGGTTAGCCCGTTTGAAGTGCTGAAAAGAGCAGCTATCCCTTGTGTTGTAGGTATATTTTCCACCCTGTTTTATACCCAACTTATTTTTGCTTAAAGGTGTCTCGCAATGACCACATGTTATGATCCAACAAGTTATACCCTGAACAGAAATGGTTTTGAGAATATATATCAAGATACCAGCATTTACCAAGTTTGGTTAGACATTGAAGCTGTATTAGCAAAGGTTCAGATTGAGTTGGGTATCATACCTCAACAACAAGGGGACATTATTGTTAAACACTGTGATATATCTCTTCTTGATAAAGAAAATATCATCCAGGGATATATAAAGACAAAACATCCATTGGTCCCTGTGCTCAATGAACTAGGACGGATTGTTGGTGATGATGCGGCTAAATATATTCATTATGGAATAACTACGCAAAATATTCAGCAAACAGCCGAGCTTTATATATGTAAGAAGTTTCATCAGGAATTTATTTCTATAATAGATAAGATGGTTATCAATATTGGCGAACTTAAAAGGCGTAATGAAGGCGTTGTAATTGCGGCCAGAACACACTCAAAACATGCCTTGCCAATATTATTGAATACTAAATTTTCGGTATGGGAAGATGAGCTTTTAAGATGTAAAGACATTCTCATCACCTCTGCCAACGGTATCTTTCAAGTTATGATGGGCGGAGCAGTAGGTGGATTTCATACTTTGCCTGATGTAGGACCTGAAATGCAATCGCGGGTTGCTGATATGTTAGGTATGGGAGAAATGAAAATTCCCAGCAGGTCAATCAGGGTACATATGTGCCAATATGTGAACAATTTGACTTTGATTGCACATGTTTGCGCGAAAATAGCTGAAGAAGTATATATCAGCTCATCTGAAGAATATTCTGAAATGAGCGAAGGTTTTTCTGAGGGGCAGGTTGGAAGTAGTACAATGCCGCAGAAAATCAATCCTGCCTTATGTTATGGAATTATAGGCAACTCAAAGGTTTTATTTAGTTTGCCAGGAACTATATTAAATATGGCAGTAAGGCCATTTGAAGCTGATGGTTGTAGTAATTTAGTTATTGATAGCTTATTAAGAGAAGCTAATTTACTTACCCATGAAATAATTTTAAAAACTGAAGTTCTTTTAAAAGACCTCTTTATTGATAAAGCAGCCATGGAAAGAAATTTAAATATCACCAAAGGAATGATTAATGGTGAAAATGTCATGATGGAGTTATGCAAAAGAGGACTAGGGAAGGCAAAGGCACACGAAGCTGTTTATGACATCATCATGGCGGCGAAAAAAGAATCGATCACATTCAGTGAATCGTATTCGCGATATGAGAACCTTCATTGTATTTTGCCAATGGAAGATTTTGAACAAGCTATTACTCCAGGCTCTTATACAGGATTGGAGTATAGCTAAGTCTGCATTTCTCACATTTCATATTACATCTGAAGCACCTGAATTTTTGAGTTCAGGTGCTCAAGGGTATTTGTGTGCCCGCTGTGCGGACATGATGCTTGACGTCCTAATGTGTTTCTCAAACCTCGGGTCGAGGGTTCTCACCCATCTCTCCACGGGTTACGGGCGAAAAAAAAGCCCGTATTTGCATACGAGCTCTTCTTCAAATGTGGCGGTGAGAGAGGGGTTCGAACCCTCGATACGTTGCCGTATACACACTTTCCAGGCGTGCTCCTTCAGCCACTCGGACACCTCACCGTTTTGTTGTTCCTTACCTGCCGGAACGGGCGCTAATGTAGGGAAAACTGGGGGCTGCGTCAATTCACTTTTCAGCAAAGTCGGTGCGTTTAGCCAAACTTCAAACAACTTGCTTCTTAAAACAGCAACGCTGAGGTGATTTTTTATTACATTCATCTACTGTATTGTTAAACGCTACGCGTAAGTACAAGAATAAATGGAGAAAGCATGGATATTATTTTTCACCACCCGACATTTGATACGCAATTTTGGCTCGACGGTATGCAGCAGCTCATTCCCGATGCCAGGGTTCGCCAGTGGCGTCCTGGCGATAACCAGCCAGCTGATTACGCTCTGGTATGGCATCCTCCGGTCGAGATGCTCAGCGGGCATAGTGAGCTGAAAGGTGTGTTTGCGTTAGGTGCAGGTGTGGACTCCATTCTGAGTAAACTACAGACGCATCCGGATATGCTGCCCGAAGGCGTGCCGCTATTTCGCCTCGAAGATACCGGCATGGCGCTACAAATGCAGGAATATGCCGTCAGCCAGGTGCTGCACTGGTTCCGCCGTTTCGATGATTATCAGGCATTGAAGCTGCAGGCCAAATGGTTGCCACTGGAAGATTATCGCCGTGAAGATTTTACCATTGGTGTGCTCGGCGCGGGCGTGCTAGGCGGGAAAGTGGCAGAAAGCCTCGCTGCCTGGGATTTCCCGGTTCGTTGCTGGAGTCGCAGCAAGAAAAATTATCCAGGTATCACAAGCTATGCCGGGAACGAAGAACTGAGCGATTTCCTGAATGGCACCCGCGTGCTTATTAACTTGTTGCCCAATACGCCACAAACCGTCGGTATTATTAACAGCCAAATGCTCAATCAACTGGCCGATGAGGCTTATGTTATGAACCTTGCGCGGGGCGTACATCTGGTCGAAAACGATCTGCTGGCTGCACTGGATAGTGGCAAAGTGAAAGCTGCAATGCTCGACGTATTTGCTAAAGAACCTCTACCTGAAAACAGCCCGTTGTGGAAGCATCCTCGCATTGCCATCACTCCGCATCTGGCGGCGGTGACTCGGCCGCAAGAAGCCATGGAGTACATTGCAAAAACCATTCGTGAAATTGAAAAAGGTGAATCACCGAGCGGACAGGTCTCTTTGCATAACGGCTATTAATGCTAAGCCCGGCCAGTGCCGGGCTAAAAAACAATGGCGATAACTGCTATCCTTGCGGGAAAGAGATAAAAGGAGAGAGCCATGTATCCCGTTGACCTGCATATGCACACCGTCGCTAGCACCCACGCCTATAGCACCCTTCACGACTATATTGCGATTGCGAAAAGCAAAGGCATCCAACTGTTCGCCATCACCGATCATGGCCCGGATATGGCTGATGCCCCACATTACTGGCATTTTGTGAACATGCGTATTTGGCCACGAATGGTTGATGGTGTTGGTATTTTGCGTGGTATTGAAGCCAACATTAAAAATACTGCCGGGGAAATTGACTGCACTGGCCCAATGTTGGATTCACTGGATCTTATTATTGCCGGTTTTCATGAGCCTGTATTTCCCCCAAAAGATAGCGCTACACACACAGAAGCAATGATCGCTGCCATGGCGAGCGGTAACGTTCATATCATCAGCCATCCAGGTAACCCGAAATTCCCGGTAGATATTCCTGCCATTGCACAAGCAGCAGCAAAATATCAGGTCGCACTGGAGCTGAATAACTCCTCATTTACTCATTCGCGCAAGGGCAGTGGCCCGAACTGCCGTGCTATCGCCGAAGCGGTGCGTGATGCGGGTGGGTGGTTATCGCTGGGTTCTGATTCCCATACTGCATTCACCCTTGGTGATTTCGATGAATGTCGCAAAATTCTGGCAGAAGTTGAGTTCCCGGAAGCGCGCATTCTCAATGTTTCTGTGCGCCGGATGCTTGGTTTCCTTGAATCCCGTGGTATGAAGCCAATCGAAGAATTTGCCACACTTTAGCTTTCACACCACAGTTTTTACTCAATAAATCTCTACTTAATGGACCACTAGCATGAATGAGTTTTCAATTATTTGTCGCATCTTAGGATCGCTGTTTTACCGCCAACCCCAGGATCCGCTTTTGGTTCCATTGTTGACGATGATCCGTGAAGGCAAGCTGGCAGAGCATTGGCCGCTGGAGCAGGATGAATTACTGACTCGCCTGCAACAAAGCTGCGATCCTCAGCTGCTAGCTGCTGATTACAATGCCCTGTTTGTCGGCGAAGAGTGCAGCGTACCGCCATATCGTTCAGCGTGGGAAGCGGGCAGCCACGAAGGTGACGTTCGTGAGTTCTTGAAACAACGCGGCATGCCGCTTGCAGAAACTCCTGCTGATCATTTTGGCACTTTGTTGCTGGCCGCTTCGTGGCTGGAAGATCAATCACAAGAAGACGAATTTGAAGCCCAGGTGCGTTTATTTGATGAGTACATTATGCCATGGGCGGGGACGTTCCTGGGCAAAGTGGAAGCGCATTCGACCACGGCTTTCTACCGTACGTTGGCATTAATTAGCCGTGAAGCTATTCAGGCGATGCGTGATGAGCTGGAAGAAGAAAGTGATGAATAAATGTGATTTAAATCACATTTAAAATGTAACGTTGATTTTTGATTTACAAAAATTGTGCGGTAGATCGTAGTCGAGCCATAAGGCTCTGCTATGATACGCCGCTATGAACATACTTATTTCTCTGGCATTGACTACCGGTATTCTCTCAGGCCTTTGGGGTTGGGTTGCGGTGAGTCTTGGCCTTCTCAGTTGGGCTGGCTTCCTCGGTTGTACCGCGTACTTTGCGTGTCCGCAGGGCGGAATCAAGGGCCTTGTTATTTCTGCATGCACGCTATGTAGCGGCGTATTGTGGGCGGAAGTGATTATCCACGGCAGTGCGCTGGCTCCGCATCTGGAGATTCTGGGCTATATGGTAACGGGCGTCGTGGCATTTCTGATGTGCGTTCAGGCAAAACATATGCTGCTGTCATTTGTACCAGGTACTTTTATCGGTGCCTGCGCGACCTTTGCCAACCAGGGAGAATGGCGTCTTGTCGTTCCGTCGTTACTGCTGGGTTTAGTATTTGGGTTTGCGATGAAAAACAGCGGATTATGGTTAGCGGCGCGAAAAGCAAAACCTGAGTCACAGGTGATAACCGAATGACTAGTCCTGCTATAGGTTGACACTTTTCGGCCTTACAACGCCCGATGAACTTCATCGGGCGTTTTGTATTTTAGCGACAGATGTGGCCGCCGCGTGTTGTAGATTTCCACCGACTCCCTGACCATCTTTCTTGCCTGTCCGATATC
>NZ_SNVY01000004.1:0-273291 GCF_004361975.1 Buttiauxella sp. JUb87
AGAGGGTAATCGCGTTGTGTGCGTTTAACATATTGGTTCATCACATTTTCCTCTGCCTGCGAGTTAAATGTGTCAACGCTATTTAGGACGGGTCACAGCAAAGAAAAAGGCCGCATAAGCGGCCTTTTTGGTTTATTCAGGTTACTCGTCTTTTGGCGACGCGTTTTCAACCCTACTCTTCAACTTCTGACCAGGTCGGAAGGTCACTACACGGCGTGCCGTAATAGGAATATCTTCACCAGTCTTCGGGTTACGCCCGGGACGTTGGTTTTTATCGCGTAAGTCAAAATTACCAAAGCCTGATAGTTTAACCTGCTCACCGTTCTCCAGAGCGCGACGGATCTCTTCGAAAAACAGCTCTACCAACTCTTTAGCATCACGTTTGCTAAGCCCTAGCTTATCAAACAGATATTCTGACATTTCAGCTTTTGTAAGCGCCATACGTTCAATCCCTCAATGATGCCTGGAATCGCTCTTTTAATGCCACTACACATTTTGCAACGGTAGCGGCAATCTCCTCTTCTTCGAGTGTACGGCCCGTATCCTGGAGGATAAGGCTTATGGCAAGGCTCTTATAACCTTCGGCTACACCCTTACCACGGTACACATCAAATAAGTTTACGCCAACTACCTGATTTGCGCCAACTTTCTTACATTCGACCAAAATATCTGCTGCGGGAACGTTTTCAGCGACAACAACCGCGATGTCACGACGGTTCGCCGGGAATCGAGAAATCTCTTTCGACTCAGGCACAGCGCGGTCTGCAAGCTTGTTCCACAGTACTTCGAACACCAGTGTACGGCCATTGAGAGAAAGCTTACGCTCAAGCTCAGGATGCACAACACCAATGAAACCAACGTATTCGCCACGTAAATAAATTGCGGCACTTTGACCTGGATGCAAAGCTGGGTTGCTGGCGACTCTAAATTCAATGTCAGAAAGCTGACCAGTCAGATCCAGTACCGCTTCCAGATCGCCCTTCAAATCATAGAAGTCGACGGTGTTACGCGCCAGATCCCAATGCTCTTCGTAGCGATTACCGCAGATGGCACCAGCCAGCATAAGATCCTGACGGATACCCAGGTCTGCCTGTGTATCAGGAACAAAGCGTAAACCTGATTCAAAGATGCGTACGCGGCTCTGCTGGCGGTTTTGGTTGTAAACCACAGTATTGAGCAAGCCGGTCAGCAAGGACAAACGCATCGCTGACATTTCAATGGAAATTGGGCTTGGCAGAATCAGGTGTTCTTCACCAGGGTGCAGCAGTTGCTGAACTTTAGGGTCAACAAAGCTATAGGTGATCACTTCCTGGTAACCTTTATCGACCAGCATGGTTTTCACACGCTTAAGAGAAAGGTCTGCTTCGCGATGGCTGCCCATGATAAGACCCGCTTGTACAGGCTCATCAGGAATGCTGTTATAGCCATAAACGCGCGCCACTTCTTCGACCAGATCTTCTTCAATCTGCATATCAAAGCGCCAGCTTGGTGCCACCGCGGTCCACTGGTTGTCGCCTTCAGTGACTTCACAACCCAGACGACGCAAAATATCGCTAACCTGCGCATCTTCAATATGATGGCCGATCAAACGATCCAGCTTGCTACGACGCAGAGTAATTGTGGCAGCTTTTGGCAAATGTGCTTCGCTGGAAACGTCAATAACCGGACCGGCTTCACCGCCGCAGATGTCAGTCAACAGACGAGTTGCTCGTTCCATTGCTTTGTACTGCAACGCAGAATCCACGCCACGCTCATAACGATGGGATGCGTCAGTATGCAGACCATGACGGCGCGCACGCCCAGTGATAGACAGTGGGCTGAAGAATGCGCACTCCAGCAGCACATTCTGGGTTTCATCATTCACACCAGAATGTTCGCCACCAAAGATACCGCCCATTGCCAGCGCTTTAGTGTGGTCGGCGATTACCAGGGTATCAGCTTTCAACTTCGCTTCATTGCCATCAAGCAGCGTCAGGGTTTCACCTTCTTCTGCCATACGCACCACGATGCCACCGTCAATGCGGTCCATATCGAACGCGTGCATCGGTTGGCCAAGTTCAAGCAATACGTAGTTCGTCACGTCAACGACCGCGTCGATAGAACGAATACCGCAACGACGCAGTTTCTCTTTCATCCACAGTGGGGTTGGCGCTTTAACGTTGATGCCTTTAACCACGCGGCCCAGATAACGCGGGCAAGCTTCTGGCGCATCAACACGAATTGGCAACGTGTCGGTGATTGTCGCAGCAACCGCAACCATTTCTGGCTCATGCAATGGCAGCTTGTTAACGACAGCGACATCACGAGCGACACCGATGATACCGAGACAGTCGGCACGGTTTGGCGTCACGCTAATTTCGATAGTGTTGTCATCAAGCTTCAGGTATTCGCGGATATCGGTGCCAATCGGTGCATCTTGTGGCAGCTCAATAATGCCGTCGTGATCGTCGGAAATACCCAGCTCAGAGAATGAGCACAGCATGCCTTCTGATGGTTCGCCACGCAGTTTGGCCGCTTTAATTTTGAAATCGCCAGGCAGGACAGCGCCAACAGTTGCAACGGCAACTCTCAGGCCCTGACGGCAATTTGGTGCGCCACAAACGATGTCTAACAGGCGTTCGCCACCGACATTCACTTTTGTTACACGCAGTTTGTCAGCATTGGGGTGTTGGCCGCACTCAACCACTTCACCCACAACTACGCCATTAAATGCACCCGCAACGGCATCAACACCATCAACTTCAAGACCAGCCATCGTGATTTGGCTGGAAAGCTCTTCACTGCTGTTGGCTGGATTTACCCATTCGCGTAACCAGAGTTCACTGAATTTCATTGGATATCCCGCCCTTATTTGAACTGTTTGAGGAAACGTAAATCATTTTCGAAGAATGCACGCAAATCGGTAACGCCGTAACGCAGCATGGTCAGACGCTCCATGCCCATACCAAATGCGAAGCCTGAGTAGACTTCTGGGTCAATACCGACATTACGCAGGACATTTGGGTGCACCATGCCACAGCCTAAAACTTCCAGCCATTTGCCGTTTTTGCCCATCACGTCCACTTCTGCGGAAGGCTCAGTGAATGGGAAATAGGACGGACGGAAACGAATCTGCAAATCAGCTTCGAAGAAGTTGTTCAAGAAATCGTGCAATGTGCCTTTCAGGTTGGTGAAGCTGATGTTGGTATCAACAATCAAACCTTCCATCTGATGGAACATTGGCGTGTGCGTCTGGTCGTAGTCGTTACGATACACACGGCCAGGCGCGATAATACGAATCGGCGGCTGCTTATCCTTCATGGTACGAATCTGTACGCCAGAAGTCTGAGTGCGCAGTAGACGGGTTGCATCGAACCAGAAAGTATCGTGGTCAGCACGAGCTGGGTGGTGCCCTGGAATGTTCAGCGCATCGAAGTTGTGGTAGTCATCTTCGATTTCAGGGCCTGTCGCCACGGTGAAGCCCAGTTCACCGAAGAAGCTTTCGATACGGTCAATGGTGCGCGTAACCGGGTGCAAACCGCCGTTTTCAACACGACGTCCAGGCAGAGAGACATCAATGGTTTCTTCTGCCAAACGAGCATTCAGAGCGGCACTTTCCAGTGCATTCTTGCGAGCGTTCAGTGCTTCCTGCACTTTCTCTTTAGCTTCGTTGATCACCGCACCTGCAGCTGGGCGCTCTTCCGGTGGCAATTCACGCAGGGTGGTCATCTGGAGGGTCAGATGGCCCTTCTTCCCTAAATATTCGACGCGTACGTTGTCTAACGCGGCAACATCCGGGGCCTCGTTTATGGCGGCCGTTGCGTTGGCAACCAGCTCTGCGAGATGTGGCATGGTATTCCTCTTATGCCGGCATAATTGCCGGGGTAGTTGATCCGTATACAAAAAGCGGAATGCAAAAAAAAAGCCTCCATAGTGGAGGCTTTCGGCGCTATTTTTCGTTTCTTTTCTTACGCGCAAAGCCCCCTGATTCAGGTGCTAAAGTAAAAAAAGAAACGGAAAATAGCAGCATTCATGCTTGCAGTTACCTTATTTGCTCAGTGTTAAACATTAGAAATTAAAAGAGGGAGACAAGCTCCCTCTAATAACTGGCTTACGCCAGAGCTGCTTTCGCTTTCTCAACCAGTGCAGTAAATGCCACTTTGTCGAATACGGCGATGTCAGCCAGGATCTTACGGTCGATTTCAACAGAAGCTTTTTTCAAGCCATTGATGAATTTGCTGTAAGAGATCCCGTTCTGACGAGCTGCAGCGTTGATACGTGCAATCCACAGCTGACGGAATTGACGCTTACGTTGACGACGGTCACGGTAAGCATATTGGCCAGCTTTGATAACAGCCTGGAAAGCAACGCGGTAAACGCGTGAACGCGCACCGTAGTAGCCTTTGGCTTGTTTAAGGATTTTTTTGTGACGAGCACGTGCGATAACACCACGTTTTACGCGAGCCATATTAGCTCTCCTGTTCTATATTCTGAATTAATTAAAAAAGTGCTACTTATGCGTACGGCAGGCAAGCGATGACCAGGCCCAGATCCCCTTTGGAGACCATACCTTTCGGACGCAGGTGACGTTTACGCTTAGTAGACTTTTTAGTCAGAATATGACGCAGGTTAGCGTGCTTACGCTTAAAACCACCACCGGCGGTCTTTTTGAAGCGCTTAGCGGCGCCGCGTACAGTTTTAATCTTTGGCATTTAATAACTTTCCACTTCGCATTGTTAATAAAACGAACCAGAAGGCGAACAAATCTCACGAGGCCGAAACCTCGCGAGAACTGTTACTTGATGGCCTTACTGTTTCTTCTTCGGAGCGAGCACCATGATCATCTGACGGCCTTCGATCTTCGATGGGAAGGATTCGACGACTGCCAGTTCACTCAGATCGTCACGGACGCGGTTAAGCACTTCCATACCAATCTGTTGGTGAGCCATTTCACGACCGCGGAAACGCAGTGTGAT
This sequence comes from Buttiauxella sp. JUb87, assembly GCF_004361975.1. Taxonomy (NCBI): domain Bacteria; kingdom Pseudomonadati; phylum Pseudomonadota; class Gammaproteobacteria; order Enterobacterales; family Enterobacteriaceae; genus Buttiauxella; species Buttiauxella sp. JUb87. The sequence continues at coordinate 4,956 of NZ_SNVY01000004.1, forward strand.
TTTAGCTTTATCACCCTCTTCCAGAAAGCGAACCAGGCTGCGGAGTTTTACCTGATAGTCGCCATCATCGGTACCAGGTCGGAATTTGATTTCCTTGACCTGAATAACTTTTTGCTTTTTCTTCTGTTCCTTAGAAGATTTGCTTTTTTCGTAGAGGAATTTGCCGTAATCCATAATTCGACAAACAGGCGGTTCGGCATTAGGACTGATTTCAACTAAATCAACCCCAGCTTCCTCGGCTTTTTCTAAAGCTTCATTCAGACTGACAATACCTAGCTGCTCGCCTTCAATACCTGTCAGACGAACCTCAGTGGCACGAATTTCTCTGTTTATGCGATTAGGACGCGCCGGTTGAACTCTTTTTCCGCCTTTAATAACTCTATTCCTCTAGTTGATTAAGATTGCGACTGCGAATTTCATTCTGCAGTTTTTCAATCAATTCGTTGACGTCCATGCTACCCAAGTCTTTGCCACGACGGGTACGAACGGCTACTTTGCCTGCTTCGACCTCTTTATCGCCACAAACTAACATGTAAGGGACACGACGCAACGTGTGTTCACGGATTTTAAAGCCAATCTTCTCATTTCTCAAGTCTGCTTTTACACGAATGCCTGCATTTTGCAGTTTACGGGTCAATTCGTTAACGTATTCAGACTGTCCATCAGTGATATTCATCACCACTGCTTGTACTGGCGCAAGCCAGGTTGGGAAGAAACCCGCAAATTCTTCGGTCAGGATACCAATAAAACGTTCCATTGACCCGAGAATTGCACGGTGAATCATTACCGGCACCAGGCGTTCATTACTTTCACCAATATAAGACGCATTCAAACGCGATGGCAAAGAGAAGTCTAACTGTACTGTCCCGCACTGCCATGCACGATCCAGGCAGTCATACAGGGTAAATTCAATTTTAGGGCCATAGAATGCACCCTCTCCCGGTTGATAATCAAACGGAATATTATTTTCTTGCAATGCTACGGCCAAATCCGCCTCTGCACGATCCCACATTTCGTCGGTACCGATGCGTTTTTCAGGGCGAGTTGACAGCTTCACAACGATTTTTTCAAAACCGAAGGTGCTGTACATGTCGTAGACCATGCGGATGCAGCTATTCACTTCGTCACGCACTTGTTCTTCAGTACAGAATACGTGAGCATCATCCTGAGTAAAGCCACGAACGCGCATCAAGCCATGTAACGCACCTGACGGCTCATTACGGTGGCAGCTACCAAACTCAGCCATACGCAATGGCAAGTCACGGTAGGATTTCAGGCCCTGGTTAAAGATCTGCACATGGCCTGGGCAGTTCATTGGTTTGATGCAATATTCACGGTTTTCTGAAGAAGTGGTAAACATCGCATCTTTGTAGTTGTCCCAGTGGCCGGTTTTTTCCCACAGCACACGGTCCATCATGAACGGGCCTTTCACTTCCTGATACTGGTACTCTTTGAGCTTGGAGCGTACAAACACTTCCAGTTCACGGAAGATAGTCCAGCCGTCGTTGTGCCAGAACACCATACCAGGTGCCTCTTCCTGCATATGATACAGGTCGAGTTGCTTACCGATTTTACGGTGGTCACGCTTGGACGCCTCTTCCAGGCGTTGCAAGTAAGCATTCAATTGCTTCTTATCAGCCCAGGCTGTGCCATAAATACGTTGCAACATTTTGTTGCTGCTATCGCCACGCCAGTAAGCACCGGAAGTTTTCTGCAACTTGAAATGATGGCAGAAACGCATGTTCGGTACGTGCGGACCGCGGCACATATCAACGTATTCTTCATGATGATACAAACCAGGCTTATCATCCTGGCTAATGTTTTCATCAAGAATCGCGACTTTGTAGCTTTCACCACGGTTCACGAAGGTTTCGCGGGCTTCATGCCAGCTCACTTTTTTCTTGATGACGTCGTAATCTTTCTCAGCCAACTCGTGCATACGCTTTTCGAGCAGCTCAAGATCTTCCTGCGTCAGCGTGTGGTCAATGTCAACGTCGTAGTAAAAACCGTTATCAATAACCGGGCCAATCGCCATTTTAGTGTGCGGCCACAGTTGTTTGATGGCATGACCCAATAAGTGGGCGCACGAGTGGCGGAGGATCTCCAGGCCAGCTTCATCTTTAACGGTGATAATTGCGAGTTTAGCATCGTGCTCAATAACATCAGACGCATCAACCAGTTCGCCATCTACACGGCCTGCAATACAGGCTTTCGCAAGGCCAGGACCGATGTCCAGAGCGACATCCAATGGGCTAACAGCGTGGTCGTAATGGCGTTGGCTGCCATCAGGAAGAGTAATAACAGGCATTATAAGTCCTTATTCGCAGTGGTGACCCATACGCAAGATCACATGCAACTTTATATAGTTTAAATAAATCAGTAAGTTAGGAGTGGTTGAATGCTTCACCTCGCAAACTGTGTACATGAATCTAAAATGTACCCACTTCAACCTGCTGATTAGACGAGGCAATAGTACACGTCATTGAGGTGAGGATAAAGGCAGAACTTAAGAAGTTGTGGATAACATGCTGAAAAAAAAGGAAGAAAAATGAACAATACGTCTGTACTAAATATTTTTATTAAGATCCATGTATTAATCAAATGTGTTAATCAATAGCGCCATGGCTTTCGCCATGACGCAAATATTTAATTTTCAGTTATTCAGGCGGGTAGAGAATAAGAACTGGAACTATTTAGAACTGATAAACAACACCTACAGCAGCAACATTATCGTTGTTAAGTTGCAAAGCATTATCGTCGCTTAACAGGTTAATTTTGTAATCAATAAAAGCAGACATGTTTTTAGTAAAAAAATAGGTAGCAGAGACATCGACATATTTTACTAACTCCACGTCACCTACGCCCTCAATATCCTTACCCTTCGAGTAAACGTAGCCTATTGAAGGCCGGAAGCCAAAATCGAACAGATATTGTGCAACAAGTTCAAATGCCTGATTCCTATTCGCAAACCCACTAATACTTTGGTTCTCACCATTAATTGTTGCGGTACCAGAAATCGGTGTCATATTGCTCGTCTCAGCATAAATTGCTGCCAGATAAATGTTATTGGCATCATATTTCACTCCCGCATTCCATGCTTCCGCATTATCACCCTGACCATAAGTCAGGTCTCTCTGTGCCAGAGTACGGTTAGAGTTGCTATAGCCCATCCCCATACTCATCCCGGTATCGCTAATGTCATAAGTCAACGATGTCCCTACACCTTCACCGTTTTGCTTACTGGTAGACCGACCGTCATTCTCGTTTTTCCCTTGAAACTGAACGGTCAGTTTTAAGCCATCAACTAAACCGAAGAAAGTAGTATTACGATACGTTGCCACACTATTAGTACGGGTAGTCATGAAATTATCAGTTTTAGCATAAGATTCAGTCGTAAATTCAGGCATGACATCGGTATATGATCCAATATTATAAAGCACACCATAGTTTCGACCGTAATCAAATGACCCAAAATCACCAGCTTTTAGACCTGCGAATGCCAAACGCGTTTTTGCCGTATTGCTATCACCTTCGACTTTGTTGGCTGCAACCTGATACTCCCACTGACCAAAACCAGTGAGTTGACTATTAATTTCAGTCTGGCCTTTAATACCAAATCGAATATAAGACTGATCACCATCAACGCTATTATTGTCGCTCAGATAGATTTCTGGTTTTACTCTTCCATAAATGTCTAATTTATTTCCATCCTTATTATAAACTTCTGCTGCATGCATAGACGTTGATGTCAGCAGTAAACTTAATGTCACTCCTGCGAATGTAAAATTTTTCATGTTTGCTCCTAAACCCCTTTCTAATACGCGATAATTAATCAAGAGACACCTTGTCAAAAACGCAGAGATTATTATCGGCATGAGGTTATAGAAATATTACAGAATGGTTTAAAGTTTAAAAATAAACAAAGAAACTACCAACCCTAATTTAGAAACTAGTTTCATAGATATATCTCAAGCGATGATGACACTTGGTTTTTTAACAGACCAGTAATGACGAGGGAATTAGTTTGCGGGGGTATAAATAAAAAACCGGGCATTATGCTCGGTTTTTTATTTATGTAACTTTTAGCACGAATGATAGGTTATCAAACCTGCGCAGAAATATAATTAAACAATGCACGTGACTATGACCAGTCCCCGGCAACCAGTGTATGGACATTAAAAGCGTCATCCATTGACTGTCCCGTAGACAGCTCGCCCGGTTGAATATTGGAGCCCGCTTCAACATCGGCAACATTCCAGACAGGTGATGGTGCTGTTTGTGTGCCTGTGGTTGCAGAAGATTGTGCAGCAGAGGCACCAAATGAAAGCATGGAAAGAGTAACAACTACAGCGGCATATTTGATATTTTTCATATTCATTTTTCTCTTATTTAATGGATCAGCAAGCTATTAACCTGCCACAAAATAAGAGTAGATCTAGATCACATTTCTGACAAGACCAATACTTTATCAATTCGTGTCAAATATACCAAAAATATGAATAAAGAGAGAATTAAGGAGAGATTGTGAAGAATTTAAAATTCTTAATTAATTTTATTATAAATAAAACTACGGACCAAAATAATATTAGCGACATGGATAAAAATAAAACAATTCGCTCCAAAACATTCCAGTGCAATGAATGATAGCAGCAAAGAAGCACATCAACAGAAGCTAAACTTAAGTAAGTGATGGGTTTAAAGCCGGGAATGACCCGGCTTAATCAATTACATCTTATAACCAAGAGTCACTGCAGTACGTCTGTCGGTATGTTCAGGTGCAGAATCTGGTGGATTTGAGTTCCAGGTGACGTTATAGCCAACCCGCAAACCAAAGTGCTCATTGATTGCAACTTCAAGCGCAGTTTCAGAGTTTACCGTCGTATCTTCGCTACCCAGTACAGACACGCCCTGGATAAATTTGGCGTTATCGGTCAACTGCCAATTATAAATACCTGATGCGTAGCCCAACGGCTGAGTCTTATGACCACCATCGGTATACTCGTCATAACGTACACCAGGACCAAATTCCAAACGCAGACTGTGCACTGGGCCATTAAGGAACTGGCGACCATAACCAGCAGTCAGTACATCCCTTGAGTCATAACCGTTATACCGATCAGTTAACCAACTCGCCTGACCGAACAGGTAATCGCTGTCAGTCATGTTGTAACGGCTACGGCCCCCGATGGAATAAGTCTCAGAAGAGCGTTCATCATTAGACGAGGTATTGTTTGCATTGCCCCACAGTGACCATGCGGTTGCCGTTTGGTACCAGGTCAAGTTGGAGTTAGCGGTCAGCGAGGAGCTGGTGGTGTTACCTGATTGTGCAAGGTAGCCTGCATTCAGATTACCTTCGAACGGTTTCTTTGCGGTGGCTGGGTCATCCATGACAGTGAAAACCGAATTATCTGCAATTGCAAAGTGACTCAATAGCGCACTTCCGGTCAGCAAAATTGCAGCCGGTACTGTCTTAACAAAATTCATTTAATCGTCCGTACAACATAAAAAGAAACCATCAAGGTTCCGGAATCTTTTCTGTGGATCAAATATTTATGAGCCAAGAAAGGTAACAAATTATAAAAAAGCTCGAATAACATAGCAATGAATTCTTCTTTCATTTTTTGAATAAGAGAGCTCTTAAAACATCTTAATTTTCATAAACATAGTGCGTAGGGTTATTTTACAAATTATTTGATAAATCATGGTGTTAATTGACATTCTCTTGTCTAAACAGTGCTACGCTTTATCCCAATGCTAAATTAAGGAGGATATATGACACGCATTTACACACTGACACTTGCCCCTTCTCTGGACAGCGCAACACTGACGGCACAAATTTATCCCGAAGGTAAACTACGTTGCACCGCTCCGGTATTTGAACCAGGCGGTGGTGGAATTAACGTTGCGCGAGCAATTGCCCACCTCGGCGGGCAAGCAACTGCCATTTTTCCTTCCGGTGGTGCGACAGGCGAACACCTTAGCAATCTGCTTTTAGATGAACATGTTGCCATTGATACCGTAGATGCTCACGACTGGACGCGGCAAAACTTGCACGTTCACGCCGAGTCTACCGGTGAGCAGTATCGCTTTGTGATGCCAGGTGCGGCCCTTACCGATGATGAGTTTCGCCGCCTGGAAGAAAAAGTCCTCACTATTGAAGCGGGCTCCATTCTGGTTATCAGCGGCAGTCTTCCACCAGGTATTGATGTTTCGAAACTCTGCGGGTTAGTCAAAGCGGCCCAAAAATCCGGGATACGCTGCATCGTTGATAGTTCAGGCGAAGCGCTCAAAGCGACTCTGGAAATCGGCAATATTGAGTTGGTGAAGCCTAACCAAAAAGAGCTCAGTGCATTAGTCAATCGCGACCTCACACAACCTGACGATGTGCGTAAGGCCGCTCAGGAAATCGTTGATAGCGGCAAAGCCAAACGCGTGGTCGTTTCGCTTGGTCCGCAGGGCGCATTGGGCGTAGATGCTAATGGTTCTGTTCAGGTGGTACCACCGCCAGTGAAAAGCCAAAGTACAGTGGGTGCCGGAGACAGTATGGTTGGGGCGATGACGCTGAAACTAGCTGAAAATGCCCCACTACTTGATATGGTCCGATTCGGTGTCGCCGCCGGGAGTGCCGCCACACTCAATCACGGCACCCGTTTGTGCTCCATGGAAAATACCCAAAAAATCTACGACTACTTATGCAGTTAACAAGACTGAGTTAACAGGCCGCCCTGCTCGGGGCGGTTCGCCACGACGGCAAATGTCGCCATTTTGTGCAGATCAACTATGCTAAAACCTTCGGGATAACAATGGGGTGAACCATGAGTAGCGGAGACATTGAGCGTTATGTTGTCACATTAAAGTTCAAGGAGCACAATCTCACGGACCTTAACGAACTGAATAACACGCTGACTCGTGGAGGTTTTTTACTCACCTTTACCGATGACGAAGGGAAAATTCACGAATTAGGCAGCAACTCATTCGGCTTGATAAGTACATTAGAGCAGACTGAAGTTGAAGAGCTTGCCCGTGGGCTCGCTAAACTGGCGCTGGGAATAGAGCCAGAAGTTTCAATCACCACCTGGGATAGCTGGCGACAAGAGAGTCAATAGCCTGGTTTAAAACTCCTGACCGGGGATGTGCGTTAGTTCGAAGTTTGACCCGGTTAACAGCGATAAACTAATGATCTACCAGATAACCTGGAGAGAAGCATTATGTGGCAAGCCATAAGTCGTCTGTTAAGTGAACAACTCGGTAGCGCTGAAATTGAACAACGCACTGAATTACCCGGAGGGGAAATTCATGCTGCCTGGCGAATTCACTATGCCGGTCAGGAGATTTTTGTCAAAAGCGACACTCGCGAGCTGTTACCCATCTTCACCGCCGAAGCCGATCAACTTGAACTACTCGCACGCAGCAACACAGTGCGCGTACCGAAAGTCTGGGCGGTAGGCAGCGATAGGGATTACAGTTTCCTGCTCCTTGAATATATGCCCGCTAAACCCCTGGATGCCCACAACGCCTTCTTGTTGGGGCAACAACTCGCGCGCCTGCATCAGTGGAGTGAACAGCCGCAATTTGGGCTCGATTTTGATAATGATCTTTCCACCACTCCGCAGCCCAATGCCTGGCAACGCCGCTGGTCAACATTCTTTGCAGAGCAACGCATTGGCTGGCAGCTTGAACTGGCGGCTGAAAAAGGGATTCAGTTTGGCGACATCGACCTGATCGTCGATTTTGTGCATCAGGTTCTTGCCTCCCATCAACCGCAGCCTTCATTACTGCATGGCGATTTGTGGTCAGGAAATTGCGCGATGGGTACCGATGGGCCATTTATCTACGATCCGGCCTGTTACTGGGGTGACAGAGAGTGCGACCTGGCAATGTTACCGTTGCATCCGGATCAACCACCGCAAATCTACGACGGTTACCAGTCAGTTTCCCCTCTTCCTACAGATTTCCTTGAGCGCCAGCCTATTTATCAACTCTATACTTTGCTTAACCGCGCGATTCTATTCGGCGGTCAACATCTAGTCACCGCGCAAAAAGCGCTGGAACGCGTTCTGGCAGCATGAATAATTCGCCACTCCCTATTGGAGTGGCGTTTTTCTAGATGAAGCCGAGCAAAGAAAAGAAGAAATAACCGATAACGATAATAATGATGGGTAAAATATAGAGCGGGAATATTTGCAGGAAAATGGTGTGTCGCGGCACCACGATTTTCGCGTCGATTTGTTCCTTGGTTAACCCTTCGGGGCCTTTGGCTTGTTCCAGTATCAACTGATCCTCTACCCCTTCACGCAAAAACTTCGCCTGGCGGCTCATTCGCGCGCCAGATCCCTGCAATGCCAGACCGACAAAGATCAGCATGTAGATCACCCAAAACAGAATATTGGCCTGTTGATGGAAGTCAGGTTGTGGCGAGTTGTACCAGAAGAAATTTAAGAATGGCGTATTAAAACGCATCATCTCAATCATGACATGTGCGAAGTCCAGCATGACAGCATTAATCCCCGCCTGCTTTTCGCTGTGTTCATACATGAACTTAAGAATTGATATCAGTGTTGAAATCATCGCCGGGATGAAAATTACCCAGCCAGCCACACGTTTGAGTACGGCAATGCGTCCAGCTTGTTGATACGTCATTCGTTCCCCTTGGTTAAGACGTTACTAACTTAGCATGTTGATATACATGCAGTTATTATAAAAAACAATTAGTTAAGTGTATCATTAGTGCAACTGAGTGCTATCACAAACCATCTGGATGGACACTATCTGGACACGTAACCGGCCAATGGATTTAAAGTTACAGCTTCTTCTAAGTGGTCAGGTGCAAAATGGGCATAGCGCATAGTTTCACGAATATTTGAATGCCCAAGTACTTTTTGTAGTACCAAAATATTTCCACCATTCATCATAAAATGACTAGCAAACGTATGTCTTAGTACGTGGGTTTTTTGCCCTTCTACCAGTTGTATATCTGTTAAAGCCAACGCTTTTTTAAATTCATGATAGCAATAACGGAACATCTTGCCCTGCAATGGTGATAGTTCATTATATAACCACTGGGGAATTGGAACTGTTCTGTTCTTCCTGCCTTTGGTTTTGGTAAACGTCAGCTTATGGGGAGAAAGCTGTGACCGTGTGAGCCTAGCCGCCTCACTCCATCTGGCACCAGTAACCAGGCAAACCTTAACGATGCGCGTTAAATTAATATTGCCGTGAGTTTCGCAAGCTTTTAACAGCTCATGGATTTGTGGCAACGTTAACCATGACATTTCTTTTTCTGCTTCTTTAAACACCCTGACGGTTTCTAATGGATTAGGTAACGTCCATTCACCTAAGCGTTTTAATTCATTGAAAACAGCATCAAGGTATTGTTGTTCGCGGTTAACTGTAATCGGCTTGGCTATCCATTTTTGAGGGTCGGTGTGATAACCATTATCAATTTCACCTTTTAGTCTGCGGTCACGATAATGCGCAAAATCCCGGGCCGTCAAATGAGCGGCGACGGGATCATTCAAACCACTACATACAATCTGAAGTTTTGCCAGCCTAGACTTACCAGCCACTAACGCTTGGCCATGGAGGTTATACCAAAGCTCAATCAGTTCACTGAGTTTGCGGCGGTCCTCTTTCTCACCTAACCATGGCTTATTTTTAGCTTCACCACGATAATGTTGCTCGAAAGCAACAGCCTCGCCTTTGGTAGTGAACTTTTTTCGGACACGGCGGCTTTCAGCACCATCAACTCTGAAATCACAGAGCCAATCGCCGGTGGTAAGTTTTTTTATTGCCATTAATGATGCTCTATTTTTGGTGGGTTAAGTCTTTTACGAATTGGTTTAACCCTGGGGTACCAGTGTCAGTAAAACAGCATTCTTTAAACTTACCGTTCCACTCATAGCCATCCTCACCAATTAGCAAATTAGTTTTTGATATTCCTGAATTTTTTTTAGCAAGTGCCATTGCTTGAACCCGATTTATTTTGAAACTAAATTTATATGCTTCCAGATATTCCTTATTCATAGTCTGCATATTTATTGAAAGAGGGATTACTTTAATAGCAACGCTATCATTTGGTGTTTGAAGCAAAATTCTATAAGCTCCATACACGGCTGCTTTATTTGAAGCATTTATTATTGATTCCTCACTATCACCATTCATTACTTTTGGTGAAATTTGGATTGAGAGCGGTTTTTCTTTTAATACTTTAAATGCCCCAAAATCTGACGGATAGTCATTATATTCATCCATCATTGTGGTAACGTTTTCAAACTGCTTTGGTGCAGCAAAAACAAACACAGGAATTGTTAGAGCCATAGACAACATATACTTGAACATTTTATTTGCTCTTATATTAATTTTTTATAATCGTAACAATGACCATGCCAACACATTGAACATCACCCATTGCACATGTGAACTCAGAGGTAGATTCATGGTTTTTAACTATAATTTTATTCCCGGGAATGCGAATGACATCATATACATTATGATCCCCATCAATGCTTAGTAGCCACCGTCCATTGGAAATATCATTGCTACTGAAATCCACAATCCAAGAAAATTTATTATTTGTAACATAATTCAAATCTTCGGTGGGGTCATCTAATAACTCTGTATCAACAACCCATTTTCCACTTTCTATAAGATTGCCAGTATTTATTACAAATTTAGTAAGCTGTTTGAAACTTTCATTACTGTGCTCTTCTTTATACTTATCACCTTGACCTGTAGCCAGCCAAAGCAATGAAACGCCAGTATCAAGCGCACAAGCTACAACCACGTCACCAGGGAAGAAATCCCTTCTTACCCATGCACTCATTGTCCCTGATGAGATATCTAATAAGTCACCAAGCTGCTTTTGTGTAGTGAAGCCGTAAGCGTCAAGAATCCTTCTCAAAACACTCTTTCCACCAGACGACATCATTAAATCAAAGAGGTCTTTTCCTTGAAGTTCGTGCCGCCGAACCGAATCAAAACTTACTTTTTTAAGTTCGCCTTTAACTAGCCAATTAACGTCAGCCCCAGTATCTAAAGCGCACTGAAGAATAACACTGGCAGGAATACTGTTCCGCTGCAGCCAGCCGCTAATATTATTTCTAGCAATATCAAGCTTTTCACTCAACTCTTTTTGCATCGTAAAGCCATAAGAGGAAAGGATTCTTTGTAGCACCGCTTCTGCTCTTTCGTCTTCAGTTCCCATAAAATCACCATTTTCTAAAAATTTATATTTACAGGTAACCAAATCGGATCTAGAGTTCACCCATAAACACCAGTGCACTCCAATGCACCAGAACAACAGCTAACCGGAGATAATCACTTATGACTCCTCAAATTGCAATCCCATCAGGTGCAGACCTGATGACCTATGAAGAGTTCGCATCCCTGTACGGGTATGGTTTACGCACTGTAAAACAAATGGTTGCTGATGGTGACCTGCTTCTGATGCCACGTAAGAAAGATGGTGGTGCTGCTCGTATCAACATGGTGGCCTTTCGTGCCCGTCTCTTAGCTCAAGGCATCAACTGTAAATACGTTGCCGCCTAGTTAACTTAATTATGCAAGTTAAGGGATCTAACTCAATGTTTGATTTTCAAGTTTCCATACATCCTCACTTTGATGAAGCGTGTCGCTTATTCGCCAGTCGCCATAACATGGCTGAACTGGCCAAGCTGGCAAACATTAAAGAGCAGACTCTGCGTAACAAACTGAACCCGGAGCAACCACACCAGTTAACAGCGCCAGAAATCATGGTTCTTACTGACCTGACCGAAGATGCAACGCTGGTTGATGGTTTCCTGGCTCAGATACATTGCCTGCCATGTGTGCCGGTAAACGAACTGGTAACAGAAAAATTGCCTGATTACGTTATGGGTGCAACTGCATCTGTGGGTCAGATTGCTGGCAGCGCTATGTCAAAAGAGCGAATGACGCCAAGCCATAAACATTCACTAGTTGAGAGCGCCAACGCCGGAATGCGTTTCCTTGCGCTGGCTGCTTTATCTGTTGATGCACGTCTGAAAACCAACCCAGCCATGACCAGTGCGGTAGATACCATGACAGGTATCGGCGCAACGTTCGGTTTGCTCTGAGGTGGCCATGCTGAAATGTGAACCTTCTTTTGCATCACTGCTGGTAAAGCAAAGCCCATCCATGCACTTCGGCCACGGCTGGATTGTTGGTGAAGATGGTCAGCGCTGGCATCCATGCAACTCACAAAGTGAATTACTGAATGGGTTGTCCTGCAAAAAACGGAGAACGCTATGGCCATTGAAGGTGCTGCGGCAGCTGTTTCATTGAGTCCAGGTGAACGTGTCCATGGGCTGAACCATATAGCGGAATTAAGAGCGAAGGTATTTGGCGTGAATATTGAACCAGAACTGGAACGCTTTATTTCTGATATGCGGAACCCACGGGACAAAAACCATGAACAGAATACCCGCGCACTGGCGGCAATTTTCTTTATGGCGAATATTCCGGCCAAACGTCAAAGCGTCAATGTTAATGACCTGACGACTGACGAAAAGCGGGAACTGGTTAAAGCAATGAATCATTTTCGTGCAGTCGTGAGTTTATTTCCCAAACGGCTAACCATGCCGGTTTAACCCCCAAACAGAAATTAATGGCGTCAACTCGCCGGGCATTCTTTTGCCCAAATTCAGGAGAAAGACAAATGCGAAATATCGAAAAGCGCAATTTCGAAATTAACCAAACAGCACTGGTTTCATTGCTGAACAAAGCAAAGGTTGAAGAACGCAAAGACCGGGCAATGGACGCTTCAATCCGGATGGAGTCACTGGCCGTTCACATTCTGAATGAAGGGATGAGTGGTGTTGAAGCCGCAGACCTTCTGCGCCGTGAAGCCGCTCGCTACGAAAACGAATCTCAGGAGCTGCACTGATGGCCGATTCAATGGACCTGGTACAGAGGAACAGGCCGCTGTCACCCGTGCACTGGCGCTGGAATCCGATCCGGTGGTGAAGCTGTTACAGGAAAATACCTACCGTGAAATTCTGCTGCGCCAGCGCGTCAATGAAGCCGCGCAGGCGGTAATGGTAGCGTACTCGATGAAGTCTGACCTCGACCAGCTCGCCGCCAATAATAATGTTCAGCGTCTGGTGATAACCCCGGAGGACCTGAACGCGGTACCGCCGGTTGCTGCCGTTATGGAATCTGACAGCGATTTACGCCAGCGTATTCCGGCGGCGATGGAGGGGCTGAGTGTTGCAGGTCCGTCTGCGGCCTATGAATTCCATGCCCGCAGTGCCGATGGCCGTGTGGCTGATGCATCTGCTGTCAGCCCGACACCGGCGAATGTCACCATCACGGTGCTGTCGCGGGAAGGTGACGGCACGGCATCCACGGACCTGATTGCCGCTGTAAATAAGGCGCTCAATGATGAAAGCGTGCGCCCGGTGGCTGACCGGGTGACGGTGCAATCTGCCACCATCGTGAATTACACCATTGAGGCAAAGCTCTATCTCTATCCGGGGCCGGAAGCCGAACCCATCAAAGCGGCGGCCATCGAACGGTTACAGGCGTACATCAAAGCTCAGTCCCGGCTGGGGCGTGATATCCGCATGTCGGCGATTTACGGCGCACTGCATGTTGAAGGGGTGCAGCGGGTGGAGCAAACCGCGCCAGTTGCTGATGTGGTGCTGGACAAATCTAAGGCCGCTTACTGCACCGCCTTCACTGTCACCATCGGCGGTACCGATGAATAGCCTGTTACCGCCGGGGTCGTCAGCGCTTGAGCGTCGGCTGGCGCAGGCCTGTAGCGACATCAGCACGCTTGATGTGCCGCTGCGTGATTTGTGGAACCCGCAGACCTGCCCGGTGAAGTTTCTGCCGTATCTGGCCTGGGCTTTTTCGGTTGACCGCTGGGATGAGGCGTGGACTGAGAACGTCAAGCGCAAGGCCGTCAGCGATGCTTTCTTTATTCACCGTCGTAAAGGCACGCTTGCTGCTATCCGCAGTGCGGTGGGTCCACTTGGTCGGGTTATCGGGATTACGGAGTGGTGGGAAAACAACGCTACGCCCGGCACGTTCGAGCTGGACATCGGGGTGCCTGATGGCGGCATGACTCCGGGCATGAATACCGAAATGGACCGACTCATCAGTGACGCCAGACCCGTCAGTCGTCACTGCTCCATCAACATCGTCCAGGAGGTGCCGGGTTATCTGTACACCGGCGGCATCATTTATGACGGCGACATTATTACGGTTTATCCAGGGTAACTATCATGGCGAAATTTAAAACCATTATCACCACCGCAGGGGCGGCAAAAATTGCCGCCGTGCTGGCGGGCACCGGCAGTATCGTCCTGGACAATACTGCGAAAATGGCCGTGGGTGATGGCAGCGGCACCTTGCCCACACCGAACCCGGCGCAGACCAAACTGGTTAATGAGGTACACCGTGCTTCTATCAACAAAGCCAGTATTGATGCCAGCGACCCGAAAAACATCATTGCCGAACTGGTTATTCCACCGGAAACCGGCGGTTTCTGGCTGCGTGAAATGGCGCTGTATGATGCGGCGGGTACGTTGCTGGCCGTGGGCAATATGGCTGAAACCTACAAGCCGTCATTAAGTGAAGGTGCCGGTCGAAAGATGGTCATTCGCATGGTGATTGCGGTCAGTGAAGTATCAGCGGTCACCATCACCATGGACACCTCAACCGTGATGGCGACACAGGACTATGTCGATACTGAAATTGATAAACATGCCAAATCCCGCAACCATCCCGATGCGACACTGACAGCTAAGGGGTTTACGCAACTTAACAGCGCAACGGACAGCGCCTCTGAAACACAGGCCGCCACACCAAAAGCGGTGAAAACCGTCATGGATGCGACCAGTCTCAAAGCTCCACTGGCCAGTCCCGCGCTGAGTGGTGTGCCTACTGCACCCACCGCGCCACCTGGCACAAATAACCAGCAACTGGCAAATACCCAATTTGTGCTGGCGGCGATTGCCTCCCTGATTAACTCCGCTCCCGGCGTGCTGGATACGCTGGGCGAACTGGCCGCCGCCCTGGGCAATGATGCTAACTTTGCCGCCACAATGACGGCAGCACTTGCCGCAAAAGCGCCGCTGGCCAGTCCTGCACTGAGCGGTTTACCCACTGCGCCGACCGCAGCTCCTGGCACCAGTACGTTACAGCTGGCAAACACCGCATTTGTCATGACCGCCGTTGCCTCGCTGGTTAACTCCTCACCGGCGGCGCTCGATACGCTCAAAGAACTGGCCGATGCCCTGGGCAATGATGCGAATTTTGCCGCCACGATGACGAACGCGCTGGCAGGTAAACAACCCAAAGACACCACGCTGACTAATATCAGCGGGAAAGATGTTGCAGGACTTCTCCAATACCTTGGACTTAAAACAGCAGCACAGCGTGATGTGGGGACGGCTGCGAATCAAATCCCGGACATGTCTTCATTTGCAGGGGCATGGACAGGTGGTGGTGGGGGGCCATTAATCACTGGTGCCGGCTGGCGTAAGGGACCGGATGGGGTTATTGAGCAATGGGGTGTTTTTGGGTTTTCGCCTAATGCTACTGGAACTGACGTGGTATTTCCCACTCCGTTCCCTAGTCGGGTTGAATCAATTGTTCTGACATTTGCTGATATTCAAGAGGCGCAAATATCAACTACTACTATGCCAGCTATCGGGGTTAACTCTGTAGGGACATTGCGTACTGGGTTTACGGCGCGAATGTCAGGTGTTGGCGGCTTTAACTTATTTTATAGGGCAATTGGGAGGTAATATGGGAGTGGTAATCTGTAGTGTATATAGCCCATCAGAAAACGCTATTTATCAATTGACCCTCTACAGTGAGTATATTGCAGCGGGAACGTGGCCGATGGACGGTATTGATATTACCGATGAGGATGCGAATAGATTCAATGGCGGAAATAAACCACTAGGGAAAATGCTTGGTATGGTGAATGGCAATCTGGCATGGATTGATGAACCTCCCATGACGCAGGAACAATTAATCGCTCATGCTGACGTGAAAAAACAATCTCTGATTAACGCTGCAATGCAATCAATCAATGTGCTACAACTGAAATTACAAACTGGGCGAACACTGACTGACGCAGAGAATGTAAAATTAAACACCATTATGGATTATATCGATGCGGTGACAGCGATAGATGTCAGCGATATCCCTAATGTCAACTTGCCAGATTATTGGGCTGAATAGGTCTTCGATGTTGGGTGCTATTGACGATATTTAATAGCACCCAATATATTTTTACTACATAAACCCGCTCAGTCTCAATGGTTGTGGTTTTTACAACCAATCATAAGAAAAAATCACTAATTGGGTGTGTTTTTAGCTATCATTGTTTTGGGTTTGGAGTTCCCATTTATAATTCGTAAGGCTTTGTCACAAATGAGTTTATTGATAATGAACGCAGCTCCATTTGCTATGATGAAAACAAGTGAGGTAGTCGACAGTGAATAAATGACAATATGCTCAGCACTCCAAGATGTATCTAAATGCTTAGTTAATTGCTGAAGTACTAGCACATGAATTAAATACACACCATAAGTATTTGCAGAAAGCCATAGTGTTGTTTTTTTTATTTTATCTCCGACATTAAAGAACTCATTTTTGAATAAAATGCATAAAGAGATTGTAAAAATAAACATATTTAACCCTGCATCATAAACAGGGTAATTTATTTTTACTCCCTTGATTCCATAAAGCTGCATGTAACCAAGTATACATGTGAGTAGATAGCCAGAAAAAACCCCAAAAAGGCTCCAGTGTTTATTAACTTCAGGTAATTTATGAAGTAGTCCGCCAATCATAAAGTACACCAACCACACAGGAAAGTCCGGCACATCAATAAAAGGTATAAAAGGTTTTATGCTTAACGTATATGCCTTTAATGCAATCAAGAAAACAATCGCGAACATAGCTTTGCTTGAATCAATTTTCGATACAAAAAGAGATAGCAAAGGAGCGACCAAGTACAACCCTAACATAGAATATACAAACCAAAAATGCACAGAAATACCTGTGCTACTGGTGAGGTTTTTTAAATATGTAAGTGGGATGTCACTTACATTACTCGTACCATCCTGAAGTTTATTGGCAAGGAAGTGTAAAAATGAATACACCAAAAATGGAATGATGATTGCTGAAATTCTTTTCTTATAGAAAACGATGATGTTATCTATTTTTTCATTAAGTAAAAATATCCCGCTAATAACGAAAAAAACAGGAAGCCCAACCCGAACCAGCGCCTGAATAAGTAAGGATAAAATATTTTCAAGCTGGCTGACCCCTGTGTTTTCATACCACGCAAACATCGGCGTTACATGTATGCCAATAACTAAAAAACAACAAATAACTCTCAATAAATCCAAGGATGTATTTCTTTGCTTGCTCACAATGATTCCATTTTACATTGAAAATTAGATGCGTGATTATACAAAAGTTGGCTGGCTAAATCTAATCTTTAAAAGAATGCAGCTTTATATTTTCATCTGTTCAGTAATAAGGTGGTGTATTCAGGCTTTGACGCTAAAATAATGAAATATCATCTAACCAGATGTACCTCGCAGAGAATCTTAAACGAAAGGCTGTTGGGATTGTTCATCAATGAGGATGACAAGTATCAGTTTGCTGCTTCGGTTGAACCAGAGGTGCCACTACCTGTGGAATCTTGCCAGACGAACCTTTAATCGAGACATAATGTATGATTGTCAGCGGCTGGGCATCAGCAATAGTTCCCACTGATAACCTGACAGAAACTTACGCGAGGTTGTGATGAGTAAAAAGTTTAACGATGAGTTTATTGCTCTTCTCGATGAGTTGATAGAAAACGGTGATTTTTTCACCTCTGCGATTGAAAGCAATAACTATGAATTCGATTGCGAAGAGTGGAAGGCCAGAGCATTAAAGCTTCTTAACGAAGCGAAATCAAATGTCAGCCAGGCTGGAGATGATGCAACCGATGGCGGGTGACAAAACCTGACTAGCTGCATGGCATCGAGTCTGCTAATCCAGCACGGTTCGAAAACCAGCATAGGAACCTTTTGTAGAATTGCCTGACGGCCTCCATTGTGGGGCCGTTTTTTATGGCTGTTGTGTGAGCGCTGACACAATGGCGGGAAAGTGCCTGTTGTTTGCGTTCACTTCATGATGTGGCAGAACCTCATGAGGAGAGCTGCAACATGCAAGATTATCATCATGGTGCCCGCGTCACCGAGATTAACGAAGGTACGCGCACCATCCGCACGATTTCAACGGGCATCATCGGTCTGGTCTGTACCGCTGAAGATGCAGACGCTGAAACATTCCCGTTAAATAAAGTCGCACTGATTACCAATATCCAGAGCGCTATGGCAAAAGCAGGCCGCAGCGGCACGTTGTATAACGCCCTCAGTGCCATTGCGGACCAGACCAGCCCGGTTGTTGTTGTGGTGCGCGTTGAAGAAGGTCAGGACGCTGCCGAAACCACCAGTAATGTGATTGGTGCTGCGGTTTCCGGTGTTGCCACGCCAGCCACATCAGCCTCACTTACTGGTGCAGCATTGACCCCGCAGGAACTGATTCTTGCCAGCTTCAAAGCCGTAAAAAGCGGCATTTTGAAAATCAGCGTTGATGGCCAGACGCAGACCTTTGCGGATGTTGATTTGTCAGGTATTGCTGCCGGAACGGATGCCGCCAACATGGCCGCAGTTGCCGCTGCCATTACGGCAAAACTGTCCGGTGCCACCCTGGCCTGGAACGGGGCCAGTTTTATCATGTCCTCGGCATCAACTGGCATTGCGTCCATGTTGGGTGTGGCCATGGCCGTCAATGTGGTGACCGACGCCGGTCCGTTGCTGGGACTGGACGCCGCACATAATCCGGTAGCCGTGACGGGTGCAGCGATTGATGGTAGCAACCCTGCCACCTCCGGCACGCTGACCAGCCCCGCACTGACCTCAAATGAAAAACTGATCGCCCGGTTCAATGCGGTCAAAAATGGCTCGCTGAAAATCACCATTGATAGCGCACTGAAAAACGTCACCGGGCTGGATTTCTCCGGTGCCGCTGACCTTGTCGCTGTTGCCGCAGCGGTAACCGCCAAACTGACCGGAGCCACCGTATCGTGGGACCAGTCAGCCGGGAAATTCATTGTCACGTCTGTATCCACTGGTGTGAACTCCAAAGTGGCCGCCGCACAGCCGGTGACCAGTGAAACCGATTTAGGCCCGTTACTGGGTCTGGATACTGTACACACGCCGGTCGTGAAAAATGGCACCGCCGCATCGGCAGCCGTCAGTTCACCCACCGGGCTGAAAGCGCTGCTGACCGCCCAGCAAAAACTGGGCGTGAAACCGCGCATTCTGGGTGTGCCGGGTCTGGACAGTCAGCCAGTGGCAGCGGAACTGATTTCTGTCGCCAAAAAACTGCGCGGATTTACCTACATTTCAGCATGGAATTGCGCCAATTTCGTGGAGGCCATGAACTACCGCGATAATTTCGGTGACCGTGAAGCCATGATTATCTGGCCTGACTTCATCAACTGGGATACGGCAAAGAACGCCGAAACCATTGCGTGGGCAACCGCCCGTGCATTGGGGTTGCGTGCGCTGATTGATGAGCAGACCGGATGGCATAAGTGCCTGTCAAACGTCACGGTGCAGGGGGTAACCGGCATTTCCGAAGATGTGTTCTGGGATTTGCAGGACCCGAACACCGACGCCGGTCTGCTCAACGGTAAAGATGTGACCACGCTGATTC
This sequence comes from Buttiauxella sp. JUb87, assembly GCF_004361975.1. Taxonomy (NCBI): domain Bacteria; kingdom Pseudomonadati; phylum Pseudomonadota; class Gammaproteobacteria; order Enterobacterales; family Enterobacteriaceae; genus Buttiauxella; species Buttiauxella sp. JUb87. The sequence continues at coordinate 24,711 of NZ_SNVY01000004.1, forward strand.
GCCGCGACGGTTTCCGCTTCTGGGGTGTGCGCACGCTCAGTGCTGATCCACTTTTCCAGTTTGAGTGTTACACCCGAACTGCGCAGGTGCTGGCAGATACCATGGCCGAGGCCCATTTCTGGGCGATTGACCAGACACTCACCCCATCACTGGCCCGCGACATTATCGAAGGTATCAACGCCAAACTGCGCGAACTGGTCAGCCAGGGTTATCTGCTGGGTGGTCAGGCGTGGATTAGTGATGATGCCAACAGCAAAGACACGCTGAAAGCCGGGAAACTCACCATTGATTATGACTACACGCCGGTTCCACCGCTGGAAAACCTGATGTTACGCCAGCGCATTACCGACTCCTATCTGATGGACTTCACCAGCCAGGCGAAAGGCTAAGGGGGATTAAATGGCACTGCCACGCAAAGTTAAATATCTGAACCTGTTTAATGCAGGCATTAACTGGGTGGGGATTGTGGAATCCCTGACCCTGCCGAAACTGACGGAAAAATTTGAGAAGTACCGGGGCGGCGGGATGCCGGGTGCAGTGGATATCAGCCTGGGTCTGGATGATGGTGCACTGGATACAGAATTCACCATTGGTGGTACCGAAGCGCTGCTGTTTAAGCAGATGGGTACCGTCACCGCTGATGGCGTGATGCTGCGTTTTACCGCATCCATCCAACGTGATGATACCGGTGAAATTCAGGCGCTTGAGCTGGTGACCCGTGGCCGACATAAGGAACTGGATTCCGGTGAGTTTAAACAGGGTGACAGCTCTACCACCAAAGTGTCCGGCACCAACACCTACGCCAAACTGACCATTGATGGTGAGGTGCTCTATGAAGTGGACCTTATCAACATGATCTGGATTGTGGACGGCAAGGACCTGCTGGAAGAACATCGCGCAGCCATTGGCCTGTAATCATCAAAGGCGCGGTTACCGCGCCTGAACCCTTTTTCTACGTAACCGGATAACACCATGAAAGACGACGCTATCACTACCGAAAACACCGAACTGCCAAAAACTGAGTCAACCGTCAAACTGGATAACCCGCTTCTGCGCGGCGCTAACACCATCACTGAAATCATTGTCCGCAAACCGCAGTCAGGCGCATTGCGCGGCACGCGCTTGCAGGCGCTGATGGATATGGATGTGGATTCCATGATGATTGTGCTGCCCCGTGTCACCACGCCGACACTGACCAAAACCGAAATCATGCTGATGGAGCCTGCCGACCTGTTGCAGCTGTCCGTGGAGTTAGTCACTTTTTTGTTGCCGAAGTCGGTGACGTCGGATTCCCCACAGAACTGACGGTTGATGACCTGGTGGCTGACATTGCCACCATCTTTCACTGGCCGCCCGCTGTAACCGGTGAAATGTCACTGACGGAGGTTCTGGCGTGGCGGCACAAAGCCATTATGCGAAGCGGAGCCGCCACAGATGAATGACCGTAACCTGCGCTTGCAGGTCGTGATGAGTGCCATCGACAAACTTACCCGCCCTTTCAAACAGGCACGTGCCAGCACCCAGGAGCTGGCCGCGTCGGTCAAAAAATCCCGTGATGCCTTAACCCAGCTGAACCAGACCAGCGCCAAACTCGACGGCTTCAAAAAACTCCAGGCAGAAAACCAGAAGTTGGGTGACCGCCTCAACTACGCCCGCCAGAAAGCCAGCCTGATGAATCAGGAACTGGGCGCGTCCGGTCCACCTTCACAGCGTCAGGTGCTGGCACTGGAAAAGCAGCGCCTTGCGGTCCAGCGGCTGGAAGAACGTCAGGGCAAACTCCAGACTAAAACCGCGCAGGTGCGTGCCGAGCTTTACCGCGCTGGTATTTCGGCAAACGATGGCGCCAGCGCCACCGCCCGTATAACCCGTGAAACCGAGCGCTATAACCGCCAGTTGTCTGAGCAGGAAGCTCGGCTCAGACGTGCCGGTGAGCAGCAGCGTAAAATGACCAATGCCCGTAACCAGTACAGTAAAACGCTGGAAGTCCGTGACCGTGTAGCCGGTGCAGGTGTTGCTATGACGGGGGCGGGGGCGGCAATGGGTGTGCCGGTCGTGTCAGCGGTGAAAGACTATGCCAGCCTTGAAGATGCCATGAAGGGAGTAGCCAAACAGGTTAATGGCCTGCGCGATAACAACGGCAACCGCACAGCCCAATTTTATGAAATGCAGGCAGCCATTAAAACAGCCAGCGAACAACTGCCGATGCAGAACGGCGCAGTGGATTATGCCGCGCTGGTTGAAGGTGGTGCCCGCATGGGGATCGGCGCTAATGCGACATCGTGGGCCGAGCAGAAAAAACAACTGCTGGATTTTGCCTCCACATCTGCGAAAGCGGCCACGGCATTTGAATTACCCGCAGACCAGCTGGCTGAAAATCTCGGCAAGATTGCCCAGCTGTATCAAGTGCCCATCAGTAACATTGAGCAATTGGGTGACGTTATCAACTATCTGGATGATAACGCCATGTCAAAAGGTGCGGACATTATTGATGTACTGCAACGAATGGGCGATACCGCCAACCGTCTGGACTATCAGAAAGCTGCTGCGCTCGGTTCTACATTCCTGACGTTAGGTTCTGCACCTGAAGTGGCCGCCAGTGCCGCAAAAGCCATGGTGCGTGAATTATCCATTGCATCTATTCAGGGTAAGCGCTTTCAGGAAGGGCTAGCCACGTTAAAACTTGATCCACTCAAGTTGCAGAAATCCATGGTCACCGATTCCATGGGCACCATTATGCAGGTGCTGGAACAAGTTAATAAACTGAAGCCGGAAGAGCAGACACCACTGCTCACGCAACTGTTTGGTAAAGAATACGGCGATGATGCTACTAAGCTGGCGAACAACCTTACTGAGCTGCGCCGCCAACTGGGGCTAACACAGGGATCCGGTGCTAAAGGCTCCATGCAGAAAGAATCCGACATTAATAAAGACTCTCTGTCTGCGCAATATATGCTGGTCAAAGCAGGAACCCAAAACGCCATGAGCGGATTGGGTGAAGCTCTGAGGCCGCAATTAATGGCAATCATGATTAGCGTACAGAAGGTGACGAGAACTATCCGAGGCTGGGTGGAACGCAATCCAGAACTGGCGGGCACCATCATGAAAGTGGTCGCCGCTGTTGCTGCCATTACTACAACATTGGGTGCGCTGGGGCTTGCCGTTGCTGCCATCCTTGGGCCGCTTGCCATCATGCGGTTCGGTTTCAAGTTTCTGGGCGGTGGTGGTATCTCACGATTACTGCCATCACTGGGTGGACTGTCTACAATAATTGCCAAACTGGCACCGGGTCTTGCAGGTGCCGGTGGCGGTATTCAGGCATTCATGGATAGTCTGAAAAATACCGATGCAGCTTCCTTGATAGAGAAAATAAAAACCGCCATCAGTTCGCTGGGTGATAACAACGATGAAGACGAGGGTGGGATTTTAGACTCACTTAAAAGCGGAGCATTAAATAAACTCAAAGAGCAGGCAGAAAATGCAGGTAGTGCAATCGTTACTGCATTCCGCAACCCAGTAACATCATTGTCAGCATTACGTTCACGCGTCGGCAGCCTCGCCGCAACGGGATTTGGCGGGCTGGGGTTAGCGGCGGGAAAGCTCGGCAATGGACTGGTATGGCTTGCAAAGTCACCTTTAACTCTGATGCGCGGAGCGTTGTCTTTTCTGCTATCACCACTCAGCCTGGTTCGCACCGGTTTGATGTTTATCGGTAGCGTCATGGGGGTTTTGTTATCACCTGTCGGTCTGGTTGTCGCCGCTCTGGCTGGTGTGGCACTGGTTATCTGGAAATACTGGCAACCTATCACCGCTTTCCTCGGCGGCGTGGTTGAAGGCTTCAGGGCCGCCGCAGCTCCAATAATGGTTGCTTTTGCGCCGCTACAACCCGTGTTTGGATGGTTAGGCGATAAGGTGAAAGCCCTGTTTGGCTGGTTCGCAGATTTGCTGACACCGGTTAAGTCAACAGCCACAGAACTGGATAATGCCGCAGCCATGGGTAAACGGTTTGGTCAGTTTCTTGCTGATGGTCTGGCTATGGTGATGAGTCCACTGGAGACACTCAAATCTGGTGTGTCCTGGTTACTGGAAAAGTTAGGTATCGTTAATGCACAGGCCGCGTCTGCGAAATTGCCTGATGTGCCAATGGTGGGTGGTGGGGGTGCACCTGTAGCATGGAGTGCGCGACCTTCCGGTATTCCAATGTATGACACTGGCGGTTTTATCCCGCGTGGCCAGCTCGGTATCGTGGGTGAAAATGGCCCGGAACTGGTGAACGGTCCGGCAAATATTACCAGCCGCCGCCGTACAGCTGCGCTGGCCGGAGCCACTGCACTGGCATTTGGCAGCCTGGCAACCCCTGTTGCAGCAAAACCACTGCACCCGTTCAGTCTGCCAGTTCAGGAATATCGTGAAAGTGTACTGCCGTCACGACAGAGCGGTGCGACAGCGGCGGCTGCAATCCCGCCGCCGGCCATTATTAACATTCATCCAGCGCCCAGCCAAAGCCCGGCAGATATTGCCCGTGAAGTGGCTCGCCTGCTGGATGAGCATAACCGCAAAGCGGCGGCACGTACCCGCAGTAGTTTCAAAGACCAGGGGGATTTTGAGTCATGATGATGACACTGGGGATGTTTGTTTTTACCCTGAAAACGGTGCCGTATCAGGAATTGCAGTACCAGCAACAATGGCGACATGCCAGCAACAGCCGGGTGGGTTTACGCCCAACGTTGCAGTTTCTGGGGCCGGATACCGACACCATTACACTTTCAGGCGTGTTAATGCCATTCATTACAGGCGGCAGCATTTCTATGTTGACTCTGCAACTAATGGCTGCAACGGGTAAAGGCTGGCCGCTGATTGAAGGGTCTGGAACCATATATGGAATGTATGTGATCGAAAGCATCAGCCAGACCAAAAGCGAGTTTTTCAGTGATGGTGCGCCCAGGAAGATTGAATTTACTGTCACCCTGAAACGTATAGATGAATCACTGGCTTCCATGCTGGGTGATATGTCAGGGCAACTCACTGAACTGAAAGATAGCGCAATAAATATGACAGGAGGCCTGTTGTCATGACTGATTATAGCTTTGTGACCGGCACAGCCCTGATACCCGCTTTTCGGGTGACGCTTGATGATAAGGACATTACCACTTCACTGGAAGAACGCCTGATTTCGTTGACGCATACCGATAACCGGGGGTTTGAAGCTGACCAGCTGGATCTTGAACTGGATGATACTGACGGTCAGCTACAGCTGCCACGCCGTGGTGCGGTGTTGTCGCTGGCGCTAGGCTGGAAGGATGAACCATTAATCGTAAAAGGTAAATTTACCGTTGATGAGATAGAGCACAGCGGCGCACCGGACAGGTTAACCGTTCGCGCCCGCAGTGCAGATTTCAGAGAAACACTGAACATCAAGCGGGAGCGTTCATGGCATGAAACCACCGTTGGCGCGGTGGTGAATGAAATAGCCACCCGCCATAAACTCACCGCAGCGCTGGGTAAAGAACTGGAAGCGCAGGCGGTGGAACATTTCGACCAGACCAATGAATCTGACGGTAGTTTCCTGATGCGCCTGGCGAAAGAGTATGGCGCCATAGCGGCCATCAAAAATGGCAATCTGCTTTTCATCCGTCAGGGTCAGGGAAAAACGGCCAGTGGTAAACCACTACCGCTAATGACCATTACCCGTTCTGTTGGTGATGGTCATCGTTTCAGCCTGGCCGACCGTGGAGCTTATACTGGGGTTACGGCAAGCTGGTTACATACCCGAGAACCAAAGCAAAAGCCCGAAGTAAAGGTGAAGCGCCACCGCAAGAAAACAACCACTAAACCCACCAGTGCACCGGAACCTAAGCAAGGTGAATACCTGGTGGGTACCGATGAAAACGTGCTGGTATTAAGCCGGACCTATGCGAACCGGGCAAACGCCGAGCGGGCAGCTAAAACAACATGGGAGCGCATTCAGCGTGGTGCGGCGTCGTTCTCAATTCAGCTCGCAAAAGGCCGCGCTGATTTATTCCCGGAATTACCCTTAAGGGTGAACGGTTTCAAAAGTCAGATTGATGAAGTTGACTGGATTATCACTACAGTGACGAACAGCATCAGTGATAACGGATTCACGACATCACTGGAACTTGAGGTGAAAATTACTGATTTAGAAATGGAATGATGATTTTTTTAGTTTTAGTACAACAAAAAGACAATTTTGGTTATGATATCTTAAATATTTAAGATTAAGGTACTGGAAAATGATGAACTGTCCGCTGTGTAGCCATGCTGCCCACACTCGTAGCAGCTATCAGGTTTCAACTAACACAAAAGAGCGTTTCAACCAGTGCCAAAATATTAACTGTGGTCATACTTTCATCACGCATGAAACGTTTGTACGGTCTATTGCTTCCCCAAAAGTTGATTCTCCAGTCCTGCCACACCCTGAAAAATCGGGCCAAGTTCTTTTAGGAATTTAGCCCAGACCATTATGATTGGCTGGGCATAGTTTAAAGAGAAAATTGTCTAATCTTTAGGCGGTAACTTGAAGGGAATGACACTATATTCATGCGTATCTGTAATTGCTGGACGAGTTTTCTCAAAATGATGTAAGAAAAACCGTGCCTCTGTAGAGTCCTCATTCACATTAACATGTTGATTTACGTGAGGATGCAATGCTATTCCTGCATTTAGAGATAATGGGACGTAATTTATAAAAATGTCCTCTTTCTGGAAACCTAATTTTGTAGCCTCTTCTTCAAATTTATCTGCATTAACATAATTACGGATTCGCTCCCTAGCGTCAGGTCTTAACCTAGATTCTGCGCGAGGTAATGAAAGCATGTTATCTATATCGCTCCATGACATATGCACATCAAAACAGTCGCCTCCTTCTTCTTCTGGGGGAGAAGGGAAATCCACATAAAAATAGTTTTTAACAGTTGTCGGGTTCTCGACAACATTCCGATGAAAATTATATAGCGTACGAATCCGGTTCGCCTTGTTGTGATGTCTGGCATTGCGTATGACTAAAAGCATCAAAAGCTGTGGTTCTAAATACCACATGGGGCCAATATCATTTTGAAGCATGTTGTCATAAATATTATGGAACGCGTTTAGCTGTGTGTTCAAACCTGATTCCAAATTTCCAATCGCTTCTGCTCTATCTACTTCCAATAATCTTCGACATGACCACTCCGATTCTAACAATACTCGGAACGCCTGGGCTAAATCCTCAAATGAATGTGTTAACACGAATTTTCCCCTATGTTGAAATTTGTCTTCATTATTATCATGCAAGGGTGTGTCAATTTCTATCTAAGGATCTGACTACCAACTTCACCTAATCTTTTAGATTTACTGAACACTGACCAAGCATCGTCTATAGAACGTGCTTAACTGGAAATAAAAAACATTACCCACATGGTCATTTTGTGGACCGCAAAATACTTAACCTTAATACAAATGAAAGCATGTAGTTGTTTTATAATGGTTTTATTCTTAATCCATATCCTTACACTTAGTAAAGACGTAACTTACACGCACAAAGTTTACCTCTTCCGGGGGGATTTCGCCTGAGCTTTACGGGCGATTCTCACAAAGCAGTGGCAACAAGCGAAAATTCCAGCTATTGATAAGTAATCTTAACTGTAATGCACACCGACAGGAGTCGAAACATGGCTGTGACTCGCCAAATTTTAGCTGCGATTTTTGATATGGACGGTTTACTGATTGATTCTGAACCATTATGGGACAAAGCCGAGCTGGAAGTGTTGGCTAGCGTTGGTGTGGATATTTCCCGCCGCTCTGAACTCCCTGACACGCTGGGTTTGCGTATCGACCTGGTTGTTGACCTGTGGTTTGCCAAACAACCGTGGAACGGCCCATCTCGTGAGGAAGTGACAAACCGCGTGATTACTCGCGCCATTGCCCTGATTGAAGAGACGCGTCCGATTTTGCCTGGTGTGCGTGAAGCTGTCGCTTTATGTAAAGCGCAAGGTCTGAAAGTGGGTTTAGCGTCTGCTTCACCTGCGCATATGCTTGAGCGTGTGCTGGAAATGTTCGACTTACGTTCCCAGTTTGATGCCATCGCCTCGGCAGAACATCTGCCTTACAGCAAGCCCCATCCGCAGGTTTATCTGGATGCCGCTGCTAAATTGGCTGTTGACCCGCTCGCCTGTGTAACGCTTGAAGACTCCGTGAATGGCATGGTTGCCACCAAAGCCGCACGCATGCGTTCTATTGTGGTTCCCGCAGAAGAAAACCGTGACGACGTGCGCTGGAGCCTGGCAAATGTGAAGTTGTCTTCGCTGAGTGAATTACGCGCCGAACACCTGATTGGCTAATTTATTACGATGCGGGGCTCCCCGCATCATTCTCAAAACCATACCGACATCTAATTTTTTAAAACAGTATTTCAAAAATATTTGAGTTTCCCCCCTCCCGTATCTACTCTTTACAGACACGCGCAAATGCGCTTTTCCGGATACCGGAGTAACTATGATTCTCGATGCTTTTAATCTGCAAGGCAAAGTCGCTGTTGTCACGGGATGCGATACAGGACTGGGTCAGGGAATGGCGATTGGCCTTGCCGAGGCTGGTTGTGACATCGTCAGCGTAAACCGCAAAATCCCGCATGAAACGGCGCAAAAAGTGCGAGATTTGGATCGCCGTTTTCTCGCCATCCAGGCAGATTTAAGCCAACAAGACGCGATCCCTGACATCATTGCGCAGGCCGTGGCAGGAATGGGGAAAATAGATATCCTTGTAAATAACGCAGGCACCATTCGCCGGGAAGATGCGCTGGAATTTAGCGAGAAAAACTGGGACGACGTAATGAACCTGAACATTAAATCAGTATTCTTTCTCTCTCAGGCGGTGGCAAAACAGTTCATTAAACAAGGCACTGGCGGCAAGATTATTAATATCGCCTCCATGTTGTCCTTCCAGGGCGGTATCAGAGTCCCGTCTTACACCGCATCTAAAAGTGCCGTGCTTGGCATAACGCGCCTGCTGGCAAATGAATGGGCGCAACATAATATCAATGTCAACGCGATCGCGCCGGGATACATGGCAACCAACAACACTCAACAACTGCGTGATGATGAAGTCCGCAGCCATGAAATCCTCGAGCGAATTCCCGCGGGTCGTTGGGGTGTTCCTGCCGATCTGCAAGGCCCGGTGGTGTTTCTTGCCTCCAGTGCTTCCGATTATGTCAACGGTTACACCATTGCCGTCGACGGAGGCTGGTTAGCCCGCTAAACAACACGCCGCCGGGGAATCCGGCGGTTGCAAAATGTTACGCCGTCACCTCTTCCGTCTACTGTATAAAAACCCTATACTGTATGAATCGACAGTTTTCATCCAGGTAGTATCATGACGGCGGAAGGTCACCTTCTTTTTTCCATTGCCTGTGCAGTATTCGCTAAAAACGCCGAACTCACGCCTGTGCTTGCTCAAGGAGACTGGTGGCATATTGTGCCTTCAGCCATCCTGACCTGTTTGCTGCCTGATATTGACCACCCAAAGTCATTTCTCGGTCAACGCTTGCCGTGGTTTTCCAAACCCATTGCCCGCGCCTGCGGCCATCGGGGCTTTACCCACAGCTTATTTGCCGTCTTCGCAAGCCTTGCACTGTTCTATCTCAAAGTCCCCGAAAGTTGGGTGATTCCCGCCGATGCCCTTCAAGGCATGGTGTTGGGTTACTTAAGCCATATTTTGGCAGATATGCTCACTCCTGCGGGTGTCCCACTCCTTTGGCCCTGCCGTTGGCGCTTTCGCTTTCCCATCATCAGGCCGCAAAAAGGTAATCAACTGGAACGTGCCTTGTGCATGGTGTTGTTTGGTCTGGCCGTGTGGATGCCGCAAAGTGTGCCCGATAACAGCGCGGTGCGCTGGTCATCGCACATGATAATTTCGCTGCAAATGACCTTTAATAGTTTTTTAAATAACCACCTGGAACAATAATTAAACGAAATAGCTCAAATTGTAATAATCAATTCCTTTTGAATATAAGAGTAACTCCAGGGTTCTGGTACGATTTACAGAATAAAGGTGGCAATCAGTCCATCTGTTTAAAATATACTCAGGAGATACGGGGATGAATTTTCCACTCATAGCGAACGTTATCGTGTTCGTTATTCTATTGCTGTTGCTGGCACAAACTCGCCACAAACAGTGGAGTCTGGCAAAAAAAGTACTGCTTGGTCTGGTGATCGGTGTGGTCTTTGGCCTTGCATTACACACCATTTATGGCGAAGACAGTCCGGTACTGAAACAGTCTATTCAGTGGTTTAACGTTGTCGGTAACGGCTATGTTCAATTACTGCAAATGATCGTCATGCCGCTGGTATTTGCCTCTATCCTGAGCGCGGTGGCACGTCTGCATAACGCCTCTTCTCTGGGCAAAATCAGCGTTCTGACCATCGGGACATTGCTGTTTACCACGCTGATTTCAGCGCTGGTCGGCGTGCTAGTCACCAACTTGTTTGGTTTGACGGCTGAAGGCCTGGTGCAAGGCACCGCTGAAACCGCTCGTCTGAGCGCAATCGAAACCACTTATGTGGGTAAAGTGGCTGACCTCAGCGTACCGCAACTGATTCTGTCATTCGTGCCGAAGAACCCGTTTGCTGACCTGACAGGGGCTAACCCAACGTCGATCATCAGCGTGGTGATTTTCGCCGCGTTCCTCGGTGTAGCAGCTCTTAAACTACTGAAAGACGATGCGCCAAAAGGCGAGCGTGTTCTGGTTGCGATTGACACGCTGCAAAGCTGGGTCATGAAACTGGTGCGTCTGGTCATGCAACTGACGCCGTACGGTGTTCTTGCGCTGATGACCAAAGTTGTTGCTGGTTCAAACCTGCAAGACATCATCAAACTCGGTAGTTTCGTGGTGGCCTCTTACCTCGGTCTGGCAATTATGTTCGGCGTGCACGCGGTTCTGTTGGCTGTCAACGGTGTGAGCCCGCTGAAATACTTCCGCAAAGTCTGGCCTGTGCTGACCTTTGCCTTCACCAGCCGCTCCAGTGCAGCCAGTATTCCATTGAACGTTGAAGCTCAAACTCGCCGTCTGGGTGTGCCTGAGTCCATCGCCAGCTTTGCCGCGTCGTTTGGGGCCACTATCGGTCAGAACGGTTGTGCGGGTCTGTATCCAGCGATGCTGGCCGTGATGGTCGCGCCAACCGTCGGTATCAACCCATTGGATCCAGTCTGGATTGCCACACTGGTCGGGATTGTCACCGTAAGCTCCGCAGGCGTTGCGGGTGTCGGTGGTGGTGCAACATTCGCTGCCCTGATTGTCCTGCCAGCCATGGGCTTGCCGGTCACGCTGGTGGCATTGCTGATTTCGGTTGAACCGCTTATCGACATGGGCCGTACCGCGCTGAACGTCAGCGGTTCCATGACGGCAGGTACCATCACCAGCCAGTTGATGAAACAAACCGATAAAGAAATACTCAATAGCGACGAAGAAGCCGAACTGGCACATCGCTAAGCAGTAGCTAAACCACCGTAGAATCTGCGACAATACAACGGCTCCTTGAAAAGGGAGCCGTTTTTTATTGATAAAATAGAGCGCCCCAAAAGGGTGCCAAAATAAAATTGTCTCCTACGGACCCCTTCTTTCTATGAAACGACTCTATTTTTTATTGCTGTTGTGTGTCTCATCGGCGTGGGCTGAAACACCGGACAGCCCCTACCTGCAACATGCGCAGGAAGGTGACAGCCGCGCCCAGTTTTACCTTGCCGATACCCTTTTCAGTGCGGGCGAATATCAGCAAGCGGAAAGCTGGGCGGCAAAATCAGCGGCCCAGGGTGACGCCGATGCTATGGCTCTGCTGGCCCAACTCAAAATCCATGATCCTGCAAATGGCGATTACCAGCAGGCAAAATCGTTAGCCGAACAGGCCGTCGCCCACGGCAGTAAACCAGGAAGCGTGGTTCTGGCGCGTATTCTGGTGAACACCCAGGCGGGCAAGCCCGATTATTCGAAAGCCATGCAGTTACTGGAAAGCGCCTCACAGGACATTGAGAGTGACTCAGCGGTCGATGCCCAAATGTTTTACGGCATGCTGTACGCAAATGGCGTGGGTGTGGTGCAAGACGATGACAAAGCGGCATTCTGGTTCAAGCGCAGCTCGGCACTTTCCCGCACGGGTTATGCCGAATACTGGGCAGGAATGCTGTTTTTAAATGGTGAAAAAGGCTTTATCGCGACCAATAAACAGAAAGCATTGCATTGGCTGAACGTCAGTTGCACGGAAGGGTTTGATACCGGCTGCGAAGAGTTTGAAGAAATCAGTAACGGCGGGTAAAACCGCCGTCATTCGATACCCGTTAGCATTCGAGTTGCAGCCAACACCCCTGCAACTTGAAGGATGATGGATAGATCAGCCTACATCATTCTCACTTCTTACCTGCATCGCCCAACGCTGCGCTGACTCTGGTAATGTAAATGGCGGCGACTGACGGAACGCATCTCCCACCAGCACAAAAGCCACATAGCGATTACGCAGCATCCACACGTCTTTAAATCCTTCAACTCGCCACGCATGAGCCGGTGGTACGGGTTCAACGCGTGGTTGATACGTAAGAACAGGGCGAGTATTCGGTTGGCGCAAAGGTTTCATAGGCAATGGAATCAAAACTAAATTGAGGAGTAACTTCGCTATGATAACGGAGAACGCCCCTCCACGTCTCGCGTTGAGATGACCTTGTTCTATAGTTAAAGCTGTTTTGCCCGACAAAACAGCTTTAACTAAAGGGGTAATATTCAATGTCGACGCACAATAAACATCCTTTAACTCACAGTGCACCAATACATGACGCCAATGAATCAAAGCCCGGTATGGATTCTCTGGCACCTGAAGATGGTTCTCACCGTCCTTCCACCGACCCCAGTTCACCAGGAGCGCAACCTACCGCTGCAGGAAGTTATAAAAGCCCAGATACCTCCAACGAAAAACTGAAATCCCTCGATGTACATCGCAAAGATGGAGAAAACTTCCCGCTTACCACCAATCAAGGTGTGCGCATTGCCGATGACCAAAACTCACTGCGTGCCGGTACGCGCGGGCCTACGCTTCTGGAAGATTTTATCCTGCGGGAAAAAATTACCCACTTCGACCATGAGCGTATCCCCGAGCGCATCGTCCATGCTCGTGGTTCTGCGGCTCACGGTTACTTCCAGCCCTACAAGAATATGGCAGAAATTACCAAAGCAGATTTCCTTTCAGACCCCGACAAAATCACCCCGGTCTTTGTGCGATTTTCTACCGTGCAGGGCGGTGCAGGTTCAGCCGATACCGTGCGTGATATCCGCGGATTCGCCACCAAGTTTTACACCGACGAAGGTATTTTCGATTTAGTCGGCAACAACACGCCGGTATTCTTTATTCAGGATGCACATAAATTCCCCGATTTCGTCCACGCGGTAAAACCAGAGCCACACTGGGCAATCCCGCAAGGTGGCAGCGCCCACGACACCTTCTGGGATTATGTTTCCCTGCAACCTGAAACCCTGCATAACGTCATGTGGGCGATGTCTGACCGCGGCCTGCCGCGCAGCTATCGCACCATGGAAGGTTTCGGGATTCATACTTTCCGCATGATTAATGCCGAAGGCAAAGCGACGTTCGTGCGCTTCCACTGGAAACCGACCGCCGGTAAAGCCTCGCTGGTGTGGGATGAATCGCAAAAACTAACGGGCCGCGACCCTGACTTCCACCGCCGTGATTTATGGGAATCTATTGAAGCCGGCGATTTTCCGGAATACGAACTGGGGCTGCAATTAATCCCTGAAGAAGACGAATTCAAATATGATTTTGACTTGTTAGACCCGACCAAACTAATTCCGGAAGAACTGGTTCCAGTCCATCTGGTGGGCAAAATGACGCTCAACCGTAATCCGGATAACTTCTTTGCCGAAAACGAACAAGCGGCATTCCATCCGGGGCATATCGTTCCGGGGCTTGATTTCAGTAATGACCCGTTGTTGCAGGGGCGCTTATTCTCCTACACCGATACACAAATCAGCCGCCTGGGTGGCCCGAATTTCCATGAAATCCCGATAAACCGCCCCACCTGCCCGTATCACAATTTCCAGCGTGATGGCATGCACCGCATGGATATTGACAGCAATCCTGCCAATTACGAACCGAACTCCATTAACGATAACTGGCCGCGCGAAACGCCTCCGGGGCCGAAACGTGGCGGCTTTGAGAGTTATCAAACGCGGGTTGAAGGACATAAGATTCGCGAACGCAGCCCATCGTTTGGTGAATATTACTCGCAGCCGCGGCTGTTCTGGCAAAGCCAAACGCCAGTCGAACAGCAACATATTATCAGCGCCTTTAGCTTTGAATTGTCCAAAGTGGCAAGACCGTATATCCGCGAAAGAGTGCTGGATCACCTGACGCACATTGATATTTCACTCGCCCAACCGGTTGCTGAAAATCTCGGAATTGAGCTTTCCGACGAGCAAATGCACGTTGCACCACCGAAAGATGTCAACGGCCTGAAGAAAGACCCCAGCCTGAGTCTGTATGCGGTGCCAAGTGGTTCGGTGAAAGGCCGCGTGGTGGCGATTCTACTCAGTGAAAAAGCCAATGCGGCAGATGTTCTGGCGGTGATGCAGGCGCTGAAAGCTCAGGGTGTGCATAGCAAACTGCTGTTCTCGCGCATGGGCGAAGTAAGCGCGGACGACGGTTCTTTACTGCCGATTGGCGCTACCTTTGCCGGTTCGCCATCGGTCAGTGTCGACGCCGTGATAGTGCCGGGAGGCGATCTGCAAACCATTCTGAGCAATGGCGACGCGACATATTATTTACTGGAAGCCTATAAACACTTGAAGGTGATTGGCCTTGCCGGAGATGCCCGCCAGTTTAAAACCAAACTGGGCATTGATAGCCAGGGCGAGGAAGGCGTCATAGAAGGTGACAGTGTCACGAATTTATTTACCGATGAATTCCTGACACTACTCGCCGCACATCGGGTTTGGTCCCGCCATAATAAGGTTGGGCATATTCCGGCTTAACCCAAAAAAAAGGTGGATAACGCTTGCGCTTATCCACCCTACAACTGCATTTCGTAGGTCGGATAAGCGTTAGCGCCATCCGACAAAACTACAATATTATTTCTTGGTCTGTGGGTCAGTATCGTACTCGGCACAAGTCTGATAGCCGGAGTTGATCACATGCCCGGTGTCATCCAATGCAACAAAGTAAGTCTCGGTTTTGCCTGCACGTTCGCCAAGAATATAAGTCTGGCAAGTCCCACGCGCATGAATCATGGTTACTTCTGACGAAGGTTTACCGGCAATCTGCTGCACTTGCTCACGACTCATGCCTTTTTTCACGTCTTTCACGACCGGCGTGGCGACCTGATCTTTGGTACGGTCGTAGGCAGTACAACCCGCAAGCATAGTCATAACCGCTGCTGCACATAAAAAACCCGCAAAATTCTTGTTCATATTTTATCCTCGTTTTTCAGGGAATTGCTTAAACGTGTTAGATAAGCCTGGAATATAAAAGCGGTTTTTTCAACTATTCAGACCAAATGAACAAAATTTAGGATTACCCGACATAACATCAGGTTAGCGCCAAATCGCTCTAAATCGCGTCAAATGATTCCGGAGCGATCGCATGAGTCTTGTCGTTTTACCGACAAACGGGTAGTTTTAACAAATATGACTATGGCTGCCTGCGCGCGCAGGCACACCGCAACCGGAGGGTTAAATGGCTCTGCAACAAGAGATTATCCAGGCACTAGGGGTTAAACCACAGATCGATGCCGAACACGAAATTCGTGTCAGTGTCGATTTTCTGAAATCGTATCTGAAAACCTATCCGTTTATTAAGTCTCTGGTTCTGGGTATTAGCGGCGGCCAGGATTCCACGTTGACCGGCAAACTGTGCCAACTCGCCATTAGCGAATTGCGCCAGGAAACCGCTGACGACAGCTATCAGTTTATCGCCGTCCGTTTGCCATTCGGCGTGCAGGCTGATGAGCAAGACTGCCAGGACGCCATCACCTTTATCCAGCCCGATCGCGTATTAACCGTGAACATTAAAGGTGCGGTGCTGGCAAGCGAACAGGCGCTGCGTGAAGCGGGTATTGAACTGAGCGATTTCATCCGTGGCAACGAAAAAGCCCGTGAGCGCATGAAAGCCCAGTACAGCATTGCGGGAATGACCAAAGGCGTAGTGGTGGGAACGGATCATGGCGCTGAAGCGGTGACCGGTTTCTTCACCAAATACGGCGATGGTGGCACTGACATCAACCCAATTTTCCGCCTCAACAAGCGCCAGGGCAAAGCGCTGCTGAAAACACTCGGTTGCCCGGAACACTTGTATCAGAAAGCGCCAACCGCCGATCTGGAAGACGACCGCCCTTCTCTGCCGGACGAAGCCGCACTGGGCGTGACTTACGAACAGATTGACGATTATCTGGAAGGTAAAACTCTGGACGATGCCACCAGCAAAATCATCGAAGGCTGGTATCTGAAAACCGAACACAAACGCCGCACACCCATCACGGTGTTTGACGATTTCTGGAAATAGCCATTTCTGAAAATAGCGTCGGGTGACGCTGCGATCCGACCTACAACGGGTTTTCCCAGCGCAGCGCCATCCGCCAATACCACTCTGGATACACATGGACAGCTCTGCAAAACGCGCCACCGCCTTTGGGCTGCTGGCGATCCTCCTCTGGAGCACCTCGGTTGGTTTATTACGCAGCATCAGCGAACACTTTGGCCCGGTTGGCGGTGCCGCGCTAATTTATACCGTTAGCGCGGTCTGCTTGTGCCTGGCGCGTGGTTTACCGAAAATCCGCGAAATCCCGACTCGTTATTTGTGGATTGGCGGCGGGTTATTCGTCAGCTATGAAATCTGCCTCGCGCTGGCTATCGGGCTGGCGCACAACCGCAGCCAGTCGCTGGAACTGGGGATGATTAACTATTTGTGGCCGAGCCTGACCATTTTACTGGCGCTGTTTATCAATCAACAACGCAGCAATTTATGGTTATGGCCAGGACTTGCGCTTTCCCTTGCGGGCATCGTTCAGGTGATGAAAGGCGATGGCGACTGGTCGGTGCTACAGATGTGGCACAACATTCTCGACAACCCGCTGGCTTACAGCCTCGCTTTCGCCGCCGCGCTAATCTGGGCGTTGTACTGCAATATTACGCGCCGCTGGAGTGACGGGAAAAATGGCGTGTCGCTGTTTTTCTGCGCCACCGCGCTGGTGCTGTGGGTGAAGTTTGCCTTCGTTAACGAAGCGCCGATTCACTTTACGCTGCCTGCCACGCTGCAATTGCTATTTATGGGTGCATCGACTGCACTGGCCTATTCGGCATGGAACCATGGCATTCAGCGCGGCAATATGACGTTGCTGGCAACCGCATCGTATTTCACGCCAGTGCTTTCGGCGTTAATCGCCAGTTTGTGGTTGGGGTTACATCCGGGTTGGGGATTCTGGCAGGGAGTCATTATGGTGGTTGGCGGGTCACTGCTGTGTTGGCTAGCAACCCGCCGTTATGGTTAACGCGTTATTTCACCATCGGTAGCTTCAAATCATGCTGCTTCGCACACTCAATGGCACTCTCATAACCGGCATCGGCGTGACGCATCACGCCCGTTGCCGGGTCATTCCACAATACGCGACCTAAGCGCACTTCCGCTTCCGGTGTGCCATCAGCAACAATCACCACTCCGGCGTGTTGCGAGAAGCCCATCCCCACGCCACCGCCGTGGTGCAGGCTGACCCATGTCGCACCACCAGCCGTATTTAATAATGCGTTGAGCAACGGCCAGTCGGAAACCGCATCAGAGCCATCTTTCATCGACTCGGTTTCACGGTTTGGTGACGCCACCGAACCGCAGTCCAGATGGTCACGGCCAATCACCACCGGCGCTTTCAACTCACCGTTACGCACCATTTCGTTAAACGCCAGCCCTGCACGATGGCGCTCTCCCAGCCCCAGCCAGCAAATACGCGCCGGTAATCCCTGGAAGGCAATACGCTCTTGCGCCATATCCAGCCAGCGATGCAGATTCTGGTTATCCGGGAACAGCTCTTTGAGTTTGGCATCGGTTTTTGCAATATCTTGCGGATCGCCCGACAGCGCCACCCAGCGGAATGGACCTTTTCCTTCGCAGAACAGCGGGCGAATGTAGGCCGGAACAAAGCCTGGGAAATCAAAGGCATTTTCTACACCTTCATCGAATGCCACCTGACGGATATTGTTGCCGTAATCCACCGTCGGCACGCCCATCTCCCAGAAATCGAGCATGGCCTGAACGTGCACCGCCATCGATTCACGCGCCGCTTTCTCGACCACTTTTGGCTGTGTGGTGCGCTCGCTCTGCCAGCGTTCAACTGTCCAGCCCAGCGGCAAATAGCCGTTGACCGGGTCATGAGCCGAAGTTTGATCGGTGACGATGTCTGGTTTAATGCCGCCCGCCTTGGCGCGTTTAACCAGTTCAGGCACCAGTTCTGCTGCATTACCCAGCAGCCCAACCGAGATCGCTTTTTTCTGCGCATTGGCTTGCTCGATCATTGCCAGCGCTTCGTCAAGATTGGTTGCTTTGTAATCCAGGTAACGGGTACGCAGACGGAAATCAATACGTGACTCCTGGCATTCGATAGCCAGCACCGAAGCGCCCGCTAACACGCCTGCCAGCGGTTGTGCGCCCCCCATACCACCGAGTCCCGCAGTCAAGATCCACTTGCCGCGCAAATCGCCACCGTAATGCTGGCGTCCAGCTTCCGCGAAGGTTTCAAACGTCCCCTGCACGATGCCCTGCGCACCGATGTAAATCCACGAGCCAGCAGTCATCTGGCCGTACATCATCAGCCCGGCTTTATCGAGTTCGTGGAAATGATCCCAGTTCGCCCAGTGTGGCACCAGGTTGGAGTTGGCGATTAGCACACGTGGTGCGTCGGCGTGGGTGCGGAAAATCCCTACCGGTTTCCCGGACTGCACCAACAGCGTTTCATCGGCTTTCAGGCTGCGTAGCGAAGCGAGGATCTGCTCAAAACACTCCCAGTTTCGTGCCGCTTTGCCGATCCCACCGTACACCACCAGATCTTCCGGACGCTCTGCCACATCAGGATCAAGGTTGTTCTGGATCATGCGGTAAGCCGCTTCGATCAACCAGTTTTCGCAATGTAATGTGTTGCCATGTGGAGCGCGTACCGTGCGGGCTACCGCCTGTTTTACAGATTCAGTCATTGTAGTGGCTCCCGGCTTCAGGCCGATGTAGAAGGAAACAGTTGAGTAATCACAGCAGGCAACTCACCGCTGGCACCCCACTGGCGCATGCTTTCAATATCAGGCGCCAGTAAGCGATCTTTCTCGAGGAAGGCGACGCGCTCACGCACACCGTTGAACACCTGCTCCATGAGTGGTGAGCTGCGCAGCGGGCGCGAAAACTCGATGCCCTGCGCGGCTGCCATCGCTTCAATGCCCACCACAGCGGCGGTGTTGAAGCACATGTCACCCAAGCGGCGAGCAGCGTAAGTCGCCATCGAAACGTGGTCTTCCTGGTTGGCCGAGGTTGGCAAGCTGTCAACGCTGCCAGGATGCGCCAGCGATTTGTTTTCCGATGCCAGTGCGGCGGCGGTGACCTGGGCAATCATAAAGCCGGAGTTAATTCCGCCCTCTTTCACCAGGAATGGCGGCAAGCCAGAAAGCCCGGTATCCAGCAACAATGCCAGACGGCGCTCGGAAATCGCGCCGATTTCAGCTACCGCTAGCGCGATAATATCGGCGGCAAAGGCCACCGGCTCGGCGTGGAAATTGCCGCCAGAAATCACTTCACCGGTTTCGCTAAACACCAGCGGGTTATCGGATGCGGCATTGGCTTCGATTTGCAGCACTCGTGCCGCGTGGCGCAGGTTATCGAGGCATGCGCCCATCACTTGCGGCACACAGCGAATGGAATACGGGTCTTGCACACGCCCGCAGTGTTGATGGGAATCGACAATCTCGCTGTCTGCCAGCAACGCTCTGACAGCGGCAGCAACATCAATTTGCCCGGTTTGCCCACGCGCTTCGTGAATGCGCGCATCAAACGGTTTTACCGAACCTTTAATCGCTTCGAGCGATAACGCCCCCGCCACCAGCCCTGCACCAAAGACTTTCTCGCCTTCGAACAAGCCGCGCAGCGCAAGCGCCGTCGAAACCTGGGTGCCGTTGAGTAACGCCAGCCCCTCTTTTGGCCCGAGCACTAACGGCTCGACGCCCGCCATTTTTAGCCCGGCAACGGCTGGTATTTCTTCGCCGTTAATACGCACATTTCCTTCGCCCAGTAACATCAGCGAAAGATGGGCCAGCGGGGCGAGATCGCCCGATGCGCCAACCGAACCCTTTTCCGGAATAACCGGCATCACACCGGCATTAAACAGGCGCAATAAGCTGTCGATAACGTTCATACGCACACCGGAATGGCCGCGCGCCAGGCTGATAATTTTGCTCGCCATCACCAGGCGTACCACGTCATCTGGCAACGGTTTCCCTAACCCAACGCTGTGCGAAAGCACCAGATTGCGTTGCAGTTCAGCCAAATGGTCTTTGGCAATGGTGGTTTGCGCCAGTTTGCCAAAACCCGTATTAATGCCGTAAACCACATCGCCTTGGTTGACGATGGCTTCAACGGTTTGTTGTGACTTCACGACAGCATCAACCGCCTGCGGATCAAGGCTTAGAGTGACGCTTCCGTGGTAGATTTCACGCAGAGTGGCGAGCGTTACGCGCCCTGGAGTAAGACAACACAGCTTTTTTTGCAGTGACATAGCGACATCCTGATGGCATCAATTCATATGAACGTATATGGTTGTATAGACAACCTAACGAATAAACCCAAATGACCGCCAGCAGGTAATAGGTAATTTTTATTGAACAGTGAGCGAGATCCCGCTTTCACCGCAAAATGCCATTTTTAAGGAACCGTTGATGTCAGATACGCAGCCTCTTGCCCAACTACGCGCCGCTATCAGTGATTTGCCCGCGCCGATTTACTTGCGGGTTAAGCAGGCGATTATTAGCCAGATTCGCAGCGGCAGCTGGCTTGCTCATCAGCGCGTGCCGTCGGAAACTGAGTTGGTGAATGCGCTCAATGTCAGCAGAATGACCATCAACCGCGCGCTTCGCGAGCTGACCGGAGAAGGTTGGCTGGTGCGGATGCAGGGCGTCGGGACGTTTGTGGCCGAGCAAAAAGGCCATACCGCAATGCTGGAAGTGGGCAGCATTGCCGAGGAGATCGCCGCGCGCGGTCACCATTATCGCAATCAGGTCGTGGTACTTGAACAAGTGCAAGCCGATGAAAAACTGGCACACGCCTTTTCAGTGAACATTGGCGAGCCGCTGTTTTATTCGCAACTGGTTCATTACGATAACGATATGGCGGTACAGCTTGAAACGCGGTATGTGAATCCGGCGCTGGCCGCAGATTATTTACAGCAAGATTTCCGCACCATCACCCCGCACCATTATTTGAGCAAGGTTGCGCCGTTAACCTCGGGCGAACATATCGTCGAAGCGGTGCTGGCGGATGAAACACAGCAAGGGCTGCTCGAAGTGACTGCCAGCCAGCCTTGCCTGTTGATTCAACGGCGAACCTGGCATCATTCGCAGGTGGTGACGGTGGCCCGGCTGTTGTATCCGGGCACGCGTTATCAGTTAGTGGGGAGTTTCAGCAGTAGTCAGAGGTAAGTGATTTCGCTAAACAGCAATTTCCCTTCGGTTTTCAGCAAGCGCAAAGTGTGGCGGCCATCTTGCCACCACGCGCCTTGCTCCGGCGTCAGCAGTTTGTCACCCAGTTGCCATTCACCACTCAACACATACACAATGCCGCCACGCGGGGCGAAAGTGGTGAATGTGCGGTCGGCAACGCGCACTTTGGCGCGGCAACGGTCACGATGGGTCATGATATTAAAATCCATCGACATCCCCTGTTTCAGCTCGGCTTTTACGGTGTAATCCCCGGCAAAGGCAAACGGCTGAAAGTGCTTAAGGGTGTGACGAAACGCCTTTCCGGCATCCAGAACGACTTCGCCGCCTTCAAGCAAAGTGATAACACGGTCGACCTGCGGGAAAGCCGAAAACTCGCCGCTACTGGCGATTGAGGCAATACTGGCGCGCCAGTTGAAATCACGCGTTGCAGGCGGAAAGCAGCAAATTTCTCGGGTTTCTCCGGCCCCGTTTCGCCACAAGCTGACGGGCACTTTCCGTATATCAAAGAATTCCATCACCACTCCTGAAGGGTGCGCATTACCTGCGCAAACTGTGTGTTGCTTTGTTCATCGAGCGGGTGCTGCCGGTCAGAAATTATCTGTTTTCCAGCCACCCACACATCTCTAATTTGGTCACTGCGTCCAGCAAACAACCAGCGGTTAATCAGCGCGTAATCGGCAATATTTGCCAGCCAGGAATCGCGTTCGAGCACTAACCAGTCGGCACGTTGCCCAGGCGCTATCATCCCCATGGTCACCCCGCATGCTTGCGCTCCGCCTACTGCCGCCTGGCGCCAGAGCACTTCTCCAACCTGCGGTAGTTCCGGCAACACGATGCGATTACGACGTTTGTCGCGCAGACGCTGCGCGTACTCGAGCCAGCGTAATTCTTCCAGCGCATTCACTGAAACATGGCTGTCGGAACCAATCCCCCAATGCCCGCCCTGGGCGATGAAATTCGTCGCCGGGAAGATACCATCGCCGAGATTCGCTTCGGTAGTCGGACACAAGCCCGCCACCGCGCGGCTTTCGACAATTTGGGTCAACTCTTCAGCCGACAAATGCGTGGCGTGAACCAGGCACCAGCGGTCATCGACGGCAAAGCGGTTAAACAGCCATTCCACCGGGCGTTCACCACTCCAGGCCACGCAATCATTCACTTCTTTTTCTTGCTCGGCAATATGGATATGCACCGGCAAGCGATAGTCGCTCGCTTCCAGGACATCTTCCATTTGCTCTTGCGTCACCGCCCGCAACGAGTGGAAACACAGGCCGTGATTAATATGCGGATAGCGACGTAATGCGGTGCCCAGTGCTTGTTGCTGGCGCAAATAACGGTCGACATCCTGAATAAATCTTTTCTGACCGGGTTGTGGTGGCTGCGCCCCAAAGCCCGCATGGCTATACAGCACCGGCAATAGCGTTTGCCCTATTCCGCTGTTATCGGCAGCAAGCAGCAATTGCTGTAGCATCAAATCACCAGACGCGTACGGTTTTCCGTTAATGTCATGATGTAAATAATGAAATTCAGCGACCTGCGTGTAACCGCCCTTGAGCATATCGATATATAAATGCGTGGCAATCGCACCGACTTGCTCTGGGGACAATTTCTGCACCATGCGGTACATCATGTCGCGCCACGTCCAGAAACTGTCCTGCGGGTCGCCCGCCACTTCAGTCAGCCCGGCCATCACCCGCTGAAAAGCGTGCGAATGTAAATTCGAGATAGAAGGAATCACCACGCCCGCCAGCAGCGTGGCATTCTCACCAGACGCGCCAACCTCGACATGAGTAATCGTCCCTTGTTCATTGACGCTAATACGCACGTTGTGCCCCCAACCTTGCGGGAGCATGACCACTGGAGCAAAAAATGCTGGCATAGTTTTAATTCCTTCTTTTGCGATGACAATGATTTAGCGATTAATTCATGCCGACGCAATCCAAATTCATCGTTTGCTAAAAAATTGTGTGACGGACAACAAAATGAGCAGTTGCCCGGTGCTTTAGTCGCAACCTGGTTGCTCAACTTAATATGCTGCGCTAGGTTGTAGTCAATTGTCTATACAACCTGACGTGGAGAATGTCATGACCTACCCTCGCATCTGCGACAGCCTGTGGAGTGGCGCATCGCTTGTCACTATGAAAGACGGGCAGTACCACACGATTGAAGACGGTGTCATCGCGGTGCATCAAGGGAAAATCGTCTGGTTGGGTGCACGTCACGAACTCCTTGCCATTAAGGCGCAGGAACATCACCATTTTGATGGCGGGATTGTGACCCCTGGTTTTATTGATTGTCATACCCATCTGGTGTTCGGTGGCGATCGCAGTGCTGAATTTGAAATGCGTTTAAATGGCGTGAGCTATGCAGAAATTGCCGCAAAAGGTGGTGGGATCCTCTCCACGGTGCGCCACACGCGCGAAGCTGGCGAAGATGAACTGCTGAATTCGGCTCGTCAGCGTTTGCACCAGCTTTTGCAAGAAGGAGTGACGACAGTCGAAATTAAGTCAGGCTATGGGCTGGATATCGACAACGAAATCAAAATGCTGCGCGTGATTCGCAAACTTGGCGAAACATTGCCGGTCGAAGTGTATGCCACTTGTCTTGCCGCACATGCCATTCCACCGGAGTTCAGCGGCGATGGCGACAAATGGGTTGAAGTAGTCTGCGAACAACTTCTGCCGCGAGTCGCCGCCGAAAAGCTGGCGGATGCGGTGGATGCGTTTTGCGAGCATCTGGCTTTTAGCCCCGCGCAAACTGAAACCGTTTTTGCTACCGCCCGCGCTTTAGGCATGCCGGTAAAACTTCATGCCGAACAACTTTCCGCTCTCGCGGGCAGTAGCCTGGCGGCGCGTTACCAGGCGTTATCTGCCGATCATCTGGAATACGCCACCGAGGCTGACGCACAAGCAATGGCCGCAGCCAATACCGTTGCGGTGCTGTTGCCGGGGGCATTTTATCTGTTACGGGAAAAACAGCAGCCACCAGTGGCATCATTTCGAAAATATGGCGTGCCGATGGCGGTCGCCAGTGATATGAATCCAGGCACCTCTCCGGCGCTCTCATTACGTTTAATGTTGAATATGGCCTGCACCCTGTTTGGCTTAACGCCTGAAGAAGCGCTGGCGGGTGTGACGTTGCATGCCGCGCAGGCTTTGGGGATTCGTGAAAGCCACGGCAGTCTTGAGTGCGGGAAAGTTGCTAACTTTGTGCACTGGCCCGTGGCGCGTCCTGCAGAACTGGTCTATTGGTTAGGGGGGCAACTGCCCTGCACCGTGATTTATCAGGGAGAGAAACGTGACAGCACCTTTTAATTTCAGCCGAGGGAAACTGCCGATCCTTATCAGCATTCCTCACGCAGGCACGGCTCTAACGCCAGAAGTTGAGTCGGCGTTAAGCGATGCAGCAAAACCATTGCCAGATACCGACTGGCATATCCCAAAACTTTATGACTTCATCCATACGTTGGGCGGCAGCGTGATTAGCGGTAACTATTCGCGCATGGTTATCGATTTAAACCGCCCCGCCGATGATAAACCGCTCTACACCACCGCCACTACCGGGTTGTATCCTGAAACGTTGTTTGATGGAACGCCGGTTTTTATCCCCGGTAAAGAACCCAGCCAGCAGTCGCGCAAAGCAGCGCTGGACAATATCTGGCAGCCTTATCATCTGCAATTACAAAGCGAGCTGGAAAGAATGAAAGCCGAGCATGGCTACGCGCTGTTGTTTGACGCGCATTCTATTGCCAGCCAGATTCCGCGTTTGTTTGAAGGGAAACTACCGGATCTCAATTTCGGGACCAACGGTGGCAAGAGTTGTGATGAGCTGATTGAAGAGCATCTGGTGGCTTGCGCGGCTTCGCAGAAACAGTTTAGTTGGGTAGCGAATGGGCGTTTCAAAGGGGGCTACATTACCCGTGCTTACGGGCAACCCGCTCAAGGGGTCCACGCGGTGCAACTGGAACTGGCGCAGTGCAATTATATGGATGAACAGCCGCCATTCGCATGGCGCGGCGATCGTGCGCAGCAACTGCAACCGTTGCTCGAACAGCTTATTCGTTCGATGTTGAGTAGTGCGCAGCAAATAGCCTGAGTGGCGAGTCGTTAATGGTGGATGACGCTGCGCTTATCCACCCTACAAAAAATTTGAAGATTAAGATATTTACCCTAAATAATTCGAGTTGCAGGACGGGTAAAAGAAAACCGCCGGTTCTGCCCACTGCGATAACGCTTTGTGGACAAAACCGGCGGTCTTAAGTCAATCGATCAGTTATTCCTGATCTGCAGGCATTTTACCTTCATGTTGAGGGCGTTCTGTCAGACGCTTCTCAAAATTGGCATTAAATTGTTTTTTCTGCTCCGGCGTCAGAATGTTGTAGATCTTATTCTGCGCTTCCATATGAGCCATCATGCGAGCTTTGTTCTGTTCAGCCATTTTATCGACTTGCGCCTGTGCTTTGGCTTTATCGAAGCTGTCGCTGGTGATGATGTTGTGCGCCGCACGACGTTCTTCTACTGAAGGACGCTCCATTTTACCGCGCTGTTCTTTCATGATGTCACGCACTTGCTGTTTCTGCGCGTCGGTCAGGTTCAGGTCCTTAAACATCATATCGTGGTTGCCGCCACGCATACCTTTATGGTGCATCATTGGTGCATCCGTTTTGGCCGCCGTGGTGGTGTCAGCTGCATGAGCCAGATTTGCCGCGCCCAGAGCCAGAGTTGAAGCAACAAAGAGAGCTGTTAGTTTACGCATATTGTTTATTCCTGTTCTGATTTCTATTACGACAAGGTTTGCCGCGTTGACGAAATTAAGTCTACGGTGTTCTGCGTCAAGTAATAGTCCGCATCGGTAAAGCATTGCAAGGGTAAAAAACAAATTTGCAGCAATTATGGAGAGAATAAGGATAAAGCAGGCAGGAATTGCAACAGAATATAACAAAGCGATGATTTTAAAGGAATTATGAAGAGAGTGTAGCGTAATTAGAATGTTGAATAAAGCATCGAATAAGAATTATCTGCATCTTATTGTCAGCAAGGGTGATTATTTATTGGCCTCAGAATTCGAGGCCAGAAATAATCATATCTCGCGCAGCATTAAACCGGCTCGCAATCCAATTGCCACCTTCGGATTCGGGAATAAAACAAACTCGATATCCTCTTTCACGACATAGCGCGTGTCGCCATCTTCAGCCAGCAAAGTGCCTTTTGGGAACCCGGTGAAGTTTTGCGTTTGCGCTGACATATGCAGCGCAAAGTCATCGCTCAGGCGCGTGATCTGCTGCGCCACTTTGTAACGTAGCGGTTTGCTCTCGGCACAAGGAGATGTTTCACCGCTCAACAACGCCTGCAACGCCTGGCGGGTCACTTCAAACTGGCTAAGATCGTTTTCACCAAACGGTTGTGCTTTCCCCAGCTCCAGCGTGCAGCTCTGCGCATTAAAATGCTCGCTACTGAAATGGGTAAATGTGCCGCCCGGTTCCTGATGAAACACCAGCGCTTGCAAACCGGCACAGCCTAACCACGTGAGAAACTCCTCATCGTAAGGCAAAGCGCGCGCCGGTAACACGCCAAAACGCGGGTGGTACGAGCTGCGGATCGCAGTGTGCATATCCAGATGCCAGCAAGTCGTCTCTTCGCACTCGGCCAGAAACAGATCTAACGCATGCTCCAGGCGACAGGCACGCTGCGTTTCCACGCTTTCCGGGAACTGCTGCCAGCCGCCGCCAAACATGCGATTCATATCACTGTGTTGATAACGCTGGTTGCTTCGCAACGCCGCAGGGTTGCCGAGGATCACCAACACCCGCCACTGCAAAGCCATCTTGCCTGCCAGAAGGCTGTCCACTAACTGCGCGAGGATTTCCACCGGTGCAGTTTCGTTACCATGAATGCCCGCCGATAACACCAGCGTTTTTTCCACGCTTTGATGTGGAATAAGGGTCAAAATCCCTTCATCCCACCATTGCCAATGCAGATGAGTATTCTTACCTGCGCTATGAGTTGGCACTTTCCCTGCCAGGGTTTGCGCCAGAAAATCCAACATTGTGCCTCCAGCTATTGCTGAAACGGATAAACAGAACCTAAGTCTAGTATACGCGTCAGTTCATCGAGTGCTTCGCGACCTTCACGCAGTAATTGCGGATCGGCTAAATCGGCCTGCGTTAACTGGTCACGATACCAGCGATCTACCCAGTTATTGAGCGTGACAAACAAAGTGTCGTTCATCATGACCGCAGGATTAACCGCTTGTTGCTCGGCATCGTTGAGCACCACGCGTAAGCGTAAACACGCAGGCCCACCGCCATTCGCCATGCTTTCACGCAGATCAAACACTTTCAGTTCACTGATTGGGTTATCTGCCGCCAGCACTTCATTAAGGTAGCGCCACACACCCGCGTGCTGGCGTGACTCTTCCGGCAACACCAACGTCATGCTGCCATCGTCACGGCTGAGCAACTGGCTGTTAAACAGGTAGGTTGCCACCGCATCCGCCACCGATACTTTATCGCCCGGAACTTCAATGGCGCTAAAACCAGGCACTCTTTCACGCAACTGTTGGTAAAGCGCCTCTTGATGCAAAAATGCCTGCTCGTGGCAGAACAGCACCTCGCGATTAGATACCGCAATTACGTCGTTGTGGAAAACGCCCTGGTCGATAACCGCTGGGTTTTGTTGTGCGTAGACTGCTAATTCAGGTTTGACCTGATTCAGGCGCGCCACCGCCAGGCTTGCTTCTAACGTCTGGCGAGCGGGGTAACGTGCCGGAGCCTGTCCGGCTTTGGCCTCTTCCCTGCCGTAAACAAACAGTTGGGTGGATGGCTCACCATACGCACCGCCAAGGCGGTTATGGTTAGCCGCCCCTTCATCGCCAAACATCGCCACTTGCGGCAATGCAGCGTGTACAGAAAAATGCTGCTGGTTACGGAAGATGGCGCGCAGTACGTTTTCAGTAGTGGGCGCTTCACTGGCACGATGGAATTTGTTGTTAAGATTCGCCACCGTGAAATGCACTTTGCCATCTAAGCTGTCCGCCGACGGGCAAACCGTTGCTGCGTTCGCCACCCACATAGATGAAGCGGAACTGACTGCCGATAACAGTTGCGGCGCTTGCTTTGCCACTCGCTCAATAATTTGCGCGTCAGTGCCGCTAAAACCTAACTGGCGCAGCAAAGGAATATTGGGTCTTTCTTGTGGCGCAATCACCCCTTGTGCAAAACCAGCATCCGCCAGCGCTTTCATCTTCAGCAAGCCTTGTTTCGCGGCAAGCTTCGGGTTGGAGACACGGAACTGGTGCTTCGTGGAAGCTTCGTTGCCGAAAGACAGCCCTGCGTAATGGTGGGTCAAGCCCACCAGTCCATCGAAATTAACTTCACGCGCTTTCATGATTATTCCTTACCGCTAAAATCAAGCCCAGGGCTGAGGGTGGCAGGCAGCGGGAATGACGGGCTTTCCAGTGTAGCCATTGGCCACGCGCAGTAATCTGCCGCATACCAGGCACTGGCACGATGGTTGCCAGATGCACCAACGCCGCCAAAGGGTGCCGCGCTGGAAGCTCCGGTTAACGGTTTATTCCAGTTCACAATCCCGGCTCGCGCTTCCAGTAACAGTTGCTCGAATTGCTCACGATGTGGCGAAATCAACCCGCTCGCCAGCCCATAACGAGTGTCATTGGCCATGGCAATCGCCTGGTCGAAATCGGTATAACGATAAACGGTCAGCAACGGGCCAAACACTTCTTCGTCTGGCACATTGGCGACACCCGTTAGTTCGACAATTCCCGGCGTTAGCAACGAGGTTCCGGCTTTCAGTAGCTTCGGCTCAAGCAACGCTTTGCCGCCGCGCGCGATATGCTCCTGCCAGCCGCTCAGCACGCGTTCAGCGGCCTGAACTGAAATTAGCCCGCCAATAAAGGGTTGCGGTACGGCGTCCCAGGCATCAGGGCGAATACGCGCCGCCACTTCTACCAGACGCTTCAGGAATACATCGCCCTGCGCGCCCTGTTTAACCAGCAAACGGCGCGCACAGGTACAACGCTGCCCGGCGGTGACAAATGCCGACTGAATCACCAGATGAACAGCTCCGTCGATATCCTGAGGATCTTCGACGATCAGCGGATTGTTTCCGCCCATTTCGAGCGCGAGAATTTTCTCCGGCTGCCCGGCAAACTGGCGGTGAAGTTGATAACCGGTATTCGCGCTGCCGGTAAACAACAAACCGTCGAGCGTTGGCTGTTGCGCTAACGCCTGCCCGGTTTCACGCCCGCCCTGCACCAGGTTCAGCACGCCATCCGGCACCCCTGCCTGTTGCCAAAGTTTCATCACCTGTTCGCCAATCAGCGGCGTCAGTTCACTTGGTTTAAAGACAATCGTGTTACCCGCCAACAAACCCGGCACGATATGCCCGTTTGGCAAATGCCCTGGGAAGTTATACGGGCCAAACACCGCTAACACGCCGTGCGGACGGTGGCGTAATGTAGCCGCGCCGTCTGGCATTTCGGTGTGAGTTTCGCCAGTACGCGTGTGGTAAGCCTTAATCGAGATGGCGATTTTGTTGATCATCGCCGTGATTTCGGTGGCCGCTTCCCAGCGCGGTTTGCCGGTTTCCTGAGAAATGGTGACGGTTAATGCTTCTTTGTTGGCCTCAAGCAGCGTGGCAAATTTCTCAACAATTGCCTGACGATGGGAAAACGGGCGTTTCGCCCATGCCGGAAATGCAACACGCGCCGCATCACACGCTTGCCCGACTTGCTGCGCATCCGCAGCAATGCCTTCCCACAGCAACTCGCCATTCACCGGATTATGCTTTTGCAGTGATTCACCCTGCCCGGAAAGCCATTGTCCATTAATCCACTGAGTCATACTTTTTTCTCCTCGGGGCACAAACGCACCAAACGAATCCGATCACCGGAGCTGCATTTCAGGGCATCAGCGGTTTGGGCATCAACAATCAGGCGGTCACCTTTTGGGTTCGCCTTAATCAACATGGCACGAAAATCATTATATTTTTCATTGGCGACCAGACACATTGGCAGCTCTTCGGTTGCCGGTTGTCCAATCACCAGTTCCACCAGGTGGCTTTTACGAATCGCGCGAACCCTGTCGATGTCGCATTCCAGCGTTGGCCCGCCGTCGAAAATATCCACGTAATTGCGGTAGCGGAAACCTTCCGCTTCGAGAACCGCTCGCGCTGGGGCCGTTTGCGGATGCACTTTACCAATCACCGCCCGTGCTTCGGCCGACAGGAAATCGGTATAAATAGGATGCTTTGGCATTAACTCGGCGATAAACGCTTTCTGCCCGGTGCCGCACAAGTAATCTGCACGGCTAAACTCCATTGAGAAGAAGCGGTTGCCGAGGCTTTCCCAAAACGGTGAATGGCCATGTTCATCAATCACGCCGCGCATCTCAGCGACCACTTTGTCGTTAAAACGATCGCGAAACGCTGCCATAAAGAGGAAGCGCGATTTAGACAGTAAGTAACCGTTGCCCTCTTTGCGCCAGTCAGCATCAAGGAATAACGTACAAAGCTCGCTGCTGCCGGTGTGATCGTGGCTGAGAAACAGCGTCGGCAACGCGTTGTAAATGTTCAGCTCTTTGGAAGCGTGAACATGTGTGCCAACGTGGTAATTGTACCAGGGGTCGTTTAACCCGACGGCAACTTCAATGGCGCAAATACCTACCACGCGTTCGGTTGAGGAATCTTCCAGGACGAAAACATAGCCCTGTTCGCCTTTTGGCAGGCCACCCTGCCAGGTATGAATGGAGCGTTCGATACGTGCCGACAGCGTTTTTTCATCCGCAGGCAGCGAGGTCAACCCGCCGCCTGTTTTACCCGCCAACGCCAGCAGCCCGGATATATCACCGCGCTCAACCGGACGGATAACCATCATGATTGCTCTCCCGCTAAGAAGCGTTCACAGGCGCGCTCAAAACGATCCAACCCTTGTTGCACTTCGCCTTCGCTGACAATTAATGCCGGTGCAAAACGCACCACATTCGCGCCAGCGATCAGCATCATCAAACCTTCATTCGCGGCAGCCTGTAAGATAAGTTTAGCTTTTCCGTTGTACTGTGGTTGCAATACGCAGCCAATTAACAACCCCAGGCCGCGCACTTCACTGAACAACTGATGCTTCTGGTTAATGTTGTTTAAACGCTCCACAAACCAGGCGTGACGCTGTTTCACGCCATTAAGCACTTCAGGCGTATTGATGATTTCCATTACTCGCCCGGCAACCGCACCCGCCAGCGGGTTACCGCCGTAAGTGGTGCCGTGGGTGCCCACCACCATCACTTTGGCGAATTTATCAGTCGTCAGCATGGCACCGATCGGGAAGCCGCCACCTAATGCTTTGGCGGTTGAAAGCACATCCGGCGTAATGCCGTAGTGCATGTAAGCGTACAGCTCGCCGGTACGGCCCACACCAGTTTGTACTTCATCGAAAATCAGCACTGCGTTGTGACGATCACACAGTTCGCGCAAGCCTTGCAGGAATGTTGGGTCAGCTGGCACCACGCCGCCTTCACCCTGCATCGGTTCCACAATCACCGCGCAGGTATTTTCATTAATCAGTTCACTGGCAGATTGCAGGTCGTTATAAATCGCGTGGCTGATTTGCGGTGGTAACGGGGCAAAATCTTGTGAATAAGCCGGTTGTCCACCAGCGGAAACAGTAAATAGCGTGCGGCCATGGAAGGCATTTTTGAAAGCAACGATGCCGCTTTTCTGCGGGCCAAAGTTGTCATGTGCGTATTTACGCGCCAGCTTTAAAGCCGCTTCATTGGCTTCAGCGCCGGAGTTGCAGAAGAACACTTTCTCGGCAAAAGTGGCATCAATCAGCTGTTTTGCGAGACGCAAAATCGGCTCGTTAGTGTAGCCATTGCCGGTATGCCAGAATTTTGCCGCCTGTTCTTCCAGCGCTTTGCGCAGTTCAGGATTGGCATGACCGAGAGCGTTCACTGCGATGCCGCCCGCGAAGTCGATGTAATCTTTGCCTTGCTGGTCCCATAACGTCGACCCTTCACCACGTACCGGAATAAAAGAAGCTGGGGCATAAACGGGCATCATCCAATCGTCGAAATTCTGGCGGGTAATTGACTGCGACATAGCGACCTCTTCCGGTAAATAAAAAGTTATTTGAATGTTAAATAATTGGGTGTTTGCGCTGTAAATGTAGATTGCACGCTTCGTGCCAGCCAGCGATATAAATGAATAGCACAGAGGTGTGATTGAAAAATCAATGAGTTACAAATACACACTATTCACATAAAGTGAATAATTAGTGCATAGTTTTATGGCAGTGTATGGATCGCAACACGAAAACAAGAAATATTATGCAGTAGTAAAATTTAATACTGGATTTGTGATCAATGCTGGGGTTTGCACTAAGTTTGTTGCACCAAAAAACCGCATACGCCCTTAAACAGGGCATAGCTGCTCCCGGAAGATTTGTCGGGTGAATGAATACAGCCAACGTGCATGAACTTGAAATATGGCGAGTGGTAGGTGTATTCCCATTTTTTTTATGCGTATGTATAATAAAAACCTAAATGCCCACCATTATAAATATAACATATATATTATTTATATACATGCCGTAAATATATAAACACTACACATCATTGGATGATGAAATAATGTTAACAAGCAAAGAGATAAAAATCGGAGAGAAACTGTTGCGTATAACACGCAACAGATGGTCAAATAAAGCCAGTGAATATATGCTCAGTCGTGGCTCACTATGGTATAGCAATGAGAGTTATCTGGCACAAAAAATGGTTCACGCACTAAGGGTGTCTGCCGGAGTTCGCTTTTCTTCCGCAAGCCATCTCTCTTTAAGTAATTACCATTTTTTACGGGAAATGCTCCACCCATTAAGCAGTCGTGAGAAAGTCTTTTTAAGCTATTTCATGGCTACACCTTTTTATGCTTTGCATGCCACAAACAATAATCGTGTCATTAATGACAAAGGAGATTTAGTCCTTTATTCACGCAAACAACTGATGGCTAAAGGAATCCCCTTCCCCTCAGAAAATAGTCATCCATTAGATGTCCACGGACTGGCAAATACAGACTATGTTTTCTTTTCGCTTGAAGCAGGATGTAGTCTTAAAAAAAACAGAAGCCGTTTTGGTAAAACATTCTTTAAAATTAATTACCAGCACTCACAATTTAGTAACTCATCAATGGTTTTACTTGATCAATTAACACTGGAAACACCGAGTTGTAAAATAAACGATCTCAGTGATTACTGTAAAAGCATGCTCGCCGATCGGGAAATACCCAGGACAGATATATTTTTCCAGGGCAGACAGTTTTCACTGCAAGGGTTAGCTCATTACATTATCGCTACCATTCGCTTATTGCCTGATGAAGATCAAAATATCCTCTTTGAAATGGTTAGCACCAACCAAATGAATAACTTAATCAATAGTTTTTTCCGCCCAGAAATCCGAGTTCCACGCATGGCAGCATTCAAAAAGGGGCAATTTACCGTCTATAAAAACTGATATTTTGTATAAAAATAACATCCCTGTTTTCTTTCCAGTTACAGCATTAGGCATGTAACTGGAATTCCAACAAAATCAATGCCCAAACCACTTGATTCAGCCATCGCGTAAATAATCCAAAGATGTCATCCTGTCCGGCATTTCTATCGATTTTCTGCTACCATCCTGCAACATTGTTAAGTAACCACGGCAGCGACTTATGAAATTCGTCTCTTTTAATATCAACGGCCTGCGCGCCCGTCCGCATCAACTTGAAGCCATTGTTGAACAGCATCAGCCTGACGTTATCGGTTTGCAGGAAACCAAAGTCCATGACGACATGTTCCCGCTCGAAGATGTCGCAAAGCTTGGCTACAACGTCTTTTATCATGGTCAGAAAGGCCATTACGGTGTGGCGCTGCTCACCAAAGAGACACCGATTTCGGTGCGCCGTGGCTTCCCTGGTGACGATGAAGAAGCACAACGCCGCCTGATCATGGCTGAAATCCCTTCGCCATTAGGTAACCTGACAGTGATTAACGGTTACTTCCCGCAGGGCGAAAGCCGCGACCATCCGACCAAATTCCCGGCCAAAGCGAAGTTCTACCAGGATCTGCAAAACTATCTCGACAGTTCTTTGAAGAAAGACAGTCCGGTGCTGATTATGGGTGATGTGAATATCAGCCCAACCGATCTCGACATCGGCATCGGCGAAGAGAATCGCAAACGCTGGTTGCGCACTGGTAAATGTTCCTTCCTGCCGGAAGAACGCGAGTGGATGGACCGCCTGATTAGCTGGGGCCTGGTCGACACCTTCCGTCATGCCAATCCGGATGCACAAGACAAGTTCTCATGGTTTGATTACCGCTCAAAAGGCTTCGATGACAACCGTGGTCTGCGTATCGACCTGCTGCTGGCGAGCCATCCGCTGGCTGAACGCTGTGTTGCGACCGGCATTGATTACGATATTCGTAGCATGGAAAAACCTTCAGACCACGCCCCCGTTTGGGCTGAATTTAAGCTGTAAGGGAAAACACCACATCCGATGCGTAAGTTACTGTTTGCCACGCTGGTTGTGGTTTTTGTCCTGCTCATCTTCTTTTTGCCGCCAGGCAGCCTGGCGGCACTGCAACACTATCAGGCACAGTTTTCTGACTGGCATCAGCAGCACCCGCTACAAACGGCGCTGGCTTTCTTTCTGATTTATGTGCTCGTCACTACCCTTTCAATTCCTGGCGCAACACTCTTAACGCTGTTGGCTGGCTCGCAGTTTGGGCTATTCCAGGGCACCGTACTGGTGGCGCTGGCGGCGACCTGTGGCGCAACGCTTGCCATGCTGATTAGCCGCTATTTATTACGCGCCTGGGTACGCCTTCGTTTCGCCACACCGATGGCTGCAATCAATAGCGGTGTGGAACGCGAAGGCTTGTACTATCTTTTTGCATTACGACTGACGCCCATTTTCCCGTTCTTTCTTATCAATTTGCTGATGGGCCTGACATCGGTCAAAACGCTGGGTTATTTTGCCGTTAGCCTTGTCGGGATGCTGCCGGCGATTGTGGTTTATCTCAATGCTGGCCGCCAATTGAGCCAGTTGCGTAGTCTTAGCGATATTCTTTCACCCGGTATGATGTTGATGTTCGCTCTGCTCGGCTTCCTGCCGTTGTTCTCGCGCTGGATAGTCCGCTTGCTGCGAAAATCATAAGGATCCCATTTTGCGTCTTTTAACGCTTTTGCTGTCGCTGGTTGCGATCGGCTTTTCATGCTTTGCACAGCCTACTGACTGGGATAGCCTGCGCCAGCAGGCAAAAGGCCAGACGGTTTACTTCAACGCCTGGGGCGGCGACCCTGCGGTAAACAGCTATCTCGACTGGGTCGCCGGAGAAATGAAGCAACACTATGGCGTGACGCTCAAAGTCGTGCGCCTGGCGGATGCTGCCGACGCGGTAAAACGTATTCAGAGCGAAGACAGCGCAGGGCGCAAAGATAATGGCTCGGTCGATTTGCTGTGGGTGAATGGTGAAAACTTCCATACTCTGAAACAGGCCGGTTTGCTAAAAGATGGCTGGGCGTGGGAATTACCCAACTGGCGCTATGTCGACCAGAAAAAACCAGTACGTGAGGATTTCTCGCAACCGACTGACGGTGCCGAGGCACCGTGGGGCAGCGCTCAATTGATGTTGATCGGCAATGCGCAAACGGGTGTGAAATTCCCGCGCAGTGCACCTGAACTGCTGGCATTTGCCAAAGCACATCCTGGCAAATTGAGCTACCCTCGCCCACCTGATTTCACTGGCACCGCGTTTATTGAACAACTGCTGATTGTGCTGACTCGAGAGCCGCAAGCGCTGCGCCTGCCGCCTGATCCGGCCACCTTTAAGCAGGTGACTGCGCCACTGTGGGATTATCTCGACCAACTGCATCCGCTATTATGGCGCGGGGGAAAAACCTTCCCACCAACGCCTGCACGCATGGACCGCATGCTGGCGGATGGCGAACTGTTGATGTCGGTAACGTTTAATCCGGCGCATGTCGATAACCTTATTGACCGCAAACAACTGCCGCATACCGCAAGGGCATTTGGCTTTGCGCAAGGCATGCTGGGCAACGTTCACTTTGTGACGATCCCCGCCAATGCCCGCGCGCAGGCTGGTGCACAAGTGGTGGCTAATTTCCTGATGTCACCGCAAGCGCAAATCCGTAAGGCTAATCCGGCAATTTGGGGCGATACCACCATTCTGGATAGCGCAACGCTGCCCGCACCTTTGGGCGAACAACTTGATGCCCAAAAACCTGCCCATCTGCAAGCGGTACCGTATCTGCCAGAGCCGCATGCCGCCTGGGTAAACGCGCTGGAAAAAGAGTGGTTACAACGCTACGGGGCGAAATGAGTCTACGTTTATTAGCCTGGTTTGCCGTGGGTTGCGTTTTTGCCCCACTGCTTCCGGGCTTGCTAATGATGGCAACCCCCGCGCTGGAGCCAGGAATCTGGCAGGCACTATGGGCTGACAACCAATGGTCTGGTGCTTTACTGGCAACACTCAACTCGACGGTGATTAGCGTCGCGGGTTCGCTGGTGTTATGTCTGGTGCTGCTTTGTGGCCTGTGGCCTGGCGCTCGCTGGCGGCGTTATGCCGCGCAACTGCCGCTTTTATTAGCGCTACCGCACGTCGCATTCGCCAGCGGTTTTTTGTTCCTGTTCGCCGATAACGGTTGGCTCGCTCGCTTATGCGGCATCTCATTTCATCTTGATGAATATGGCATGGGTCTGGGTATTTTGCTGGCGCTCAAAGAGAGCTGGTTTTTATTATGGATAGCCAACACCCAGCTCAATTACCAAACCCTTTCCCAACAGCTCACCGTCGCACGCAGCCTGGGCTATGGCCCGCTACAATGCCGCATTCGCGTGCTGGTTCCGTCATTGTTGCCGCGTCTGAAATGGGCATTACTGGCGGTGGTGGCCTACAGCCTGTCCGTGGTGGATGTGTCCATTATTCTCGGTCCGAACAACCCACCGACGCTGGCGGTACTGGCGTGGCAGTGGTTGAACGATGCCGACCCGCAGCGCGTGGCGATGGGCATGTTGACCTCACTGTTATTAGTCGGGCTGTTAGGTTGTTTTATCGTGTTGGGCTGGATTTTATGGCGCGTGTTTCGCCGCGCAGTCGGGCGTTTTTCAGGTCAAAGACATCTACTTAATATCCAGCCACTGGCATCAAGTTTAGGGTTGGTGATGACGGCAACCTGCATCGCGGCGCTGGCAATGCTGGTTATCTGGTCGATGGCCGAGGGTTGGTTTTATCCTGCTATTTTGCCGGATGGCTGGGCGTTTTCAGGATGGCAAGCGGCTGAGTTGTCGCCATTGGGCACCACGCTGCTACTGGCGCTGGCAAGCAGTTTCACTGGCTTGCTGGTGATTATTCTGTGGCTTGAGGGTGGCAATCCCCGTTTTGATCTGTGGCTAGCGCTACCGCTATTTTTGCCTGCTTTACCGCTGGTCGCCGGGCAATATCGTATGCTGTTAATTTTGCAACAAGACGGCGGCTGGCCCGGTGTTATCTGGAGCCATTTACTGTGGGTTGTGCCGTATATGCTTTTGGTAGCGCGGCCCGCCTGGCAGCAGATAGATCCGCGTCTGGTTATCACCGCCCGCACCTTTGGCTGGTCATCGTGGAAAATTGTCTGTTTGGTTAAATTACCGCTGCTGGCACGCCCTCTTCTGGCGGCGCTAGCGGTCGGGTTTTCAGTCAGCATCGCGCAATATTTACCGACGCTGTACGCGGGGGCTGGGCGTTTTACCACTGTCACCACCCAAACTGTGGCACTGAGCAGCGGTGTCGATCCGCAACAACAGGCGATTCAGGCGTTGTTGCAGATGCTGCTGCCATTCATCATGTTTATCATCACGCTTCAGGTTGGCCGCCTGCTCGGGCGTTTTCGACAAGGATTACGCTAATGCTGTGTGTTCAGGATTGCACCATTACCAGGAATTCCCGCTCGCTGATTCACGCGCTTAATTTCACCGTTTCTGCGGGGGAAGTGCTGACGCTGATGGGACCATCAGGAGCGGGTAAATCAACGTTTTTAAGTTGGATAATTGGCGCATTACCCGCTGAATTTACGGTGACCGGCGAGTTATGGCTAAACCAACAGCGTCGCGATACGCTGCCGACCGAACGGCGAAACATCGGTATTCTGTTTCAGGATGCGCTGTTATTTGACCATCTTAATGTCGGGCAAAATCTGGCAATGGCGATTCCGGCCGCGGTTAAAAGTCGCGAACAACGGCAGCATTGCGTTGAACAAGCGCTGGAAAATGCGCAGTTAGCGGGCTTTTCACGTCGTGACCCGGCGACTCTTTCTGGCGGGGAACATGCACGGATTAGTGTGTTAAGGGCATTGTTAGCGAAGCCAGAAGCTCTGTTGCTCGACGAGCCTTTCTCGCGCCTTGATCAAACCTTGCGCGAGCAATTTCGCCAGTTCGTCTGGCAACAGGTTGAGCAACAAGCTATTCCGGTGGTGCTGGTCACCCATGACCCGCAGGATATTCCGCCTGATGGGCAGATTATTACGCTGTGAATCAAATATGCGGTAACGCAAGGAATCACTCACGTGAATGGCGCAAGATAGCGCCTCTTTTTTCTCTCTTTTTCAGGTTATAAGATGAAACGTGTTTCTCAACTAACCGCCGCCTTGATGTTATCTGGGTTGGCGCACATGGCAATCGCTGCAGACAAGCCTTCCCAAATGACTTTATCCAACCTTCAGGCGCAGCACGGCGTGGTGATTGATACCCGTCCCAGTGCTTTTTATAACGGCTGGCCGCAAACCCTGAACGGTGTTGGTGGCCACGAGCCTGCCGCGCTTAATTTATCGGCCAGTTGGTTAGGCATGATGAATGACGAGCAACTGCAACTGTGGGCAAAACAACACAATCTGGCATCAGATAGTTTGATTGCGCTGTACGGTCAAAGTGATGAGACAAAAGCGGTAAAAGTGCGGCTGTCCAAACTGGGTTATCAGCACATCGCTCTGCTGTCTGATGCCCTGCAACAACCGGCACGTTTGCAGAAAATGGCCCACTTCGAGCAGCTTGTTTATCCGCAGTGGCTACATAACCTGATGCAGAATAAAGACGTTGTGGCAAAACCTGCGGGCGAAGTCAAAATCATCGAAGCCGCCTGGGGTGCACCGAAACAGTATCTGTTAAGCCATATTCCTGGTGCGGATTACATCGATACCAACGATATCGAAAGCGAGCCGTTATGGAATAAAGTGTCTGACGACCAACTCAAAGCTTTGCTGGCAAAACACGGTATCCGTCATGACACCACGGTGGTGATGTACGGACGTGATGTCTATGCTGCAGCGCGTGTCGCACAAATACTGCTGTATGCCGGCGTGAAAGACGTGCGTTTGCTGGATGGTGGCTGGCAGAGTTGGGCTGACGCCAAATTACCTGTAGAGCGCGGTTTGCCAAACGAGGTTAAACCGGCAGCCGATTTTGGTGCGCCATTCCCAGGCCAACCACAGCTGATGCTCGACACCGAGCAAGCGCGCGGGTTGTTAGGCCGCAAAGATGCCTCGCTGGTCAGTATCCGTTCGTGGCCGGAGTTTATCGGCACTACCAGTGGTTATAGCTACATCAAGCCAAAAGGTGAGATTGCCGGTGCGCGCTGGGGCCATGCGGGTTCTGACTCGACGCATATGGAAGATTTCCATAATCCGGACGGCACCATGCGTTCTGCTGATGACATCGCCGCCATGTGGAAGAGCTGGAATATTACGCCGGATCAGCAAGTGGCCTTTTACTGTGGTACTGGCTGGCGCGCATCAGAAACCTTCATGTATGCCCGTGCGATGGGCTGGAAGAATGTCGGCGTGTACGACGGCGGCTGGTATGAGTGGAGTAGTAATCCGCAGAATCCGGTAGCTACGGGTGAGCGTAAGCCTCTGTAAGATGTTTTAAGTTTTCCCCTCACCCCGACCCTCTCCCTCAGGAGAGGGGGAAAACACGCGCGGTGAGGGAGAAACCGCTCTATCCCCTCTCCTTGTGGGAGAGGGTTAGGGTGAGGGCTCTTCTTCAACCACCCACGCGCTTTAACGTCTGATAGCCACTCCACACCCGCGTCAATGTCGTCATCCAGCACAATGCTCCAAACACCCACGCAAACCAAACGAACCACTGCGGGAACAGGCAACTCAGCACAAACAACGCGATAGTTTCCGTGCCTTCCGTCAAGCCGCCGAGGTAATAAAACGATTTGTGCGCATAGCCGGGGTTATCAAGTTGATGCTTTTGCGCCACCGCAGCAAAGGCCAGGAAACTGCTGCCGGTGCCAATAAATGCGAACAGTAGCCAACCACCCGCCAGCGCATTTTGTGCAGGGTCGGCAAGAATAAAACCAAACGGCACCAGCGCGTAAAACAGAAAATCCAGCGCAATATCCAGAAACCCGCCCGCATCGGTCAGGCCGCGTCGTCGCGCCAGCGCACCGTCTAAACCATCAAACAAGCGGTTGAGCACAATCGCCACCAGTGCTGCGCTATACCACTGCAATGCCAGAAACGGTAATGCCAGCACGCCGATAGCAAAACCAAACAGCGTCAGCCCGTCTGGCGTGATAGTCGGTTTATCCAGGGTTTGCGCCACACGCTCAAGCAACGGTTTAACACGGGGATGAAGGTAACTATCAAACATGTGGCGGCTTCTCAGTCGGGGTGACGCATAACCCTTGCGCCGGAATATCCAGTGCAGCATTAAAGCGGGCTGACAGGTTTTGAAACGCAACTAGTGCTGTTAATTCAGTGATAGCTTTGTCATCGAAATGGACTTTCAATTCATCTTTCAACGCATCACTGATATTCGGCGGAGTGGCTGTCATCGCATCTGCGTAGGCCAGTGCTGCCTGTTCTTTGGCAGTGAATAACGTTTCTTCACGCCAGTTGGCGACCGCCAGCACTTTGTCCATCGAACCGCTGCGTTCAGCCAGTCGCAGGCTATTGGCATCAATACAGAATTCGCAGCAGCATTGTTGGGAAACGCGCGTCATCACCAGCGAACGGACGATGGGATCGATGCCGGAACGCCGTCTTTCAAGGAACCCGACAAACAGTGCCACCAGCCAGAATAAATACGGGAAACGTCCCCACCAGCGTGTGGGGTTCAGCACCGAGCCGAAATGTTTTTTTTGCATGGCAACAATGGGCCGTAAACTGGCGGGCAGCGCATCAAGTGGCGGTACCCATGGGGATCTGTTTTTATTCATCATTCGGGAAGAGCTTCAGATAATCTTTGGTGGCGCGTATTATGCCACGCCCATAGATAAAGAACGGACCGGTATCATGAAAACCATTGATGTTGTTGCGGCAATCATCGAGCAGGACGGTAAAATTTTGCTCGCACGTCGCCCGGAAAGTGGCGACCAAGCCGGTTTATGGGAATTTCCTGGCGGCAAGGTGGATGCCAATGAATCACAACCGGCGGCGCTTGCGCGGGAACTGGAAGAAGAGTTGGCGATTAAAGCGGTGGTGGGCAATTACGTTGCCAGCCACCAGCGAGAAGTGTCCGGGCGAATCATTCATCTTCATGCGTGGCATGTAAGCGAATTCAGCGGTGAATTGACCGCGCTTTGCCACAGTGAACTGGTCTGGTGTTTACCTGCCGAGGCGTTTGATTACCCGCTTGCCCCGGCAGATATCCCATTACTTAAAGCGTTTATGGCCTTACGCGATGCCAGACTAAAGGATTCGTGCTAAGCGTTTTTTCATCACGCTGGCATTGCAGTAAAACGCCGCCCTCGGCTTTTACCACCGCCCCTTCAGAATAATTTTGATCCTGGTAGATGCAGCACTGGCTGCACGGTGCTGCTCGTTGGCCCTGAGTACTGAAGACTTCCGGAGGTACCGAGATATCTACCTGTGGATCAAGACGCTGCGCCATCCCCGGCAGGCTTATCATCAGCAGCACGGCGGCGGCGAGCAGGCTTTTTAGTCGCATCATCACTTCCCTCTTTTTTCGCCCATTGTTTACGCGGTTTTTTCTGCTCGTCAGGGGCTTTAACCCCTTTAAAAGCATGATGCACTGGTTTGGTTCGCGCCTGATGAATCAGGTCATATAGCGTTTGCACCAGCGGCTGCATGAAGTCCTGGTAACGACACTGTTTTTCACTGATTTGCGTCAGCGTCGATTCCCACTGCGCCGTCATATCTGGCCGTGCCGCCAGTTCAGGGAGCGAGTGAATCAAGGCCCGTCCGGCATCCGAAGAGTGGATATAACGCCCTTTCTTCACCAGGAAGGTGCGTTTAAACAGCAATTCGATAATCCCCGCACGGGTCGCTTCAGTGCCTAGTCCGTCCGTCGCGCGCAGGATCTTTTTAAGATCTTTATCCTGCACAAAACGAGCAATCCCGGTCATCGCTGAGAGCAACGTCGCATCCGTGAAATGGCGCGGCGGTTGAGTCTGGCGTTCTATCACTTCGCCTTTTTCACACAGCAATTCATCGCCTTTAGCGACCACTGGCAACGGCGTACCGTCGTTCTCTTCATCGCGCTCTTTACCACCCAGCAACGTGCGCCAGCCAGCTTCCGCCAGGAAACGCGCTTTGGCGTTAAACTTGCCGCCAGCAATATCGAGATCGATAGTGCATTTGCGGAACACCGCATCGGCACAGAACTGCATTAAGTATTGTCGGGCGATCAGGTTGTAAACTTTAGCTTCATTTTCAGAAAGCGAAATTTTGGAGCTGCGCGCGGTGGGAATAATCGCGTGGTGCGCGTCGACTTTTTTGTCG
This sequence comes from Buttiauxella sp. JUb87, assembly GCF_004361975.1. Lineage (NCBI taxonomy): Bacteria > Pseudomonadati > Pseudomonadota > Gammaproteobacteria > Enterobacterales > Enterobacteriaceae > Buttiauxella > Buttiauxella sp. JUb87. The sequence continues at coordinate 68,216 of NZ_SNVY01000004.1, forward strand.
TCCCAGCAGCGGTTGCGCAGGTCAGTATTCAGCGCTGGTTGCGGCAGCAAATCGGGCTGATGAATGCTTATCGCATTCAGTACCGCATGGCGGCCAGCAAAATGCTCTTCCGGTAAGTAGCGGCAATCCGAACGCGGATAAGTGATAAGTTTGTGCGTTTCGTAGAGTTTCTGGCAGATATCCAGCACGTTCTGCGCACTGACACCAAACCGTTTGGCCGCCTCAATTTGCAAGGTCGAGAGCGAAAACGGTAACGGGGCGACTTCTGATTCCCGTTTATCATTATACGCCGTGACGATGGCTGGCTGTCCGCCGATGCGGTTGACCACATGATCTGCCAGCGGGCGATGCAGCAAGCGCCCTTCTTCATCCTGATAGGGTTCACAAGACTCGCTCGGCTGCCATGTCGCGACAAAACGTTCATCGGCTGGCGTGACGATGTGCGCTTTCACTTCAAAGAAGTCTTTGGCGACGAAATTCTCGATTTCTTCATCACGACGCACCACTAAACCCAGTACTGGGGTTTGTACACGCCCGACCGAAAGCACGCCTTGATAACCCGCGTTACGCCCCAGAATGGTGTAGGCGCGGGTCATATTGATGCCGTAAAGCCAGTCAGCTCGTGCTCGCGCCAGTGCTGAAACACACAGCGGGATGAACTCGCTATTGGAACGCAGGCGAGTAATTGCACGTTCAACTGCCTGCGGGTTAAGGTCGTTAATCAGGCAGCGCTGTACTTGCTGGCGCTTTTCCGGCGCCAGTTGCAAGTAGTCGAGAACCTCATCCACCAGCAGTTGCCCTTCGCGATCCGGGTCACCTGCGTGAACCACTTCGTCGGCTTGCACCAACAGTTTTTTGATAGCGTTGAGCTGTTTGGTGACCGATGGGCGCGGCTGCAATTGCCATTTTTCCGGCACAATCGGCAAGTCAGCCAGATTCCAGCGTGCGTAACGCCCGTCGTAAGCATCCGGCTGAGCCTGTTCCAACAAGTGACCGATGCACCAGGTCACGACTTGCCCATTACCACACTCAATGAAGCCATCACCCCGACGATGAGGTTTAGGCAGCACGTCAGCAATAGCGCGAGCGAGGCTGGGTTTTTCGGCAATAAACAGACGCATCCGACTAGCAAATCTCAATCATCGGGCGGCCGCCACGAGCGGTTTTTAGCTCGCCAATGGCAGTCAGCGTGATGCCATTTTTTTCAGCAACTGCCGCCACCGCAGCTTCAGCATCCGCCTCAACAGCCAGCAACAAGCCACCGGAAGTTTGCGGGTCACAAAGCAAATCACGCTGCGCTTCGCTCATTTCACCCATTAAGTAGCCATAGCTGGCGAAGTTACGCGAGGTGCCACCGGGTACGCAGCCCTGGGCGATATAGGCTTCAACGTCTGGCAATTTAGGGACTTTATCGAACCAGATTTCGGCCTGGACACCCGCACCACGGCACATTTCGCTCAGGTGGCCCAGCAGGCCAAAACCCGTGACGTCAGTCATCGCCGTGACGCCTTCGATATCAGCAAACTCAGCGCCAGGTTTGTTGAGCTGGCACATGATTTCTGCCGCGAGGCCGTAATGTTCTGGTTTGAGCAGCGATTTTTTCTCAGCGGTAGTCAACACGCCGATGCCGAGTGGCTTGGTGAGGAAGAGTTTGCAACCTGGTGTCGCGGAGCTGTTTTTCTTCACACGATCGGTTGGCACAATGCCGGTGACGGCAAGGCCAAAGATAGGTTCTGGCGCGTCGATTGAGTGGCCGCCCGCCAGAGAAATCCCGGCTTGCTGGCAAACAAAACGCCCGCCTTCAATCACTTTACGGGCGATTTCAGGAGCCAGGGTGTTGATCGGCCAGCCCAGAATAGCGATAGCCATAATCGGTTTGCCGCCCATCGCGTAGATGTCGCTAATAGCGTTAGTGGCGGCAATGCGCCCAAAGTCAAAAGGATCGTCGACGATCGGCATAAAGAAGTCGGTGGTGCTGATGACACAAGTGCCGTTGCCGAGATCGTAAACCGCCGCGTCATCACTGGTTTCGTTTCCAACCAGCAAGTTTGGGTCGACAAATTTGCTCTGCTCAGATTGCAGAATAGTTTGCAGGACTTTCGGGGAAATTTTGCAGCCGCAACCAGCTCCGTGGCTGTACTGCGTCAAACGAACGGTTTGCTCACTCATAGACTACTCCTGTCATTGGCAATCGCTCTATGGTAGCGCTCAATTCAACGAGTAGTAAGACCGCATGTCTGAATTGCCCCATTCCTGGTCACAATCCAGACAGGTTTTGATTGTTTGCTTAGAATTTGCGCACAAACGGAGTGATGTCTGGCACGCTGACCGTAGTAGAGGCTTTGAGTTGCGGGGTACCCAAATACAAGAAACCGACCACTTCATCTTGCTCACGGCAATGAAGTGCTTCACGAACCGCTTCGCTTTCAGTCCAGATACCGGTGCGCCAGATGCCGTTGTAGCCCTGAGCGACTGCTGCCATCTGCATTGCCATCACCGCGCAACCCGCAGAAACCACTTGCTCCCAGACCGGGACTTTATGGTTGTCATCACAATATGCCACCACAGCGATAATCATCGGTGCGCGGAATGGTGCGGTACGTGCCTTTTCAATGCCCTTCTCGTCAAGCTCTTCAGCAATAGCGGCTTGTTCCAGCACGTGGCTGAAGCGGTCGCGGCCTTCGCCTTCAATCACAATGAAGCGCCACGGCTGCAAGGTTCCGTGGTCAGGCGCGCGCATACCGGCACGAATAATGTTTTCCAGAATTTCGCCCGCAGGAGCGGGTTCCACCAGGCGCGAAGCACTGCGACGGTGAAGAAGTAGTTCAAGTGCATCCATTTGATAACTCCTGTCATGATTTTAATCAGCGAAACTAACACGACTGTAGATTTTGTTACAGCACACGGCAGATTTCCTACTGACATTTGCCCTGGGGGTATTTAGGATAGCAATCACTTTAGCTATACCTCAGCTAAAACTGGGTAATTCGGAGAATACATGCGCACTATCGGGCGGTTTATTGCCGGTTTCTTTAAGTGGACCTGGCGTCTGCTTAACTTTATTCGAGAGTTTATTCTCAATCTCTTTTTTGTACTGCTGGTGTTGGTTGGCGTTGGGATCTGGGCACAGATTAATAGTGCCCCAGCAGAGCCTGCACGCGGCGCGTTATTGATGGATATCACCGGTGTGGTGGTCGATAAGCCGTCGGTCAGTAATAAATTAGGTGTCATTGGCCGTCAGTTGCTCGGCGCCAGTTCTGACCGCTTGCAAGAAAACTCGCTGTTTGATGTGGTCGATACCATTCGTCAGGCGAAAGACGACCGCAATATCACTGGTATTGTGCTGGATTTAAAAGATTTTGCCGGTGGTGATCAGCCGTCTATGCAGTACATCGGTAAGGCGCTGCGCGAATTCCGCGACAGTGGTAAGCCGGTTTATGCCGTAGGTGATAGCTACAACCAGGGGCAATATTATCTGGCAAGCTTCGCTAATAAAATCTGGATGTCGCCACAAGGCGTGGTGGATTTACACGGCTTTGCTACGAATTCGCTGTATTACAAAACGCTGCTCGATAAGCTGAAAGTGTCCACGCATATCTTCCGCGTTGGGACTTATAAGTCTGCTGTCGAACCGTTTATTCGTGACGATATGTCCCCTGCGGCGCGTGAAGCCGATAGCCGCTGGATTGGTGAACTTTGGCAAAACTACCTGGGCACCATTGCGGCTAACCGCCAGATTACGGCACAGCAGGTGTTCCCTGGGGCGCAAGGTTTGCTCGATAACCTGCAAAAACTCGGCGGCGACACCGCAAAATACGCGCTGGATAACAAACTGGTTGATCAACTGGCGAGTAGCGCGGCGGTAGATAAAGCGATGATCAAGCAGTTCGGCTGGAACAAAGAAAGCAAAGATTTCAGCTACACCAGCATGTATGACTATGTGGTGAAAAAGCCTGAGGATAAAGGTGACGCGATTGCGGTGATCCTCGCAGATGGCGCCATCATGGACGGCCAGGAAACTCCGGGTCAGGTCGGCGGTGATACCACGGCGTTGCAAATCCGCGAAGCGCGTCTTGATCCTAAAGTGAAGGCGATTGTACTGCGCGTCAACAGCCCTGGTGGCAGTGTGAGCGCGTCAGAAGTGATTCGTGATGAACTGGAAGCCGCACGTGAAGCCGGTAAGCCGATTGTCGTTTCGATGGGCGGTATGGCGGCATCTGGCGGTTACTGGATTTCCACGCCAGCCAATTATATTGTCGCAAGCCCCAATACCTTGACCGGTTCAATCGGTATCTTTGGGGTGATTAATACCGTGGAAAACAGCCTGGATTCGATTGGTGTTCACACGGATGGCGTGGCGACTTCGGCCCTGGCCGACGTTGCGGTGACGAAGTCGTTACCACCGGAAGTCCAGCAGATGATGCAGTTGACCATCGAGAATGGCTATAAGCGTTTTATCAATCTGGTGGCTGATTCTCGTAAGAAAACGCCAGAGCAAATTGATGAAATCGCGCAGGGTCATGTCTGGACTGGGCAGGATGCCAAAGCTAACGGCCTGGTCGATAGCCTGGGTGATTTCGACGATGCGGTGGCAAAAGCCGCTGAACTGGCGAAGCTGAAAACCTGGCATCTGGATTTCTGGAAAGATGATCCAAGCTTCCTGGATATGGTGTTCGAGAGCATGAGCGGCTCGGTACGCGCCATGTTGCCGCAAGCGTTACAAGCGTATTTGCCTGCACCACTGGCGGATGCGGCTCTGGCGGTGAAAGCGCAAAACGATAAGTTTGGCACCATGAATGATCCGCAGAATCGCTATGCCTTCTGCCTCACCTGTGGTGATGTGCGATAATAATATCAACATCAGCCCGGTATTCACCGGGCTGATTTTTTTGCCCTGCCGTCTTATACTGCGCCCCATTGTGTAAAAGCCCTGAGTTCACTCATGCAAAAGAAATCCATCTACGTTGCCTACACCGGCGGTACTATCGGTATGCAGCGCTCAGAACACGGTTACATTCCTGTCTCCGGTCACTTACAACGCCAGCTGGCTTTGATGCCAGAATTCCATCGCCCGGAAATGCCTGATTTCACCATTCATGAATATCAGCCGCTAATGGACTCTTCCGATATGACACCGGAAGACTGGCAGCACATTGCTGATGACATCAAAGCACATTACGACGAGTACGATGGTTTCGTGATCCTTCATGGTACCGACACCATGGCATTCACCGCCTCGGCGTTGTCGTTTATGCTGGAAAACCTCGGTAAACCGGTCATTGTAACTGGCTCACAGATTCCATTGGCCGAGCTGCGTTCTGATGGGCAAATTAACCTGCTCAACTCACTTTATGTTGCGGCAAACTTCCCGATAAACGAAGTGACGCTGTTCTTCAACAATCGTCTGTACCGTGGCAACCGCACCACCAAAGCCCATGCAGACGGTTTTGATGCATTCGCCTCACCGAATCTTGCACCGTTGCTTGAAGCCGGGATTCACATTCGCCGTCTGAATACTCCTGCCGCACCACACGGTGAAGGCGAGTTAATCGTTCATCCGATCACTCCACAACCGATTGGCGTGGTGACGATTTACCCGGGTATTTCTGCGGATGTGGTCGGTAATTTCTTACGCCAGCCTGTGAAAGCGTTGATTCTGCGCTCTTATGGTGTGGGCAATGCTCCACAACACGGGGCGTTCCTCAAAGAGTTACAAGAGGCCTGTTCACGCGGCATTGTGGTGGTCAACCTGACGCAATGTATGTCCGGTAAAGTGAATATGGGTGGCTACGCGACCGGTAATGCATTGGCTCAAGCAGGTGTTATTAGCGGCTACGATATGACGGTAGAGGCGACACTGACTAAACTGCACTATCTACTCAGCCAAAATCTGGATGCTCAGACTATTCGTGAGGCGATGTCACGCAACTTACGCGGCGAACTCACCCCTGACGAGTAAGGAGAAGCCATGCAACGCGCGTTAGTGATAGTCGATTTACAAAATGATTTTTGCGCCGGTGGGGCGCTTGCTGTGCCTGAGGGTGACAGCACGATTGATGTGGCGAACGCGTTAATCGCGCATTGTAAAGCCCGTGGTGACGCGGTGCTTGCCACACAAGACTGGCATCCGGCAGATCACGGTAGTTTTGCCAGCGTGCAAAAAGCTGAGCCTTATACGCAGGGGAAACTCGACGGGCTGAAACAAACCTGGTGGCCGGATCATTGTGTTCAGAACAGTGAAGGCGCGGAACTTCACCCCTTGCTTAATGCGCAGGAAATCGACGCTATTTTTCAAAAGGGCGAAAATCACCTCGTTGATAGCTACAGTGGTTTTTTCGACAATGGACATCGCCAGAAAACCCAGCTCGACGATTGGTTATTCCGCCACGAGATTAAACAGCTGATTGTGGTTGGGCTAGCGACGGATTATTGCGTCAAGTTCACGGTGCTGGATGCGTTGTCGTTGGGTTATGAAGTTACGGTTATCACTGATGGTTGCCGTGGCGTGAATCTGCATCCGCAAGACAGCCTGCGGGCGTTCCAGGATATGTCGGCGGCTGGCGCTACGCTGATGACACTCGCTGATTTTACTTACTAATTTTCTCCAGGGCGTAAACGCGCCCTTTCCCCTTTTTTCGATTCCGCTCTCATTCTGAACTTTTAGTGCTCGCTCATTTATGAGAGCGCTCTCATAATAAAGTTGCTTATTTATACAGCATTTTAGCTGTATTTCTTATTTGTCCGTCAAAGAGGAACTCCCCAATGGTTTTCACGCGTAAGCTGCTGCCGTTGCTGGCAGTGATGCAAATCGCTTGTGCTGGTGTGGCTCAGGCAAGCTCTTACCTCTCGGTAGGTTATTTCAACGGTGGCGGTGATGTCACTGCCGGGCCCGGTGGTGATATCGATAAACTCGATGTCCGCCAGATTACCCATCTCAACTACTCGTTTGGCCTGATCTATAACGATGAAAAAGATGAGACTAATCCTGCGTTAAAAGATGCCTCTAAACTTCACCAAATCTGGCTTTCACCAAAAGTGATGTCTGACCTTGAGAAAATCCCTGCGCTGCGTAAACAGAATCCACAACTGAAAGTCCTGCTTTCGGTCGGCGGCTGGGGCGCGCGTGGTTTCTCTGGGGCGGCGGCTACACCTGAAAATCGCACCGTTTTTATCCGTTCGGTACAGGATGTGATCAAGCGTTACGGTCTGGATGGTATCGATCTGGACTGGGAGTATCCGGTGAATGGCGCGTGGGGGCTGGTGGCAAGCCTTCCAGAAGATCGCGCTAATTTCACCGCATTGCTAAATGAACTGCGTGCAGCACTTGGCAAAGAGAAACTGCTGACAATTGCTGTCGGCGCGAACGTGAAAAGCCCAACCGAATGGGTGGATGTGAAAGCCATTGCGCCTGCGCTGGATTACATCAACCTGATGACTTACGACATGGCGTATGGCACTCAGTACTTCAACGCCAATCTGTATGATTCGAAAACCTGGCCAACCGTGGCGGCTGCTGACAAATATAACGTGAATTTCGTGGTCGATAATTATATTAAAGCTGGCTTAAAACCCGCGCAGATGAACCTCGGCATCGGTTTCTATGGCCGCATTCCTAAACGCGCCACCGAGCCAGGTATTGACTGGGATAAACCAGACGCGGCTAAAAACCCGGTCACTCAACCCTATTTCGGCGATAGCGAGAAAGCGCTGTTTATGTCCTTAGGCGTTGACCTGACTAAAGACAGTTACATGAAATATAACGATATTGTTAGCAAAATGCTTAACGACCCGCAAAAGCGCTTCACTGAAAACTGGGATGATGACGCGCATGTCCCCTACTTGACCGTCAAGTCAGCCGAAGGGAAGCCGTTGTTCGCCATCTCTTATGAGAACCCACGTTCTGTGGCAATCAAAGCAGAGTACATCAAAGCGAAAGGCTTAGGTGGCGCGATGTTCTGGGAGTATGGCGCGGATGACAACAACCGCCTGGCAAAAGAGTTAGCCAAAGATTTAGGGATTAAAACGGAGCATTAACGTCGTTATTCGGTGGGTGACGCAAGCTTACCCACCCTACTCGCTCTGTCCCCTCTCCCATTGGGAGAGGGTCAGGGAGAGGGAGAAAAAACAACTCGTTACAGCTTCACGGTCAAAATCGGCGCGGGTTCGATACCAAACTCGGCTTTCAGTTGCTGCTTACTCTTCATCACGATATTGCCATCGGTGCCGATGGTCATATGTTGCGGGTCAGTGTTATGACGCGTCTGCCACATCATCACTAATTGCAAACTGTTCTCTTTTTGGTCGGGTGTCAGTGCCACACCGTCTGGCCATTTCCCCAGCTCAACGGCGGTCACCAGACGTTGATAAACTTCCGGTGTCATTGCTTCTAACATTTCATCCAGGTTCATCATGCGGCAAGTTCCTGTGGAATAATTTGCTGAATCGATTTTTCAGCCTTCGATTTGCTCACCGTTTTTATCATCGGTGAAGTTCAACGAAGCTGAATTTACGCAGTATCGCTCACCCGTTGGCTGAGGGCCATCCGGGAAGACATGACCTAAATGGGCTTCGCAATTGTTACAACGGATTTCTACCCGCTCCATGCCGTGTGAAAAGTCCTTGATATAACGGATTGCGTTGTCACTCACCGGCTCATAGAAGCTAGGCCAGCCGCAGCCTGAGTCATACTTGGACTCTGACATAAACAACGGTGCGTCGCAGACCAGACAGTGATAGACACCTTCCCGCTTGTTATGCAGCAGACGACCGGAAAACGGTGGCTCAGTGCCATGCTTCTGGGTGACATACAACTGCATCTCAGAAAGGTTTTTTTTCGATAAATCAGGAGGTAATTGGTTAGCCATATGCGTACATCTCGGGCAGTGGGTACTGTAACTGATAACAGCATGATTCTAACAAAAAATTAACAACACCGTGCGGTTTTTTGTTCTAAACTTAGCCCTGAATTTCTGGCTCAGTGCCATTTGTGATCGGTGTCACATTCTTGTTGGAATTGATCTTTAAAATTCCTTGTATCATCCCCATTTGGATATAGAGCCAAAAGGGGAGCGCGAGGCGGTTCAGTCGTTCAAATGATGTCCATAGGATTGATTTGTCGCAATGATTGACACGATTCCGCTTGACGCTGAGTAAGGTTTTTGTAATTTTACAGGCAACTTTTATTCACTAACAAATAGCTGGTGGAATATATGACTATCAAAGTAGGTATCAACGGTTTTGGCCGTATCGGCCGTATTGTTTTCCGTGCTGCTCAGGAACGTTCTGACATCGAGATCGTTGCAATCAACGACCTGTTAGACGCTGAATACATGGCTTACATGCTGAAGTACGACTCAACTCACGGTCGTTTCAACGGCACTGTAGAAGTCAAAGACGGCCACCTGGTTGTTAACGGCAAAACTATCCGTGTTACCGCAGAACGTGACCCGGCTAACCTGAAGTGGAACGAAGTCAACGTTGATGTAGTTGCTGAAGCAACTGGTCTGTTCCTGACTGACGAAACCGCTCGTAAGCACATCACTGCTGGCGCGAAAAAGGTTGTTCTGACTGGTCCTTCTAAAGACAGCACTCCTATGTTCGTTCGTGGTGCTAACTTCGAAAAATATGCTGGCCAGGATATCGTTTCTAACGCATCTTGCACCACTAACTGCCTGGCTCCACTGGCTAAAGTTATCAACGACAACTTCGGTATCGTTGAAGGCCTGATGACCACTGTTCACGCAACTACTGCTACTCAGAAAACTGTTGATGGCCCGTCTCATAAAGACTGGCGCGGCGGTCGTGGCGCAGCTCAGAACATCATCCCTTCTTCTACCGGTGCTGCTAAAGCTGTAGGCGTTGTACTGCCAGAGCTGAACGGTAAAATCACTGGTATGGCGTTCCGTGTTCCAACTCCAAACGTGTCTGTTGTTGACCTGACCGTTCGTCTGGAAAAAGCGGCTACCTACGAAGAAATCAAGAAAGCAATGAAAGCGGCTTCTGAAGGCGCAATGAAAGGCGTTCTGGGTTACACCGAAGACGACGTTGTTTCTACTGATTTCAACGGCGAAATCTGCACTTCCGTGTTCGATGCTAAAGCTGGTATCGCACTGAACGACAAATTTGTGAAACTGGTTTCCTGGTACGACAACGAAACTGGCTACTCTCACAAAGTACTGGATCTGATTGCTCACATCTCCAAATAAGTTGAGATGAGTGATTAATCCTGAAGGGCGACTGTGGTCGCCCTTTTTTTTCGCCTTTGATCGATAGGTTGAACAAATGATTAATAAAATTTTTGCCCTTCCGGTTATTGAACAAATCACCTCTTCTGTGTCTCGCCGCCAAATTGACGAGCTGGAAGTTATCGTTGTTGACCATCCACAAGCTCGCGGTTCTGTGACATTGCAAGGCGCGCACCTGCTGTCATGGAAACCTGCTGGTGAAGAAGAAGTGCTTTGGCTGAGCGACAACACCCCATTCCAGGACGGTAAAGCCATTCGTGGTGGTGTGCCAATCTGCTGGCCATGGTTTGGCCCTGCCGCGCAATCAGACTTACCCGCGCACGGTTTTGCCCGTAACTTGCCATGGGCTTTGAGCGCACATAACGAAGATGAAAGCGGCGTTTCTCTGACTTTCGAATTACAAAGCAGCGATGCAACTCGTAAATTCTGGCCACACGATTTCACCCTGTATGCACGTTACAAACTCGGTAAAACCTGTGAGATGGAACTGGAAGCGCACGGCGAATTCGAGGTTAACTCCGCACTACACACTTACTTTAATGTTGGCGATATTGCTGATGTGAAAGTGAGCGGGCTGGGTAAAAAATATATCGATAAAGTGCTTAATGCTTCTGAAGGCCAGTTAACTGACGGCGTGCAGACCTTCCCGGACCGTACTGACCGTGTGTATCTGGAACCAGAAGAGTGCAGCGTTATCCATGATGCAAGCCTGAACCGCGCTATCAATGTTGTACATCACCATCACGTTAACGTGGTTGGCTGGAACCCTGGCCCGGCATTGTCTGCTTCTATGGCAGATATGCCAGACGATGGTTACAAGACTTTCGTTTGTGTCGAAACGGCCTGCGCAAGCGCACCGCAGAAAGCAGCTGCAGATAAACCTGCACGCTTAGCGGCGACACTGAGCGTCGCGAAAAAAGCTTAAACCATATCTAAAGGCGTTTTGCGGCCCGGTGCCGGGAACGCCTTTTCCATCAAAGTGATTTCTTCCTGCTTCAATGTAATCTCAAGCGCCAGGGCATTTTCTTTGACATGCGCCACACTGCCTGCTTTTGGAATTGCGACCACACCTTCATGATGAATGACCCACGCCAGCAGTAACTGCGCAACCGTCACCCCTTTTTGCTGTGCAAGATCATTAAGCACAGGATGGTTCATCAACCCGCTACGCAACCGGCCTGCTTGTGCTAACGGGCAATAAGCCATCACCGGCATTTTTTGCTGCTGGCACCAGGGAAGTAAATCATGCTCAACGCCACGTGAGGCAAGATGATAAAGCACCTGATTGGTGGCACATTCGCGCCCACCCGTAACACTCCACAACTCCTGCATATCTGCATAGTCGAGGTTTGAAACACCCCAACGACGAATTTTGCCCTGTTGCACCAGTTGCTGCATAACGCTGACCGTATCTTCCAGTGCAATATCCCCGCGCCAGTGCAGCAAATAAAGATCGAGATAATCCGTTTTTAGCCGTTTCAGGCTCTGCTCGCAGGCCTGAATAGCGCTCGGCCCAGCGGCATTCCAGGGGTAGACTTTCGAAACGAGGTAAACCTCATCACGCCTGCCGCTAATAGCTTCACCCACAACTTTTTCTGCCCCACCATTGGCATACATTTCTGCCGTGTCGATGAGAGTCAGGCCGAGATCGATGCCCGCTCTTAGTGCATTCACCTCTTCGACATATTGCGCAGACTTTTCCCCCATATACCAGGTGCCTTGCCCAATTGCCGGTAACGGTTGTGTTCCAGAAAAGATTATTTGTTTTGCCATCACATCCCCCTTAACTCGTTGCACCACCATAATGCAAACGGGGCGCAAGCGCCCCGGATAAGTGCATAAATTGCACTGCGTTAGTGCGCGACTAAAAACTATACGTAATGCCTGTCATCAAAATTCCCGTCCACTCTTTATCAATCATCGGGCTATCAGTGACTTCATTAGCCAGGTGCACGTAGCGACCCATACCGAAGACGTTCCAGCTATCTGTCAGCCTATAGTTTACAGACAGTTCAACGTACGGTGCCCAGCTGCTATCCGGGTCATAGGAATCTAAACCGCTGCGCTGCGACTCACTCTTAGTGATGCCATAGTAATATTCATTCTGGTTTTCGCTGCTCAAGGTTATCCCGATACCCGGCGTAAACGTCAATCTGTCGCTGTTGTAGCGATACAACCAGGCGGTATCCCAGTTTACGCCGTTGCTATTGCCCAACGTGTCACCCGCCAGCACAGTGCGCAAGAAACCATATTGCGTGTTATGTACATAAGAAAGCCCGGCCATCAGAGTCGCTTTGCGATTATCCAACTGGCGCATGCTTTTAGAGTCGCTGTCTTTCGCTCGGAAGAAGATAGGCGAATAGTAGGTAATGATGGAAAGCTTGTCAGCCTGGTCATTCCACAAGTAGTAACCTGCGGTTAAGCCACGCAGGTAGAAACTCTCCCCCTCATAACCCACCATTGGGATCGGATACAAACGGTCTTGATCGCCTTTGTACATGTTAGGCGTTACCAGAGCTGCCGCCCCTACAGACCAGGGGCCATCTGCTGCTTGCGCCGCAGGAAAAGTTGATGCAATGAGTACACCCAATGTAATAATTTTGAATTTGCTCACAATCCTTTAAGTCCTTTAATCAAATAATTAGCAATTAGAGTGTAACTCCCTTGCTTTCTCACCCCAACTTTTTTACCAATTTGATACATCAGAGCAACTGAACAACATCTCGCAAACAGGTTTCATCTTCTTTTCAGTTTTATGAATCACATGTGATACCAACCACTTCCCTTTACAACAAAAGGAGAATTATTTGGATGAGTTATTGATATGTCATTGAAATTGGCTTGTGGCCGTATGCAAGTTTTGCAAATGCCATCTACGCTTTATTTTAGGAAGATGAAATACGCTGAACGCGGCAATGAAAATGCCACGCTACCCTGAAACATTCGAGTTGCAGTAAACGCGCTTACAACTTGAATATTGACGGGTAAGAGAAGTTGGCATAAGGGTTGCTCGAGATTCAGGAGACGTCTTCCGGGAGCCTCCATTACTCATACGAACGGCTCTCTAACCTGTGCTAAATACGAAAGGACGGCATACCATGAATATATTCGATCACTATCGCCAGCGTTATGAAGCTGCCAAGGACGAAGAGTTCACACTGCAGGAGTTTCTTGCAATCTGTAAGCAAGATCGCAGTGCCTATGCCAATGCGGCAGAACGGCTATTGATGGCCATTGGTGAGCCAGTGATGGTGGATACTGCCACAGAGCCCCGGCTGTCCCGTCTCTTTTCGAATCGGGTAATTTCCCGTTATCCGGCGTTTGAAGAGTTCTATGGCATGGAAGAAGCCATTGAACAAATTGTTGCCTACCTGAAACACGCAGCCCAGGGACTGGAAGAGAAGAAACAGATTCTCTATTTATTGGGGCCTGTGGGTGGTGGTAAATCATCACTCGCTGAACGCCTGAAAGCGTTAATGCAGCGCGTACCAATTTACACGCTGAGTGCTAATGGCGAACGCAGCCCGGTGAATGACCACCCGCTGTGCCTGTTTAATCCACAAGAAGATGCTTCTATTCTTGAAAAAGAGTACGGCGTCCCTACCCGCTATCTGGGCACTATTATGTCGCCGTGGGCGGCAAAACGTCTGCATGAGTTTGGCGGCGACATCACAAAATTCCGTGTAGTGAAAGTCTGGCCATCGATTCTGGCGCAGATTGCGATTGCCAAAACTGAACCGGGTGATGAGAACAACCAGGATATCTCAGCGCTGGTCGGTAAAGTGGATATTCGTAAACTGGAAAACCACGCGCAAAACGATCCTGATGCTTATGGCTATTCTGGTGCACTGTGCCGTGCAAACCAGGGCATCATGGAATTTGTCGAGATGTTCAAAGCACCGATTAAAGTGCTCCACCCGTTGCTGACCGCAACCCAGGAAGGCAACTATAACGGGACCGAAGGCATCTCTGCCCTGCCGTTTAACGGTATTATTCTTGCGCACTCCAACGAATCTGAGTGGGTGACGTTCCGTAACAACAAAAATAACGAGGCCTTCCTTGACCGTGTTTACATTGTCAAAGTGCCTTATTGCCTGCGGATTTCCGAAGAGATAAAAATCTACGAAAAACTGCTCACGCACAGTGAATTGTTACATGCACCATGCGCCCCGGGTACCCTGGAAACGCTGGCACGCTTCTCGATCCTTTCGCGTTTGAAAGAGCCAGAAAACTCAAGCATGTACTCCAAAATGCGGGTGTACGATGGTGAAAGTTTGAAAGACACCGATCCAAAAGCGAAATCGTACCAGGAGTACCGCGATTACGCTGGTGTAGACGAAGGCATGAACGGGCTGTCTACACGTTTTGCATTCAAAATCCTCTCTCGCGTGTTCAACTTTGACCACGTTGAAGTGGCAGCAAACCCGGTGCATTTGTTCTATGTGCTGGAGCAGCAGATCGAACGAGAGCAGTTCCCGCAGGAGATGGCCGAGAAATACCTTGAGCATCTGAAAGGCTACCTGATCCCGAAATACGCTGAATTTATCGGTAAAGAGATTCAGACCGCGTATCTCGAATCTTACTCAGAGTACGGGCAAAACATTTTCGACCGTTATGTTACCTACGCTGACTTCTGGATTCAGGATCAGGAATACCGCGACCCGGATACCGGCCAGCTGTTTGACCGTGAATCCCTGAATGCGGAGCTGGAAAAAATTGAAAAACCTGCTGGCATCAGCAATCCGAAAGATTTCCGTAATGAAATCGTCAACTTTGTACTGCGTGCCCGCGCCCATAACAATGGTCGTAATCCTAACTGGACGAGCTACGAGAAGCTGCGCACGGTTATCGAGAAGAAAATGTTCTCGAACACCGAGGAATTGCTGCCGGTTATTTCGTTCAATGCCAAAACCTCTACCGACGAGCAGAAAAAACACGATGACTTTGTCGATCGTATGATGGAGAAAGGCTATACGCGCAAACAAGTTCGCCTGCTGTGCGAATGGTATCTGCGGGTACGTAAATCTTCATAACGGCTGAGTCAAAGATGGGGCCACACAGTGTGGCCCCCCTGCGCAGTTGGCAAAGAAGTTTGGGGGAACTATGGCCTATTTTATTGACAGGCGACTGAACGGCAAAAATAAAAGTGCGGTTAACCGCCAGCGCTTTTTGCGCCGATATAAGGCACAGATTAAACAGTCGATTTCCGAGGCCATCAACAAGCGTTCGGTCACCGACGTGGATAGCGGCGAATCGGTCTCGATCCCAAGTGAAGATATCAGCGAACCGATGTTTCATCAGGGTCGTGGCGGTCTGCGCCATCGTGTTCATCCGGGCAACGATCACTTCGTGCAAAATGACCGCATTGAACGCCCGCAAGGGGGTGGCGGAGGGGGCGGTGCGGGTCAAGGCCAGGCAAGCCAGGATGGTGAAGGCCAGGATGAGTTCGTCTTTCAAATTTCGAAAGACGAATATCTCGACTTATTGTTTGAAGATTTAGCCTTGCCGAATCTGAAGAAGAATCAGCATCGCCAAATTACTGAGTTTAAATCCCATCGAGCGGGTTACACATCGAATGGCGTACCCGCCAATATCAGCGTGGTTCGTTCGTTACAAAACTCGCTGGCCCGCCGCACCGCGATGACTGCGGGTAAACGTCGTCAGTTACATGAGTTAGAAGACTGTCTTGAAACGGTAAGCAACAGCGAACCTGCGCAGTTGCTTGAAGAAGAACGCTTGCGCAAAGAGATTGCTGAACTGCGCGAGAAAATTGCCCGCGTACCGTTTATCGATACCTTCGATTTACGCTACAAAAATTATGAAAAACGCCCTGAGCCTTCAAGCCAGGCAGTTATGTTCTGCTTAATGGATGTCTCCGGTTCGATGGACCAGGCCACCAAAGATATGGCTAAACGCTTTTATATTCTGCTCTATTTGTTCCTGAGTCGGACGTATAAAAACGTGGATGTGGTTTATATCCGCCACCACACCCAGGCCAAGGAAGTCGATGAGCACGAGTTCTTTTACTCACAGGAAACCGGTGGCACGATTGTTTCAAGCGCCCTGAAATTGATGGATGAAGTGGTGAAAGAGCGCTACGACCCGGCATTGTGGAATATCTATGCTGCACAGGCTTCAGATGGTGATAACTGGGCAGACGATTCGCCGTTGTGTCATGAATTACTGGCGAAGAAATTACTGCCGATGGTGCGTTATTACAGCTACATTGAAATCACCCGCCGCGCCCACCAGACTCTGTGGCGCGAATACGAAGACTTACAGTCAACGTTTGATAACTTCGCCATGCAGCATATTCGCGATCAGGATGATATTTATCCGGTATTCCGTGAGCTGTTCCATAAGCAGGCGAGTAATAGTTTCAGCTAACACCACAAGTCAGCCAGTTTTATTCTGGCTGACTTTTTAATCCCTCCCGCTTAATTGCAAAATCTTAATTTTTATCATGCAATTGCACAAAATCCTCTGTATCGACTTAAAAAGGCTGACGTCACAGCACACCTGCGCGTAAAGTTATTAATAACAATAAAAACAGCCTTCTCTTTATATTTCGCAAGGAACAGCTATGATCTTCGACTCTACGCTATTAATCCTGTTGGCGCTTGCCGGACTGGGTTTTGTCAGCCATAACACTACCGTTGCGGTATCCATTCTGGTGCTCATTATTGTCCGAGTTACCCCACTGAGTCAGTTTTTCCCGTGGATTGAAAAGCAGGGGCTGACCGTGGGGATTATTATTCTGACCATTGGCGTTATGGCTCCGATTGCTAGCGGTACTTTACCTGCAAGTACACTGTTGCACTCGTTTACCAACTGGAAATCACTGGTTGCGATCGCAGTCGGCGTGTTCGTCTCATGGCTCGGCGGTCGTGGTGTGACCTTAATGAGCAGCCAGCCGAGTTTAGTCGCCGGTTTGCTGGTAGGAACGGTTTTAGGTGTCGCATTATTCCGCGGAGTGCCCGTCGGCCCGCTGATTGCCGCAGGGCTTGTGTCGCTCGTCATTGGTAAACAGTGAATCAGCTACTGTGGTTCTAGCGAGGCTAGATAGCGCCCAGGTGTATTACCGAGCGCTTTTTTGAACATCGTAATAAACGCATTGGTCGAGTCATAGCCGAGTTCGCTGGCCACCTTTTGCACCGAAGCACCACCAATTAATAGCTGCAGCGCGACAATCAGTTGTAACTGTTGTCGCCAACGGCGAAAACTGAGCCCCGTTTCTTTCACCACCAGCCGGGCAAGGTTGCGCTCGCTCATCGCCAGTTGTGAAGCCCATTGCTCCAGCGTCTGACGTTGCTGTGGATCCGCAGCCATTCGTTCAGCAATAAAGCGAATTTTAGGATGCCCCGACATCGGCAAATGCAATTGCTCTACAGCCTGGCGCGGCAATTCATCGAACAAAACCTGAACCAGCCGGTGCGTCTCCGGTTGCGCTAAATTGCGTTCATTTTGCTGTGTCAGATGCAGGATCAATTCACGCACTAGCGGAGTAATTCGCAACGTGCAGCATTGTGATGGCATCTCCACAACATCGGGTTCGATAAACAGAAAACAAAGTCTGGCGTTCGCGGTCGCACGATTACTGTGTGGCATTTCACCGGGGATCCAGACTGCATGCTGTGTGGGAACCATCCACCTCGCCTGTTCAACTTCACAAGTAATCCCGCCATGCAAAGCCAGAATCAGTTGGCCTTTGCGATGCTGATGGAAGGCAATTTCGTTCTCACTTTCAGAAACCAGGATGCTAAACGCCTGAGCAGGATGTCGATTGCTATCAGGGTCGAATCCTTCCAGGGCTAAGCCACGCTCCATAATATTGTCCGATTTTAGGGATAAGCTGGCATTTTACGTTGATTTCTTCCATTCCCAAAACATGTATCTTGTGCGCATCGTCTTACGAGGTATGTGTATGTCTTCAATTTCAACTTCAAATGTGAAAAAAAACGGTCTGCTGCTGCTCGGCATTTTAATGATAGCCACCACGCTGCGCGTGACGTTTACCGGCACGGCGCCATTGCTGGATATGATTCGCGCATCCTTCAGCCTCACAACTGCACAAACGGGCGTGCTTACCACCCTGCCACTTTTAGCCTTTGCGATTGTTTCTCCACTGGCGGCAGGGATTGCACGCCGGTTCGGTATCGAACGTAGCTTGTTTGCAGCTATGCTGATTATCTGTGTAGGAATTGCTGTACGTTCGATGGGAAACACGGTGCTGCTCTATAGTGGCACCGCGATTATTGGCTGTGGGATCGCCATGGGGAATGTGCTTTTGCCCGGATTGATTAAGCGCGATTTCCCAGGGCAAGTGGCGCGACTCACTGGTGCGTATTCACTGACCATGGGCGTTGCTGCAGCTATCGGCTCAATGATGGTGGTTCCCATCGCGCAACACGGTTACGGCTGGCCTGGCGCACTGATGGCGCTGATGGTTTTCCCCGTGGTGGCATTGCTAGTTTGGCTGCCGCAGTTGTCGAATCACAACATATCGACCTTAAGCAACAGTAATGCCTTACATAACCGGGGGATCTGGAAATCTGCGCTTGCCTGGCAAGTGACTCTGTTTTTGGGGATCAACTCGCTCATTTATTATGTGGTGATTGGCTGGCTGCCTTCGATACTGATAAGTCACGGTTATAGTGAAGCGCAGGCAGGTTCGTTGCATGGCCTGATGCAATTAGCCACCGCCGCCCCCGGTTTATTTATCGGCATGATTTTAGGCCGAATGAAAGACCATCGCGGCATCGCCATCCTCATGGCCTTGTTGTGTGGACTGAGCGCAATTGGTTTACTGTTAATTCCAGACTTCGCCAGTGTTTGGGTCGTGATATTTGGCTTTGGCTCTGGTGCGACGATGATTCTTGGCCTGACGTTTATCGGCCTGCGGGCAAATAGTGCGCATCAGGCCGCCGCATTGTCTGGTATGGCGCAATGTATGGGATATTTATTAGCGGCTTTCGGGCCGCCGATGATGGGGAAAGTACACGATCTCTCTGGCCAGTGGAGCTTGCCACTGCTTGGGTGCGCAGTGTTGGCGTGCGTGATGGCGGTATTTGGTGGTTTTGCCGGGCGTGATGCACAGATCATCAGCCCAGCACAACCTGGCCACCCTTCCTGATTAACGCTGCGCCGCTTTTAGCAACGCTTCAACTAGCGGCGCAGGTTTATCCTTCAATGCATTACGTTCGTGCTGGAAAAGTGTTCCGACAAAAAAAGGATGTCCACGAAGCTCAACTACGCGGATTTCACCTTGATTATCCCACCCGGTTGGCTGCAATTGAGATGTCTCCAGTTGCCCGGCAAAAAAGTCGGCAATACCGTAATTGCAATGGTAGCCTTCTTCAATTATCGAACGCCCATAGGCCTCAGCGATCAGTGACCCAGGTTTTAGCTCAATAGCATCGGATTTCTCCACCAGTGAGCAACTCAATGGCCCAATGACCAGGCTTCCCTGTTGACTCGTTTCTGCATGAACCGCATCTCCCAAATCCAGGACATTGCGCGCATATTCAATAACGGCGTGCTGGAAGCCACCGCATGTGCCAAGAAACGGAATTTGGTTCTCACGAGCGTAACGGATTGCCAGAAAGGCACCGTCTTCATTTTGATAGGGGCTAGCAGGAACACACCAGATGGCGTCATACCCCACCAGATCCTCCGGACTTGTTACTTCAGGTGTAGGCAGCCAGTCATAGTCAACAGTTACGTCAAGGTATTCAGCTGCATTATCTAAAGCCAGAGGAATTGCCTTGTGTGCGATCACCGCAGGGTTGTAATCACCCACCAGCGCAACACGCAGCGTTTCTTTCAAAGGTAATGGAGGCATTTATTTGATTATCCTTATGTTTAACAGCAGCTACTACATAAGGAATAATAGAGTATGCCACTACCTTTTGCCTTGCAACGCCCAAAATTAGCAGGGTGGCGCAGCACCATCACAGTAGTGTACCGTACTTTTCTCACCCGACTTTACGTGGCGAAATGAAAACAAAAATACTGATTAGTGCTTGCCTGATGGGCTTTAAAGTTCGCTATAACGGGCAGGATAAACCTCTCATAAATAGTGTGTTAGCACGCTGGCAACAAGAACAACGGCTCATCGTCCATTGCCCTGAATTGGCCGCAGGCCTCACGACGCCGCGTTTGCCTGCCGAACTAGTGGGTGGTAGTGGCCCTGCTGCGCTTAATGGCGATGCAAAAATTCAGGAAAGTGATGGTTCAGATGTGAGTCAGGCATATCTATTGGCAGCTTTCCTGGCATTAAAAACGGCTCAAGACTCTGGATGTCGCCTGGCATTAATGACCGATGGCAGCCCAACTTGCGGCAGTACGAAGATTTACCACGGAACTTTTCAGGGAGTCACACAACCTGGAATGGGAGTGGCTGCGGCATTACTACGACAAAATGGTATCGAGGTTTACGCTGAAGGTGAGCTTCCTGCGTTAATTGCCCGCATTGAGGCTTTAGACGGAGAGTTAACGCATGAAGAAGATAGCTATCGCGAATGAAGCCCAACAGTCGATCACTGCACAACCTGCTGTTGTTCGCTCTCTGGCAATAATGTCTTGTCGAGTGGCATCAGATATTCTGCCCGAACAAAGGTATAACCTTCGCGCCCATCGAACGCCACCACATTACCCGTCACCAACCATAGCGGATGATTTGCATCATGAGGAAGTTGCGTTACTACACCAGTAACCGGATTAACAAAACTTTCGCCAGGCTCGCACAGGCCAAAAAGCTCGACTGATTTACCGATGTTCACACGCCCTGCGGCAGTACGGGAACCAATAATCATTGCCAGCATTCCCGGCTTTAACTGAAACATAAAACGACTCTGTAGCTCATCAAATAATTGGCTATATCAGAACATTCTTAGGTGTAAAAGTAAACAGAGGGCAGATAAATCCAGCCGGGCACCTCTGGCGAGCGACTCATGTTGTCACCCGCCCCGCCAGCTTTTAAACAATGAATAGGTTTTATTTTATTAATCGCGGGTTTGCACCCAAAACGCGTGGATTAATCCAGGAATATAGCCCAACAGTGTCAGTACAATATTCAGAATAAATGCCCAACCGAATCCTTTAGCCAGCAATACACCAAGCGGTGGTAAAATAATCGTAAAAACAATACGCCAAAAGCCCATAAAAAAACTCCAGTTATTAATGTTATATACATATAAAAAAGTATATTCCGCTACAAGCATAGTCTACTCAGCGTAAACCAACTGAAGGTATATCGTTAATTAATGTAAAGAACAGCGATAACCTTATTAATATTATGTGATTAATAATAAGGAAAAAAGCGGGGTTTAGTGGATTTTAGATAACAAAAAACCCGCACATGGCGGGTTTATTCACTTTGACTTCCGGCTCGGGTTATTCACCGTCTTCGCATGCGTCAGTCGCAGTTATGCGTTAGCAGTCTTACAGAGCAACAACGTTAGTTGCTGATGGACCTTTAGCGCCGTTCTCAACAGAGAACTCAACTTTCTGACCTTCGTCCAGAGTTTTGAAATCATTGCTCTGAATGGCAGAGAAGTGAACGAACACATCTTTGCTACCATTGTCAGGAGTGATGAAACCAAAACCTTTTTCTGGGTTGAACCATTTTACTAAACCAGTCATTTTAGACATAGATACTTCCTCAATATTTTATAGCCATTTTATATGGCGAACGTGGTCTGTATTGCAGAACGTTTCTTATTTAGGCACTTAGGAGGAGACTCACGAAGAAGGGTATCTGATGACTTGATAGCGCTTGAACTGAGGACTGCTTTACTAAAACTGCTTTCATAAGGTCTGTCTTCCAAACCGATGACGCATTAACGCACGGCAGCGTTCTGGAAGCAAGAATTATTTTCAAATAATAATTTTCTCATTAACATAAACCCCCTTCCGTACCCATTTCTGTAACGCTGCATATGGAGTATTTTTCAATCAAAACATCATCGCGCGAGCTATAGTTAAACGGTACGCAACCAGAATTTTTAGGTGATGTCACCATGGTGCGCTTAATGTGGGTGTTACTCTTACTTTCCTCATTTTTGCCGATGACGCATGCAGCCACCGATGACCAGCCTTTGAAGTTTGATACTCAAATCAATACGGTTTTTGGTGACTATGATGTGATGAAACAGCGGCGCATCATTCGCGTTTTGATTCCTTATAGTAAAACTTTTTACTTTATTGATAACAATGGGACTCAGCGGGGCATCATGTTGGAGTTGATGCAACAGTTTGATAAACAAATCAATAAAGGTCTTAAACCTTCACAAAAAACACATCTTGTTTTTATACCAACAGCACGGGACCAACTTATTCCTCAGCTTATCGCCGGACGTGGCGATGTCATCGCTGCTAACTTGACGATCACTCCTGAACGCGAAAAACTGGTCGATTTCAGTACGCCGTTAGTAACCAATGTCCCTGAGTTGGTCATTGCGAGTAATAAGGCACCCGAGCTCAAAAATGCCGATTCGCTTTCGGGGCAATCCGTGTTTGTCAATCCGTCGACGAGTTATGTCTCCAGCATTGAAACACTGAATAAGAGCCTGGCCGAGAAAAAACTGCCACCCGTAGTCGTTATCAAAGCCCCTGGTAATTTCGAGCCGGAAGACATTCTGGAGATGGTGAATGCCAATCTTGCCGATTACACCGTAGTCGATCGTTACCTGGCCATATTGTGGACACAGATTTATCCAAACCTGGTCGTTTATGAAAATATTACACTCCGTGATGATAGCTCTATCGCATTGGCAATGCGTAAGAACTCCCCTCTTCTGAAAGCACAGCTCGATGAATTTACTGCCGCGCATAAAATTGGCACTTCTTTTGGTAATCAGCAGGTTTATAAATATTTGCGCAACACCAAATGGGTAAAAGATGCACGTTCACAAGCTGAATTAGAGAAGTTTCATCAGGTTACAGAAATTTTCCGCAAATACGGCGAGCAATACAATGTCGACTGGCTGATGATGGCCGCACAAGGGTATCAAGAGTCACGCCTTGACCAAACAGTTCGTAGCAAAAGTGGCGCAATTGGAGTGATGCAGGTACTGCCAACAACCGGCAAAGAGTTAAAAGTCGGCGATATTAGGTTGATCGACCCTAATATTAATGCAGGGGTAAAATATATCCGTTTTATGCGTGATCGTTATTTTGCTGATGAGAAAATGACCGATCTAAATAAATTACTTTTCACTTTCGCCTCTTATAATGCTGGCCCAGCCAAAATAGCCCGTCTACGCAAAGAGGCAGCAACCAAAGGACTTGACCCTAATATCTGGTTTAACAATGTCGAACGTATTGCACAACTACGTATCGGCAATGAAACTGTTCAATATGTAAGCAACATCTTCAAGTATTACGTAGCCTACCAACTCATAATGGAACAGGCGAAAGCACGTAAGGCTGACACCCCACCTGATGCCAGTAAAGTGGAATAGGCAGCGCAATTTTTTTATTGAGTTTCTTTTTTGGGTAACTCCACTTGCCTTGAATGCAGAGATTTATTACTGTACAAAAACACAGCTTTAAGAGGGTAGTATTAATGTTCGTTGAATTGGTTTACGACAAACGAAATGTGGCGGGACTTCCCGGTGCAAATGAAAAGATTCTTGCAGAATTAACAAGGCGAGTTCACGGCCTCTTCCCTGATGCGCAAGTCAGGGTGAAACCAATGCAAGCTAATGCAGTAAACAGTGATTGCACCAAGAATGAAAAAGAGAAAATTAACCGTCTGGTTGAAGAAATGTTCGACGAAGCAGATTTTTGGCTGGTTTCTGAAGAGTAAATATCATCCGAGGTATTGCTGAAACGAGGATTTTCACGAGTTTTCTCCTGTTCTGAGCTACGCAATACTATGCCCAAAATCTTTTAAACAGGTCGAGAAAGCATGAGAAAAACAACGGTGATATTAATTGTGGTGGCAATTGTAGTTTGGTTTGCAAGCCATCAGGGGTGGATCTAACCCCAGAGTCATTGAGGAAGTGTTTGCCGTTAAGCTTCCTCTCAATCACTTCACATTGGCTAAGGCACAGACGAAAAAAAACCACCTGAAAGGTGGTTTTTTTAAATATGGTGCCGACTACCGGAATCGAACTGGTGACCTACTGATTACAAGTCAGTTGCTCTACCTACTGAGCTAAGTCGGCGTGGAGAACACTCTACACAAAGCCGATCAGCTATGCAATTCCCTGCGAATCGTTCGCTTAAAAATTCAACTTATTGTTTTTAAAACAACCAGCCATAAATGAAAATTCGCGATTTTGCATAAATTTTAACCAACAATCACCCAAGGTTAAGTTCTTTGGTAAGACATGTTACCCTTGCATTACAATACATTACAAAATGAGGTGTTTTATGAAACTCATTCTCTTCATTAGCCTTTTAGGCTTCATTCAATCATCCGCCTTTGCCGCCACTGCGACCAAACTGTCATGCCCAATGCGCGAAAATGTTGTCATATCACGGTTTAGCCATAACCTTTCGACAATGAAGTGGGATGATCACTTTCTGGTTGCTTCAGGCGTGAAGAAAACCAAAACAAGGAATGACGTTCCTTTTCGTGTCACCAGTTTTCAGAATGGAGATGACCTGGTTTTCTTCCCTGAAAAGCAGCAGTACTACTTGTTTTATTCGGGGAACCCGAATCCAGATCGCTGCACCATACAAAGCACAAGCACTTATGAGATAACCCAATTACCACGGTATGAAAAACCTGACACGTAATCTGGCTAAAGGCCGCAGGCAGGATATGGCAAATCGGTGAGTGTTAAGAAGGGCTTGTCATCCACCAATAAAAGCGGGGGTAGAATCTTCCCGCTCTTACGTATTTTAGGTAAACACAATCTAATAAATATTTCACGCCCTCTCTTTTTCCCTTTCTCAACTCAAATCAATTGATTCCCACCTTCAACATTGTCCTTCTTTTCCGTGCTACATCATTTTGGTTATATTCTCATGACGATATATTTACGGTTTATTAACACCACAACTCTTGAGCAACTCCAATGCTGTAGAAAAAATCAATAATTATTTTATTTAATAACGAACAAAACAATTGAAACATGATTTCATTTTCTTGATCAAACTATCTCTTTCTGAAAGCAAAATTAATTAGCATCGTCACCAGTCCGATGACTGATTTTTTAATTCACAACAGGGAAAGACTAAATGAAATGTCTCTTTAAACTTAGTGCTTTAGCTACATTATTAGTTTCAGTTTCTTCAGGTGCGGTTACACTGGATTATCGTCATGAATTTAAACCAGAAAGCGGCACCAACGCTGACAGGATTAAAATAGGCCACACTACTGAAGATGGCTATTTTGCGAGCGTTGAAGGCAAAGTATCTGAAAAAACAGAAGTTGATAAAGAAGGCTACAAAAACGGCATTGAGAAATACAGTGGCAATGGTAGCGAATTTGAATTTGGTAAGAACTTCATCATCAATGATCAGTTAACAATTGCGCCAGCAGTTAACCTTGATGTTGGTGATACCTATATTGGTTACCGCGTGCAGGTTAAAGCCATCTACAATATTAACGATAACTGGATGACATCTCTGCGTTGGCGTCCAGGTATTGAGGTGAGTGAAAACGCCGGTGTTGAGGACAAAAACTATAACCAATTTAACTGGGAACTTGGTTATACCTATCAACAATTCTCTATTGTCGGTGATTTTGAATATCGCTTCACAAATTATGAAGATTATGAAGGCGAGCATAATTATTGGCTCTATAACGTTGTAGCCAGCTATAGCATTGATAAACACTGGAAACCATATACTGAAATCGGATATGTTCCACGTTACAATCAAGACCATGAGAAAGACGAAATGGAAGTTCGTTATCGTATGGGTATCAAATATACTTTCTAAATCCAGATAATAAAAATCCCGCTGACATGGCGGGATTTTTACTGCACTAACCAGGAGTAACTCTTACCCCTTATTGATATCAGTGTTTGATATCACGCTTTTCCTGACGGCAATCGGCATTGCCAACAAGACCGTCACGACATTCTTGCTTGGCTTCGCGCCCATCTTGGCGCTCTTGAGCCTGCTCCGTTGCCAGTACAGATACTGAAGCCATCAGAGTGGAAGCTGCAAGCAGCATTAAAGCATATTTTTTCATGGGAAATTCCTTACGTGGGTTAGCACACCATTATGGCGGGCACAAATCATACACTTCAGTTGCTTAGCCCGTCGTGCCAGAATAAATACAATTTTAAACTAATATTTATGCACTAATCCCTTCTCAGCACACCTCAGTACTTGATATCACGAGCTTTATCACGACCTTCCTGCTTATGTTGACGGTGGTCCTGTCGGCAATCAGCATTACCAACAAGGCCATCGCGACACTCCTGCTTGACGTTACGTGATGCCTCGCGAGTGGTCTGCCTTACATCACGGCCATCCTGGCGCTGCCGTGACTGCTCAGTGGCCTGTGCGGGTATTGTGGCTATCAGGGTAGAAGCGGCCAGCAGGATCAATGCGTATTTCTTCATAGTAGGTCCCCAGAATTGGCAAGTCGCGCCAATATGACGTAGCTAAATTATAGACCCCTCGGGGGTTGCTGCTTAAATCAATACACATTTTCGATTAGGCTGTTGATAAGCCAATCAATATGAACCACCGTGTATTCGTTTCATATAGTTTATTTTTAATGTAAACAAAGACTCCAGTCGATTTTCGCTCCGGCATATCGATATATTTTTTAGATTACCTCTTAAAGAAACACCATGAGAAATCGTTCATAAATCGATAATTTATCCACTGTTTATCTTCTCCCTGCATCTACACTTTAAAGTGCCGATAGATTTCGAACGCTCATCCACTTGAGAGTTACGAGGATGTGAAGATGAAAAGATTGATCTATTTATCTATGACGGCGGCTCTTCTGGTACTTCCTGTAACCGCCATAGCAGCGGCCATAGAGACTCCAGCCCAAGAGTTAGCTCATGGAACGACACATCTACAAGAGATGGGTACCATCTCTGCCTGGGGAGATTCCGCTAATGATGTAAAGGTTTTCCTTGGTACAGAGGCAACTCAAAAAGGGGCGACCCGTTATAAAATAATTTCTGAACGCGATATTGAAGGGCAAGTATACGGAACAGCAATACTCTACAAATAGTATTCATCCGCATGCTTTATATGTAACGGCTCCTCCGCAAGGAGCCGTATTAGTAAGGTCAGCAGTTGTTTTTTTTAATCTAAAAGTATCTCTCAGACTGTAATTTCGCACTAACTTCTCACATGGTGATATAGCTCAGTTGATAGAGCAGCACTACAATTTGAATATGCTGATTTCTTATTCAGCACATCCAGTTCCGATCCACTCTTTGTGTTAACCATAAAGTGAGTGCTGTCAATGAACCAATCCCGTTTCTCCCCGTTAGACCCAATATCCCGTCACTCCGAGATCCTATTCGGTCTGCTGATGGTGCTCACCTTCACGGGCTGTTTTAACGCCTTCGAAGCGGGAAAAGCAGAGGTCAAGGATCTGCTTATCGCCGGTATCGGCTGTAACATCGCATGGGGGATAATCGATGCCATTGTTTACCTCATCACAACTCTGGCTGAGCGAGGACGTTTAGTGCGCCTGGAGAAAAAACTACGCCAGTTACCGGAAGGTGATTCAGCCGCACTGGAAGCCATGCGCGATGCCCTGCCCCCATTTCTGGCAGAGAATTGCTCTGATGCTGAACTTAAAAGCTGGCAGACGCGATTTAAAGAGTCCCATAGTGTGACGATGGGTCGCATGCTCACCTGGAACGATCTGCGTAACTGCCTGGGGGTTTTCTTACTGGTGTTTCTCTCCACTTTTCCCGTTTTACTGCCATTTATGTTCCTCGACGACACCGTACTGGCTTTGCGTCTTTCCCACGCTATCGCTCTCCTGATGCTGGTGTTACTCGGTCGTGGCCTGGCTCGCTATGCCAGTTCAAGCCGTCCCTGGTTTATCGGCTTTATCTTCGCAGCGGTGGGTACTGTGATCGTCGCCATCACGATTGCTCTGGGGGGGTGAACTCCACCTGCCTGCAACAAGGAAAGAAGAGGTTGCTGAATGATTGGCGCTAAATGTGTAAAGGCCCACCGAAGTGAGCCTTTTCACATTTATTGCTGATAAGTTAGACAGCGTTATGAGTTCGTCGGAGTAAAAAAACGGCCCATTATCATGAGCCAACGACTCATTGCTATCACTCTTATTATGGTAAATCTATTACCTGTCACCCTGGTGATGGCTGACGGAGAGAAGGATAAACAGTTACCTTGCGTGATTATTAGGTTTTTGTGCCAAATCACCTAACTTACCAAAAACACGAATGAAAAAGTCCCGGCTCATGCCGAGGCTAAGTGATCTCAGACACTTCAAGTCTATAGTTTGAAATCTAATGGCACATTTTTGAAAACTTCACACACAGCCTTACTTGGCTGTGCGGGTATATGAACCTGTTTGGCTGCAGCCAGTCAGTTGCTTAACTGACTGGCATTACTGCATAAACAACTCAGCTTTTTCTAAAACTATTTGCTTTTTAGTGTTGAAATATAATGCTTAACCACTTCATAAACATAATCCTGGTTTCCTTCCGCTGTTGCCGGGTTATATTTACCACCATTGCTTTTATTATTGGACAGAACTCTTATACCCAAGAATTTCACACCATAAGCGCTTGCAATTTGTGCACCTGCAGCACCTTCCATTTCTTCTACAGATGAACCGTAATTCACATGAAACCAATTAATTCGATCAATTTCATCATTCCAAAAATCTGATGAAGCAATAGTCCCTTCCACAACCTTACCTTTTGTATAGGTATTTTTCACCGCAATAGCAGATGCCAGTAAGTCCTTATCACCTTCGTAATAACGAATTTTTTTAGCATTAGGATCTGATCCACTACCTTCAGAAGCCATTAAGTCCATTGGCCCCCAGGTCATTGGGTTGCTTCCCTGATTTTTACCTAAATCACCTGATTTCAGAGAACCCGTATTTACCGTTCTTTTTCCCAGGACAATGTCACCCACATTTAAATCAGGATCATGCCCACCGGATGTCCCCTGGTTAATAATAGCAATAGGGTGATATTTCTCAATTGCTATAGCGGTATTAGCAGCTGTATTCTCCATCCCTTTACCGGTTTTAGAAACTATAACTGGGTAATTATCCAGCGTACCTATATAAAATACAAAGCTCCCTGATTTCTCAATTTTTACATCAGTTAATTTTTTGGCGAATTTTTCAGCTTCAATAGGCATTGGCCCTTGAATAAGGATTGGCCTTTCCTCAATTTTTTCTTTTTCTGCCGCTAACACCGTTGCAGGAACCCATCCAGCAATACATGCGACGACTAAGCCAGATGTCGCAAACGAAGCTATTTTCTTAACATACTCTCTCATAAATTAATATCCGTTAGTTGTTATTTAATTACCTAAATACTGTCCCACTGAAAAACCTGGTAACCCTGGCTGAAACTCAATGTCATAGCTTTCATTAACGAAACAATGCGCATCCGCATTGTAGAAATATTTTAGCCGCACTCAACTGGAGATTCGTTTTTTAATAAATATAATTTCACAACAGGAACCGGTTGCCGCCATTTTCAGCTAACCCCCATTGATATAGTAATATTACTCTGAGGGGAATTATTTCGTTATGCCATAGTGTGTTGGTCAGTAGAAATATGGTGCAGTTTGGGGTTCTTGTGAAAGCATAAAAAACGGGAGCACCAGGCTCCCGTTTTGAAATCAGAGAAATCGTAAGTTACGGTCTTAGCGTTAATCGCGCCTTCCATACCTTTAACGATCAGGTCAGCCGCTTCGAACCATTCCATATGACTGAACATTACATTCAGGGAAATAACTCAACTATTTGAAAATATTGAAAAATACAATCTCAAGTTTGTACTCTGCTTACTAAAACCACCCTTCGTTAAGTTACTGTTTCTCAAATAGTTAATTTTAGTTTTGGGGATGATTGGTCGTGGAGCGCTTTTATCATGAACATGAAGACGGGGAGTTATTGTCATTGATACGGATACAGTTGACCTCTGCACTCATCAATCCGGCATCGACTGTAGTAATTGGACCACCCGATTTTGTACTTCCGAGCGACGGAGAGTTGATCAATGCCCGCCATGCCAACCCATTCTTAACACGGAAAGCCTCTGCATCCATACCGTTGCCACTAATTAATATGGCAAAGAGAAATGTTCTTGCAAACCGGACACTACTTTGGCAAGGAACGGACTGTTCAGTGCGCTTTTGTTGTACACCATATATATCGGCACTGATGGCAGGAGAAATTCAGTTTCCAGCATCTTTAGGTTGTAACACTCTTTATATTTATTGAACGCGCTTAAAGGGGCAAAAGTCACCGCATCCGACTGCTCAACAAAACTCAGGGCAGCCATAGTGGATGTAGCCTGAAAACGAAATTTTCTCTGCATATTAATCGCATTTTCTATTTCGGTTTTAGCCGCGCTTATTTCGGTGCTATCCGATGTGATACTGACAAATCGTTCGTTGGGTACATCACTGAACATGAGTGTACTTTTAAGCCGGGGATGCGATTGCGAACAGACAGCGACAAATTGTTCCTCGTAAATCTTGTAAGTATTTCGTGACATATTACTATGCGGGCTGACATCAAAAACAATATCCGCCTTTCTGAAAGTCAACACATCATCTACCGACTCTACAGAATTATTATTATTGTCATGAACCAAATGACTTTCTGGGGATATTTTATCCATGATTTTTATTAACGGACCGAGAATTCTTGTTGCTAAAAAAAGAGAACAGTTGATCACCAACTTGTTCTTATTCTCGTTATCATTCTCATTTTTTAAATCGTGAAACTGAGAAACCAAATCGTCATAGGTCCCACCCAATTTTTCATGAATATAGGTAGCATTTATGGTGGGTTTCAACCCTTGACCCTGGCGAATAAAAAGCGGGTCGCCAAAATAAACGCGTAATCGACCTAAAGCCTGGCTTATGGCCGCAGGGGTAGTGCTCAGCACATTTGCGGTGGTGGTCACACTGCCATACAAATAAACAGCTTCAAAAACATTCAGGAGGTTAAGGTCGAATCCCTTCATGGTGATAAAACCATCAACAGCATGACTTTTTTTCATGGAAAAGCTCTCATCTTAGAATATTCCTTAAGTATAGCTTTGATATTGAAACCATAGTGTAAACCCGCATTTGTACGCGAGTTTACACATTTATGCTGTTACCCAAAGCTCTTAAAGATAAATCAAGCTAAAAGTCAGCTGACCATCAATCGGCGTATTATCGATAAGTCCAAGAGTATCCGTTGCCTGAATCCCCGCAGTGACCCCCATCGGGAATTCTGCTGTTGTAAATGCAATAGGGTCCAGGCCAGTCCCTACCGTCATAATACGCCAGTTGTCTTGCTGAAGTGACTGCGCATAGAAGCCACCGCAATCTGTCCATGATCTATCAGGGTTCGAGAAGTTATCTTTCTGTATATAAATTAGATTCGCATTCACGCCATCTGCAGTTACTGCGCTGTTATTAAGCTGCACGGCATAAGATCCAATATTCACGCCCGTGGCTGTTTTTCCCAGACCAAAATTATAGGCGGGGTCAACATTAATGTTATACAATGCCGCATCACTATCCTGACGATCGTCATTAGAGCTGAATCCTACTTTCGTCGGAGAAACACAATTTATGGTTAGTGTGATGTTTTTCGTCTCAAGCTTAGTTGCAGAAGTAGGGTTTAAAGTACTGGCAACTATATTCCCGTAATCAATAACGCCACCGTTACTGAATGTGGGTGTGCAAGACGCGGTTAATATTTTCCCCTCAACCTTAAGCGGAATGCTCCCTGCAGCATAAGAAGAATTAGCCAGGCTAAGAATGACACTGGCCATCATTATGTTCCGCATAAATATCCTTTCATTTTGTTAATTAATAAAAAAAACGTGATTCGTTTTTCGTACCACTAGAGGTAAAAGAGGCTAATTGTCATTTCACCATCCAACGATGTTGTGTCAGTAATAGCCAGTGTATCAGTCGGCTGCACCGTCGCTGCAACTTCCAGAGAAAATGTTGCGCTGTTAAAAGCTACTGGTTCATTAAAACTGCCGAAAGAGGTCACTATGGAGTCACTGCCCCTTAAGACACCCATACTTGTATTCCAGTCACCTGGATTACTGCCAGTCCCCCTGGACATCAGCTGTGCTGTCGAACCATCAACGTTTATTGAAGAGGCGTCAACCCACACACCATAAGAACCGATTCCGATATTCTCTGCGGTTTTTCCTAAACCAAAGAGGTTGTCGTGGTTGGTCACAACATTTCCATTGCTGAACTCGACACTATTATAAGGATTACCCTCTTCATGATTGGAGATAACGGTAAAACCAACCTTGGTGGCTGAATCACACGTAATACTGAGGCTAATATCTTTTTGGCCCAAACTATTGGGTTGCGTCGAGCTTAGGGAGCTAACTTGAATCGTGCCAAAATCCACAATCCCGCCATTGCTCAGCGTGGGAGTGCAGGCTGAAGTGGTCAATGTCCCCTGCACCTTAAGAGTGGTGCTGGTTTCACCCGCAAAAGCGGAGCTGGTTGCCATGGTAAGTAAAGTGGCGAAAAGTAATTTATTCATTTCGATGATCTTCAATTTGGAATGGAGCTAAGTGAGAAATACCCTTTAAAAGAAAACGAGAATTCCTCTCCCGCCGCAGTCATTTATTGATCGTCGATCATCACCAGACCGATATCCGAAGTCAGTGTTGTACGGTCAGACACCTTAAACTCACTCTCTTTCAATACCGGAGTTAGTGTCAGCCTGAAATTCATTTGCTGCCCTTGCACCGCAGAGTTGCCATTAACGGCCATAATCCCTTCACGGTTATGAACCAGCAGTTCTTCCGCGGCGCTGCCGTCCGGCAAAAAGCTGCCGGGATTAACGGTTTTCGCCATCGGGTAGTGTTGCCCGTCAACCATCAGCTGCGACACTTTGCCGCTAAGGCCGCTCTGGCTGCCAAACCTGAAATAGCCTTTATCCCCTGCGTTACCGTGGAAGAACACCGCCATTTTGCGAGGCGTGGTACAGAACACGTTGACGTTAATGTCCTTCTCCTGCATCACGCTCCAGCCTTGCCCGGTCTTTACCGCCTCGTCCTGGCGCAATACCTGTAAATCCACTTCGGGTTGCGAAAGCGTCATCTGGCAATCGCTGTTTGCAAAGCTGGCGGGTACGGCCATAAAGCTACTGATAACCGCCAGCGCGCCGATCGTTGTGATTCGGGAAAATGTTCTCATCGGCATACGCCCTCTGTTTCTTCGTAAAAGGCTTCCTTGTCCTGTTTGTCTGCCAGCTTCCAGTCGATTTGGCACTGTCGTTTACCGTCATCATTGGTGACATAAAGTGCAGAAATCCCTTCTACATCGTTCAGGAAGACATGACCATCATCCACCACGGTAACCACGTAATTGCCCTTCTCATCCACCACTGAGCTCCCTTTACTTAACAACTGACCATCCGGATGTTTCACCTGAATCATGACCCTGCGCGAGTTCATCACTTTGAAACCGACTTTCCCGACCGAACCATGCCCCGCTGCAACCATCTTGGTGCCGTTTGCCAGATCCATGCTCTGAGGCAATGTGTTGCCGTTAATTTCGATACGCGCATTGCGATACAGCGGCATACCCGGTATTACCGCCTGCCCCCAGGCATCCGTCCAGACCGTGCCTTGTGGGGTGGAAATTTCAATGCCGCTCACAGGCTCGCTCAAGCTGGCAATCGCAAAGGTGTCTTTCACCGCATAAGGCGAGAAGGTTACACCGTCGTC
This sequence comes from Buttiauxella sp. JUb87, assembly GCF_004361975.1. NCBI lineage: Bacteria > Pseudomonadati > Pseudomonadota > Gammaproteobacteria > Enterobacterales > Enterobacteriaceae > Buttiauxella > Buttiauxella sp. JUb87. The sequence continues at coordinate 102,321 of NZ_SNVY01000004.1, forward strand.
GTGCATCACGATTCCCCCGCTGAGGCTCATGTTGTAATTGCTTTGATGATCGTTACTGCCACCCGCCCCGACACTCAGTTGCGTGTAGTGGAGGTTGGAATTGATGTTGCCATTGAAGCTGGTGTTGTTGTCGTTCTGATCTTGATCGACGGAAATCGAGTAATTGCTGTTCTTCGTGATCTCGCCGCTGGTGGAGACACCGTACGAGGTGTCATCCCCTTGTTTACGCATGTGCGTACTAATGCTTTGCGAGCCAATCGGGATACTGACGTTGACATAAAAGAGATCTTCATCTTCCTGGTCTTCATCGGTACTCCCCACCTGGCTTTGCCAGTTAACCTGGACCGAGGCGTATTTGAACGTCTTTCCCCAGGAGGCATTCACATAGCGGGAATCTTCATTATCATCAGTGCCTTTGTTCAGGCTGTAACCGAGGGAAAATGTCCCGAGCGGCCCCTGGCTCCAGCTCACGGAGGAGCTGTAGCTGCTCTGATAACTGTTGTAATCGTCATTCATGGCATCAGTAAGCTCGCGGTAATCCGCGGAATATTTTGCCGCAGCAAACGACACCGACAACGAATCCACCGGCGAAAAGCTGGTCGATAGCTCGCTTTTTGTCCCCTGGCTTGAATCACCAAAAGACTCTTTACTGGCAAGCAAACTGGCACCCACCGTCCAGTTGTTCGACGGCAGATAATCGAGCATGGCACCCGCCGCCTGGTAATCAGCGGCCAACACACCCGACGCGGTCAGGTTAAACTGGGGGCTCAGGCTCCAGCCATCTGACAAATTAACTACCGTCGGGTCACTGTAATCAGAATCGGTATCCCTGACTCTCCCCATCGACATCGAAAAACCCAATGGTCGGGAAAGCCGCTTTGCGTTCAGGCTCGATGAAGGAATAACGAAATGGTTAGTGGAGCCGTCAGTCTCCACCACGGTAATGTCCAGATCGGTATTGGTGCGCACAATCGGCACGTTATCCAGCGAGAACGGACCTGCCGGGACCAGCGTTGAGTAAATCAGCTGGCCCGTCTGGCGGATTTCAACACGCGCCTGAGGCATACGCGCAATCCCGCTTACCGTCACACCAGAATCACCGGCAATTAAGGCGCTTTCCGGCGTTAACAGGAAACCGTTAATTGGCGCTCCGGCAAACAGACCGGAATTAGCGTTAACCTGCCCTATCTGCAACTGCATTTTTTGGTCGACAAAAGTGTGCGCTGCGTAGGTGTACAGGCTGTTGGCAGAAACGTTGCCATCGCTATCGGTAAAGACATAATTGCTGCGTACAAACCAGTCGGCGATATTCACGCCCGCTTCCAGCTGTGCCTGGCTGTAATCAGAACGGCCACCGTCATAACGGCTAGTGGTGCTGAACAAGTTGTAGTTCAACATCCCTGCCGTGCCGCCGTGAATAACATTCGCCGGCGTATTATCCAGCGAGTCATTCACCGCTTCCGGGGGGACCACCAGATCCAGCCTTTCCGCATTTGGTACAGGCGTTATCGTGGCACCTGGATATTCTTCGTGATAATCATGACAAGACTGCGGGTTGGGATCTTTTATGGTTTGCAGCCCGGCTGCCGATAAAAATTCATTATCAACACACAGCTCGCCCTGCGGTCCAAAACGGACCGCCAGCGTGCCTTTATCTTTACCATTAACTTTCAGAGAAACCGAATGCATACCCGGTAAGAATTTTGCTTCATTAGCAAAATAGTTATTAACACTGGAATCGACTCCACGTTGTTTCAGGATATTGGTATCAAAAGTATATTCTCGTGCGTAAGCATGCGTACTTATTAATATCACCACGGGTAGCGCACTTTTAAGCAATGCGTTTACGTAGAGAGATACTGTTGATAATTTAAGCATTGAGTTTTCTCAGTAGGTCAATTATTTATTAAGTGGCGCGGTATAACTCGGCACATCAATGCCGTAACGGCTGGCCGGAGTGAATTTCAACTGGTTGTCACTGCCTGGTGATTTATTCAGTGTGGCGGTCATCGTTTCGCCAGGCAGAATATAACTTTTCGCCAGTTTCGCGCGGGAAGAAGAAGGCAGTGTTTCAACGCCTTGCCCCATGCGCACGACATATGGGCTCGGGTTTTTCACCGTCAACGTGTTGCCTGCAGTGGACCATTTAAGCAACGTCCAGGCATCTTTCACTACCGGCAAGTTTTTCGGATGGATCAGAACCGGAATATCCTGGCGCAGGTTAAAACCTATCTTCATATTTTTAGACGGGTCTTTCGGCGGAATACCCTCAAATACCACGCGTTTTAAATGCTCGGTGGTCAGCGGTGCATCCGTGCGCAAAATAAAGCGCAGTTGCTGAGTCTGGCCGGGTTCAACACGCACAACGGGCTGCGTCACCGTCAGATGTGTGCCTTTATCGTCCGGTAAATCGTTAATCGTGGTGTAAAGCAAATTAGGTAAAGAGTCGGTATTGGTGAGGTTAATTGTTCCGCCATTCTCAGACTCTTCAATCAGCAGCAACGATGTTTCAGGCACCAAACCTGCTGCTATTGTCGGAGTCATATGCGTTGCGGCAAAAAACAAAGGCAGACTCAACATCACAGCACGAGATAATTTAGAAGGTGAAAACATATTCAGTTAATCCTGTAATAATGCCCAGAATGTTGGGCAATTAGTTGGTTACTGAAGCAAATAACAATGAGTCGCTTCAGACTGGGAATAAAATAAAACCACTTTTATCAGCCTTATTTTCACAAAAATAAATACCAGCCAGTCCGTGCGGCAGTAACAAAGTCATTTTTAATTAATGGTGTTTGTCAGATGAAAATATATGCTGCTTATAAATCAATATTAAAACTAGCAGGGGCTGATTGCCCCCGCTAAAGCTTGAGAAACAACGGTGTTATTAGAGGTAAACCAAGCTAAATGTCATTTCACCATCCAACGCAGTTTCATCAGTCAAACTCAGTGTTTCGGTTGGCTGAATTGCTGCTGCTATCGTCATAGGGAAAACACCAGTGATGAAAGCTTTAGGTGTTGTAGGGTCACCAACGGTGATCGTACGGAAATCACTGTCCTGCAAAGTACCAGCACTCACGGTCCATCCTGCTCCATCCGCATGATCCTTTTGCTGATAAATAATCGGTGTCACAATGCCATCGGCGGTAACGTTATTTGAATCAACGCGAATACCATAAGAGCCAATGCCTACACCCTCTGCTGTCTGACCCAGGCCGAAGATATTACCTGGATTACCCAGAACAACACCGTTATCAAATTTCACTGAGATATTCGGGTCGATATCTTTACGGGTATCTTCATTGGTAAAACCAACTTTGGTAGCTGAATCACACTCAATAGTCAGCGTAATATGCTTGTCACCCATTTGGTTTACTTCTGTTGCGCTCAGTGCACTTACAGAGATATCGCCGTAATCAACCGCACCACCATCACTTAAAGAAGGGGTACAGGCTGCAGCAACCAATTTACCCTGTACTTTAAGCTGGGTTGTTTCCGCCGCATAAGAAGAGCAAGTAGCAGCTGCCACTAATGTAGCCAGAATTATTTTCTTCATGTAAAACCTCATTTTGAATGTGAATATTAGAGGGTGGCTAATACGAACCTTAAATTAAGGCTCTATCCTTCCATCATAATTTTTAACATAGAGGGCATTAAGCCCTCTGAAATACGTAGATTAAATAACTAATGAATATCAGAGGTAAACCAGGCTGATAGTTGTCTGGCCATCCAGAATGGTTTCATCAGTAATGGCCAGGTTAGTACTGTTATCAACCGCAGCGGTCACTAACAATGGGAATGAAGCCTGGGTGAAGGCGACTGGAGCCAGTGAACCACTCTCAGCCACAGTCATATTACGGATAAAGCCGCCGTTGCCATTCAACATGCTACCGGTTGCTGATTTGCTCCATACGGTGCCGTCATCGGTGCTGATTGCGTCTTTAGCTGCGCCGTCAGCCGTCACAGAAGGGACGTTTACAGTAACTGCATAAGCACCGATATTCACGCCTTCTGCGGTTTTGCCCAGGCCATATTGCGCTGCTGCTTCAGCAGTATTCCCGCCGATGGCATCAGCATTCACAATTTCAATATTGTTGAGAGAATCATTTCTGTCATCAGATGTTGTCCATGCAACTTTAGCCGCAGAATCACAAGTGATAGAAAGGGTAATATTTTTCTGACCCAATTGAGTCACGTCAGTAGCAGATAATTCGCCAAGGCTAATTGCGCCAAAATCTACAACGCCGCCATTGCTCAGGTTTGGCGTACAGGCAGCGGTAATGATCTTGCCTTGTACTTTAAGTGTTGTAGTTTCTGCAGCATAAGAGGAAGATGCCGCAGCAGCAATCAAACTCGCCAGAATAATTTTTTTCATGAGTAGTCCTTTCATTCATATTGGTGGGGAATTTAAAAAGGTAGTTAAATAAAACATTCATATATTCGCTGCCTTTCGATGGGAAGCATTATCCCCACAAATGAATGAACAGAATAGCACCCTGGACGATAATCAGGTTTTAATGCTTTCTTAATTATCTATGCATGTTGTTGTTTTTTAACAAAAAAATCACCATTCATTATTTGAAAATCCAAATAAACGACTCTATTTAAAGAATATAAATAACACCAATTATTTGAGTTAATGCACATATATCATTTATCACGCTGGCGTATTGAGATATAACTCATTCGAGATCCAGACTGACTAAAAAACCCTGATTCATCAGGTCTATGTTTAATCGCGAGATATGCCAGTCTTTGTCTTCCGTGCTGCCAAATCCCTGTGTCGTAATCAGGTTCATTAGCTCGGGTGTCGCGACCAAACCAATATTCATGCCCATCAACCTCTTTTTACTAGCTGTCGAAAAACCTGCTGCGATTTCACGGACAGACTGTAGATCTGGCTGCGGCCAGGAATACTGGACCACTGGCTCTCCACTGCCAATTCTGAGTATTTTGGTTTTACCGCCGACCGTCGTGACAGATTCACGTGGAATGATAACCCAGCGGTCGTGTGTCACTTTACTCAGCGCACCGTAGCGCTCTGCCAGTCGCGTTAGCAGATTCATATCGCTCCCACCCAACTGATCAATGTGCTCAATCCGGATGTTGGCCAGCTCCTCAGGTATACCCACCGTTAACTGGTGCTCAGCGGAAATGGATTTGACGATATCCCCAGGCTGACGCCTGACCAGGATCGCGTTTTTTGAGACGGCAGCGTACTGTGGCCACGGGAATTGGTTTTTGAATAGGCGCGCGCCGTGACCTTAAAAATATGAGGCGAAGTGGCTGAACCGCCAGAAGCCAACGCGTCCACAATGTAGGTCCCTTTACCCAAAGACTGCTTGGCCACCGCTCCAGGAAAATGACTGATAAATACAACGATGATCGCGGCAAAGACTGGACCATAGTAGAGGTAAAAACAGGATAAAAAAGCCGGAGTTTGGGGAAAAGTTTTGGGGAATGTTTTGGGGAAGATATTTTGTGAAGGTATAAAAAACGGGAGCACCAGGCTCCCGCTTCGAAATCAGCGAAATCGCTAATTACATATGTTCGATCATCGCGTCGCCAAACTCTGAACATTTCAGCAGCTTAGCGCCATCCATCAGGCGTTCGAAATCGTAAGTTACGGTTTTGGCGTTAATCGCGCCTTCCATACCTTTAACAATTAAGTCAGCCGCTTCGAACCATTCCATATGACGGAGCAGCAGAGAAAAAAATTAACCATATTTGATTGAATTAACTAATAAATATCATCACTACTACGAGTATTTTACTATCAAATATCAGCTTTTTAACTAACTGAATTTATTGAAAAATAAATGAGTTTTGCAGAAGCGTTTTCAGTCACATTTTTAGTTTGCTACCAATCATGGGGTGTCAGGTGCGGAAGTTCATATCCTGTCATGGCTGTTCTTTATGTCTGCAAATTGAACAAGTAAACGATGGGAATTACGAGGAGAAAACGTTGTCATTCTGTCGTCATCTATACTTTCAGTTTTACTGGAGGTGACCATGTGTGGACGCTTCACCCAGATCAAATCTCGTGACGACTATTTGGCGTTTCTGGTCGAAGAGGCCGAAAACGACATCCCGTACGACCCTGAGCCCATTAGCCGCTACAACGTTGCGCCTGGCACCAAAGTTCTTCTGCTAAATAACCGCGATAATTCATTACACCTCGACCCGGTGCTCTGGTCATATTCACCAGGATGGTGGGACAAACCACCATTGATAAACGCCAGGGTAGAAACTGCGGCCACCAGCCGAATGTTTCAGTCACTATGGAATCATGGCCGGGCGATTGTGTTCGCAGATGGATGGTTTGAGTGGAAGAAGGAAGGAGATATAAAACAGCCGTACTACATCTACCTGAAGAACAGGAAGCCACTGTTCTTTGCAACTGTTGGCAAACAGCCGTTTGATATGGGAGATGAAGCTGAGGGATTTTTGATTGTGACGGCGGCGGCTGACTCTGGCCTGGCCGATATTCACGACCGTAGACCTCTAGTTTTTACGCCCGAAGCAGCCATGGAATGGATGAATCCAGAAACCACCGGTGCTCAGGCCAGCGAGCTGGCCCGTGATATAGTATTTCCAGCAGACGACTTTACCTGGCACCCAGTTGGCCAGGAGGTTGGTAATGTGAACAACCAAAGCCCTGAGCTGATAAGAAATATCGATATTTAAATATGCACTTCAGCTTAGAGCTCAACCGAGAGATGAGAGAATAAATGCAAGTTATAATGAAGTCTTATGTCAAATTATCTGATTTGATTATTGCCATAAAAAACACTAATTTTAACCAAGGCTCCTATTTTTGCTTATACTCTAAGGACTCTATGGAGCCACTTGCTTCCAGTTCAGTTTGTTTTGTTGATGAGTATCCAAAAGAGAGGGGGGGAGAGGATGTTTTTCCAGAGGACGTTGTCAATAATGATCTGGAGTTATGTTATTATGGCGAACAGTTCGTTGATGTCATAAATAATGTGGTTTCACAAGTCAATGACCCTCCAATATCTGTTTTCATAGATGCCCTTAATTATTACATGGACAATGATGATTTCCTAGATACCAAATAATAAAGGCAATGTGTACATGTCTAGTTTGTACAGATCTAGTTATCACCTTACACCGGCATACAGTCGGTGTTTTTTTGTTCAGTTGAAATTTCACGATTCTGGCAAGTTAAAGAGGATGGTAGTAACTCAAGGCAATCATCGCGCCGATGCGGTGCCACAACTGCTCATACGCTTCCTAGGGGATGCTCCAACGAAGAGACCGACTGCGAGCTGCGCTATCCCTACAACCGGCACCGTTACTTTAACCCTGCGTTGGGGCTAAGTCAGAAACGAAGATCAATTCAGGTAAAGATGCGCCTTCTGATAGTGGTATATATAGGTTTACTGATACAAACGGTAATGTATACACTGGATCGATAAATGACTACAGTACACGTATGAATCTACATAGCGCGGATGGTAGTTGGCTCCTGGATCCAAAGTAGAATTTACCCCGATTGATGCGCCAGGAAGAAGCTAAAACAGTGCTAGACGCGTAAGACGCTTTTAGGGCATCGGCTTCGATAGTAATCGTATACCGCTACCGAATAAGTCATCAGGGGTTAGAGCTGTTTCTCTGGAAAAATGGAAAAATATACCGGAAGTGATGGACCTCCTGGCTTCAATAACCCATATTTTAAGTAAGTGATAGCATGGATATCTCATCTTTTAAAAAATATATAAAATTGGCGCCAGAAAATGTATCAGAGTGGCAGCGGTGGGAAGATTCATTGCCTACCTTCGATTCTATATTGCCGGCTTTGGATTGTGTTTATAACTCTGAGTGGCAGCGTGATGATTGGAAAGCCATAAGAGCATTCATTCGTAAAGGTTATTTAGAACAAAATAAATCATCTGAATTAGTTGATGGAGTTAAGCATGTTAATATATTCAACTCTAAAATAAATAATGTAAGAGTAGATGTGGCTATTTCATTGAACTGCTCCATCGTTCGTTCATTGGAGTCAATAGATTTATGTTCGAATTCAGTAGAGTCATTAAGTGTGACCCATGCAAGAAAACTCTCTGAGATTACCGGGAATATCCAGGGCTTAAGCTATTTATCTTTAAATAAATGTCAGAAATTAGATGTTGGCCCTATCATTACAATGCTTGATAGCGTAAGAATTCTAGATCTCAGTGGGAACCCACAGTTGTCCAGTATTAGCGAGTTACGTGGAAATAGAAATATTTTTGCGTTATATCTAGTTGAAACGAATGTAATTAAGGCTGAAGAAACAGTAGATGTCTTGGCTTCGATGCCAAACTTGAAAAAACTTTGGATTAAAGCAAACAAAAAAGAGTTGGAGATTTTGAGAGAAGCTCTACCAGGGATTGTAAATTAAGCATGGAAAAAGGAAGGGGACAAAAAGCTGCCGTATTACATCTACAGGAAAGATAGGAAGCCGCTCTACTTTGCCGCGATTGGCAAACAGCCGTTTGATTCAGGGGATGAAGCAGAGGGATTTTTGATTGTGACTGCGGCGGCCGATAAAGGTCTGGTCGATATTCACGACCGCAGGCCGCTGGTATTTACACCAGAAGCTGCACTGGAATGGATGAATCCTGAAACAACAGCGGCACAGGCCAGCGAACTTGCGCTTGATACAGCTGTGCCATCAGATGAATTTACCTGGCATCCTGTAACTCGAGCTGTGGGTAATGTGAAAAATCAGAGTAAGGATTTGATCAGTAATATTGACCATTAATAAGGGCTGTCAGCTGCGAGCGATCAGCGGAAATTAGCCTCGCACGCACAAAATCAGTTTGTCGGAAGGTCTCTAAAAGTGAATGGTCCGGAATTCAGGAAGGAGTGTCAGTTAAACTCAGGCTATCCGCGTCAGACACAATACACCTGTTGTCTTTGTCCTGTTTTATTAAACACAGCGTCATAAATTTACTGGCTTCTAAAATAATGAGTGGGTACGTACTATTCAGTTAGCAACTCGCTTACATTTTACGGAGCAATAAATCTCAACATTTAATCTAAAACCTTCGCTCAGTGAATTGTCGGTGCATTGTTCATCGCATTCTGATTATGCCTCAGCCTAAGAATCAAAAATAAGCACAGGAGTTTAAATGAGCACTCAACTATCAAATGTCATTACGGCAACGACGCACCCGGTAGGTACAGGGTGCACCATCACCCAATTTCGACATGATTTGTTCCCTGCTGCAATGATGTCACCTTTTGTTATGGTTGATCATTTTCACATGTGGGAACCTACGTTTGAGGTTCACCCCCACGCAGGTTTCTCTGCCGTAACGCTGGTTTTTGAAGATGCGAAAGGCACGATGGTGAGCCAGGATTCTCTTGGCAATAATGCGATATTTGGTGCAGGTGACCTCCACTGGACCATGGCTGGTCGGGGAATTATGCACACACAGATTCCTGTTGGAACGCAATCCCATATTCATGCCCTGCAAATTTTTGTCAATTTACCGGCAGCACAGAAAAATTTGCCCGCAGATTCCTTCCACATCAGCAGCGATAAGATGCCGATCATCGAAAACGAAGGGAGTCGAGTGCGTGTCGTAGCCGGGGACTTTCAGGGACATCGTTCTTTAACCCGGGCTCCCCGTCCAATACTGATGCTTGACGTACAATTTCAAAAAAAGAATGTCGATATTGAAGTGCCTATGCCGGGTAAATGGAATGCGTGGATTCATGTGATTAAGGGGCATATCACAATTGATAACAACCGTGAAATTGGAGTAGATCAGGCGATCTGCATCAGTGCCGATGACCAGGGTGGCACTATCAAGCTGAAGGGAAGTGAAGGTGCTCATTGTGTTATTTTGTCTGCTGAACGGATCGATGAACCGGTAATTGCCCGCGGCCCGTTTGTCTTCGAAAGCGAAACTTCACTTGAGAAAGCGGTGAATGATTTTCACGCTGGTAAGTTCGGTTCTGTTGTCTCTAAACCGTATTGATCGAGTAACAGGCCCCATTAAATGGGGTCCCTGCGACTGGCGAGGGCATGAGGTAACGCATCAACCAAATAATCTAATAACTCGCGAACCGATGACAACCACCCCTGTTGAACAGGAGCCACGGCTGTCAGTTGTGAATCACCTGCACACCATAGCGGTAATACGCGGGCCAACCTGCCTTCAGCCATATCTTCACGGCACACATAATCCGGCAGGGCGACCAACCCCAAACCCGCTTCAGCGAACTGTTTAAGCGCAACCATGTTGTTGCTCACAAAGCGTGCGGTATAAGGCACGATAACCGCTGATCCGTCCTGGTGTCGCAGTGACCAACGCTGAGCCGTGCCGCGGCCAAAAGCGATGGCATTGTGAGCCAAAAGATCATCGGGATGTTGTGGTGCCCCTTTCTGCGTTAGGTAGCTCTCAGAAGCAAATAAATGCCAGGAAACCTTCACCAGGGGACGTTGTATCAGCGACGAATCAGGAAGAGGCCCCGAATGACCACGAATGGCCAGATCATACCCCTCACCAATGATATCTGTAATGATATCTGTAGCATGATGTTCAATACTGACTTTCGGAAATTTGTCCATAAAACCGGGAAGTACTGTGCGTAACGCAAATTGTGCCACTGTTACGGACGATGTGATCCGAATGGTACCACTGGGTTCCGATTGTCGTTGACGGCCCACATTTTCTGCCGCCTCAACCTCCCGAAGCAAGGACTGCGCTTGATGATAAAACTCGCCACCTACATTCGTGAGTCCAAGCTTTCGTGTGTTTCGGTTAAGCAACTGCACCCCAAGCTCACTCTCAAGCTGTTGAACACGCAGACTTAACGTTGACTTTGATATATGTAGAACCCGTGCTGCGGCAGTAAAACCCTCATGGTTCACCACCTGTACGAAAGAGAATACATTGATCAGATTTAACATTTGAGAGGCTCCCCTGGATACCCAAACAAGCTCAGGCAGCGACAACGGTTAACGTGCGACGTCACAAACATCCGACGCGCAGCTATCCCACACGCGCATAACCTGGCTGATAGCCGCATTCAGTTGGGAAAGCGGCACGCCATCCCGTGCCTGCATGGAAATCCCGGTCAGGAAGGTATAGAACACCGCGCCAAGCACGGCCGGATCAGTTGCAGGAGCCAACTCGCCCGCAGTGATGGCGCGCTGCACGCAAGCGTTCAGACCCGCTCGTGACCTGGAGCGCTCGTTGGCCATCGCTTTCTGGATATGTCTATTTTCTGGTGAACAGGTGCTGGCTGAAAGCACCAGCAGGCAACCCAGAGGGTGGCTGCGGTCTGTCTGCATCCTTGCCGAACGCCGCAATGATTGCTCAATGGCCTCTTTCGGTGGCAACGATTCATCCCAAAGGCTGGCAACAACCTGCCCATACATCCCGATATAACGCCCCACCACTTCCTGGAACAACAACTCCTTTGAGCCGAAGGCCGCATAAAAACTCGGCGCGGAAATTCCCCCCATCCCCTCCTTAAGCAGGGTGAGCGTGGTGGATTCGTAGCCGTGTTCCCAAAAGAGAAGCATGGCTTGATTGATCGCTTCATCTCGATCGAAGTTGCGGGGGCGCCCCATTTTTGCCATGGAAGTTTCTTTCTAAGACAGAATACTTAAATACTAACCGATACAAAAGTGATTGACCAGTCGGGACGAATATCATTATATTTATACCAATCGATATAAATGTGTATAAGAGATCGACAATGAATAAAACGGTTTCATCGCCAGTTCCGGGCATCGTTTGCGCTCCTACAGCCGAAAAGCTTCCCCGTGCGGGTTTGCTCGCTCTGGCAATGACCGGTTTCGTGGCTATGCTGACCGAAATCCTTCCGGCTGGCTTGCTACCACAGATAAGTGAGGGGCTACGCGTGTCAGATGCCATGGGAGGGCAACTCATGACCGTCTTCTCCCTCGGGTCACTTCTGACAGCCATCCCGTTGACCGCCGCAACCAGAGGCTGGCGTAGACGGTCAGTTCTGCTGCTGGCAATCATCGGCTTTCTCATTTTCAACACTGTAACCGCGCTATCAACCAGCTATCCATTGACATTAATCGCACGTTTCCTGGCGGGTGTCGCTGCAGGGCTGGCGTGGGGGTTGCTGGCTGGATATGCACGACGCATGGTGAATGCCCCCTTGCAAGGACAGGCCATGGCGATTGCGATGGTGGGAGTGCCTTTGGCGCTGTCGTTGGGTATGCCTTTAGGGACCTCGGTTGGAACGATGGTTGGTTGGCGCTGCACCTTCGGGATCATCTCGGGCCTGACGTTAGCGCTGGTGTTTTGGGTACTGCTCAAGGTACCTGATTATCCGGGGCAAGAAGCAGACCAACGCATGCCAATACGCGAGGTCTTCACAACCCCAGGCGTGCGTCCAGTACTGATTGTGATTCTGGCATGGATGCTGGCGCATAACATTCTCTACACCTATATCGTGCCCTTCCTGGCATCTGCCGGACTTTCCAGTCGAGTGGATGTTGTACTGCTGGTGTTCGGCATCGCCTCGTTGCTTGGAATTTGGCTCGTGGGCTTGTTGGTCAATCGATGGCTACGCTTACTGGTGATGAGCAGCTTAGGCACTTTTGCTCTCGTCGCTGCGGTACTCCAGATCGGCGGCACGGTGCCGATGGTGGTTTACCTTAGCGTTGCAGTTTGGGGGCTGACTTTTGGTGGTGCGCCGACATTATTACAGACGGCTTCAGCCGATACGGCTGGAGAGAATTCTGATGTTGCGCAGTCGATGGTAGTGACGGCCTGGAACCTGGCTATCGCTGGCGGCGGTTTAGTTGGCGGGCTATTGCTCGAAACAAACGGCGTTGCATCTTTTCCATGGATATTGTTGGCCTTACTTCTGGCCGCTCTTGTCGTGGTCTGGCTTGCCAAAGAGCACGGTTTTAGATTAGGACCGCGAGACTCAACAAGATGACTTTTTACCTACCCACACCGGCAAATTGTTGCCCGGTATTTTTCAAAAACGTGATGACAAAGGAGTACAAATGAACACAGGTTCTCTCAACGGAAAAAATGCCCTGGTCACTGGAGCCGGTTCTGGTATCGGTCGACATGTTGCCATTGCTTTAGCGGCGGAAGGCGCCCGCGTGGTACTAGTTGGTCGGCGTATCGCCGAACTTCAGCAAACCGGCGTGGAAATCGAGCGTAAGGGAGGAAGCTATTTGGCGGTAGAAGCTGATATCACGAATGAAGTGAGCGTGCAGACACTTCTGGATAAAGCGCTCGCTGGCCGCGAGCGACTGGACATCGCGGTCAACGGTGCAGGTATGTTTAGTGCCGGTACCATTGACGAGACAGAGCTTGATACCTTCCAGAAAATCCTGACAACCAATACTGTCGGTACATGGCTATGTCTGAAGCATGAAATCCTCGCAATGAAGCGTCAAGGCGGTAACGGCGTCATTATCAACATTGCCTCGAATGTCGGTTATCACCTCACTCGACCAGGAACAGGTGCCTATGCCGCCTCCAAAGCAGCAGTGACCGTCCTTACGCGAACCGCAGCGCTGGAAGCTATTAGTCATGGTATCCGTATTAACAGTGTCAGCCCCGGCCCTGTTGATACATCGATGTCTTACCGCGTGGGAGAAGACAAAGCGGCACGCGATACGCGCGTCGCAGCGACCAATCCGTCCAGGCGTGTCGCAAGCCTGGACGAAGTTTCTTCTGCCGTACTTTGGTTGTGCTCCGACGGAGCCGCCTACACGGTCGGCCAGGATCTGGTCGTGGACGGGGGCGCCTCAGTCTAACGGGTGACTTAATAAGAACGACTGTGTTTGCCATGCCGCTTCTCAGTCAGCCATGAGTGGCTACTTTTGGCTGACCGGGAGTGGAGTGTTGTGACTGTCAACACCAAAAGCTGGGCGTACTGTAACTGGCTCTGTTGCAAACAGGATCGCAAACCAGGTGTTCTCATTGAAAAAAAGACCTAAATCCCAAATACTTTGTTCACCAGACGCTCCTCTCCCTGGGGATGTCCATAATAAAATGACGCAGCCTGTCCTTTACGCAACATGGGTGATGTAAGCTGCAGAGCAGCTAAAGGGCTTTACTGATGAAAGGATTACTCGCTGTGTAAATTTTTCGGGATTAGCCTCCCGAATAGTTTGTGATTACTTCTTCAGTTCGATACTTACCAACATTCCCTCATAGGGTGACAAAATAAAAGCAACATTATCGACAACCCACCTGCAGTCTGCCTGTGGATCAAAACCCTCAGTGGTGACGGTGCACTCCGGGGTCAGTGCCAGTAGTTCAGGCGTGGCAGGCTGCGTGATGGACATCGACATAAGGTAGTCAGGTTCGGGCTTTGACTTTGTCTGGCTGGTGTTCGCGGCGACTCGCTCTGCATCTTGCTGTCGTGACCGTATAAACGCCTCTGCAGCCTGACGACTTGGCTGAGTAAAACCAGACGGTATTTCGGGCATCCCGGAGCCATGCCTCAGTACTTTGTGTTCGCCTGTCTGCGCATCGATATAAGGTACCAGCAGAGTGCCACCATTTCCTGCCGCCGTCTTTGAAGGAGTACTGGCTTTACTGCGGTGCGCAAACTGCCAGTATGTCCTCCCTGAGGGTGTTACGGTCACTTCTGGTAGTGGGTTACCACTGGCTGACCTTCCTGTCCCCTGCACCATAAAGACCTGATATCCGCCAGTCGCTTTACTGATGGCGTTGTATTGCCGCGCCAGTTTTGCCAGGAATTCAGCATCGTTTTCATAGAGCTGATCAAGATGCCCGGGCATCAGGTTGTTAAGCTCCGGTGATATGCTGGATAAAAGTCCATTTTCTGCCGCAATGGTTCTGACAATCTCACCAATACTGACATTCTCCCATGAGCGAGTTTTCTGGCTCTGCATATTATACGGATGCAGTGTGTTGCTACTGGGCACAGCCAGCGCGCTGATAGTGATGGCTCGCGGCGGTCCCTGTAGAGAGACTGAATCAACAACAAAAGTCCCCTTTTCCACCAGAAACTCATCGAACCCGATAGCCAGTTTTAATTTTGCACCTTTTGATGGCAGCATCATCGTCGGCGAAACCAGGTTGATAGTCAGCTTGTCTGATTGAGGATCGTCTCCGGTTGCCCCGTAATCAGTCAATGTCAGGTCGGTGAGATATTTTGCGACCTCTTGAGTAATATTTTTATCTTCAGCGACTAATGAAAATGTGGGCAAACTGGGATTAACGTTATTCATGGGATCACCATAACGACGGGGTATATATTGTGGGTTCTTCAGCAATGACAGGGAGTTTTATTTCAATGCCAGCCTCGTAATAATTACCGAGCTCAGAAAGTCCGGGGTTAGCATTGAATACATCAATTAAGTTTTTCGTATCGCCGTAAAACCGCCAGCATATTTCATCAAGAATATCACCATCACGGGTTATATATATTGTCACCATAATATTTTATCGCCATCGTAAATTGCTGATGTTTTGGTATTCCGGCCATTAAAAACCTGTCTGCCGTATCGGAGAACTCAGATACCACCCAATACCCCAGAATCTCACCTGTACCGGATATCAGGAGTTTTGGTGTGGTCACATCACCCAGCAGGCTCAGTTCATTGACCGGTTGAGTACCTACAAACATCTTACTTACTTTGGGGGATATCCGGCGATTATCCGTATACACCTCACCTGAAAAAGAGATTGTCGGTGTGGACTTTCCTGTGTATTGAAGGCTGTCACGCTGGCCAAAACGCTGCTGCTCCACCCAGCGCCAGGACAATGACCGCTGGATGCTCTGATAGGTCGCATCATCGATATTGAAATTAAAATCACCGAGGGTCATCATCGTCTTAAAATTATGCTTTACGCCAATATCAAGAAGGGCAAAAGCGTCACCGGTCGCGACCTTTGCCAGGCCAAAAATATCCATCAAAAACCCTCCCCGATCAAATCAGATAGCGTCAAATTCCTGAAGTCGATGCCATCAATACCGCCAGGAACTGAACTCAGATAAACCATTAATGAAACGATATTAAGCGTATCGATCCCATTTATCCGCCTTACGCCTTCGCCTGGTATTAACAGTACCTTCTCTTTTCCGTTTACTGAGCGCCTGTAATAACTAAGTGCTATTTCTATTGAGGTTGATTTATTCGCACGCCCAGCACTTCCCGTTGGGTCGGAAGAACTTCTTGATATAAATCCCTCGACTTCATCTTCAATACCCGAAACCCCGCCGGAACCAAGATAACCTTCACGAATAACAAGTCTTGTGCTGATAAAAAGTCTGAATCCTATGGCGGCAAGATCATCAAAATTAGCGCCACGGATCTTCAGGCCGGCGATTAATGGCTGTATACCATCATCAGTAATTCGTGGGCCGTCCATGTGACCCGCAAAATACTCCGATGTTTTAATCACTAAATCGGGTGCCCGATATTCCACGGCATTAGTGATATGCCGTCCACGATGCCAGACAGACCAGCTTTTTAATTGTGACGACATATCACCCTCCGAGGGTTGGTGGTGTCATGATGCCGCTGTCACCAAGGCTTAATTTGAAGACATTAATGGCAGCCTCTCCCACTTTTTTCCCGATGGTCATGGCATCATCGCCTGATGCAGCCTGAACGGTGATGTTGAAGGGGAATTGTTGAAGAGTAGGCATCCCGCGTTCAGCATTCTTCGATGCATTGGCATCATTTAAAATATTCAGAAGAGCGCTATCTGCCGCGTTTTGGGTCCTTTCTTGACCATTCAGATCATAGTTTTCATATGCCGTACCCATACCTGTCTGTTGTGCTGATTGTTTAGTAATTTGCGCAGCCTGCCAGCGAGCTGTTTCCTTCTTCGCAAAATTTTGCACAAACTCATCGGTATCCAGCCAATTAATTCCCTGTTTTTCGGCTAGTCTTTCTCCCTCTTCAACTGCCGCCCTTCCTACTTCTGTGAGATTATTCGCCTTTTCAAACTTAGTTTCATAATCAGCAAAATATTCACCGATGAAATCAGCGAGCACCTGAAGTCCACGCCATAAGGCAGACAGAACCGGTTTTAACTGACTTTCCCAAAAATCACTGATTGATGTTGCGAAACCAGAAATCCCTTCAACCAGAATGTCTTTCCCGCCAGTCCTAAACCAACTGGAAAACTCATCAGCATATTTCGTGATGGATGGTGCCAGGTCACCAGCCAGTGTGCCTATAACTTCTTGTGCTGCACTGCTTAATGCTGTCCACATACTGGACATAGCCATCTGGCCACGAACAGCTCCTTCTTCACCCTTTTTGGTCGTCAGGATGTACTTTTCCTGTGCAGACATCAGCTCTTCGTACGTTTTGCCTGACATTTTCATGTACGCGAGTATTTTGTTGCCCTCACCACCCATTACCATGTCAATCATTGAGCGGGCGACCTGCTCATCCTTCACTTCGAGCGCCCGGTTCAGGATGAGCGCCATCTGCTCTTCGTTTGTCTTTCCAGTGAGTGAACTACTGGTTATCCCCAACCCTGTAAAAGCGTCACTGACGGAAGACTGCTCACCGAGAGCCTTGAATTCACCGATTTTATTGGATAGCTCTTCAGCAAGATCGCCGAATGCCTCTCCATTCATCCCAATCTGTTTTCCTACCGCATCCCAGGCTTTGAACTTATTCAGGCTGACGCCATATCCCTTCGCCACACCAGCCTGTTCTGCTGTAGTAGCATTGATGGCCAGCGCTCCTCCGACTAATCCTGTAGCTACCCCGAAAAGTGGACCAGCCCCAGACATGGCTGCTCCAAGCCCTGCTTTACCAATTCCGGCAGCACCTCTCAGCGGCGCGGTCAAGACCTGACGAATTCTCAGCGTACGATTGAGCTGTTCCGCATCCCTGTTCGCCTCTTCAATACTTTTTCCAAGCTCTGTATATTCTCTTTTCAGCCGGCTCACATCCTTGCCTGCCAGCGTGCCTTTTTTGATTTTCTGTGCCAGGACTTCTTGCTTTTTAGTCAGTCTGGCAACTGCCATTTCAGCGTCAGTGATCCCTTCCGTGAGCGTTTTTGAAGAACTTTTGAAACTATTTGAGACGACACCACCGAAAGTCACGGTAGCTTTGAAATTACTCGACACTACACCCATATTACTTTTTCCTTGTCAGAGATAAGAAATCAACAAATACGCGGAAAGGTAAATTGCTAATTTCAGAGGGTTGCCATCCCTGCATGGTCAGGGACAATTTAATTATTGCCCGCTGGATTTCTCTTTCTGATATCCCATTTTTTTCAGCAATGCCGCCCGTTTTTGTGGCGGAACCATAAAAACGACAAACTGATCCTCAAGCTGTTTGTAATCGGCAATCGTCAATCCTTTTAGAACATCCACGTCCTGTCCGCATAAATCAGAAATCATGATTAAATCCTTTTCATCTTCGGAGCATGTCAGATAGCTGAACTTCAGACGGTCAAATACTTTCGGCTCACGCATAGAAAGGCATTTCAGTTCATTTCCCTGTTGATCCTTGATGGGGGTATACAGCGTAATAATTTTCACTTCTGCCGGATATGTCATTAAAAAACCCTTAAATATAAAAAGGGCGCCTGAGCGCCCATTAATTATTGATAGCTGGAATGAATTACAGGTTTTTGCCCATTACAAAATCGGTAATTTCTTTAAACTGATCGACACCGTTAATGCGCCGCACGCCATTGATAGCATCAATATAAACCACTTCTTTCCCGTCAATGGTTCGTGAATATAATGAGGGGCGCAGTGTTATGGTTACACCGCTTTTGGCACGATCAGTCTCCGTTCTGGCATCGGATTCATATCGCGTAATTAACCCCTCCATCTTGTCCTCGATGAGATTTTTATTTTTTCCTGAGACATACCCTTCACGGACAACAAAACGAGGATTGCCACCAGACTGGAAGCCAAACAATGACAGGATTCGCTCATCAGCCCCCACCAGCTTTATCGCGACGCTCATCGCCTCCATGCCATCATCGAGAACCAATGGCATATCCATGTGGCCAGCGCGAAACTCAGCTTCAGTGATACCGAGTGCCGGCGGTGTGTATTCGGACGCATTGGCTACGTGAGAGCCCTCAGAATAAAGCGCCCAGCGGGTTAAAAATGTTTTTGTCATTGCGCGCCACCTTTAGCGTAATTAGTGTTCAGACGGACACGGCAGGTAATACGCTCAGTCGGCGATTTGAAACCGTAGTCATAATCGATATACAAATGACCCGCCACGATGGTTTCCGCCGTATTAATTTCTTCATCGAGCCACGCCTTGCCGCCATGAATCGCCCCAAGATCTGTCTGTTCCTTCAAATAGGCACTCACAGATGCCACAGCATCATTGGCGAGCATGATGTCCAGCGGTCTATCAAGGTATGGGAATAACCCAGACTGGATGGAATCGCGCAGGATGTCATCGGTTCGCACCGCCACCTCAAACCAGCGTAATGGATCAATGCTGCAATTTCGGTTACCCCAGTGCCGGAATCCGCCGTAATTGATGATGGTGCTGACGCCGTTCATGTTGAGCTGGTTGGCGACGGTGTTTTCATCACCGATTGACCAGCTGTCAATTTGCTCAAGCCCTTCAAAACCATACATCGCCTGGTTTGACTTTGACCACCACCAACCCAGAACATCATCAATACGCGATCGAAGTCCGGCGGCGTAAGCTGAAGCGGGACGATAAATTTTCTCACCTTTTTCATTTGTGACTTTTACGCGTGGCCGCAGAATTTCAACTCGTTCGCCATAAAGTGTATGACGCTGAATGACATCGGCTGGCGTGGCCATCGAGAGGCTGTCCAGATAAGTCACCGCACGAAGTTGCGTGGCCACGGATTCCAGCTTCTTACCCACGCCATCATCTTCAGAAAATTCAGGTGTGATTAAAATTTTCGGCGTTACTGAAACCGCAGCCTGTGCAGACAGTAGAATATCAATGCCCGCGATGATGTTGGCCAACCTCAGCAGCTGTTGATGTTGATGCGCCGCTTGTGGCCACGAGCGTAATCGTCAATTCCTGGTTCGCAAATGTCGCGGCGACTGTTGTCACAGAGTCATCACCCAGCACGGCCACCACACTTAACGCATTCCCCTGCATGCCAGGAAAGAGCTCAGTGGCAGAATAAGTAATAACGTTATCGAGAATCGACGTTCCCGTGACAAGTGATGCCGCCACCGTTCCCGCTGAATCCGGCGCGGTACCCACGATACCAATCGCCGCCGTTTGCACTGTTGCAATCGGGTAGATATTGCCACCCGTTGTTTGCATATCGATGCCATGCAATCCCATATTTTCCCCTTATAAAAAAACCACCCGAAGGTGGTTGTGGTTAATTCATGCCTTGCGGCGGCGAATGCCTTTGGTTTGCTGTTTCTTAAATCATTTTTTTCTAATCATGGCCTTTAGCTCTGCAACTTCTTCTCGTAGAGCTTCAACATCTGTTTTTTTATGCTGCACTGGTGCGGGAATGACTGTTATGTTCTCGCCGTCAAATTTAAAAGCACCCACTTTAAAGCCAGGTGGAAGCGCTTCAACCTCTGCCACGCTCTTTCCCAATGGATTAAACATTGATACGGCAAAGATATTGCCGCGCTGTGGTACAGGAGCATCTACGACGGAAACAATCACACCGTTTTTGTCATACATGATTTTTATTGTATCGTCCGCAAATAGCTCCTGGCATTCATACCAATCCTGGCCATCCTCAGAAATAAGAAATGGAATTGAATTAACGTTCTCACCGAATTTTTTTGCATCCACTGCAAATGGCAGTGTCGATTTGAAATTTTTAATATTTTGCATTATTCATCCCACCACGTTTACCCAGGCACCACTAATGAATTTTTGCTGCGGCTTGTAATAAATGCCCGTAACAGTATCAGAACTGTCAAAGGGGCTTGTTGCCAGCCCAGCTTGCACACAACCAGACGGCACTTGTTGGTCACTTCCGCTATCATCGCCAGTTGTACGGGGTTGCCAGACCATTGCACCAAATTGAATATCATTAACCAGGCTATCTAAATGCGATACCAGGTTCCCGCTCCTGAATACCCCACCAAGTATATTTCCGTTGGATGTGAATCTTGTTGTGTTGGTTCCTATCGCGTAATTAGGGTCAAAAATCCATTGATGAACTTCACCTCTGTCATTAACCGAAGTGATGCATGGTGAAGGCCACTTATCCGCACCATCGACCAATACACCGAAATCACTTGATGCCAGATAACCAATCCCAGTTGTTTGCACTACCGCTTTTGTCAGCGGTAAATACATATTTCCAGCTGCTGAATAGATATGGCTAACAAATGGTGCCATTCCGCTAGTTAACTGGCTCGCTGTCGACCCGCCACCAGGCCAACCAGTGGTATTAAATTCCATCCCCAGCGCACCTGTCATGGTGTCGCCAGTTTTGGATACTACGTTCAATTCTCCTGCCGTTGGCTTGTTTAATGGGCCATATAGGTTTTGTGCATTTCGCAATACTATTGCACCCGTCGCCTTGTCAATTATCAGCCATTCAGCTGTTAAATGACCTGCACTAGAAACAAACATATTTGCCGTGTGTACAACGGTAGCGTCACTACCGTATAAAATGTGAGTTCCCGCACCAAACGCGCCAAAATGAGAATCGGGAGCGCCACCACCCTGTTTAAATAGCGCGGTTTGCATTCCTAATGGGCTAAGAATCTCACCATCAGTCATATCAATGGCAATACTACCCAAGCCCCAACCGCCATTTATCAGCAATCTGCCAGGTGTGGCGTCAATTACCGTTTCTTGAGCGTCATGCGTTGAGCCACTACCCAGCCCAAGATGATCGCGGGATAACTGCTGTGCCTCTGCACCGGCTGCGGCTATTTCTGAAAGATTGTTACCAATTCGCAAATAAAGCGTATTAGCCCGCTCTTCCGTTAAATAATCCTGGGGGCTAACTATCAATGTGATATCGCTAGTGCTTGAGACTTGCAGTAAATATTCGATACCCAATTTTGCTGCATAACCACTATCAGGCGCAGGTTTGACCTGGTCGGGATAATTACTGACGCTATATCGTTTCTTTCGCGGAGACAGCATTCTCAAAAGTCACTTTACCTTTAAAAACCCAGCCATCAGGCGACGCGGTCAAGCTTATTTCACCGCCTGCCAGCTCGATGGCCAGTACGGTAACTGTTTTTCCGTAAACGCTGGCTCCCTTGATTGGGATGACGCGAAAGATGCCATGCTTGCGTGAGCGTTTATGGACAATGGAGGGGTCAATGCCACCCGTATCCCAGCAAGTACGCCCAATGGTCATTTACCTGAGTTCTATTCCGTAGCGCAACACTCAGTATTGTGCAGTCAATTGGTAGCGCCTGAATTCGCATTTGAAGCGTTGATGCATGATGCGGCTGAGGCATATTGCCAGGACATTCCCGCGCCACTTAAAACCCTGCTGCCAGACTACCAACGGATCGAAACTTTCGTAGATGGGCTTATCCGCTTTAAGTACAACTTGCCGCCGAAACAGTCCGCCGTTGTGAAATATGCCGACCTGACAATGCTGGCCACTGAACGTCGAGATCTGGACATTGATGACGGTATGGCAGAGAACGCAATACTGCGTGAGGGAAAAGCTCATGAACACTAAACCCAACGTGCCACCTTCAATTATTGACATGTGCTGCGGGTCTCGCATGTTCTGGTTCGATAAGCAGGATGAACGCGCTTTATTCAGCGATGTCCGCACCGAGCAGCACACCCTTTGTGATGGCCGTAAGCTGATTATCACCCCAGATTTGATTGCCGACTTCCGCGCGCTGCCATTCGCCAGTGACTCGTTCCCAGTTGTCGTGTTTGACCCGCCACACCTTGAGCGTGTCGGTGAAAATGCGTGGATGCGCAAAAAGTATGGTGCCCTGAACAAAAATACATGGCGCGATGACCTGCGCGCTGGTTTCCATGAAGCATTCCGAGTGCTACGGCCACAAGGAGTTCTCATCTTCAAATGGAACGAAACGCAGGTGCCGGTTAGCCATATTCTTGCGCTAACCGACGAGAAGCCGATTATCTGGCAACGTACTGGAAAATCCGACAAAACCTACTGGATTATTTTTGTGAAGAGAGCTGTGTAATGGCGAATACATTACAACCACTCGCAGACTCAGCTCGCTGGATGATACTAAACACTAGGCTAAATACGTGTCTGCTATCTGGAGGATAATTAATCCAGACCACTAATACTGACTAGTAAACGCGCCCTGGTGCAGCCGGGTGTATGGAGGACTTATGGCCAGAACATTAACGTTAGATGCATGGGCTCTTGATGAATTTACCGCTCCTGTACCCAGCAAACCTACACTGCTGAAGTATGCGAAAAACGGCATGATATCTCCCCCACCTTTTAAAGCTGGGCGATGCTGGCGTGTTGAAGCTACGGCTCGCTTTATTGGCATGACAGATAAACCAGTGATAAAGAAAGATGACAATCCACGTTTAATGAGGATTCTCGAAGATGGCGCGCCCCCGTAAATACAACGTGAATATCCCCGGTCTGTCCTGCTACACCGACGCCAGAACCAAAAAAGTTTACTGGCGTTATAAGCATCCTGTAACCGGAAAATTTCACGGTTTAGGTGATAACGAAGAGGAAGCTAGAGGTATTGCCATCGAAGCCAACACTCGCTTGGCTGAGCAAAAGATGAAGCAACTGTTCTCTATACGCGAAAAAATCAGCACTAAACTCGGACTTTCAATCACGGTAACCAGTTGGCTCGATAGCTACATGAAATTTCAAAACGAAAGGCTGAGTGCTGGAGAAATTAAACTCAACACCTTTAAACAAAAATCAGCGCCCGTAGAAGTATTCCGCCGAGAATGCGGCTCAATGGAATTGCAGTCAGTTGGTGCTCGAGATATCGCGACCATTATTGAAGAGTATAAAATTCGCGGACAACGGCGTATGGCCCAGATTGTTCGAATGGTTCTGGTCGATGTTTATAAAGAAGCTCAGCATGCCGGTGAGGTCGAACCGGGTTATAACCCGGCGCTGGCCACAAGAAAACCAATCAATAAAGTTCAGCGTGAGAGGTTTAGCATTGATGAGTGGCGGATAATATTCAACACCGCCGAAAACAGTCAAAACTATGTACAGAATTCTATGCTGCTTGCCGTCGTAACAGGGCAACGCCTGGGGGATATTTCTCGGATGAGGTTTTCAGATATCTGGGATGATCACCTGCATGTAGAACAGGAGAAAACAGGGATGAAACTAGCAATCCCCCTTTCTTTACGCTGCAACGAACTGGATATAACGCTGCGCGAAGTGATAGCCAGATGCCGTGACATGATTATCAGTCCGCATATTTTGCATATTCATCACACAACAGGGAAAGCTAAGCGTGGCGGACCAGTTTCAACTGCATCGATAACCACTTCTTTTTCTCGCGTCAGGGATAACAGTGGTCTGAAATGGAAAGAAGGAACGCCCCCCACCTTCCATGAACAACGATCCTTATCAGAACGACTTTACCGGGCACAAGGAATCGACACACAAAAATTATTGGGCCATAAAAATCAGGCAATGACTGATCGGTATAACGATGATCGAGGAAAAGACTGGATTGTTTTAGCTATTTAACCAGTACAAATTTCACCCAGTTTTGCAGAAGAGTTTTGCAGGGGTTTTGCAGAGAGCTTTTCAGAGTGACCATAAAAAACGGGAGCACCAGGCTCCCGCTTCGAAATCAGCGAAATCGCTAATTACATATGCTTGATCATTGCATCGCCAAACTCTGAACATTTCAGCAGCTTAGCGCCATCCATCAGGCGTTCGAAATCGTAAGTTACGGTTTTAGCGTTAATCGCGCCTTCCATACCTTTAACAATTAAGTCAGCCGCTTCGAACCATTCCATATGACGGAGCATCATTTCTGCGGAAAGGATGATGGAACCTGGGTTCACTTTATCCTGGCCAGCATATTTTGGTGCAGTGCCGTGGGTCGCTTCGAACAGTGCGCATTCGTCACCGATGTTAGCGCCTGGTGCAATACCGATACCGCCAACCTGAGCTGCCAGGGCGTCGGAGATGTAGTCACCGTTCAGGTTCATACAAGCGATAACATCATATTCAGCAGGGCGCAGCAGGATCTGTTGCAGGAACGCATCGGCGATCACGTCTTTCACAACGATCTCTTTGCCGGTGTTAGGGTTTTTCAGTTTCACCCATGGGCCGCCATCAATCAGTTCGCCGCCGAACTCTTCACGCGCCAGTTGGTAGCCCCAGTCTTTGAAAGCACCTTCGGTGAATTTCATGATGTTGCCTTTGTGAACCAGGGTCACAGAATCACGGTCGTTGGTGATTGCGTATTCGATGGCTGCACGAACCAGACGTTTGGTGCCTTCTTCTGAGCACGGCTTGATGCCGATACCGCAATGTTCAGGGAAACGAATTTTCGTTACGCCCATTTCATCACGCAGGAATTTGATGACTTTTTCAGCTTCAGCGCTGTCAGCCTTCCACTCGATACCGGCATAAATATCTTCTGAGTTTTCACGGAAGATAACCATGTTGGTCAGCTCTGGGTGTTTAACCGGGCTAGGAGTGCCCTGGTAGTAACGCACCGGGCGCAGGCACACGTACAGGTCAAGCTGCTGACGCAGAGCAACGTTCAGGGAACGAATGCCGCCGCCAACTGGCGTGGTCAGTGGCCCTTTAATCGCCACGCGGTAATCACGAATCAGGTCCAGAGTTTCTTCTGGCAGCCAGACATCCTGGCCATAAAGTTGGGTAGATTTTTCGCCGGTATAGATTTCCATCCAGGAAATTTTCCGCTCGCCTTTGTAGGCCTTCTGCACGGCAGCATCAACCACCTTAATCATCGCTGGCGTCACGTCCACACCGATACCATCACCTTCAATGAAAGGAATGATTGGGTTGTGAGGAACATTCAGTTTGCCATCTTGCAGGGTGATCTTTTTACCTTCCGCCGGAACAACTACTTTGCTTTCCATTAACCTTCTCCTTCGAGCGCTTCTTTTTGTTAATGATTTGTAATGTGCGTGTCAATACTACTTGAATATCAGGCCCGCGCCAATCACTGGTGATTTCCGTTATAATGCGTTAATCCCTGACGTCTGAAAACACTATGAATAAAACTTCTTTTAGAAATCCAACAGTTAAACGATTCAGCACGCGACGCCCAGTCAAAAAGCCCGCAACAAGTGGACCGAAGCGGCTGGTTATCTTCAATAAACCCTACGATGTGCTACCGCAATTTACCGATGAAGCGGGTCGCAGCACGCTGAAAGATTACATACCGTTACAAGGAATTTACGCGGCAGGTCGTTTAGATCGCGATAGCGAAGGTTTGCTGGTATTAACCAACGATGGCGCATTACAGGCGCAACTGACTCAGCCTGGCAAGCGCACCGGTAAGATTTATTTCGTGCAGGTTGAAGGTTTACCGACGCAAGAAGCACTGGAATCACTGCGTAACGGAATCACGCTAAACGACGGTCCTACCCTGCCCGCTGGCGCTGAACTGGTTTGCGAGCCGGAGTGGATATGGGCGAGAAATCCGCCTATTCGTGAGCGTAAAGCGATTCCAACAAGTTGGTTGAAAATCACCTTATACGAAGGGCGAAACAGACAGGTGCGAAGGATGACGGCGCATGTCGGATATCCAACGCTACGCCTGATACGTTTTTCTATGGGCAATCTTGAGCTTGCCGGTTTGGCACCGGGTGAATGGCGGGAGATTCCGCTGGATTCGCTATAAAAGCTGCTGCGTATTAACACCATGTTGCGTAACGTGAGAAACCCGGCTGCTGAGGAAAGCATCACCATCCGGGACGGTAATTTCCAGAGCTTGTTCAAATAAAGATG
This sequence comes from Buttiauxella sp. JUb87, assembly GCF_004361975.1. NCBI lineage: Bacteria > Pseudomonadati > Pseudomonadota > Gammaproteobacteria > Enterobacterales > Enterobacteriaceae > Buttiauxella > Buttiauxella sp. JUb87. Next base: position 129,170 of record NZ_SNVY01000004.1, read on the forward strand.
AATGAATCAGGAAGTTCGCGCTACAGGCATTGCTGGCAATCGGTATATTCCAGGCCGTTGCCAGCCGCATTAACGCTTTTACGTCAGAGTGATGGGGCACGGCACTCAGCGGGTCCCAGAAGAAGATAAGCACATCAATCTGGCCCGAGGCAATCAAGTAACCAAGCTGTTGATCGCCGCCAATTGAACCGCTCATTAATGCCAGAACGGACAAACGAGTGTGGGATTGCAACAGGTTCCCCGTGGTACCGGTTGCATAAATGATATGGTTGCTAAGCGCCATTTGGTTATCAACGGCCCAGTTGAGAAGGTCAGGTTTGCAAGGATCGTGTGCCACTAAAGCGATACGTTTGCTCTGCGGCATAATGCGCGTGGTAAGTTGCATCGAAGTACCCTCGTGGAAAGTGCCAAACCTCACGAGTATATGGCACAAGACAAAAATGTGATCCAGATCACTTTAAAATGATCATGCTAATGAATTTGAGACAGGGAGAATAACGATGTTTAAACCGCACGTTACCGTCGCTTGCGTCGTTCAGGCGCAGGGGAAATTTTTAGTTGTTGAAGAAACAATCAATGGCAAAGCCACGTGGAATCAGCCTGCCGGGCATCTGGAAGCTGACGAAACGTTAGTTGAAGCCGCTACGCGCGAATTATATGAAGAAACCGGTATTTCTGCGCAACCGCAAACGTTTATCCGCATGCACCAATGGATAGCCCCGGATAACACCCCTTTTCTGCGATTTCTGTTTGCCATCGATCTTGAAGAACAACTCCCTACCTCGCCGCATGACAGCGACATCGATCGTTGTTTATGGCTGGATCCGCAACAAATTGTTAACGCTGAAAATTTACGCTCACCTTTAGTCGCTGAGAGTATTCGCTGCTATCAACGCGCTGAACGTTATCCGCTCAGCATGCTGGGTGCATTTAATTGGCCCTTTAGTTAAGGGTGCCAGGCCCGGTGATGCGTGCTAGAATACGCCGCCTTTAAGTTCAATGTCGTGAGTGACTCCATGTCTGATAACAGCCAGAAAAAAGTGATCGTCGGGATGTCCGGCGGTGTCGATTCCTCCGTTTCCGCTTACTTGTTACAACAACAGGGTTACAAGGTGGAAGGCCTGTTCATGAAGAACTGGGAAGAGGACGATGGCGAGGAGTACTGCACCGCAGCCGCTGATTTAGCAGACGCACAAGCCGTTTGTGACAAACTCGGCATTGAACTGCACACCGTAAACTTTGCCGCAGAATACTGGGATAACGTGTTTGAACACTTCCTGGAAGAGTACAAAGCCGGGCGCACACCCAACCCGGATATTCTGTGCAACAAAGAAATCAAATTTAAAGCCTTCCTCGAATTTGCCGCTGAAGATTTAGGTGCCGACTACATCGCCACCGGTCACTACGTGCGTCGCGAAGACGTGGACGGAAAAAGCCGCCTGCTGCGCGGTTTAGACAGCAATAAAGATCAAAGCTACTTCCTCTATACACTTGGCCATGAACAAATTGCGCAAAGCCTGTTCCCGGTCGGCGAACTGGAAAAGCCAGAAGTGCGCCGTATTGCGGAAGAGTTAGACTTGATCACCGCGAAGAAAAAAGACTCTACCGGTATCTGCTTTATTGGCGAGCGCAAATTCCGCGAATTCCTCGGCCGTTACTTGCCTGCACAGCCGGGTAAAATCATCACCGTTGATGGTGAAGCTATTGGTGAGCATCAGGGGTTGATGTACCACACGCTGGGTCAGCGTAAAGGTCTGGGCATCGGTGGTACCAAAGAAGGTAGCGAAGATCCGTGGTATGTGGTCGATAAAGACGTTGAGAACAATATTCTGGTGGTCGCCCAGGGTCACGAGCACCCGCGCTTGATGTCCGTGGGTCTGATTGCCCAGCAGCTGCATTGGGTTGACCGTGAAACGATAACTGAACCGCTGAAATGCACGGTGAAAACGCGTTATCGTCAGACCGATCTTCCTTGCACCATTACGCCGCTTGATGCGGATCGTATTGAAGTGCGTTTTGACGAGCCCGTTGCCGCCGTCACCCCAGGCCAGTCAGCCGTGTTCTATCTCGGTGAAGTGTGCCTCGGTGGTGGTGTTATTGAGCAGCGTCTGCCGCTTGTTGTTTAATCGCAAAGTTTAATCGCAAACATCGCAAACAAGGACGAATACCTTCGTGGCCAAAAATTACTATGACATCACTATCGCGCTGGCAGGGATCTGCCAGTCTGCCCGTCTGGTTCAGCAATTGGCTCACCAGGGGCATTGTGATAACGATGCGCTGCATGTTTCGTTGAACAGCGTTATCGACCAAAACCCAAGCTCCACGCTGGACGTTTTTGGTGGAAATGAAGCCAACCTGAAATTGGGCCTCGAAACCTTGCTGGGCGTGTTGAACGCCAGCAATCGCCAGGGCATGAACGCTGAATTAACGCGTTATACCCTGAGCCTGATGGTGCTGGAGCGTAAACTTCACGGCAGCAAAGGCGCGATGGATAAGCTCGGTTCCAGTATTTCTGGCTTACAACGTCAGCTTGAACATTTTGATCTTGAGTCCGATACGCTGCTGAGCGCCATGGCGGGTATTTATGTTGATGTCATCAGCCCACTAGGCCCACGGATTCAGGTCACCGGTTCCCCTGCCGTGCTGCAAAGCCCGCAGGTACAAAGCAAAGTCCGCGCCTCGTTGCTGGCCGGTATTCGCGCCGCTGTGCTCTGGCACCAGGTTGGCGGTGGACGTTTGCAGTTAATGTTTTCTCGTAGTCGCCTGTGTGCTCAGGCCAAACAAATTCTTGCTCATTGTTAACCTCTTTGGAGTTGTAACTTATGGAATTATCCTCACTGACCGCCGTATCCCCCGTTGATGGACGTTACGGTGACAAAGTCAGCGCTCTGCGCGCTATTTTCAGCGAATTTGGTCTGCTGAAATTTCGCGTACAAGTCGAAGTACGTTGGCTGCAAAAACTGGCCACGCACACAGCGATCAAGGAAGTTCCTGCTTTTGACGCAGACGCAATCGGTTACCTTGATAAAATTGTCGCTGAGTTTAGTGTAGAAGATGCCGCACGCATCAAAACCATTGAACGCACCACCAATCACGACGTAAAAGCCGTTGAGTACTTTCTGAAAGAAAAAGTAGCGGCTATCCCTGCCCTGCATGCGGTATCTGAATTTATCCACTTCGCCTGTACTTCAGAAGACATCAACAACCTGTCCCATGCTTTGATGCTGGAAACAGCCCGCAAAGATGTGGTACTGCCGTACTGGCGTAAAGTTATCGATGCGGTGAAAGACCTGTCGGTTCAGTATCGCGACATCCCACTGCTTTCCCGTACCCACGGCCAGCCTGCTACCCCATCGACCATGGGTAAAGAGATGGCAAACGTGGCATACCGTATGGAGCGCCAGTTCCGTCAGTTAGAGAAAGTGGACATCCTCGGTAAAATCAACGGTGCGGTCGGCAACTATAACGCGCACATGGTGGCTTACCCGGAAGTTGACTGGCACCAGTTCAGCGAGGAGTTCGTGACTTCTCTGGGCATCCAGTGGAACCCGTACACCACGCAGATCGAACCACACGATTACATCGCTGAATTGTTCGACTGCATCGCGCGTTTCAACACCATTCTGATCGACTTTGATCGTGATGTTTGGGGTTACATCGCCCTGAATCACTTCAAGCAGAAAACCATAGCAGGCGAAATCGGTTCTTCCACCATGCCGCACAAGGTTAACCCAATTGACTTCGAAAACTCCGAAGGCAACCTGGGCTTGTCCAACGCAATGCTGCAACACCTGGCGAGCAAACTGCCGGTTTCCCGCTGGCAGCGTGACCTGACTGACTCCACCGTACTGCGTAACCTGGGCGTGGGTATTGGCTATGCGCTGATTGCCTACCAGTCCACCCTGAAAGGTGTGAGTAAACTGGAAGTGAACCGCGACCGTCTGCTGGCAGAGCTGGATCTCAACTGGGAAGTGCTGGCTGAGCCGATTCAAACCGTGATGCGCCGTTACGGAATTGAAAAGCCGTACGAGAAACTGAAAGAGCTGACTCGCGGTAAACGCGTCGATGCTGAAGGCATGAAACAGTTTATCGACAGCCTCGAACTGCCAGAAGAAGAGAAAGTTCGCCTGAAAGAGCTGACGCCAGCTAACTATATTGGCCGCGCTATTACTATGGTTGATGAGTTGAAATAATTGTAAGCCTGGACGCCCTCACCCTAACCCTCTCCCCCTGGAGAGGGTTAGGGTGAGGGCGTCCTAAACTCAACACCAATCCAACTGTTTACCCAAGGTTTATCCCCTCCCCGTCATAATTAGCGTTAAACTATCAATGCCATTTATAGACTGGGGAAATCGAATGCGTGTACTCGTTGTGGAAGATAATGCTCTGTTACGCCACCACCTCAAGGTTCAGTTGCGTGAGTCCGGCCATCAGGTTGATGCCGCTGAAGATGCCAAAGAAGCAGACTATTTCCTGAGTGAACATACCCCCGATATTGCCATTGTCGATTTAGGGCTGCCCGATGAAGATGGCCTGAGCCTGATTCGCCGCTGGCGCAGTCACGACGTGACGATTCCTATTCTGGTGCTTACCGCGCGTGAAGGCTGGCAGGATAAGGTCGAAGTGCTGGGTGCCGGTGCCGATGATTACGTGACCAAACCGTTTCATCTTGAAGAAGTGGTTGCCCGCATGCAGGTGTTAATGCGCCGCAACAGTGGCCTGGCTTCACAGGTAATTTCTCTGCCCCCCTTCCAGGTTGATTTGTCACGCCGCGAACTGCTCATTAATGACAACCTCATCAAGCTGACCGCGTTCGAATACACCATTATGGAAACGCTGATTCGCAACCATGGCAAAGTCGTCAGCAAAGATTCATTAATGCTCCAGCTTTACCCCGATGCCGAACTGCGCGAAAGCCACACCATTGATGTGCTGATGGGCCGCCTGCGCAAAAAGATTCTGGCTGAGTATCAGCATGAAGCTATCACCACAGTACGTGGTCAGGGCTACCGTTTCGACCTGCGTTAACCATGAAATTAAGCCGACATTTTTTACCGTTATCGCTACGGGTTCGCTTTTTACTGGCGACCGCCGTGGTCGTCATGGTGCTGTCACTGGCCTACGGTTTAGTGGCGCTGGTGGGTTACAACATCAGTTTTGATAAAACAACTTTCCGTTTACTGCGCGGGGAGAGCAACCTGTTTTATACCCTCTCAACCTACGAGAACGGTAAAATTAATGTCGTTATTCCTGAAAATCTTAATCTGAAAACCCCGACGATGGCCCTTATCTATGATGAAAAAGGTAACCTGATGTGGGCTCAACGTGATTTGCCGCATGTGGTGCAACAGATAAAGAAAGAGTGGCTGGTCAGCGATGGTTTTCACGATCTGGACGCGAATTTTGATACCAGTCACGCCTTGCTGGGTAACGATGAAAAGCTCCAGAACCAACTCAAAGATTTTTATGATGGCGATTACAGCGATGAAGTCAGCCACTCAGTTGCAGTCAACAAATACCCAGCCATGGGTAAAATGCCCGCCTTAACCATTGTGGTTGTCGACACCATTCCTATCGAATTAAAACGTTCGTATACGGTGTGGAGCCTGTTTACCTGCGTTTTCCTCGCCAACCTGTTGTTAGTGATCCCGTTGCTTTGGTTCGCCGCGCGCTGGAGTTTGCGCCCAATTGAAGCGCTGGCGAAAGAAGTGCGCGAGCTTGAAAAACATGACCGCGACAGCCTGAACCCCGAAACGACTCGCGAGTTGACCAGCCTTGTGCGCAATCTTAATCGCCTGTTGCGTACCGAGCGCGACCGCTATGACAAATACCGCACCACATTGACGGATTTAACCCACAGCCTGAAAACACCGTTGGCGGTACTGCAAACCACCCTGCGTTCGTTACGAACCAATAAACAGAATATCGAAGAAGCGGAGCCGGTAATGCTTGAGCAAATCAGCCGTATTTCGCAGCAAATTGGCTACTATTTGCATCGCGCCAGTATGCGTGGCGACAGCCCGTTACTTAGCCGGGAGCTTCATTCCGTCGCCCCATTACTCGACAGCCTCTGTTCGGCGCTCAATAAGGTGTATCAGCGTAAAGGCGTGAATATCACGCTGGATATCTCGCCGGAGATCACCTTCGTCGGTGAGAAAAATGACTTCATGGAAGTGATGGGCAACGTGCTGGATAACGCCTGTAAATACTGCCTTGAGTTTGTTGAGATTTCAGGCCGCCAACTGGACGACACGCTGCATTTATTCGTTGATGACGATGGCCCGGGCATCCCGGAAAGCAAACGCAGCCTGGTGTTTGACCGTGGGCAACGTGCCGATACCTTACGGCCGGGCCAGGGTGTGGGTTTATCGGTCGCTCGCGAAATCGTCGAACAGTACGATGGTCAAATCAAGGCCTCGAGCTGCGAACTGGGCGGCACACGGATGGAAGTGATTTTTGCGCGCCAGCGTCCAGACCGAGAAGAAGATTGAAAATACTCCCGTAACCGGCAGCACCATCCGTTATAATCCTCGGCAGGCTCCTTCACCTGCCGGATAATAATATGGACTATCAACTCGACCTAAATTGGCCCGATTTCATCGCGAACTACTGGCAAAAACGCCCGGTGGTTCTAAAACGTGGCTTCAAAAACTTCATCGACCCAATCTCCCCGGATGAACTGGCAGGCCTTGCCATGGAAAACGAGGTGGACAGCCGCCTGGTCAGCCATAACGACGGCAGATGGCAAGTCAGCCACGGCCCATTCCAGAGCTACGATCATCTGGGCGAAAACAACTGGTCTTTACTGGTGCAGGCGGTTAACCACTGGCACGAACAAAGTGCGCGGTTAATGCGCCCGTTCCGCGCGCTGCCGGACTGGCGAATTGACGATTTAATGATTTCGTTCTCGGTGCCTGGCGGCGGCGTTGGCCCGCATTACGACCAGTACGACGTATTTATCATTCAGGGTGTTGGCCGCCGTCGCTGGCGTGTCGGGGAAAAAGTCGCCCTGAAACAGCACTGCCCGCATCCTGATTTGCTGCAAGTTGAACCGTTCGACGCCATCATCGACGAAGAGATGGAGCCGGGCGATATTCTCTATATCCCACCAGGTTTCCCACACGAAGGCTACTCGCTGGAAAACTCGATGAACTACTCTGTCGGTTTCCGCGCGCCAAGTGGCCGCGAGCTGATCAGTGGTTTTGCCGATTATGTGCTGCAACGTGAACTGGGCAGCCAGCGTTATACCGACCCTGACGTGCCTGCGCGCCAGCATCCTGCGGATGTTCTGCCGCAGGAAATGGATAAGTTACGCGAGATGATGCTTGAACTGATCAATCAGCCTGAGCACTTCAAAACCTGGTTCGGTGAGTTCGTATCCCAGTCACGACATGAACTGGATGTGGCTCCGCCAGAACCGCCATATCAGCCCGATGAGATTTACGACGCGCTGAAACAGGGTGACGCGATTACTCGTTTGGGTGGCTTACGCGTGCTGCGCATTGCCGATGAGATTTACGTCAACGGCGAGAAAATTGACAGCCCACACCGCCCGGCTCTTGAAGCACTGGCGAGCAATATCACTCTCAAAGCAGAAATGTTTGGTGATGCACTGGAAGACCCGTCGTTCCTGGCGATGTTAGCCGCGCTGGTCAACAGCGGATACTGGTACTTCGAGGATTGATCCCTCTCTTCTAGCTCTCAGCCACTTTCTGGCTGAGAGCCAGGAACACCGGGTGGTAATACCCAAGCTACTTCAAGATGCAGGTAGGCGGCAATCGAGTAAATCCCGATGAGCTTACTCAAGTAAGTGATTCGGGTGAATGAGAGCAGCCAACAACCCTGCATCTTGAAGGGCGACGGGTATTTAATGAATGCCTGGTATAGCCTCACCATCTATCATTGCCAGCCCTGTCGTCGTACGAATAAAACGCGGCACCTTCAAATCCTCAGCCAGCATAGTCAGTAATTCAAATAACAATTCGCTGATCTGTTCCTGCTGCTCAGGCATTATTTGCTGGTTCAATAAAACCATGGTTAATGCGGAACAATATTCACAGGTGGTCTCTGAATCTGTTGAAAGTGGATTGCGACATTCAGCAAAATTATTTTCATTCACCGTTAATTGTTCAATTAGATGTTTTGGCAACGGCGACTTTAAAACTACTTTCAGTACATTCAACCCCGCCAGTAAACGCCCGCACAACGCTATATATTCAGCGTGATTATGAACTTCGATTAATTCATCAGCATAACGTTGGCAAATATCCACTACCTGAAATAAATCATGCGTGACACCCAACGGTATTTTTAATAAAGCTGCGATATCTCCCGCAATAATGGATTGAGTAGCAGTGATTTCAGGACGAGCGAATGTGTTACTATCGGCGATAGCCATAACGTTAGTCTCCATAACGATTGTGGTTAGCCCTCGTTTGGTGTTACAGCACCAGGCGGGGGCGATTCATTTAATACCCTTCATACTTCGAACTGCACCGGTGTTGGCTTGCCACCTCAATGCAACTCGAATTATTTTGGATAATATCTTTCCATCTGCTTACTCTCTGCCAAAAGCACTGTACAAGTCAACAGTGGAACTGTGCTTAATTATTGGAAACCGAAAATTTTCGGCGTGGGTCACAATTAAATGAAAACTGGCATTTGGGATTTCAAGAGTTATTAGCAGTTACTTTAAACGTTATTTATTTTATATAAATACTGAGTTACTGAATTATATTTAGTTATGGTGTAATTATTTTTTGATGGTGGCTATTTAGAATGTATTTTTTAATTATGGTGAAAAAATACATAGCTCTAGCCACTACCAAGATTTATTGCCAAAGGGAATACTATATGTATGGAAGGCGTTTTAGTGGCCTGGAGTTCGCCTAAGCGAGACTTCCTGAAAGCCATGAACGAACGTCAGCTATGAGCGAAGAGTGGAAATTATATTGCTCGCCTGAATAACGTCTCATGCCCCAAAAAGCATCTATCTTTCTAGTTTCAATAGATGTGTAGAAATTCCCCATCGAAGCCCTGTACATTTCCCGTCAACGAGTTCAAAAACAGAGTAACTCGCGTTTGGTTGGGCATAACGAGGAAAATTATCGATAACCCCTTCTTTTAGCTGCGCCAGAACACCTTGGCTAACATGCCCATGAGAAACAATACATACCGTCTGATATTCTTTAGCTTCTTGCAGATTATGTAAGAAATGTATTATTCGGTGAGAAGCCTGAGCCAGTGTCTCCCCCGCTGGGGGGCAATAATTTGCATCGCGCTCGAATAACGCATTTGCATCATCCGGATTACAGCGTGTTAGTCGCTCTGATGCGATCCCTTCAAAAAGACCAAAAGCCTGTTCTTTAAGGGACGGTTCCATGATTAATGGGCAGTGAAGACCTTCCGCCAAACTCACGCCCATCAGCCATGCACGCTCAAGTGGTGAACTGTAAATACACTCTATTGGATATGCTCTTTCAACAAGCGTTGTCACTAATGCAGATGTTTCTCTCATACCCCGAGGAGTTATGATGCTATCGCTATGCCCCTGAATAATCCTGTTCAGATTCCACTCGGTTTCTGCATGCCTCACCAGTATCACTTTCATCGTAATTTTAATCCGTAAGCTCTCATGATTACTCGCACGCCTGATTTCGCAAAATACTTGTATCAATTCTGGGCAAAGTGTATGCGAATAAGGTTGTTATGATGAAATCTAGAGATGGTGACAATCGAGTTACATCGTTAGATAACGTCCGCACCTGGCACTAAACAGACTGTCATATTATTCATAAGCTAATAATAAAGGGGCTTCCGCCCCTTTATTATCTACCGCCCCACCAGCAATTGGTTATATCACCCCTGCTCTGCCGTCAGCTCCGCAATCCTGACAATCACCGCTACCGCTTTTTCCATCCCTTCCAGCGTCACAAACTCGTGTTTGCCGTGGTAGTTATAGCCGCCGGTAAACAGGTTCGGGCAAGGCAAACCTTTAAATGACAACTGTGCGCCATCGGTGCCGCCGCGAATTGGTTTCAGAATAGGTTCTATATCGCAATCGCGCATCGCCTGCTGTGCCACGTCCACAATGTAAGGGTGCTCAGCAACTTTCTCGCGCATGTTGTAATAACTGTCGTCGATAACCAACTCAATGTAACAATCCGGATGTAATCCTTTACCCACTTTTTTGGCGATATCCATCATCTTGCGTTTACGCGCTTCGAACTGTTCGCGGTCAAAATCGCGGATGATGTAGTGCATTTCTGCGCGGTCAACCGACCCTTTCATGCCATGAAGATGATAAAAACCTTCGTAGCCTTCAGTGCATTCAGGGCTTTCATTAGCCGGCACTTCAGCATGAATGCGGGCGGCAAGCGAAAGCGCGTTGACCATCACCCCTTTCGCAGAACCAGGGTGAACATTGTTGCCGACGATCTTGATAGTCACTGAGGCTGCGTTGAAGTTCTCACACTCCAGCTCACCGACTCCACCGCCATCTACGGTATATGCCCACTGAGCATCGAATGCTTCAACGTCAAAGTGTTTAGCACCTTTGCCGACTTCTTCATCTGGCGTGAAAGCCACTCGAATATCACCGTGCGGAACATTTTTCTCTTTCATTACCGCAAGTGCCGTCATGATTTCGGCAACACCGGCTTTATCGTCAGCGCCAAGTAGCGTTTTACCATCGGTGGTAATCAGCGTTTGCCCCAGCAACTGGTGCAGCACAGGGAACATCACTGGTGACAGCACTTCATCACCAATCCCCAGCGCGATGTCGCCACCGCGATAATTTTCTACAATTTGTGGATTGACGTTTTTACCTGAAAAATCAGGCGCGGTATCTACGTGGGAGATAAAGCCGATGGCAGGGACTTTTTTATCCACATTAGACGGTAGCGTCCCCATCACGGTGCCATGATCGCCTAGCGTCACATTCACCAAACCCATCTCTTCCATTTGCTCTTTCAGTAACCGCAACAACTTCCACTGCCCTTCGGTGCTGGGAACTTGTTTTACGCCGGATTTGGACTGTGTATCCAAAGAGACATAATGTAAGAATCGGTCAAGTAATTTATCCATGTCGCTATCCTCAATTTTTGTGACTTCATTATCAGTAAGCCACAAATGCAAATATTGCGTCAGGTCACTTTTAACCTACCAGAGATGAAAATAGTCACGAATGTAATGCAATGCGAGCGGATTTGGTGTTTGCTGCTTGAATACCAATCAAATTCAAACGGCTGAAAGGCAGCAAGCATTGGCGATTTCAATGCTTTGCCGTAGAATGCTTGCCCTTACTCAACGTGCAAAAACCGCAAGGTGGTTAATCACAAACCCCGCATCAGCCCGAAATTTGATGCGTCTTATATGGGACAGCGTAAAAAATTGAAGACACTGCAATGTTCGCTCTCGCCGCTGGTAGAACTGGCAGGCGTAGATAAGAGCTTTGAGGGTAAAACCGTTATTTCTGATTTATCCCTCACCATCAATAATGGTGAATTTCTGACACTCCTTGGCCCTTCCGGCTGCGGCAAAACCACGGTGCTGCGCATCATCGCCGGACTGGAAAGCGCGGATTCTGGCACGATCTCACTTGATGGCCAGGATATCACGCAGGTTCCAGCCGAGCACCGCCACGTCAATACCGTCTTCCAGAGCTACGCGCTGTTTCCTCATATGACCGTTTTTGAAAACGTCGCTTTCGGTTTACGGATGCAGAAAACACCCGCCGCCGAGATTACCCCACGCGTGACCGAAGCGTTGAAAATGGTGCAGTTAGAGGAATATGCACGACGTTTACCGCATCAGCTTTCTGGTGGCCAGCAACAGCGTGTGGCCATTGCGCGGGCGGTGGTCAATAAACCGCGTCTATTATTGCTTGATGAGTCGCTTTCCGCGCTTGATTACAAATTACGCAAGCAGATGCAGAACGAATTAAAAGCGCTGCAACGCAAACTCGGCATTACTTTCGTATTCGTCACTCACGACCAGGAAGAAGCGTTAACTATGTCCGACCGGATTGTGGTGATGCGTAATGGCCGCATTGAGCAAGACGGCACGCCACGCGAAATTTACGAAGAACCGAAAAACCTGTTCGTGGCGAGCTTTATCGGTGAAATCAACATTTTTGATGCGACTGTTATCGAACGAGTCGATGAACAGCGCGTTCGGGCCTTCGTTGAAGGTCGCGAATGCCACATTTACGCGAGCATGCCGGTTACGGTCGGCCAGCATTTGAAAGTGTTGTTGCGCCCTGAAGATCTGCGTGTGGAAGAAATAAACGAGAATCATGTGGCCGATGGTTTAATCGGCTATGTGCGAGAACGTAACTATAAAGGCATGACGCTGGAATCTAATGTCGAGCTGGAAAACGGCAAAATGGTGATGGTCAGCGAATTCTTCAATGAAGATGACCCTGATTTTGACCACACGCTCGACCAGAAAATGTCGATAAACTGGGTTGAAAGTTGGGAGGTCGTGCTGGCAGATGAAGAGCTCGCGTAAATTCCAGAACGTTGTGATCGCCACTGTCGTCGGTTGGCTGGTGCTGTTCGTGTTCCTGCCCAATCTGATGATCATCGGCACCAGTTTCCTGACCCGTGATGACGCTAATTTCGTCAGCATGGTTTTCACTCTGGATAATTACACCCGGCTTGCTGACCCTTTATATGCACAGGTGTTGCTGCACTCGCTCAATATGGCGGTGATTGCTACCCTCGCCTGCCTGGTGTTGGGTTATCCGTTTGCCTGGTTCCTTGCGCGATTACCGGAACGTGTGCGCCCTTTATTGTTGTTTTTGCTGATCGTTCCCTTCTGGACCAACTCATTAATTCGTATCTACGGGCTGAAAATTTTCCTCAGCACCAAAGGGGTTATGAATGAGTTTTTGCTGTGGCTTGGGGTGATTGATACGCCGATTCGTATCATGTACACCGAAAGCGCCGTCATCCTTGGCCTGGTGTATATCCTGCTACCATTTATGGTAATGCCACTGTACTCGAGCATTGAAAAGCTCGATAAACCGCTGCTGGAAGCGGCGCGTGATTTAGGTGCCAGCAAACTACAAACCTTTATCCGCATTATTATTCCGCTCACCATGCCGGGCATTATTGCCGGGTGCTTGTTAGTGATGCTGCCCGCGATGGGGCTGTTTTACGTTTCCGACTTAATGGGTGGCGCGAAAAACCTGCTGATTGGTAACGTCATAAAAAGCCAGTTCCTGAACATCCGCGACTGGCCATTTGGCGCGGCGACCAGCATTACCCTCACGCTGGTGATGGGCCTGATGCTGCTGATTTACTGGCGTGCCGCCAGTTTGCTGAATAAGAAGGTGGAATTAGAATGATCGGTCGCCTGCTCCGTGGCGGCTTTATGAGCGCCATCTACGCGTATTTGTACATCCCGATTATCATTTTGATCGTCAATTCGTTTAACAGTTCGCGTTTCGGTATTAACTGGCAAGGCTTTACGGGCAAGTGGTATAGCCTGCTGATGAACAACGACAGTCTGCTGCAAGCCGCTCAACACTCGCTGACGATGGCGGTGGTTTCCGCCACGGTGGCAACGCTGATTGGCTCGCTGACTGCCGTGGCGCTGTATCGCTACCGTTTTCGCGGCAAGCCATTCGTCAGCGGTATGCTATTTGTGGTGATGATGTCGCCTGATATCGTGATGGCGATTTCACTGCTGGTGTTGTTTATGCTGCTCGGCGTTTCGCTTGGCTTTTGGTCGCTGCTGTTTTCACACATCACTTTCTGCCTGCCATTTGTGGTTGTCACCGTCTATTCGCGACTCAAAGGGTTTGATGTACGGATGCTGGAAGCTGCGAAAGATTTAGGTGCCAGCGAAATTACGATTTTGCGCAAGATCCTGATGCCGCTGGCGATGCCTGCGGTAGCCGCGGGTTGGTTGCTTAGTTTTACCCTGTCGATGGATGATGTGGTGGTTTCCTCATTCGTCACTGGGCCAAGTTATGAAATTTTGCCATTGAAAATTTACTCAATGGTGAAGGTCGGCGTTTCACCTGAGGTGAACGCGCTGGCTACTATTCTGTTGGTACTCTCGCTGGTCCTGGTGGTTGCCAGTCAGCTTATTCTTCGTGATAAAACCAAAATTCAGGGGACGTTAAAATGACCAAATGGCCACGCCACCTGCTAGCTGCTAGCGCACTGGTACTGAGTTTCGGCGCTGCACATGCCGATGACAGCAAGACGCTCTATTTCTATAACTGGACCGAGTATGTGCCGCCAGGCCTGCTTGAACAGTTCACTAAAGAAACCGGCATCAAAGTGATTTATTCGACTTACGAGTCGAATGAAACCATGTACGCCAAGCTCAAAACTTATAAAGACGGTGCCTATGATTTAGTGGTGCCATCAACTTACTTTGTGGCGAAAATGCGCAAAGAAGGCATGATCCAAAAGATCGATAAAAGCAAGCTGAGCAATTTCAAAAATCTCGCCCCTGAGATGCTCAACAAGCCGTTCGATCCCAATAACGATTACTCCATTCCCTACATCTGGGGTGCTACGGCAATTGGCGTAAACAGCGATGCCATCGACCCGAAAACGGTCACCAGTTGGGCAGATTTGTGGAAGCCAGAATACAAACAAAGTTTGCTGTTGACTGATGATGCACGTGAAGTGTTCCAGGTCGCATTACGCAAACTGGGTTATTCCGGCAACACCACTGACCCGAAAGAGATTGAAGCGGCTTATCACGAACTGCAAAAGCTGATGCCAAACGTGGCAGCTTTCAACTCGGATAACCCAGCCAACCCATTTATGGAAGGCGAAGTGAATCTCGGCATGGTGTGGAATGGTTCTGCGTTTGTTGCCCGCCAGGCTGGCACGCCGCTGGAAATCGTCTGGCCGAAAGAAGGTGGGATTTTCTGGATGGATAACCTTTCCATTCCGGCCAATGCCAAAAACGTCGACGGTGCGCTGAAACTGATTAACTTCCTGCTGCGCCCGGATGTGGCAAAACAGGTCGCAGAAACGATCGGTTACCCGACGCCAAACCTCGAAGCACGTAAGCTGCTGCCAAAAGAAATATCAGGCGATAAGACGCTCTATCCGGATGAAGCAGTGTTGAAAAATGGCGAGTGGCAGAACGATGTCGGCGATGCCAGTGCGATTTATGAGAATTACTTTCAGAAGTTGAAGGCGGGACGCTGAGTTTAGCGTTGATGTATCCCCTCACCCCGGCCCTCTCCCAAAGGAGAGGGAGCACACCCGACGGTCCCACCGGAGTATCCCCTCTCCTTCAAGGCTGTCTCTTATACATAACTCACCCGGGCATTTTGTCAGGGTGAGACCTGTATGCCTCGTTGATTTTCCGTTCACGCGTGCGTTCTGTTATCTCTGTAATTCCCGAAAACGGTGAACGTATCAAGGGGTTAACGCCAACCCCTTGATAATCCAGGCACCCGGTCATTAAATTGCCGCTGCGCGGTAAACCCCAGCTTATCCCCAACATCAGCGTCGTTCGCGACTCCCGGCAGCTCAACCCTGACTTATGGGGAACACTGGGGCAATTTATACCGGGAACAAGGTCAAAACCGGCTCGGTGTGGTCTTTGGGTTTTGACGTTGACCTTGTGTTCCGGCTTCAATCGCGCCGTTTTTTACCCTTCAGTTGGGGTCACGTGGTCGGGAACCACGTGAGAGAGCGATCGTCGGGAACGCGTCGCGAACGACCCCGAATGTTGGGTGAAAAACGGTGTTTACCGCTTGCGGCGATTGATTTGCCGGGAGTCCGGGTTCTTAGGGTGACGACGGTGGTCACCCTAAGACGTTCACCGGTTCAGTGGCGACATTAACACGCTGTCGCCTGGTGAACGGAACCGTCTCCGAATCGGCAGGAACCGTCTCACAAAGATGTGACTAAGAGACAGCCCAAAGGAGAGGGTTAGGGTGAGGATGGTTTTAAGAAAGCCCTTTCAACAATCTATCCACATACTCCGGCACCACTTCACTGGCTAAACCATAAAACTTCTCTTCGAACTCGCTGCCAACCTGGCTCGGTTCAAGATTCAGTTCAACGGTATGAGCGCCTTGCAAGCGGGCTTCGTGGACAAAACCGGCAGCCGGATAGACGTGCCCGGACGTGCCGATGGCAATAAAGTAATCTGCCGTCGCCAGCGCCTGATAAATGTTATCCATACCGAGCGGCATTTCACCAAACCAGACAACATGTGGGCGCAGCGGCGCAGAAAGCTGGCAGCAATGGCAGCGATCCTGCGGGGTGATGTCACCTTTCCACTCAATAACTTGTCCGCTTTGCGCACAACGTACTTTCAGCAGCTCGCCATGCATATGGATAATATTTTTATTACCGGCACGCTCATGCAGGTTATCGATATTTTGCGTCACTAACAGGAAGTGGTCGCCTAGCTCTTCCTCAAGCCGCGCCAATGCAAGATGAGCCGCATTAGGTTTAATTTCTGCCTGCTGAAGCTGCTGGCGGCGCGCATTATAAAACGCTTGCACTAATTGCGGGTCACGGGCGAAGCCTTCCGGCGTTGCCACGTCTTCTACCCGATGTTCTTCCCACAAGCCATCGGTTGCACGGAAAGTCCTAATCCCTGACTCGGCGGAAATACCCGCGCCGGTCAGTACCACTACTCTGGGTTTTTCCATCGCTTCAGGTCCAGGAATGTCTCTGAAAAAAGCACGCTGACGCAAACGCTGCCTGAGCAAGCGTTTGGTTTTTCTGAACCGGCTGAGCCGATGTTGACGACGCGATAACATAAGTTACTCCGTGAGATGGAGGAATGCCGCACCACGCATGCCACCGGCATCACCATGACGAGCCGGTTCAATGCGCGGTACTTTTGCTACGGGCAAAAGATACTTAGGTAAACGCTCAGGCAGTAGCTGGTACAGCTCAGTAAAGTTAGATAACCCACCGCCGATGACCACCAGATGCGCATCGATTGCCGTTAACAGGCTGCCCAGGCAGCAAGCCAACAGCTCTACGAAACGTTCGACGTGCGCCACAGCGTTCTCATCACCCGCACGATAGCGAGCAACGATTTCTTTGGAATCCAGTGCTTCAGAGTAGAAGTGTTGGTAAACCCACGCAAATCCACGGCCTGAAAGATAGTTTTCGATACAGCCATGCTGACCACAACCACAACGCGTAAGCGGAATATCACGCCCCAGCACGTTGAGCGCATCAACCGGCAGACGGGTATGGCCGAACTCGCCAGTAATGTAGTTACGCCCGGTAATGGATTTGCCGTTGACGATGATGCCACCACCGACACCAGTGCCGAGGATTAAGCCCATCACCACCGGATAATCACGGAACTCGTCATCCCAGGCTTCGGACAGCGCAAAGCAGTTAGCGTCGTTATCCATCCGCACGTCACGCTCAAGCATCGCGCTCAAGTCGGCCTGCACAGGTTTGCCGCTGGCTGCGGGCACGTTTGCCGCATACAACGTGCCATCGTCGGTGACCGGCATACCCGGAATACCGATGCCTACCGACCCTTTAGTACCAAAACGGCTATCGGCTTCCTGTACCATGGAAACGATAGCCGCCAGGAAGTTCTCGTAGCTATCGTGTGGCGTAGGAACGCGCTTTTCCCACTGTAACCGGCGTTCAGTATCATAAACTCCAAGAGCCATTTTCGTGCCGCCAATGTCAAATCCGTAGTACATCGATTTGCCGCTCCCCTCAGTTTTTAGAATTTATTGTCCGCTTAATACCCGAGCTGGATCGATATTACTGGCACGGCGAGCCGGATACCAACTGGCGAGCAAACTCAGTAACAAGGCTGTGATCAGTACATAGAATACGTCCAGCCAGTGAAGTTCTGATGGCAAGAAATCAATAAAGTAGATATCGCCTGACAGGAATTGATGGCCGATTAGTTTTTCAATCACGCGGATAATATTGGTTAATTGCCAGGAGGCTAACACGCCGACAATCACCCCGCTTACGCTACCGAACAACCCCGCTAGCAGACCGTACCAGACGAAAATCGCGCGAATCAAACCGTCTTTCGCCCCCAACGTTCGCAACACGGCGATATCACTACTTTTGTCTTTCACCGCCATCACCAGCGTAGAGACGATATTAAAACAGGCCACGCCGATCACCAGCACCATCGCCAGATACATGATGGCGCGAATCATCTGGATATCGCGGTACATGTAACCGTAGGTGCCAATCCAGCTTTTGATGTACACGTAAGCGTTGGTCACTTCACCGGCATCACGCACCAGTTGGTTGGCGTTAAACACATCATTCACTTTGATGGCAATACCTGTGACGCTGTCGCCCATATCTAAATAGCTCTGCGCATCCGCCATGGGCACCATCGCAAAACTATGATCAAGCTGGCCGCTGAGCGCCAAAATACCTGCAACTTGCAGGCGCACACGCTTCGGTTGCAGCAGTTTGGTGCCACCATCGCTGTTCGGGATCATGATCGAGATCCAGTCGCCCTGTTTCACTTTCAGGGCATCGGCAACACCTTTACCGATAATAATCTGTTGCTGACCGGCTTTAAAATTCTGCCACGCGTTGTTTTGCACATATTGAGGCAAAGCACTAAGGCGAACTTCCTGAGCGGGATCAACACCTTTTACCTGAATAGCGCGCAGATTCGGCCCGTTTTCTACCAGGCCTGTAAAGTTGATATACGGTGCCGCTGCTGCAATGCCTTTCACTTTCTCAACGCGCTGTAATACGCCGCTCCAGTCATGGAATGGCTGATTAACCGGCTCGATTTCACCGTGCGGCACCACCGCCAGAATGCGGTTGTTCAGCTCACGCTCAAAACCATTCATCGCACTTAAACCGACAATCAGCACCGCCACACCCAAAGCAATACCCAGAGTAGAGATGACAGAAATCAATGACACCATGCCGCTGCGACGACGCCCGCGGCTAAAACGCAAACCAATAAGCAGTGACAGTGGCGAAGCCATTAATGGGCTCCCATCAAAGTCAGTTCGCTGGTCAAGCGGCCATCGCGCATTTCAAGCTGACGAGACATTCGACGTGCCAGTTGCAAGTCGTGGGTCACCACCAGGAATGCAGTTCCCTGGCGCACATTCAATTCGCCAAGCAGTTCAAAAATGCTGTCTGCGTTACGCGCATCGAGGTTACCCGTCGGCTCATCCGCCAGCACCAGGCGTGGGTTATTCACCAGCGCGCGGGCAATCGCTACACGCTGGCGCTCACCGCCGGACAGCTCGGAAGGACGGTGATTACTGCGATGGTCAAGCCCCACAGCTTTGAGCATTTCCAGCGCGCGTTGCTTTGTTTCATCAGGGTATTTTTTGCCGATAAGCAGCGGCATGGCGACGTTTTCCATCGCGGTAAAATCAGGCAGCAAATGGTGGAACTGGTAGATGAAACCGAGTTCGCGGTTACGCAATTCTGCTTTGGCGGCAGACGACATCGCACTCATCGCCTTGCCATTGAAAATCACATCGCCAGAAGTGGGGGTATCCAGCCCGCCCAGCAGATGCAGCAAGGTACTTTTGCCGGAACCAGAGCTACCGACAATCGCCATTAACTCGCCGGTATTGATGCTGAAGCTGACATCATGCAACACGTCCGTTTGCACTTTGCCTTCCTGATAGCGTTTGCACAGCTTGTCACACTGCAACAGGACAGAATTACTCATAACGTAAAGCCTCAGCGGGAAGTGTAGCGGCAGCGCGCCACGAAGGATAAAGCGTGGATAACAGAGCGACCGCCATAGCGATAATCGCAATCACAATAACTTGTACAGGGTCGATGGCGACGGGCAGCGCGGCACCATCCAGCAACGCGCCAATAATCGGCATTAAATTGTTCAACTGGCTGGCAAGTAACGCGCCTAATAGCGCCCCCAGCAGAGCGCCAATCACGCCCGCACTCGCCCCTTGCACCATAAACACCGCCATAATTTGGCGACGTGTTAGCCCCTGAGTCTGAAGAATGGCAACTTCACCTTGTTTCTCCATCACCAGCAAACCGAGCGACGTAATGATGTTAAAGGCGGCAACCGCCACAATCAGGCTTAATAGCAACCCCATCATATTTTTTTCCATGCGCACCGCCTGGAACAGCTCGCCTTTACGTTCGCGCCAGTCTTTCCATTCGGTGCCTTGCGGCAAGGTTTGTTGGCTCAGCACATCAACTTTCAGCGGTTCGGCCAGCCATAAACGCCAGCCGGTAATATTGCCCGCCGGATAACGCATCAGGCGCGAGGCGTCTTGCTGGTTGACCAACATTTGGTAACCGTCGACTTCACTGTTTGCCGCGAAGGTGCCAATCACGGTGAACAGACGCTGGCTTGGCAAGCGCCCCATCGGCGTAAACTGGCTGGCAGATGGCACCATAACGCGGATGCTGTCACCACGTTTTATACCCAGTTGCCCGGCAAGTTGTTCGCCCAGAATGATGTTGTACTTCCCGGCGACCAGGTCGGTCTGCTTAACGTTGACCAGAAATGGCGAAAGTGGATCTTTCTCTTCTGGCTTCACGCCCAGCATCACCCCGACGGCGACGCTACGTGCGCTTTGCAGCACTACATCACCCGTGGTAATGGGGGCAACTCGCGTGACGCCTTCAAGGTTGAGGTCTTTTGCTGGAAGCGTTTCAGGATTAATCGAGCCGCCAGGCGAGGTGATGATCGCTTGCGGCATTAGCCCAAGAATGTTGTTTTGCAGCTCACGCTCAAAACCGTTCATCACGGAAAGCACGGTGACTAACGCCATCACGCCAAGCGTAATGCCGATAGTTGACAGCCAGGAGACGAAGCGACCGAAGCGGTCAGCTGCTCGCCCACGCATGTAGCGCAGGCCTATAAATAACGCGACAGGTTGATACATGTATTCCGTCTTGTTGCAGTTGCGGATGCAAAGTTGCCGAGAAGTATATAAGCGATAACGTATCAAGTAAATGAAACATAACGTTTTTTTGTTTTTTCAGAACAAGTGAAATACCTTTTAAATCAATCTCCTAACATCTTGTTTTCGCAGCAATGCTGCGCAGAAATGGTCATTAATTGTCCCTGCGGAATTTCCGAAATTTTCCAGATTATTACAAAAACAGACAAATCAGATAATAAAAAGCCCGCCATTCTTCCACCCTAAAAACAAATAAAAGCCAACTGAAGGTATTCCTGGCACATGAAAGACAAACAATTGTGGATCAACCATATCAAGGGATTGTGCATCTGCCTTGTCGTTATATATCACTCGGTCATCACCTTTTACCCGCATCTGGTGCAGCAACAGACCGGGCTTGCGGAGGTCATCGCCAAAAGCTGGATTTACCTGAATTTATATCTCGCCCCTTTCCGCATGCCGGTTTTCTTCTTTATTTCCGGCTTTCTCATCACCCGCTACATTGAGAAGGTAAAATGGCGCGACTGCATTGATAAACGCATCTGGAATATCTTTTATGTCCTGCTGTTATGGGGCGTGTTGCAGTGGCTGGGCATCTCGTTAATTAACCAATGGCTGGCACCGGAACTGGTGCGTAACCCGGCGTCCAACGCGGTCTACTCAGAAAATCTGCTGCAATTTGCCACCAGCATGGCAAAAGCCAGTACCAGCCTTTGGTATCTCTACGCGCTACTGCTCTATTTTGTGATTTTCAAAAGCCTGCGCCGCTACAAAGTCCCGGTCATCATGTTGCTGCTGGCAGTGAATGTGGTGATTAGCTTTATGCCGCTACCGTGGTGGGGAATGAACAGCGTGGTGCGCAATATGTGTTACTACGGGCTTGGCGCGTGGTTTGGCCCGCAACTGATGAGCGCAATGAAAGCGTTTAATCTTCGCCAGCATCCTTTGATGTTCGCAGCCACTGCCCTGCTCTCTGCTGCGTTGTATCTGGTTAACATTCCAGTGATGATTTCCGTATTGTCGATTTTTGTCATTATGAAGCTGTTTTATCTACTGGATAGCTGGCGTGAATGCCGTTCCGATGCATTTCTGAATATTGTAGGTTCCAATACCATCGCGATTTACACCACTCACCGCATCGTGATTGAAGCGTTGAGCTTGTTTATGCTGGGGCAAATTAGCGCAGGGCGAATTTCGGGTAACCTGTTGCTCGCCATCTTGTTGGTTTATCCGTTTGCCAGCCTGGCGATATGTACCTTGTTGGGCTTAGGATTCAGAAAATTATCGCGCACCCTGTGCGGTGATATGTTCTTTTCACCGCCAGCGAAAATGGTGGTAGCGACCGACACACGTTAAGCGAGCTTTGGCTGGAAGGACGAAATCTCCGCAGGCTTTGCGATTGGCTAAACGATCGCGGATAATACAAGGCAACTTCTTGACGCGTCTGCGAACTATAGCCCCACAAAAAAGATGCAACCTGAGAGATATTGATATCTTCTATGCCTGAAAATTATCGCTATTCCTTACCTGTTAAAGCTGGCGATCAACGCCAGCTTGGTGAACTCACCGGTTCTGCCTGTGCAACTGAAGTAGCCGAAATCGTCGAGCGCCATAATGGCCCGGTAGTGCTTATCGCGCCGGATATGCAGAACGCCTTGCGCCTGCATGACGAGATAACTCAGTTTACGGAAAGCCTGGTGGTGAATCTTGCCGACTGGGAAACGCTGCCGTACGACAGTTTCTCGCCGCATCAGGAAATTATTTCTTCGCGTTTATCCACGCTCTATCAGTTGCCAACCATGCAGCGCGGCGTGTTGATTCTGCCGGTGAACACCCTGATGCAGCGCGTTTGCCCGCACAATTTTTTGCACGGCCATGCGCTAGTGATGAACAAAGGGCAGCAATTATCACGTGATAATTTGCGCAGCCAGTTAGAACAAGCAGGTTATCGCAGCGTCGATCAGGTAATGGAACACGGTGAATTTGCCACCCGTGGCGCGTTGCTTGATCTCTACCCGATGGGTAGTGACCAGCCTTATCGCATCGACTTCTTTGATGACGAAATCGACAGTCTGCGCGTGTTTGATGTCGACACCCAGCGCACGCTCGAAGAAGTCGACGCCATTAATTTACTTCCCGCACACGAATTCCCGACCGATAAAAACGCCATCGAGCTGTTCCGTAGCCAGTGGCGCGACAAGTTTGACGTGAAGCGTGAACCTGAGCATATCTATCAGCAAGTCAGCAAAGGCACGCTCCCGGCGGGGATTGAGTACTGGCAGCCGTTATTCTTTAGCGAGCCATTACCAGCGCTGTTTAGTTACTTCCCCAAAAATACTCTGCTGATTAATACCGGCGATATCGAAACCAGCGCCGATCGTTTCTGGCAGGATACGTTTGCCCGTTTCGAAAATCGCGGCGTCGACCCGATGCGCCCGTTGCTGCCGCCAGAAAGCCTGTGGCTGCGCGTGGACGAACTGTTCAGCGAGTTAAAAGCCTGGCCGCGTATTCAGCTCAAAACCGAATCGTTAGCGGACAAAGCCGCGTTCACCAATCTGGGTTATCGCGCCCTGCCTGACCTTTCTGTTCAGGCACAGCAAAAAGCCCCGCTCGATAACCTGCGTAGATTCCTTGAGTCGTTCGCCGGCCCGGTGGTGTTTTCCGTAGAAAGTGAAGGCCGACGTGAAGCACTGGGTGAGCTGCTATCACGGATAAAAGTGGCGCCAAAGCGCATCTATCGTCTTGATGAAGCCGCCGATAATGGCCGTTATTTGATGCAGGGTTCCAGCGAGCATGGGTTTATCGATACCCTGCGCAACCGTGCATTGATTTGCGAAAGCGACCTGTTGGGTGAACGCGTCAGCCGCCGCCGTCAGGATAGCCGCCGTACCATCAACCCGGATACCTTGATTCGTAACCTGGCTGAGCTACATACCGGCCAGCCGGTGGTGCATCTTGAACATGGCGTTGGGCGTTATGCTGGATTAACCACGCTTGAAGCGGGCGGCATAACAGCTGAATACCTGATGCTGACCTATCACGGCGACGCCAAACTTTACGTGCCGGTTTCATCGCTGCATTTGATCAGCCGCTATGCGGGCGGTGCCGAAGAAAATGCGCCGCTGCATAAACTTGGCAGCGATGCCTGGTCACGCGCCCGTCAAAAAGCCGCCGAGAAAGTGCGCGATGTGGCTGCAGAATTACTGGATATTTATGCGCAGCGTGCCGCAAAACAAGGTTTTGCGTTTAAGCATGACCGCGAACAGTATCAGCTGTTCTGTGATGCTTTCCCGTTTGAAACCACACCGGATCAGGCCCAGGCTATTAATGCGGTATTGAGCGACATGTGCCAGCCGCTGGCAATGGACAGACTGGTGTGCGGTGATGTGGGCTTTGGTAAAACCGAAGTGGCGATGCGCGCCGCCTTCCTCGCGGTGGAAAACCACAAACAAGTTGCTGTGTTAGTGCCGACCACCCTGCTCGCTCAACAGCATCTGGATAACTTCCGTGACCGCTTCGCCAACTGGCCTGTGCGTATCGAAATGTTATCGCGTTTCCGCACGGCCAAAGAGCAAGCGCAAATTCTGCAGGAAGCCAGCGAAGGGAAAGTCGATATTCTTATCGGCACCCATAAGCTGCTGCAAAATGATGTGAAGATGAAAGATCTCGGCCTGCTGATTGTCGATGAAGAGCATCGTTTTGGCGTGCGCCATAAAGAACGGATTAAAGCGATGCGCGCCGATGTCGACATCCTGACGCTAACTGCAACACCGATTCCACGCACGCTGAATATGGCAATGAGCGGAATGCGCGATTTGTCGATTATCGCCACCCCTCCGGCACGCCGCCTGGCGGTGAAAACCTTCGTTCGCCAGTACGATGAACTGGTCGTCCGTGAAGCCATACTGCGTGAAGTGCTGCGTGGCGGCCAGGTTTACTATCTTTATAACGATGTGGAAAACATCCAGAAGGCGGCAGACCGCCTCGCGGTATTAGTGCCTGAAGCACGTATCACCATTGGTCACGGGCAAATGCGTGAACGCGAACTGGAACGAGTGATGAACGACTTCCACCACCAGCGTTTTAACGTGTTGGTGTGTACCACGATTATTGAAACGGGTATCGATATTCCGACTGCCAATACCATTATCATCGAACGTGCCGATCATTTCGGCCTTGCGCAGTTACACCAGTTACGTGGCCGCGTCGGGCGTTCGCATCACCAGGCTTACGCATGGTTGTTAACCCCGCACCCAAAAGCAATGACCACCGACGCACAGAAACGCCTGGAGGCTATCGCTTCTCTCGAAGATTTAGGTGCCGGTTTTGCGCTTGCGACTCATGACCTGGAGATTCGTGGTGCGGGTGAGTTACTTGGCGAAGGCCAAAGCGGCTCGATGGAAACCATCGGTTTCTCGCTGTATATGGAGATGCTGGAAAATGCGGTCGATGCGCTTAAAGATGGCCGCGAGCCGTCACTGGAAGATTTGACCAGCAGCCAGACCGAAGTTGAACTGCGCATGCCTGCCCTGTTGCCTGATGATTTTATCCCGGACGTCAATACCCGACTGTCATTCTATAAACGCATTGCCAGTGCAAAAACCGGGCATGAACTGGACGAGTTAAAAGTCGAGTTAATTGACCGCTTTGGCCTGCTGCCGGATCCCGCACGTAACCTGCTGGATATTGCCGCGTTGCGCCAGCAGGCGCAGAAACTCGGGGTGCGTAAAATTGAAGGCAACGAAAAAGGTGGCGTGATTGAGTTTGCCGAGAAGAACCATGTCAATCCGGTTTGGCTGATTGGCTTGCTGCAAAAACAGCCTCAGCACTACCGTCTGGATGGGCCAACTCGCCTGAAATTTATTGAAGATCTCGCCGACCGCAAAGCCCGGATGGAATGGGTGCGTAACTTTATGCAGCAGCTCGCGCAGAACGCAGCGGCTTAATCTGCCAGCAGTGCCTTAGAGCTTTCTATCTAAGGCACTCTCTTTGTAACATTTACACATCCTTTCAATCCGCCAGGACTTCCCTACACGCACTCCCGTCATAATCATCAATTAACCTTTTTATAACATGCATACTATTCATAGGGTTTATTGTGATTACCTCTCAGAGCATTTCATCATCTCGCAAAGCACGCGTCGTTCGCTGGCTGGCGTCGATCATGCTGGTTAGCGCAACGCTGGTCTCATTTCAGGCAGTAGCCAACTCTTATCCTTTGCCACCAGAAGGAAGCCGATTAATCGGCAAGAACTTTTTCCATGTCGTGAAGGATGACGGCGGTTCGCTGGAAGAGATTGCGAAAAAATACAATGTCGGCTTCCTGGCTTTGCTCCAGGCAAACCCTGGGGTTGACCCTTATGTCCCTCGCGCTGGAAGTGTGCTGACAATTCCGCGCCAAATGCTGTTACCTGATGCACCACGCCAGGGGTTGGTACTCAACCTGGCTGAATTGCGTGTTTATTATTATCCGGCAGGAAAAAACAGCGTGACCGTTTACCCGATTGGTATTGGCCAACTCGGTGGAGATACCGTGACGCCAACCATGGTGACAACCGTTTCAGACAAACGCGCCAACCCAACCTGGACACCAACCGCCAATATTCGCGCACGCTACCTGGCAAATGGCATTAAACTCCCGGCGGTAGTGCCTGCCGGCCCGGATAACCCGATGGGCCACCATGCGATTCGCCTTGCGGCCTATGGCGGGGTCTACTTGTTACACGGCACAAATGCTGATTTTGGTATCGGTATGCGCGTCAGTTCTGGCTGTATTCGTCTGCGCGATGGCGACATCAAAGCTCTGTATAAAGAGATGCCGGTCGGGACGCAGGTGCGCATCATTAATACCGCGATTAAGACCTCAATTGAACCCGACGGCAGCCGTTTAGTTGAAGTCCATCAGCCGCTGTCGAAAGATATTAATGACAATCCGCAAGTGCTGCCGATTGTGCTCAATGAGCAGATGAAACAGTTCCAGTCCGCACCAGAAACGGACGCGGTGGTGATGGAAAAAGCCATGCAGCACCGTTCTGGCATGCCGGTAATGGTCAATGCAGACCCTGCGACAACGACCGAAATTTAGATTTTCCCCAATAGAAAAGGCCCTGTGTTTCAACAGGGCCTGAGACTGATGACAAACTTCTTCGTAGGTCGGATAAGCGCAGCGTCATCCGACACCACTGGCGTAAATGGTGGATGACGCTAACGCTTATCCACCCTACAAAACACATTTATCACCCTTTGTCAGCAATCTGAGGCCCTGGTTTTCAACAGGGCCCGAGACTGATGACAAACTTCTTCGTAGGTCGGATAAGCGCAGCGTCATCCGACACAACGGGCGTAAATGGTGGATGACGCTAACGCTTATCCACCCTACAAAACACATTTATCACCCTTTGTCAGCAATCTGAGGCCCTGGTTTTCAACAGGGTCTGAGACTGATGACAAACTTCTTCGTAGGTCGGATAAGCGCAGCGTCATCCGACACCACTGGCGTAAATGGTGGATGACGCTAACGCTTAGCCACCCTACAAAACACATTTATCACCCTTTGTCAGCAATCTGAGGCCCTGTTTTCCAACAGGGCCTTTTTTTTAGATTCGGAGTTAATGCTCAGAGGGCAGCGTCTTATTTATAAATAACCGCGGTACCGTGCAAAGTGTTTGGACCGGTGACTGAAGTAATACGGTATGAGCTTGCACCCATTTGATCTGCTTTTTCTGCCAGTTGATCTTCCAGAGAACCCAGGTTTGTCCCCCCAGTTGCCGTGATGGTACCGACTTTCTGTTGGCCATTTGGTGTTGCCTGAACTTCAACAGCGGCAAAGCTTGCGAAAGAGATTGAACTAAGAACCACAGCAGCGATGAGAGTTTTAACGTTTTTCATGATTTTTTACCTTGAGCAGATGATTTGTAAGGTCGTTAAGTTATTTACTTAACGATCGATAGGTAAATCATAAACGTGATCTTCATCACACGTCAAATTATTTTTATAACGCTCGTTAATTATTTTATAAACATACTATTTTTCATTACGATAGGATTAATTTATTTTTATCCTAAATGCCTATAGCTACTGAGTGTTATTATTTTTATAATGATCGTTCATTAAACAGACAAAGGTTAAACGGCACATATGTCATCTGATATAAGTTGCATCAAAAAAAGCCGTGGCCGTCCGAAGGTGTTTGACAGGGAAGCAGCACTCGACAAGGCCATGGCTTTGTTCTGGCAACACGGCTACGAAGCCACTTCTATGGCGCATTTAGTGGAAGCTACCGGCGCGAAAGCCCCGACGCTGTACGCCGAATTCACCAATAAAGAGGGGTTATTTCGCGCCGTGCTGGATCGTTATATCGCCCGTTTTGCGCAAAAACACGAAGCGTGTTTATTCTGCGAAGAACGCAGTCTCGAAGAGGCTCTGGAAGATTATCTGTCTCATGTTGCGAAACTTTTCACCGACAAAGACACACCTGCGGGCTGCTTTATCATCTGTACTTCATCAGTGCTGGCGACCTCTTCGGATGATATTTCAGCCGTGATCAAAGCCCGCCATGCCATGCAGGAAGAAACGCTGATACGTTTTCTGAGCAAACGCCAGGCAAGAGGCGAGATTCCGTCTGAAAGCTGTGTCCGAAAACTGGCGAAGTATCTGTGTTGTATCGTTCAGGGGATGTCAGTCAGTGCGCGTGAAAATGCCAGTTATGAAGAGCTGTTGCAGATAGTGAATACCACGATGCGGCTGCTGCCAGAATTGAAGAAAGTTTAAACTGCGCAAAGGCGGATAACGCAAACTTATCCGCCTTAGCTAAAACACTGCTTTACCGTTGCCGCCCTTTACTCCAGTAAGCCATAAAGTTGATAGCATCATGGTTCACGCCACATTCTCCTATCAAATATCGCCGCAGCATTTTCACCACCGTCGACTCTGCCGCAACCCAGCCATAAAACGTATTGCTGGCGGTCGTGGCTTTATCCCACAGTAATTCACCTTCGGCTTCCTCATTGACCGTTTCAGCAACGCCCGCCGTTTTAGGCAGTTGTGCGTCGGCTCTGACTGCTTTTAGCAAGCACTCCCCGTGTCTCGCGTTAGAGGTTTTACGCGGCAACCAGTGAATGCTGGCAAAGCTATATGCGCTTAAATCCACACAATCGCCCTGCTCTGGCACCTCGAAAAATGCCTGTATTTGTGGTGGATTTGGCTGCGTCGCCAGCAGTTCAAGAATGCCTCGTGCCGCAGGCAATGCGGTTTCATCGGCAATAATCAGTGCCTGACGCAGGCCCTGAGGCGGCGTCCATTCATATCCACCACTGTCACCAGAATAAGCAGCATTCGGGGCGACAATTTGTATTTTGTCGCCAGCTTCAGCGGCAATCGCCCACGCAGAAGCCGGGCCTTCGGTACCATGGCTGACGAATTCAACCGTCACTTCCTGGCGCGCAGCATCGACGTGGCGCAAGGTATAAGTGCGCACAATCGGCCGCTTCTCTTTGGGCAATTCTTGCAGTAGCTGATACCACTGTGCTTGCTCTGGCAACGTTGGGATTGAACCGTCCTCTGACGGAAAAAGCATTTTGATGCGCTGATCGGGTGCATCACATTTCATGTTTGCAATGTCCGGACCGCCAAACACCAGGCTCAACAACGAAGGTGAAACTTGTGATTTATGCACTAGCTGCACATTAAACAATCGATAGCCTTGCCCCCCTGCCATTTCGACTCCTCTGCCGTCTCCGGCTACATCCACAAAAAGTAAACCACAGAAATCATGTGATTATTCATGAGATTAATTTGAGAAATACTATCAATTGAGATTGATAATGAGAACCGTTATCGGCAAAATCCAGCTCGTTCTTATTTCAAAACATTTATAAATGTTAATATTTTCCATCTAAGGAATGATGATGATGCATAAAAACGCGCGCTGGGTGCTTAACCCGTTGCTTCTGGCGATGATGGCTCCGGCTGTCGCGCAGCAAACTTCCGAAGAAAACATTCTGGTTTCTGCCAACCGTACACACCGTACTGTGGCTGAAATGGCACAGACCACCTGGGTCATAGAAGGCGCTGAGCTTGAACAGCAGATTCAGGGAGGAAAGGAGCTGAAAGACGCACTTGCACAGTTAATTCCCGGTCTGGATGTCAGCAGCCAAAGCCGCACCAACTACGGCATGAATATGCGTGGCCGCTCTATCGTGGTGTTAGTGGATGGCGTGCGCATGAACTCGTCCCGTACCGATAGCCGCCAGCTAGATTCCATTGACCCGTTTAACATCGAGCATATTGAAGTGATCTCCGGTGCGACATCACTGTATGGCGGCGGCAGTACCGGCGGCTTGATTAATATCGTGACGAAGAAAGGCCAGCCTGAAACACAGCTGGAATTTGAAAGCGGGATTAAATCAGGTTTCAACAGTAGCAAAGATCACGACGAGCGCGTCGCAGGCGCGATTTCTGGCGGTAACGATCATGCATCAGGGCGTTTATCGGTGGCGTATCAAAAATTTGGTGGCTGGTATGACGGCAACGGCGACCAAACCCTGCTCGACAATACACAGACCGGTTTGCAGTATTCTGACCGTCTGGATGTCATGGGTACGGGCACATTAAATATTGATGAAACCCAACAGCTGCAACTGGTGACACAGTATTACAAAAGCCAGGGTGATGATGATTACGGCCTGGATTTAGGGAATAATTTCTCGGCGGTAACCGGCAATGGCAAGGCGTATGTCAGTGACCAGCTTAATTCAGACCGTATTCCTGGCACCGAGCGCCATCTCATTAGCCTGCAATATTCCAACAGCGATTTCCTCGGGCAGGAATTGGTGGGGCAGATTTATTATCGCGATGAGTCCCTGACGTTCTATCCGTTCCCGACGCTGACACGTAACACAGTCACCAGTTTCTCCGCCTCGCAACAAGATACCGATCAGTACGGTGCGAAACTGGCAATGACCAGCCAACCGCTCGACGGCTGGCAGATTACCTATGGTGTGGACGCCGATCACGAGAGCTTTACCTCGAACCAAATGTTCTTTGATTTAGCAAAAGCGAACGCCTCAGGTGGCCTGAATAACCAAAGCATTTACACCACCGGTCGCTACCCTGGCTACACCATTACTAACCTCGCGCCGTTCTTGCAAACCAGCTATGACATCAACGACCTGTTTACCGTAAGCGGCGGTGTGCGCTACCAGTGGACCGAGAATAAAGTTGATGACTTTGTTGGGTTTACTCAGCAGCAAGGTATTGCGAACGGTATCGCAAAATCGGCCGATGCCATCCCTGGTGGCAGCACCGATTACGACAACGCGTTATTCAATGCTGGCTTACTGATGCACATTACCGAGCGCCAACAAGCGTGGTTCAACTTCTCGCAAGGCGTTGAATTGCCTGATCCTGGCAAATATTACGGCAACGGGACTTACCGCCTGGTTAATGGCCATTACCAGCTCGTGAACAGCGTTAACGTTGGGCAGTCAAAACTTCAGGGCATTAAGGTCGATTCTTATGAGTTAGGCTGGCGCTATACCGGTGATAGCCTGCGCAGCCAGATTGCGGCGTATTACTCGTTGTCCGACAAATCTATCGCCATCAACCGTGCAGATATGACCATCAATGTTCAGGATGATAAGCGTCGTATTTACGGTGTTGAAGGTGCGGTGGATTACTTCATTCCGGATTCAACCTGGAGCACCGGGATTAACTTCAACGTGCTGAAATCCGAAACCAAAGTTGACGGAAAATGGCAGAAATGGGACGTGATTTACGCCAGCCCATCGAAAGCCACCGCCTACGTTGGCTGGGCGCCAGATCCATGGAGCCTGCGTGTTCAAAGCCAGCAGACGTTTGATTTGACTGATGCCAGCGACAATAAAATCAACGGTTACAACACTATCGACTTTATTGGTAGCTATGCGTTACCCGTGGGTAAACTCAGCTTCAGCATCGAAAACTTACTGGATAAAGATTACACCACCGTATGGGGCCAGCGCGCACCACTGCTGTATAGCCCAACTTACGGCAGCCCATCGCTGTATGAATACAAGGGCCGTGGACGCACTTACGGTGTGAACTACTCTCTGCTGTTCTAAGGTGGTTTCTACAGGCCGGTCAAAAACCGGTCTGTTTTTACGCCCACAAACAAATTGGTACTCGACCCGAAATCGATAGTCATTTAAAACATAGGGACTCTAATTATAGGTACTATGAATATGTTGGCAGGTATCATTGGTTTAGGTTCGGTCATCGAAACCGCTTATCTTCCGGCTTTACGCCGTATGTCCCTTCCCGCTCTCGAACTTTATGGTTATGACGCTGACCCAGCGCGCCAGCTTGAGGGAATTAGCCGTTGTGATTCGCTTGATACGCTGCTGGCTAAACCGCTCGACGTGGTGCTAATCACCACTTCTTCGCTTCATCATTTACCCGTGCTCGAAAGGGTTTTGCAAAGCCGTGTTCCCGCAATCGTCGTTGAAAAGCCGGTTGCCGCCACGCTCACGCAACTTAAGAAACTCGAAACATTACTCGAGCAACCGCAAGCTGCCGCTCGTGTTCTGGCGCTGGATCACTGGATGATTCGCACTCAAGCTAGCGACTGCATTCACAACATCAGTGAAATAAGCCGCATCGAAGGTTTTTTGCAGGAACCCAGTGGGTTTAATGCCGCTGGTGAGCCTGCCGCGTTGAATTTTGCCACCGGTGAGGCGGATACCCGCCAGCTACGTCATCCTGACGGCGTGATTGTTGATATCGGCACGCATGTCCTCGCCATGATGCGCGAAACACTCTATCAGTTAGGTGGTAACCATCGGTTAGAGATTGAGTTGAGCTACGCACGTGACCGTCTGGGAAATGAGATTGCAGCAAGCGATTTTACCACCGCAGAAGGTGAAGCCCTGCTGACCGGCACCCTCAGCGATATTCCGTTCACTCTCCATCTTAATAAATATGCTGGCCCTGCGGGTGGGCAAAAAGGCATGCGTATCTATCTGCATGATGGGCGAGTCATCAATATCGACCGTGAAGGCCAGAATGAAGTGATTGAACGGACGACTGAGCACGAAACCAGGCGTCAAACCCTTGCAGGGCCGTTATATGACCGTTGTTTACATGACGTTGTGTTTGGTGAGAACAGGCTGTTTTTACGCTTACCCGAGGAGATCCCTGCTTACACTCAGCGACGGATAGCCGAAGTGACGGCGCTGCTGGAATTACAGCAGCAGTTACGTGGCCGCCATTAACAAAAAACCCATCTTTGCAGATGGGTTTACATTTTTTGGTGGATGACGCTATCGCTTATCCACCCTATGATACCGGCATGTTATCGGTTAGATTTTAGTCAAAACCAACTGGCCATTGTTATCCAGCGGGATCTGGTTGCCAGGGTCTTTATCCATGCGGATTTTCCCTTGCTGATCGCCGATGCGGTATGTGACGTCATAACCGAGCATTTTTTCTGACTTCTCGTACACGGTTTTACATTTTTGCTGTGTCGTGGTGTAGGTGTCGCGGTCCTGCATATTGCCTTGCACCTGGTTACCTGCGTAACCCCCACCTAATGCGCCCACCACTGTGGCAACATCTTTACCGCGTCCGCCGCCAAACTGATGACCAATCACGCCACCGGCAACCGCACCCAGTGCTGAACCGATGATACGGTTTTCATCTTGTACCGGTCGGCGATGAGTCACCGCGACGTTCTGGCACTCTTTACGTGGCGTTTTTACCGTTTCCTTAATAGGTGTCGCTGACACCACCTGTGCGAACTGAGGACCACGGTCGAAAACGTTCATGCTGGCAACCGCCGCCACACCCAGTGCTGCGGCCACACCGATACCTATACCCGCTAACATTGATTTATTCACAGGACATCCTCCTGACTTTGCTATTGCTTACAATTTTGCAACCAGAGTAGGACCAGGCAAATCAGACAACGGATGAAAAACGCAGATTCTTACGGAGAAAACAGCTGTTTGAGAGAATTCCTAAGCAAGAAAAACCCGACGCGTGGTCGGGTTTGAATTTCATGCTGGCCAGACGATTAGTGCAGTTTCAGACGCGGACGGATCACGCGGTTGATGCTACCCACCAGCATCATCAGGCCGGTTTTGAAGTAACCATGAAGTGCAACCTGGTGCATACGGTACAGCGAGATATAGACGAAACGCGCCATGCGCCCTTCTACCATCATCGAGCCACGCATCA
This sequence comes from Buttiauxella sp. JUb87, assembly GCF_004361975.1. Taxonomy (NCBI): domain Bacteria; kingdom Pseudomonadati; phylum Pseudomonadota; class Gammaproteobacteria; order Enterobacterales; family Enterobacteriaceae; genus Buttiauxella; species Buttiauxella sp. JUb87. The sequence goes on from NZ_SNVY01000004.1 coordinate 163,242, forward strand.
GGTTACCCATCAGGCTGCCAACGGTGGAAAACTTAGACAGCGACACCAGCGAACCGTGGTCTTTATAGATGTAAGATTTCAGAGGCTTATCTTTCATCTGCGCAAGAATGTTGGTTAAAACCAGTGACGCCATCTGGTGCGCCGCTTGCGCACGTGGCGGCACAAAGCCACCTTCAGGGCGCGCACATGAAGCACAGTCGCCAATCGCGTAAATATCAGGGTCACGCGTGGTTTGCAGCGTAGGCTCAGTCACTAACTGATTGATACGGTTAGTTTCAAGGCCACCGATATCTTTCATAAAGTCTGGTGCTTTAATCCCTGCCGCCCAGACCATCAAATCCGCTGCGATGTATTCGCCGTCTTTGGTATTCAGGCCGCCCGCGTCTGCGGAAGTCACCATGGTTTGCGTCAGAACACGCACGCCCAGTTTGGTCAGCTCGCTGTGTGCCGCCGCAGAAATACGTGGCGGCAATGCAGGCAGAATTCGTTCACCGGCTTCGACCAGCGTTACGTTTAGCGCTTCGTTAGTCAGGCCTTTATAACCGTAACTGTGCAGTTGTTTCACCGCGTTATGCAGCTCAGCAGACAGCTCAACCCCCGTCGCCCCACCGCCAACAATAGCGATGTTAACTTTGCCGCTGGCACCGAGGTTTGCAGAATACTTGAGGAACAGATTCAGCATTTCGGAATGGAAACGGCGCGCCTGATGCGGGTTATCGAGGAAGATACAGTTGTCTTTAACGCCTGGGGTGTTGAAGTCGTTGGAGGTACTACCCAACGCTATCACCAGCGTGTCATAAGGAATTTTACGTTCAGGGACCAGCAGCTCGCCTTTGTCGTCACGCAGTTCTGCGAGCGTCAGAGTTTTGCTTTCGCGGTTAATGTCGACCACGGAACCGAGCTGGAACTGGAAATGATGGTTACGAGCATGTGCCAGATAGCTCAGCGCGTCTACACCTTCGTCCAGTGAACCGGTTGCCACTTCGTGCAGCAGCGGTTTCCATAAATGGCTGTGGTTACGGTCGATAAGCGTAACCTTAGCTTTTTTACCACGACCCAGTTTTTTACCTAACTGAGTGGCCAGTTCAAGTCCGCCAGCACCACCACCGACAATGACAATCTTTCTTAATGGCGTAGTCAAAGTGACCCCCTTAAAATATTAACCAATTGTTAATTAAAGGTTATGTAAATAACATTTAATTAACAACAAGTTAGCTAAACAAACTCACGAATATGACCAAAGAATAACATGGATGGTGTATTGGTCATACCAAAATTGATGTGCGTCAAATTTTTATGCCGAAAAGATAAACAAAAAGGGCCAGCACCTGGCTGACCCTTTCACTTTTTGCTTATTTAGCCCGCGGCTAGCCGAGAGTCTTGAACGCTTTAATCCGCTGCAAATGTGGTGAGATATTTTTGAATTTATGGGTCTGTTCCTGATCCCATACGATCTCATAGTAATGGTGCAGCAGTTCTGCGGCTCGTGCGTTATCCAGCGCTTCGTCATTACGCGACAAAATGGCCAGGCAACGGTCACGGTTTTTCTCGCGGAAATTCTGCACGCACTTGGTGGCAATATCGGTGTATTCCTCAGGACGGTCGATTTTCCCTTCCATATTCTCTTGCGGGAACAGATTTGGGTTAAAAATCACCTGGCGAATATCACACAAGAAACCAATACGCTCGGCCCAGAAACCGCCAAGCCCGACACCGCAAATCAGTGGCCGCTCATCGACACTGAGTTGCAACATTTTGTCTACTTCTTTGAGCAGATGCTGCATATCGTGTTTCGGATGCCGCGTGCTGTAACTGATAAGGCGGACGTCCGGATCGATAAACTGGAGTTGCAGCACCTTTTCATGGTTACCAGGACTATTAGAGTCGAAACCGTGTAAATAGATAATCATTGCATCCTCACCACACGAATTCAGGCCATTTGGCCTGATGAGTTAAAGACCCGCCTTGTGGGCTTCCCACTGCTCATGCAGCGCCTCAAGTTGCTGGTTTGCTTGCTTCCAGCGCGCTGACGACATCAGCTCCTGGCGGGTAAATGAACCTTTATGATACAAACCTGTAACACGCTCTGCTTTGACCGGAGACAGGTTATCTAACACGCTAACCGCACCATTACGATTATTGCAGACCAGGATCATATCGCAACCTGCATCCAAAGAAGCTTGCCCGCGTTCAGCGTAGCTCCCCATGATGGCAGCGCCTTCCATCGATAAATCATCCGAGAAAATAACGCCATTAAAGCCCAGTTCACCACGCAAAACGGTTTTCAGCCAGTGCGGAGAACCACTCGCCGGAAGCGGATCGACGTCGGTATAGATAACGTGCGCCGGCATAATGGCGTCGAGTTTGTTATCAGTAATCAGAGTGCGGAAAATCTGCATGTCGTGTTCACGGATCAGCGCTTCATCACGCGGGTCACGCGGGGTTTCTTTATGGGAATCAGCCGTTACCGCACCGTGGCCTGGGAAATGTTTACCGGTGGTTTTCATACCTGCGGCGTGCATGCCGTCGATAAAGCGAGTCGCCATCGCCAGCGCTTTACGCGGTTCTTCATGGTAGGAACGCTCGCCGATGGCGGCACTGATATGGCCGATATCCAATACTGGCGCGAAACTGATGTCGATATCCATGGCAATCATTTCGCTGGCCATCAACCAGCCAGCTTCTTGTGCCAGTTTCCCACCCAACTCCAGGCCATGTATTGCGGCAAAAGATTGTGCTGCTGGCAAACGGGTAAAGCCTTCACGGAAACGTTGAACTCGCCCACCTTCCTGGTCAACCGCAACCACCAGACGATTGTGAGAAGCTTCACGGATTTGACGAACCAGCTCACGGAGTTGCTCAGGATCGTGATAGTTGCGGGTAAAAATAATCAGCCCACCGACCAGTGGGTGCTTTAGAATTTCACGCTCTTCGGCATCCAGCTCAAAGCCTGCCACATCTAACATTACCGGACCCACATCAACCTCTCTTAATTAATCAAACGCTCGCAGACGGCACCATGCTTCGTCTGCAAGGGTTATAAATGTTCTGTCTTGCGTTTGTTGCCAGCGGCATTCATACCAGGATGCCATCAGCAAAATAACCCACGGTTGCCAGCGGCTGACCTGTCGGCGTAATTTATCCACCTGAATATGGTTCAATTGAGCATAAGCGCGAACCAAAGACTCGCCATCAATATTATTGGCCGCAATAATAGCCGCCAGCTCCAGCGCCACATCCCCATCACCGGCGTATTCCCAGTCGATGAGTTTGATACTTTGCGCCTGATGCACCAGGTTACCGGCATGAATATCCATATGCAGCGCAGCAAGGCGCAGCGGTTTTGGCTCGCCCTGCTTGTTCATCTTTTTAAGCCAACGCAACCAGGCCAGGCTTCTTCGCTCAGGCCCGGCCATTTGCCAATAGTGTTCCAGTAAAGGCAACAAATTGATTCGCCAGCCGAAACAAGGTTGATGATGTAAATCATACAGTAAGGAATTGAGCGAATGCAGTGAGGGCAGTTCCGATTTTACCTCCCCAGCCAGCCATTCGACGATTAACCAGCCATTCGCGAAGCAAACTGGACGTGACCCGATTCCTTGCGATATTCGAGTTAACGCCCGATATTGCCGGGCGAGAGAAACACCCGGCATCGGGGTTTCAAGCTGTTGTCGCGCGACATACTCCCGCGTGCCAATGGTGAAATGCAGGCTCCCGCCGCTCAATCCTTCAAGAGGAGAAAAGCAACCGGCGGCCTGAGCCGCCGGAAGATACTTTTCAATCACACTTTGCAGTGTCGAATTATTGGGTTTGTTGAACAGCACTGCTGCCTGACCAAATAATTTCGCCGGTCTGTACCAGCATCAACTGCATTTTCAGCGTTGGTGCATTCACGTTGCCACTGGCATTGCTATACAGCACATATTGCGCACCAACGTTACGGGCAATACCAATCGCTTTAGTACGAGAACCCAGGCTGTCTTGTGGCGATAACCCGAGTTGTTGTTTTGCCAGCGAAAGCTGTTGTGGCGACACAAGGGTAAATTTGCCGTTGTTTGCCAACGCACCGTGCAGCGCTTCGGTCGCTTTACCAGTTTGCAGCGAACCATTGGTGTGATTGTTCACGCTATCCACCAGCAGAACGCCGCCGGCTGTCACGCCATCGGCTTGTAACATTTTGCCAACCATCGGCTGCATCGCGCTGCCCCAATCGTAGCTACGAACTTTAGGTGTGGCAGGAATAGTCGGCTGTGGCTGTTCAATTGGGCCTGGCTGAGTTGGCACAGTCGGCACCGTTGGAACAGTCGGTGGCGGTTCAACTGGCTGCTGCGGAACTGGCTTCACTTCTTCCACAGGAGCAGGAGCTTCACCACGGTTAATACACCCGGATAAAATCATCGCCGCGGCGATAATTACCAGGTAACGATGGATTCCCTTAATCAAAATTCACCCCTTATAAAGAGAGAGATAGACGAACTTGACGTGCGTCTGGATAACTGGCTATGGATGACACCGAAACGCTAGATTTTGCAGGTATCGTAATCGTGCGCGGCTGCTCGAGAGGATGAATTTCCAGCCCTTTGTCGTCATACCAATAAAAACGATAGCTGATGATGACTGGTTTAGACTGCTCATTATACAACTGGCTACGTGAAACAGTGGCACCGCTATCACTTGAAATATCAGGTTTTTCAGCACTAATCCCCGCCGCAAGCACCGAGGTTTCCATCACCAGCGTTTGATCATCGCTGACAGGAATCGCGGGTTTGGAACTGCATCCCACCATAAAAATGATGGCCAGTAGCGTTAACAGCGAGTTCGCTTTCATCAATTTATCCTTTATGCGCCAGCATCGGCCCAAGCACACGGCCACCCAGCAGGTGCATGTGAATGTGGTAAACCTCCTGTCCACCATGGCGATTGCAGTTCATGATCAGACGATAGCCGTCTTCTGCAATCCCTTCTTGTTCAGCAATTTTTGCTGCTGCGATCAACATGCGCCCTAGTGCCAGTTCATGCTCAGTAGTTACGTCGTTAACCGTTGGGATCAGCACATTAGGAATGATAAGGATGTGGGTTGGAGCCTGTGGCGATATGTCACGGAATGCAGTGACTAACTCATCTTGATAAACGATATCAGCCGGAATTTCCCGGCGGATAATTTTACTGAAAATGGTTTCTTCGGCCATGACGTTACCTTTTATTCATGTGTGGCGAACTTTATGTGACATAGCCCAAGAGTATGAGCGAGTTACACCTACTCTTTCAACCTTAACCTGTGAATTGTAGACGTAAAAAAGGGAGGCCAATGGCCTCCCTCAGTCTCCCCAACTTCTTATTAGCTGTTACGGATCCACTCATCCATTTCAGTTTTCAGGTTATCGGATTTAGTACCGAAGATTGCCTGAACACCTGAACCAGCTACAACTACACCTGCTGCACCCAATTTCTTCAGGCCAGCCTGGTCGACTTTAGAAATGTCGGCCACGCTAACACGCAGACGGGTAATACACGCATCCAGGTTAGTGATGTTTTCTTTACCGCCGAAAGCGCTAACCAGAGCTGGTGCCATTTCGCTTGTGGAAGTGGTAGTCGTCTCAGATGTTGCGTCTTCACGACCTGGAGTTTTCAGGTCAAGCGCTTTAATCAGCACACGGAACACGGTGTAGTAAATCGCCGCGTAGCACAGGCCAACAATTGGGAACAACCACAATTTGCTGCTGTTACCGCTCAGCACGATGAAGTCAATCAGACCGTGAGAGAAGGAAGTCCCGTCACGCATACCCAGAAGGATACAGATTGGGAATGCCAGGCCTGCCAACACCGCGTGGATGATGTACAGGATTGGAGCAACGAACATGAAGGAGAACTCGATTGGCTCGGTAATACCGGTCAGGAACGAGGTCAACGCAGCGGAGATCATGATACCGCCGACTTTTGCACGGTTCTCAGGTTTAGCTGAGTGCCAGATTGCGATAGCCGCAGCAGGCAGACCGTACATTTTAAACAGGAAGCCACCAGACAGTTTGCCCGCAGTTGGGTCACCTGCCATGTAACGTGGGATATCGCCGTGGAAGACCTGACCTGCAGCGTTGGTGTATTCACCAATTTGCATCTGGAATGGAACGTTCCAGATGTGGTGCAGACCGAATGGTACCAGGCAGCGCTCTACGAAACCGTAGATGCCGAATGCCACAACCGGGTTCTGGTAAGCAGCCCACTGAGAGAAGGTCTGAATAGCCGTACCGATTGGAGGCCAGATGAAGGACAGCACAACACCCATGAAGATCGCAGCCAGACCGGAGATGATCGGTACGAAACGTTTACCCGCGAAGAAGCCCAGGTATTCTGGCAACTTGATGCGGTAGAAACGGTTAAACATGTAGGCTGCAATGGCACCAGAGATGATACCGCCCAGAACACCGGTATCAGCCAGGTGTTTTGCCGCGATCTCTTCAGCAGGAATATGCAGAACCAAAGGTGCAACAACCGCCATGGTCTTAACCATGATGCCGTATGCAACCACAGAGGCTAATGCAGAAACGCCATCGTTATTCGTGAAGCCTAATGCCACACCGATAGCAAAAATCAGCGGCATATTGGCGAATACTGAACCGCCCGCTTCCGCCATTACATGAGAAACGACTGCTGGCAGCCAGCTGAAGTTTGCAGAACCGACGCCCAGCAGGATACCTGCGATTGGCAGTACGGATACTGGCAGCATCAGCGATTTACCCACCTTTTGCAGGTTAGCAAATGCATTCTTAAACATATTGAGAGTGCTCCTGAGTATTTGTGCTTTTTTTACGCGTTATGCGCATCGGACTGGGGGGAGATCCGGTCCATATACAGGCATCTTAAGTGCCCTTTGATTTATTACGCAGAGTAAAATAAATCGAAGATTTTTTGTTTGACGGCTATCACGTTTCTCTAAAAGCCATATGAAAAACTTTCATTAATTTACAAAACACGTTTCTAAACGTTACAAAAAGAGTCTGCACCACCTTTTTTGGGGTGGTGCACTGTACTCGCTTCGATCATTAATTACGAGCTTTAAAATAACTTAGACTTATCAAACGGATTGCAGGCGGGAGTCAGGAATATGGAACAAAGTGGCGAAGTTTTTTGTCGTCACAACGGCCAATTCCTCAAGTGAAACACCTTTCAGTACCGCCATATATTCCGCCACATCACGCGTCATTGCCGGTTGGTTTTCCTTACCACGATGCGGCACCGGAGCAAGATAAGGTGAGTCGGTTTCCACCAGTATGCGATCCAGTGGCACATAGCGCGCCGCTTCCCTGAGTTGTTCGGCATTGCGGAAAGTCACAATACCGGAGAAAGAGATGTAAAAACCCATATCGAGCAATTTTGCAGCAGTTTCTCTGTCTTCTGTAAAACAGTGTAGTACCCCACCGCAGTCTGTCACTTTCTCTTCATGCAGAATGGCCAGGGTATCGGCGCGTGCATCTCGGGTATGAACAATCACCGGTTTGTTAAGTTCACGACCAATCTGGATATGATGGCGGAAAGATTCCTGCTGGCGGGGTTTGGTTTCCGGGGTATAGAAGTAATCTAATCCCGTTTCCCCCAGCGCGACGACGCCAGGATCGGCGGCCAGGCGGCGAAGTTCCTCGACGTCATATTCTTCGTCCTGATTCAGCGGGTGTACACCGCATGAATAAGCGACATTCTGACGCTCACCAACTAATTGGCGCATATTGCGATAACCGTCGAGCGTAGTGGCAACCGCAAGGCAGAATTTCACATCACGTGCCGCCGCTTTTTCCAGGACGTCATCGACGCTTTTATGCAGGGATTGATAATCCAGGCCATCAAGATGGCAATGTGAGTCAACCAGGAACATACAGATACTCTTAAAGATGGAAGGAAGGAAGGACAGCACCTGGTTGCATTAAACGCTCCCAGGTGAGCAATTGTTCAGTCAGTAATAATTCGCGGTTCACACCTACGACACTCAGCAATGCTTCGCGGCAGGAAAACCAGCTATGCAAAATAGCTTGTAGCATCGCGGGGCTTGCGCTGTTGGCAATATTTGCCACCAATGTATGTTGATCATCATTGGTCAACCACGGCGTAGCACCCTGCTGCCATTTTAGTGCATCAACCAACAGTGAGCATAACCAATGGACGCGAACGGTCGCATCATCACTGTTCAAAGCAGGCAATAACGCCAGCATGTTCTTTGTGGCGCAAGCTTCGTTGAGTTTCTGGCACAGTGTCTGGCGGTGCTTCCACTGCTCAGGTTGCAACAGAGCCAGCGCACCGGCGGGAGCGCCAGAACTCAGGCGCAATGCGGCGCGCAGCTGCGCGTTATCCAGCGTGATTTCCCGGGCCAGCCAGGCGAGAGCAAAGTTTTCGTCTGGGGGAGTCAGATACCAGTACAGGCAGCGACTACGCAGTGTGGCGGGTAAACGCGCAGGTTCACGGCACCCCAGAAAGAACCAGGTATTGGATGGCGGTTCTTCGAGTGTTTTCAACAACGCATTGGCCGCCGCCTCGGTAAGTAAACCGGCATCTTCCAGCCAGACCACTTTTGCTCCACCCTGCTGAGCGTGGCTGTAAAGCTTTTCAGTTATTTCACGAATAGCATCAATGCCAAGACTGGATTTGCCCTTTTCTGGCGCGACCACGTAGCTGTCAGGATGTGTTCCCGCCTGCATCAACTGGCAACTGCGGCACTGGCCACAGCTTTTCGTTCCTTGCGGTTTCTGGCACATCAACCAGCGTGTGAGAGCGTAGATTAATGCGTCGTCCCCCATGCCAGACAATGAATGTAACAACAGTGCATGGTGCCCGCGCCCAGCCTGATACTGGCTGAGGATTTGCTCAAACGGCGCGCGTAACCATGGATACCATTTCATTACGCCAGCCCCTTAGCCCACTCAAGCACGGCGTTACGCACGTCTAGTGAAACTTTATCCAGGGTTTGTGTCGCATCAATGGTACGGATACGGCTGTCGCTTGCAGCGAGTTCCAGATAACGGGCGCGGGTGCGGTTAAAGAAGTCGATAGACTCCTGTTCGATGCGATCCAGTTCACCACGCGCACGGGCGCGAGTCAGGCCAACTTCCGGCGTGACATCAAGATAAATGGTCAGATCAGGATAAAAATCACCCAGCACGGTATTACGCAGTGCCATCAGTAATTGCTGGTCAATACAACGGCCACCGCCCTGATATGCTTGCGTCGAGAGGTCATGACGGTCGCCAATTACCCACGCGCCGCGTGACAGCGCCGGTTTGATGACCGTTTCAACAAGCTGTACGCGTGCTGCGTAGAACATCAACACTTCAGCTTTATCCGTTACGATCTCATCGCCGATACCTTTGTTGTTCAGCGTCAACTCACGCAATCTTTCCGCAAGAGGCGTGCCGCCGGGTTCACGCGTGAAGACCAGATCGGTCACCCCCAGCTCTTTTAAAGTCGCAACCACCACATTATGTGCGTTAGTTTTCCCTGCCCCTTCGAGCCCTTCGATGACGATAAATTTACTGACCATTCTTGTCCTTCAGTGCTTTGAGATACACCTGCACAGCCTGATTATGGCCTGCAAGGTTGGTATTAAATGTATGACCGCCCTTTCCATCAGCGACAAAATAGAGATACGGTGTTTTCGCGGGGTTTGCCGCGGCTTGCAACGAAGCGTTACCAGGAATCGCGATTGGGCCTGGCGGCATGCCACTAATCACATAGGTGTTATATGGCGTCGGCGTTTCCAGATCTTTGCGCGACAGCTTACCATTATAGCTCTCACCCATACCGTAAATTACCGTTGGGTCGGTTTGCAAACGCATGCCGATGCGTAAACGGTTGATGAACACCGAGGCGACTTGATCTCTTTCTGCTGCCACAGCGGTTTCTTTCTCGATTATCGAGGCCATGGTGACCAAATCGTTTTGCGTTTTGTACGGCAATCCGTCTTTTTTGCCATCCCATGCAGTCTGAACGGCTTTGACCATGCGCTCATGGGCGCGTTTTAACAGCGCAATATCGGTGGTGTTAGCAGTGTAAAGCCAGGTATCGGGGAAGAACCACCCTTCAACCCAATCTGGATGCTCAAGCTTTAAAGCTTCGGCAACGGTGGCGTAGTTATCGTCTTTAAGGGTGTGCTGAATGAACGGTGCTTCGCGCAATTGTTTTAGCCAGTCACTTAAACGAGTCCCTTCGACAAATCGAATAGGAAATTGAGCTTCTTTGCCACTGGCTAACAGTTTGAGCATATCTCGAACCGTCATTTGCGGGGTAAAGCGATAAGTGCCCGCTTTAAATTTAGCGAGGTCTGGCTCAACTTTTAACAGCCACTGGAATACTCGTGGGCGATTCAGTAATTTTTCTTCATATAACTGCTTACCCAACGCCAGGCGACCCGTGCCCGGCTTGAGCATAAATATGGTGTCTTGCTTGATGGTCAGATGGCTGTCGGCGAGTTGACGGACTTTATATAAGCCAACACCTGCCGCCACGCCAAGCACCACTAACAACAGCAGGAAGAAACGTAGCATCTTTTTCATTGATAATTGGTTACTCACAAAGTGGTGCTAAAAATTGATAAAGCTCATGCGATTTATATCGCCAGGATTCAGCCTGGTTCACAGGGATAATCGGCATCAATGCGTTACAAATTAGCACTTCATCAGCCGTCGCCAGGCTGTCTAATCTTTCGCGCACTTCAGTCACCTGCCATGATGAATCAGCCAGACAGGCGATAATATGCTGACGCATGGTGCCGTTCACACCAGATTTATCTACATACGGCGTAAATACCTGTGTTCCTTTACGCCAGAATAAATTTGCGGCACAGCATTCCGTAAGCCACCCATCGCTGTCAAGAACCAGCGCCTCCTGGGCTGGCATCTGTTCAAGATGCGTACGAATCATTACTTGTTCGAGCCGATTCAGGTGTTTAATTCCGGCGAGATGTGGGTTGATACCCATCCGAATTGGGCTAAGCGCCAGGGAGATACCGTGTGCGCGCCACTGAGGATAAAAAGCAGGGTAAGCAGAAACCGACAATAAGCGAGTCGGCTGCACGCAATTTGCGGCGCTATAACCACGCCCACCGCTGCCTCTGGTAATGATCACCTTCAACACGGCTTGTTGTTCAACCGCCGCCATTTGCTGCATTTCATTTTCCAGCAGTGACCAATCGACAAATGGAATCAGGAGTTTTTCACAGGCTTGCTGCAATCGAGCGAGGTGTTGTTCTAAAAAACGAATGCTGCCGTTGCAAGCACGCGCCGTGGTGAAGCAGCCATCACCAAACTGCACAGCGCGATCGTTCGCCGCCAGACTTTCCGTTAACTCACCATTGATTAAATACATTACAACTCCTCAATGTTCTGTGAGTTAAGAGTGCCAGTGCGAAGGGTTTGCAGCAAGAGGGGACATTTCAGATGTATAAAGGGCCCGCAAGCGAGCCCTTTATAAGTAACGACTTAGATCTTTTTAAAGATCAATGAGCCGTTGGTACCACCAAACCCGAATGAATTACACAGAGTGTATTCCATCCCTTTCACCTGGCGAGCAACATGAGGAACAAAGTCCAAATCGCAACCTTCGTCAGGGTTATCAAGGTTAATTGTTGGTGGAATCGCCTGATCGCGCAGTGCGAGGACGGAGTAGATTGACTCTACAGCCCCTGCAGCACCTAACAGGTGACCGGTCATAGACTTAGTTGAGCTCACCAGAACACGCCTGGCATCTTCACCAAAAATAGTCTTAACCGCTTGTGTTTCAGCTTTATCGCCAGCTGGCGTTGAAGTGCCATGCGCATTCACATAGCCCACCATACCAGGGGTAATACCTGCATCACGCAGAGCATTTTCCATCGCCAGTGCAGCACCTGCACCTGACTCCGGCGGAGAAGTCATGTGATAAGCATCGCTGCTCATACCAAAACCAACGACTTCTGCATAGATTTTCGCGCCACGTTTCTTAGCATGTTCGTACTCTTCGAGTACCATCATGCCTGCGCCATCACCCAGTACAAAACCATCACGGTCTTTATCCCACGGACGGCTTGCCGCTTGTGGGTTTTCGTTACGGGTAGAAAGTGCACGTGCCGCACCAAAGCCACCCACGCCCAGCGGAGTACTCGCCTTCTCTGCGCCACCTGCCAGCATAGCGTCTGCATCGCCGTAAGCGATCATACGTGCTGCCTGACCGATGTTATGCACACCAGAAGTACAAGCTGTAGCAATGGAAATGCTTGGGCCGCGCAGGCCAAACATAATGGTCAAATGACCTGCTACCATATTCACAATAGTGGATGGTACAAAGAATGGGCTGATCTTACGTGGACCACCGTTGACCAACGAGGAGTGGTTCTCTTCGATAAGACCCAGACCACCAATACCAGAACCAATTGCGGCACCGATACGGATTGCATTCTCTTCTGTTACTTCCAGACCAGAATCCAGCATGGCCTGGTGGCCAGCAACAATTCCATATTGAATGAAGGCATCCATTTTGCGCTGTTCTTTGCGCGAAATGATGTCGTCACAGTTAAAATCCTTTACTAAGCCAGCAAATTTCGTTGCATAGGCGGTAGTATCGAAATGGTCGATTAGGCTGATGCCACTCTGACCGGCAAGGAGAGCTTTCCAGCTAGACTCTACGGTATTGCCGACAGGAGACAACATGCCCAGTCCGGTCACAACTACACGACGCTTAGACACGTTTGTCCTCCAGGGAGGGAAAAAATAATACTAGTGGGACAATTAGATAAAACTCAGGCGGTCGAATGACCGCCTGGAGATGTTCACTTACGCCTGGTGACCGTTGATGTAATCAATGGCAGCCTGAACAGTGGTGATTTTCTCAGCTTCTTCGTCCGGAATCTCAGTATCAAACTCTTCTTCCAGAGCCATTACCAGCTCAACGGTGTCAAGAGAATCAGCGCCCAGGTCCTCTACGAAGGAAGCGGAGTTGATAACTTCTTCCTGCTTAACGCCCAGTTGTTCGCCAATAATTTTCTTAACGCGTTCTTCGATAGTGCTCATACTCTTAAATTTCCTATCAAAACTCGCTTTCGCGATGGTTTTCGTAGTGTATAAAATGTTGAAAAAGATGCAACTAAATCCCGGCAGGTCATACCACGATTTTACGCTATTTTGCGGGCATTCGCCCAAATAACGCAAATATTTTGTATCGTGGTTAAACCATATACATTCCGCCATTGACGTGCAGGGTTTCACCAGAGATGTAACCCGCCTCGTCAGAGGCTAAAAATGCAACAGCACTGGCGATTTCTTTTGCGTCGCCTAAACGACCCGCTGGAACTTCCGCCAGTATACCCGCACGCTGTTCTTCAGAAAGCGCACGCGTCATGTCCGTTTCAATAAAGCCCGGAGCAACAACGTTTACAGTAATACCACGAGACGCAACTTCACGCGCCAGTGATTTACTGAAACCAATCAGACCCGCTTTCGCCGCAGCGTAGTTTGCCTGACCAGCATTTCCCATGGTACCAACCACGGAACCAATAGTGATAATACGACCATGACGCTTTTTCATCATAGCGCGCATTACCGCTTTTGACAGACGGAAAACTGATGACAGATTGGTTTCGATGATATCGTTCCATTCGTCATCTTTCATGCGCATTAACAGATTATCACGAGTGATACCGGCATTATTGACCAGAATGTCAACTTCACCAAATTCTGCGCGAATATTTCCTAAAACAGCTTCAATCGAAGCAGGATCGGTCACATTCAGCATATAGCCTTTGCCGTTATCGCCCAGATAATCACTGATCGCCTGCGCACCGCTTTCGCTGGTCGCAGTACCGATAACTTTCGCACCACGGGCCACTAGGGTTTCCGCGATTGCGCGGCCAATACCGCGGCTTGCACCGGTTACCAGCGCAATTTTTCCTTCAAAACTCATGGTCATCCTCGTCTTATTGCTCGAGCGCCGCTGACAGAGCTACCGGCTCGTTAATCGCCGATGCTGTCAGTGTGTCAACAATACGCTTTGTCAGGCCAGTCAATACTTTACCAGGCCCTACTTCCAGCAACTGGGTCACACCCTGTGCTGCCATAAATTCAACTGATTTAGTCCATTGTACTGGGCTGTACAATTGGCGCACCAGCGCGCTACGAATAGCTTCTGGTGATGTTTCGCACTTCACGTCCACATTGTTCACAACCGGAACAGTTGGCGCATTGAAAGTAATATTTTCCAGCGCGACTGCCAGTTTATCTGCCGCTGGTTTCATCAGCGCACAGTGAGAAGGCACACTGACAGGCAATGGCAGTGCACGTTTTGCACCGGCGGCTTTACAAGCTGCACCTGCACGCTCAACTGCGTCTTTATTACCCGCGATCACGACCTGGCCTGGTGAGTTATAGTTCACCGGAGAGACTACTTCGCCTTGAGCCGCTTCTTCACAAGCTTTGGCAATTGATACATCATCAAGACCGATGATGGCATACATTGCACCTGTGCCAGCAGGAACCGCTTCCTGCATCAATTTGCCACGTAATTCAACCAGACGCACAGCGTCAGCAAAATCAATCACACCAGCACAAACCAGAGCAGAATATTCGCCCAGACTGTGGCCTGCCATCATAACAGGCGTTTTGCCACCTTGCTGCTGCCAGACACGCCATAAAGCAACAGATGCGGTAAGCAAAGCAGGTTGAGTCTGCCAGGTTTTGTTCAACTCTTCCGCAGGACCTTGTTGGGTCAATGCCCACAAATCATAGCCCAGAGCAGCAGAAGCTTCACGGAAGGTCGCTTCTACAACAGGGTTTGCTGCTGCGATTTCTGCCAGCATACCTGGTGCTTGCGAACCCTGGCCTGGGAAAACAAAAGCAAATTGAGTCATGGTTAAATCCCTAATAATCAAAAACGAACCAGTGCTGAACCCCAGGTAAAGCCGCCACCGAAGGCTTCGAGCAATACCAGTTGGCCACGTTGAATTCGACCATCACGAACAGCTTCGTCAAACGCTGCCGGTACAGAGGCCGCAGAGGTGTTGCCGTGGCGATCAAGAGTCACAACCACATTATCTAATGACATGCCAAGTTTCTTGGCCGTGGCACTGATAATGCGTAAGTTAGCCTGATGCGGCACCAACCAATCGAGATCCGAACGATCCAGATTATTCGCCTCAAGGGTCTCATCAACAATGTGTGCAAGCTCTGTAACCGCGACTTTAAAGACTTCATTGCCGGCCATCGACAGGTGAATCGAATTTTCAGGATTCACGCGATCGACATTCGGTAGCATCAGCAGTTCACCATAGCGACCGTCAGCATGCAGGTGGGTTGAAATGATACCAGGCTCTTCAGAAGCACTCAGTACAACCGCCCCTGCACCATCACCAAAAATAATAATTGTGCCACGATCGGTAGGATCGCAAGTACGAGCCAGCACATCAGAACCAATAACCAGCGCATGTTTTACTGCACCAGACTTCACATATAGGTCTGCCACGCTCAGGGCGTAGGTAAAACCTGCGCAAGCGGCTGCAACATCAAATGCAGGGCAGCCTTTAATCCCTAACATTGCCTGCACCTGGCAGGCAGCACTTGGGAAAGCGTGCGTTGAAGAAGTTGTGGCAACGATAATCAGCCCAATTTCAGACTTATCGATTTCTGCCATTTCAAGCGCACGCGTAGCCGCAGCAAAAGCCATTGTTGCAACGGTTTCATCTGGCCCAGCAATTCGACGTTCACGAATACCTGTACGGGTGACAATCCACTCGTCAGAAGTATCCACCATTTTTTCCAGGTCGGCGTTGGTACGCACGTGTTCGGGCAAATAGCTGCCCGTACCAATAATCTTCGTATACATGTACGTCAGTCACTCTTGGGTAATACAGATTCCAGGCGGGCAGCAATCCGTGTAGGGACTTGCCGCACCACCGCCTGCACTGCCTGTTCAATAGCGACAACAAACGCTCGCTGATTGGCCGCTCCGTGACTCTTAATCACTGTGCCGCGCAATCCTAACAGACAGGCGCCATTATACTGGTCGGGGTTGAGGTGACTGAATCGCCTGGTCAGGCTCTTTTGTAACCAATGCTTCAATATAATTAGCCACCACGACCTTTTTTTCCCTTCACCTTGAGATTTCAAAAGCGAAAGGAACATTCTGGCAACCCCTTCCATCGTCTTGAGGGTGACGTTACCGACAAAGCCATCACACACCAGCACATCGGTTTTTCCCGTCAACAGCTCGTTCGCTTCAAGATAGCCAATATAGTTGATAGAAGGCATTGTTTTTAATAAAGCTGAGGCATCACGAATACTATCGAGACCTTTAGTCTCCTCTTCGCCGATGTTCAGCAAAGCGACTCGCGGGGAGTTGATGCCGAGTACTTCTTCAGCCATCACAGAACCCATTATCGCGAATTGCACCAACATATTACTGTCACAATCAACGTTCGCACCGAGATCCAGCACGACAGTTTTACCCTTTTGTTGATGCGGTAAAACCGTCATCAACGCTGGGCGCTCAATCCCTTCAATCGGTTTGAGCAATAATTTAGCCAGGCCCATCAGCGCACCAGTATTTCCTGCACTGACACAAGCCTCCGCTCGCCCTTCTTTTACTAACTCAAGCGCCACTCGCATTGAGGTTCCGCGACTGTTACGAATCGCTTGCGAAACTCTTGCATCACTGGCAATAACCGATTCCGCAGGAACTATCTGCGCTCGTGAACGTTTTTCAAAATCAGCTTTGGCAAGTAATGGCGTGATGGCGTCGGGGTCGCCGACTAATAGAAGGTTTAGCTGAGAGTTAGAGTCCAGTGCCTGCAAAGCTGCAGGCACTGTCACGGAAGGACCGAAGTCCCCACCCATGGCATCTAACGCAAGGGTTAGACGTCTCAAGGTATCGCCAATTACTTAGCGATAACCTTGCGACCGCGGTAGAAACCGTCGGCGGTGATGTGGTGACGCAGATGAGTTTCGCCAGAAACTTTGTCCACGGACACTGCTGCTGTGGTCAGCGCGTCATGGGAACGACGCATGCCACGTTTAGAACGGGTTGGTTTATTCTGTTGTACGGCCATGGACCTTACTCCTCAATTACTTATGCTTTAAACTGGCTAATACGGCAAATGGGTTTGGTTTCTCCGCCTCGGAAGGCAGTTTGCCAAATACCATGTCCGCCTCGGACACTTCACAGTGTTCAGAATCATGCACCGGAACAACTGGCAAGGAGAGGATAATTTCATCTTCAACCAACGCCAGAAGATCGATTTCACCAAATTCGTTGACCTGAACTGGTTCATATCCTTCCGGGAGTGCTTCAGCCTGCTCGTCTTTGACGATCGGGCTAAAACAATACTGTGTGTAGACCTGATGGGCAAACGGCTTTCCGCAACGCTGACATGCCAATGTTACCGAAACCTTCGCATCACCGGTAAGAACCGCGAGGCGTTGGTTATCGATGGCAAATGACATATCGCATTCCACATCACTGTCTACACTGACTACAAATTCGGCGACACGCTCAACCTGAATAGGGGTGTAAACACCCGTGTAATCAAGGCGTTTTTGAGCCGTACGAACCGGATCGAGAGTCAGGGGTAATTTTACTTTTTGCATAGGGCGCGCATATTAACTTTGTAACGTCATAGAGTCAAAGAAAAAGCCTGTAAACAGCGCCTTTTCTACTTATTCGCACACATTGCGGTGGCATAGTTTAAAATGCCTTTTCTCGGATCGCTATCATTAATGAAAAAAATATGACGCAAATTGTTCTGGCTTCAACTTCGCCGTACCGTCGAGAGCTACTAGAAAAGCTCGGTATCCCCTTTACTACCGCGTCTCCACAGGTCGATGAAACGCCGATTCCCGGTGAGAATGCCCGCCAACTGGTCGTGCGACTGGCGCAAGCAAAAGCACAGGCGTTGAGCAAGGAATATCCAAATCATCTGATTATCGGTTCAGATCAGGTCTGCGTTTTAGAGGGAAAAATCGTCGGAAAGCCGCACACCGAAGAAAAAGCAGTGGAACAATTGCTGACTGCCCGCAACAGTATTGTCACTTTTTATACCGGGTTGGCGCTGTATAATTCAGCATCAGGAAATTTACAGGTGATTTGCGAACCTTTTGATGTTCATTTTCGTCATCTGAGTGAACAAGAAATCCGCAATTACGTGCGAAAAGAACAGCCGTTACAGTGCGCTGGAAGTTTTAAGAGTGAAGGTTTGGGGATCACATTATTCGACAGACTGTCCGGTAAGGATCCGAACACCCTGGTTGGGCTGCCGTTAATTAGCTTGTGCGAGATGCTCAACAACGAGGGATGTAACCCTTTACTCATATAGCTGACTTAGAGTGGAGACACCTTCGCGCCTCCACTCTAAACGGTTAGCCCGCGTTGCGTAACACCGTAAGACAGCGTTTCAATTGCTCATCCAGCGGCGCTTCAACACGCATAATTTCACCGGTATTGGGATGGGTGAAACGCAATGCTGCGGCATGCAAGAACAAGCGATTCAGGCCAGTGCCTGCGAGTTGCTTATCAAATTCGCGATCGCCATAGCGATCATCGAACGCAATGGGATGCCCGGCATGCAGCGTGTGCACGCGAATCTGATGGGTTCGCCCGGTGATTGGGCTGCAACGTACTAATGTGGCAAAAGCATAACGCTCTTCCACTTTAAAACGTGTTTCTGACGGTTTGCCTTCACTGTTGACGCGTACAATACGCTCACCGCTCTGCAAAATATTTTTTAGCAACGGAGCCTGCACCGCTTTGACATGCGACTGCCATTGGCCACGTACCAGCGCCAGGTAATCCTTCTGCATACCCTTTTCACGCAACTGCTCGTGCAGTGAACGCAGGGCGGAGCGTTTCTTCGCCACCAGCAAAATGCCCGATGTATCACGGTCAAGACGATGCACAAGTTCAAGGAAACGCGCTTCCGGGCGCAACGCACGCAAGCCTTCAATCACACCAAAGCTCAAGCCACTGCCACCGTGAACCGCAGTACCTGAAGGTTTATTCAATACCAGGATGTGATCATCTTCATAAATAATCGCATCCGTCAGCGCGGCGACTTTTTGTAGATGTGGCGATACGGCTTGTTCTTCACGTTCGGCGACGCGAACCGGCGGAATACGAATTTCGTCGCCATCCTGGATTTTATATTCAGGCTTAATGCGTTTTTTATTCACGCGCACTTCGCCTTTACGCAAAATGCGATAAATCATACTTTTCGGCACGCCCTTCAGGCGGGAGAGCAAAAAGTTATCGATACGCTGCCCAGCTTCATCAGAAGAAATGGCAACGATTTGTACTGAAGGTGTCGGAGTTTTCATGGTCGGCGATTCTAAATAGCGTGCGCGCATAGCGCCACTCATTTTTATGTGCTTAACTGAGAATCTGCCTGGTTTTAAGTCGCCTGACTGCCCTTTTTCAGATTTCTGCGACATGCAGCGAAAAAGTGAGTTAAAAAACTGTAAGAAACGAGGCATCAAAGGCAAAAGTCATCTTGCTATAATAAGGTTAGCAATGGAATAATGTTGCGGTTTTCCGTGTTGATACTTGTTAGAACAAGGAATTTTGCGGAATTACCAGTTTTGCCTGAACGTCCATCCACGCAGCAATGGCGTAAGACGTATTGTACCTTCAGGCAGTTAGCGGGCTGCGGGTTGCAGCCTGACCGGTAAATTGGAATCAACTCTTAAGAAATATTCTAAGGTTATTCCCACGATAATTGCGCTGTATTTCCGTATGAAATACAGGCTACCGACACTTTGCGCCTCTCAGCAAGCGACAACCGTGAGGTTGGCGACTTAGCGTTTAGTCACGAGGCCATCGGTTCACTCCCGGTCAGCGTCACCATGCCCGTAGCTTTGTCACCAATGTAAGAATAATGAGTAAGTTACGATGAAAAGAATGCTAATAAACGCGACTCAGCAAGAAGAGTTGCGTGTCGCCCTTGTAGATGGGCAACGTCTGTACGATCTGGATATTGAAAGTCCTGGACACGAACAGAAAAAAGCCAACATCTATAAAGGCAAAATCACCCGTATTGAACCAAGTCTGGAAGCGGCATTTGTAGATTACGGCGCGGAACGTCATGGTTTCCTTCCTCTTAAAGAAATTGCCCGCGAATACTTCCCGTCTAATTATTCATCACATGGTCGTCCGAACATTAAAGATGTTCTGCGTGAAGGCCAGGAAGTGATTGTCCAGATTGATAAAGAAGAACGTGGTAATAAAGGCGCAGCCTTAACCACCTTTATTAGTCTGGCAGGAAGTTATTTAGTACTGATGCCAAATAACCCACGTGCTGGTGGTATTTCCCGCCGCATCGAAGGTGACGATCGTACTGAATTGAAAGAAGCCCTTTCCTCTCTGGAACTACCAGATGGCATGGGTCTGATTGTACGTACTGCTGGCGTGGGTAAATCCGCTGAAGCACTGCAATGGGATTTAAGCTTCCGTCTGAAGCACTGGGAAGCGATTCAAAAAGCGGCAGAAAATCGCCCTGCTCCATTCCTTATCCATCAGGAAAGCAACGTTATTGTACGTGCTTTCCGCGATTACCTGCGTCAGGACATCGGTGAAATTCTTATCGATAACCCGAAAGTACTCGAACTGGCTCGCCAGCATATCGGTGCTCTGGGTCGCCCTGATTTCAGCAGCAAAATTAAGCTCTACACCGGTGAAATCCCGCTGTTTAGCCACTACCAAATTGAGTCGCAGATTGAATCCGCTTTCCAGCGCGAAGTTCGTCTGCCATCCGGTGGTTCGATTGTTATCGACTCCACTGAAGCGTTAACCGCCATCGACATCAACTCCGCGCGCGCAACTCGCGGTGGTGACATCGAAGAAACGGCGTTCAATACCAACCTTGAAGCGGCTGATGAAATCGCGCGCCAACTGCGTCTTCGTGACCTCGGTGGTTTGATTGTTATCGACTTCATCGACATGACGCCTGTGCGCCACCAGCGTGCGGTAGAAAACCGTCTGCGTGAAGCTGTTCGTCAGGACAGGGCTCGTATCCAGATTAGCCATATCTCTCGCTTTGGCCTGCTGGAAATGTCACGTCAGCGTCTCTCCCCTTCTCTGGGCGAGTCCAGCCACCACGTCTGCCCGCGTTGTAGCGGCACAGGTACGGTGCGTGACAACGAATCCATGGCACTCTCCATTCTGCGTCTGATTGAAGAAGAAGCGCTGAAAGAGAATACCCAGGAAGTTCATGCGATTGTTCCGGTGCCGATTGCTTCTTACCTGCTGAACGAAAAACGTGATGCGGTAAGCGCGATTGAAACCCGTCAGGGCGGCGTGAAAGCCATCATCGTTCCTAACGATCAGATGGAAACTCCCCACTACTCTGTACTGCGCGTGCGCAAAGGCGAAGAAACTAAAACTCTGAGCTACATGCTGCCTAAGCTGCATGAAGAAGAGATGGCGATGCCTTCTGATGAAGAGTACGCCGAGCGTAAACGCCCAGAGCAACCTGCGCTCGCGACCTTCGTGATGCCAGACGTGCCGCCAGCACCGCCAGAATCTGCACCGGTAGCCACACCAGCTCCTGCTGCTAAACCTGCGGTCGCGAAAACGGCAACAGCCGAGCAACCTGGCTTGATTAGCCGCTTCTTCGGTGCGCTGAAAAACCTGTTCGCAGGCGAAGCGACTACTGAAAGCAAAGAAGTTCAGGAAGCGAAACCGGCTGAGACTGAAGGCCAGCGTCAGGGTCAGGATCGTCGTAATAACCGTCGCCAGAACAACCGTCGTGACCGTAACGATCGTGGCGATCGCAACAACCGCGATCGTGATAACCGTGGCGAAAGCCGTGGTGAAAGCCGTGGTGAAAGCCGTGGTGAAAATCGCAGCGAAAATCGTGATAATCGTGATAATCGTGAGCCGCGCGAAAACCGCGATCGCGACGATAACCGCCGTAATCGCCGCCAGGGTCAGCAGCAAAATGCTGAAGTCCGTGAAAACCGCCCGGCCGTTGCTGAAGAAGCTGAAAAGCCTAAAGCACGCGACGAGCAGCAGCCACGTCGTGAACGCAACCGTCGTCGTAGCGATGACAAACGCCAGGCACAGCAGGAAGTTAAAGTTCTGCAGCGCGATGAACCGGTAGAAGTTGAAGCTGATACCGAGCAGGAAGAACGCGTCCAGGTGATGCCTCGCCGTAAGCAACGTCAATTGAGCCAGAAAATTCGTTTCGAATCTGCAGCAGATTCCGTAACTGAAACTGTGGCAACTCCAGACGTAGCCGAAGTGACCGCTGCACCTGCTGCACGTACCGAACTGGCGACGATTCCGTTACCAGCAGTTATCGAGAAACCCGTTGTTGAGCATGATGACAACAACGATTCACGTAACGATTCTAACGGTATGCCGCGTCGCTCTCGCCGTTCCCCACGTCACTTGCGTGTCAGTGGTCAACGTCGCCGTCGTTATCGTGATGAGCGTTACCCAACGCAGTCACCGATGCCATTGATCGTTGCTTGTGCTTCTCCTGAACTTGCTTCTGGTAAAGCCTGGATCAGCTACCCGGTTGCCCGTTCCCAGGAAGATTCGCAGTACGAGAATCACGTTGATCATGCTCCAGTCTTTGTTTCTCACGAGCAAGAGCCTGTAGAAGTGGTTATTGTTCCGCCAGTCGTTCAGGCAGCAGCGCAACCTGTAGCGGTTGAACCGGCACACGTTGAAACCACTCATCCAGAAGTGATTGCGGCTTCGGTCACTGAGCAGCCACATCTGATTGCCACTGAAGACGACGTTGTTGCTGAACAAGTGATTGACGAAGTTACGCCAGCTCAGGATGACGTTGCCGTTGAAACGCATCAACAGCAGGCAGCAGCAGTGGCTGAAGTTGCTCCAGTCGTAGTTGAAGAAACTACGCCAGAGGCTCCGGTAGAAGAAGTTAAGCCGGCAGTGACAGAGACTAAAGCTGAAGAGACTCCTGTTGCAGAAACCAAAGCTGAAGAGACGCCAGTTGAGAAAACTGTTGTAGCAGAAACTGTGGTTCCTGAAGTGAAAGCTGCACAGCCTGTTGTTGCTCATGTGACTAAACATGCAGCCGCGCCGATGACTAAAGCTCCGGCACCGGAATATACTCCGGAAGCACCACGCCAGAGCGATTGGGTACGCCCAACATATGAGTTCAGTGGCCGCGGTTCTGCTGGCGGAAACAGCGCAACTCACCAGGCAACAGCTCCAGCTACACGCCCGCAAAGCGCTGAATAATCGCTAAGCGTTGCGAAAAAGCCGGTCAGGAAACTGACCGGCTTTTTTATTTCTGAGAGTCTGGTCGGATAAGGCAAAAAAAAACCCACTTCGGGGTGATGAAGTGGGCACATAAAGCGCACCCAGTTTCATGGCACGCCCCAAACGGTAAAGCTACTATTTATTCAGCTGGAACAAAGACATCCCCTGCATATCACTGAATGCTTTGTAAGACGCCTGAAGTGCTGCCTGCTGCATCACATAGGAAGAGATCGCCGAGTTCCAGTCTACATCCACCAAATCACTCATTTGCTGCGACTGTCCCAACGCACGGTCATTACCTAAATCATCAAGCTTATCCAGCTCATTAAGCTGTGTGCCTAACTCTGCACGCACGGTCAGAACGTTATTAAGGGAGTTTTTCAGCCCACGGTTGGTTTTATCGATAGCCGCGGTTAAAAGATCTTTGTCGGCATCATCCAGGCCTTCAGCGGGTTTTCTCAGAGTGGCAATCGCAGAGTCAAGCATGTTGAACAAATTGGTTTCCGAGTCACTGCCATCGGGTTCCGGCACCGCATTACTGGTCAGTGAGTTGAACACTTGCGTGCCTGTGTGGCCAATCGTCATGCTGCGTGCGGCATCAACAGACTGGGTCACAGCAGTACCACCGCCCGTATAAACGATGCTGTTTGCCCCACCGCTAAACGGTGCAGAATCCGTTTTATAGCCCGCAAAAATAAAACGCCCGTTGCCATCTGTGCTGTTGGCAAGGTTGAGGATCTGATTGCGGACACCTTCCAGATCGGTAGCCAGTGAAGCACGATCGTCATCGCTTAACGTACCGTTACCGGCGTTAACGATTTTCTCCTGCGCAGACTGAATCGCCGTGGTCACCTGCCCCAGTACGTTCTCTTCCAGCGACACTTTCTGTGTCGCAAAAGTACGAGCCAGCGCGTACTGGCTGTTTTGAGCCTGAGCCTGAGACAACACCACCGCTTGCGATGCGGCAATCGGGTCATCAGAAGGTTTAGTGACACGTTTACCCGTCGACATTTGCTCGCCGTAGCGCAGCCACTCACTTTGTGCGTTGGTCACGCCACGCATGTTTTGCTGGTACATCATTGCGGTACTGATACGCATACGCCAGATTCCTTAATTAACGGATGGACAGTAACGCATCAAACAGAGTTGATGCCGTCTGAAGAACCTGGGCATTCGCCAGGTAATACTGTTGGAAACGCTGCAAGTTACCGTACTCTTCGTCAAGGTTGACACCAGAGATGGACTGCTGTTGGTTACTCAACTGCGTGACCACATTATCTTGCGTGGTACTGGTGACTTTCAGCGTGCTGGTTTTGTTACCCACATCACTCACCAGGCTGGCATAGGCATCGTTAAACGATTTGTTGCCGTTGACGACTTTACTGCTCTGCAAATCCAACAGCGCCTGAGCATTACGGTTGTCGCTATCGCCACCCGAAGGATTGGCCGCTAATGCCAATTCACTTTCGTCGCTAATTAAGACGTTCATATTCACCACAACATCTGAAACCGGCTTAATAACGAAACTGTCATTCTTGGTCGCTGGCGTACCGCTAATGTCGATTTTTAAGCCGTCGAAACTCAGGCTCTTGTTGCCACTGCCATCAACGGCCTCGGTTGCGGTGAATTTCTTATTGTCCGACAAGCGAGTGATTTCCCAGTCAGGATCGTTAAACACAGCTTTATAGTCGCTGGCCTGAACCGCTTTGCTGTCAGTGACTTGTGCAGTCAGTACTGTCGATTGAGAGGCATTTTTACTGTTGCTTAAAACAGACGGGCCGCCGTAATCAAAGAAATCTTTCCCCACCGCGCCATTGGCATCAATGCCCGCGCTGTGCTGCTGATTAATCGCATCAGAGAACGCTAAAGCTAACTGCCCGAGGCGGTTACGCGCGCTGTCCAAATCCTGAGAACGGAAAGTCAACATGCCGCCAAGCGAGCCATTCTTCAGCTGGCTTTCAGGGATTTCAGTGGTGCCAGAAACCGGGTCAACATATGCAACAGTAATGCGTGACGGGTCAGAACTGGAGCCGACAGCCGCCAGTTGATTAGCTTTGTCGCCTTGCACCAGGGTTAAACCGTTGGCGATCGACACGTTATACGAGCCACCGTCCTGCACACTGACTTCAACACCGACAATCTGGTTAAGCTGGCTGACCAACTGGTCGCGCTGATCGAGCAAATCGTTTGGTGATGCGCCCGCGCCCACACCGGTAAGGCGTGAAATCTGATTATTCAGATTCGCAATCTGGCTTGCGTAATTATTGATTTGTTCCACGCTGCTCTGGATAGCGGTATTCACCTGCTTATCCTGGTCGCGCAGATACTGATCCGTCACCTTAAACTGGTTTACCAGGCCGCTGGCATTGCCAAGCAACGCCTGGCGAGCAGCCGGGTCTTCAGAATTACTGACCAGCGTTTGCAGGCCAGTAAAGAAACTTTGCATGGTGGTGGCGAGGGTGTTGGTGCTACCCGACAGCATATTGTCGATTTTCGACATTTGCTGATACTGAGTACTCAGACCACTGCTTTGCGTCTGTGCCGCGCGCAGTTGGTTAGTGATGAACGCATCATATTCACGTTGCACACCGCTGACTTGCACACCGTTGCCAATCCATCCTCCAGCACCCAGCGTACTTTTCGACTGAGATAACACGGTAGTCTGGCGGGTATAGCCTGTGACGTTGTAGTTAGAAATGTTGTTACTGACAGTATTCAGTGCCGCCTGGGCAGCACCCAGGCCACTCATGGCACTGTTAATCAGGCTACTGGACATGAAATTTCCTTAGCGCATTAATCACGGTTCCTGTCAGTAAGTATCGGCAGTTCCCGGCAGGACTTGAGTATTTAATAGTGAGAACTTAGAAGAGATTAGACAGGTCGTTGCTATACGCTTTCGCCACTTTCTCACCCATCGCTTTCATCTGCTGAATCATGCCCGTCAGCTTACGGGCATAGTTCGGATCGGTGGCGTACCCCGCATTTTGCAACGCTTGTGCGCCCTGTTCTGCGGTATTGGCATTAGTCACGGCGGCGTAACGCGGGTTGCGCGTCAACAAGCCGACGTAATCAGAAAGCGCCTCCAGATAAGAGCTATACACGCGGAACTTGGCTTTTACCTTTTTCGCTTCACCGTTTTCATATTCGGTGGTGGTGATTTCAGTCACCTCACCTTTCCAGCTACTGCTGGCTTTGACGCCAAACAGGTTAAAACTCGGCTCACCTTTTTCAGTCAGAATTTGCCGTTGCCCCCAGCCTGACTCCAGCGCCGCTTGCGCCAGAATCAAGTGATGAGGAATGCCGCTCTGTTCACTGGCAAGGCGTGCGGGTAACGAAAGCTGCGCCAGGAAGTCTTTGCTATCACCGGTTAGCGGTTCTTCGTTAGACGGTGCTTTCGGGATGGCCTGGCGCACCATTTGTGTGATGGTCTGGTTCTGGAAGCTGGTCACCGTCTGCATATCAAACTTCATCGGCATTTTGCCAGCCTCTTCCGATGGGTCAGCATTGCCGCCCATTTGCTCCACCATCATGTCCGCCAGCCCAAGGCCTTTTGCGCTGAGCTGTTGGGCAATTTGCTGATCATAGATGCTGGTGTACATCCGCGTTTGCTCGCTGCTGAACAAGCCATCTTTCGGCAGCGCCTCGCGCATGCTTTTCAGCATCATCTGCACGAACATCCCTTCCACCTGGCGGGCAACCGACTTCATGTTGCCTTTCGGATCTTGCCCGGTTTTGGCTTTTAACTCGTTAAGAGAGTTAGCATCCCACGCCGCATTCGCCAGTGATTGGGACTCGTTAAGCATCAGATAATTTCCACTTTGGCCCGCAAACAACCCGCGGTTTGCATAGATTGCAGAATCGACATCAACTCCATTGGTGATGCGCCCAGCGTGTTCAAAGCACGAACCACGGTGTTCAGGTTGGCACTGGCGTTAACCCGTTGCAGCGCCCCGCCATTCTGGCGCAAGTCGATTTGCGTTTGCGGGGTGACAACAGTTTGACCGCCACCAAATGGTGTATCCGGCTGGCTCACCTGTGCCTGGCGGTTGACCGTCACCGACAAGTTGCCCTGCGCCACCGCACAAGTATTCAGTGTCACTTCCTGGTTCATCACCACCGAACCGGTACGTGAGTTGATAATCACTTTGGCGTCCTGTGCTGGCAGGTTCACTTCCAGGTTCTGAATATCGGCCAGCAAACGCACTTGCGAGCTGTTGCCGGTTGGGACACGAATCTGGATGGTGCGAGCATCAATCGCCGACGCGCTGCCAAAGCCACGCGAACGGTTAATGGTGTCGGTAATTTGCTGCGCCAGCGTGAAATCATCATTGTTCAGTTGCAGGCTGATGAGATTGCCTGAACCAAACGTTCCCGGTAATTCACGTTCGATGATCGCGCCATTGGTGATACGCCCGCCATTCAGTTGGTTCACCTGAACGCTGCTGCCACCCGCAGAAGCCCCCGCACCGCCGACCAGAATATTGCCTTGCGCCAGGGCATAAACCTGGTTGTCGACCCCTTTCATTGGCGTCATCAGCAATGTGCCGCCGCGCAAGCTTTTGGCGTTACCCATTGAAGAAACCACCACATCAATATTTTGCCCCGAGCGAGCAAACGCCGGGTACTTAGCCGTCACCATGACCGCAGCCACGTTTTTGAGCTGCATATTGGTGCCCGCAGGAACGGTAATCCCCAACTGCGAAAGCATGTTGTTCATGGTTTGCGTGGTGAACGGCGTTTGTGTGGTCTGGTCACCCGTTCCGTCAAGGCCAACCACCAGGCCATAACCAATCAGGGAGTTTTCACG
Organism: Buttiauxella sp. JUb87; assembly: GCF_004361975.1. NCBI lineage: Bacteria > Pseudomonadati > Pseudomonadota > Gammaproteobacteria > Enterobacterales > Enterobacteriaceae > Buttiauxella > Buttiauxella sp. JUb87. The sequence continues at coordinate 191,272 of NZ_SNVY01000004.1, forward strand.
CACACCCTGAACCGTGGTCAGGTCGCGGATACGGTCAGCCTGCGCTAGCGTTGCCACCAGCATCAGCAATCCGAATAAATATCTGGTCATAAATCCCTCGCTTACATCGGCGATAAATTAAGGAAGAAGCGTTGCATCCAGCCCATGTTCTGCGCTTCGTTGATATAGCCGTTACCGACATATTCGATGCGCGCATCCGCCACTTGTGTGGACGGCACGGTGTTGGAGCCACTGATGGTGCGAGGATTGACCACACCGGAGAAACGAATAAATTCGGTGCCCTGGTTAATGGCTATCTGTTTTTCACCCACGACGTGCAGGTTGCCGTTTGCCAGCACCTGATCGACCGTCACGGTTAAGGTTCCGCTAAAGGTGTTACTGGCATTCGCCCCACCTTTACCGTTGAAACTGTTGCCGCCTTCCACATCCACATCGGCGCGGTTATTACCGAACAGACCTTCGAGATAGCGCGGCGTGACGTTAAAGCCAAAATTAGTTTTGCCATCACGGCTGGCATTCGCCGACGAACTCTTACTGGCACTGACATTTTCCTGAAGCTGGATCGTCAACGTATCGCCAACGTTACGTGGGCGGCGGTCTTCAAACAGCGGTTGGTAGCCATAGTTCAGCGGTTGCGCCGTCTGGAAAATAGAGCCATTAACCACAGGTGCTGGGCCAGGCACAGGTTGGGCCGATGTTGCCCCTTCCACCAGCGGTTTAGTTGGCACCAGTGCACAGCCACTTGTGGAGAGCACCAGAAACATCACGATAGGACGAAGAACCATTGGGTTTTGCATTGCTTTCATCTTCAGGTCATTCAGATAACGACAGCCGGTGCAAAACACTCACACCGGCAAACGTCTTACAACTGCGTCAGCTTTTGCAGCATCTGGTCAGTGGTTGAAACGGCTTTAGAGTTGATTTCGTAAGCGCGCTGAACCTGGATCATATTCACCAGTTCTTCAGCCACGTTCACGTTAGAGGTCTCAACATACCCCTGATACAAAAGCCCTGCGCCATTCAGCCCAGGTGTGCTTTCGTTTGGCGTACCGGAAGACTGGGTTTCGGCATACAAGTTTTCACCCAGGCTTTCCAGACCCGTGTCATTCATAAAGGTGGTCAAATTCAGCTGCCCCACCTGAACCGGCTGTGCCTGCCCTTGTTGCGTCACGCTGACAATACCGTCACGTCCAACGGTAATGGTGAGTGCATTAGCAGGGATAGTGATCGCTGGCTGAACCTGGAAACCGCCCGCGGTGACCAACTGGCCGTTCTGGTCGACCTGGAAAGAACCATCGCGAGTATAGGCGCTGGTGCCGTCCGGCAATTGCACCTGGAAAAAGCCCTGGCCTTTAATCGCCACATCTTTGCTGTTGTTGGTCTGCGACAGGTTGCCCTGGCTGTGCAGGCGTTCGGTAGCCACCGGACGCACACCTGTACCAATCTGCAAACCGGACGGTAATGTGGTCTGTTCAGAAGATTGCGCACCAGGCTGGCGAATCGTCTGGTAAAGCAAGTCTTCAAACACCGCGCGTTGACGCTTAAAACCATTGGTGGAGACGTTTGCCAGGTTGTTGGCAATCACATCCATGTTGGTTTGCTGGGCATCAAGACCGGTTTTAGCGATCCATAAAGAACTGATCATTTTTGATTCCTGTTAGATCTGTATTTCGTTTGTCGGATGAGGCTTCGCTTATCCGACCTACAAAAACCGTTCGGCTATCAGCTCATCGCCAACAACTGATTGGCGCGCTGCTCGTTTTCATCAACGCTTGAAATAATCTTCATTTGCATCTCAAAACGGCGGGCGTTCTCAATCATGTCGGTCATGGCTTCGACGGGCTTAACGTTGCTGCCTTCCAGCACGCCAGGCATCAACGAGATGCTGGCATCCGCCTGCAACGTGGCACCACGCGTAGCTTGCGCCAGCGCACTCGGGCGGAAGAAACCGTCATCACCGCGCACCACTTCCTGGCCGGTGGCTTTCACCAGTTTCAGGCGGCCAATCGGTGCCACAGTATTCGGCTGGTCACCCGCGTTCAGTGCAGAAATAGTGCCATCTGCCGCGATAGTCAGTTGCGCGCCCTGAGGCACAGCAATCGGGCCACCTTCTCCCATCACCGGTTGCCCACCGATGGTCAGTTGCCCGGCAGGGCTAACCTGCATATTGCCGTTACGGGTATAAGCTTCAGTACCATCAGCACTTTGTACCGCCAGCCAGCCATCTTGTTGCAAGGCAACATCCAGCGGGCGTTGGGTGTAATCAAGCTGACCTTGCGACATATCCACGCCAGGCGTTGAAGCCGTCACCAGGGTGCGCGTCGGCAACGAAAGCCCTTCTATTGGCACCGAACGCAATGCGGTTAGCTGTGCGCGAAAGCCCGGTGTTGAAGCATTTGCCAGGTTGCTGGCAGTCACCGCTTGTTGGTTCAGCGTCTGACTGGCCGCACCCATGGCGGTATAAATTGCGTGATCCATTAAGCTATCCCGTCAGTGCTTAACGCAGGTTAACCAGGGTGTTGAGGATCTGATCCTGGGTTTTGATGGTCTGCGCATTCGACTGGTAGTTACGCTGCGCGACAATCATGTTGACCAGTTCTTTACTCAGGTCGACGTTCGAAGACTCCAGCGCACCGTTGGTCAGGGTGCCGAAGTTACCGGAACCCGCCGTTCCCAGCAGCGCCACGCCAGAAGAATTGGACGCAGACCACACGTTGTTGCCCTCAGAGGACAAACCTTCCGGGTTGGCAAAATTCGATAGCACAATCTGGCCTAACAATTGGGTTTGCTCGTTGGAGTAATTGCCAACAAGGGTGCCGTCTTCGTTAATCTGGTAGCTCACCAGGTCGCCTGGCTTATAGCCATTTTGATTCGCGGCAACAATGTTGTTGGAGCCGGTGTTTTGCTGCATCGAGTTCAGGAAGCTCAGATCAAATGTCGCCGGAGTCGCACCATTGATAGTCCCGGTGGTCAGGGAGTTAGTGCCACCTGAAATCAGCGTGCCATTTGGGCTAAATACCATCGATGCGCCTTTGGTCGCTGGGCTACCCGCCACGCTGCTATCCTGGGTATATACATCCCAGGTGTTCGCCGTCGTCGATTTCACAAAAAAGACGTTCATATCATGGGCGTTACCCTGGCTGTCATAGACAGTGATAGAACCTTTCTTGTTGTAGGTATCGGAATCTGTCGCGCTGAACGGGGTTTTCGTTGGCGTTGGGTCGGTAGAGTTCAGGTTGATCTGCATCGACGCCGTGGTGGTGGTTTTCGCCGCCATCAAGGTATTTGGCACAGCCAGCCCAACTGGGTTTGCGCCTTCCTGAATCGTTGGCGGCGTACCGGTTGCCGGGTAACCGGTCAACTGCATCCCCTGCATGTTCACCAGATTGCGATTCTCGTCCAGTTTGAACTGGCCGTTACGGCTGTAATACACCGAGCCATTGGTATCGACCAGGCGGAAGAAACCATTCTGGCTAATCGCCACATCCAGGCCACGGCCGGTGTTAGTGGTGGTGCCGTCGTTAAAGTCCTGGGTAATGCCCGCAACTTTTACGCCGAGGCCCACTTTGGAGCCGGCAAACATATCGGCAAAAGAAACGGTGCCGGATTTAAAACCGTAAGTGGCGGAGTTGGCAATGTTGTTACCAATCACGTCGAGGTTGGTGGCCGCAGCATTCAAGCCGCTGACCGCTTGAGAAAAGCCCATGTTTTACTCCTGCAAGGGTTGAAGGCTTAAATAATCTGCCTGATGTCGTCGAGGGTGGAGGTGCCGTAAGTTCCGAGGTCGAGCAAGGTCGTACCATTACTGAGTGTCACTCCATTGACCAACGCAAAATTCAGCGGTTGAGCCACCAGTTGTGTCCCGCCATTACTGGCGTTGATAGCGACGTTATAGGCCCCGTCCGGTGCGGTGGTGCCGTCCGTCATGCTGCCATCCCAGGTAAAGGTATGGACGCCTGCGCTAAGCGCCCCCACATCGAGAGTACGCACCACTTTGCCGCTACTGTCGGTAATGGTGGCGGTGACTTTATCGGCGGCCTGTTGCAGCTCAACACCAAATGGCGTGGTCGCTTCGCTGCCTGCCAGAATTTTGCTGCCAGGGATCATCACTCCGTGGCCAATCAAGGCGCTGGCCTGCACAGACTGGTTATTGGTCAACTGACCGGAAACCGAACCGAGCGTGGTATTGAGTTTTTCAATGCCGCTCACGGTGCTGATTTGCGCCAGTTGCGTAGTCAATTCATTGTTTTGCAGAGGGTTGGTTGGGTCCTGGTTTTTCAGCTGCGCGACCAACAGCGTCAAAAAACTACTTTGCAGGTCAGCGGCGTTGCTGCCTGTCAGATTATTGTTACCCGAAGTCGCACTGACACCACTGGTGGTGGTGTCATTCATATTAACGGCGATGCCCATCAATCACTCCTTATTGACCCAGCGTCAGGGTTTTCAACATCATGCTTTTCACGGTGTTGAGGACTTCGACGTTGGCCTGATAGCTGCGTGACGCCGACATGCTGTTGACCATTTCAGCCACCACATCCACATTCGGCATCCGCACATAACCTTTGGCATCAGCCAACGGGTTACCCGGCTGGAACACCAGTTTGTCCGGTGCCTGGCTCTCTTCAACGCCCGTCACTTTTACGCCACCCGTTTCAGCCCCCGGAGCGGCATCAACCTGGAAAATAACCTGCTTAGCGCGATAAGGCTGTCCGTCAGGGCCGGTGGCACTATCGGCGTTAGCCAGGTTACTCGCCGCCACGTTCATCCGCTTGGATTGGGCCGTCATCGCAGAGCCTGCGATATCAAAAATATTCAGTAATGCCATCTATTAGCCACCCTGTTGCAGCACCGACATCATGCCCTTGATTTGGCCACCGAGAACCGTAAGGTCGGACTGGTATTTCAGGCTGTTATCGGCAAATTGTGTACGCTCGCGGTCCATATCGACGGTGTTACCATCCATCGATGGCTGGTCCGGAACGCGGTAAAGAAGATCAAGCGAAGGTGCTGAGTGTGTTGCCGCAGGGATATGGCGCGCGGACGTGAGCGCAAGCGCAACACCGCTGCCTTCGGCACGACCCCGTTCCATCACTTTTTTCATTTCACTGGCAAAATCAATATCGCGAGCCTGATAGCCCGGGGTATCCGCATTGGCGATATTTGCTGCCAGAATTTCCTGACGCTGGGCGCGCAAATTTATCGCTTCTTGCTGAAATCGCAGCGCGGCATCCAGTTTGTCTAGCATGTTCCCTCCGCATAATTAGGATTTGTCCGACAGCTTAAAGCTCCTTACGCGTGCGTTATCGTTGGAATAGACGCAAAATGCGTCGCTATTTGTCGCCTTGATCATTTCGCTGTGCAGTTAAAATCACTGCCACCTGAACAAGGAGAAACGTCATGACCGGTCTGAAAACCTGGAGCACCATTGCCCTTTTGCTGGCTTGCCCGCAGGCATTAGCCAGCATTCTGGATGCGCCGTTGAGCCAGTTTTTCCAGCAGCGCCTGGCGGGCATGAGTGATGAAGTGTCGGTAATAGTCAAAACGCCTGATGCGCAATTACCTCCCTGCCCACTCCCTGATTTTTCTATGCCGGGGAATAGCCGCCTGTGGGGAAACGTGAGCGTGATGGCGCGCTGCGGTAACGACAAACGCTACATACAGGCCCAGGTGCAGGCCACCGGAAATTACGTTGTAGCCGCGCAGCCATTACCGCGCGGTAGCGTCATAGATGCAGGCCAGCTTCAGCTCAAACGTGGGCGGCTCGATCAACTGCCACCACGCGCTATGCTCGATATCAACCAGGCCAGCAGTGCCGTGACGCTGCGCGACATCGCCGCAGATCAACCGATTCTGCTGTCAATGGTGCGCCAGACATGGCGAGTCAAAGCCGGGCAGCAGGTGCAAGTGGTCGCCGCTGGTGAAGGATTTAGCGTCAATAGCCAGGGCAAGGCACTGAATAATGCCGCCGTGGCACAGAATGCACGGGTACGAATGAGTTCGGGTCAGATAGTCAGCGGAGTCGTCGACACGGATGGGAATATTCTGATTAACTTATAAAATTCCGTTAGGGATTAAGAAGGTTTTAAAGGTTCCGTGATGTCTGCCGATAGTGTATTAACAGATGATAGATATTACCCCTCGATGAGGAATTAATAATGAGCATTGATCGCACGTCGCCTTTGAAACCGGTAAGCACTGTACAACCACGCGAAACGCCAGAAGCGCCGATTCAAAAGAGCCAACTGGAAAAAAGCACCACCCCGAAAAGCACCAATGTGACACTCAGTGACGCACAGGCTAAGTTAATTCAGCCGGGTAGCGGGGATATCAATATGGAACGCGTTGAAGCACTCAAAACAGCGATCCGTAACGGTGAGCTGAAAATGGATACCGGCAAGATCGCCGATGCGTTAATCCAGGAAGCTCAAAGCTCTATCTTGAGTAAATAATGGCATGAATCGTCTGTTAGAAGTGATGGATCAAATGACTGCGGTACTCAACTCTCTTAAAGAGGTGATGGACGCTGAGCAACAACAATTATCAGCAGGCCATGTGAATGGCAGTGCATTACAACGTATCACTGAAGATAAAAGCTCATTGTTAGCGACGCTTGATTATCTTGAGCAGCAGCGTCGTGCCGCACAGAAAGTCGAAAGTATCGGCAGCACTGATATTAGCCAACGTTGGCAGACGATTACGCAAAAAACACAGCACTTACGTGATATTAACCAGCATAACGGTTGGTTATTAGAGGACCAGTTAGCGCGCAATGAACAAGCGCTTGCGGTACTCAAACCACATCAGGAACCGAACCTCTACGGTGCCGATGGACAAGCAACGACAGTCAGTCGCGGTGGCAAAAAAATAACGATTTAGCCCCGGTCAAAATTTGAGTGATGGACTGCCAGAAAGGTGAGTCCACACTAAACATATCGTCGATTTATCATAATGATCATTACCTATCATTGTGAGAAAAAAATTTCTTCTTCCTGGCACCATCCCCTTCCTGAACAACAGCTTATTTTCCGATGACTATCACAGTTTGATGATAAGAAATGGCCATTAGCGATGACTGGCGTACATCTTGCTTCACTCAGGAGCTAAACGAAGCGTGACCTTATTCCTGAGGATGGAGACAAAACCATGTCAGAAAGAATGGGTAAAGCACCATTAGGATTGCCCTGCTTGCGGGTGGATGCGCTTGCCAAAATCACCGGGCAAGCCAGATATACCGACGATATACTGATGGCTGGCATGTGCTATGCCAAATACGTTCGCAGCCCAATCGCCCACGGATATGCCCGTGCCATTGATTACCGCGCCACGCTTGAAATTCCCGGTGTTGTCGCCGTCTTTACCTGGGAAGATGTGCCGGATACCCTCTTTGCCACCGCAGGACATGCCTGGACGCTCGACCCCACAAAACAGGATATTGCCGACCGCCGTTTGCTGACGCAACATGTCCGGCATTTCGGCGATGCTGTGGCAATTGTCGTGGCACGAGATGAACTCACGGCGGAAAAAGCTGCTGAAACGGTGGTGGTCACCTGGGAAGAGTTACCCGTTATCACCTCACCCGAAGCCGCCCTCACCGCTGATGCCACCGCGATTCATGAAGGGGGCAATCTGCTCAAACGCAGCGAAGCCGCCACCAACAACCCCATCGCAGCGATGCAAGCGGCAGATCACCAGTACTCCGGGCGCTTTAAAACCCCTGTCGTGCAGCACTGCCATATGGAAGGCGTCACCTGCTTTGCCTGGATGGAACAACCCGGCCGCATCACCATAATTTCCAGCACCCAAATTCCGCACATCGTGCGCCGCGTGACTGCGCAAGCGCTCAATATGTCCTGGTCAAAAATCCGCGTGATAAAGCCATATATTGGCGGCGGTTTTGGCAATAAACAGGATGTGCTGGAAGAGCCGATGGCGGCCTTTCTGACGCTGAAACTGGGCGGTATTCCGGTCAAAGTGTTAATCAGTCGTGAAGAGTGTTTCTACGCCTCACGCACCCGTCATGCCTTCCAGATTGATGCGCAATTGGGTATCTCGTCTGAAGGTGAGTTAAAAGGGTTTCAGCTCGATATTCTCTCCAACACGGGCGCTTACGCCTCGCACGGGCATTCGATTGCCGCCGCCGCGGGCAGTAAAATTTCCTGGCTCTATCCGCGCAGTGCCTATGGCTTCAAGGCGACTACCGCCTACACCAACCTTCCTTCAGCGGGGGCGATGCGCGGCTACGGCGCGCCACAAGTGATCTTTGCGCTGGAATCATTACTGGATGATGCCGCCGTTGCTTTAAACATCGACCCGGTAGACATCCGTTTACTCAATGCCGCCCGCGAAGGCGATATCAACAGCTTGTACAACAGGCCAATATACAGCGCCGGTTTACTTGAATGCCTGAAACAAGGGCGCGAAAGTTTCGGCTGGGATGAACGTAAAGCGCTCTGTTTACAAACTCAGGGCGACGTTCGTCGTGGCGTAGGTGTCGCCTGTTTTAGCTATACCTCAAACACCTGGCCAGTTGGCGTCGAAATTGCCAGCGTGCGCCTGGTGCTCAACCAGGACGGAATCATCAATCTGCAAAGCGGCGCCACCGAAGTCGGGCAAGGTGCCGATACCGTGTTTGCACAAATGGTCGCACAAACCATCGGCATGCCTTTCGAGATGGTCCATACCATTTCCACGCAGGACACCGACATCACGCCTTTTGACCCCGGTGCATTTGCCTCGCGCCAAAGCTATGTCACCGCACCGGCTTTGCGCGAAGCCGCGCAAATTTTACGGCAAAAAATCCTCCAGCACGCGGCACTAATGCTACATCTTCCCGAAATGAACCTGACGATTATCAATGGCAATATCGTACTGGAAACTCGTCCTGAACAGGTGCTACTGAGCGTGGCTGAGCTTGCGATGCACACTTTCTACCATCCAGAGTTGGGCGGGCAACTTTCGGCAGAAACTTCCTTTAAAACCCAGACCAACCCGCCGACTTACGGCTGCACATTTGTGGATGTCACCGTGGATATACCGCTGTGCAAAGTCACCATCAACCGTATCTTAAATCTGCATGATTCGGGGCAAATCCTTAACCCTACGCTGGCTGAAGGGCAAGTTCATGGCGGTATGGGAATGGGCATTGGCTGGGCATTGTTTGAAGAAATCATTGTCGATGAGCAAAGCGGCGTGGTGCGTAACCCTAACCTGCTGGATTACAAAATGCCGACCATGCCCGACCTGCCGACGCTGGAGTGCGCCTTTGTGGAAACTGACGAACCGCAGTCAGCCTACGGTCACAAAGCGCTGGGCGAACCGCCGATTATCTCCCCTGCCGCAGCGATTCGCAACGCGGTGCGCATGGCGACAGGTGTTGCCATCAACACGCTTCCCCTGACGCCAAAACGCCTGTACCAGGAGTTTGTCGAGGCCGGGCTGATAAAAGGATAATGCTATGTATGACATTGAACGTTACCACCATGCCGAGAGCGTCGCGCACGCGGTCGCCCTGCTGATGGAAGATGACCAGGCCCGCTTGCTGGCGGGTGGAACCGACGTATTAATTCAGCTCCATCATCTCAACCCACGTTTTCGCCATATCGTCGACATTCATGATTTAGCCGAATTGCGCGGCGTGACATGCAACGCCCACGGCGCAATTCGCATCGGCTCCGGCACCACCTTTAGCGAACTTATCGAACATCCGCTAGTGCAGCAACACCTTCCGGCGCTGGCAGCATCCGCTGCCGTCATCGCCGGGCCGCAAATCCGTAATGTCGCCACTTACGGCGGTAATATTTGCAATGGCGCAACCAGTGCCGACTCTGCCTGCCCGTCGCTGATTTACGAAGCCGAGCTGGAAATTGCCACCCCGCAGGGGACGCGCTTTACCTCGATTAACGGTTTCCACACCGGGCCAGGTAAAGTGGCATTAACCGCCGGAGAAGTGCTGGTAGCCTTCCATTTCAAGCCAGAAAATTACCGTAATAAAGGAGCTGCGAGTTTCAAATACGCGATGCGCGATGCGATGGATATTTCCACCATTGGTTGTAGCGCATTATGTGAATTAGATGCGGGCCGCTTCCGGGAAATCAAACTCGCCTTCGGGGTTGCCGCCCCCACGCCGGTACGTTGTGCTCATGCCGAACAAGCCGCGGCTGGGCAGCCTTTAACCCGACAAACCCTGGCGGCAATTGCGGAAGCGGTCGCGCAGGATGTGTCACCCAGAACGTCCTGGCGTGCTGAAAAATCGTTCCGTTTGCACCTGATCAGCACGCTAACCAAACGCGTTATCGAACAGGCGGTGAAACAGGCTGGAGGGGAAATTAATGAATAGCGACATCGCAATGAACAGCAAAACCATCAACTGCCGGATTAATGGCGCCAACTATCAGTTGAATGTCTCCCCGGCGATGCCGTTATCCGATGTATTACGCGCCCAGGGTTTTCTCAGTATTAAACAGGGTTGCTGCGTCGGGGAATGCGGAGCCTGCACGGTGCTGGTTGACGGCACCGCGATTGATAGCTGCCTTTATCTGGCGGTATGGGCGCACGGTAAAACGATTCGTACCAGCGAAGGGGAATCATTGCACGGGAAGCCGTCCGCCATTCAGCAAGCCTTTGCCGAAAGCGGCGCGGTACAATGCGGGTTTTGCACCCCTGGGTTTATCATGGCCACCAGCGCATTACTGGCAAAACCGCGCAGCCAGCCCATGACAGTGCTACAAATTCGCCAGGGATTGGCGGGCAATTTATGCCGCTGCACCGGTTACCAGATGATTGTCGATGCGGTGCGCAAATGTGATGCCGGGAGCAGCCATTAGCCACAGGTGTCGGATGACGCTAACGCTTATCCGACCCGTGAATGGGTTTTGTAGGGGGGATAAGCCGCAGGCGTCATCCACCTTTTGCGTCATCCGACCTGTGATTGGGTTTTGTAGGGGGGATAAGCCGCAGGCGTCATCCACCTTTTACGTCATCCGACCTGTGATTGGGTTTTGTTGGGGGGATAAGCCGCAGGCGTCATCCACCTTTTGCGTCATCCGACCCGTGAATGGGTTTTGTAGGGGGGATAAGCCGCAGGCGTCATCCACCTTTTGCGTCATCCGATCTACGAAAGAGGCTTATCGTCAGTACCATACTTCTTTATTTTGCGGTACAGGGTCGCAATCCCTATCCCCAATTCATCCGCCGCCAGTTTCTTATTACCGTGGCGCACCAACGCTTCGGCAATAAGCTGCTTTTCCATCTCCTCTAGCGCATGTGCGCCATGTTCAGGTAATTCGCTGATTTCTTGAGGTTGCTCGGTACGCGCACGGCTGAAATCAACCACAATATGCCGCTGATTGACGATGTTCGGCGGCAACAGCGACGTGGTGATCACTTCGCCGGAAGGAACCACATTCACCAAATACTCCATCATGTTGCTTAACTCACGCAGATTTCCCGGCCATTGATACGCTGCCAGCAGCGCCATAACATCAGCTGCAATCCCCGGATAAACCAGCCCAATACGCTTAGTGTGCAAATTGAGAAAATAGTGGATCAGTAAAGACAAATCCTCTTTGCGATCGCGCAGCGGCGGCAGTATCACCGGAATGACATTCAGACGGTAATAGAGATCTTCGCGAAACTTCCCTTCGGAAACATACTTTTCCAGATTCTGATTGGTGGCAGAAATAATGCGGATATCAACCGGGATGGGGCGGCTTGAGCCAATAGGCTGAACTTCGCGTGCTTCAATGGCACGCAGCAATTTAGCCTGAATGACTAATGGCATATCACCAATTTCATCAAGGAACAGCGTCCCCTGATCGGCGGCCTGAATCAACCCTTGCTTACCGTTGGTCGACGCACCTGTAAATGCACCTTTGACGTAACCAAACAGTTCGCTTTCCAGCAGTTGTTCAGGGATGGCGGCGCAGTTAATCGCGATAAAGGGTTTGTCATTACGGTTGCTAAGTTTATGAATCGCCCAGGCGACCACCTCTTTACCCGTGCCACTTTCACCGGTAATCATCACACTCGACGGGCCAGGTGCGATGCGGCCTATCAAACGCTTTAACGCCTGCATAGGCTGGCATTCGCCAATAAGATGTTCGATCTGCGGAACTTCGTTACTTGAATCAGTATTAATAACCGTGTGTGATTGATGAAATGCCATTAAAAAAATCTGGTTTTCCTGCACCGTAAGCAACTGGCCAATAATTATTTCGCTACGATTATCGAGGGAAATAATATATTGCATATTTCCGCTAGTAAAAGAATTCTGAAAAGTCAGCGCGCGTGCAGAAATCGTTTTCCCCAGCAACTGCTCGTGATTGGATTTTAATATTTTTAATGCGACGGGGTTCGCAAATTTCAGCTGATTATTTTTATCAAAGATCAACACCCCCTGATCCATATTATCGATCAGGCTTAACAGTATCCCGCTGGCGTTACTCTCACCGCTTTGGTCTTCGAGGAGTTTGGATATAAAGATATTGGAAATATGCTGCACGTAATCTGAAAATTCGCGCAAATTGTCTTTTATGCGTTCTTGCTGTTCGCAATTAAGTGCCACCAGGCTAATCACACCAACGCAGGAGTTCTGAAACATGACCGGTGTACCAAGGAAGGCTTTTTCCCGGCAATTTTGCTTATCTGTACATCCTTCACAAATAGGGTCAACACCAGACTGGGTGACGACTTTTTCCTTCTTTGATTCAATGACATGTTTCAACAAACGTGAATTAGCATTTAGCTTGCGTCCCAAAGACTTAGCATAAGGGCCGGTGCCTGCTACACGAACCAGGTTGATATCAACAATCTCAATTTCCAGTTGCAACACACTTGCCAGCATCTTCGCAAAACGGATGATCGTCGGTTGAATCTGCATCAGCACCGACTGAGTATTCACAGCCATCATGATCGATAATTTCCCTTTGCAATTATTGATAGTCTAACTATCCCTTACTGAACTCCTGGTGACCTTAAAACAAGGTTCATAATACTAATCTGGCAAATGAAAACAGTGATAATAATCGGCCTATTTTCATTTACTCACAAATTAACACCCCGATGCTTTCACCGTTAATTTATCAAATTGATAATCCACCATGTGCTGTTATCAATTTGGGGAGTGAGCTTATGATAATCCTGCAATGTGCCGTCAGCCCGCTAAATTTTATTTTTATTTGATTTATCCCGACATGAAATAATCGACACTCAATTCATTAAGAAAGCATGATTTTAGCGATTGCGTTCACACATTTAATTCACCTGTCCCGCTCAATCGGCCATTTCCCCGCACCTGGCATAATTATTGTTAATCAATAAATAGCTCACACATACCCGTTAGCATTCAAGTTGCAGATAGGCGGCAAGGGAGCAAGTCCCCAGGAGCTTATTTAGGTAAGTGACTGGGGTTTGTTAGTGCAGCCAACACCCCAGTAGCTTGAAGGATGACGAGTATAGATTTGTTGGGTTAATCCTGCACAGTGCAGCCGTCCTGTGACCAGTCATAACAAAGGGTGTTTTGATGAAAACGATTAATGATTTAATTAAAGATCTCAGCAAACTTAACTCTCATCTTCATGAAAAGGATTTCCTGTTAACCTGGGAACAGAGTCCGGATGAGCTTAAACAAGTCCTCGACGTCGCGGCCGCACTGAAATCCATGCGTGCCGATAACATTGCCACCAACGTCTTTACCAATGGTTTAGGCATCTCCGTTTTCCGTGATAACTCGACCCGTACCCGTTTCTCTTACGCATCTGCTTTAAACATGCTGGGCCTGGCGCAACAAGACCTCGACGAAGGCAAATCACAAATTGCCCACGGCGAAACGGTGCGCGAAACCGCCAATATGATCTCCTTCTGTGCTGACGCCATCGGTATTCGCGATGACATGTTCCTTGGTGCAGGCAATGCTTATATGCGTGAAGTGGGGGCCGCGCTGGACGAAGGTTACGAAGAAGGTGTTCTGCCGCAACGCCCTGCGCTGGTCAACCTGCAATGCGACATTGACCACCCAACGCAATCTATGGCCGATCTGGCCTGGCTGCGTGAGCATTTCGGTTCGCTGGAAAATCTAAAAGGCAAAAAAATCGCCATGACCTGGGCCTATTCACCAAGCTACGGCAAACCGCTGTCCGTACCGCAAGGCATCATTGGCCTGATGACCCGCTTTGGAATGGACGTCACGCTGGCATATCCCGACGGTTATGAGTTGATTCCTGATGTCGTGGAAGTAGCAAAAAACAATGCCAAATCTTCCGGCGGCAGCTTCCGCCAGGTTAACTCAATGGAAGAGGCATTTAAAGACGCCGATATCGTCTATCCAAAATCCTGGGCGCCTTACAAAGTCATGGAAGAGCGCACCACCCTGCTGCGCGCCAATGACCACGACGGCCTGAAAGCGCTGGAAAAACAGTGCCTGGCACAAAACGCTAACCACAAAAATTGGCACTGCACCGAAGAGATGATGAAGCTGACCCGCGACGGCGAAGCCCTTTATATGCACTGCCTGCCTGCGGATATTTCCGGCGTGTCTTGTAAAGAAGGTGAAGTCACCGAAGGCGTGTTCGAAAAATACCGCATCGAAACCTACAAAGAAGCCAGCTGGAAGCCGTACATCATCGCCGCAATGATCCTGTCGCGTAAATATGCGAACCCGGGTCAAATCCTTGAAAAACTGCTTAAAGATGCTGTGAAACGTGTCAAATAAAAGGGTCTCTGGCCTACAGGCCAGAGCCTCCTTCAGCAAAACATCTTTTGCTAAATGAGGTTGGGTTATGTCTGTTTTCTCATTGAAGTTAGCTATCGAACAAAACCGTTTATTCAATGGTGAAATATCTCCGCTGTTCACCAGCGAACAAACCCGCAAAGCCCGCGCTTTTCACCAGAAGATTGCCGGTTACCAACCGACCCCGTTGTGTGAGCTTAATGAGCTCGCCAGCTTGTTCGGTATTGGCAAAATTCTGGTGAAAGATGAGTCCCAGCGTTTTGGCCTCAATGCCTTCAAAATGCTGGGTGGCACCTACGCCATTGCACAGTTGCTGTGTGAAAAATACCAGATGGATATCAACGATTTCTCGTTTGAGAAAATCAAAAACACCATCAAAGAAAAAATGACCTTCGCCACCACCACCGATGGCAACCACGGGCGCGGCGTGGCCTGGGCTGCGCGGCAATTAGGGCAGCATGCGGTGGTTTATATGCCGAAAGGGTCGGCGCAAGAACGTGTAGACCACATTTTGAATCTCGGCGCGGAATGTATCGTCACCGACATGAATTACGACGACACCGTGCGTATGACCATGCAAACCGCCAAAGAACGCGGCTGGGAAGTGGTGCAGGACACCGCCTGGGAAGGTTACACCAAAATCCCGACCTGGATTATGCAGGGTTATTCGACTCTGGCCGACGAAGCCGTTGAACAGATGAAACAGCTGGGCATCAAGCGGCCAACACACGTCTTTTTACAGGCGGGTGTCGGCGCAATGGCCGGTGGCGTGCTCGGTTATCTGGCCGATGTTTATGGGGCGCAGCACTTGCACTCCGTAGTGGTTGAGCCAGAACTGGCTGACTGCATTTACCGCTCGGGTGTGAAAGGCGACATCGTCAACGTTGGCGGTGATATGGCCACCATCATGGCAGGTCTTGCCTGTGGTGAACCTAACCCGCTCGGCTGGACGGTGCTGCGCAACTGCGCCACGCAATTTATCTCCTGCCAGGACTCGGTTGCCGCACTTGGGATGCGCGTGCTGGGCAACCCGTTAGGCAACGATCCGCGCATTATTTCTGGCGAATCGGGAGCCGTTGGCCTCGGCGTGCTGGCCGCCGTTCATTACCACCCACAACGCGAAACACTGATGGCAAAACTGGGGCTGAACCGCGATTCCGTCGTACTGGTTATCAGTACCGAAGGTGATACCGACGTGAAGCACTACCGCGAAGTGGTCTGGGAAGGCGCGTACCCGACAACTGCGTGAACCCTGGCGGTTCACAGATGAGTTTCATTAAGGGAGTTAAAGAAATGACTAAGCAGGTTCCATTCAAATTAGTATTAGAAAAAGCAGAACACTACAAAGCCGATATGACACGCTTCCTGCGCGACATGATTGCCATCCCAAGCGAAAGCTGCGACGAAAAACGCGTCGTGCATCGCATCAAAGAAGAGATGGAAAAAGTCGGCTTCGATAAAATCGTCATCGACCCGATGGGCAATATTCTTGGTTACATCGGCCACGGCCCACACCTGATTGCCATGGACGCCCACATTGATACCGTTGGTGTCGGCAACATGAAAAACTGGTCATTCGACCCGTATCAGGGCATGGAAACCGAGGAGTTGATTGGTGGACGTGGCGCATCGGACCAGGAAGGTGGCATGGCTTCAATGGTCTACGCCGGTAAAATTATCAAAGATTTAGGGCTGGAAGATCAGTACACCCTGCTGGTGACCGGCACCGTTCAGGAAGAAGACTGCGATGGGCTGTGCTGGCAGTACATCATTGAACAATCCGGCATTCGCCCGGAATTCGTGGTCAGTACCGAACCGACTGATTGCCAGATTTATCGCGGCCAACGCGGGCGCATGGAAATCCGCATTGATGTGCAGGGCGTGAGCTGCCACGGTTCCGCACCAGAGCGCGGCGATAACGCCATCTTCAAAATGGGGCCAATCCTCAACGAGTTGCAGCAACTGGCCACCCGTCTGGGTAATGACGACTTCCTCGGCAAAGGGACGCTAACCGTTTCGGAAATTTTCTTCACCTCGCCAAGCCGTTGCGCAGTGGCAGACAGTTGCGCGGTTTCCATTGACCGACGCTTAACCTGGGGCGAATCCTGGGAAGGTGCGCTGGAAGAGATCCGCGCACTCGACTCGGTCAAAGCCGTTAACGCCACGGTGTCGATGTACGAATATGACCGCCCATCATGGACCGGCCTGGTGTATCCAACCGAATGTTACTTCCCGACCTGGAAAGTGGAAGAAGACCACATCACGGTGAAAACCCTCAGCAAAGCCTACCAGGGCTTGTTCCACAAAGATCCGGTGGTGGATAAGTGGACGTTCTCGACCAACGGCGTTTCCATCATGGGCCGCCACGGTATTCCGGTGATCGGCTTTGGCCCAGGTAAAGAGCCTGAAGCCCACGCGCCGAACGAAAAAACCTGGAAAGACCATCTGGTGACTTGTGCTGCGCTGTATGCCTCGATTCCTTTGGCCTACCTGTCTGAACTGAAAAAATAATTGTTACTGGCGATGCTCCGTTGGGCCACCAACGGAGCCTGTTGTTGACGGAGTTTCCAACATGATTCCTTCCCAAATGCCGCCTAAAAAAGTGCTGATTAAAAACGGCTGCGTGGTGAATACCACAGGCCAGGCACAACATGACGTACTCATCGCCAACGGTTTGTTCGAACGCATTGCTGCGGATATTCCCGTGCCAGACAACTGCGAAGTTATTGATGCCGCTGGCTGCTACGTGATGCCAGGTGGAGTCGATGTGCACACGCATTTTAATATTGATGTCGGAATAGCCCGTAGCTGTGATGATTTTTTTACCGGCACCCGCGCCGCCGCGTGTGGCGGTACAACAACCATTATTGACCATATGGGATTTGGCCCGGCAGGTTGCAACCTGCACCACCAGCTCGAGGCTTATCACGGTTATGCGCGTGGCAAAGCGGTTGTCGACTATAGCTTTCATGGTGTTATCCAGCACATTGATGATGCCATCATCGACGAGATCCCCTCGATGGTCGATGCGGGTATCAGCAGTTTTAAACTCTATCTGACCTATCTCTACAAGCTGAACGACAGCGATGTGCTGCGTGCTTTGCAACGGCTTAACGAAGCCGGGGCGCTGACCACCGTCCACCCGGAAAATGATGCGGTGATTGCCCAACGGCGTGCTGATTTCCTGGCAGCCAACCTCACCGCCCCGCTCTACCACGCCCGCAGCCGCCCGCCAGAATGTGAAGCCGAGGCCATCGCACGCATGATTAACCTCGCGCGGCTTTCGGGTAATGCACCGCTGTATATCGTCCATCTTTCTAATGGCCTTGGGCTTGACTACCTACGGCTGGCAAAAGCGCGCCATCAGCCGGTGTGGGTGGAAACCTGCCCGCAATATTTAATGCTGGATGAACGTCTGTATTCACGCGAAGACGCATTGAAATTTATTCTCAGCCCACCGTTGCGTGATGTCCGCGAACAAGACGCCTTGTGGTGTGGAATCAACGACGGTGCGATTGATGTCGTCGCGACCGACCACTGCACTTTCCCTTACCAACAACGGGTAGCACTTTCCGGCGGTGATTTCAGCCGCTGCCCGAACGGGCTTCCGGGTGTGGAAAACCGCTTACTGCTGCTGTTTTCCGCCGCGGTCATGAGCGGGCGTATTTCACCCGAACGCTTTGTTTCACTGACCAGTGCCATGCCCGCGCAGCTATTCGGGCTATGGCCACAAAAAGGCTGTATTGCCCCAGGCTTCGACGCGGATGTGGTGATTATCGACCCCAAAACCCGCACCACGATTCTCCACAGCGAACTGCACGACAATGCCGATTACAGCCCGTATGAAGGCATGGTTTGCGAGGGGCAAATACGCCACACCTTGTCACGCGGCAAAAAGGTTTTCAGTCTCGGAAAATTTACCGGAATAGCAGGAGATGGACGTTTCCTGAAGCGCCAGCCTTTTAACTATTCAGATACTTAACAATAAGTTGCTGATGTCGGATGACGCTACGCTTATCCGACCTACCCGTTCCAGACAGCTCTGGTTTTGTAGGGTGGATAAGCCGCAGGCGTCATCCACCATTGAGGTTTGTCACTAATCTACGAATAAGGTAAGGATGATGAAAAAGACAATTGTACTGGCTCTGGGGGGTAACGCTTTAGGCGATGGCCTGGCAGAGCAAATGGTCGCTGTGAAAATCACCGCTCGCGCTATTGTCGATTTGGTTGAACAGGGACATAAAGTTGTCCTGACGCACGGCAACGGCCCACAGGTTGGTATGATCAACCGGGCGTTTGAGGCAGCCGCCAAAACCGAAGCCCATACACCGATGTTGCCGATGTCGGTCTGTGTGGCGTTAAGCCAGGGTTATATCGGTTATGACCTGCAAAACGCCCTTCGTGAGGAGCTTCATCTGCGCGGGCTGGCAACGCCCGTGGCGACGATTATCACCCAGGTGGAAGTCGACAAAAACGACCCTGCGTTCCTCTCCCCGACTAAACCTATTGGCTCGTTCTTCACCCACGAAGAAGCCAGAGTGCTGATGGCTAACGGGCATCAAATGATGGAAGACGCCGGACGCGGCTGGCGGCGCGTGGTCGCCTCACCGAAACCGGTTGATATTATCGAAAAAGAGACAGTGAAAGCGATGCTCAGTGCCGGACAACTGGTGATCACCGTTGGCGGCGGCGGCATCCCGGTGACTCGCGAAGGAAGCCACCTACGCGGCGCTAACGCGGTTATTGATAAAGACTGGGCCAGCGCCAAACTCGCCGAGATGATCAACGCCGATATGTTAATTATTCTCACCGCGGTGGAAAAAGTGGCGATTAACTACGGCAAGCCGGCCGAACAATGGCTGGATAACCTGAGCCTGAGCGATGCTGAGCGTTTTATTGCCGAGGGGCATTTTGCCAAAGGCTCAATGTTACCGAAAGTGGAAGCCGCCGTGGCGTTTGCCGCCAGCCGCCCAGGGCGTAAGACGCTGATTACGGTGCTGGAAAAAGCCAAAGAAGGTATTGAGGGGAAAACGGGGACGGTGATTTGCCAGTAGCCAATGGTGGATGACGCCTGCGAAACCAAACCGCCCAATCGGTTTTCGTAGGGCGGATAAGCGAAGCGTCATCCGCCAAAACCCTAATCCACCAGATCAACTTCACGCACTGGCTTCTGCTGCATTTGTTGCGGCTTTTTTGGTAACGCCATCATCGCTTCCAGCACCGCACCGCCAATTGCGCGGGCTTTATCCGACACCGTGGTAAAATCTGCCGCCAGTCCTCGCGGGTCTACATCACCAATTTTAAAACCGACGGTGACGCTTAACCCCTCATTGAGCAGCCCGCGCACCATGCCGCCTAACGGCGCAATCACCGGTGTGTCATCAATCCACGCCACCGTGTCCCCTTCATTCACCACATCACCGAGCTTCACACAACAGCGTATTTTCCCGGCGACCGTCGCACGCATCACCCGACGGGTGGTTTCGCCCTTAATATTCCCCGGTATGCCGGTGTTAGCCTGAGCTTCCCCCTGGTAAATCACCCGCCCCAGATAATGCCCACGATTGGTTTCAATCACTGCGTCACAATCTTTTCCGGCCTCAAACCCTGGCCCGAGAGCGATGGTGACCGGAGCCATTGCGCGATGGGTACCTTTGTTCACTTTTGCCAGAATGGCATCCACTACGCCATTAGGTTGCAATACCGACAACAAACTCGCCTTTTCATCGGCTAACACCGGAATAATCCCCGCTTGTAACACCGCCGGGACTTCATCAACATCCGCGACATAGCGCGCTTTAACCCCTTCGACCGTCACTTCGCCGTCAAACATCGCCTGAGCAAAAGCGACCGAACAGCGGATCACCGTAGGTTTTGCCATTTCCAGCATCACCACGCGGAAACCGGAGTGCCAGAGGCGCAATGCCACGCCGGTCGCAATATCCCCCGCACCGCGAATAACCACCAACCGCCCCGCTGTTTCCTGCGTTTTCATTGGGCCACCGGGCGCCTGATGACGGTGCTGGACGATTTCTGCCAGAATACTGATGGCAATTTCTTGCGGTGTTTCAGCGCCAATATTAAAACCAATCGGCGCATGTAAACGCGCAAGCTTCGCTTCGGGGATTCGATGGCTACGCAATTGCTGGAGGAAAGTCTGCGTTTTGCGGCGGCTGGCTAGCAGACCCAGATATTTCACCGGTCGTTGAATCAGGCAATCCAGCGCTTCTTTGTCCTGGCTATTGGTGGCAATCACCACATAATCTTCAGCGTCGATTTGCAGGGCTTCGATGGCTTCAGTGAAGCTTGCCGCCTGGAGCAAACGGGTCGCTGGCGGAAAATAGTCAGGATTAAGATTGTCGGCATACACATCTGCCACGTGGATATTAAAATCCAGCGCTGCCGCCGCTTTGGCAATCGCCTGGTTAACATGCCCTGCGCCCACCAGAACCAGGCGCGGGCTGTGACCATGAACATCAATATAAACGGTCATCGCCCCGCCGCAGTCGGAACCGACCGCATCTTCACCGTTACGCGCCATGCGGCCATGAAATAAACGCGGTTTACGTTCGGCGAGCGCCAGTAACGCCTCTTCAATCACCCGACGCTCCATCATGCCGCCGCCAATCGTGCCCATCACGCTGCCATCGTTGCGCACCAGCATTTGCGCACAATGGCGTGGTGTCGAGCCCCGGCTATCAACAATCTGAGCCAGCGCGAAGGGGCTGTTTTGCTGCTCCAGTCTTGCTGCTTCTGCGAATATTTTCATGATTGCCTCTACAGATTTTTATCCGTCACCGCACCTTCATCGCGCAGTAACACGTGTGTAATCGGTGGAAACTCTCTGACCGCGCCCAGCCAAATGGCATCAAGCCCGCCACTGGCGAGAAGTTCTGGCAGGACGCCGGTGATATTCTCAATATGAGAACATTGATTAATCAGCCAGATACGTTTGGCCTGCGGCGGAGCCTGTTTAAACATGCCGTGCGGATGGTTAATAAACTGCTTCAGGGCTTCAATACCTAACTTGCCCCCCTGCCGCAGCCCTGTGATGGCGCTAAACAATGGCCAGCGATGGACATTTTGCGGCTCTATCGGCTGGTTTATTGCCTGCCCGCCCATCACAGCAATAACGAAATCACTGCTTTGAGCTATGCAAGGTTCGTGCAAGGCCGGCGCTTTAAGTGGAAAACCGTGCGCTCCGTCAGCCTCCACCAGCAGCACATCGGCAAGATGGCGTTTTGCCAGTGCATCAATTTCTGCGGGCGAAAACCCGCGCACTTTACCCAATTCCTGGTTCCAGCCCGCAAAGCAGGCAATGGCAGGCGGGGTAAAAACCGCACCCGGAAGCTTTTCAGGGGAGCGACAAAATAGCACTGGAATATTCTCTTCCGGCAAATACATCTGCGTAGTGGTGGTGGCAATGACTCGCTTACCGATGCGGGCAAACTCACGGGCCAGCCAGAATAAGGTGCTGGTTTTCCCCCCGGCTCCGACAATGCTAATCACTGCAGTTTTTTGATTAAATAAATTCTTATTTTCACCGAAAGAGTTCAGAGGGGCCGGAATATTTGCATGAGTCATTATTTCCCCACCTCATCTTTAATAAAACCACTGGAAAATTGGAATGACTTTATATCAGGATGTGTCGGATGACGCTAACACCCATCCGACCTACGTTTATATTCTTCTAAAAATTACCACACCAGCCATTACAAAATAATGTGACTTTACAGACTTCTTTCGTTTAATCGATTGCGTTCAAACAACCGCGCCAGACGCCCTCTTGTTATTATCAAAATGATATTTTATCTCTACTTATGAGAATCAACACAAACTCGATAAACCCCACTTGAAACAGTTATTTATTAATGAAAATCATTCTCAAAAAGACAGATGTGAAGTCTTTCACAAAGAAGTATGAATATTAGAGGCCGCTCGCATTTATTATTCCCCATAAGCTCAATTAATTTCTCTGGCGCGATATTTGCACAAACCCATTAACTATTTCTGTGGTCAGGCCACACGCGCTATTACCCTTTAATTTGTCGCAAGGAGAATGTCATGGGAGATATTATGCGTCCGGTTCCGTTCGAAGAACTTTTGACGCGCATTTTCGATGAGTATCAGCAGAGCAATTCTATC
Organism: Buttiauxella sp. JUb87; assembly: GCF_004361975.1. NCBI lineage: Bacteria > Pseudomonadati > Pseudomonadota > Gammaproteobacteria > Enterobacterales > Enterobacteriaceae > Buttiauxella > Buttiauxella sp. JUb87. Next base: position 214,142 of record NZ_SNVY01000004.1, read on the forward strand.
TTTGGAATTCCGGCTCAACAGTTTTATCGGGCGGACACGCCTTCCACATTTAATGTGTTTGGTGAAACCTGTGAAACGCCGATTGGCCCTGCTGCTGGCCCTCATACTCAATTAGCCCAGAATATTGTCGTCTCCTGGTTAACGGGTGGCCGTTTTATCGAACTGAAAACCGTGCAGATCCTTGACCGCCTGGAGCTTGAAAAACCGTGTATTGATGCGCAAGACGAAGCCTTTAATACCGAGTGGTCTAGCGAATTTACGCTACCAAAAGCCTACGACGAATATCTCAAAGCCTGGTTCATTCTCCATTTGCTGGAAAAGGTCTTTACGCCGCAACCGCGAGACGCGCAAAAGTCATTTATCTTCAACATGAGTGTCGGATACAACCTCGACGGTATTCGCCAGCCGCCGATGCAGCAATTTATCCATTCCATGATGGATTCCTCGGCGCACCCAGATTTCGCGCGTTACCGTAAAACGTTGCAAAAATGGCTGCAAAACGAGTCGTTCATTAACCGCTTTGCATTACTGGCAGAACGCAAATCTGAACTGGCGGTACTGGCTGAATCCATCCCCGCCACGCTGGTCACCGGGGTTACGCTGTCGACCATGCACGGCTGCCCGCCAGATGAAATCGAAGCCATTTGCCGCTACATGCTGGAGGAAAAACACTTAAATACTTTCGTCAAACTCAACCCGACGCTGCTCGGTTATCCGCGCGTCAGAGAGATTCTGGACAGTTGCGGCTTCGACTACATCGGCCTGAAAGAAGAGTCCTTCGGCCATGATTTGAAACTCCAGCAAGCACTGGACATGCTGCAACGTTTAATGGCACTGGCGAAAGAAAAACAGCTCGGATTTGGCGTTAAGTTAACCAACACCCTCGGCACCATTAATCACAAAGGCGCGTTACCGGGTGAAGAGATGTATATGTCGGGGCGCGCACTGTTCCCCCTGTCGATCAACGTCGCGGCGGTACTCTCACGCGCCTTTGATGGCCTGCTGCCTATCTCCTATTCCGGCGGTGCCAGCAAATTCACCATTCGCGATATTTTTGAACCCGGGATTCGCCCGATCACCATGGCTACGGATTTGCTCAAGCCTGGCGGTTACCTGCGTATGCTCGACTGTATGCGCGAGCTGGAAAAATCCAGCGCCGCTGCGCTCACGCGTGTTGACGTTGAACGCCTGGAAGCGCTGGCAAAACGCGCCATCAGCATGGAATACACCCAAAAACACTGGAAATCAGAAGACCAGATTGATGCTGGCGGCCCGTTGCCGCTCACCGATTGCTACGTCGCCCCTTGCGTCACGGCCTGCGCGGTGAAGCAAGATATTCCTGAATACATTCGCCTGATGGGTGAAGGCCGTTATACCGATGCGCTGGAAGTGATTTACCAGCGCAACGCGCTGCCTGCCATCACCGGCCATATTTGTGACCACCAGTGCCAAAGCAACTGTACGCGCCTGGATTACGACAGTGCACTTAACATTCGCGAACTCAAAAAGGTGGCGCTGGAAAAAGGTTGGGAAGGCTATAAACAGCGCTGGCATAAGCCTGCTGGCTCAGGTAGCCGCCATCCGGTAGCGGTGATTGGCGCGGGCCCAGCCGGGCTTTCCGCCGGTTACTTCCTCGCACGGGCGGGTCACCAGGTCACGCTATTTGAACGCGAAGCCAACGCAGGCGGCGTGGTAAAAAACGTGATACCTCAGTTCCGTATTCCGGCTGAACTTATCCAGCATGACATTGATTTTATCGCTGCCCATGGCGTGAAGTTTGAATACAACTGCTCGCCGGATCTGACCTTTGAACAACTGCAAAAAGACGGCTTCCACTATGTGCTGGTCGGCACCGGGACCGATAAAAACAGCGGTGTGAAACTGGCGGGTGATAACCGCAATGTCTACAAATCGCTGCCCTTCCTGCGTGATTACAATCGCGGTGTGAACCTGAATCTTGGTAAGCACGTTGCCGTAGTGGGTGCTGGCAACACGGCGATGGACTGCGCGCGTGCCGCCCTGCGTGTGCCTGGCGTCACCGATGTCACCGTGTTGTATCGCCGCACCGCCAGCGAAATGCCCGCCTGGCGCGAGGAGTATGAAGAAGCGCTGGAAGATGGCGTGAAGTTTATGTTCCTGACCAACCCAGAGCACTTTGCCGCAGACGGCAGCTTAACGGTACGTAAGATGGAATTAGGTGAGCCAGACAGTTCAGGCCGCCGCCGCCCTGTGGCTTCTGAGCAAAGCGAAACGCTGCAATTCTCCGCCTTAATTACCGCCATCGGCGAACAGCAAGATTGTGCAGCGCTGGCCGCAATGGGCGTGCCACTGGATGAACAAGGCTGGCCTGCGGTGGCGTCGGCCACTGGCGAAACCACCAAACCAGGCCTGTTCCTGATTGGTGACGTGCAAAGCGGCCCGTCTTCCATTGTGGCGGCTATCGGCACCGCACGACGGGCGACGGATGCCATTTTGTGGCGCGAAAACATTCAATCGAGCCACGGTGACAAGCACTGGAACAACGTCGACCCGCAGCATGTTTATCAACGCAAAGGCAATATTGCCGTCAACCTGGTGAGTAAAAACGACCGCAACAACTTTGTGAAACAGGAGGCTGAACGCTGCCTGGAATGTAACTACATCTGTAGTAAATGCGTCGATGTCTGCCCGAACCGCGCCAACGTTTCGATTGCCGTTCCTGGTTTCCAGAACCGCTTCCAGACGCTGCACCTTGATGCTTTCTGCAATGAATGCGGCAACTGCGCCCAGTTCTGCCCGTGGCAAGGCAAACCGTATACCGACAAATTGACGGTATTCAGCCTGCCAGAAGACTTCACCAACAGCAGCAACCCAGGCTTTTACGCTGACGGCAACGACGTCAGCATCCGCCTGCACCAAAAACTGTGGAAGTTAACGCTTGACGATGACAGCCAGTTCCACCAGCCGCCGCACGAGCTTGGCGAGATCTGCAAAATTATCAGCCACGTGCATAAACATCATCGTTACCTGTTAGGAAAAGTGGAGGCCTGATTATGTTGATTCTGAAAAATGTCACCGCCGTACAGTTTTCTCCGGCGCAAGTACAACACAACGTTGATATTGCGATTGAAGGTAGCGAAATCGTCAACGTTGGTCCTGGGCTGGCGACAGATTACCCGCAGGCCACGGTAAAAGAGATGCACGGGCGCATCGTGATGCCGGGCATGGTCTGCGCACATAACCATTTTTACTCGGGGTTATCGCGCGGCATCATGGCGCAAATCCCGCCCAGCCCGGACTTTATCTCGACGCTCAAAAACCTGTGGTGGCGACTTGACCGCGTACTTGACGAAGAATCGCTCTACTACAGCGGGCTGATTTGCTCACTGGAAGCGATTAAAAGCGGCTGTACTTCGGTGATTGATCACCACGCGTCACCGCATTACATCGCCGGTTCGCTCAGCACCTTACGCAACGCCTTCCTGAAAGCCGGGCTGCGCGGCATGACCTGTTTTGAAACCACCGACCGCAACGGCGGGATGGAGGAACTGGAAGCTGGCGTCGAAGAAAACGTTAATTTTGCGCGGCTGATTGATAACGCGCGAAGTGCCGGAAAAGAGCGTTATCTGGTTGAAGCTCATATTGGCGCTCACGCTCCCTTTACCGTGCCGGATGCCGGGCTGGCGATGCTTTCAGGCGCGGTTAAATCCACGGGCCGTGGCCTGCATATTCACGCCGCCGAAGATCGCTACGATGTTTCTTATAGCCATGACAAATACGGCAAAGATCTGCTGGTGCGCCTCGCAGAGTTCGACTTGCTCAACAGCAAAACGTTGATTGCCCACGGCCTTTACCTGTCGAAAGAAGATATTCGCCTGCTCAATGAGAAAGACGGGTTCCTCGTCCACAACGCCCGCTCCAACATGAATAACCATGTGGGCTACAACCATCAGCTTGCCGAATACCACAACCTGGCGCTGGGCACCGACGGTATCGGGTCGGATATGTTCGAAGAGCTGAAGTTCGCCTTCTTCAAACACCGTGATGCCGGCGGCCCACTGTGGCCAGACAGTTTCACCCGCTATTTGTGGAGCGGTAACGAACTGCTGGTGCGCAACTTTAATGCCAAATTTGGCAGCCTGGCGGCAGGTTATAAAGCCGACCTCACCATTTGTGATTACTTATCGCCAACGCCGCTACAGGCCGAAAATATCGGCGGCCATCTGGCGTTTGGCCTCGGCTCATCGAGCGTTCATAGCGTGATGATTGACGGCGTGATGGTTTATGAAGACCGCGAGTTCGCCTTCGATTGTGAGCCGATTTACGCCGAAGCCAGAAAGGTGGCAGCAAAAATGTGGCGACGTATGGATTCGACAAAATAATCACGCCTGGCGGACACCAGTCTGACCGAAGAGAGGAACATATGATTAAGCAATTTTTCCGTGTCACGACCATTGAGCAAGCGATGGAACTGAAGGAACACTACAAAGATAGCGCGGTGTGGATGGCGGGCGGCAGCAAACTCAATGCCACGCCAACGCGCACTGAATGCAGCGTGGCGATTTCTTTGCAAGGTTTGCCACTCGACGAAGTGGACTGGGACAACGGCACGCTGCGCATTGGTTCGCTGATCACTTTGCAAAAACTGCGCGACACCGTTTTTATCCCGCAAGCCCTGAACGATGCGCTGGGTTTTGTCTATTCACGCCATGTGCGTAACCAGGCAACTTTGGGCGGTGAAATTGCCGCCCGCCAGGCCGAATCGGTGATCATTCCTATCTTACTGGCGCTGGAAACCGTGTTGCTGTTTGCCGATGGTGAAACCTTAACGCTGGAAGAGTATTTGCAGGCTCCGGGCGACCGCTTATTGGTCGAAGTGATTATTCACGACCCATACCGCCGCTGTGCGACGCGTAAATTCAGCCGTTCCGCTGCCGGTTGGTCGGTGGTCACCGCCGCCGTTGCCATCACCGAAAACGAAGAGATCCGTATCGCGCTGGATGGCGTGGCGGAAAAACCGCTGCGCTTGCGCGACGTAGAGTCGCTGGCTCTAGAAGGCGAAGCACTGGAAAAGGCGGTGGGTGCGGCAATTTATCCACGTGCAGACTTATCGGGCAGCGAAGCGTTTAAACGCCATATTGCCGGTGTGCTGGTCGCTGACCTGCTGACCGACTGCCAGCAGCAAGATGAGGTAACAAAATGATGATTCACTTTACGCTGAACGGAACACCCCGCGAAATTGACTGCGTGGCCGGGGAAAATGTGCAAAAACTGTTGTTCGGGCTGGGTTTACACTCGGTGCGCAACAGCGACGACGGCTTTGGTTTTGCCGGTTCAGATGCCATTTGGTGCAACGGAATCATCGTTAACGCCTCTTTACTGATTGCCGGGCAACTTGAAGGCGGCGAGATAAAAACCGCCGAATCACTTGGCAGTTGGAACCAGTTAAGCCTGGTACAACAGGCGATGGTCGATACAGGCGTAGTGCAATCAGGCTACAACGACCCTGCCGCCGCGCTGATTCTCACCGATTTACTGCAACGAATTGCGTCACCGACTCGCGAAGATATTGATGATGCATTGTCAGGGTTGTTCAGCCGTGATGCCGGTTACCAGCAGTTTTATCAAGTGGTCGATCTGGCAAAAACACGTCTGACCGACCCCACTTACCAGCCCACCGTCACCCCAACCTTTCGCCATGACCTCGCGGTTATCGGCAAGCGTCATCCGAAAACCGATGCGGCGATGATGGTGCAGGCCAAACCGTGTTATGTCGAAGACCGCGTTCCTGCGGATGCCTGTGTGGTGAAGATGTTACGCAGCCCGCACCCGCACGCGCTGATTACCCGTCTGGATGTCAGCAAAGCGGAAGCCTTGCCCGGCGTGGTTCATGTGATCACGCATAAAAACTGCCCGGATATTTATTACACTCCAGGCGGGCAAAGCGCGCCCGAACCTTCGCCGCTTGACCGCCGCATGTTTGGCCTAAAAATGCGCCACGTCGGCGATCGCGTTGCGGCGGTGGTCGCAGAAAGTGCCGAGATTGCCCTGGCAGCACTTAAGCTTATCGAGGTTGAATACCAGGTTTTAAAACCTGTGTTGTCGATTGACGAAGCGATGGCGGCTGATGCCCCACGCGTGCATGACGAAAAAGTGGTTTACGTCAACGGTGCGCCAGCGGACCTCGAAGCGCAAAACAGCCAGGCTGCCGATCGTGACGAGCACATGATTATCAATTTCCCGATTGGCGCTCGCCCGGAAAAAAACATCGCCGCCGGTATTCATGGGCGCATTGGTGACGTAGACAAAGGCTTTGCCGACGCCGAAGTGGTTATCGAGCGCACCTACGAATCCAAACAGGTACAACAGTGCCCGACTGAAACCCACGTTTGCTTCACCCGCTGGGTGGGTGACCGTTTGGTTATCCATGCTTCAACCCAGGTTCCGTGGCACTTGCGCCGCCAGGTCGCGCGTTTAGTGGGGCTCAAACAACATAAAGTCCATGTCATCAAAGAGCGCGTCGGCGGCGGTTTTGGTTCCAAGCAGGATATTTTGCTGGAAGAAGTTTGCGCCTGGGCGACCTGCGTAACCGGACGCCCGGTCTATTTCCACTACACCCGCGAAGAGGAGTTTATCGCTAACACCTCGCGCCACGTCGCCAAAGTGACGGTAAAAATCGGTGCCAAAAAAGATGGCCGTCTGACCGCCATCAAGATGGATTTCCGCGCCAATACTGGCCCGTATGGCAACCACGCCCTCACGGTGCCGTGTAATGGCCCTGCGTTGTCGCTGCCGCTTTATCCTTGCGATAACGTCGATTTCCAGGTCACCACTTACTACAGCAATATCTGCCCAACCGGCGCATACCAGGGCTACGGCGCACCCAAAGGGAACTTTGCGCTGACCATGGCAATGGCTGAGCTGGCGGAAAAACTGGGTATCGACCAGTTAGATATGGTGGAAATTAACCGCGTCCGTGAAGGCCAGGAGTTGAAAATCCTCGGGGCGATTGGCGAAGGGAAAATGCCCACCTCAATTCCTGGCGCAGCCAGTTGCGCGTTAGAACCGATATTGCGCAAAGGCCGTCAGCTAATCGACTGGGATGCACCCAAACCGGTAGAGGGCGACTGGCATACCGGGCGTGGCGTCGCCATCATCATGCAGAAATCGGGAATCCCGGATATTGACCAGGCCAACTGCATGATCAAACTGGAATCTGACGGGACGTTTATCGTCCACTCCGGTGGTGCCGATATAGGTACTGGCCTTGATACCGTGGTCGGGAAGTTGTCGGCTGAAGTGCTGTGCTGCCCGCTGTCTGATATCCACGTGATTTCGGGTGACACCGACCACGCGCTGTTCGACAAAGGCGCTTACGCCTCCTCTGGCACCTGTTTCTCCGGTAACGCGGCGAAAAATGCCGCGGAGAATTTACGCGATAAAATTCTCTTCCACGGCGCGCAAATGCTCGGCGAACCGCTGGAAGATGTGCAACTGGCCGCACCAGGTATTGTGCGCGGCAAGCAAGGCGAAGTGAGCTTTGCGCAAATTGCCCACAAGGCCGAAACCGGCACCGGATTCGGGACGTTAGTTGCCACCGCCAGTTATATCACCCCGAATTTCGCCTTCCCGTTTGGGGCAAACTTTGCCGAAGTGGCGGTGAATACGCGTACTGGCGAAATCAAGCTCAACAAGTTCTACGCCCTGCTCGATTGTGGTACGCCGATAAACCCAGACCTCGCATTGGGGCAAATCTATGGCGCATCGATGCGCGCCATCGGGCATAGCCTGACTGAAGAAATTCAGTATGACGCACACGGCATCCCACTGACGCGCGACCTGCGTACCTATGGTGCGCCGATGATTGGCGATATTCCCCGTGATTTCCGCGCATTTCTCGTTCCCAGCGAGGACCATGTTGGGCCGTACGGTGCCAAGTCTATTTCAGAAATTGGCGTCAACGGCGCGGCTCCCGCTATTGCGACAGCGATCCACGATGCCTGCAAAGTGTGGCTGCGAGAGTGGCATTTCACCCCTGAGAAAATCCTCCATGCCTTAGGGAAACTGTAAACCGGTAATGGGGTCGGGTGGCGCTCGCGCTTATCCGGCCTACGAAAATCGTGGATGACGGGCTTTTGTAGGATGGATAAGCGCAAGCGACATCCACCATTACTGGTAGGTACAGGAGTGTCCAGATGTCTGATTTCAGCAATGCCGATTCTGAACTGGTTTATGCCCTGGAAGACAAACCACCGTTTTACCAGTCTTTAGTGGGCGCTATCACCCACCTGTTAGCTATCTTTGTGCCGATGGTTACGCCTGCGCTGATCGTTGGTACTTCGCTGCAACTCTCAACCGCCACCACCACTTACCTGGTTTCGATGGCAATGATCGCCTCAGGTATTGGCACCTGGTTGCAGGTCAATCGTTATGGCCCGATTGGTTCGGGTTTGTTATCGATTCAGTCAGTTAATTTTTCTTTTGTAACCGTGATGATTGCCCTTGGCGGTGCGATGAAGAAAGACGGTTTTCATGAAGAACTGATCCTTTCTTCGATGATGGCGGTTTCTTTTGTCGGCGCTTTTCTGGTGGTCGGTTCGTCATTTATTCTGCCCGCGTTGCGCCGCGTCATCACCCCGACGGTGAGCGGAGTGGTGGTGTTGATGATTGGCCTGAGCCTGATAAAAGTCGGCATTATTGATTTTGGCGGCGGGTTCTCGGCCAAACACAGCGGCACCTTTGGTAACTATGAAAACATTGGTGTCGGGTTGTTGGTGTTGGTCGTAGTGATTGGCTTCAACTGTTGCCGCAGCCCGCTGTTGCGCATGGTCGGGATTGCCGTGGGTTTGATTGTCGGCTATCTCACCGCGCTGTGCCTCGGAATGGTGGATTTCAGCAGTATGCGTAATCTGCCGCTGATCACCATGCCCGTCCCCTTCAAGTTCGGTTTTACCTTTGATATCACTCAATTTCTGGTGGTCGGCACCATTTATCTGCTCAGTGTGCTGGAAGCGGTGGGTTCGATTACCGCCACCGCCATGGTGTCAAACCAGCCGATTGAAGGTGATGAATACCAGTCGCGCCTGAAAGGTGGCGTGCTAGCCGACGGTTTGGTGTCGGTTATCGCCTCGGCACTCGGTTCACTGCCGCTGACCACCTTTTCGCAAAATAACGGCGTTATTCAGATGACGGGGGTGGCGTCACGCCATGTTGGCCGTCTTATCGCTGTGATTCTTGTCCTCCTCGGGTTTTTCCCGGTTATCGGGCGCTTCTTTACCACCATTCCCGCGCCGGTACTGGGCGGAGCAATGACCCTGATGTTCTCGATGATCGCCATTGCCGGGATTCGCATCATCATATCTAACGGCCTACGGCGGCGTGAAACCCTGATTGTGGCCACATCACTAGGGCTGGGGCTTGGCGTTTCATACGATCCGGATGTGTTCCGCATTTTGCCCGCTTCGTTATTCGTGCTGGTGGAGAACCCCATCTGCGCCGGAGGCCTGACGGCCATCATCCTGAATTTGCTTATCCCGTTAAGACAAAAAGAGACCAGTGCAACCCCGGTGGCGACCGAAGAACCGGAGTGAGTGCTGTGAATCACTGAGGATTAAAACATGACTGGTGTACAAAACCTGAAGGCCGTGCGCGGGAACTTCCTGGATGTGACACGCGTAATTTCGCACCCTGAAGAAATCGAGTCAGCGTTGCGCTTTGTTGAAGATGGATTGCTGTTAATCAGTGAAGGTAAAGTGGTGTGGTTTGGCTCGTGGGAAGAAGGGAAATCACGGGTACCGGATGCTATCCGCGTGCGTGATTATCGCGGCAAGCTCATCGTTCCTGGCTTTGTCGACACCCATATTCACTATCCACAAAGTGAAATGGTGGGCGCATATGGCGAGCAGTTGCTCGAGTGGCTAAACAAGCACACCTTCCCCACCGAGCGGCGCTATAAAGACCCCGAATATGCCCGTGAAATGGCCTCGTTTTTCCTTAAACAGTTGCTGCGCAACGGCACCACCACGGCGCTGGTGTTTGGCACCGTTCACCCGGAATCGGCCAACGCGTTGTTTGAAGCGGCGAGCAATATCAATATGCGCATGATTGCCGGTAAAGTGATGATGGACCGCAATGCGCCTGAATGGTTGCTGGATACGGCAGAAAGTAGCTACCTGGAAAGTAAGGCGCTAATTGAGCGCTGGCACAAAAACCGCCGCTTGCTGTATGCCATCACGCCACGTTTTGCACCGACCTCAACGCCTGAACAACTGGCGATGGCGCAGCGTCTGCGCCAGGAATATCCCGATACCTGGGTTCACACCCATTTGTGCGAAAACAAGGAAGAAATTGCCTGGGTAAAAGAGTTGTTCCCGGAGCGCAAAAACTATCTCGATGTTTACCATCACTACGGTTTGACCGGCAAAAACAGTGTCTTTGCCCACTGTATTCATCTGGAGGAAGACGAGTGGGATTGCCTGCATCACACCGATTCCACCATCGCCTTTTGCCCAACATCCAATCTTTATCTCGGCAGCGGCTTATTCAATCTGCAAAAAGCCTGGCGCAAGAAAATCAAGGTCGGGATTGGCACCGACATTGGCGCGGGCACCACCTTCAATATGCTGCAAACCCTGAATGAAGCCTACAAAGTGATGCAGCTTCAGGGCTACCGGCTGTCGGCTTATGAAGCCTTCTATCTTGCCACCCTGGGCGGGGCGCACTCATTAGGACTTGATAGTTATATCGGCAATTTCGACATCGGCAAAGAGGCTGACTTTGTGGTTCTTGAGCCAACCGCCACGCCGTTGCAACAACTGCGCTATGACAATTCGGTGTCGCTGATGGACAAGCTGTTTGTGATGATAACGCTGGGCGATGACCGCTCGATTTATCGCACTTACGTCGATGGCCAACTGGTGTACGAAAGAACATAGCAAACAGGAAAAACCGTCACTTCATCGTTGATAAGGACAGAATTATGTCGACCGATTCATCGCATGTGCCTGCCACAGTGCAGGGAAAAGGGGCGCTCGACCGCTATTTCAGTATTACGAAACGCGGCAGCAGCGTTCGCCAGGAAGTCCTCGCTGGCATTACCACATTTTTAGCCATGGTTTACTCCGTGATCGTGGTGCCAGGTATGTTAGGGAAAGCCGGATTTCCGCCCGGTGCCGTCTTTGTTGCAACCTGTCTGATAGCGGGCTTCGGCTCATTACTGATGGGGCTGTGGGCCAATTTACCGATGGCAATTGGCTGTGCTATTTCACTCACTGCCTTTACCGCCTTCAGCCTGGTGTTAGGGCAGCACATCAGCATTCCCGTGGCTTTAGGCGCGGTGTTCCTGATGGGGGTGCTGTTTACCGCCATTTCGGTAACCGGCGTGCGAACCTGGATATTGCGTAATTTGCCAATGGGGATCGCCCACGGTACCGGCATCGGGATTGGTCTGTTTTTGTTATTAATTGCCGCAAGTGGCGTGGGGCTGGTTATCAAGAACCCAATTGAAGGGTTGCCGGTAGCGCTCGGTGGCTTCACCACCTTCCCTGTCATCATGACGTTATTAGGTTTAGCCGTCATTTTGGGGCTGGAAAAACTGCGTGTCCCTGGGGGGATTTTACTGGTCATTATTGCCATTTCGATTATCGGCCTGATTTTCGACCCCAATGTGCAGTATCACGGACTGGTGGCGTTACCGAGTCTGAGCGGAGAAGACGGCAAATCACTTATTTTCAGCCTCGATATTATGGGCGCGTTACAGCCAATGGTGTTGCCAAGCGTACTGGCGCTGGTAATGACGGCAGTTTTTGATGCCACCGGGACAATACGTGCCGTTGCTGGCCAGGCGAATCTGCTGGATGAAAACAACCAAATTATCAATGGCGGCAAAGCGTTAACCGCCGACTCGGTGAGTTCGATTTTATCCGGCCTGGTCGGTGCGTCTCCTGCGGCGGTTTATATCGAATCCGCAGCGGGAACCGCGGCGGGTGGGAAAACGGGCTTAACCGCAGTGGTGGTCGGCGCACTGTTTTTAGTGGTGCTGTTCCTGTCGCCGCTGGCTTTCCTGATCCCCGGTTATGCCACCGCCCCAGCACTGATGTATGTCGGGTTATTGATGCTCAGCAACGTGGCAAAACTCGATTTCGATGACTTTGTGGATACGATGGCCGGCCTAGTGTGCGCGGTATTTATCGTGCTGACCTGCAATATTGTCACCGGCATTATGCTGGGTTTTGTGACACTGGTGGTGGGGCGTGTGTTCTCAAATGATTGGCGTCGGTTGAATATCGGCACAGTGCTGATTGCCCTGGTATTGGTCATTTTCTACGCGGGTGGTTGGGCGATTTGACGTAAGCAATACGGCCCGATAATCGGGCCGTATTGTTGGCTATTTCAACGAGAAATACACACTCTGCAAAGCCGCACTGCGGCGGCGTAGGGTGGCTTGTTGCTTCACCGAATGACTATCATTTTTCTCCAGCGCCGCGGTCGGGCATACCCTTACACATTCGGGGCCGCTTTGGTCCTGCTGGCAAAGATCACATTTCACGATTTGGATGTTTTTTTCAGGCGTCAGAGCTATATCGATGACGCCAAAGGGACAAGCCATCACACAGTTTTTACAGCCAATACACAACGACTCGTTGAGCTGCACACATCTCTCATCCTGCACCAGCGCACGCACCGGGCAAACCGCCACGCAAGGGGCATTCTCACACTGATGGCACATCACGGGCTGAGTGGATGAATGCAGTTTCATCACCTGTAACCTGGGGCGAAAATCGCTGTCACTGTGTGCCTGCCCACAGGCAATTTCGCAAGTGCGACACCCGATGCAGCGATCGGGGTTAACGTGAATAAACTGTGTCATCGCAACGGCTCCTGACTGTGTGAGCACTGAATGGGGGATGAATCACCCAACATCACCAGAATGTCCCGTGCCGCCTGCCGCCCGGCGACCATTGCCGTGACCACTAAATCAGCACCATGAACCGCATCACCGCCCGCGAATATTTTCGGGTGCTGCGTTTGAGTGGATAAGCGCCCCGCTTTACCGGTTTCAATCAGGCCGTATTTGTCGAAAGTGACCTGGTGAGTTTCCAGCCACGGCATCGCATGTGGCTGGAAACCAAAGGCCATCACCAGAACATCGGCGGGCAGTACAAACTCTGAGCCGACGACAGGCTGCGGACGCCGTCGTCCATCGCTGCCAGGTTCGCCCAAAAGCGTGCGAATCAGGCCAATTCCTGTCACCGCGCCATTGTCATTACGTTCAATGAATTGCGGCTGCGCATTGAAAAGGAACTCCACACCCTCTTCCCTGGCATTCACCACTTCTTTCTTTGAACCCGGCATGCTGGCTTCATCGCGACGATAAGCACAGGTCACGCTTGCCGCCCCCAGGCGTATCGCGGTGCGCAAGCAGTCCATCGCCGTATCACCGCCGCCAAGTACCACAACGTGTTTCCCAGCTAGCTCAATCCAGGGCGTGGCGGCATCATCAGCAAGGTTCATCACTCTGCGCGCACTAGCGGTCAGTAATGGTAGCGCCTGCACGACCCCCGGCGAGTCTTCGTGCTTCAGCCCGGCACGCATTAAATCGTAGGTGCCAACACCCAGAAATACCGCCTGATAGCTGGACAGCAATTCGCTAAAGGCGATGTCGCGCCCGATTTCGCAGTTGAGATGAAACTCGATGCCCATCGAATTGAAGATTTCGCGCCGCATGGCAAGCAACTGTTTATCAAGCTTGAAGGGAGGAATACCGAAGGTCAGCAGCCCGCCGATTTCAGGATAGCGGTCATAGACATCGACCTGAATACCACGGCGCGCCAGAATATCTGCACATCCTAATCCAGCCGGACCGGCACCAATAACCGCCACTCGCTCTTTGCGTGTTGCGATATCTGGCGACACTTTAGGCCACCAGCCCTGAGCCAGTGCGGTGTCCGTGATGTAACGTTCGATATTCCCGATAGCCACCGCGCCGCTGTGCGGTTTTAAGGTACAAGCCCCTTCACACAAGCGTTCTTGCGGGCAGACTCGCCCACAAATTTCAGGCAGTGAACTGCTTTGGTGGCTTAATTCCGCCGCTTCAATAATCTTACCTTCGGCAACCAAACGCAGCAGTTCAGGAATAGCGTTATGCAGCGGGCAAGTCCAGTTGCAGCGCGCTTTTTGCGCACAATGGATGCAGCGTTGGCTTTCATTAACCGCATGCAAAGAGGACAAGCCCTGATAAATCTCTTCGAAGTGCATTTTGCGTTGTATCGCCGGGAGTTTTTCAGCGCCATTGCGGGCGGGTTTGTCCAATAAACTCTGGCGACGAACCGGAGCCGACGCGCCACTGAGCGCCATTTTCTGCCGCCGCAGGCGTAAGTCGTTTAACTCACGGTCATCCATTAGTTTGAGTGCATCCGCAGGGCAATGGGCCACACAGGCGGGGTGACCGCTTTCACTCTGTTCACAGAGGTCACATTTTTGCGCCAGCCAGATAGCATCCTGGCCGGCATTCACCATTTCTATCGCCCCAAATGGGCAGGCCAGCACGCAGTTTTTACAGCCAATGCAGCGCGCTTCGTTCAGGTGAACCTGCTCGTTCCGGTAGGTTAATGCCCCCACCGGACAACTGGTGACACAAGGGGCATTGTTACAGTGATGGCAGGTGACCGTGACATGGTTTTGCTGGTGGGAAATAACTTCAATGCGTGGATGAAAAGCGGCAATAGACTCTGGCCAACTCTGTCGATTGTGAGCCACTGCGCAGGCAATTTCGCAGACGTGACAATCGATGCATTCTTGCGCATCTACAGCGATAAATTTATTCATTCGCATCCCTTTTTGAAAGCCAGAACTCACTTGCAGCAATGCAAAAACAGGGACAATTTGTTCAGCGTAAGCAGACTAAATCTAAATTTGTGAGCCACTGCAAAGAATGTTGCCCAAAATTGAGGTTATGCAAAGTTCCGGCCTGCTCGCCGCCGCTCAAAAGTGAGAGTGGGCTTATCAAACTGAGAAGATAAACCTCAAACTGATAAAACTCCCCAGACAAAATATTTTCCCCTTCGCTGTCAATACAATCAGTTACGTGATGTTTTTCACACTTCTTCAATCAATTTAGCGCAATGCATGGAACTGGCATCAGTTACGCATGCATTCCCTGAACTCATTTTTTGGAAAAACAGGATTGCCAATACCGCCGCCATTAAAGGAGATAGATATGGACAATAGTGCCTCTGAAATTTCACCCGCGACCACGCCAAATGAAGTCGACCGAATACTGCCGCCAGGGCAATTATTGATCCTCGGCCTTCAGCATGTGCTGGTGATGTATGCCGGGGCCGTAGCCGTACCACTGATGATTGGTGACCGTTTAGGGTTAAGCAAAGAAGTCATCTCTTTATTGATTAGCGCCGATCTGTTCTGTTGTGGCGTCGTCACGCTGATTCAGTGTCTGGGGGTCGGTAAATTTATGGGGATTCGCTTACCGGTGATTATGTCGGTGACCTTTGCGGCGGTCACGCCAATGGTGGCCATTGGCTCTAATCCCGAGATTGGCCTGACCGGTATTTTTGGCGCGACCATCGCCGCCGGGTTGATTACCACCCTGCTGGCGCCGGTAGTGGGCAGGTTAATGCCGCTGTTCCCCCCGCTGGTCACCGGGATTGTGATTACCTCGATTGGGCTGAGTATTATCCAGGTCGGTATCGACTGGGCGGCAGGTGGTGCGGGCAACCCGAATTACGGCGACCCCGTTTATATCTGCGTCGCCTCAGCCGTGTTGCTGTTTATCTTGCTGATTACCCGTTATGCCACAGGCTTTTTATCAAATGTCGCGGTGCTGCTGGGTATCGCTTTTGGTTTTGCGTTGGCTTACATGATGGGCGAAGTTAATTTGTCCGGGCTGGCTGATGCAAAATGGTTCGCCATCGTGACGCCAATGGCGCTGGGTACCCCGACGTTCGATCCCGTTGCCATCCTGACGCTGACCGCGGTGCTGATTATTGTCTTTATTGAGTCGATGGGGATGTTTCTGGCGCTCGGCGATATTGTCGGCCATAAATTAACCGAAAAAGATATTATCCGTGGTTTACGGGTTGATGGCGTGGGGACGGTGATTGGTGGTCTGTTTAACAGCTTCCCGCATACTTCGTTTTCGCAGAACGTCGGTCTGGTGAGCGTAACGCGGATCCATAGCCGTTGGGTGTGCGTGGCTGCGGGTTGTATTTTGATCTTGTTTGGCATGGTGCCGAAAATGGCCGTGTTTGTGGCGTCAATTCCACAATTTGTCTTAGGTGGTGCGGGGTTGGTGATGTTCGGGATGGTGTTGGCAACAGGGATTCGTATTCTGGCTCGCGCCAACTACTCAACCAATCGTTACAACCTTTATATCGTCGCCATCAGCTTAGGGATGGGGATGACACCCACGCTTTCTCACGGCTTCTTCGCACAATTTCCGGCAGCCTTACAGCCTTTGCTACACAGCGGGATCATGCTGGCAACCGCCTGCGCGGTGATTTTGAATCTCTTTTTTAATGGCTACCCAAAAGCGGAAAAGTCACAGGCTTAACAGGCAGGAAGCTTGTAGCGCTCAGAGTTGAGCGCTACAGCATGACTTACTTCAGACCCTGGAGGATCTTCATGGTGGCTTCAACATCAATTTCATCTTCGGAGAAGATTAATGTTGAGCCCTGGAAGGTGGTCACCGCCAGTTTCTTCAGCGTACGCATTTCGCCCGGCTTAGGTTCTGCTTTCGGGCGAATGCTGTTCATCAGCGCGCCAACAGACAGCACCGCGTTCTCTTTATCAATCTTGGTTTCGGCTGGCACTTCTTCGCTGTAAACCAGGAAGGATTTAATCGCCGTGATTTTGATGCGCTCGCCAGCAATAAAGATGTATTTGCTGTCTGGCTCAACTTTCACCGAAAAAGCTGATAAGCCTTTGTTGTTGGTGGTTGGCTCAAAAGTCACCGAGGCATCTTTCTTAATCAGCTCAGGGTTGGCGACCTTAATCACATGAAAATAACGATTGTCACCGTTTTCATCTTTGATAAAACCGAAACCTTTATCTTCAAACCAGGTTGTGATTACTCCGTGCATCGCTATTACCGCCTAATTAATCGTTCAATATGTCAAATTTTTGCAGCGCGCAGTTTAATGCAGAACGCGCCTGGTACCTAGTCTGTTTGCTAAATGGTGCGGCGGGCAAAGTCCTTCACCCTGAAGCCCAGCACCATCAGTGTTGCGAAATACGCCGCAATCCCGGCAACCACTACAGCCATCAGGCGCAGCAAGCGGTAAGGCATGGAGCCAAGATCCCAGGCTGGCATCACGTGCATCATGCCGAACAACACCGCCGCCATCACAACCACACCGGCAAACAAACGCCACAAGAACGCCCACCAGCCCGGCTGAGGCTGGAAAATATCCTGTTTACGCAGTTGCCAGTATAGCAGGCTGGCATTCAGGCAAGCCCCCAGACCAATCGACAACGACAGCCCGGCGTGTTTGAGCGGGCCGATAAACGCGAGGTTCATCACCTGAGTCAGAATCAGTGTGACGATGGCAATTTTGACCGGTGTCTTGATGTCCTGGCGCGAATAGAAACCCGGAGCCAGCACTTTCACCACAATCAGCCCCATCAAACCGACGGAATAGGCCACCAGCGCACGTTGCGTCATCGCGGCATCAAAAGCGGTGAATTTACCGTACTGGAACAGTGAAACGGTGAGCGGTTTTGCCAGAATCCCCAGTGCCACCGCGCTTGGCAACGCCAGCAGAAAACATAAACGCAACCCCCAGTCCATCAGGCGCGAGTATTCGTCATGGTTGCCACTGGCAAAGCTCTTCGCCAGCGAAGGCAGCAAAATAGTGCCTAGCGCCACGCCTAACACGCCGGATGGAAATTCCATTAAACGGTCAGCGTAGTACATCCAGGAAACCGAGCCTGAGGCGAGGAACGAGGCGAAAATGGTGTTGATAATCAAAGAAATCTGGCTAACGGAAACACCGAGAATTGCCGGTCCCATCTGTTTGATAACGCGCATCGCACCGGCATCTTTCAGATTGACGCGCGGCAAAACCAGCATGCCAATCTTTTTCAGATGCGGTAACTGATACGCCAGTTGCAACACGCCGCCCACGGTCACCGCCCAGGCCAGCGCCAGAATCGGTGGGTTAAAGTACGGTGCCGCAAACAGCGCAAAGCCAATCATGCTGAGGTTCAGGAAGGTCGGCGCAAAAGCAGGAACGGAGAAACGGTTCCAGGTATTAAGAATCGCCCCGCATAACGAAGCCAGCGAGATCAGGAAAATATACGGGAAGGTTATCCGCAACAGGCTGGAAGTCAGGTTGAATTTATCTGCGGTATCGGCAAAGCCAGGCGCGGTGACCATAATCACCCACGGTGCCGCTATCATGCCGATAACGGTGACTACCGCCAGTGCCAGCGTGAGTAGCCCGGAAACATACGAGACAAACACGCGGGTGGCATCTTCGCCCTGCTTACTTTTGTACTCGGCAAGAATCGGCACAAACGCCTGCGAAAATGCCCCTTCGGCAAAAATACGACGCAACAAGTTGGGAAGTTTGAATGCCACGAAAAAGGCATCCGTCGCCATCCCTGCCCCAAAAACCCTTGCCACAATGGCGTCGCGCGCAAATCCGAGCACGCGAGAAAACATGGTCATCGAGCTGACGGCTGCCAGCGATTTTAATAGATTCATTATTATGTGGTTCCACAAACATCAACGCCTGCAAGGCAGGCGCTCAGCGCGTAAACAAAAAAGGAAAAAGCGTGGTTTTTCCTTCTTTGTGGTTATCAGCCGAAAATCAATAAATCGATTTTCCTTGTTTATTTATTTGGTGACATATGTTCGCTTTGCGAAAGAATGAGGTTTGTCATCAAACATCAACGCCTGCAAGGCAGGCGTTGGGATAACAGCAATGACGTCCAATTCATGTCGGATGTCGCTACGCTAATCCGACCTACGAAAGCCCCGCTAGTCTACCTATACACAGACGAAATACTACCGTGTTATTCACTCATGGCATCGCGCCACAGTTTCTCAACCACACGCTGGGCTATCAATGCTTGCTCGCCTGCAGTTTCAGGAACTGTCTGATTTGCCACACAATCGAGGAAATGACGGGCACAACCGACAAAACCGCGTTGTTCGAGCGTGGTTTGCCAGCCGGGAATGGGACGATTGACCACCCCATTGCCGCACTCTTCACGCCATTCGCGCATATCGGTCACATCATATAAGCCGCCATCTGTCACCGCTTGTACCGACTCGCGTTGGCTACCGGCACGGCGGTGCATACTGGTGGTGATTTGCAGGTTGCCACTGGCAAAGTGGTGCTCAGCAAACAGCATGTGGCCGTGATCGTTGGTCAGCAATGTTCCGCTTTGTAACTGTGCTTCGCCCCCCCCCAACCACAACGCGGTATCAACAACATGCAGATAATCATCAAGCAAGGTAAAGCGCAGGTCATTTGGCC
The DNA here is from genome assembly GCF_004361975.1 of Buttiauxella sp. JUb87. Taxonomy (NCBI): domain Bacteria; kingdom Pseudomonadati; phylum Pseudomonadota; class Gammaproteobacteria; order Enterobacterales; family Enterobacteriaceae; genus Buttiauxella; species Buttiauxella sp. JUb87. The sequence goes on from NZ_SNVY01000004.1 coordinate 233,620, forward strand.
CGACGCTGTCAGTGCGATGTTTGTCCATCCGCAACGAGGCGCCGTTCGCCAGTTTCGTTTTCAGGTCACGATACAGCGGAGAAAAACGGCGGTTAAAACCGACCATCAAGGTGCGTTTTTTCTGCTGTGCCAGTTCCACTAAACGCTCCGCATCAGCAAGATTTTCTGCCAGTGGTTTATCCACACAGACATTGACGCCAGCCTGTAACAGTTCGCTGACTACCGCGTAGTGGCTGCCGGTGGCGCTGTGGACAAAGACCGCATCGCACTGCGCTGCTAGTTCGGCAATAGATGAAACATAAGGGATACGGTAGGCATCGCAAACCGGTTGGGCTTTGGCGCGGGTTGGGGAAAAAGCACCTTGCACAATCCAGTCATTAGAGGCTCCTAATACTGGCAACCACGCCTTTTGCGCGATGCCGCCCAAACCCACCACGCCGACGCGAAGTTTAGTCATCAATTAATCCCCAAGATGTGCCAACAGCGAGTCAAGACGTTGCTTGAGTTCAGCGACTTCGCTTTCAAGTTGTTCCACGCGGGCAGTTAAATCATCCGTTGGTGCCGTCGCACTTTCGGCGAGGTTGGCTGGTGATGAATCAACTTCGCCACAGAACAAGTGCATATAGCGGCTTTCACGTTTGCCCGGTTCACGTGGCAAACGCACCACAAATGGGCCATCTTCACGGTTGGCAAGGTTTTCAAGCGTCGCTTCAACTTGCGCCATATCGCTGAATTCAAACATACGCGCGGCGCGAGAACGTAATTCACCCGGTGTCTGGGCGCCACGTAACAACAAGTTGGTGACGACCGCCACTTCCGCCGCCGAGAGTTTCAGATTGCCAAATTCGGAATTGCAGAAGCGCTGCTCGTACTTCGTCACGCGATTACCGAAACCGCTAAGAGTGCGCAAAAAGTGGCGCTTGACCAGAGTATCCAGCGTTTCTTGCACATCATGTTCTTTCAGATCCATCACCGGTTCGCGGTTGGTTTTCTGATTACACGCCGTCACGACGCCGTTGACGGACATCGGATATTGTTCAGGCGTGGTCACCTGTTTTTCCAGCAGGCTACCCACCACACGCGCTTCAACCGCAGTTAACTGATATTTCATTTCTCGTCCTTAACGGCCAGGGGTCCATTCTTTGGTGGTGAGCGCAGTCAAAACATGATCGCGCCAGACACCATCAATCAATAAATATTCTTTGGCATAGCCTTCTTTTTCAAAACCAAGGCGGGCGAGGAGATCGCCGCTGCGCTGGTTATGCGGCATGTAGTTCGCCATGATGCGGTGGATATGCTGGCTGCGCTGCATGTAACGAATCGCGGTGGTCAGCGCTTCAAACATCAGACCTTGCCCCTGCCATTTTTCACCCAACGAGTACCCCAGATAACAGGCATGAAATGAGCCGCGCACCACATTTGAAAAATTGGCGACGCCGCGAATCTCTTTCTCGTCAGGGTCGAGCAGCGCAAAGTAATAGGCGCTACCCTGTTTATGCATTTCGCTGATCATGCCCAGACGTGCTTGCCAGCCAGAAGGAAAGCAGTGGCTGTCATCTCGAATCGGTTCCCAGGGTTTCAGGAACTGACGGTTTTCGGCGTAATAATCTGCCAGACGCCAGGCATCTCGCTCATACACCAGACGCACCACCTGGCGGTCGGTTGATAAGCGTACTTTCGGCACGTTACTGCGGTAGCCAAACATGTTCACCCCTGCTCCTCACATCCCATATTTTCTTAGGCAACGTATTTACTATACCTGCGGCTGGCTGCGGAAGGAAAACAACAGCATGCAGATTTTTCACCTGCGCAAACTTTTTCGATTAAAGAGTTCAATCGAAGCCTCAGATTGATGAAAAAATATTGTCATATGCCTGGCTGTCAAAAACTCAAATAGCAGTAGAGAATAGAAGTTCATCACACTTTTAATATTCCCAGGAGGGGAGATGTCACGGGTAGCGCAGGCCAGGAGCCTGGGTAAATACTTCTTATTGCTCGATAACATGTTAGTGGTATTAGGCTTCTTCGTGGTTTTCCCTCTTATTTCCATTCGCTTCGTTGACCAAATGGGTTGGGCAGCGCTAATGGTCGGTATTGCGCTCGGCCTGCGTCAGCTCACCCAGCAAGGGCTGGGGATTTTCGGTGGCGCCATCGCTGACCGGCTGGGCGCTAAACCGATGATTGTCACCGGCATGCTGCTGCGAGCCGTCGGTTTTGCGCTGATGGGTATCGCCCATGAACCCTGGGTGTTGTGGCTATCGTGTTTTATTTCCGCTATCGGCGGCACGTTATTCGACCCGCCGCGTGCCGCGCTGGTGGTTAAACTCGTACGCCCACATCAACGAGGGCGTTTCTTCTCAATTCTGATGATGCAAGACAGCGCGGGGGCGGTTATTGGTGCGCTACTCGGGAGTTGGCTGCTGCAATATGATTTCCGCCTGGTGTGTGCTGTTGGCGCGGTGATGTTTGTGATTTGCGCTTTCGTCAACGCCTGGTTGCTACCTGCCTATAAACTTTCCACCATCCGCACGCCGATGCTTGAAGGGATGGGACGCGTGCTGCGCGATAAACGCTTCATCACTTATGTGTTAACGCTGGCCGGATATTACATGCTGGCGGTGCAGGTGATGTTGATGCTGCCGATTATGGTCAACGAAATTGCCGGCACACCTGCCGCCGTGAAGTGGATGTATGCCATTGAAGCCGCACTCTCGTTAACGCTGCTGTACCCGATTGCGCGCTGGAGCGAAAAACGCTTCCGTCTGGAGCAGCGCCTGATGGCAGGTTTATTCTTAATGTCGCTGGCCATGCTGCCGATTGGCCTTGCCAATAATCTTCAGCAACTGTTCACGCTAATTTGTGTGTTTTATGTCGGTTCAATCATTGCTGAACCGGCCAGGGAAACGCTGAGTGCATCCCTTGCTGATTCCCGTGCTCGCGGCAGTTACATGGGTTTTAGCCGTCTGGGTCTGGCCATTGGTGGGGCATTTGGTTACGCCGGTGGCGGCTGGTTGTTTGATGCCGGGAAAAGTATCAACCAGCCATCGCTTCCGTGGGTAATGTTAGGGATTATTGGCTTCATCACGCTTATCGCGCTGTGGTGGCAATTCAGCACGAAACCTATTGAACCCTCGATGCTCGAACCCGGTAACTAGTTTGCGGCACTCACTTTTCTCCCCCATACTCAATAGTTAACCAACCTGGTTCGCTGATAAATATGGAGGAGAAACGTGAAGCTTTATATCTACGATCACTGCCCTTTCTGCCTTAAGGCACGCATGATTTTTGGTTTAAAGAACATCCCCATTGAGTTGAAAGTCCTGCTCAATGACGATGAAGCCACTCCGACCAAAATGATTGGTAAGAAGATGGCGCCGATCCTGCAAAAAGACGATAGCCGCTATATGCCAGAAAGCATGGATATCGTGCATTACGTCGATAAACTGGATGGCGAACCGCTTCTGACTGGCGCAACCAACGCCGCAATTAGCGACTGGTTACGCCACGTGAATAGCTATGTGCAGCAGTTGTTGATTCCGCGCATGGCGAAAGCACCTTTTGATGAGTTTGCCACGCCACAAGCACGTGCTTATTTCGTCAACAAAAAGGAAGCGATGATCGGCTCGTTTGCCGACCTCCTTCACCATTCGCCAGGGCTAATCAAAAAAATCTCTGATGATTTACGCAAGCTCGATAAGCTGATTGTGCAGCCGAATGCGGTAAACGGTGAGCTGTCTGACGACGATATTCATCTGTTCCCACTGCTGCGTAACCTGACTCTGGTCGCGGGTATTGAGTGGCCAAGCCGTGTTGCGGCGTATCGCGATAATATGGCTAAACAGACACAAATTAATCTGCTGTCGTCCCACGCGGTTTAAATACACTTATTAATTCGAGTTACCAGCCCCAGGAGCTTACTCAAGTATGTGACTGGGGTGAGTAAACGCAGCCAACTCTGATGTCGCTCGAAGTATGACGGCTATTTCGGTTTTTTCCGGTGGCGTAGCCCGCCCTGGGACATCATAATGCTTTATGTCAGGATCTGTGTTCTATGCAGCATGTTAAGGAATTCCATGAAAAAGATTGTTTTCGCCGCAGCGCTAATGCTCAGCGGGTTAGTGGTGGGTTGCAATCAGTTAACGCAATACACGGTCAGCGAACAGGAAATAAACCAGGCGCTGCATAAACGTAATAACTTCTCTAAAGATATTGGCCTGCCAGGCGTTGCCGATGCCCATATTGTTTTAACCAATTTAAGCAGTGCGATTGGCCGTGAAGAGCCGAATAAAGTGACGTTGACTGGCGATGCCAATCTGGATATGTCGTCGCTGTTTGGTAATCAAAAAGCCACTATCAAGCTCAAACTCAAAGCATTGCCGGTGTTCAATAAAGAACAAGGCGCGATTTATTTGCAAGAAATGGAAGTGGTAAACGCGACGGTCGAACCTGAAAAAATGCAGACCATTGTCCAGACCCTGATTCCTTATCTGAATCAGTCATTGCGTAATTACTTCAATCAACAACCGGCTTATGTGCTGGGCGAAGACCGCAGTACTGGTGAGAACCTGGCGAAAAGATACGCCAAGGGACTTGAGGTTAAACCGGGCCAACTCATTATCCCATTTACTGATTAACCCGTTTTTCCTGGTCGGGGGCAACATTCCCCCGACAAAATCTCGATGAAAATGGTGCAAAGCGAAACGTTTGCGCTTATCCTTGCTCTCCGGCACAAATCATCGTTTTTTCCTTCCTACGCCGGAGCAATTTCATGACCGTATTACCCCAGGTATTAAAAATTCGCCGCCCTGATGACTGGCATGTTCACCTACGTGACGGTGAAATGTTAAAAACGGTGGTGCCTTATACCAGCGAAACTTATGGTCGCGCGATTGTGATGCCAAACCTGGTTCCCCCAGTGACAACGGTTGAAGCCGCCATTGCTTATCGCCAGCGTATTCTTGATGCTGTACCGCAAGGCCATAAATTTGAACCGCTGATGACCTGCTACCTGACCGATTCTCTTGACCCGAATGAAGTTGAGCGCGGGTTTAACGAAGGCGTGTTTACCGCAGCAAAACTCTACCCAGCCAATGCGACCACCAACTCAAGCCACGGTGTTACCAGCACTGCCGCGATTAAAACGGTGCTTGAGCGCATGCAGAAAATTGGCATGCCGCTGCTTATCCACGGCGAAGTGACTCACGCTGATATTGATATTTTTGACCGTGAAGCGCGCTTTATCGAAACCGTTATGGAACCTTTGCGCCAACAATTCCCGGAACTGAAAGTGGTGTTTGAACACATCACTACCAAAGATGCGGCGCAGTATGTGAAGGAAGGAAACTCCCTGCTGGCGGCAACCATTACCCCGCAACACCTGATGTTTAACCGTAACCATATGCTGGTCGGTGGTGTGCGCCCTCACCTGTATTGCCTGCCAATTCTGAAACGCAGCATTCATCAGGAAGCGTTGCGTGAGCTGGTTGCCAGCGGATGTGACCGCGTATTCCTCGGTACAGATTCCGCGCCTCATGCGCGTCATCGTAAAGAGGCCAGTTGTGGTTGCGCAGGTTGCTTTAACGCGCCTTCTGCTCTTGGCGCTTACGCGACGGTGTTTGAAGAGTTGAATGCGTTGCAGCACTTTGAAGCCTTCACTTCACTGAATGGCCCACGTTTCTACGGCCTGCCTGTGAATGAAGAATCCATTGAACTGGTGCGTACTCCAGTGCACATGCCGGAACTCATCGAAACGTCCGATGACAGCATTGTGCCGTTCCTCGCCGGTGAGCAAGTGGCCTGGTCAGTAAAAGCATAATTTTTCATGCCCCCTGTTGCATAACCCAGAATATGACTGTATAAATATCCAGTATATTATACAGGGGGCTGTTATGCGTATTGAAGTCACTATTGCTAAAACTACATCTCTGCCGCCAGGCGCTATTGATGCGCTTGCTACTGAACTCTCACGCCGAATTACTCAACACTATCCTGAAGACTCAAATCACGTTCAGGTGCGTTACGCTGCTGCTAATAACCTTTCGGTGTTAGGGGCCAGCAAAGAAGATCGCGATCGTATTAGCGAAATATTGCAAGAGACCTGGGAAAGCGCTGACGACTGGTTTTCTGCGGATTAAAACTCATCATGGAAGGTGGCAGGCTGCTTGAGCCGCTGCTTATTTCAAATATAAGTTTCCCTCGTTATTTTTATGCCGGGTGTCGCCATCCGGTTTTTTTTATCGTTTAAAAATCACACTGCAAATAATTCCCTCCTGACACTGATTACTTAGAATCTTCTGATATTCATCAAGCACAACCTGCGGTTTTATTGAGCAACTAAGCACCTTTATGTAAAAAAAGTGTTGCGGGGTATTTATTTATCCGTCGAAATAGCTTAATCATTGATATACTTAACTGGCTTCACATTTAAAAAGAAACAAGAAACAAGAAACAAGAAACAAGAAACAAGCATTAAACCTCGCGAACCGTTGTCTTAAACACACGTATAAAAGGGGTTATGATGGAAAAAAATAGTGATGTTATCCAAACCCATCCCCTTGTTGGATGGGACATCAGCACCGTAGATAGTTACGACGCGCTGATGCTTCGCCTGCACTACCTGACCTCAAATACGCAAAAGCACGACGAAACTGAAATCGGTCAAACTTTATGGCTGACCACGGATGTTGCCCGGCAATTTATTTCTATTCTTGAAGCCGGCATTGCTAAGATTGAATCCAGTGATTACCAGGTAAGCGATTATCGTAAGCATTGATTATTGATGCTGCCCAAATAACGCACAAGGCACCGTAGAGGTGCCTTTTTTATTATTCCTCTTTCGCTCAATTGCCAGGCGACGGAGAATTAATTACCCTGCTATATAATTCATTTTTGCCAAAGAGAAGAGAAAAGCACCATGCATTATGACCTTATCATCGTCGGTAGCGGTTCTGTCGGCGCAGCAGCCGGGTGCTATGCCACTCACTCCGGCTTGAATGTGCTGATGATCGATAGTTGCCATCCCCCTCACCAACAAGGCAGCCATCATGGCGATACACGCCTGATGCGTCACGCCTACGGCGAAGGGGAAAAATATGTCCCGCTGGTATTGCGTGCGCAGGCACTCTGGGATGCGTTACAGGAAATAAGCGGCGAGAAAGTGTTTCACCGTACCGGCGTGATTAATCTCGGTCCGGCAGATTCAACGTTTATCTCAACCGTGCAACGCAGTGCGCAAAACTGGTCGCTGCCGCTTGAAACGCTGAGTGCTGAAGCAGTCATGGCGCGCTGGCCGCAGATAACCGTTCCAGAAAACTATGTTGGTTTGTTTGAGCCAGACTCCGGTGTGCTTCGCAGCGAGCTGGCGGTGGAGACCTATATTCGACTGGCCAATCAGGGCGGTTGCGCTCAACTGTTCAATTGCCCGGTGACTGATATTCGTCATACCGCTGAAGGGGTGGTTGTCGGTACGCCAGAAGGTGAATTCACCGCGAGTAAATTGTTAGTCAGTGCAGGAACATGGGTCACTAAATTGCTACCGGAACTGCCCGTCACGCCAGTGCGCAAAATCTTTAGCTGGCATCAGGCCGATGGCCGCTACAGTGAAAAAAACCACTTCCCTGCTTTTACCGCCGAACTACCTGATGGTAGCCAGTATTACGGTTTCCCCGCGGGCGAGGATAACGAGCTCAAGCTGGGCAAACATGATGGTGGTCAGGTGATTAGTGAACCCGGTCAGCGCAAACCGTTTGGTGCAATCGCCACGGATGGAAGTGAAGTATTTAGCTTCTTGCGCCAGATAATGCCAGGTGTGGGCGTGTGTATGCACGGCGCGGCCTGCACCTACGATATGTCACCGGATGAAGATTTTATTATTGATACCCTGCCGGGTCATGACAACACGCTGGTGATTACCGGCTTGAGCGGACACGGATTTAAATTCGCTTCAGTGCTGGGGGAAATTGCCTGCCAGTTCGCTCTGGGCAAAGAGTCAACTTTCGACCTGACACCGTTCTCGCTTGCGCGTTTTAAGTAGCGATCGAGGCGGAATAAAATGTTGTAGGGTGGATAAGCGGCACGCGCCATCCACCATTTTCGCCTGTATTCACAGATGAAAACGTCGGATGGCGCTGCGCTTATCCGACCTGTGAAAGAGGTTTCCCCCCTTTGCTTTTACTTAGGATCCGGGATCCCTAACGTAGTGTTGAGAACGCCACGGGATTTGTTGAAAATCTTATTGCCGTTTTCCCGCCCGGCACGACGACGGCGCTGTTCTTCCGGTGACAGAGCCAGTTCATCACGGCAAATGTCGCTACAGCAGCCAGCAAACTTCTCAGCGCAACTCGGGCACTGAATAAACAGCAAGTGGCAGCCGTCATTTTTGCAGTTGGTATGGCTGTCGCAAGATGTGCCGCACTGATGGCAATGGGCAATCACATCATCAGAAATACGTTCGCCCATACGCTCATCAAAGACAAAGTTCTTACCGACAAAACGCACCGGAATCCCTTGTTCACGCGCACGTCTTGCGTATTCGATAATCCCGCCTTCAATGTGGTAGACGTTCTTGAAACCATTGTGCAACATCCAGGCACTGGCTTTCTCACAACGGATGCCGCCAGTACAGTACATGACGATTTTTTTGTCTTTGTCTTCCTGCAACATGTCGACCGCTTTCGGTAACTGCTCACGGAAAGTGTCCGCCGGGATCTCCAGTGCATCCTGGAAATGACCCACTTCATATTCGTAATGGTTGCGCATGTCGATAAACACCGCTTCCGGGTCGTCGAGCATCGCATTCACGTCTGCGGCTTTGAGATAAGCACCGACCTGGCTGGCATCAAATGACGGGTCATCAATCCCATCGGCGACAATGCGGTCGCGGACCTTCATGCGTAATACCCAAAACGATTTGCCATCGTCTTCGAGGGCAACGTTGAGTCGCACACCGTTAAGTGCAGGATGGAAAGCGTAAAGTGTTTCGCGGAATCCATCCACACGGCTGTTTGGCACGCTGATTTGCGCGTTAATCCCTTCATGAGCGAGATAAACGCGACCAAATACATTTAGCGATGTAAACGCCTGGTAAAGCGCATCGCGCGTCGTTTGAGGGTCTTCAATGGTGAAATACTTATAGAATGAGATGGTAGTGCGAGGCTCAGTTTCAGCCAACATGCGCACACGCAGTTCATCATTCGATATGCGGTTGTGTAACACTGGCATGGTGTTCGCTCGGCTATCGTTGATAAAAAAGTGGGCTGCATCATATAGCAATTATCGTTAATTTACATCCCCGCATTTTGCGCTACATTTCCGTTATCTATCCGTACAAAACGCAACAATCGTTTGAATATCAAACACTCTGCTGCTGTTAATTTTGGCAGACCCTCAATTAATGTCACAATAGTCTGACTCAAGAAGATCCGGCATTTGCCGTCACAATAGGTTTTACATGACGAACTTACCGCAATTCTCGCGCGCATTACTTCATCCCCGCTATTGGGGAACCTGGTTTGGTATTGGCTTACTTTACTTAGTTACCCTGCTCCCCTATCCGGTGATTTATCGAGTCGGGCGTGGGCTTGGCCAACTTGCTATGCGGTTTATGAAGCACCGCGTCACTATTACCCGCCGCAATCTTGAACTCGCCTTTCCCCACAAAACCGCGGAAGAACGTGAGTATTATCTCGAGAAAAACTTCGAATCCGTTGGCCTCGGCCTGATGGAAACCGGCATGGCATGGTTTTGGCCCACCTGGCGTATTCGACGCTGGTGTGATGTTTCTGGTGTCGAGCATATTCACGCGGTGCAGGAAGCCAAACGGGGCGTGTTGCTTATTGGAATTCATTTCCTGACGCTGGAATTAGGCGCGCGCATGTTCGGTATGAACACGCCCGGTATCGGCGTTTACCGCCCGAATGACAACCCCCTGCTCGACTGGCTGCAAACCTGGGGCCGTATGCGCGCCAATAAAAGCATGATCGACCGTAAAGACCTTAAAGGCATGATTCGTGCACTGAAACAGGGTGAAATCATCTGGTACGCACCGGACCACGACTACGGCCCGCGTGGTAGCGTTTTCGTGCCATTTTTTGGCGTTGACGAAGCCGCCACCACCGCAGGAACATACACTCTTGCACGTATGTCAGGTGCGGCAATCGTACCAATGGTGCCGCGCCGCAAGCCGGACGGTAAAGGTTACGAGTTGCTGATTCTACCCGCAGAGTTTTCACCACCGCTGGAAACCCCTGAAAGTACGGCGATCTGGATGAATAAAATCATCGAGCAGTGCATTTTGATGGCCCCGGAGCAATACATGTGGCTGCACCGCCGCTTTAAAACGCGTCCAGAAGGGGTTCCTGCGCGTTATTAACTTCTGTAAATCGGTGGCATTTTGCCACCTTTTTTCATTCTAAAATTGTGTTTCAGAAACATTGCCCCTCCCCGCCAACAAGCGCATAATTAGCAAGGTAATAATTCCATCACATGTCTTTTCTGCACTGAACTGGAGCGTTATGACTCTCCCCGAGAACCCGATCAACTGGAAACGAAATCTCACCGTTGCATGGCTTGGGTGTTTTCTTACCGGTGTCGCATTTAGCCTGGTCATGCCCTTCCTGCCGCTGTATGTCGAACATCTTGGCGTGACCGGACACAGCGCACTCAACATGTGGTCCGGCATCGTTTTCAGCATTACATTTTTGTTCTCAGCCATTGCGTCACCTTTCTGGGGCGGGCTTGCCGACCGTAAAGGTCGCAAGATAATGCTACTGCGTTCAGCATTGGGGATGTCCATCGTGATGGTGCTGATGGGCTTTGCGAGCAATATCTGGCAATTTCTGGTGCTGCGCGCACTGCTCGGACTATTGGGTGGATTTGTCCCCAATGCTAACGCGCTCATCGCCACCCAAGTTCCGCGCCATAAAAGTGGTTGGGCATTGGGCACGTTGTCTACCGGCGGGGTAAGCGGTGCACTTCTTGGGCCGATGATTGGCGGTTTTCTGGCGGATACCTATGGCCTGCGTCCGGTGTTTTTCATCACCGCTGGCGTGCTATTTACCTGTTTTGTTTTTACCTTGTTCTGCATTCGCGAACAATTTACCCCGGTGCACAAGAAGGACATGTTGCACGCACGTCAGGTTTTAACTTCGCTCAAAAATCCACGCCTGGTGCTGAGTCTGTTTATCACCACCATGATTATTCAGGTTGCCACCGGTTCTATCGCCCCGATTCTTACGCTTTACGTGCGTGAACTGGCAGGCAATGTCAGCAATCTGGCATTTATCAGCGGGATGATTGCATCTGTGCCTGGCGTTGCGGCGTTAATCAGTGCGCCGCGACTGGGCAAACTGGGGGATAGAATCGGGCCGGAAAGGATTTTAATCTGCGCGCTGGTTATCTCTGTGTTGTTGCTGATCCCGATGTCGATGGTACAAAACCCATGGCAACTGGGGGTGTTACGTTTCCTGCTTGGTGCCGCCGATGGCGCACTGTTGCCAGCGGTACAAACACTGCTGGTCTACAACTCAAGCAACCAAATTGCCGGGCGTATCTTTAGTTACAACCAGTCATTCCGCGATATTGGTAATGTCACTGGTCCGTTGATGGGTGCCGCTGTTTCAGCAAACTATGGCTTCCGCACGGTATTTTTAGTCACCGGTTGTGTGGTTCTTTTCAATGCTCTTTACTCGTGGATAAGTCTCCGTCGCCCGACTGAACGTGTCAGTGTTTCTGGCGACTGACTCAGAAATCTCCGACATACTTGCAACTTTGCAAACAGCGTCAACAATTAACTTGAAATGGCGCCGTAACGCGCTCCCTGACCTGTACAAAGGAGATTACTATGAGTCTGTATGCGACGCTGGAAGAGGCCATCGATGCCGCACGCGAGCTTTTCCTTGTTGAGAACCCGGAGCTGGATGAAGAGAGTGCCAGTGTTCAGCAACTGAACATTCAGAAGTACATTCTTCAGGATGGCGACATTATGTGGCAAGCCGAGTTTTTCGCTGATGACAGCGGGGATGGCGAATGTCTACCGATGGTCAGCGGTGAAGCGGCGCAAAGTGTCTTTGACGGTGACTATGATGAAATCGAGTTACGTCAGGAGTGGATTGAAGAAAATACACTGCACGAATGGGACGAAGGTGAATTTCAACTTGAGCCGCCTCTGGATACCGAGGAAGGCCAGACTGCCGCTGATGAATGGGATGAACGATAAGTTTTACTCGTAAGGCCCATGGCTGGCATCAATCGGCAGCAAAAGTGTGTCGAACACCAGCGAAAAAGGTAAATCGAGCACAGTAATATAGCGCCATGCGCTGTCACGCACATCCCACTGCACACCGGGGTAATACTGATTACCATGTCCCTGCCCCGGTACAGCACGGCTAATAATACTCCCGCATCCGCTCAGTAAGCAGGCGAACAACGCGACCACAAGGATTCTTAACACAGTTTTACTCCAAAAAAATCCCGACCCGAAGGCCGGCATTGATGATGCGTTTCGCGCTCTATTTGGACGGTAACGCCTCAGGGTTCAGGCTAACCGTTTTGTAGCTATCTACCCACGAGGAGTAACGCTGCGGATTCGACCACACACGATAATGCAGACGAGACATAGTGACCGGATCGCTTAACAACACCAAACGACGATCGCGGTTCAGTTTGTCAGGCGTTTCGTTCAGTGCCTGCTCAACGTGACGATCGCGCGCAATTTCCAGCACCTGGCTTGCACGGTGACGTGCTGTTGCCATCGCAGTTGCCAGGGCATTAAACGACGGGTTAAACACCGCGTGCATAAAGCCATCATCCAGCGTACGGCTGCGGTTCAGCTTCAGGTAATTGTCGGTATCGACCAGAACCTGCGGAGGAGAATACTCTTCCGGGATCAGGAACAACTTCCAACGCTTAGTACGCAAACCGATGGTCGCACGACTCGAAATCACCGAGACAAATGGTGACAGAATCAGTGAGAAGACGATTGGCGCAAGCCAGAACAAGAAGCGCAAATCCAGCCATGCCATGCCGACAGCCCACACCAGACCCAACAGAAGTTGAGAACCGTGGCGCATAAACGCTTCACCCCATGGGGTTGAATCATCATCACGCTGCGGCGAGTTCCAGACCACTTCCCAACCGAGGAACGCGCTAACCACAAATACGGTGTGGAACAGCATACGCACCGGAGCCAGCAGCACAGAGAACAGTACTTCCAGCAGCAGGGAGGCCGTCACGCGGAAGAAACCGCCGAACTCTTTCGAGCCTTTGCACCAAATCAGAATGATACTCAGCAGCTTCGGCAGGAACAGTAACACCATGGTGGAAGCAAACAGCGCAATCGCCAGCTCCGGACGCCACTGCGGCCACACCGGGAACAGCTGGCGCGGTTGCAGGAAGTACTGCGGTTCTGTCAGCGCATGAACCACCTGCAATGCAGTTGATAATGCGAGGAACATAAACCACAAAGGTGCCGACAGATACGACATGACGCCCGTCAGGAATACCGCACGGTGAACCGGGTGCATGCCTTTTACCAGGAACAGACGGAAGTTCATCAAGTTACCGTGGCACCAACGGCGGTCACGCTTGAGTTCATCCAGTAAGTTCGGTGGCAGTTCTTCATAAGAACCCGGCAAGTCATAGGCAATCCATACGCCCCAACCCGCACGGCGCATCAAAGCGGCTTCGACGAAGTCGTGCGAAAGGATTGAACCGGCGAATGACCCTTCACCTGGCAGCGGTGCTAACGCACAGTGCTCGATGAACGGCTTAACGCGAATAATCGCATTGTGGCCCCAGTAGTGGGATTCGCCCAACTGCCAGAAGTGCAGACCTGCGGTAAACAACGGCCCGTAAACGCGAGTCGCAAACTGCTGGCAGCGCGCATACAGCGTGTCCATGCCAGACGCTTTTGGTGATGACTGAATGATGCCCGCATTCGGGTTAGCATTCATCAAACGCACCAGGTTGGTCAGACAGTCACCGCTCATGACGGAGTCAGCATCCAACACCACCATGTAGCTGTATTGGTTACCCCAGCGACGGCAGAAGTCATCGATGTTGCCACTTTTACGTTTCACACGGCGGCGGCGGCGGCGGTAGAAAATCTGCCCTTCGCCCTGCACTTCGTTGATCAGTTCCATCCACGCTTTTTGCTCGGCAACACAGATATCCGGATTGTAGCTGTCGCTCAGGATGTAAACATCGAAGTGCTGCTGTTGGCCGGTCGCTTTTACCGATTCCCACGTCGCACGCAGACCCGCAAATACGCGGTCAACGTCTTCGTTACAAATAGGCATAATCAACGCAGTGCGGTTCGCCGGGTCGATTGGCTCATCACCCACTGTTGAGGCAGAGATACTGTATTTATCTTTGCCCATCAGTAGCTGGAGGAAGCCCATCAACGCGGTCCAGAAACCGGCTGATACCCAACAGAACAGAATCGCAAACAGGATCAAGATGCCGGTCTGCAGCACATACGGCAGCAGCTGCATGAAGGAGACCCACAAATCCTGGTCGAGCATATCGGATGGATTGATCAGCGCCCAGCCCTGGTAAGGCAGAATGGTCTTCATGTACCAGGTCGCCACCACGGTCTGAGAAATGGTCAGCAGCAGCAGAATGTAACGTCGAATAGTCCCGACGGTACGCCATTTCTGCTCAGCTTCAGCCTCTTCTTTCGACATATAGCGAGGATTAACTTCCCGCCCGCGTAAACGATCCCAGAACCGACCAATTGGGTTGGTGCGCCACGGATCGGGGAACATCGAAGAACGCGTTGCTTTTGGCATTGCCTGCAACTGGGTGCGCCCTTCTTCATCCTTAATCAGTTGTTCCGCACCCAACGATCCAGGCCAGCTCGCTTCGAGCCGGGCCTTTACCGAGGCTAAAGGGGAATCATCGGCGCGGTCATAGTGGTGCTCTTGCGCATCCAGCGCCTCATGCACCGCTTGCAGATCCGATGCAGGTAGAGCCGCCTTCTGCTCAGCAGAAAGCGGGAGGGCATCAATATAATCAGACGCAGTATCAGTAAACTTATTCATTGGCAGGTAGCTGGTAGCTCCAGGTTTCACTCAACGTTTGCGAGCCATTGACCAGCGCTGCACGCATTTCAGTCGGTTTCTTCTCGTCTTTGACTTTCAGACGTACTGTCAAACGCCAGCCTTTAGTGACCGGGTTGTAACGTACCTGGCTGTCAACGATTTCGCCGTTGTCACCGATGCTGGTTTGCGCGGTAACCGGCGTATCTTGCGGCAGTTTTTTCATGTCCGCGCCGACGTAATCCACGACAAACGCAATCGTGCCGTCTGGCTGGCGAATCAGATTCGACTGCTTCACATCACCGGTTGAGCGGCGAGTCTGCGTCACGTACGCGTTATCTGGCGCGTGCATTTTGTCTTCGTCACGGCTGAAGGTAATGGTGTATTTGAAGTTCATCTCTTTGCCGGGTTCCGGGAGCTGATCCGGCGTCCAGTAAGCAACGATGTTGTCATTGGTTTCGTCGTTGGTTGGAATTTCCACCAGTTCGACGCGACCTTTACCCCAATCACCTTGCGGTGCAACCCAGGCGCTTGGACGCTGATCGTAACGATCATTCAGATCTTCAAAACGAGAGAACTGACGGCCACGTTGCAGCAAACCAAAACCAACCGGATTTTCTGTCGCGAAGGAACTCACGGCCAGATGTTTCGGGTTGTTCAGCGGACGCCAAATCCACTCACCGTTACCAGCATGGATAGACAGACCGTTAGAGTCATGTAATTCAGGACGGTAGTTGATGCTTGGTGACGGCTGATTTGGCCCAAACAGGAACATACTGGTCAGCGGTGCAACGCCCAGTTTGCCTACTTTGTCGCGCAAATAAACTTTTGACTGCACGTTGACCACGGTGTCACGCCCAGGGGTAATCACAAAGCGATAGGCACCTGTTGCACGTGGGGAGTCGAGCAACGCATAGAGGGTCAGCGTTTTGTCGCCAGTTTTCGGGCGCTCAATCCAGTACTCACGGAAACGGGGGAACTCTTCACCAGATGGCAAAGCAGTATCGATAGCCAAACCACGAGCAGACAGACCATAAACCTGACCTGAGCCAATCACACGGAAATAACTCGCCCCGAGCATGCTGACAATTTCGTCGTTTTTATCTTTGCTGTTGATCGGATAGAGCACTTTGAACCCGGCGAAGCCAAGATCTTTAACGGTGTCTTTATCGTGTTTTACATTACCGAAATTAAAGTAATCCGGGTTGTACTTGATCTTATGAACCGCAGTCGCTGTCACTTCGTTGATAGCAACCGGGGTGTCGAAGTACATACCCTGATGATAAAATTCAAGCTTAAATGGGGTCTTTAACTTGCTCCAGTAGGCTTTGTCGTGATTGAACTGGATCTGCTGATAATCCGCATATTTCATGTCGCGGAAGAGCGAAGGCAGATTGCTTTTCGGTGCTTCGTAGCTTTTGCCCGCTAATGTTTTCGCTTGTTTTGCGACATCATCGATGGTGAAGGCCCAAACCGAGGTGGTATAAAGTGACAACATTACTGCCGCACCGAGCCCACACATTTTCATCATTTTTAGTTTATGTTTCATATTAACCAGCACATCCCCCTTTGTGTGCTTAAATCAATCCAATCCATTTTAATGGAAACTTCTGCTTTCCGACAACCAAATACCCGCATTGTTCAGCACGCTGGCTCAGCCTTTAAGCAAAAAAAGACAACTGCTTACGCTTTCAGAGCCCATCCTGGAGACAGGATGTCATGGTTAGTGTAGGGTTGCCACGGAATTGATACCGTTCGGGACTTCAAGCCTATTGGGATATGTTCTTAAGGATAAGGCGATTCGTCCGATAATGTCTGGAGTATTATGAGTAAAGCACCACAACAACGCGAGTTTTTCCTGGATTCTATCCGGGCCTGGTTAATGCTTTTAGGCATTCCGTTTCATATCTCCCTCATCTATTCAAGCCACCACTGGCATGTCAACAGCGCTGAAGCCTCCTGGGGATTAACCCTTTTTAATGACATCATTCACTCCTTCCGGATGCAGGTGTTTTTTGTCATTTCCGGTTATTTCTCCTACATGCTTTTTCTGCGTTACCCGCTTAAACGCTGGTGGAAAGTGCGTGTTGAGCGTGTCGGCATCCCAATGTTGACAGCAATTCCCTTGCTGACGCTACCGCAATTTTTAATGTTGCAACACGTTAACGACAAAGCAAAAAACTGGCCGGGGCTCACCCCTTACGAGAAGTACAACACGCTGGTTTGGGAACTGGTTTCCCATTTATGGTTCTTGTTAGTGATGGTGGTGTTGACGACAGTTTGTTTATTTTTGTTTCAACAAATGAAAAACCGCCTTGAGAAGGCACCCGAAAATAGTGCGTCAACCATTACCCTGGGAAAACTCTCAATTTATTTCCTTGGGTTCGGTTTTTTATACGGTGCCATTCGCCGCACGATTTTCATTGTTTACTCTCCAATATTAAGTGATGGCTTGTTTAACTTCGTGGTGATGCAGACGCTGTTTTATCTGCCGTTCTTCATGCTCGGGGCTTTAACGTTTGTGCGCCCGCAACTGAAAGCCCTGTTTACCACGCCATCGCCATGGTGCGCTGCGGGTGCTGTGCTGGCATTCGCGGCTTATTTGCTCAACCAGCGTTACGGCAGCGGCGATGCCTGGATGTATGAGACTGAAAGCGTTATCACCATGGTTTTAGGCCTGTGGATGGTTAACGTGGTGTTCTCACTGGGCCATAAACTGCTGAACTTCCAGTCTAAGCGTGTCACCTATTTCGTGAATGCATCGCTATTCATTTACCTGGTTCACCATCCGCTGACGCTATTCTACGGCGCGTTTATCACGCCACATATCACGTCCAATGCGCTGGGCTTTATTACGGGACTGGTCTTTGTGGTGGGGATTGCGGTGATTCTGTATGAAATCCATCTGCGAATTCCACTGCTGCGCTTCTTGTTCTCCGGCAAGCCGCAGAACGTGGCGGTTAAAGTTTCGTAGATCGGACTCCGGTAATTTATGGTGGATGACGCTGGCGCTTATCCCCCCTACAACTTCCCTTCGTAGGTTGGACAAGCGAAGCGCCGCCGACAGAGACTTTAGAGCAACCATTCAATAGGTAACCGATAAACCAGTCTCACCAACACCCGTTGCCAAAAACGGGTGTGCGGTTCTTTCTTCCAGATAATCTCTTTGCCATCACGATTTTCTACCCAATTCACCCGCCCCCATTTGTCCAGACGTAATGCCCAGGCGGCCTCTTTCTGGCTCTGGGTAAAACGCTGGTGAATATCTTCCGCGAGTGCGGCGCTTTCAATCACGAAGCCCATTTCGGTATTCAACATTGCCGAGCGTGGGTCAAAATTGAATGAACCGATAAACACTTTCTGCTTATCGACGCTGAAGGTTTTGGCATGCAGGCTGGAGCCAGAATTACCGGTTAACCCCCGGTCTCGCGGCCTGCGGGGGCTATTGTTTTCTGGCTTTAGTTCATACAGCGCGACACCGTGGCGTAACAGTTTCTTACGCCAGCGGGCATATCCGGCATGCACTACCGCCACATCATTGGCCGCAAGCGAATTAGTGAGAATGGCGATTTTCACCCCTTTACGCACCAACCCGAGAATTTGCGCGATGCCGGCGCGAGTCGGGACAAAATAGGCAGAAATTATGTCTATTTCCTGCTTTGGCAGGCCAATCACGTTGATCAGACGTTGCGGTAACAAGGTGTGATGATGCGCCCTTCCCTGCCCCTTACGCGGGTCATCACTCAGCAAACGGGTCTGAGCCCAGTACATATTTAACCTGCGAGCCACAAGATCCGTCGCAAACTGGCTGGTGGTCAGGCGATCCAGATAGCGCCGAGCTTTTGGGTCATTGCGCCAGTCGTCTGGCAGTTGTACCCATTGCTGTAACACCCCGGCGTCAACATCCAGCACCTTTGCCAGCGTCGAAACACACTGGCTTTCCCAATAGCGCTGAAAATCCTGACTGACTTCTGCAACCACCGGGCCAATCGCCAGCACGTCTAAATCTGAAAACAACGGCTGTTTACCGACACCAAAATAAGCATCGCCAACATTACGCCCACCAACAATCGTCGTTTCACCATCAACGGTGAAGGACTTGTTGTGCATGCGGCGGTTCAGGCGGGCAAAATCAGTCAGATAACCGATGGCGCGAAACAAGCGAAATGAAAAGGGATTAAACAGGCGAACTTCAATCTGAGGATGGGAATTAAGCAGCTCTAAAATATCATCCAGCCCGTTGGTGTTATTATCATCCAGCAACAGCCTGACTCTCACCCCACGGTCGGCCGCAGCCAGTAACGCACTGAACAACAACCGCCCGGACATATCGTCCTGCCAGATGTAGTACTGCACATCGAGGGTATTTTCCGCCATGCCGCACAACAGATAACGCGCTGCAAACGCATCAAGGCTATCCGCAAGAGGATGAATACCGCTCACGCCAGGATGCTCAGCAAGCGCCGTGATAATCGCTTTCCCAAGGCGGGTAGCGTGAGGGTTCTTCACGTTAGAGTTGGGCAAGCAGTTGCTGGTAAATACGGGTGTTTTCGTCATCAAAACAGACGAAAACCACTTGTTCAGGCAGCGGGCGCAGACCGATATATCGATAAACCGTATCGACGGCTATTTTTGCGGCTAGCTCTTTTGGGAAAGCGTACGCGCCGGTGCTAATGGCTGGAAACGCGATAGTGCGGTAACCATTGGCAGCAGCCAAATCGAGACAGTTGCGATAGGTTTGTTCAAGCAATTCAGCTTCGTGATTTTCACCACCCTGCCACACCGGGCCAACGGCGTGGATCACAGCTTTAACGGGGATGTTTCCGGCTTCGGTAATCACGGCATGCCCGGGGGCGCATTCACCTTGCTGTTGGCGAATCACTTTGCAGGCCGCCAATAGTGCAGGCCCTGCCGCGCGATGAATGGCACCATCAACACCACCGCCACCTAGCAAGGATGAATTCGCTGCATTGACGATTACATCAACCTCAGCATGGGTGATATCACCTTGTATCACCGACATTCTTTCGCTCATCAGGAAATCTCCAGTTAGTCTTTGAGAGTAGTCTAAATCAGGCGTACATCACTTCCTAATAAGAAGTTGAGGAGAGAAATCGTCAGGAAATGGCTGTTCACCGCAACAAGCGATCAGCGACTCGTCCACGGTGACATGCTGCAAAAAGCGGCCTGGCGGGCAAAGTGTGTGTAATGGCAGCTCCAGCTGGCTCATTTGCCAGACAGTCCCGCCTCGCTGTTTAAGCACCGCTTCGTGTGCCGTCCAGATACGCCAGAACTGCACGATTTGCTCAACTTCCGACAGAGATTCCAGCCAGTCACACAAATGCGCGGCAAAACTGTAACGGGCAATCGCCATAAAACGCGACCGTGGGCGGATTTGCTCAACATCACAACCAACTTCCCCACAACCCACCAGCACCGCAACGCGGGTCGCATGGTTACTGATGTTAAATTCGGGGAGCGATGGATGATAAGGTTTACCTTGTGCTGCGCGGGCTAGTTTGGGCAAAGGACCGTCATTGAGCAGCATCGCCAACATGATCCTCGCAGCAATCCAGTCTGCGCGACGGTGGCCCACTGGCGCATCCTGTAACAGTTCAGGCGACAGCCAACGCGAAGTGGACGCGTCATTCAATACACACGCCACCTCGCCGAACGCCAGCTGATAATCGTTTACCGCCAACGTCGCATCACCAGTGAAGTGTTAATGCCACCAAAGGCAAAATTATTGCTCTGCACAAATTCAGTCTCGATTTTGCGCGCTTCACCCATGATGTAATCCAGCTCACCACACGCCTCGTCCGGCTGAGTCAAATTCAGCGTTTCGGCAAACCAGCCTTCACGCATCATTTCGATACTCATCCAGGCTTCCAGCGCACCACACGCGCCAAGCGTATGACCCAGATAGCTTTTCAGCGAAGATATTGGCGTATTAGTGCCGAAAATTGCCGCCGTCGCCTGGCTTTCCGCAATGTCACCACGGTCAGTTGCCGTGCCATGCGCATTGACATAGCCAATGTCGCGGGCCTCAAGCCCCGCCGAATACAGACCGCGTTCAATACAAATCTGCATGGTTTCTTTCTGTGGCTGGGTGATATGTGCCGCATCGCAATTGGTATGGAACCCGACGATCTCGGCATAAATGGTGGCACCACGCGCCAGTGCATGATCCAGATCCTCGAGGATCAATGTCCCCGCACCTTCGCCAATCACCAGACCATCACGTTGCTTATCAAACGGTGATGGCGTGCTCTTTGGCTGGTCATTGCGTTGGCTGGTTGCAAACAACGTGTCAAACACCGCCGCTTCCGAAGGACATAACTCCTCAGCACCTCCCGCGACCATGACCGTCTGGTAGCCGTGACGAATAGCTTCCCAGGCATAACCAATTGCCTGGCTGCCTGATGTACACGCACTTGAGGTCGGGATCACTCGGCCACGTAAACCGAAGAACAATCCGGTATTCACCGCAGCGGTATGCGGCATCATCTGGACGTAAGTGGTGCCGGTAATATTACGCGTGTGCTTTTCGGTCAGCATGGTGGCGAATTCACTCACTGGCCCCGTACTGCCGGTGGATGAACCGTAAGCTATCCCCGTTTCACCGCAAGTTAAAATCGGATCGTCGAGTAAACCGGCCTGGGTTAATGCCAGTTCAGTGGCTCGAGTCGCGAGCAAAGAAACGCGTCCCATCGCCCGAATACGCTTACGCGTGTAGTGTTCGGGGAGCGTGAAATTATCTATCGGCGCGCCGAGCATGGTGTTTAGCCCATCGTAGATTTGCCATTCTGGCATGTTGCGCACTGCATTCTGGCCGGACTTCAGCCCCGCAGCCACATCCTGCCAGTTATCGCCAAATGCCGTCACACCGCCCATTCCGGTAACCACCACCCGGCGAATCACAACATGCCTCCGTTGATGGAGATAACCTGGCGTGTGACGTAAGCGGCCACTGGCGACATCAAATAACGTGCAAGCCCAGCCACTTCTTCTGGCTGGCCCATGCGCTGGAGTGGAATCAGGCGCATGGCTTCGTTGAGCGCGGCCACTTCCATTTCAATCATGCCGGTATCAATCAGACCAGGTGCTATGCAATTCACGGTGATTTTGCGTTTCGCCAGTTCAATTGCCAGCGCTTTTGTGGCACCAATAATGCCCGCTTTTGCGGCACTGTAATTCACTTGCCCACGGTTGCCCATCAGGCCCGAAACCGAAGAGAGCGTGATGATTCGCCCTCCCGCACGCAGGCCAATCATCGGCATCACACACGGCTGAATCACGTTGTAAAAACTATCGAGATTGGTGCGGATTACGCCGTCCCAATCATCATCAGTTAATGCGGGAAATGCGCCGTCACGCGTGATACCAGCATTGTTAACCACGCCCCAGTAAGCACCGTGGGCTTCGATGTCCGCTTCAATCACACTACGGCATTGCTCGCGGTCTGCGCTATCGAACTGCATGACGCGCCCCGTTCCACCCTGAGCCGTTATTTGCTCAAGCGTTTGTTGTGCGCCCGCTTCGTCGCGATGGTAGTGCACCACCACGGCAAATCCGTCGGCCGCCAGCCCACAGGCAATCGCCTTGCCGATCCCCTTGCTGGCACCGGTTACTAATACCGTCTGTGTCATCTTGCTGCTATCCCATTAAAATACCCGTCATACTTCAAGCTGCCTCTTTGTTGCCTGCGCTCACTCGCCCGAATCACTTACTTATGTAAGCTCATCGGGACTTGTTCTCTTGCCGCCGCGATGCAACTCGAATTATTTTGGGTATGACTCATTATTATAAGTTTCGTAGGGTGGATAAGCGTCAGCGTCATCCACCATTTTCATCCGCGTTGTCGGCTGCGCTGCGCTTGCCCGACCTACAAAAAAACTCCTTTAAAAAAACTTCTCTAATTCATTATTATCAGGCTGATAGGTATTGACCCGCCCGCTCGCCAGTACGTTACCGTCCGCGAGAATTTGTCCTTCAAAACTACCAATTTTTTCATCACGCATTAGTAACGTGACATGACATTCCAACTGTAAACCTTGTGCAAGATACCCGGCTGGGCAGCGCAACCCTCGCCCCCCCAGCAGCATCCCAACACGGCTGGCTTCTTCGCCGTTATTCATGGCGTGCCAGCCAGACCACACCCCTACCGTCTGCGCGATAAGCTCGATGGCAAACCAGCCAGGTAAATTCCCCTGCGCATCGAGAAACTGTGCCAATACCCCATGGTGGCTGACCGTGACCCGACAATGGGCACTTTCTTGTTCCACCGCCACTACCGACTCCAGCAAGCACATGGGTGCTTCGTGCGGCAAATAGTGGTGCGGGGCAAGAAAATCAGTCATGAGATACTCCAAAAATCAGGCTGGCATTGTTACCGCCAAAAGCAAATGAGTTTGACAACATTATTGGTTTGGTAAATGGCTGGGGTGCGCTGAGTAAACCACAAGGCGCAAGGGTGAGGTCTTGATGCGCATCAGTGAAGTCCTGTGCTGGCAGCGTCAGCCCTTGCGATAACAGTAAATAGCAGAGCACCGCTTCACAGGCTCCAGCCGCGCCTAACGTGTGGCCGGTCAGATGTTTTGTCGAGCTGCAAGGAACGCTTTCGCCGAACAGTTGATTCACCACTTTGGCTTCGATTTCGTCATTAAGACGCGTGGCGGTACCGTGCATATTAATATAGCCAATGTCTTGTGCCGTGAGTTCAGCCTCACGCAGCGCCATTTCTATGGCGTGAATCGCGCCCACGCCTTCCGGATGTGGAGCCGACATATGCCAGGCATCTGACGATTCGCCCACGCCCAGTAGTTGTACTTTGCCCGGTTCTTTGGTCAGCAAAATCAGCGCTCCGGCCTCACCGATAGTGATGCCGGAGCGTGCAGCACTAAAAGGTTTACAGCGCGTGCTGCTCAACGATTCCAGGCTGTTAAAGCCGTTAACCGGCATGCGGCTGAGGGTATCTGCCCCGCCGACAATCGCCGCATCGACCATGCCGGATTCAATCAGCCGTTGGCCGGTAATAATGGCACGCGCGCTTGAAGAACAGGCGGTTGAAACCGTCAACGCTGGGCCAAACAGTTGCAGATAATCACTGAGAAAACGCGAAGGATCGCCAAGTTCTTGCTGACCATAACGATAAGACGCAGGCGGTTTGCCCGCATGAGTGCCGCTCACCATGCGGTCACCTTCATCCAGCCCGGACGTACTGGTCCCCAGCACTACCGCCACACGTTCGTTGCCGTAACGCACAATCGCTTCATCTACCTGTGGGCGAATTTGCGCCAGTGCCGCCAGCAACAAGCGGTTGTTACGGCTGCGGTATTGCACCATGTCTGGTGGGATTTCCGGTAACTCGCCGGTAACGCGCCCGACCCAACATTCGCCTTGCTGCAACCAACCGTCGGTATCCGGCACCATGCCAGGTGCAGTGTTAGCCTGCAAATTTTCGGCGATTTCGGCAAGGTTATTGCCTAACGCATTGACCATTCCGGCAGCCGTTAAAGTAATCATGATTAGTTTTCCAGGTGCTGAATGCTGATGACATAACCGAAACGATGGTGACGCACGCTGACTGGCTGGCGGTTTCCGTCACGGGTCAGGTAATCGATCGTTTCGATGATTTCACCCTGGTCGTCACGTAATTCACGTCGTGAATCGATATCTTTTAGCGTCCACCCCGCAGGGAGTTGCGGCTGCCAGGCGCTTATCGGCCAGTAGCTCAACATAATATCGGCAAGCACCTGGCTGGCTGGCGGTAATTCCGGCAACGTAATCGACTGCTCGGTTTTAACCCCTGTTTGATCGTAGGTCAGGCGGAATAAACGGATCCCTAAAGGTGATAAACCTGCCAGCATCACTTTTTGCTGGTCGGCATTCAGCAGCACCATCAGCGACTGCGTTTTACCTTTGACCTGGGCGCTCAGCAGCTGTTGTTCGGTGATTGACGGCGAAATCCCCGGCGCGGGTAGCGTCACCAGGGTGCCCGGTTTTAACCAGGCTTGCGGACGGGATTTATCAGGTTTTGGCGTGCTGCACGCGCTGAGTAAAAATGAGCCCAACAGTAAGGCCAATATCGGTAATTTTTTCATTATTCTCTCTTTCCCTTTCCCTGGGTGGATGGGGGTAAGGCTAATGGTGCGGTTAAAAATGCGCAGAAGATCCCGCAGCTCAACACAATACCGAAACTGGCAATGGCTTGTGTCTGGCTAAACACCAGCATTCCTAAGGTGAAAAGTGTGGTCAGCAAGGCCACGCTGATGGCGAGCAACGACGTAAGCGCAGTCCCACGCGGATTACTAAAGAACAGGGTGTAATTGATGCCGATGCCCAGAACCAGCACCAACGCCAGCAACGAAAACAGATTCAGTGCGTGGCCGCTAAACGCCAGAGCAGCAAGGCCACCGCCGAGTGATAACAGCGAAGGCACCACACTCAGCAGGCCACGTTTTACGCCGAGACGCAGCACATAACTCAACGCAATCGCGGCCACTGCGGCAGCCAACAGCCCCGCTAATAAACTGCGGAAATGGCTGAACAATTCATTGAACATCACTTTTCTGTCAACCCAACTGACGCCCGGCAGTTTTGCCGCCAACCCCGCCAGTGCCGCGCTATCACGAACCCCACTGACCGGCACCAGCGCGCCACTTTTACCGTCCGGCAATGTGAGCCACAACAAGCGCCAGCCACTGCTAATAACACTTTTTTGCCAGAGTTCGGGCGTCACCGCCATTTGTTGCAGATTGGGCGCACTGACGGTAATCCCACTTTCGGCGAGGCGTTTTTGTAAAACCGGCGCGGCTTCGCGCAGCAATCGCAAATCCGCCTGTTGCTGTTCAAGCGAGGCGAGCGGGATCAGTCGGTAACTGTCGATAAGTTTATTCTTTTGCGCGCTTGCCAGGACTGGGGCCAGCTTTTCGAGGCGCTGCAAGGTTTGTTCGGCTGTCTCGCCGTAAACCACAAACCATTTTTGATCCATGCCCTGCCCGGTCAGCGCGGTAATCGCCTGTTCTTCACGCACCAGATCCTGCGGCAACGCCTGGAAGCTGGCAATGTCATCGTTAATTTTTAATGAAACTATTCCGGCGAGACTAATAAACAGCAACGCCAGTGGTATGCCAAAACGCACCACTTTATTGTTTTGCCACGCATTCAACCAACCGTTAAGCAACCTGCTACAAGGCACCGGTCTGACGGGTAAACCGTGCACCGCAAACGGATACCAGCACACCACCGTCAGACAAGAGGCGATTAACCCACTGGCGGCGAACACTGCAAGCTGACGAATGCCAGGGAATGGCGCGAGGATCATAATGAGATAAGCGATCGCCGTCGTCGCCAGCGCCAGCAATAGCGCGGGAAGCACTTTGCGTAAACTGGCGCTCGGCGAATTTTGCGCGCCGTGCACCATACGTTCTGTCAGGTAATAGAGCGTGTAATCTGCCGAAACACCAACGATGCTCATGCTCATCACCAACGTCATCAGGTGCAATTCGCCAAAGCAGAGCAGCGTAATTGCCGTACCCGCCAGCGCACCAATGGCAACTGACGTGGCGCATAACAGTAATGGGCGCAGCGAACGAAACACCAGTAACACCAGCAGCAGTACGCCAATCACCGTTGCCAGACCCAGCGTTGAAACATCATGCTTAGCCTGCTGGCTGGCGTAATCACTGTAGAATAAGGTGCCGCGCGACATCACCTGTGCATCCGGGAATTGTGATTTCAGCTTTTGTTGTAAAGCCCGCAGTTGTTCAACTGCCACACGCCCTTGCTGCATATCAAACGAGGAACCCTTGAGTTCGCCATGCAGCAAATACCAGTAGCGCCCTTGTTTATCACGCGCCACCAGCCAGCCGTTTTGCAGGCGCATTTGGCTGGCAGTTTGTTGCAGCGCCAGTTGCGAACCGCGCACCAGCATCAGCGGATCGTTAGTCAGCTCTTTACCGCTGACGCCGGAAAACGCCGAGTAAAGTTGCGATAACACCCACTGCGCCTGCGCTTCACCGCCATTTTGCAAACGGCCGCGGGTCTGGTTATCCAGCAGGCCATTGCGGTTTTCGAAGTAGAATTTCCCCCACTCCTGCTGGCTTTTAGCCTCCATCGGCCCCTGCACATTTTGCAGGAACGGTTGCTGTTGCAGTTGTGTTTGCCACCACTGCGCAGCAGCGGCATCCGGTTGGTTACCGGGGCTGACCATCCACATCATCTGTTTGTCCAGACGTTGCAGAAAACCGTTCTCAATTTGCGGCGGGACTTTCCCAAGGCTGCTGGCAGGCAGCAGCGACAATACGCTGCTGTCGAGCCGCGCCCTGGGGAGCAAGAGTGCAAGCAACACCACCAGCAAGGTGACTACCGCCAGCCAGCCCCACGCCAGGCGACGATACACGTCAGAAAGCGAAGCGCTGCTGCTCTTCATTCGTGAGTTTTCGCGGTTCTGGTCGGTGGTTACTAAAGATGATTTCAGTGAAATCGCCCTGCAAATCGTTCAACGCAATGCGCTTCAGATACTTATCGCCCTGCAAAGTAATGGTGCTAAACAGCTTATCGAGCGGCGTTGTTGTCGGCGTTAATACCAGCTGCCATTGGCCTTTGCCCTGGTCGGTAAAGACGCTGGAAAAGTTCTCATCGAGCACTTTGCGATCAGCCTGGAATAGCGCACGCAACAAATGGTTGAACTGGAACATTTGCGGGTTGCTGTCAGCGGTGATGATTTGCGGTGGCTGAGTGCCCATCTTTTGTGCCATATGGCTGTCATCCAGCACCAGCGTCATCGGGAAAGGATGCTGTTGTTGCCACCACAAGCCTTTGCTTTTGGCGATCAACACTTCACCGCTGGAATGGAGCGGTTGCGCCATGCCGCTAATTTGCCGTTCTTGTTGGAATTTAGCCCGAACCACCGGCTGCGAGGCAAAACTGCGCTGCACATCATCAAGTGTGATGGCGCTCACCGTAAAGCTGATAAGCAGCAAGGCCATTAAAAAAATCTTATTCATGACTCAAACCCATACGTTCAAAAAGTACTGGAGGGGAAACAAAACACAGCTCTCCGCTGGTTGCCGAAACAGCAACCTGAATGGTGTAACCCGTGGTGGTGCGTTTGCCACTTTGCGCATCGACAATTTCATAGCCGATTTTCAGACGGTTTTCGTATTCCAGTACCGTAGCGCGGACCAGAATCTGTTGTTCAAATTTCACCACATCACGGTATTTGACGCGGGTGTCGACCACTGGCCAAACGTAACCGGACTCTTGCATCGCCCGATAGCCATAAGAAAATTGGCCAAGCAACGCCTCACGCGCCACTTCAAAGTAACGGAAATAGTTACCGTGCCACACCACACCCATTGCATCGACATCATGGAATGGGACTTTGATGCTGATCTCCACAGAGAAACGTGGGTCATTTAACATCCGGACTCCTTTTCTGGCGGTAACTGCCAGAAATCATAAAAATTAAACCAGTCTAGTGGCGAACGCAGTGCGTAAAATTCCAGGCGCTGCGCGTAGCGATCAATGATGTCTTGTAGAGACTGAGAGCGTGTGGTTCGCGGTAGCAACAGCGGATCGGCAAAGTTTTCGGCGTGAATACGCAACTTGCCCTGCTCACGCAATACCATCATAAGAATGACTGGGCATCGTAATGCGGCAGCCAGGATAAACGGGCCTTGTGGAAATGGCGCGGGGCTGCCCATAAACTGGCTCCAGCAGATGCGCCGTTCCCCGCCGCGCTGCGAGTTCACCGCAATTCGGTCACCCACAATCGCCACCCATTCACCAGCGTCAAGTTTGTCTTGTAATAACATTGCTGTCTGCGGCCCAATATGGCTGACAGGGAGCAAGTTCACCGCCGCCTGTGGGGCAATTTCTTCAATAATCTGACGAAAACGTTGGGCATGGTCAGTAAATACCAGCGCATTAATAATCAGCCCGGCCTCCACTTGCGCCAGCGCGCGGCTGGCCTCGATGTCACCGAGATGAGCGGCAAGGATCAGCTTCCCCTGCCCGGCCTGTGGTTGTAAAACTTCACGGCTGCCTGGTGCAAATTCAATGTCACGTCCCCAGACAATATCACCCCGCCAGGCCGCAATCTTATTGAGCATCGCATCCCCGAAACGTAAGAAATGCCGATAGCTATTTAAACCTTGTGGCAAGGTTATTTGCTGGCTTTCTGCCTGTTGCCTGACGCGTTCCAGCCACTGCTGTGAGGCTTTACGCTGCGCGCTTCCGCTCAGCCACATCCACGCCACCACCGGATAAAGCAAGACGTTGAATGCCCGACGCCCTAAACGCTGGTAAATGTTGAGCATTAAACGCATTCCCGCCAGCCCTTTACGCTCGGGGATTTGTGCCCAGTGAGCAGCTTTGCGACGGCGCGTGAGCAACGCCGGAATGCGCGGCAACATGCCAAAAAACAACCGAGTGTGCATCCAGGAGATACGCAAATTATCGTGCAGCGCATCAAAGTGCGACACACCATCCGCTGGATAGATAACCCTGGTACGCAAAAATCGACTGTCGGTTCCCGCCCAATACAAACGCACCATGATTTCGGTATCGAAATCCATCCGTTTACCCGGACGGTGTTTCTCAATAATCCCGAGCGTGGCCGCCAGCGGATAGACACGAAATCCACACATACTGTCTTTTAATGACAGCGACAATGTTTCAATCCACACCCAGACATGCGTGACATAACGCCCGTAAAGGCGCGATTTTGGTACTGATTCGTCGTATTCCGGCGTGCCGGAAATCAGGCTTTCGGGATGGGCTCGCGCTTCATCTAAAAAACGTGGCACATCTTCTATGCAGTGTTGCCCGTCGGCATCAAGCTGGACTGCGTGGGTAAAACCCGCCTGCGCCGCCGCTTCCAGGCCGGTAATCACCGCCTCTCCCTTCCCCTGATTAGTGGGAAGACTGATAAGCGTAACGCCGGTTAATTCTGCCAGTTGCTGTTTGGTGGCTTGTTCACTGCCGTCATCGACAATAATGCAAGGCAGGCCAAACGGTTGCAGGCGTGCCAGCACCGCCGACAGCGTCGCGCCGTGGTTAAAACACGGGATCACCACACAGGGGCGAAAAGCCGCAGGTGTTACGGGCATAATTTAATCTTCCCGCTGCTGGCCGGAATGCCGCCATCTTCAGTCAACAAGGTGTAGGAAAAACTCAGCACGTTACGCGTAGCATCCCATTGCAGATTCAGTTCCAGTTCGCTTTGCGGAACAATCGGGCGCTGGAATTTAACGTTATCAATCGCACTAAAGCGCATATCCGGCGCAAGTTCTGCACCGTAGGCCATCACCCAATCGAGTTGCGCGACCCCAGGTAACAGCGGTTGTGTGGGGAAATGCCCGGCAAACCAGCCTAATGTTGGCGGAACCGCAAGCCGCAAACACAGTTTGCCCGCTTCGGGTTGCGCACGCTGTAACTCAACGGGTTTCATCAAATAACTCCTGTAATTGCGCCCACGCGCGCTTGCTCTGGCTATTGAGCGGGATGCGCTCGACGATGCGCCAGTAACGCGGAATGGCGATTGGCTCAAGCCAGGCACTGAGCGCTTCTCGCCACTGTTGCTTGCAGGCTCCTTGCGCTGTGGGTGCCACCACTACGGCACCAAGTGCGATGCGACTCCCTCGAGTGACCGGGACCACAACCGCTTCTTCAACACCTGGCAAAGCCAATAATCGACGCTCAACTTCACTCAGCGAGATACGTTTTTCTTCAATTTTAACCACGCGGTCACGTCTGCCAATTAAACGAAACCGCCCTTGCGAGGTAAATTCCAGAATATCGTCGAGTTGCCCGTGAAGGTGATGAATCAAGGGTGATTCCACGTGCCAGACATCGTCTTGTTGAGTAAACCGCACCGCCGGAAAGGCTTGCCATTCCGGAGCAGTCTGCACATGTTCACGCCATGCCAGCACACCGGTTTCAGTGGTGCCGTAAATTTCTGATACTGGCGTTTTCAGCCAGGCCAGTGCCTGTTGCGCCGTAACATCATCGAGTTTCCCGGCAGCGGAAATCACTCGTTTGAACTGCGGTGCGGCAAGGTTAATATCCAGCCGTTTTAAAAATGCCGGACTACTGATAAACAGCAATGGATGTGAGGCACGCGCCGCTAATTGTTCCGGGAAGTGAATCATCGCAGCATCTCCCGCCAGGCCAAGCGCCATCGGCAGCATCACGCGGAAGGTGAAACCATAAAGGTGCTGATGCGACACCGACCCCACTACGCGACAATCACGCAGGCTATCGCCCCACAGCGCCGCCAGCCAGGCAATTTCCTCATCCAGTGCACGCAGCGTTTTGTAGATTTGTGCCGGTTCCCCCGTCGA
The DNA here is from genome assembly GCF_004361975.1 of Buttiauxella sp. JUb87. Taxonomy (NCBI): domain Bacteria; kingdom Pseudomonadati; phylum Pseudomonadota; class Gammaproteobacteria; order Enterobacterales; family Enterobacteriaceae; genus Buttiauxella; species Buttiauxella sp. JUb87. Next base: position 265,004 of record NZ_SNVY01000004.1, read on the forward strand.
ACCTGAGGTAAAGAACACCACGCCAGCCTCTTCGGGGACCGGTTCAAACGGCTTGAACGCGGAGTAATTCAGTGTTTGCGGGTTCAGCACCGGGCAACTGAGATTTAGCGGAGTATCACTGAGCACGCCGCAAAAATGTTCTTGCTGCTCACACAGTTGGGCTTCACGATTATGCCCTGGTAAAACCGGTGTTTTACCCGCGTGCAGCGTCGCTAATAGTGCAGCGATAAAGTCATAACTGTTATCAAAACAGAGCGCCCAGCACTGGCCGGGCTGGCGCTGTAGCCAGTCATAAATACGCTGCACATCTTTAATTAAATCGCTCTGCGTGAAGCATTGCTGCCCGGCAAACGCCACCACATGCTGCGGATGACGGCTACCATTAAGCCAGAGCGCCAGCGCTAACGGGCTATTCATAGCGACGTTTCACTCGCACTCTGACCAGCCATTCGGCAGCAAATAACATTCCCATGAACAGGTAACTCACCATTCCATTCCATAGAGTCCACCAATGAATGTTGCCCGCAAGGCACGTCCATAGGGCGACACTGCCGTTAAAAATAAAGAACAGGCACCAGACTTGTGTCACACGGCGGGTGTAACGCACGCCCGCAGGCGGCAGATCCCCTTCACGCCAACGCGCCAGGCGCTCGATAAGCGACATCGTCGTAAACAATGATGACCCAAACAAGGTCAGCATCACCGCATTGACGACCACCGGATACCACAGTAGCAGTTGCGCTTCTCGCATCCAGATACTGGCGAGTGATAACACCGCCCCAGCCCACGCAAGACCTTTAAAAGCCCGGCTTAAAGCACCAGTTTTTCCACGTAACACACATAAACGCAGCACAAAACACAGCGCAAGGATCGGCAGCAAAATGTGTAATTTTGGGTATGAGATCGCCAACCAGACGGCAAAGGGCCAACCAATTACGGCTAGCCCCCCCGCTATCGTCAGTGCTTGTTTTGCCCGCACGCTTTACGGCTCGCTATGCAAACGCTCAACCGCGTCTACAACATCCTGTACTGTGCGTACCGATTTAAAATCTTCCGGTTTAATTTTTTTACCGCTGCGCTTTTGTAGATGAACAACCATATCTACAGCATCGATACTATCGAGATCCAAATCTTCGTATAAACGAGATTGCGGAGTGATTTGTTCAGGAGAGAGTTCAAATAACTTAACCAGTAACCCGGTGACTTCCTGATAAATATCTTCTTTCTTCATAACGTACTCGTGGTTTCAATCAGGCGCTGTGCGCAGGGTTTTGACTTTTAATAAATGCGGCGAGATTCGCGACAGAATAAAAATGTTCGCGCATCGCTTCGTTTTCGGCGGATAACACCACACCATAACGTTTTTTAACCGCCAGTCCTAATTCCAGTGCGTCAATGGAATCAAGGCCAAGGCCGTCATTACCAAATAACGCGGCCTCACTTTCAATCTCATCAACGCTTATCTCTTCGAGATTCAAAGTATCGATAATGAGTTGTTTAATATCGGTCTCTAAGGATTCCATATAACCATCCGAGTCTTAACGAGAATCAGGAACCAGTTCCTGACATAAATATTGGCTAAGACGGCGCGCCGCTAAGCCTGGGGCATCGTCTAAATTGACCATAAAGCTCTGGCTGTCGATCCGCTGTTTGACACTCACGGTAATCATTGGCTTGTGCTGTGGGATCTGATACCAGCGGCTGTGTTTATCGAGATACCGCTGGTCGCAATGAATATGCACTAGCCGCAATTCACATCCGCTGCGCACCGCAATATTAGCCGCACCGCGCTGGATAACCAGCGGTTCCCCTGGGCGTGTGCGTGTGCCTTCCGGGAAAATCAGTATCGCCTCCCCTGCTGCCATACGCTTCTGGCTTTCAGGAAGTAACGTTTCGCCCTGACTGTTAACCAGATAATCGGCTGCACGTATCACGCCTCGAAAACAGGGATTGTTTACCAAACTGGCTTTCACCAGGCAGCCAATATGCGGCGCCTGAGAAGCAATAAATACGTAATCCAACAACGTCGGATGGTTGGCAACAATCAAACACCCATGATCGTTTGTTAACTGCTCGCAATTTTCGAAGCGATAGTCGAACACACCGAGGCCGCGACCGATGCGTAAAAACAATCGGAAACTGGCGGCAATGCTTCGACGTGCAATCTCACGGCGCTTGCCATTATCACGCACAAATAATAGTAGTAAATTAAACCAAACCAGCGACAGCACCAGGCCACCACTACCAAATAAAACAAATAACCAGCCGGTCATAAGCACCCGCCAGCCCCATTTCAAACGCGCCCACATTAGCAACGGCTCCAGCACCAGGCGAGGCGTTCACCGGCAACAGTAAAAGTGGGCTGCGAGCTTAACCAGCTGTGCAAAAATGCCAGTCCCTGCGGTAAAAATTGCCCTTCGCTCATTGGACTCGGTGTGGTTTTGCATTGAATTTGCGAACCACTTTCCAATAACAGTGCAACGGAAAATGGCAAATTGACCACGTCACCGGCCAAATGCGGGTGATAAAACTCGGGGATCAAACCATCGAAATCGACCAGCAAAACGCGCTTATACCCGGCATGATGCAGCGATGTGACTTCTATTAATGCCTGGGAAAATGAGTCATAACCCGCAGAAACAGACGATGACACCAGGGCTTTTTTGGCTGCAATGGTGGTATTACCTACTGACGAGTTGTGTACCGACATCGCAAAATCCGTTGGCGAGAGGCTTTCTTGTTCCGCCAGCGCAGTTAAAATTCGAAAGTTTCTTTCAAGTTCACCGTGACGGCTGGCAAAAACCAGCGCATCAACTGACTGTCGGGACAATATTGCCAGTGCACAATCAACGGCAAGACGGCTTCCTGATGACAAACGACGCGCCGTCATCATCGGTAAGTAGCGGCTTTTTGCAAGCGGAGCTGAAATATCAACGGCGCCGGGGGTTTGGCTCCATGCCTGCCACTCCTCGGTTTCAGATAAACCAGGGGCTCGGGCCTGCCAGTCGACAACGTTAAACGCTAACTTCATGCTCGATACCCATATTCATCTAAATCGCCCGACAGATTTTAATCCCGGGACAGTTGCCGACTATCAACTAAGTCTTAATTTTAAGAATTTTCGCTCAAGTTTTGATATTTCGTGCGCTATGGCTTCTCCAGCGGCTGAGAATTGTAACAAAAAAGGCGATTAAATAAATACTTGAGATAAATCCTCTGGCCCGCGGAACAGCAGGCCGTGGATTTTAACGGTAGGTCACTTCCAGAACGGCGAGTTTGCGCTGGGGATCAAGATAATGAATTTGCGTCGTTAGCGGGACGTTGTTATCAGGTTTGTAGTTATAGAGTTGGTTGAATGCGACTGTTCGTACCACTGGTTTTCCGTCTTGTGTGCAGGACAATTTAACGGATTGTTCTCTTTGTGAAAAAGTACAGGGAGCCTCTACTATAGAGCCCCGAAAATGAATCACACCATCGCTGGCATGTGCGTTAAGTAAAGGGACACAGACAGCAAGCATGGGCAAAAGCATGAAACATCTTAGGCTTGATATTTTCACGTCAGGAACTCCTCAACCAGGTTATATGAGGGTTATCGGCACCAGGTGACCAGAACTACAGTTAAACCCTGGTATATAGATGAAAGAATTTCTACCTGCCGCGAAATTAATTAAACACTTCCTGGTGATGCCCACTGTTTTTCAAGATGAATATCTTTTCCATCCGTTATAGTGACAGTAATCGTCACGCTGTCTCCTGGAGAAATATTGAGGCTCAGGCGTGAAAGTTTGGCTGGTTCATTGGCCTTGATAAAAACATGGCTACTCTGGCTGCTATTAGTTTGTCCGCCAGAGCCTGAACGTAATGCCGTCATTTTGAAGGTACATCGGCAATCCTCGGTTAAGGTCGCCACTGGCACAATAGTGTAGATCTCCCCTTGTTGCTGGGTATCAAAGGTAAGTTGATTACTGAGTGCGGCAAGCAATAATAAGGTGTGCATATTTCTTCCCTCTCCCACTATAAAAAGAAAAACAGGGCCAGGGCCCTGTTTTTATATAGTTCAGAAAACCTGTTAGTGCTGCTGAAGGTTAGCGTGGTTGTTGAAGCCAGCTTGAGTCAGCGTAATGGAAGAATCACTAGCAGTTTGATTAACATTTGCTCCATTCAGTCCACCATATTGTTTCACGTCAATAGTGGAATCTTCAGCACTCCATTGAGCGATGGTGGCATTGTTTCCAAAACCATCTTGCAGAAGTGTGATTGTTGAATCGTCAGCACCCTGACCAACATTCGCGCCGTTTGACACGCCATATTGTTTGATATCAACAGTCGAATCTTTGGCATCAGCTTGTAGCGCAGTAACGTTGTTACCCGCACCTTGCTGATACACTTTCATTGTAGAATCTGGACCATGGCTAGGGAATTGTGGGAATACTGCCATTGCGCTACCTGAAACAACCACTGCTGCTAATGCTGCGATTTTGAAAAAGTTCATGGTAAAGCCCCCATCGTATTGAGAATGTAAGTCTAAATGGTCGTGTATTATCGTTGAATAACGCGTACCGCCATTTGAGACTGTTTCTGAACTACAACTGCCGACTTCTGTGTGCCTTGTTGAATAATGCTTGCCTTATTACCCGAGCCTTGCTGAATAATAAGAGCGGCATTACCAAATGACGTTTGCTGTATATCTGCATCATTGCCGTAGCCTGATTGCGCAACATAAGCAAAGTTATAACTCCCTGATTGGTCGACGTTAGCTCTGTTCCCAGACCCAGTCTGAGAGACCAGTGCTACTTGCCGGGTTCCATTTTGGTCAACATTGGCATTATTATTGTTGCCATGTTGCCCAATTATTGCTGCCTGATTTAACGATGCTCTACTTAATTCGTTAATCGCAAAGTTATATTCTGATTTTGCAAGATCTGGATTACTCGCAATAACATAACCAGGCGCACCCAACAATGCTAACATCACTAATAACGATCTGTTTTTCATGTTGTCACCCTGGGCCTGAATACATCTACTAATTGCATCTTAAAACATCACACATTTACTTTTGTTAACGCTAACGATGAAAAGTTATTTCTGCGTTACGGAACTGAGTATGTCTGGCGAAACATTTAAAATATCTCACCCGCACGTTGTATTTTTATATTTCCACTCATTACAAAGTATGAGTCGTATAAAAAAAATCAAATACAACAAAGGGTTCAGGATTGATCATATTAATTAGCTTGCAAGCTTTTAAACCGTCTCGCCAACCACACTGTATTTTGCCGCCTGGTTGGGTTTCCCGCGGCGTTCCAGGCAATTTTTAAGGGGCCCCTGTCACGAAGATTATTTTCCTTAAGAATCATCCTAACGCGCAATGTAACATTCACTATTTACATATGTTAAGACCAGTCACGCTCAAAACAAAAATCAAAAACTTGATTTAATTCAATTATATATAATCATTTGTATGATTTTTAAAACTATGCAATTTATAATATGTGTACAACTTTAGTATTAAAACTAAATAACAAAAAAACTGTATTGCAACATTTTAATATCTACAGTTACATTTTGTAACAGCTTTAACACTTGCTTTAAGATTAGTAACCGCTAGATTGAAATCAGCAGTAACATTTTGTTTAACACATTAAGTCAGGACGCAACTTAGCGTTATTTGACCGTGTTACATTAATTTCAAACACAGCAGTGCAGCATCTATCAGTACCTCTGGTGAATTAACTTTCTGTTAATTCAGCTGGTTGATGCGCAAACTCGGATGGAGTTTCATCATGTTTAATGAAGTCCATACAATGAATAGCCAGGCGTTAAATGCTCAAACTTTATTGTTGATCACTAAACCCTCGCTACAAGCGACTGCGTTATTACAGCATCTAAAGTCTTCACTCTCTATCAATGGGAAACTCCATAATATTCAACGCTCTCTTGAAGATGTCGTGGGTAATTTAGTGGTGCTTTTCGATATGGTTGAAGCCGATAAAAAGCTGATTAACTATTGGCAAGATAACTTAAGTCGCAAACATAACAGTATTAAGCTGTTGTTACTTAACACTCCTGAAGAGTATCAATTCCGTGACATAGAAAACTGGCCGCATATAAACGGCGTATTTTACATGTCAGAGGAAGAGCCACGTGTGGTAGAAGGTATTCGAGGCGTAATGGCCGGAGAGTGCTATTTTTCTCAGAAATTAGCAAGTTACCTTATTAATCACTCAGGGAACTACCGTTTCAATAACGTCGAGTCATCTCTTTTGACTCACCGTGAAAAGGAAATACTTAATAAATTGCGTATTGGGGCATCCAATATTGAAATCGCCCAGTCGTTATTTATAAGTGAAAACACGGTAAAAACGCATCTCTACAATCTTTTCAAGAAGATATCTGTAAAAAATCGCACTCAGGCTGTTTCCTGGGCAAACGATAATCTCAGGCGATAAGGCGATGAAATTACAAACTGCTTTACTGCTAGCGTCAGTATTAGTCTGGACCTCCAACGGCGTTCGCGCCGTTGAAGTCGAGGTTCCTGGATTATTAACGGATCATACCGTTTCTTCGGTGGGGCATGAGTTTTATCGTGCCTTTAGTGACAAGTGGGAAAGCAGTTTTACCGGAACCTTAACCATCAATGAGCGCCCCAGTGCCCGTTGGGGGAGCTGGATAACCATTACCGTTGATCAGGACGTCATATTTCAGTCGTTCTTATTCCCCTCTAAACGTGATTTTGACCGTAATGTCACTATCGCACTGGTCCAAACCGCAGAAGCGATTAAGCGCCGACAAATTGACAAAACATTGTTAAGTACCGGTGATTTAACCAGCGACGAATTTTAGGAGGCTGTCATGCGTATCACTCATGCAGTTATTTCTTTACTGCTGATATCCCCTTTGTCCTGGGGAGGCAATATGACTTTTCAGTTCACTAACCCAAATTTTGGTGGCAACCCCAATAATGGGTCCTTCTTACTTAATGAGGCGCAAGCTCAAAACTCGTATAAAGACCCTAGTTATGACGATGATTTTGGTATCGAAACACCGTCAGCACTGGACAACTTTACTCAAGCTATTCAGTCACAACTTCTTGGCGGGTTGCTAAGCAATATTAATACTGGCAAACCGGGTCGCATGATCACTAATGATTTTATCGTCGATATTGCAAACACTGACGGACAGCTACAGTTAAATGTCACTGACCGTAAAACAGGAAAAGTATCGACTATCCAGGTTGCAGGCTTACAAAATAATTCCACTGATTTCTAGTGGAAATTAAATAATCAAAAAAGTATTTAAGGATAAACATCATGCAGCGTTTACTTCTCATCGTAGCAGTGTGTTTATTAAGTGGTTGTTTAACGGCACCACCTAAAGAAGCTGCGAAACCTACACTTTTGCCTCGTGCGCAAAGTTATCGTGACTTAACCCATTTGCCACCAGCAAAAGGGAAACTGTTTGTCTCGGTATATAATATTCAAGATGAAACTGGGCAATTTAAACCTTATCCAGCAAGTAACTTCTCGACCGCGGTACCACAGAGTGCAACATCCATGCTGGTCACAGCATTAAAAGATTCTCGCTGGTTTATTCCTCTGGAACGTCAGGGCCTGCAAAACTTGCTCAACGAACGTAAGATCATTCGTGCAGCGCAGGAAAATGGAACTGTAGCCGAGAATAACCGTATGCCTTTGCAATCACTGGTTGCGGCAAACGTAATGGTTGAAGGTTCAATCATCGGTTATGAAAGCAATGTGAAATCAGGCGGTGTTGGCGCGCGGTACTTCGGTATCGGTGGCGAAACTCAATATCAACTGGACCAAATTGCCGTGAACCTACGTGTGGTTAACGTGAGTACCGGTGAAGTGCTTTCATCGGTGAATACCAGTAAAACGATTTTGTCTTATGAAGTGCAGGCTGGGGTATTCCGCTTCGTGGATTACCAACGACTGCTGGAAGGTGAAATCGGCTATACCACCAATGAACCGGTGATGATGTGTCTGATGTCAGCGATTGAAACAGGAGTTATTTATCTGGTTAATGATGGTATTAACCGTGGATTGTGGGATCTGCAAAATCCGCAAGATGTTAACAACCCGGTACTGGCCAAATACAGAGAGATGTCAGTCCCTCCAGAATCCTGATAATTATCAGATAAGAAAAAACCAGCCGCGGCTGGTTTTTTTATTTATTCTGACCCGTCCTAAATAGCGTTGACACATTTAACTCGCAGGCAGAGGAAAATGTGATGAACCAATATGTTAAACGCACACAACGCGATTACCCTC
>NZ_SNVY01000005.1:0-212782 GCF_004361975.1 Buttiauxella sp. JUb87
GGGTCTCCCCATGCGAGAGTAGGGAACTGCCAGGCTCCAATTAAGCAAAAAGCCCTGTACTGACGTACAGGGCTTTTTGCTGTCTGCGATTTATGCAATTTCCTCGTTATTTAAGCGATACAGACCACAGAAAAAGCTTCTTACACCCACAAAAAACCGATTCGGTACATACTTATGGTTGAAAAACCACCAAAGGCGCAATGCCAGGCAGGCTATCTTATGGCTAAGAATACTATCTGTATTTGGTACGATCATGATGCGGAAGATGCTGCTCGTTTCTATGCTGCGACCTTTCCAGACAGTAGCGTAGGTGCCGTCATCCCAGCTCCTGGCGATTATCCGGATGGTAAGGCTGGCGACACAATAGTTGTTGAGTTTGTCGTTGCAGGTGTGTCATGTATCGGCCTCAATGGCGGACCACATTTCAAACATAGTGAAGCCTTCTCCTTTCAGATATCCACCGAAGATCAGGCCGAAACGGACCGCTACTGGAATGCTATAGTCGGTAACGGCGGCCAGGAAAGCGAATGCGGTTGGTGCAAAGATAAATGGGGTGTTAGCTGGCAAATTACCCCGCGGGTACTAACCGAAGCCCTCGCCATGGGTGGGGATATCGCCAGCCGTGCATTTGGGGCGATGATGTCGATGAAGAAAATAGACGTTGCAGCTATCGAAGCGGCGATACGTGGTTGACGAACGGAACGCACTGGACCTGAAGCCAGTGCGTTCCCATTCATCATAAAACGGCAAAGCCCTTGTGGCTCTAAATCTCTCGCAACAATCGAGCTGGGTTCCCTGCATAAATCCCCGGCTTAACAATATCCTTCGTCACCACACTTCCGGCACCGATCACCGCACCGCTACAGATATGTTCAGTCAGGATCGTACTACCGCTGCCGATAATCACATTATTGCCCAGCTGAATACTGACCCAGCTTTCAGGATCTGGGTTGAGCCTTCCGGAGCGGAAAAGGTCGTTGGCGAACGTTACGTTATGACCGATGAAGCAGTTTTTGCCCGTTATCACTTTCTCGCAAAGGAATGAATGTGACTGGATGCGTGTGCCCGCACCAATAATACAGTACCTTTGAATCTCGACAAAAGGGCCGACAAATACACCATCGTGCAGGGTACATTCGTAGAGATTTGCCGGTTCGCATACTGTGACATCATCGCTGGCTGTCACATCTCTGATGCTGCTTTTTAATATTTTCATTCTTTCTCCGGGCTGCTGAAAGGTCGTATCAATTTGTCCGTTTTGTGAGCAGCTTCAAGCCTTCGAGTGTTATTCCTTTTTCTGGTAAAAGTACGCACATTTAGCTCAATAAACATTCAAAAACTGGCGAATACTGAGACCAGATAAAGCATATGGCCTTTCACCAGAAATGAGCTAACCAGAGGAATATGCTGATGAAAAGAGACCTACAGGCAGTAAACAATTTCGATTTTCTGGCACGTAGTTTTGCTCGTATGTATGCACTTGGGCAAGTGGTTGATATTCAGGCTGTAACCGGCAACATGAGCACCGATCAGCAGGCCTGGTTTCGGAAGCGTTACGAGCAATATTGCCAGCAAGCGACTCGGGCTCGCGAGCTTGAGTTGGAACATTAATCCCAGCGGGCCATCGGGCCCGTTTCTTTTTCAGAACGCGTTTTACTCCATTCCCACTTCCCAACTATCCTTCCCCAAAATTAATCTAAAAATATAAAAGCATTAGCGATAATTTTTAATTCTTTTATCTAATCCTCGCCATTGGAAATACTGCTCCTAACCCCGATACAGGAGCACTCATCATGGTAACAAAACGACATTCTCTCTGGCTGGCCGCTCTGGCCCTTATTGCAGCACCGGCATTCGCAGTGGATGTCACCGTCGCGTACCAAACATCTGCTGAACCCGCCAAAGTCGCGCAGGCCGATAACGCTTTCGCCAAAGATAGTGGCGCAAAAGTGGAATGGCGCAAGTTCGATAGTGGCGCGAGTGTAGTACGTGCGCTGGCGTCTGGCGATGTGCAGATTGGCAATATCGGCTCAAGCCCGCTTGCGGTGGCCGCCAGCCAAAAAGTGCCAATCGAAGTGTTCCTGCTGGCCTCGCAACTGGGTAACTCTGAAGCGCTGGTCGTGAAGAAGGGCATCACCAGCCCGAAAGATCTGATTGGCAAACGCATTGCCGTGCCGTTTATCTCCACTACACATTACAGCCTACTGGCAGCTCTGAAACACTGGGGTATCAAACCGGGTCAGGTTGAAGTCCTTAACCTTCAGCCTCCGGCGATTATTGCCGCCTGGCAGCGTGGTGATATCGACGGGGCTTATGTCTGGGCACCAGCGGTCAACGAGCTGGAAAAAGAGGGCACCGTGCTGACCGATTCCGCGCAAGTGGGTAAATGGGGCGCACCAACGCTGGATGTCTGGGTGGTGCGTAAAGACTTTGCTCAGGCCCATCCTGAAGTTGTTGAAGCCTTTGCCAAAAGCGCTCTCGCCGCGCAGAAAAGTTATATCGATAATCCCGACGAATGGCTGAAACAGCCGGATAACCTCAGCAAACTTTCGCGCCTGAGCGGTGTGCCCGAAAGCGATGTTCCGGTGCTGGTTAAAGGCAATACCTATCTCACCGCCAGCCAGCAAACTGAGCAACTCAGCGGCCCGGTAAACAAGGCGATTGTCGACACCGCTCAGTTCCTCAAAGCGCAGGGCAAAGTCCCGGCGGTAGAGACGGATTACAGCCAGTTTGTCACCGACCGCTTCGTGAAAACACTGGCGCAGTAAGGAGTTAGCCATGTTACAGGTTTCGCATTTAAGCGCAGATTTCGATGGTAAAACCGTTCTCAACGATATCAATCTGACCGTGGATGAAGGTGAGTTACTGGTGGTTCTCGGCCCATCCGGCTGCGGGAAAACTACGCTGCTGAACCTGATAGCTGGTTTTGTTCCTTATCACTCCGGCAGCATCACGCTTGCGGGTAAGCAGGTTACCGGACCAGGCGCTGAGCGCGGTGTGGTGTTTCAGCATGAAGGATTACTACCGTGGCGCACGGTGCTGGACAACGTCGCGTTCGGCCTGCAACTTGCCGGGCAACCAAAGCCAGAGCGTGAGGAAATCGCGATCGATATGCTGCGCAAAGTCGGGCTGGAAGATAAGGCGAAGCGCGCCATCTGGCAGCTTTCAGGCGGGCAGCGCCAGCGTGTGGGAATTGCTCGCGCACTGGCCACGCGTCCGCAACTGTTACTGCTCGATGAACCTTTTGGCGCGCTGGATGCATTTACTCGCGAGCAAATGCAAACCCTGCTGTTAAAGCTATGGCACGAAAGTCGTCGTCAGGTGTTGTTGATTACGCATGACATTGAAGAAGCCGTGTTCCTGGCAACCGAACTCGTGTTGCTTTCACCAGGACCGGGGCGCGTGTTGGAGCGCTTACCGCTCGATTTTGGCCGTAGGTTTGCTGAAGGTGAACCGTGCCGAAACATCAAATCCGACCCGGAATTTATCGCTAAGCGCGAGTACGTGCTGAGCCGGGTGTTTGAACAACGCGAGGGCTTTTTATGAGCATCGTTATTCAGGATAAAGCCCGTCGCAAACGGCTGGCGCTGCGCTGGCCATTCTCGCGCCAGATAACGCTCAGCCTCACAACGGTGACGGTAATTATTTTGCTGTGGTGGTGGGTGGCGGCACAGCTTTGGATAAGCCCGCTATTTTTGCCACCGCCAGGCCAGGTATTGATGAAGCTGATTAGCATCGCCGGGCCACAAGGATTTATGGATGCCACACTTTGGCAGCATCTCGCCGCCAGCCTGTTACGCATTCTCACGGCACTTTTGGCTGCGGTGTTGATTGGTATTCCGGTGGGTATCGCGATGGGGTTAAGCCCAACGGTGCGAGGCATTCTCGACCCGTTGATTGAACTGTATCGCCCGGTGCCGCCGCTGGCTTATTTACCACTGATGGTGATTTGGTTCGGCATCGGTGAAACCTCAAAGATTTTGCTGATTTATCTGGCGATATTCGCCCCTGTTGCGATGTCGACGATGGCTGGCGTACGAGGTGCGAAACAGGTGCGGATTCGTGCTGCCGAGGCTTTGGGGGCATCACGCCTTCAGGTGGTATGGCATGTGATATTACCCGGTGCGCTGCCGGAAATCCTCACCGGCTTTCGTATCGGGCTTGGCGTTGGCTGGTCAACGCTGGTTGCCGCGGAGCTTATCGCCGCCACGCGTGGATTAGGTTTTATGGTGCAGTCAGCCGGTGAGTTTTTGGCAACCGACGTGGTGCTGGCGGGGATCGGCGTGATTGCAGTTATTGCATTTTGTTTAGAGCTGGGTTTACGCGCCTTGCAGCGCCGCTTAACCCCATGGCATGGAGAAGGGCAATGAGTGAAAAAGTGAATGTTGTGCCGTTGGGGCCGTACATTGGTGCGCAGGTCAGTGGCGTAACTCTAAGCCGGGGTTTGACCGATAACCAGTTTGAGCAGCTTTATCACGCACTGATCCGCCATCAGGTGTTGTTCCTGCGCGACCAGCCGATTACTCCTGCACAACAGCGAGCGCTGGCGCAGCGGTTTGGCGACCTGCATATCCACCCGGTTTACCCGCATGCGGAAGGGGTGGAAGAGATTATTGTGCTGGATACGCATAACGATAATCCGCCGGATAACGACAACTGGCACACCGACGTGACCTTTATTGAAACGCCGCCTGCCGGGGCGATTCTGGCGGCAAAGCTTATTCCTGAAACGGGTGGTGACACCTTGTGGACCAGCGGTATTGCGGCGTACGAGGCGCTTTCAGAACCGTTTAAGCGTTTATTGTCTGGACTGCGGGCAGAGCATGACTTCAGGAAGTCATTCCCGGAATATAAACATTTGAGCATCGAAGAGGAACATCAGCGCTGGCGCGAAGCGGTCGTTAAAAATCCCCCGTTGCTGCATCCGGTGATTCGCACTCATCCGGTCAGCGGCAAGCAGGCATTGTTTGTTAATGAGGGGTTTACGACGCGAATTGTCGATATCTCGCAAAAAGAAAGCGATGCACTGCTCGCATTCCTGTTCGCGCATATTACAAAACCGGAGTTCCAGGTGCGCTGGCGTTGGCAGGAAAACGACATTGCTCTCTGGGATAACCGCGTCACACAGCATTATGCTAACGCGGATTATCTGCCAGCGCGGCGCATTATGCACCGTGCGACGGTTCTGGGGGACAAACCTTTCTGGCGGGGTTAATGGGTTGCAGTGATTTGTCGGCTTGTAGGTCGGATAAGCGCTAGCGCCATCCGACACAACTACTTCACCCGCACTTTTGCCGCTACCAATAGCGCAGTCAGTAGCATCAAACTGCCAGACAACACCAGCGGCGAGAATATGCCGAGGTTATCAAGCGCGAGCCCGCCAATTGCTGCGCCGCAGGTGTTGGCCAACTGGATCACGGCGACCTGAATAGATCCCGCTTTTTCAGCTTGATCCGCCAGCGAGCGGGTGATCCACGTTGACCAGCCGACCGGAATAAGCGCGAAGGCAAAGCCCCAAATTATGGCAACGACAGAAGCGACAATCTTATCCGATCCCCACAACACCAGTGTTAAGGCGCTAAGCGCCAGTATCAGCGGGGCGCAGGTCAGCGCCAGCTTGAGCGAGCGCTTCAGGAAAACGGCAGAAAGCGAAGTCCCGACAAAACTGGCGATCCCAAAGCTCAGTAGCACCAGTGTCAGGCCGTCGACGTCGAATCCGGCTAGCGTCATATAAACCGGGCGAATATAAGTGAAGAAGGCAAACTGCCCGGCGAAGGCGGTAAAAATCGCAGCCATCCCAGCCAAAACGCCAGGGCGTTTAAGCAGGACAAACATGTTTTGCTTGTGCTGGGTTGATTCACCCGGTAGCGATGGTAGCGCTTTCCACACCCAAATAATGCACACCACACCCATCAGCGCCGCGCCATTAAAGACGTTGCGCCAGCCAATAATCCCACCTAAAAAACTGCCTAACGGCGCGGCAATCACTAGTGCGATAGACACTGCGCCAAAGATAACCGACAACGCTTTTGGCACCGTTCGAGCCGGGACCAGGCGCATGGTTAATGAAGCGGACATCGCCCAGAAACCACCCAGCGCAACGCCCAGACAGGCTCGGCCCATCAGCAGCATCGTAAAGTTGCTCGCAAAGGAAACCAGCAGGCAGGAGAGAGTAAGCAGAATGGCAAACAGGAACACTACGTAGCGGCGATCGGTTGAGCGGATAATACTGGTCACAAACAGGCTTGCGAACATGGCGACGAAGGCAGTAACGGTAACGGACTGCCCCGCGACACCTTCAGAAATGCCTAATTCCTGCGCCATCGGCGTCAGCAAACTGACCGGTAAAAACTCTACGGTGATCAGGCATGCGACGCAGAATGCCACGGCAAATACCGCCGACCAATTAGGCCGCGCGACGACCCTCGGTTCGATGGTTCCTTCAATATGCTCACTCATTTCGTCACCTGGCGTCGTTACTGCGATAAAGCCGCGTAGTGTAACACCATTAGTGTGACGAACTTAACATTTTGGCAACTTGATCGAGGGTTCTAGAAATCGAGCTCAAGTGCGAAACAGAGGTAGGCCATCAATGGTGCGCAATGCTGAAACTGTTCGGCACAAAAGCTGATGGCACCAGGCTTACACAACTCTTCGAAATCGATATTTTTGACGGCGATAAAATCTTTGCGCTTCAATTCTGTTAGCAGGGGATGCGTCTTATCAAAACCCTTTGGCGGGCGACTTAAGCTATCGCCATCCATGATAAATCCCTGGTTTTGCAAGGTCTGCAACGCCTTCTGATAAGCATTTGGATTTTCATCTATACACATGCGAATGGCATTCAGGGCTTTAGATTCTGGGTGCCAAATCCCGGCCGCAATAAAACAACCTTCCGGGGCAATATGAACATAGAGCCCAGGAGCATGGACATCTTTCCCCTGGAAATGACGAAATTGAATGCCGACATTGGTTTTATAAGGCGTTTTGTCTTTGCTAAAACGACTGTCGCGCTGAGGGCGCATCAGACTACCCCCCACTTTTTTCGGCACGGCGGTCAGTTTGGACGATATGGCCAGAATGCCAGGCTGCATCTGTTCGATAAAACGTAGAGCAGGGCTTCTGACGTTATTTTCGTATTCATCCTGATGGTCTTTAAACCAATCGCGTGAATTGTTTTGTGCGAGCTTATTCAGGAATTGCAGGCTTTCTGGGCTAAACGGTGCTTTTGACGATACCGGAGCGCTTGGGGTTTTAGGTGTTTGAGTCGCCATTATCGATGAACCCTTATAAATACTTATAGAGCGGGCGCCGGCGGTAGTGATCTTAACGGAATATGAGACAAATCATCGACGCCAGCCAAGAGGTTGTTAAAGAGGGTAGCAAGTCTGTCAGCTTAGGGCGAGGCCACCAGCCGTTTATTGGGCTGGTGGGTTTAATCAAAGCAGTGGAAACCGAACATTATCTAAACTGGATGAGCTAGACGGTGACTTTGCGGCGGGGCTCGCTGGTGCGTTGCTGCGTTTGCCACTTGTCTGCCAGACCGACCTGAACATTGGACGGCGCAAGCATCGAATGACCACGAATCAGATCAGCCGCGCGCTCTGCCAGCATGATAGTCGGCGCATTCAGGTTGCCGTTAGGTTCTGTTGGGAATACGGATGAATCAATTACGCGTAGTCCTTGTAGGCCGTGCACACGCAATTCAGAATCGACGACAGCCAAATCGTCCTCACCCATCCGGCAAGAACCACATGGATGCATTGTACTTTCCATGTTGGCACGCACAAAAGCATCAATTTCTTCGTCAGTTTTCACGTTCGGGCCGGGGGCAAGTTCCACGCCACGAAATTTGTCCATGGCAGGTTGACCGATAATCTCGCGTGTCAGGCGCACGCAACGGCGAAAACCTTCACGGTCCTCTTCCCGCTCCAAATAGTTAAAACGGATTTCAGGATGTTCATACGGATCGGCAGATCGCACCCGTACATAACCACGACTTTTCGGCTTATTTGGCCCTGTCAGTACCATGAAACCGTGTCCCTTGAACGGCTTGTCACCGTCGTAACGCATCGCCGCGGGTAAAAAATGGAACTGGATATCTGGCCAGCGCAATCCTTTCTCTGAGCGGATGAAACCACCTGCCTCAAAATGGTTGCTCGCACCCAGACCATCTTTGAAGAGTAACCAGCGCAACCCAATCAGTGCCTTAGGGATCAACCCCATTTTGCTGTTAAGAGAAACGGGTTCCTTACATTCAAATTGAATGTAAATCTCAGAGTGATCTTGCAAGTTTTCCCCAACACCGGGTAGGTCGTGTTTCACTTCAATACCGGCTTGACGCAATACTTCGGCTGGGCCGATGCCTGAACGCTGCAAGAGATGGGGGGAACCGATCGGACCTGAAGAAACCAACACCTCACGGGTGCAGCGCACGGTGTGTATTTCCCCGCCGTGTTCATATTCGACGCCCACCACACGCTTACCTTCCAGTACTAGTTTACGCGTCATTGCATTGGTGATAACGGTCAGGTTGGGCCGTTCCATGGCAGGGCGTAAATAGGCATTAGCGGTGGACCATCGCACACCATTCTTGACCGTCATATGCATTGCGCCAAAGCCTTCCTGCATGTAACCGTTGGTATCGTCGGTCTTTATGTAGCCCGCCTGTGTACCAGCCTCTACCCAGGCCCCATAAAGTGGGTTTTGCATATTGTTGCCGTTGTTAGTGCTGAGCGGGCCTTCTGAACCGCGGTAGTCGTCGCCACCAAACTTGAAATTCTCTGCTTTGCGAAAATAGGGCAGGCAGTTGCGATAACCCCAGTTTTTGGCACCTGACGACTCCCATTCATCAAAGTCGCACGCATGGCCACGGATGTAGACCAGACCATTGATGGACGACGAACCGCCAAGCACTTTTCCACGTGGGCAGTGCAGGCGACGCCCATCCAGATGTGGCTCGGGTTCCGTTTCGTAGTGCCAGTTATATTTTTTAGTGTTCATCGGTATTGAGAACGCGCTGGGCATCTGGATGATAATGCTTTTATCGCTGCCGCCGAACTCAATCACCAGCACACTTACACTTGAATCTTCGGTCAGACGATTTGCCAGCACGCAACCCGCTGATCCGGCACCCACGATGATATAGTCAAATTGTTTGGTAGACATATTGCTCTTGCTCCATTCATGTTCTGGACAACAACCTCAGACGCGTCATTTATTCCCGGTGGTGTACTCCGGCATATTGATTTCGATTTGCGCGATCACCGCTTCTTCGTGATGTAGGTTCAGCGAACGACAAGACAGGTAGTAGACGATGCTGGATACGATAAGCCCCACTAGCCAGGCCAGATCAACGCTACCCATTGCACGTGCTATCGGGCCGACATACACCTCGCGACTCCCTTCAAAGATGCAGAAGAATGGGACCATCGCCATGAAACCCACCATGTAGGAGAGCAAACCACGAGCTCCCCAGCGGCCATAGAGGTTGCCGTGTGGCAAGAAGAAGTGTGGGATGGCATAGCGTCCTTTGCGCACAAAGAAATAGTCTGTGAGGTTGACTGCTGTCCATGGCACAAGGAAGTACAGCATCACAACCAGATAGATGTTGAGCACCGACAAGCCAGAGCCGGAGTTGTAGATACTCATTGCTACACCCAATTGCAGGAACACGACTAAGAAGATCGCCACAATGCGGGTTTTGGCAGTCGGTTCAATCTTCCTGAAGGAATCCACACTGGTTATGGCCGTGAGTTTGGCGCTGTAAATGTTCATCGCAATAACAGGCAGGAAGGCCAGGATGGTGATAGCCACCATAAAGGTACCCAGATGTGGAGCAAAGCCGGTGCCAACAGTATTGAGTGCCACCAGTACATCAGTCGCATGCAGATGGGCAGCCAACCAGCCACCTACTGAGATCATCCAGGCACCTGATAGCGATGCGCCCAGAAATACCGCCGTGATAAGCTTGCTGCTTGAGGTATTTTTAGGCAGATAGCGCGAATAGTCGGACACATACGGCGCGTAGGCTATGTTGTAACTGGCGGCGGCAGCAAACTGTGCAATAAATCCTGTCCAGTTGAAGCCCAGCGGTGCTTCCTGCACCGCCCCTTCAACTACTGGAGCATCATGAACCCAGCCCATCAGCACCGCCAGAGTGACCAGTCCATACAAAGGCAACGATAGATACAGCGACCATTTGAAGGTTTTGTGCATCCAGTCGTGGCCGAGTATGGCCAGAATGGTAGCGGGAACAGTCACTGCCAGCGCAACCTGCAAAGGATCCCAACTGAACAGTGTTTTCAGCCCCTGCATCATCAGCACCAGGTTGACGATATTAAAGCCCGCGAACACAAACAGTGTCGCTATCAAGACCAGCACCACGCCACGATAACCAAATTGTGCGCGTGACTGGATCATCTGTGGTAGCCCCAGGTGTGGCCCTTGTGAGCCATGGAAAGCCATAAACAACGTACCGAACATAATGCCCAGAGTGCCAGCAATCGTGGTCCACAGTGCATCAAGACCGACACTCGGACCAACAAAGCCAATAGTCATGGTGAAGAAGGTAAAGTTGCCGACGAACCAGAATGGCCCCTGGCTTGAGAGTTTATCGGTACGCTCTTGTTCTGGTACAAAATCGATCGAGCGTCCTTCAATAGGGCTTTGATCGTTGCTGGTGGCTTTCACTGCTGTTGATTCTGTTTGCATAAAATACCCCGTACTCGATAAGGGTGAAGCAATAAGAATTCATTAAGCCAGGTAGTAACCGGCTCACTAGTTCAGTGTGTTGTGCGCTATCTGGCCACTTCCGAACAGCAGCGGCTTGCTTCGGAAGTGGCTGGCGAGTCGGACTATGAAGGCAAGGTGATCCACACCGTTTTGGTTTCCATCAGGTGGTCAAGCTGCTCAGGGCCCAGATCTTTACCAAAACCAGAATCTTTGAAACCACCGAATGGCAGTGCCGGGTCGATGGTGCTGTGCGCATTGACATACACCGAGCCGGCATGTAGCTGGGGAATTAGCGTGTGTACGCGGGCCAGGTCGTTTGAATAAATAGCGGCAGCCAGGCCAAACGGTGAATCGTTGGCGAGCTCAATTGCCTCTTCGACTGTATCGAACGGGGCGGTCACTAGCACCGGGCCGAAGATCTCTTCCTGTACGATACGCATATCGTTGCGGCAGTGAGCAAAGATGGTTGGCTCAACGAAGAAACCCTCTTCTTGCTGAGGACGACCACCATAGTAAAGTGTTGCACCTTCGCGCACGCCAGCATCAATGTAGGACAGTACCGAGTCCTTCTGCCTGGCCGATACTAGTGGGCTGATGAAACACTCCCGATCCAGACCTGGCGCAATCTTCAGCGTCGAGGTGTAGTCGGCAAGTGCCGTCAAAAAGCGATCGTAGATACTGCGGTGAATATAGGCTCGGGTACCGGCATCGCACACTTGGCCAGAGTTAAAGAACACACCGTTGGCGACCGCCTGAGCTGCGGCGGGGATATCGGCATCTTCTAGTACCAGAACGGGAGATTTGCCTCCCAATTCAAGGGTGACACGCTTGATGTTCTCGACGGCGGTATGCCCGACTTCACGACCAACAGGGGTGGAGCCGGTAAAGGTTACCTTGTCGATCCCCGGGTGGCTGGCCATGGCTGCGCCAATCACATGGCCATGCCCGGTGATGATATTGATAACGCCGTCAGGAATACCAGCTTCCTGTACTAATTCAGCAAAGCGCAGCGTCGACAGTGATGTTAGTTCAGCGGGTTTAATCACGGCCGTACAGCCTACCGCTAGTGCGGCCGCCAGTTTCCATGCCATGGTTTGCAGTGGGAAGTTCCACGGCACAATAGCGGCAACGACACCGATCGGTTCTTTGCGGGTATATGCCAGATAATTGCCCGGCAGGGATGGCTCGACAGTGCGACCATGCAGCTTAGAGGCCCAGCCAGCGAAATAGCGGAAGGTGTCGATGGTGCCCTGGATATCGACGTCACGCGCTTGCGATACCGATTTCCCCATATCAATTGATTCGATCTCAGCCAGTTCATCGGCGTTGGCTTCTATCAGGTCGGCCAGGCGGTGCATCAGGCGCTCGCGTTCCAGTGGCTTCAGGCGACGCCATTCACCGTGGTCGAACTGGTAGCGGGCCGCAGCTACTGCTCGGTCCAGGTCAGTGGTCGTTGCGAGCGGAATCGACGTCAACAGGCCCTGGGTGGACGGCTCAGTGACGGCACTGACTTCTCCTTCGCTACCGTCAACCCACTGGCCACCGATAAACATTTTCTGCGGTTTGGCCAAAAAGCGTCGCGTTGCCTCGGAAATACCGTATTGGTCGAGATAGTGTTTTACTGTTGCATCCATTTGATCATCCTCTCTTTATAGTTCTCAGCGAGACAACGCCTGCTTACGCTCGTAGAAAATGAAACCAATGCTGTTCATCAGCAGTTGGGCGGCCAGAATTGAGGTCACACCAGTGGGATCGTAGGCAGGGGCTACTTCGACCAAATCCATCCCGATAATGTTTCCACCGCTGCGTTTGGCCAATGCCTGAATGATTTCCAGGACCTCGTAGTACTGGAATCCGCCGTGGCTCGGCGTACCGGTACCTGGTGCAATAGAGGGGTCGAAACCGTCGATATCGATAGTGAGATAATAATTACAACCCTCAGGTATTTGCGCTAGTACAGCCTCAGTGCCTAAACGGCGCACGTCACGCACTGACAGGATATTCGAACCTGCTGCGCGGGCTGCGTCGTAGTCGCTGCGGTTGGATGAGGAGACATTCCTGATGCCAAGCTGTGTCATGCCGACGATATGGTCCATTTCTGATGCACGGCGTAGTGGGCTGCCATGGCCATAGCGCACGCCGTGACGTTCATCGACAAAGTCGAGGTGGGCGTCAAAGTGAACGATGTGAATCGGTCCTCGTCCTGCATATGCCTTGATGACAGGTGCGTGAATCGAATGGTCACCCCCCAGCACCACCGGCATGGCGCCGGAGGCAAGAATTTTTCGTACTGCAAGCTCGATGTTTGCGTTACTACTGACCATGTCGGTATGCACGATGTCAGCATCACCCACATCGACCATGCGTACCTGATCTTGTGTCAGGTAGAGCGCATCATCTTCATGGTCATAAGCACCGGCATGACCAAATGAAAACAAAGTAGATGCCTCGCGAATACCGCGTGGCCCGAAACGGGATCCTGCGCGCCATTGGGTCCCCATATCATTTGGGGCTCCAAGAATCGCCACGTCGGCATCAATCTCTTCCCAGTTAAGGCATACCGGCGATTTGGCAAAAGTACAATGCCCGACAAACGGTAAGTTTAATCGTCCAGTCTCATAGTTATTGTTCCCCATTTTCTCTCCCCATCTGTGGATTTTCTGATGAACGGCAGGCACTTGTTTATTTGCCTTAACAATGACTATGGTCAACAATTTGCAGTATAAAAATAGAAAACATCAGATGTTCATATCGGCATTTCCGAAGCAATGCGTAAAAGGAAAGAGAAGTGAATCAACTGCACAATATTGACCTAAAGCTACTGAGAATTTTCATGACAATTGTGAAATGCAATGGCTTTTCGGCCGCTCAGGCAGCCCTGAATGTCAGTCAGTCCACTATTAGTGAACAGATGACCAGCCTTGAGACACGGCTTGGTGTCAAATTGTGTGAACGGGGACGAAGTGGCTTTCGGCTTACTGAACATGGCGCGGCGACTTACGAGGCAGCACAACGCTTGTTATTGGCAGTAGACACCTTTTGTATGGATACCTCAGCGCTCAAGCGGCATATATCGGGCAGACTTTATCTGGGCATCATCGACAATACCGTTACCGATAGTGGCAGCGTTCTGTCACGCACTTTGCGACAGTTCGTATCGCTTGGGCATGATGTGCAACTGGATATCTACATTGGTACACCAGCCGAGTTGGAGGAACGCGTATTGGATGGACGACTGCACGTCGCCATAGGACATTTTCCATTCGAGGTGGCGGGGTTGGCCTATACGCAGGTATACGATGAGGAGGATGGCTTGTACTGCAGTTGCTACCATCCGCTTTTCAATAACCAGGCAGAGGGTGATGGCCTGATTGCAGCGGTCCGTGATAGTCAAATTGTGGCGCGTGGCTTCCTGCAACAACGCGATCTGCAATTGCTCAAATCAGGTAGTGCAGCGGCGACTGTAGACAATGTTGAGGCGCAGGCCATTCTCATTTTGACCGGGGCTTACATCGGATTCCTTCCTATACATTACGCCCGCCAATGGGTTGATTCCGGTCATATGCGCCAGATTGTGCCGCAGCAATTTGGCTCTAAATGGCCGTTTTCTTCTGTCACAAAACGCGCAGCAACACAACCGACGATTCTTCGTGTATTTATGGAATCGTTGATGAGTAATTGTAATCCCACTTTAGCCTGACAATGCTTTGTTGATTGGGTTGGTTTTGTTGAGAGTTATGTACAGAGACTATCAGCGGTCATCGGTTGTCGTACCTTAATAGCAAAGATTCGAATATCTGTTGATATGTTTGGTGGCCCTTACCGAGCAACGTGCTGCTAGTATTGATAACGCGATCCCATTGACTACAGACCCGAGTGTTATAGAGGCTAATGCTTTGATGGCAGCAGCACTGGCGACACAAATTAAAGTCGTGAGTGAAATTCTTAAAACCTATGACGAACGAATTGAAACGCTGTTTGACACATTACCAGATGCGGGGCTGTTCAAATCACTTCCGGGCATGGGTCCGTGTATGGGCCCATGGATGCTTGCTGCAATTGGTGATGACCGTGACCGGTTTAGCAGCGCTGAAGAAATTCAAAACTACGCTGGCATCGCACCAGTAACCGAGCGAAGCGGCCAAAAATCCTGGGTTCACTAGCGATGGCAATGTGCGAAGTTCGTCCGGCAGACATTCGTGGAATGGATTGTGAAGACGGTTAACTCGCCATATTGGACCAGACTGTATTATCAGGGCCATCGAGAAAAGGGAAAATCTCATCAATCCGCGATACGGGCTCTGGCATTTAAATGGATAAGAATCATTTACCGCTGCTGGAAGACCAGAACTCGCTACGACGAAGCGAAATATTTGCAGTGCCATAAAGCTTGTTGAATGTCTCAGGGCGTGATGTGGCAATTGAGTAAAGTCATAAGATCCAGGTATTCGCACTGGATTGGAGTGTACTTGCCGTTCTGCAGATGTCTTGTAAGAGGGTTGCCCCATAGAACAAAGGCACCGGTGCTGGTGCCTTTCTTTTCATAACGCCTCTGTTATGACCCAATATTTCCCGCAAAATTTTAGGCGGTTCAGTTGGTTATTTCATGGCTAAGGATAAGGCTGGCTCCAGGCGATGCACTCCTTTTGGGGTGTAACCCAGTGAAAAACTTAAGTCACATAAATCGGCTAATATATAGATAATGCTTAGCCACATCTCTGTGCCTTGTAAACCAGTGTCCTGCTGCTGTGATAACTGGAATGCGAAACCTCGCCCAGGAACCCAGAATTTCAGGACTTCGTTGAGCATATTCTTTGCCCAATTGCAGATCTCCACACGCCGGTAGTCAGTTTGTTTAAGACAGAGCCATAAAGGATGAGCGACATCCAATACGTTGCATGCATTGAGAGTCTCCGCACTAAAGAACCGGAGATCCCTGCTGTGAACCAGCACGGTATCAATGCTTCGCTCCGGGTAAGGTAAGGGAATATTGAACTGAGCAAAGCTCCCTCGGGTTAGCCGATAAAAACCATTTACCGGCTGCAACCAACCTTCTTCAGTGGTGGGTAACCCCCACAGACCGGAGTTTATATCACAATGGATCGACAACCAGCCAAACAGATCATCGGGACGTTTTCCTGAGCCAAACATCTTTATGTTAAGGTAAAGACCTGTGGCATAGCAGTCAATCCAGTCCCCCCCACCCCAGGCATTGTTTTCCCATGGCAGATTATTCAACTGCTTAAACAAGGTTACTGAATCCATGTTCTCAATAACGGCTACTTGATGTAGCAACTCGGATCCGAGTGTTTCAAGCGCGTATCCTACAGCAAGAAGATGGTAACGGGAGAGAGAATCAGATAACTGTTCAGGCTGGTCATCCAAGCCTGGAGGCGAGTGCGGGTCGGGCAACAATCCGGTTTGGTCATCCTGGAATTGTTGTAATTTATTAATCAATTCCGCTTGTGTCCAACCTGGTGGCAAACTATTGAACATCGCTGCAATCTCCACAGCATCACAGTACGCTCTGATAGTCTGCTTGTGTCCAGGTCGGTCCAGAAACAGCTTCTGTTGCTCTGTTGTCTCGGAGTAAAACTCCAGCAGATGGATAAACTGCTCCTTCACCTGCTTGCCGAAGTCAGACAGTTTCTGCGACAACAACCCACATGGTTGCATATCTTCTATCTCTCTCATTGTCGAAAATTTAACTTGTGCATTAATGCCTGAGGATGCCATTTTGACGAAATCTCCGACCATACCGGTCATTTACGGCTACGAATGATCCTGGCCGGATTACCGCCGACAATACTGTAAGCAGGGATATCTTTGGTAACGATTGCTCCTGCAGCAACAATGCTGTGGGAACCGATTTTCACACCGTCCAGAATTACGGCATTGGCCCCAATCCATACATCGTCTCCAATAATGATCCCTTTGGTAGTCAAAGGCTGTTGGAAGATGGGTATATCAATGGATTCATATCCGTGATTAAACCCATAGATGCTCGCATGTGATGCAATCCTTACACCATTTCCCATGGTAATATCGCCTGACAGAATACTGTAGCTATTGAGAGAGCAGTCACTGCCCATGATGAGCCGTGCGCTGCGTACAATTGCCCCTCCTGCAATGTAACTCCGATCCCCCATTAGCAGCTTATCCGGCAAAACAATCGCCAGAGGCGAGACATAACAAAGCTCACCGAAAGTACAGTCGTAATCGACGGAAAGCTGCTGTTGATGTACTGCTTGCTCCTTCTTTTCCTGGCTGTTGGGGCCAATCCAGGGCATATAATCTAGCGCCTTAAGCGGGCGGGATGTTGGTTCAGTCATCACTGTTTTCCTTAAAAAACCGTTCTTGATGACCTGAGTGTAGCAATGTAGTAATCACTGAGGTATGGCATAATAAACACGTTTGGCTTGTCAAAAACGCTTCAGGTAAATCAGAGTTACATGGGAGGAAACCAATGGATAGTATTGTGCAGAATCTGACCATAGATATTCATTGGATCCACGATAAGATCACGTTCCCTCAATGGAAGGATGTCCGCCAGAATATCAATGTACATAGTTTTTACTGGATTCAGGAAGGTCGAGGGATATTCCGTACGGACGAAGACCATCCAGTATCGCCGGGAATGATGTTCTATCTGCGGCCAGGTCTGTCGATGGAAATGCATTGCGGCAGTGAGGAGCCTTTGCGAATAAAGATGATCTTGCTGTCTCTCTATACTTTATCACCCTCTGCCGTTAACCAGGGAACGGTAAAGCCACTGGAGGCTTTACCCCTCCAGTTCATACTGAAGCCAGAAGGAGAAGCGGGTAAACGGCTTGGATATTTATTTCAGAGCATTGTTGCTGACTGGGTTCCTGGAAGTACCGGGAGCCAGTTGATGACCCAATCTCTTATCTATGAGCTCATATATGAATTGCTTCAGGCTCAGGTAAGTATCCACCCCGAGGGGAGACAAGGTTATACGCTATTTTTACAGATTAAGGATGATCTTGAACGTCGCTACAGTAAACCGCTATTGATAAGTGAATTAGCGGTACGTTACGGAATTTCTTCCTCATATTTACGAAGTATTTTTCAGCAGTATTTGCACAAAAGTCCCAAAGGCTATTTGAGTGAGATCCGCTATGAGCACGCTAAGAAGTTACTTCTATACACACAACTAAACCTGAAGGAGATAGCAACTGTCTGTGGCTACAGCGACGAATTTCACTTTAGCAAAAGCTTCAAAAAACATTGCGGGCAACCACCATCAGTACTGCGAGTCCGGGATAACCCTGCTAAAACGGATCCGGACTAAACACCTCATAGTGGATGTTTGGGTCAAGTATCCAAAGCGTTGATGGCCGGTAGAATGCTTGCTTTTTTGGGGTACTTTGATCTTACCCAGCAATAGTGGACACGCGACTAAGTGAGTAAATTCTCAATCAGAGGTGACTCACATGACAATAACAGCGTCAACCAGCTAACAACATGCGCCTGAGTTCCGCCAGGAAGCTCTTAAGCTTGCTGAACGCATTGGTGTGGCTGCTGTTGCCCGTGAACTCAGCCTGTATTAATCCCAGCTCTATGCCTGGCGAAGCAAACAGCATCAGCAAATGGCGACCATTGAACCTGAGAGTGAACTCGGTGCTGAAAACGCCCAGCTCAACCGGCCAGCTACCGTGAGCACGGCCTGCCGGTGTCAGCAGAACCTGCTGAAGCAGGGCTTTTACGCCAGGGGACCGAATCAGAAATTGGTGGGTGACATCACGTACTTGCGCACTGATGAGGGCTGGCTGTATATCTGGCGGTGGTCATGGCTGGTCAATGTCGCCACGAATGACAGAATAACTGGCCTGCGACGCTCTACTGATGGCATTGTGGCGGCGAAAGCGCCCGGAAAATGTCATCGTACACTCGGACAGAGGCGGGCAATACTGCTCAGTAGATTATCAGGCACTGCTGAAACGGTACAACCTCCGTGGCAGCATGAGCGCAAAGGGCAATATCAACATCCACAAAGTGATGGATTGTCACCCGCGGAGCAATTCTATTTGCTGACTGGCTAAATTACCGGCAACGCTACTTTTGCTGACTTGCTGTCGTTAACGCGACACAACCCGACGTGATTCTTCCGGTACTGGAGAGGCGTTTCGCCGATGCCCTTTTTAAAAGCACTAATAAAGTAGGTCACGTCGGAAAACCCCACTTTTGTTCCGATGTCACGCACGCTATCTGCGCTGTGCAGCAGGTTTTCGCAAGCTTTGCGCAGGCGTAAGGTATTCAGGTGTTCATGAATTTTCTCGCCGCTTTCGGCATGGAATTTACGCGAGATATAGCTGCGTGATTTACCTAGTTCTGCTGCCAGTGTGTCAAGAGTGAATTTTTGGTTGTAGTGCTCATCAAGCCAGAACATCACCTGGCTTGCGAGGCTCTGGCTGTTGCCGGACGCGCCGTTATCGTCACCGGGCAGCATGGCAAAAAGGCTAATCAACAGGCTGGCGACGTTCTCACTGTTCAACGGATGGTTGTTTGCCCGTTTCGAGTAACAGCTAAACAGGTAATCGATATGACTATGACAGTCGGCGACATCGACCACCCATGCCTCACCACCGCGTTGTGCCAGTTTTTGTAACCGCTGCCGGGTTTGCGGGAAGTCACGCAGTGCCTTCGATGCAGCATGGTGGTCGAGATGAATAATCGTGCGCCGATAGAGGGCTTCGGCCTGGGCGTCCACCATCACTTTGTGCAGGGTAAACGGCGGGAAGAAAAACAACCTTCCAGGGCGCATGGTGTAGTGGCGGTTATCGACAATCGTCACACCAAATCCCTCTTCCACATAGAGTATTTCCAGGCACTGGTGCCAGTGGTGATACCGCACGGTATTGGCAAACAGCCGGCTGAAAGACACGAGGGTGTCCTTTAAGGTAATCAGTTCCAGATGCTCAGATTTTGGTTTGTCAGTCATAGTACAATAAAGCTCAACTTTTCCCCTTCCATACCTCTTTTTAAACCACTTTTTTAAATTTTCAAACTGCTGGTTTATTTGTCTATCATCGCTGTGATATGGCTAACATTCCGGTGATGTATGGTTTCAGTATTCTTTTCCGCAGTCGATTATCAGGATGATCGTATGTCTGCGGTAAATAAAGAAAAATCAAATATGTTGTCTTCCCGCCAGGATGTGGTGGCGGCATTAAACGACATGTTGGGTGCGCTGGATAAACAGCTCCCGGCAGGGGATTCACGCTTTTCGCTGGGTAATACCTGCGCGGACTACGACACGGATGTTGCCCAGATGGAAGGGCTTTCCCGTGTACTGTGGGGGCTGTTTCCGCTGATGGCTTCCGGTGACACCACTCCGTTTAGCGACAAGTACATCACAGCCATAAAGCTGGGCACTAACCCGCAAAGTACAGGCTACTGGGGCGAAACCGCGCCTTATGATCAGCGACTGGTAGAGATGGCGGCTTATGGCCTGGGGCTGGCGTTGTTGCAGGATAAACTCACCGCGGTATTCAGCGAAGGTGAGTTAACGCACTTGCACGCGTGGCTGAGCCAGATTATCGATGTCCAAATGCCGGACAGTAACTGGAATTACTTTGCGATTATGGTGCTGCTCGGTTTTAAACGTGCGGCCTTTGATTCGATGCTGTTGCTGGCGGATGGTGACGATTACTTCCATGGCCGCCGTCACTGCGATGAAGGCGTGTGGATGAAAACTTTATTTTCTCTCGCTGGTCACCTTGGCATGACGTGCAGATCGACAGCCGGCAGGTGGCATTTGGCAAATGGCATATTCGTCTGCATCGTATTAACAGCGCGCGCACCTTACAGACAGTAGAAGGCGGATTCGCGGTGATGAAAACAACGCACCAGGTGCATGCCCGTGGTTGCTATCTGGCCGCAGACAACGGCAGTAGCGTAACTGTCGATTTATCACCGGTGATTACGCGCCATCCTGACAGCATCGTCACGCCGCCGAACAGCAGCATGTGCGCAGTGCTCCTCAATTTCAATGCTGACGAGCGAAATCCCGCAAGGGGAAAGCTGGCTGTGCTGCGCCGTGAGCGCATCGGGTCAACATCAACATAAAAGCTATATGGCAAGCCCGCAGCTGGAAATTAAGCATAACCAGGTGTTTATCCACGAGCCTGGTAGTCAGCGTCAGCTGTCATTCTTTTTATAAAAAAATATCTTACTCTACATACACACATCGAGGGTTATATGAAAAACGAACCAGTGAAAAATAAAGCTGAGTATTACAAAATAAGCAGTTTTATTTTCCTCTATTTCTTTACCTGGTCGGCAAGTATTGGTCTGTTAGCCATTTGGCTTGGACAAAAAGCGAATCTTAGCGGTACGGTTATCGGCACGGTATTTGCGGTGAACGGCGTGTTCTCCGTTATTCTCAAACCGATCTACGGCTATATTCTCGATAAGATCGGAATGAGCAAATATTTGCTCTATTTCGTGGTGGCAATGTCCGCCCTGATGGCGCCATTCTTTATCTATGTCTACCAACCATTATTACTCTCCAACACCATGCTGGGCATTATTGTCGGGGCGATCTATTTAAGCTTTGCCTGGTATGCGGGGGTGGCGGCGTGCGAATCCTACTCTGACCGTTTCAGCCGCCTTAACGGTATGGAATTTGGCCAGATCCGGATGTGGGGTTCTCTGGGCTGGGCAGTGGCGTCTTCGTTCTCCGGCCTGCTGTTTAACCTCTCGCCGTCGTACAACTTTATGATGGGCAGTGTGGCGTCAGTGATCATGCTGATTGTGCTGCTGAGCCTGAAAGTGAACACCCGTTCTGATCATGCCAGCGAAGTGCTGACGAAAGAGAAAATCGCCCCGGCGGATGTTTATGCCTTGCTGCGTAGCCGAAAATTCTGGGCTTTCTGTCTGTACGTTGCCGGTGTGGCCTGGATGATGTTTATCGCCGAGCAGCAGTTCTCGCGCTATTTCGTCACTTTCTTCGACGATATTCACCGGGGCAACGCCGTATTTGGTTACTTGGGAACCGTGCAGTCGGGAATGGAATTCCTGATGTATATGGTGATCCCGCTGTTCGTTAACTTTATTGGCGCCAAGCGTGGGTTATTAATTGTCGGGATAATTGTCGGTTCACGTTTAATTATTTCCGGTCTGTGTGATTCGAACCTGTTAATTTCCGTGCTCAAGCCGTTATATGGTCTGGAAATCTGTCTGCTGCTGGTGTCTGTCTTTAAATATATCGCCGAACATTTCGATAAACGCGTAAACGCCACCATGTATTTACTGGGTTATCAGGCCATGCTGTACGTTGGCAACGTGGTTATCTCCTCCCCGGCGGGATATCTGTATGACCGCATCGGCTTTGGAAATACGTATATCATCATGGGTGCAACGGCGCTGATCTTTACCCTTATTTCTGCCTTTACGTTATCCGCCTGCCAGAGCAAATGGCGCCGCGCACAGGCGCTGAACGTAACGCAATAACATTCATCACAATAATTGACGCTGTCAAAGAAGGAAGCTAAATATGTTAAATCATATAGTTGAGGAACGTCTGGCCAATATTCCGGTGCCAGTGGATATGGACGCCTTTCGTGATGAGCTAAGCTCCGCCCGTCACCATGTCATCGAACTGATCCGCCGTCATGCCACGGAGTTCGGGGAACAATTTCCGGCTGAAACTTGTGTGGATGGTTTCTACCCACTGACCGAAAACGTCGAGTGGACCACCAGTTTCTGGACCGGCCAACTGTGGCTGGCGTGGGAGATGAGCGCCGACGACAACTTCCGTGCGCTGGCGGAAAAAAATGTGCGTTCGTTTGGCCTGCGTATGGCCGGGCGTCATGACACTAACACCCATGATTTAGGCTTTTTGTATACGCTCTCCTGCGTGGCAGCCTGGCGATTGACCGGCAACCGCGAGGCGCGCGGCTTCTCGCTGCTGGCGGCGGAGGCATTACTGGAGCGCTTCCACGAAAAAGCAGAAATCATTCAGGCCTGGGGGGATCTCAGCAATCCTGAACAAGCCGGGCGGATGATTATCGACTGCAATATGAACCTGCCGCTGCTCTACTGGGCAACAGAACAGACCGGAGATCAGCGTTTCGCCGAGGCCGCGAAAGCGCATGTCATGCAGGCGGCGAAATACCTGATTCGGGAAGATGCCTCGACCTTCCATACCTACTATATGGATGTGAAAACCGGCGCACCGCGTTACGGTAATACCCAGCAGGGCTATGCGGATGATTCCTGCTGGTCGCGCGGCCAGGCATGGGGAATTTATGGCTTCCTGCTGAGCTATATCTATACCGGCGATGTGACGATGATTGCGCTGTCAAAGCGCTTGGCGAACTATTTCCTGAATCGCCTGCCGGAAGATTACGTCTGTCACTGGGATCTGGCGCTGGTGGGCACTGATGCGCTGCGTGACTCTTCCTCGGCGGCAATTGCTGTCTGCGGCTTACTGGAGCTGGTAAAACATCTGCCGGTGACTGACCCGGATCGCGAGCGTTATCTGGAGTGGGCAAAAGGCATTATGTCATCGCTGACCAGGCACTACCTGATGGGCAAAGAAGAGAAGGGCAACGGTTTGCTGAAGCACTCGGTTTATCATCTGTCGAGCAATAAGGGCGTGGATGAGTGTGCCAGCTGGGGAGATTATTTCTACGTTGAAGCCCTGGTCAGATTTACCCAGAGCTGGAAACTTTACTGGTAATAAAAGCCCAGACTCAGGATAGAATATTCACGTTGTAACAGCATGCCGGGGGTTCTACTCCTGGGGGATCCCCACTAATTATCAGTAGAGAAGCACCATATCTGAATATTGCCGCTGTAGTTTTTTTAGGGTTCTATCCAGTGATACTGATTTTAATATTAGCGGAGAATGTCTGAATACATTCTCCGCTATTGGGATCAAGGTGAACAGTAGGGGTGAACACAAGTGAACACTTTTAAGGGGTTGCATTCATCACTTAACAGTATGTTTTTTATTGAAAAAATTAACAATGGTGAACACTTTTTTATATAAAGTAATGCAAGAAATAGCGCTGGATTAGGCCGGTATGTACTTTCGGTATATAGCTGAGGGTGTGCGCAGAAATGATTAATGCTATGCGAGAAGAATGCCCGCCAGTAGCGCGGGCTTGTTGATAATTACGCTTGTTTGGTCTGGTTCATTTGGTTTCTTTTGATTCTTGTATCGCCAGGGTAAAAGCCTGCATCTCTTGATTTAGAGCGCTTAGACACTTAGTGCCTTTACTGCCCGATGTTTTTAGTGCCGCCGCCGCCTTTTGGTAATACTGGATAATAAAATCATTCTCCGGCTCGATAAAAGGCATTGTGCAAACCCTTTCTATGCCCAGCATTTGCGGATATTTTTTATCATTCAAAACATCTAAAACTGCATCGGGATTATTTGGGATAACGGAGGCAAGGGCTATTCCCAAAGATTCACCATACATGCCATCTGCTCCGCTGGCGAGTTGTGGAACAAGCCCGATCCATTCACCTTTGCCGCTTTCAATCGCTGAAATAATGGTATCCCAATCATCGTCACTCACCGTTGAATAAAATTGAGTAATACCACCATGTTCTATTCTTGAATTAAGATCGGATGCGGTCATTGATGCAAGGGCGGTCATAGGCAAAACAATTAGCAGCAGGAGGGCTTTCACCGTATTACCTCAAGTTGATTATCACCGGAGCGGGCAATGGAGTGACGCGCGGTTCTGTTAATGACAATGCACCCTTCGGATGCAAAGCCAAGTATCGCCCCTGGCCTGCTTTTATCGCCATGAATATAAAACCCTGCTCGCCCCTGCATATTATTAGTAGATTGCGGGACAAGTTTTAGCGAAAGCGGCCCCATCCTCCCGTTATCTGGCTGTATTGTATATTTGCCTCTCGGAAGTGGACCCATATCTTTGACTTGCTGGCGATCGGGATTATTTTTGTTTGTGTAGACACCGGCATAGCCAGTACCAACAAGCTCACCGTTGTGCCTCAGTTCGCCCGTGCTTTGTGAATAAATCCATACCATGATAATTTCCTTATGCGCTACGGCGCTCATTCCAGCTATCAGAGTGAATAATATTTCCGTCTTTATGAGTCCAGGTTATTTTTTCATAGCGAAGGTCGATAAACTCGATATGGTTACTCCGCTCTCCCTTAGCGGTTTTTACATCAAACATAAGCGGCATAAGCGTTACCACCTTGACGCTCTCAAGCAATATTCGGAAATATTCGACTTCTCTTCCAGAATTATCAATTCTGTAAAATCTGAATTCGGCTGATTTGAGCGTCTGGCCGTAGTTAGCGCTTTATAAAGATAGGGGGTAGAGGAATCTATCTGCTTATCAAAATTAAACGCGAAATGTTCGCGAGTGCCTGTTACTTTGCCTGTTATATCGTCAGTTGGTAAACTTACCTGATGACCTAACGCCACCACCTCTATGCTTCCCTCTCGTTCAGCAACATCAACGGAACCTTTTATATCCGCTCCGCCATCATCCTTTAGCCATAGGTATACAGGAATAGCCATAGTTAATATTTCCTATTTGATTGAGTTCAAAGAACAAAAATACCCCTCAAATAAAAAATATCTGTAATTATTAATGTTGATTAATTAACCAAAATACGCCCCGCATATACCCGCTACCTTAATCATTTATAGGCTGATTGTATCCACAGAGCCTGCGGTACCATCGCACATGCAATGCCTTGTTTTTATTGTTGCAATAAATGAAATGATTGTGTTATGTGTTGCGATTTATGAAACTAAAGTAATCTGTATCAACATACAGAGGTAAACACCATGACCGCTACCCGTACGGGGTTATCCGGCGTCACCAGCCCGCGTACCTGGAAGAAAACAAAATAATTATATCTTTTCGAGTCTGCCAGCAGTTGAGGCCAAAAATTCCAACCTATAAAAGACTCAGGCCACCAGTACTGGTAGTTCAGCTTTTAAAAATGTAACTGTAAGAATATGAAAAATGGTTTTTATTTAACCATTAATCATTGTGTTTACTTTTTTGAAGTATCCCCGGAGTATCCCCAGAAATAACAAAGGACTCACGTTTTTAGCGTAAGTCCTTGTTTTGTTTGGTGGCCCCTACTGGACTTGAAGCAGTGACCAAGCGATTATGAGTCATATGAAATCCATGTTTCATGATTTTGCATCTTTTTTCACGTTAGATTAAATTTCATAAATAACAGTATGTTATTTGCTGATTGTTGTTTCATGTTGTTCTGCGTTTTTACCTTCAGTATCATCCTTACGTCACCCACTACGTCACCCAGAATCAGACTGGGTGACGTAACGAACAAAGGACTGAAAAATACTATGGCTGATAATTTAACTGTCTCAATGATTAGTGGCTTGAAGCCGAAGACTACTGCTTATTATGAATGGGATAAAAGCGGTGAGCGTGGGGCAGGGCGATTAGGGGTGAAAGTTGAGCCATCGGGTCAGCGAGTATTTTACTATCGTTATTTTTGGCAAGGAAAACGGCAATTCATTCTGCTTGGCCGTTTCCCAGAGTTGTCACTCGCGCAGGCAAGACAGCAATGTAAAGAACATGCGGGTCTTCTTAAAGAAGGGAAAGACCCCAAAGCTGAAATCGCAAAGCAGCTTTTCTCTGCCGAACAACAACAACGTGAAGACCAGCTCAAAGGCAGCATTGAGCAACTCATTTTGGGTTACACCACCAAAATGCGTGAAGACGGTAAACGCACCTGGCAACAGGTTTTGTACCGGCTGGAAAAAGAAACCTATCCATTTATACCTAAAGCGACGAAAGCGCGTGACGTTACCCCCGCTCATATCAAACAAATTCTGGCCACCATTATTAAACGTGGCGCATCAGTTGAAGCAAATCGTGTTCGCTCTTATCTGATGGCAGCATTCAATTATGGGTTGAAGGCTGACAACGATCCGGCAAACCATCAGCAGAACGTGATGTTTGGGCTTCAAATGAATCCAGTGAGTGTCATACCCAAACAATCTGCAGCGGAGAAGGCAGGGACAAACTGGCTGAAGCTGGATGAGTTGCAGCAACTGATGGGGGATTTCCCTAAAGCACCAAAGGTCGGTTCGTTAATCAGCCAATTGCTTAACTTGTGTGTTTATACGGGTGGCCAGCGGCCTCATGAACTGGTTTCCAGCCGTTGGGATGCCGTTAACTGGGAAGAGAAGACGTTATTGATAGTGGCAGATGTGTCGAAAAATAAAAGAGACCATCTGGTGCCTTTGACTGAATCAGCCATTGGGATACTCGAAAAGTTGAAAGCTGAGAATCTTAACCAGAGCCCCTACATCTTCCCACAACGCATCAAATCTGAACAGCATCTGCGCACAGACAGCTTCGCGCAAGCCATCATCTATTATCGGGAACACTTTGCGTTGAGCCCATCTTTTATTGCGCGTGATATTCGTCGTACCTGTAAGACCCTGATGGGGGAAGCGGGTATCGCTAAAGACCTGCGTGACCGCATTCAGAACCATGCTCTACAGGATGTGAGTTCTAAGCACTATGATCGTTACGATTACCTGGTTGAAAAGCGTAAGGCACTCGAGATCTGGGAGTCGCGGGTGAATAACCACCAGCAACAGCAAGAAAACAATGTAGTGAATCTATTTGGGCAGAGATAAAGGTGACTTAAATTGGATCACTGGATTTGCTGGCGAGGCCGACGTTCTTTGCCAGTGTTTGGTTACGTTTAAGCTGTCGCTCAATTTCTTTCTCGGGTTTAATGGTTTCAATGGCGATTGAGTTGGTAACAGAGTGATATATTCGTGTTTTGGTTACTTGAATTTCTTTGGCTTGTTTTTAATTATGTTTACTTGAATTATTTTGATGTTGTTATCTGAGATTATATACAGGAAAGGATATTTTCGACGATGTGGTTTCGTTACTTTTAATATAATATGTTCATTAATGGTGGGTAATGGCAGCCACTGTCGGTATGTGATTCGTAATATTATAACTAGTTGAAAATTAGTGTGGTCAGAGCAGGTGGCTTAACTGGTTCTCTGCAAGGGATGCCCACGACATCCTCTGTCTAACGGGCCAATAGTATGTAACTTGTTAATTAAGTCGATGATACGATCGATATCAGCATCTTCTTGTGACACCCCGCTGAAGATACTACCATCCCTTTTCTTGCCCACTTTGATTAGGAAGCGTATCCCATATAAGGGTTCGCCAGCGCTCATTCCTGCGTTGTAATAAGCTGCGCCCCCCGACTGATTGGTCACGAGATTCAGCTCAGTAATGGGGGACGATGCTGCCCCCAACGCGTATCCTGAGACATCTTGAGCAATAAAGGCACTAGCTATTTATTATTGGTTAGCTGGCACCCAAATGTTAATTGCTCCTGAACATTTGCGCTATACGGCTCCGCGAAGGCGGTTTGGGGGATGACAATACAGCCAAAGGCAATTGCTGCTATTTTTAAGCTTAATTTCATCGTCTTCCCTCCTTAATAAACATGTGCATTTAATCATTGTTTGAAATTAGTTACCGTTTTTTATTTGCTTGCAGGTTTCCAGCCAGCCAGCAGTATCAATTTTGCCGTTTGTCAGGTACTTTTGCTGATTCTGCCAGTGAGCAGCGAGGAAGGGTTTAAGACCTGAGAGTCGTTTGTTAAGGGTAAGCATTTGATCGAAAATGGTTACTTCGTGCTTCATGGCGTCCTGACCATAAAGAGTGGCTGAATCTACCAGACTACTGGCGTAGTAACTCGTCAGTTGCTGCAAGCTGTTGTTTTGTTCACTGAGTTTGTTTTTTCGGATTGCGCAGTTTTTGTCACCGTCGTCTTTATCCTTGCACAGCAATTCATAGTTGTGGTTCAGGAAGTCAAGAAAACGTCCGTCATCCTGCAATTTTGTGCACAGGAAGGAGCCTAGGTTTAGGCTGGCACGAATTGATTGCGCTCGTTCTTCTTGCTGTAGCTGGTTGCTGGCGCGAAGCTGGTTTTCCAGATCTTTAAGTTTCTTTTTCAGCTCAGTGTCTTCAACGCCGGA
This sequence comes from Buttiauxella sp. JUb87, assembly GCF_004361975.1. Classification (NCBI taxonomy): domain Bacteria; kingdom Pseudomonadati; phylum Pseudomonadota; class Gammaproteobacteria; order Enterobacterales; family Enterobacteriaceae; genus Buttiauxella; species Buttiauxella sp. JUb87. Next base: position 28,751 of record NZ_SNVY01000005.1, read on the forward strand.
CGCCAGACTTCCCAGCTCTTTCGCGGTATCTTTTGACGCCTCATTTTTCTTATCCACATCCGGTTTATCTTCGCCGAGTGTAGCCCAGTTTTTCTCCAGCAGTTTTACGCGGTTCGTCGATGTAATGGCAGGGGAAACCAATACTAGGCGCATGCCAGTCGTTTTGCTGGTGGAAGGATGGGTTTCATCGTAATAGTTAATTTCTTTACGAACGGCACTGCGGATCTCTGACTCATTCGACAACACGTTGCCTCCGCGCACCACAAAACCGCCGGCTTGACCGTGAAGTCTGTTGATTTTATTAAGATAAAATGGAGAAAATATCATCTCAGAAACGTTGCCTAGCATATCGTGCAGGCCGAGGGGATTAGGATTTAGCAGTCCGACAAGCTGTACTTTGCCGTTAGACGATTGCGAGCCGGAATACCACTCATAATTTTTCATGTCATCCATCGGATAATAGGAGTCACGGAATTCCGCGCTATTCACCTTCAGACCGCCACGTGCCGCAAATTCCCATTCGACTTCAGTGGGCAGGCGTAAAAATCCTAGATTACCATCTTCCTTTGGTAATTTATCAATGGCGTTATTGCGTAACCACTGATTATATTTATCGGCGAGGTTTACTGCATCGAACCAGCTAATATTGGTTTCTGCGATGCTCAGCTTACGCGATGGGGAAGGGCAGGTACCGCTGGTTAATGCCTGATACTGCAGCGCCGTCAGTTCATATTTGGCCATCAGATAGTAGCGGCCTTTGCTTTTTTTGGTCTCGGTAAAGCTACCGGCGATAAAGGTCGGATAACTGTGTTCTACAAAGCCCCATTCCCCACCGTCTTCTCCTAAAGTAATCGGTATATCATCCAGAGGGCCGGATACCGGGATCTCAACCCGACGGAATACCATAGAGCCTTCGCAGGGCATGGGCAAAATAATATCTTCGTTATCTGGTTTTGGGTTATAGATTTTCTCTGCCCAGGGCTCTGCCAGCACGGGGGACATCTTCACCAGCAGGGCAAGCGCCAGCCAGCGCGATAATATGGAAGGAGTATGGGCCATGAACAATCTCCGCGAAAAATTAATGCTTTGAGCAAGTAAAGGAATTAGGGTCATACCTCGCGCAGGCTCTGCGCAGGTTCAATATTAATGGCGCGATAGGCGCCAATGCCGGCGACCAGTATCGCCACGACAATGGTCAGTAACAGGGCCACGAGGCTATGCAGTGGCGTGATCTTGCAAATCATCTGTCCAGTAGCATGGTTGCCGGCTAACGCGTGGTTAAAGACCTGACTGGCCAGGAGATAGATAGCGAAACCGCCCAGATAGGCTATCAGGCTGAGCAGGCAGCCCTGGGTAATCACATAGGCCCCCACTGCCGGGCGGGTAAAACCAAGCAGGCGCAGTACCGCAATATGTTTACGCTTGCGGTCGACATTGGCGATAAAGGAGCCAATAAGCGAGGCGATACAGCCAATCAGCGCAGTGGAGGCTATGGTGTTAAAAATAATGCCTAAGACTCGATTGATGCTTTTTACATTCTCGATATCGGCCAGGCGGCTAGTGGTTTCGATACGTCGGGCTCTGAGGTCGCGTTCAAGGCTGGCGACCTGATCAATATCCCGGGCATATAATCTGGCGCGAGCATAAAGCGGCGGTTTGCCGTTAAGCTGAGTGCCGCTGGCAACCCCAAATTCAGTGACCGCAAAGCCATCGCGGAAATGTTCAAGGGCCAGCAATAATGAAGGATGGATAAAAATGGCCGCACGGTTGAAATAGGTCGCGGGCAAAATACCCACCACGGTAACGCTTTTTCGGCCCCATTCTCGGCGTTCGTCAAGCAGTCGCCCCACCCGCATTGTCAGAGAATCGCCCATACTAGCAGACAGTTTCCGCGCCGCTTCTTGGGTGATAACCACTTCGCTTTCCTGATGAAGTTCAAGTGTACCTAATAATGGATCTCCGGCACCAGTCGGGATAACTTCCGCATTTTCAATAAAATGAGTGCTGTCGGTTTGCAGGTCGACCAGCGTATTCAGCGAGCGCGTTTGCCCTATGGCAAAGCCTACATCGGGTCGCTGCTGTAGCCGTGTGATCCAGTTCTGGTCATAGCTACCGCTACTTAACATGCGGATCTCAAGGTTGCGAGGATCGTGGGCCAGATCCTCTTGTAACTGGTTCACAATCCCAAACCGCAGACCAAAAAGGAGCAGTAAAGGCGCGATGACGGCGACAAGAGAAGATACGATGCAAAAAGAGATGATGCGATCATGCCATAGATCTTGCAGGGCCAGACGGCCCAACAGTCTGGCTCGGTTAAAGGACAAAATAGGTTCCTCCCTGTTTGTGCTCCGCTGATGCCGTCAACGGTTCAGGTTGGGCAATTAAACAGGGTAAATTGAAGTGTTGCACCAGCGGCCAGTCATGGCAAACAACTAGTGCCATCATGCCTTCCTGGCGGACTAACTCAATAAACAGACTGAATAATTTCTGTGCGTTGTAAGGGTCAAGTGCCGCAGTCGGCTCATCTGCCAGCACCAATGCAGGACGGTGTAATATCGCGCGCGCGAATGCGGTTCTCTGTCTTTCGCCAAATGATAGCTGGGTCGGATATTTAGCCAGTAACGGCGCCAGTTTTAGCGCATCGATAACCCTCTCAAGCATGGTGTTGTCGGGGGTTAACCCCAACAACTGGCATGGCAGAAGGATATTATCTTTGACATTCTGGTAGGGCAGCAGGCCACCGTTTTGCAGCACAAAACCAAGCTGGCGGGCGCGAATAGCGGCTAGCTCGTTATGCCGATTGCCATTCAGCAGCGTCGCAATACTAAATTGCTGCGTGCCTTCGCTGAGCTCAAAACGCCCTATTTTACTGGGCTGCAGCAATAGACCAATGGCTTCCAGTAAGGTGCTTTTACCACAGCCGCTTTCACCTGTTACCGCCACCACCTGCCCTGGTCGCAGCGTGAGCTTTGGCAGGTAAACCCGGTGGGCATTGTTTCCCTGACCACGAACAACGCACAGCTCTTCAATGTGCAACATCAGGGCATCATTTCCAGCGGAATCGGATAAACGCGATCGCGCGGGTCGCTGCCTTTCGCCAGCTCGACCCAGCGATCCACATCGGCGTTATATTTCTGGTAATGGCGAAGCTTGGATGACAGAGTGCGGATAAATTTCTCCTGCGACAATCCATCCCAACTTTTCCATGTCTCTTCGTCGAGGTTCAGGACATCGCTCTTGTACGGAAGATCGGTCAGATATTCTCCCAGTACACCCAGATCGCCGATCCGGGCATTGTCCTTCTGTTTAAGCTGGTTAGGGTCTGTCCCCATCGTTGCAGCGACGGTACGCAACTGTTCAAACATTTTGGTTGGCGAGATCATCCCTTCATTTGCCGCTTTCAGGATCTGGCTGACAGCATCGCTTAAGTCGCTAAGCTGTCCCTTGGTCAGCAAAACGCGGACGTCGGTGGTGGGGATATTCTGTTTGATCAGATCTCGGTCACTGATCCAGGCCTGGAAGACTAACGGTGCCTGGGTACTGTTGCGTTTGCCCAGATAAGCTAACTGCATGGCGTGCCCAATTAACGCGGTATCCTGCAGCAGTTTCTGTTCCGGCGTCAGTTTTTTCCCATCATCCTTTGCGTACAGGGCGCTGCCAATTGCAGCATCCCCCATGTATGCCGATTTCACCTGCTCAGTAATCGCGGTGGCAAGAGCATCCACCTGCAGGCCAAACGTCTTCAGATCGCCGGCATTTACCGCCTGATAAAGGTTGGATTGGGTACTATCAAAGTTGGAGAGATCGCGATACTGGCTTTCGGCTTTAGCATGGTTCTCTTTGCCACTTGGCGTTTTTAAGTGCAACGTATAGATAGCAATGCCGCGGTTACCAGCTTCCAGACGAAGTTGACTGGCATCAAGGCCGGAACCTGACAGCTTGTTGCTACCGTCAATGGCACCTGCATCGGTGATCAGAACCATGTAGCGCGCGCCGAACGGGCTCCAGTCAATGTCATCAATAGCGGACATAACGCCGGAATACGCATCCTCGTCATACAGAGAACTGGATACCTTCGCTTCTTTAAGATCGGCAACCTTCTTCAGGAAATCCGGACCATCTTTAACATGGTTAGGATCTGCATAAATCTTGGTGCGATACTCAAGACCCGGTACGGCTTTGGTGTTTGAACGATAAGAGACCAGGCCAAACTTGACCTGTCCATCCAGATGCTCAGCTTTGATCTTGTCATAGATTTTATTGACCGCTTCTTTGGTGCGCTCAATATACGGCCCCATAGAAATGGTCGAGTCAATCACAAAGACCACCGAGGCGTTAAAACCTTTCAATTGGTTAACGCTATCTTCTTGTTTCGGCGCAGTATCTGCTTTGCTGACAGAGGCCACGTTAAGCAGGCGGGTGTAGAAGCCATCTTCGGTCATAACCTCTTCACCGCTCAGGATGGGCAGCAGATAGAACTGTTTTTGCATATCGACAAAATATTCTGGTTCCTCTGCCTGAATGCCCTCGGCGTGTCCGTCACGTTTCATTTTGGCACGCAGTGGTGCGACCAGTGACACCGGATCGGGGGCGGAGAGAATGTTATCAATGCTTTGTTTGTCTTTGAAAAACAGCAAACGGTCACGGTTTGCCGGGTTGGTAAATGCCAGCGTTAGCTGCATTTTCCAGTCCACGGTGCATGACTTTGGTAACCAGCCGATGGTTTTGCCATAGCTGTCTGGCCCAACTTTGAGCCAGCTTTGACCATTTGCTTCTTCCTTTTGATAAACATACAGGCTGCTAAAGGCGGGCTGTAGCTGACCTTTATCATCACCTGCAGTTGTCCCGAGTTTGCAACCTGGCGTGGTGAGCACGCGCTGGAATAATGTTTTCTTCCCTTCCTGGAGCAGCGGTTTGTCGCCATCGGTGGCAAAGACATGTCCGCTAAGCAACATACTGCACAAAGGCAGGACCAGGCGACGAATTGGATTGCGGATCATTTTCCTAACTCCTCAAGACGCTGTTTAGCCGTTTGGTTGCCGGGTTCCGTTTGCAATACTGTTTCGTACCAATAGGCTGCGGTATCTTTATCGGGCTCTTTGAAACATTCGCTTGGCTGGTGGAATTTAGGATCGTATTCACTGGCATAAACGAGTGCGATTTTTGTATCACCACCCTGAGCACGGTTAGCGTACAGACGCTGTGCGATGCCACATTTCTTAGCCTCTTTCGCGGCCTGAATAATGGTCAGCAGTTTGTCGCTGTCAAATTTTTCCTGAACGCAGCTCTGTACGAAATCAAGCTCGTTGAGGTTGTTTAAACTCTCCGCAGAACAGCTGTTGTGTGCCGAGGGTTCGGGGGCTGGGGTTGGTGCATCAGCTGGGGTTTCCTGCTGCGCTTGTACTGCTGGGACAACGTCTGGCGCTTTATCCCGACCTAAAAACCACCACAGTACGCCGGCAATCACTACTAAGGACAGCACCGCTGCGCCAATCAGCGGAAGGCGGGAGGGGCCGGATTTCTGTTGCGGTCTCTCCTCGGCGTGGATTACTGGTACGACAGGTTCGGGGTCAACGACTGCTTCTGCCTCAGCGACTGGTGCAGCAGTGGGGGCTGGAGGCGTCAGCATACTACTACTGCTGTAGTCACCCGTTTCACCTCTGGCTCCTGATGAAAGCAGTTCATCTCGCACCAGTTGCAGGGTGGTATTGCGCGTATCTCCTGACGGTAGTTTGATCTGAATCTGCACCTGGCTTGCGGTCGCCAGTAGGGGGTCAAGCAAGGTTGGACCTATACGGAAGCCGCTGCCATTGGCAAGAGCGTAACCGCCGTTCACGGTAAACCAGTGTGGTGCTGAGCTCCAGTCACCATCGGGTTGCAGATATTCCTGCTTATTATTGCAAAGCGTAAACGTCAGATCGGGCAGTATTGCGGTATCGCCGCGCAGCCGAACCATCAGTTGTGCAGTACCCGGTGCTGCCGGTTGGCAGGCGATGATTTTAGCTAGCATGGCATGTTCTCTTGTTTCAATTGGCTGATAATCTGACCCAGTTGACGATTATGTTCGAAGGAAATATCCCGCGTGGCACTATGGCCCGCATTGTCCAGGACGATGCTCATCAAAGCGGATAGCCAGTCTCCCAGATAGGCGACGCCAGGTTGCGGCGCGACGGCTGCGAGTTTGGGCAATTCATCGTGGGTAAGCTGCGTCTGGCGCAAAAATACTTTGTTTTTCTCGCCAACATAGCTGTTGGGTACCTTCTCTGGGGGCAGGGTGAGATAGCCAAACCAGGCAATAAAATCATGCATTGTTAGCTGAGCGCGCAAAACCTGGCGTGCCATCAGATGTTCGCGACGCGTTCCCGCCTGTTCCTGACCTGCAAGGGCGTGTTTCAATGTGCCTTCCAGATCCAGACGCGTGGCGGCAGTGATCAGTTCTTCGCTGAGCTGATTAATCAGTTCACAGCTCATGCCGAGCTGACGCCACTGTGACATCTGTTGCGGCAGTTCTCGCAGGTGTGCCACCCAGGCTTTAAAGGCCTGGTGGGCGAAATCATCATCCTGGCCTACTCTTTCTGGCGCTGAAGTTGAAGGAGTGTTAACTACGGTGTCTTCAACAGGCGTAGCCGTGAAGGGATCGCTGGCAAAGGGGTTATCGGCGAACGGATTACCACCAAACGGGTTGGCGGCAAAAGCGTTCGTCACCTGGCTTTCGCTATCTGTTTGTGGTTCTTGGTAGCGATCGCGAATACTCAGATAGATGTTATTGAGATCCTGGGGGGGTAAAACCAGACGATCGAGCATCTCCCCTATACTGTGGGAACACGCTGTCAATCCCTGCCATAGCTCTTTGGCAATGGCCTGTTTTTTCACGATCTGTCCGTCACCATCTTTTTCGTACCAGCGGCCGAGGTGTTGATCGCCGGTTTCCAGGCGACACTGAATGAGTTGTTGTTGTAAACGCTGCAGTTTGAAGTCCAGATGGGCGACCCCACGCAGAGCCTTCGTCAGGCGTGCCATTCCCCCATCGTTGAGTTCGAGCATCGCCTGCCAGGCGGTTCTCGGCTCGGCGACGTGGCGAAGCACTTTTTCACCGCAGACAAAGGTGTTGCCCATAGTGTCGAGCACGTCGCGATAACGATCGGTTATACCCACTTCCTGGAGTCGCTCCTGGCCGGTACCGCCTTCCAGTCTCAGGAAGGGGTTATCGAGCCCCGGTTTGCGCACCAGGAAACAGTTGTTGAACGGTTGATTGGGAGCCCACTGTTTGAGCCAGTCATAATGTGAGAAGCGCTCCAACAAGGTCATGTGCAGCATACCTTCCCAGCCTTCTTTTAACTGATCCACCGTATGTTGCAGGCTGTTGTTGATACGCATATCGCACATGGTAATTGCCCAGAACAGACCGGGTTTACTGCCCTCGCGTTCTTCGGCGCTCTTACCCTGGGTCTTCTCTACCCAGCGGTTTAATACCGGACCAACGTCGGCAACGTCACTCTGTTTGGCGGAGCTGGCACACACCACAAGCGCATTCATCTCCTGGTTATCGGTGTAGCGCTCGAACAGGTAAGCGACTTTGCCGCGAAGCAGCAGTTGCGAAATAGCGTTAAGCCCATCTCTGCCTGCTTCTTCCAGGGCGGTGACCTTGAGGCGACCGCGATAGCCCGGGAAGTCGAGCAAATCAACCTGTTCCACGACGCTGTTGGCTTCTACTTCCGCCAGAGGGAAAATCAGCTCGGTGGTTAATGCCGCCAACTCAGCCTGCGTTAAACTGGCGCTACCAATTTGTTGTTCTTCCTTCCAGTAGCGGATCTCGACGTTGCGATCTTGGCTGGAGCCCAGCCGATTAAGGCTGTCTACGTTCATGATGCTGCCACTGCTGTGGTCAATCAGTGTCTCCAGAGGGGCAAATACCATCCGGGCATGATTGAGTTTGGCCAGCACATTCGCTAATGAACGGTAGGTTTCGGTGAGGGCGGGCTGCTCTCCCCACAGCAGTGAAAATAGCTTTGCGCGTTCATTTGGGCTCAACGCAGGGGCAATTTTCAATACCTGTGGCCACCAGGCGTGTTCGAGCTTCTCAACCGACTTTTTAAAAGAGGCGTTAAGGTAGTCCCACAAGGCGACGACATCTTCCTGGCTGACACCATTATACCCCGGGGCCTGAGTTGTACACTTCAGGAAGGGGCGTAGGTGCTCTTCAACCCGGTTTTGGTCAAGCTGATAGCTCAGTTGCTCATGGTTAAAGTCGTTAAACCAGGCGTTTGCCAAAATTTTAGCCAGGTCGATTTCACTGAACAGGCGCAATGGCACCGGGTAACCGGCGGGGGCGTCCGGTGCCTGGCGAGTAAAACGGGTGACCAAACCGGTGGCTTCTTTACCGCCGCCTACCGGGTTAACCTCTTTGATAAAGTCGACGCGCCTTTCGCCATAGAGCGCTTCCAGGGAACCGTTGCTGCCTGCTGCCAGTGCTGAAATGAGATACGATTTTCCCGCCTGGGAAATACCGAAAAAACCGACTGTCATCGGCGTTCTGGCGACCTGAGTCAGGCTATTGGCCAAATTACGCGTGCGTAGCAAACTCAGGCTGAGCTTATCGGCTTCGTTGTCCAGACGACGTGACCCGGTGCGTACGCTGTCGACCCAACCGAGCGCCTCCTGACATCCCTGAGCGATCGCGGCCCAACCTTGAGTGAGAGATTTTTGCTCGCTATTCATTATTTTTTAACACTCCCGCTATCAAGCCAGTGCCGGCTATCAATGAGCCCCGTATCGGGCATAGTATTGAGTTCCAGATCTACATCTCGTTTGCTAAACGACTTATCGGTGTTGCTGCTGACATCGGCAATCGTCAGGCGATCGCTAATCAACCCGAGCTGATGGGCTCGCTTCCCTTTGTCGATTGTCAGCCTGACTTTGAGGTATGGAGAACCGTTATCCGTAGACGTAGCAGCGGAAAACTTTTTACGACCTTCTTCGCTAAAACGTAAGGTATAGAGCGGAGCCGCAGCCCAGCGTTCAGCATCCAGTTGACGATAACCTAAGCGCAGATCACCGCGCATAATGATGCTTTGCGTGGTCTTCTCTCCATTTTCATCGGTGATGGCTGGCAGTTTTATCTGTCCATTTTCCGATTCAATATGTCGGTAAACGATGTCGGCATTGCGGATCAGATTGTCCATATCAATGGTACCAATATGGCGAATCGTGGAATATGGCTTCAGCGCCGAAGTACGGAAATGAAAGTTCGGGATGCTGTGGTTGGCGCACAGCTGTGTGAGCATTGCACCAACGGAGGCCGTGCTTTTCGGATCGTCGATATGACCGTTTTTATGGAACGGGTACCAGGTTCCGGTCTGATAGCCATGCAACGGTAAAATTCGCCCTGGGGGTAACGGAAGGTTGCGGCGAATAATTGCCTGAATCCCCGGAAGCTGGGACGGACGACCAGTCAGCAGCAGCAGGTCACAATGATAACAAGACAGCACTTCACAGAGTGCGGTAAGGACTTTATCGATGTTGAACTTACCTGCACACAGATCGCTATGCAGTTTTGCCAGCGGAAGGTTAAGCATGATCTCCGCCAATTTGAAATCAGTTGGGCCACCGGCTTTCTGCACTTCGCGACGAACAAATCCCTCGACTTCATCCCGAATACATCCCGCCGGCAGCAGTTTGTCGACACGTTGGTTAATCAGGGCGTGTGTTTGTTCATCCAGCGGATCGTATTGCTCGTATTTGCCAAGGATATGCAACGCGAGTGGCACGAACAGTTGCAGGTTGAGCTGCTGGCGAAGCACGGCTTCGGCTGCGCTAATATTCTGTGAGCCGCACAGCTGGGACATCAGCGTTTCAACGGACATCACGCCAGCTTCACGCAGCGCCAGCTCAAATGCGGGGAGGACGTACGACTGAATCACATCCAGCAAAATGTCATCGCCTGCGATCTTAAAGCTGTCACGAAAACGCTGGTGGGGGATGATATGCACGTTGGTGCCGCCACCGGCAAGACCATTACGATCGAGACGGTAATCACTGATCACCAGATCCGTGGTACCGCCGCCGATGTCGATTGACGCAATGGTAATGCTTTCGCGATCGATGCGGTCAGGTTGGCCAATGGCATCGAAAAACTCCTCCGGGTGACCGGCAAAGTTCTGGTTAACCTCGGTGTAGAGGTAGACCAGCTGTGCACAGGACGCTTCATCCCATTCAACCCTGATTCTGGGCAGCGGGATCTTGATGCTGCTCTGGCTGTGCTCTCCTTGCTCGTCCTCGTACGGATCGTTCTCGCCATTGTGCCAGCGTAGTGATTTCCAGACTAAACCGACGGCCTGGCGCATCCGCTCGTCAAGGACGCAGCGCTCAGCCATGGGCATACCGGGTGGTACGGTGAGAATAATATGGCGCAGCTGACGCGGGATACCCGCGTGCCCTTGGCGGATACGTTGCTCCGGGCTGTTAATCTGGCTAATGGCCTGGGTTAGCACTTCGGCCAGCATGAAGGTCATCAACGAGCTACGTGAGTAGCGCGGTGTAAACACCGGAATGCGATCCATCTCATCTTCAATGGTATGCAGCGCCTCGCCTCTTTCATCGATCAGGTTGGCAAACGGAGCCGCAGTGGCGAGTGGGTTACTGTCCTGCACGTAGCTGCCGTTAAAGCGCCAGCCCTGACCATAAAACTTCTCATCCCAGAGATAGCGTTTAGGACTGGATAAACCCGTTGATCCTTCGCTGCCCTTACGACGTGCGGCTAAACGGCTGGCTTCGCCGCCAATACGGGCGATAGTCGGCCACTGGAACGCGTCGTGGCGACCGCTGCGCACAGAGCAGTGATCTTTGCCGAAGAAGGCTTGTGAAAACTCGACCCGGCTTTCAAAGGGATCGGTATAGACATGTTCCGGCTCGCTGAGATCGCGTAGTTTCAGGACATAGTTATGCCTCATACCTGAACCTGATTGGCCATGATCCTCAATAAGAATGCCGCAGGTGCGTGAGTTACCCACATCGAGAATCAGATCGACGGCAATGGGCTTGATGGCGTTGGTTTCCCGATTAGCAATCATCCTAAACTGTGGCAATTCAATGACCGGCGCGGCCTGGCTTTGCAGACCTTCAACAGGAATGGACATCAATGACAGGAGGTTGAGGTAATGCGCCAGTGGATACTGTTGGGTAAGTTCTTGTTCGCGCTCGTCGATATCCCGGCCTTTGCTCGCCTCTTTAAACACCTCTTTGAGCCAGTCTGTTATCCAATCCTGCGTCAGATACCAGTTAAGGGCATAGGTTGCCGTCGCGACGGCAAAGGTGGCACCTGCATTCACATCTTCCTGATTCGGACTGAGATCGGCGGCGGCCTGCTGTTTGGCCATAATACGTGTGTCGATAGCCAGCGTCATGCGATGGCTATGCCCATCCATATCCGGTTCAGGCAGTTTCACTAAACGAAAGCGTGCCCAGTTTAGTGGTCCTTCCTGGTACACATTGGGTGGGCTAAAACGCAGTAAGGGAAGCGGTAGCCAGATACCATCAAACAATTTAAGACTTTGCTCAACGGGAATATCGTACTGACTTTTCGCTTTCTCAATATTATCGGGGTTCGGCTGATAAAAATAGTAATCACGCTGCTCGTTGTAGATTAAACGGGTCAGTACACCGTTCGCTAATTTGACGAACTCGCCAGCAGGCTGGTGGCCGAGGGACAAACCAAAATCCATAAACTGGATCCCGGAGTCACCCACCAGGGTAATTTGACGATCAAAAGATATAATCTCAGGCAACATAGTTATTTCGTCCCTGTTTAGGAATTAGGTTGAAGCATGCGAATCGGGAACGTTTTTTCCCTATCACTGCTGCCAATACAATCGGCGTGGCCGGCAGCCGGTGATTTGCACTCGATTGTCGGCACGATAAAGTTTGAACCGTCACTACACGTCATCTGCTCAGGATTCGTAATGCTGAGAGCGCCTTGCTGCACGTTGCCGCTGGCTGGACCACGGCAAGTTACGCCGCTGGATTGATGGACGCTGACGGTGCCATTGCCCTGGTCAAAGTTATATTGCAGTTGCAGAGGACGCCCGGTGAGTTTGTCCTGAATACCACCATTCACGCGCCATTCACCGTTGAGAAACTGCGCCGGGCCATCGGGAAGGGTGGCAGGAAGCGTCAGCGGTTCACCCTGGGCCGGAATCACCGGCGGTGCGGTGACGGGGGCAGCGGCAGGTGGCGTTTGGGCGTCTGCTGCGGCTGATACTGGCGTTGTTGGTTGGTCAGCGCTGGTTTCATTTGCTGCAGTTTGTGGGGGCATTGTGTCGCCGCTGACCACTGCGGTAGTTACGTCTGTTGGGATGGTTGGCTCCAGAGTTGGATGCTCGGCGACGTTCTCTTCCACAACGCCGGGAACGACATGTGAGCTGGCTACGGTTTCTGCACGTGTGTGAGAAGCTGGGATCGTCACGTCAGGGGTGCTAACGGCTGGATGCTCAACGACAGGATCCGCCACGACCGCAATTTTATTCGTGGTGACGGCAGGGATACCTGGGATTGAGAGAGAAGGCACGCATCCGCGCAGCAGTCCCAATAACAGCGCCAGCAGGAGTAATGCCAGCAGCAACCAGAGCAGCCAACGCCAGCTCCAGCGTCGGGTCCGTACCAGGGTATCGACAACAGGGGCTGCGGCAGGCGTCACAGATTTTTCCGTTTGCTCTTGGGATTTTTCGGCTACAAGAGATGACGCTGGCACCGATGCCGGACTCAGCCAATGCATAGGACTGCGCTGCCCGCCCTCCGGATGGACAAATCCCCAGAAGGTAATCACCAGGATCCCGTTGACGAGATAAACGAACTCGTAATCAGGGAAATATGTCACTGACTTCAGCAACTGGGCGAAGACGCGGCGATCACCACCAGTTCTGCTTTGCTCCGCATTGAGCAACTGTTCGCTGAGTGACTGAACTGCCACCTGAAACTCATTAAACTGCTGGCGTGCTGATTCCCGCTCCGCCTCGCTTGCGCCGCTCCACGGGATAACATCGCCGGGGAAACTGCTGTACCAGTCGGTTCTGTCTCCGCCTTGATCGTTTTGTGGTATGGCCAAATGACGGGCCAGATCGCGCCCGGCATCGAGACGGTAGATAGTTTCACGTAGCTGGAAAGCCATTTTGAAAACCGGATAGCCCGTTTCACCCAGAGCCTTAAATGAGGAGTTATGTCCGGTACGCAGCAGTGGTCCCTGAATCGAATTTCGCATTATCTAAACCTTTTAAGGCTGTAATTTGACAAAAGTCACAGTGATGCAGACTAATTTTTGCTCGCGCCAGCCGTCCATTCAAAACCCCAGCCATAGTGCTTATCCAGCGACTTCCGTTCCGGGAAGAAACGGTCAAGACGTTCAACGTTGATATTGCCATCGACGTTTTTGAGTCTGGCTATCGCTGCGACGTTATTGAGCTGATTGCTATCAGTGAGCGTGGATTTAATGGGGGGCTGATCGGGAACATAAATCGTGATGGTGGCATTGGTCCCTTGCCAGTTATCGGCACCGCCGTAAATGAAGCTATACACCAAGACTTCATCAATATCCTGCCAGTGGCTGCCATTGACAAAGAGCCATTCACCATCCTGGTCGTTGCCTTCACGTAGATCTTTTTGCAGCAACAGATAAGGTGGCTTGTCATAGTTTCCGAGGAATTTACTCAACGCTTCGGCGCCGCTGATCTTGCCGTTTTTAAAACGAATAAAGGCGGCGATATCAAGATCGATAGGCTCTTTGTGGTTGCCCTGTTGCCACGTCAGGTTAATTTTGATCCGCCCGAAATCTTTGCGTTTCTCCAGATTAATGCTGGGGTTCGCTTGGGTTAATTCCGTGCTGGCTGGCGCGGCGGCAGGCGTGGTGACGGGCGCTTCGTGATGAACCGGAGGGGGAACCTCGGTAGGTTTTTTTTTAGACCACCACCAGGAGAAGGTAATCAGCAACAGCAGCAGCAACAATAATAGCCATGGCAAAAAACGCCGCCACCATGGGATAACGACCACGGGAAGCGGGGCTGTTTTACTGACAATGGCCCAGTTGATCAGCACTGGTTCACCATTCACGCTATAACAGTTGAGTTCGCGTGAATGTGTTAGCAGCATTTGCAATGCGTATGCCGAGTGTTCTTCGCCGCGCGCGATCAGTTGTTCGATCAAACCCGCCAGAATATCCTGGTACTGCTGGCGTTTGCTTTGTACGCAGAGTTGTTCTTCATCACTTAATGCTTCAAAAGGTTTAGCCAGTCCCTGGCGTTCAGTCCACCATTCTAGGTAACCTTCTGAATTACGACGAGCAGTGGCGTAGAGCAGAGCCAGGGACGGCGGAAGATGACGGTGTATGATAGCAACCGTCTCCTCGTATATTGTCAGAGTCGCTTCATCAATAGGCGCAGCAGTTGTTAGTCGTTGCATAACCGAAATCAGTGTTGTTGTGAATTATTTACGTGATATGCGTACAGCCGCATATCAGCAAACCAGGGCAGTTTTCTTCAGCGGGCAGATAAAAGTGGCCTACGTAAACTGGTGCCACTTTTATTGCACCTCTAACGAAGCGTGTTTGCTTCTTCAAGGACTTTTATTTTCTGCTTGGCTTCAGCGACTTTTTTTTCAATTGCCGTAATTTCACTTACGCTACTGGCATGCTGAGATTGTCGCTGCAGGTCCTGCAATTGCTGAATTTCCTTCTGGCGCTCACTGCTTTTCATTTTGCTGGATTTCAGTTGTGCAAGAGTCTGCGACAGATCTGATTGAACGGCGTCTAGCCTGGCTTGTTCATCGGCCAGCTTTTGGTTTACGGTTTGCTCTCTGTTTCGGGTATAGGCCTGCTGTTGCTTCGCCGACTCATTTTCATACTGGCTGAGTCGGACCTGCTGCTCTTTTTGATCAACCTGCTGGCGATAACCACCGGAAGAGGCGCAGCTCAGTTTGGTTATAAAACTCGGATCTTGTGCATGTAAATCACAGTCCTGTGGTGATGTGGCACAACCGGTAAGTACGATTGATGCGAGAAGTACGTATTTTCTCATCAAATAGTCCATGAATAGAGTCAAATAACGACGCTTTATACGCTAAAGCTGTCTTAAAAAGGCCGATAACCCAATCGGCCGAAAGTAATCAGCCCAGAGAAATAGCCTGGCGTTGTTCGTAAAGCTCGTTCGTTTCTTTTTCCAGGTCGCTGATCTTGCTATTAAGACTGGCATACTCTTTGTTTAAATTTTCCAGTTTGTTTTTCTCAGCAGTCGTCGCAGTTGTTTGTCCTTGCAGAGCGACTTTAAAGGCAGACTCTTTGTCTTTCATACCTTTTATCGTCTCTTTCATCTTGCTGATGTTGGCATCGATTTGCGCTAACTGAGTTTTGGCACCCGCTTTGTCGAATCCAGCCTTATCCTTTTGAATGCTAATTTTGGTTAAGGTAGCTTGGTTTTCACTAATAACCTGTTTCATTGCGAGGGTAGATTTTTCCACCGCAGCAGTATCTTTGCTAATGTCGGTATCCATTGCCTGCAGGCGCTCGGCCGTTGAGGCATAATCTTTTTTCAGGCCATCAAGATAGTAGTTAGCTGTCATACCAGCTGCACATCCTGCAGCACCACCAATAGCCGCCCCTGCAAGCGCATTCTTAGAATCGCCTGCGAGAGCACCAACCAGAGCACCGAGAGCAGCACCTGATACTGCACCAACACCACAACCCTGTGCACCGGAAGTGCTAAAGAACTGGGCTTGCTCACTGCTTGTTAGGCGAGGATCGGGTTTTGTTCCCGACAACAGAGAGCTACCTGTATTTGCGCAGCCGCTAAGCAGCAAGGTTACGGAAATCAGCAGACATGCAGTATTTCGGTTAAAAGCGTTCACTATTTTTTTCCTTAAATCATGAATTAGCAACGATAAAAAAGCTGTGTAGCGAATCAATTTCGTATAAGTAATGATTTCATATAGGGCAGAATGAAATTCTGCATTTTTTATAAAGTGAATACGTGTATCCCAGTAATAGAAAATGAAATAATAACAAGTGTGTTAATTTCTTTGCGTTACAATTGAAAATGGAATGACAATTACACATTTATTTGATTGTTGTTTGAAATGTGAATTATTTGTTTTTCAATCATTTTATAATGTAGCCGCAACTTGATTTTTAGAGTTCCCATAGGATGTAAACCGTTATGAAATCACCAATAGTGAAGTTACCTGAGGCCCCCTATCACGAAACATAGATAACCGGCTCGAGTACACTGGATCCATCCATAATGGGAATTATCTTAACTCTACATGATTGTTTGTGCACGTGGTTAACGCATTGATTATATAGATTTATGCTTGTCAATAATGACGATACCCTTAAAGTTGGTAGTTGTATTGAGTTTTGAAAGCGGGAGTGCCGTTGCGTTACAATGATCATTTACTCCAGATATGCATGATTATGTGACCATCAGAAACGAACTGAAACGTTCATTCAGCTAATCCCCTGCAGTGACTTTTGTGCTGATCAATTCATAATATGTTGATATTAAAAGAAAAATAAAAGTGATCATATGTGTGTAAGGAGACATGGGGCTTATCTCATTGAAAGTATTAGAAATTAAAAGAAAATCTTCATTATTTCGCGTATGGGATAAATCAGAAGGAAAACATTTTTTTGAAGTAAAAGGTGTTTAAAGGGGATGAGTCCCAGCGGATATGTGGCAGTAAGCAGATATAAATTGGCTTACAGGAGGTAATCAGCGTTGTCTGTGCGTTAATTTCCGTCAAGAATTGAGAGGTACTTCAGTTATCATGCTGCACAATAATTCCCTGGTAGTGTTGATAAGGCTCTGCTTACTGATGGCGGCTAAGTGTTTATATTTAAGTTACGCCGCGCTCAGTAAGCATACCAGGTGACACTGTTAAGGTGTTTTCATCTCTATAACCATGGTTTCAATAAGAACGGGTCTATCAGGCCTATAAAAGGAAAATCGACTATATAACGTCTGGCAGTGCTGGCGACCAGATTGTGTTCACGGCAGTAGTCGGCAACAGTCCAGCCTTTCGGCCAGTACTTTTGATAATATCGATCAAAATGCTGGCTCCAGTGAGAGTTCATTGGTTTACGCCGTAACTGCTTTTTAGCTGTTTTATGATTCAGCCGGTGATTGTTAATGTAGTCATCCTGCGTGGATTTGCTTTTCTGGAAGTAATAGCGATGCCATGCCCAGTGAATAATTTTAAGGCTTTGCCCCCCAACACGGCGACAGTTGGCATATACCCGTACTGGATTCAACTTGTACTTGCGTGCGTAATCAGAAAGGCTGATCCCAGTAATCAGAGCCTCTAACACGTAGTTATGACGATGGCCGGACCAACGTGGTGAATTACACCACCATTTATTTTCGTCATAAAGTTCATAGGATGAACGTTTACGCAGAACGGCGGGTAATCGGGCTTTGCCCAGAAAATATTTGTCCAACATTCCTGAGTAGGTGGATTTCAACGCCATATCCTGATCGTTGGTTTTCGTCTCCGCTTTTTGGTTGATTGGCTTGCAGGGTGTTATTGCAGACTTTTGGCGTGAAGGCGCGACAGGTTTCGGTTTGCGCATGCCTGAGCCAAAAAGTTTGATACCTTTATCAATTGACTCTTTAGTACGGCGCTTACCCAGATAGCTAACTCTCAGCATCAGTTCGGTATAGGTCTTGAGATCATTTTCGCTCACAAAGTAATAACCGTTTTCCGGGAACCATACCGAACCACCAGCAACCTGTTCCCAGCAATGTCGGACAATCGTATTCAGCTTATTTGGATAACGGATATAGTTGCCATCCAGCATCAGCAAATAGTGATAATGCTGTGCTTCCCCTGAACCCTGCTCTCTTACCCAGAGATAGCTGATAAACGATTTTGGGTAGTTCTTACTTAACTGGCGGAAAAGTAAATTATGGAAATCATCCATTATGCGATTATCCGCACTGTAGGTCGGGAGCCGAAAATCATATCTGACCGCAAGAAAGCGAGGCATCGCTGATACCTTGTCAACTGCCCCGAAGATTCTTTTCATGATCTTCGTGTCCTGGTCGCGTTTCTCTGGCAGCACAGACCACATCACTTCTTTGAAAACAAACGTTCCCTTTGGCTGATATTCAACAAGGTTGCCAGGCTTATCGGGCGTAATAGTATTAAATACCGAGGTGAGTTCCTGACCAGGTGAGGGCTTTGTTACTTGATTAATCAGAGAGTTACTCATGTTTTAGCATGTCGCAGAATAGGTGAAAATAATCGTTTTTGTTCCAGTTTGTTTCATTGTCAGATGAAGAAAGGGCTGAATATTTCAGCCCTTTAACAAACAGAATTACTTGTTATTTTGCTCAAGCCAGCATTGATACGTATTGGCTGGCCATCCTACGGTTCGGCCCTCATGCATTATCGGCTGTGGGAAAATGCCAGCTTTAACCCAGCGGTAGAGGGTGGTGCGACTGCAATCGAGGAGCTGAAGCATTGTATCAATGCGAATCAGACGTTGGGGCTGATGAAGGGCGACAACCTTATCAGACATGGTTGGTTTATTTTTCAATTGAATAACTCCTGGTGGTGAAAGCTGAAACTGAACGGAGTTAATCAAACTGAACGGTATATTTCCCGTGTACCTTCCTGAAGATTACTGGGTACCTTTTGTAACTATTTCTTTTTATGCACTTTTTCTTTTTGCTTTTTTGGCTTCCCGAAGAAATTCAATATTCTGATTTGGTTGTTCTAAAAGATGTAAGGCGAAGCCTAGCTCTTTAGATGCATTCTCACGAGACATCGGAAGTTGTTTACTGTGAGGCCAGAACGCAGAGGCATGTTTTTCTATCTGATTCAGAAGTTCAGTAACTGTTGGGACGACCTTTTTATTAGCGTCTCTTTGATTTTGAGAGATAACCGCAAGGGCTGTGATCAGCAACTCTTCTCGTTTGATAGCATAACTTTCCCCTCTTAGTGGCGGGGGAGTCGAGTGCTTTTGCGCTGCTAGCAACTCGAAATATTTTTCTTTGTAGTCAGGCTCATCTTCGATGCTATCCAGAAGCTCGAAATCGAGGATAGGGGCAATAGCGTCACGCAAGAAGCCATGTGTACGAAGTGACTCGTTGTTACTGATATCTTCATCGTAGATACAAAGAAGTTGGGAAAGGGTCTTCGGGCGCTTCGCCAATTCTTCAGGGGACATTTTCCCTTTCATTGGGGCGGATAGTAGGTCCCAGGCAAAATGGTCATCGGCAACAGCGTTTAGTTTGTTTCCGTCCAGGCGGTATAGTTCCGGATGATGCTCAACCGACAGGGTAGTTAACAGCACAGAGGCGAAGTCTTCGTACATGGCTTCTGAGTCTTGAGCTTTGGCTGAACGAAGAAGATCATAAAGGCTAATCCAGTCCTTTACCGTTAACTCAGGGGGACGGGCCATACGGCGCATTTTTTTCTCTTCAACTTTATCCTTAAAGCTCATGCTAAATCTCCCTGACTACGGCACCTACAGTTGAGTTACGTCACCCATTACGTCACCCAGATTGAAACAAAACAAAAAGGACTTAGCCAGTTTCCTGTCTAAGTCCTTGTTTTATTTGGTGGCCCCTGCTGGACTTGAACCAGCGACCAAGCGATTATGAGTCGCCTGCTCTAACCAACTGAGCTAAGGGGCCGTGGCGCAGGATTATAATGTAACTCTGGGCTGCAATCCAGTGATTGCGTGACATCTGCCGCTTTTATAATCAAAGCCTAATCAAACTCTTATATTTCCCGCTTCTGATATTTTGCTCAGCTATTGTTAGCGGGCAGAAATAAAAAAGCCCTCGCGATGGAGGGCTCTTGAGAAGGGCGATGTGATTAGTCGTCCAGGAAGCTACGCAGTACTTCAGAGCGGCTTGGGTGACGCAGTTTGCGCAGTGCCTTCGCTTCGATCTGACGGATACGTTCGCGGGTAACGTCGAACTGTTTGCCCACTTCTTCCAGCGTGTGGTCGGTATTCATGTCGATACCGAAACGCATACGCAGAACTTTCGCTTCACGCGCTGTCAGGCCCGCCAGAACGTCGTGAGTTGCGTTACGCAGGCTTTCAGACGTTGCAGAGTCCAGTGGCAGCTCGAGGGTGGTATCCTCGATGAAATCACCCAGATGCGAATCTTCATCGTCGCCGATTGGCGTTTCCATGGAGATAGGTTCTTTGGCGATCTTCAGCACTTTACGGATTTTGTCTTCCGGCATTAACATGCGTTCAGCCAGTTCTTCCGGCGTTGGCTCACGACCCATCTCTTGCAGCATCTGGCGCGAAATACGGTTGAGTTTGTTGATAGTCTCAATCATATGCACCGGAATACGGATGGTACGCGCCTGGTCAGCGATAGAGCGAGTGATAGCCTGGCGAATCCACCATGTGGCGTAAGTCGAGAACTTATAACCACGGCGGTATTCAAACTTATCAACCGCTTTCATCAGGCCGATGTTACCTTCCTGAATCAAGTCTAGGAATTGCAGACCACGGTTGGTGTATTTCTTAGCGATAGAAATAACCAGACGTAAGTTTGCTTCCACCATCTCTTTCTTCGCACGGCGGGCTTTCGCTTCACCGATGGACATACGACGGTTAATGTCTTTAACCTGCTCGATAGTCAGGCCGGTTTCTTCTTCAATCTGTTGCAGTTTCTGCAAGCTGCGATGAACGTCGTCAGCAACGTCATGCAGTTTTTCAGACCACGGCTTGTTCATTGCGATAGCGGCTTTGAACCAGGTTTCGCTGGTTTCGTTGCCGGTGAACAGTGTGATGAAGTTTTTCTTCGGCATTTTGCACTGTTCAACACACAATCTCATGATCAGACGTTCTTGCGTACGAACGCGGTCCATCATGACACGCATGCTGTTTACCAGGTAATCGAATTGCTTCGGTACCAGGCGGAACTGTTTGAAGACTTCAGACAATTGCAAGATTTCAGCGGCAGAGTCTGCGTGAGCACGGCCTTTCGCTTTAATCGTGTCGCGAGTTCTTTCGTACTGCGTGCGCAGTTCGCCAAATTTCTCACGAGCGAGTTCAGGGTCGATGCTGTTGTCATCGTCCGCGTCGTCGTCGTCGTCTTCCTCATCGTCACTGTCACTGTTTTCTTCGGTGGTCAGTTCAGAGCCAATGTGAGTGGCGGTAGGGGCAAGGTCTTCTTCTGCATTCGGGTCAACAAATCCGGTGATCAAATCAGACAGACGTGCTTCTTCTGCTTCGACGCGGTCATACTGCTCAAGCAGATAAGTGATCGCTTCCGGGTATTCGGCAACGGAGCACTGCACCTGGTTGATACCGTCTTCGATACGCTTAGCGATATCGATTTCACCCTCACGGGTTAACAGCTCAACGGTACCCATTTCACGCATGTACATGCGAACCGGGTCAGTAGTACGCCCGATTTCGGATTCAACGCTGGACAGAACCTGTGCAGCAGCTTCTTCCGCATCTTCGTCTGTGTTGTTTGAGTTTTCAGCAAGCAACAGGTCATCGGCGTCAGGTGCTTCTTCCATCACCTGAATGCCCATGTCATTGATCATTTGGATGATGTCTTCGATCTGATCAGAGTCGACGATATCTTCCGGCAGATGGTCATTGACCTCGGCATAGGTCAGATAGCCTTGCTCCTTGCCCTTGGTAACAAGAAGTTTAAGCTGTGACTGCGGGTTTTGCTCCATAAGACGGTATCCACACTTCAGTATTAGGGTTGGTGTCGGTCGGCGAAACCGCCAACAATAACGTAACGAGGGCTGACTTATTTTATTGCCGCTGCCCATCCTTGCGGCGTTCGGGTTTGACCCGATCAATGTTCGGCAGTTAAGCCGATAATAATTACTTTTTCGCGCGTGATTCTGTTATCACACGGACTTCCTCACGCTCCGCAGGCGTTAGCCCTGTAGTTCTGGAACGTGCCATCAATTCTTCAAACCTCAATTCCAGCACTGAATCAAACATGTGTTCGAGTGCGTCGTTGAATGTTTTTTCTGCAATGTCCTTATCTGCTATATCGTCCCATGAAGAGAGTTTTTCAAGGGTGGCGGCTTCTTCTGTACCGCGATATAGCTCTAAAAGCTGCCCGGTGGTTAAACCCGGTTGTGCCAGACAGGTGTTCACCAAATTGATAAACAGTGTCAGCCCTGGCAACTTAGCCTGCTCCAGACCGTTTAGTGGTGGCACATTCGGTGCCAGCTCTGGATTCTGCACCAGCAGTCCTATCAGTATACGCATGGTTGTGCGTTTTAGCTGTGGGGCTGGGCGCGGCGTGCTGTTTTCCGCAAGCTTTGGCATCAATTTTTCAAGCTGGCTATCGTCCAGAATGCCCAGTTTGTTACCCAGCTCCTGGCGCAGATAAATGCGCAAAGTTTCACCAGGTACCTGACTAATCAGGGGTAATGCAAGAGTACTCAGTCGCGCTCGGCCATCCGGTGAGCTCAAATCGACCTGCGGCATCAGGCTGTTAAAAAGAAACGTAGAAAGCGGCTGAGCATGTTCCATGCGCGCTTCAAATGCTTCTTTGCCTTCTTTGCGCACCAGCGTGTCGGGGTCTTCACCGTCAGGCAGGAACATAAAGCGCAACTGACGGCCGTCCGTCATATAAGGTAGTGCAGTTTCCAGAGCACGCCATGCGGCATCTCGCCCTGCGCGATCCCCGTCATAACAACAGACAACGGTATCAGTCACCCGGAACAGCAACTGGATATGGTCGGCAGTGGTTGAGGTGCCCAGTGAGGCAACGGCGTAAGAAATACCGTATTGCGCCAACGCCACCACATCCATGTAGCCTTCCACAACTAACAAACGTGCGGGTTCGGGCTGGCTCTGTTGAGCTTCATACAGGCCATACAACTGGCGGCCTTTATGGAAAATATCGGTTTCCGGGGAGTTCAGGTACTTCGGCAGGGCATCGCCCAGCACTCGGCCACCAAAACCAATTACCCGGCCTCGCTTGTCGCGGATGGGGAACATTACCCTTTCGCGGAAGCGGTCGTAACTACGTCCCTGATCGTTAGTGACCAACATACCCGCATCCGTCAGTGCTTGACGGTTTTCGGTATTACCACCAAAACGTTTTAAAACGTTATCCCAACCGGGAGGGGCGTAGCCGATGGCGAAATGTTGAATAACTTCGGAGCTTAAACCGCGCTGTGCCAGATACTGACGAGCAGGTTCAGCCGATTGTTGAGCCAGGGATTGTTGATAAAAGGCGTTTAAGCCATCCATTAATTGATAAAGACTTTGCCGTTGATGACGCTCAATCTGGCTCGGTCCGCTACCTGCTTCGTAAGGCACTTCAAGATTGTGCATTGCCGACAGTTCTTCAACGCTTTCGACAAACTCAAGCTTGTCATAGTTCATTAAAAAATCGATGGCGTTGCCATGTGCCCCACAGCCGAAGCAATGGTAAAACTGTTTTTCACCGTTTACGGTGAAAGAGGGGGTTTTTTCGTTATGGAACGGACAGCACGCATGATAGTTCTTGCCCTGCTTTTTGAGCTTAACACGGGCATCAATCAGATCGATGATGTCGGTGCGAGCCAGCAAGTCATTGATGAATACACGTGGAATTCGTCCAGCCATAGGCCCCGTTTGGTACTCGCTTTCTTTCAATATTGCGATAAAACCGCGACATGAAAGAGCAGGAAGTATGTCAGTTCATGAACGAAAATAAGCCGCGCATTCCTTTCGGAAGCACGGCCTTTACAACTACTACTAGTCTGTTTTGGAGGATTGAGCCTCCAGAAAATTAGTACAGACGAGTGCGGCGTGCGTTTTCGCGAGCCAGTTTCTTCGCGTGACGTTTCACAGCAGAAGCTTTAGCGCGTTTACGTTCGGTAGTCGGTTTTTCATAGAACTCACGACGACGAACTTCCGCCAGAACACCTGCTTTCTCACAAGAACGCTTGAAGCGACGCAGTGCTACGTCGAATGGCTCGTTTTCACGTACTTTAATTACCGGCATTAACTCTCACCTTTGATAAATTCGGTTTGCCGCTGACTTAGGCGTCAGCTATTTCAAAATGGTGCGGAATTTTACTGCAACTACTGCTGCTTTGTAAAGCACCGGACAACCAGAAACCTGGCTTTTAAGGCCGGAATCTTCCAGGGGTGCGGATTATACACCACCGTCGGCCAATAGGTGAGCATTGTTTTACAATAAGCCCCCATGAGCTTAAACTTCGCGCCAAGACTTTGAGGTAGAGACCGCCATGCGAGTACTGGGTATAGAGACTTCCTGTGATGAAACCGGCATCGCCATTTATGACGATGAAAAAGGGTTATTAGCTAATCAATTGTATAGTCAGGTGAAACTGCACGCTGACTATGGCGGCGTGGTGCCGGAGCTTGCTTCCCGCGACCATGTTCGCAAAACAGTGCCATTGATTCAGGCAGCATTAAAAGAAGCAGGATTAACCGCAAAAGATATTGACGGTGTCGCCTATACCGCAGGGCCTGGTTTGGTCGGTGCGTTGTTAGTCGGCGCAACAATTGGTCGCTCGCTGGCGTTTGCCTGGGATGTTCCTGCTGTGCCGGTTCATCATATGGAAGGGCATTTATTAGCGCCGATGCTGGAAGAAAATCCACCTGAGTTCCCGTTTGTCGCCCTGCTGGTTTCCGGCGGTCATACACAATTGATTAGCGTGACGGGAATTGGGCAATATGAGCTTTTAGGTGAGTCTATTGATGATGCTGCCGGTGAAGCCTTTGATAAGACTGCCAAACTATTGGGGCTGGATTATCCTGGCGGCCCAATGCTGTCAAAAATGGCATCACAAGGCACTGCGGGGCGCTTTACTTTCCCACGCCCGATGACTGACCGCCCAGGTCTTGATTTCAGCTTCTCCGGCCTGAAAACGTTCGCGGCGAACACTATTCGCGCCAATGAAGCCGATCCACAAACCCGTGCAGATATCGCTCGCGCATTTGAAGATGCGGTTGTCGATACGCTGGCGATTAAGTGTAAACGTGCGTTGGATCATACTGGCTTTAAACGCCTGGTAATGGCTGGTGGCGTCAGTGCAAACCGTACTCTGCGTACGCGTATGGAAGAAATGATGGCAAAACGCCGTGGGGAAGTGTTCTACGCGCGCCCAGAATTTTGTACTGATAACGGCGCAATGATTGCTTATGCTGGTATGATTCGTTTGAAAGCCGGAACTGCGGGTGAATTGAGCGTGACTGTGCGCCCTCGTTGGCCGCTGGCTGAGTTACCTGCTGCGTAAAGGTTCACCAGAATCATTAGAAGGGAGTGAGAATTCACTCCTTTTTTTTGTCTTTATTTCTGCGCAGTTTCTTCCAGATTTTGGCTTCCTGCCCACGCCATAAACGTTGAATGTTGTCGTGGTGGCGCATCAAAATCAGGCACGACAGCATGGCAACCGGGAAGGTAAATTGCGGTTTGAACCACCAGACATAGAACGGCGCAATCAGAGCGCTGATAATCGCCCCTAAAGACGAATAACCGCTCAGTAATACGCTCAACAGCCAGGTTCCCGCCATTACGCCGGTTAAATCCCAGCCGATGGGAGCGATAGCACCAAAAGCCGTCGCAACGCCTTTACCGCCGTGGAAATTGAAGAATACAGGCCAGATATGCCCGATACAGGCTGCGATAGCGATAAGCCCCAGCCAGAACGGTGTCACGCCTAGTGCGTAAGCCGCCCAGACGGGTAGCATTCCTTTAAGAACATCAAAAATCAGTACCGCTACGGCAGCGCCTTTGCCGCCAATGCGTAAGACATTGGTTGCTCCAGGATTGCCAGAACCGTTTTGTCGTGGATCAGGAAGACCGGCAACTCGGCAAACCAGGATGGCGCTAGAAATTGAGCCGCAAAGATACGCAAGCAGGATCATGACTGGCGCGATTGCACTCATAACGCTGTTCCATTTTGAAAGTGTCGTTGTATTCTCTGCATCTGTGGATAATACGCATATTTCGCCGGAAGTGGTATCTGGCGTGACTAAAAACCGGGCAGGGCGTGATGGATATTGTATTTATAGAGCAACTCACTGTAATCACCACAATTGGTGTTTACGACTGGGAACAAACGATCTCACAGAAACTGGTCTTCGATATCGAAATGGCATGGGATAACCGCCAGGCTGCCAGCAGTGACGACGTAAAAGATTGTTTAAGCTATGCCGATGTCAGCGATGCAGTCATCAGCCATGTTTCGGGTGGCCGTTTTGCATTGGTTGAACGCGTGGCTGAAGAGGTTGCACAACTGCTACTCACTCGCTTTAACTCGCCGTGGGTACGTTTAAAAGTCAGTAAACCAGGTGCGGTTGCGCAGGCCGCCAATGTTGGTGTAGTTATCGAACGTGGCATTAATCTTAAATTAAGTCATTAGGTTCATATTGGCTAAACCAAACAGGCGTAGCTTAGTCAAAACTGTCATCTTTTCGCGGCAGACGCCGCTTTTTTTCTGTGTGTTTTGGGGTTAGAGGATTTTTAATGAGCGATCTGCACTCGTTAGTTATTGCTGCAATTCTTGGGGTTGTCGAAGGGTTAACGGAGTTTTTACCCGTCTCATCCACCGGTCATATGATTATTGTTGGTCACCTTCTGGGATTTGAAGGTGACACGGCGAAAACGTTTGAAGTCGTTATCCAGTTAGGTTCGATTCTGGCGGTTGTGGTGATGTTCTGGCGCCGTCTGTTTGGGCTTATCGGTATCCACTTTGGTCGCCAACCTCACGAAGGTACCGGAACCGGGCGTTTAACGCTGATTCACATTCTGCTGGGCATGGTGCCTGCAGTAGCGTTGGGGCTGGTTTTCCATGACATGATCAAGTCGCTATTTAACCCGGTAAACGTCATGTATGCGCTAGTGGTTGGTGGTGTGCTACTGATTGCCGCTGAGATGTTCAAACCGAAGGTTCCGCGTGCCGAAGGTGTGGATGACATTACTTATCGTCAGGCTTTTGCGATTGGTTGTTTCCAATGCTTGGCGCTGTGGCCGGGCTTCTCGCGCTCAGGCGCCACGATTTCAGGTGGTATGTTAATGGGCATCAGCCGTTATGCAGCCTCTGAGTTCTCGTTCCTGCTGGCGGTGCCAATGATGATGGGTGCGACCGTGCTGGATGTTTATAAGAGCATCGGTTTCTTAACCATGGCTGATTTGCCAATGTTTGCCGTTGGTTTTATGACAGCATTTATAGTTGCGTTGATTGCCATTAAAACGTTCCTGCAACTGATTAAACGTATTTCGTTCATTCCGTTCGCAATTTATCGATTTGCGGTCGCAGCAGTGGTTTATTTCGTATTCTTCTAATATTAACCACTAATAACAAAAGCCACTTTAATTAAGTGGCTTTTTTATTCCAAATATTTGGTTGATTAGAATAACGGGAATTGTGCGAGCAATCACATTTACTCCACAGGTTAATGACTATTATCATGCGCTCAAGACTGGAGGAAATATGTACGTCATAGTCCACCGATTAATCAGTTACTGCTTTTACTGCCTGCTGGGGAAATTCAGCAGCGTGAGGTCATTGCTGAGTGGACTTTGCTGTTTCAACTCCGTTCAATCACTTAGTGTTGCCGAAGAATACCCGCAGGAAAATAACGAAGATGAGTTTTCTGGCGGCTGGTCACGCTTGTGGGATTGTGCTGGCGAGAGCCTGTTTACCTTATCCAAACGCCCACAAACCCCACTCGTTTCCAACACTGTAAATACCACTATTCAGGCCCAACTAGTGGCGCAACTTCGCCATGAACTGGCATTTAGCTACACCACTCGCAGTGCGCACCAGTTGCTGGTGTGCCACCGTTTGAGTGGCGAGTCCGATGCGAATTCAGATTCACATAACAGACTGTTTTACTGCTTAAAAAGCACAATGCGCCTTATCGCCATTGTGCTTTTTTTATTGTCTGTACCCGCCCATCTGAGAGAGGAATCACTATGTACATCGTTTGTGTAGCTGCATGTCCGACTGGCGTTGCTCATACCTTCATGGCCGCCGAAGCTCTGGAAATCACTGGCAAAAGCCGTGGGCACGAAATTAAAGTCGAAACCCAGGGCAGTATGGGGTCGGAAAATGAAATTACCGCGGAGGATCTGGCTCGTGCCGATGGTGTAATCATCGCCGCTGATGTGGCCATTAACAACAAAGAGCGCTTCGATGGCATGCTAAAGCTGGAATGCAGCGTGGCAGACCCGATTAAGTTTGGTGACGCCGTCTTTGATGCCATTGAGCAGGAGATCAATAATGGCTAAATTTCAGGGTGGCGGGGTGAAATCCTCTACCGGGACGGAGGTGAAAAACGCCATTATGACCGGTGTGTCATACATGCTGCCGTTTGTCATTGCCGGTGCCGTCATTATGGGTATTGCCCGTATCGGTGCATCGATGTATGGCATTGATAACATTTGGGATGCTAGCCACGAACAGGCCGCAAGCCTGGTGGTGCAGATGCTGCATAAGTTCGATGGTTTTGGCGGCCTGGCGTTGTCATTAATGCTGCCGATTGTGGCAGGTTACATCAGCTTTGCGATTGCCAATAAACCGGGGATTGCACCAGGTATGGTCGGCGGCCTGTTAGCCAGCAACCTCGGCACCGGCTTTCTTGGTGCGCTAGCGGCGGGTTTTGTCGCCGGTTATGTGGTCCGCATGCTGACCGCAAAAATAAAACTGCCACGCTCGCTGGCCTCTGCTGGGCCGATTTTCATTCTCCCCGTTGGCGGCACGCTGCTGACCTGCATCATTATGGCGTTTGTGATTGGCACGCCACTGGCGGCACTCAATCGCGGTATGGAAGCGTGGCTGCTGGCGATGTCCGGCACTAACAAAATTATTCTGGCCGCAGTGGTCGGTGGCATGGTGGGCTTTGACCTTGGCGGCCCGGTCAATAAAGCCGCAGTTACCACCGCAATGGCACTGCTGGCCTCGGGGATTTACGACCCCAACACCGCGGCACAAGTGGCGATAATTATCCCGCCGATTGGCCTTGGCGTCGCAACTCTTATCTGGAAGCATCGCTTCCCAGAATCTCTGCAAGAAGCGGGCAAAGCCTCAACGTTAATGGGCTTGATTGGTGTTTCAGAAGGGGCGATCCCTTTCGCCTTAGCCAATCCAAAGATCATCATTATCAACGTGGTCGGTACAGCGACAGGGGCGGCGATGGCGGTTGGTTTAGGGGCGGTAAACCATGCGCCAATTTCCGGATTTTACGGTTGGTTAGCCGTTGATGGCTGGCCGGTTTACATCCTGTCTATTGCCGTAGGTTCAGCAATTGTCGCAATGGGTTCGCTGCTGGTGTTCAGTCAGTCGACACCTTCGGGCAATAAAGTAGAAAAAGCAGCTGCACCTAAATTTAAAGTGAGCCGTTAGCTTTTTATTTAATGGTTTGCTGATAGCGCAGTAATAAATATCAATGAGACTCATCAGTCTCAGGGTTTCCTGTATTTAAAATAAAGTCATGGCAGCTGGATTAAATATGCAGTCATTGTCATGATGAGGTTGAAATATGAAAATTGTTCATCTGGTACAGCATACCCATTGGGATCGCGAGTGGTATTTCACTGAGAACGATTCAAAAGCGGTACTTTATTATTTTATGGACGATCTTTTTCAGCGTCTGGAAGAAGATAAAACCTTAGGGCCATTTGTTCTCGATGGGCAAACGGTGGTTATAGAAGATTACTTGAGTGTTGCGCCTCATCAGGAAACCCGGTTACGACAGTTAATAGAGCAGGGGCGTATTGTGATTGGCCCGTGGTATACACAGAGCGATTTTCTGGTGGTTGGTGCGGAATCAATAACCCGAAACTTATTGCTCGGCCACGCCGACTGCCAGTGTTTCGGTGGCACAATGCCAATCGGTTATGTGCCTGATTCTTTTGGGCAAAGTGCACAACTGCCGATGTTTTTGCAGCAATTTGCGATCGACTACGCCGTTATCTGGCGCGGCTGGAGCGAACACAATGTCGCGCATAGCGAATTTAGCTGGCAGGCCGCCGATGGCAGCAAAGTCACCACCGCCGTGTTGCCGTGGGGCTATGGTTGCGCCAAATGGCTGCCTGACAATCCCCAAACGGCCCAAAAAACGCTGGAACCGATACTGGAAAAACAGACGCGTTTCTCCCTCACCGACCACGTTTTGCTGCCCAACGGTAACGACCAGTCGCCGTTTGAATATCGTGTTCCGGCAATGCTCCAGCAGCTTAACCCACAGCAGGATGACTACCGCTTTGTGCGCAGTAGTTTCAGCCAGTTTTTCCAGGCGCTGGAAAGCACCAACGTGACTCTGCCGGTTTATCAGGGCGAACTTCTCAGCCCGAAATATATGCGTATTCATCGCGGTATTTTCTCGACCCGCATCGACATCAAGCAACTTAACGCCCGCCTGGAACGGACGCTGAGCCAGCATCTGGAGCCGTTGCTGGCAGTCAACTGGCGACTGGGCCTGCCGTATCCGCAACATGCCGTCGATAATATCTGGCGTGAAGCGATGAAATCCCACGCCCACGACAGCATCGGTGGCTGCAATTCAGATCGGGTTAACGCGATGGTCAAAAATCGCCTTGAATCGGGTCTGGAAATGGCGAACCAGTTGATTGACCTGAATATGAAGATGCTGGCTGAAGGGATTACAGCGCAGCAAGATGGCAAGAAAATCATCATCTTCAATGCGCACCCGCAAATGAGTGCCGGGCTGCTCGAGCTGACAATATTCACACCGGAACAAGATTTCCGCGTGGTCGACAGCGAAGGCAAAGAGTGTCGCTGGCAGATTGTCGAAGAAGGCCGCCAGGATATGTCGATTATCGTTCAGGAGTTATCAAACAGCACCGAAACTACCTGGTATCGAAAATGTTGTTTGTTGCTGGAGGTCGCCAATATTCCTGCCTGTGGCTATCAAACGTTGTATCTGCAAGAGGGTATTAACGCAGGCTTTGAGCAGCAGGCTAAATCGATAAACAAACTGGAAAACGCCTGGCTGCGGCTGGAAGTTGACGAGCTAGGCATTTTGACGTTAACCGACAAGCACAGTCAGCAGAGCTATCACAATATTCTGCAACTGGTTGATGGCGGCGATGCAGGCGATAACTACAACTATTCGCCGCCGTTTGATGACTGGCTAATCAACAGTAATGGCTTCCTGGCGTCAATCAGCGGCACACAAGGGGCGCTGCAAAGTGCGCTGACGCTAAGCTGGAAAATAGCGGTGCCGCAGGATCTGGCGGCTCGCCGTGAACAGCGTGCGGATGCCGCACTCGATATCACCATGACTATCACGCTTGCCGACAGCAACGCCTGGCTGGATGTGGCAATTAGCGTCAATAACACGGTGCGCGACCACCGCTTGCAAGTGCTACTGCCGACTGCGGCTCAAAGTCATATTCATTTTGCCGATCAGCCGTTTGGCTTGATTGAACGCCAAAACTTGCCGTCGGAAATGGCGGTCTGGCAGGACGAGCAATGGACCGAAGCGCCGGTGGCGCTCTACCCGATGCAAAGCCAGGTGATGATGTATGACGCGCAGCGGGGATTGTGCGCTGTGACCGAAGGGTTGCGTGAATATCAAATTCCGCAAAACAGACAAGATGTTATCGCGGTGACTTTGCTGCGCAGCGTCGGTTGGCTCGGGCAGGCCAATATGCCTTACCGTCCAGGGCGGGCGTCCGGTATGGTTTTGCCTTCGCCTGATTCGCAAATACAGGGCATGCACTACTTCAAACTCAGTGTACTGGCGATGAATCACGGTGCGGATAACGCATTCTGGCGCAACGTTGAACGCGCGCGCGGCAACCTTCATGCGTGGCTGGCTACTGGCTGGTCGCGTTTTCGCACTAATCCTCATGGCCGCACTTTCCCGCCTCATTTCAGCGTCTTAAGTTGGGATACCGAACTGCATTTCAGCGTGCTGAAAAAAGCTCAGCATCGCGATGCGCTGGTGGTGCGTGGCTGGAATCCCTCAGCTCAACCGCTGCAGCGTGGCGTGCCTGAAACCCACGGCGAAATCATGCCAGCAACGCTTGCGGAAACCGCACTGGAAGCTCAGCCAGACACGGTGCCAACGTGCGCGCCGGCGACTTTTGTCATCACATTTTAGGGCGGGAAACACATGTTAACCCTCAACTTTATTTGTACTTTGCCTAACGGCATCCATGCTCGCCCGGCAAGCGAAATAGAACAGCGCACACAACCTTTTTCGGCGTCGATTACGCTTATCAACTTCAGCAAAAAGACCCAGGCCGATGCGAAAAGCGTACTGGGCATGATTGGTGCCGATATTACTAACGGCGACTCGTGCCAGTTTCTGATTGAAGGTGGCGATCAACAGGCAGCCTTTGAGGTGTTGCAGGCTTTTATGCGTGATGAGTTTGCCGATTGCGATGAGCCGCTGGCTTTCTCACTGGAAACCCACTCACAGCCGTTGCCGGTATTTATAGAACATGCGGGCGCGGACTATGTGCGTGGTAACGGAGTGAGTAAGGGAATCGGACGCGGTGTGCCGGTGCATATTAATTGCGTCGATCTCCATGAATTGTCGCGCCATGAACCTGCCGCTGACCTCGTACATCAGCATCAGCAACTGTCTGATGCCTGGGTTTTAACGAAGAATATGTTAGCCGAGTCGGATAGCGGTGCTGCGCAGGTGTTAGCCGCACAGCTTAAATTGCTGAGCGATCCAGCATTTAAATCCTGCTTGCTGTCACATACCTCGGCGCGCAATGCGTTGCAGGCCATCGCATTGACGGTGCAAACACTGAGCGAGTCTTTGCTGAAAAGCAGCAGCCAATATTTGCGTGAAAGGGTGATCGACATTCGCGATCTTTGCCAGAGCATTGCCGCAAATGTGCTGGGGCGGCCACTTGAAATTCAACTGACGCTCACCGAAGACAGCATCGTGATATGTAGCGGCGTACTGACGCCAGGGCAGTTCCTGCGGCTGCGCAACCCACATCTGCAAGGCATAGTGATGGGCGATGGCGGTGAAACGTCCCACACCGTGATTCTGGCGCGGTCATTTGGTGTGCCGTTGTTGTGCGGAGTGACGCAATCTGAGGCACTCGTGCGTAGCGCCAGCATGATGATTCTCGACAGCCGCCATGGTGTGCTGGTGGCCAATCCCAATGCCGCAATGGAAAGCTGGTATCGGCTGGAAACCGAAAAGCAGCAGGCGATTACGGCACGCAGTGCATCGCTGTGCGGGCAACAAGTTACGACGGTGGATGGCACATCGGTGAGCGTGCTGGCGAATATTGCCCTGGCTGTTGAAGCGCAGGAGGTGTTTAGCAAAGGCGCGGATGGCGTCGGCTTGTTCCGCACCGAAATGCTCTTCTGTGAACGCAGTCTGCCACCTGATGAAGAAGAACAATATCAGGCGTATAGCGAAGTGTTGCGTGCGGCGAAAGGCAAAAAAATCACCATTCGTACACTGGATATCGGCGGCGATAAACCTTGTGATTTTCTCGATTTACCCAAAGAAGAGAACCCATTCCTCGGCTATCGCGCAGTGCGCATGTATCCGCAATTTCATGAAATATTCACCACACAAGCGCGAGCTTTACTCAGATCGAGCGCGGTTGGCCCGCTAAATATTATGGTACCGATGGTGGCCACGCTTCAGGAAATTCAGTGGTTACACAGCCAGTTCCAGCACGTCGCGCACACCTTGCAGCAAGAAGATATCTCCGTCGGTGAATGGCATCTCGGTATTATGGTTGAGGTGCCATCTACGCTTTATTTACTGGAAAAAGCCGCGAAATACCTCGATTTTGTCTCTATTGGTAGCAATGACCTTACACAGTACTTCCTGGCGTGCGATCGCGGTAATCCACAGGTGCGTCACCTTTACGATTATCGCAACCCGACGTTTTTGGCACTTATGCGTGATATTACGCAACGTGCGCAGGCCGCCGGGCTGGCGATTAGCTTGTGTGGCGAAATGGCCGCAGATAAGCAAATGTTGCCGCTGCTGATTGGAATGGGATTAACGCAGTTAAGCATGGCGGTGGGAGCTATCACGCCGTGTAAGGAAGCGCTAACTTCGCTGGATATTGCGCAATGCCAACAACTCCTTGAAACAGCGATTGCCAGTGAGAGCGGCGAACAAGTGCTGGAACTTGTTGAGCAATTCATGCGAGCACAGTCGCAAAAAACGGTGCTGGCGGCGGAGTTGGTGTTGCTGGATAAAAGTGTGTCCAGCAAAGAAGAAGCCATCAAATTACTGACTGATAACCTTGAAGTGCAGCAGCGTGTCGTTTCCGGAGCACTAGTGGAAAGGGCTATCTGGGATCGCGAAGCCGTGTTTTCTACCGCACTCGGATTTTCAGTGGCGATTCCACATTGCAAATCAGCGCATGTATTGCACAGCAGTATTTCGCTTTTGCGGTTAAATGCGCCATTGAATTGGGGCGAAGATGTTGATGTGAAGCTGGTCATTATGCTGACAGTGAGCGAACAGGAACAAGATAATCACATGAAGATTTTCTCGCGCCTGGCTCGCAAATTGATGCACAGCGAATTCCGCGAACCGCTTCACACGTTGTCGAATGCTGCCGCGATCACCGAACTTTTAGCTATTGAACTGGCACTTTAACGGACTATAGCGAAATGAGCCTGTCCCATTAGACTATTTGTTTCATGAATGTATTTTGAAGTGTAATGGGATTATTTATCTCTGTTTTTTGTAGAGTAGATAACATAAGGAAATAATAAATCTTGCTAGGGTGGTTACTGTAATTACCCTGGATTTATTAATTGAGTGGTTTTATTTTATGGATGTAACAGGAAGTAATGGATATTGTTTGTTTCTAAATCTAAATGAGAGCAAAGATAACTTCACTATGACAGGGTTAATTAATCTGTGACTCCTGTCTTTTTTCTTTTTAACACAATGCATTATTTATATCCGTCATGATTCAACTGATTGGGTGCAGTCAGTGTAGGTGCCGCAGCGAATCTGTCTGATATATATGAATAAGAGGGATCTTCAATGAAGCAGCAGATGCAAATGGTCGGGCAGGCTATGTTAGTCCCTATTTCTATTATCACGATTGGTTCTATGTTAATGGGTTTTGGTAGCGCTTTTACAAATAAAGAGGTGATAGCAGCGCTACATCTGTCCTCCTTTATTTATGAGGGGTCTTTGCCATTTATTGGTTTCACAATTATGAAAGCGATGGGCGATGTGGTTTTCACTAATTTACCGCTTTTTTTTGCCTGTGGTGTCTCTTTTGGTTTGGCCAAAAAAGAGAAGGGCTGGGCCGCGTTTTCCGGTGTGGTTGGGTTTATGGCGATGCACTATGTCATAAGCACCATCCTCGGTTTAAACGGTTTATCCCCACAGACGACCAGTGCGAGTTATTTTCAACAAGTAGGCTTTGAGCAGGTGAGTGCAGTCCAAAAGGCTTCGATATATACCAACGAGCTTGGCATGTTTACCTATCGAATGAGTATTTTTGGTGGCCTGCTTATCGGGTTAGTCACCTCTTATTTGCATAACCGTCTTTATAACGTGAAGCTGCCCATCGTGCTGTCTTTTTTTGCCGGAACACGCACCGTGCCTATTGTGGCGCTGTTAACCGGTTCAATGTTGGGCATTGTTTTTTACTTTATCTGGCCTCCGATAGGCGGTGTGCTTGCCCAGTTCAGCAAATTGATCTGGAATTCCGGGTTGTTCGGGACATTCCTTTGGGCGGTGGTCGATAAATCGTTACTGCCAATTGGTTTACATCATCTGGTCACCACGCCGATTCGCTTAACCGAATTGGGCGGGTCAATGGAGATCTGCGGCAAGTTGGTTAGCGGGACCACGAATATTTATATGGCTCAACTCGCTTGCGAGGAAACAACTGAACTATTAGTGAGAGGTTTTCAGTCTGGTCGTTCCGTGATTCATTTTGGTGCTTTACCCGGCGCAGGTTTAGCTATCTATCAGTGTGCTAAATATAAACATAAAAAAGCGGTGGCGGGTTTACTGATTCCGGTATTAACGGCCATGGTTCTTTTTGGCGTGACGGAACCGATTGAATATACCTTTTTATTTGTCGCACCGTGGTTGTTTTACCTGGTGCATGTGCCATTAACTGGACTTGCCTTTGTGCTGACTGAGATGGCAGGTGTTTCCATTTATGGTGGAAGTATTAAAGATATTTTACCGGTGCTGCTACAGCCTTCAAAACTTAATTGTTGGGGCTATCTCTGGCTGATACCCCTGTTCTTTTGTATTTATTACGTGCTATTCAGGTTTCTCATTTTGAAATTTAATGTCATGACACCAGGTCGTGAGCCTGACGATGAAGAAAATACAGCAGAAGAAATAAAATTGTATACCAAGGCCGACTATAAAAATAAGCAACAAAGTACGCAGGGCGACATGCTAGCCCATCAAATCATTGAAGCCTTTGGCGGTGCGGAAAATATTGTTGCTTTTGATAACTGTATTTCTCGCTTACGGGTCGAAGTCAAAGATCCCGAAAAAGTGGCCGCTGATAATTACTGGAAGAAAAAATTACAGGCAAAAGGCGTCGTCCGCGTGGGTGATAAGGGCTACCAGATTATTTATGGCGCTGAGGTGGTAATGATTGCTGGCGATTGTAAAGAATTATTGGATTGTTAAGGGAAAAATATCATGACGATTCAGAAACCCACCGACACAGAATATATCGAACTCTTGCCGTTACATCTGACCGTATATCCAAAAGATCAGCAGCAGATCCAGCAAATTTCCTTTTGTGTGCCGGAAGGAATCGAACGACTGGAAGTTCGCTATCGCTATAGCCCCGGGAACACAGTTGATCTGGGAATGATGGCGAATGGAACGGTGCATGGCTGGAGTGGGGGGGCAAGAGATGCTGTGCGACTTAGCGAATGCTATGCAACACCGGGTTATCAACGAAGAGCCATTGCGCCAGGAAACTGGCACATCCTGCTTGGCCTGCATCACGTAACCAATACCTGCGATATTCATGTTGATATCACTTTTCACAAGAAACACTGGCGCTGGTTTAAAGGCGATACACACATTCATTCCCTGCACAGCGACGGGAAATTGAGTGTCGGGGAACTGGTTGAGCGAGCGCAGGCGTATGGCTATCACTACCTGTTTTTTACCGATCACAATACGTGCTCTCAAAACCGAGAAATTAGCGCCATCAACAGTGAGCTTTGCCTGATACCGGGAATGGAACTGACGACCACTCGCGGGCATGTCAACCTGGTAGGTTGCGATCGCCCGGTTCAGAATTTCATCCCCTGCGACAGTGAATCCGCTGTCTTTGCGCGCATCCACGAAGCGCGTCAAAACGGTGCGCGCATTGGTATCAATCATCCTTTTTGCCAGCATTGCCCGTGGCTGAGTGAAATCAAAGAGTTTGACTGGCTGGAAATTTGGAACGGTGAATGGGATAGCTGTACGCAAAATGAACAGGCCTTTCAGTTCTGGTATCAACAGCTTTGTGACGGGAAATTTTGTGTTGCGGTAGCCGGAAGTGATTTCCACCGTGAAAAAGGTCTGGCGCTTGCACATACCTGGGTGCGGGCCGAATGTTGCGAACGTGAAGCCATTCTCAGTGCATTACAGGCTGGCCGAGCATGGTTTCAGTGCGATGACACGGTGCTCGAAGAGTTTAGTGTCAGCGGGGCAGGGATTGGCGAGTCCACTTCCGGGCGGCAACTGGTGGTGAAACTTAAGACCGAGCCTGCGAACGAAATTCTGATCTATAGCAGCAGGGGCATCACAACGCTGGAAAGTGACAACGGAAATCTCTGCTGGTCCGGGGATTGTGAGGCGGAAGATTTTGTTTTCCTGCGTATTAATCGCGAGGGTCATGCTCGTTTAATTACCAACCCTGTCTGGCTTAGATAAAAGGAATATCCAATGAAAAAGAAGGATCGTCGCGTTATTCATGCTGTGTCGCATACCCACTGGGATCGCGAATGGTATTTCACTACCATCGATACCCAGGTGCTGGCAGTAAAAGCATTTACCGAACTGGTGGAGGCGTTAGAGGGGAACGAGCACTTTGACTACCATCTTGATGCACAAAGCTCCTTGCTGGTTGATTATTTGCAGATCAAACCGGAGATGACCGCACGGGTCAGGAAACTGGTGGCAGCCAAGCGTTTGCTGGTCGGGCCGTGGTACACCCAGCCGGATTTGTTTGCTATTAGCACCGAGTCAATGTTCCGCAACTTGCGGATTGGTATCTACCATGCAAAGCAAGCTGGCTACTGCATGGATGTCCTTTATTTGCCTGACACTTTTGGCGCGCATGCTCAAATTCCACAGCTCGCTAGCGCATTTGGTCTGAATAATATTTTGATCCGCAGAGGTTATGACCGCGATTTGATGGGGCCGCCAGAGTTGATGTGGCAGGCCGCCAATGGCGAGCAAGTTAAAACGGTCGTGATGCCTTACGGTTACATGCTGGGGCATCCTGAACGTGGGGCGCGATACCGCAATTTTGATATTAACCATTTTCATGTTGAAACCTTCCCGCTGCTGGAACGCATGAAACAGCTAAGCGATAGCGAACATCTGCTTTGCCCGATCGGTGGCGATCAGGTGAGCTGCGACAAGGATTTTGAAAAGCTGGTGGCGCAGGTGGGTTGTCACTCGGAGGATGACTGGCGGGTCAGTAACTACGAGGCTTTTATGGCCGCCATTGAGCCTGATTCATTGACGGTATACCAGGGGGAGTTTCGCAGCCCGCGTATGGCTCGGGTACACAAAAGTATCGGTTCTTCGCGTTATGACATTAAAAAGGCGAACTATGAGGCTGAGGCCTGTTTAATCACCCTTGTCGAACCGATGATTGCCCTGGCGCGGGCGAATGGTTTTCGCGTGCCGGATGAGATGCTCGAAAAAGCGTGGCGGCTGCTTCTGGAATCTCACGCCCATGATAGTGCGGGTGGGTGTAATAGTGACGAAACCAATCGTGATGTTGTGCATCGTTGCCGCCAAGCGCAGCAGATTGGTGAAGCACTTTATAATTTGTGCGCGCGCTTGCTGTTGCAAAATCATGATCGCCAGAATACCTACCGTTTTTTACTCACCAATGGTACCAGTAGCCCGCGCATTTACAGCCGCGACCAGGTGTTAATCTCGGCCAGCCCCGCATTTTCCATTCTCGACAACGAAGGTGCCAGCGTACCGTTTGTCTTGCTGGATCAGCAGAAGATCAATCGCCCACGTCATGTGCTGTTAACGCCAGATGGTGAAGTCGAAACCTTGAGCGACGAGTTTTATTATCTCAATCACATTGATATTCCTGATGTTGCCGTCCCGCCAATGGGTATGGCTCAGTTCAGGCTGGAGAGCGCCACGGCAGATTCAATGATCCCTATGCGGCCGCTAACTCAGAGCGCTATTGAAAACAGTCGCTACAAACTCACCTGGCGGGACGGAAATCTTGACCTGCTTGATAAATTCAGCGGCGACACCATTGAGCGGTTAATACGGCTGGCGGATATCGCGAACGATGGCGATTTATATGATTTCTCTCCGCTTGCTGGAGATGAAGAAAGGCTGTTTGACCAGTTTGAATGGCTCGGTGCCAGTCAGTGCGAACGCAAGCAGGAGCTGCGGTTATCTGCCACATTGCAACTGCCCGAAGCGATCAATTCGCAGCGAACAGAGAGAGTTTCGCAGCAGCGGCCAGTCGCCATTGAGCTGGTTGTGACACTGGAAGACGACGTAATACGCTTTGCGCTGGCGGTTGATAATCAGGTGCGCGAGCATCGTATGCAGGTACTGATTAACACCGGTAAGGCGATCACTTCCGTGAAAGCCGACATGCCGTTCGGCTGGATTGAGCGGCATAACCAGAACATCACCTCAGCTTCAGGCTATACAGAAATGCCAGTGGATACGGAGCCTTTTATGCACTGGCTCAGCGCCCACGAGGATTACCACGTGTATGCCCGTGGTCTGAAAGAGTACGAATATAGCGGGTCAGATCTGCGATTGACGTTGTTCAGAGGGGCGGGTTTTGTGGGGAAAGACGATCTGCTATATCGGCCAGGGCGCGCTTCCGGGCATGTGCTTGCGGCACCGGAGGCGAATTTGACCGGTTGGCTACATTTCGAATTTGCGCTTAGCCTTGGGAAAAGAAGTGCCGCTGCGGTGGTTATCAGCCAGCAAAAGTACAGTTTCAATGCTTTGCTCTGGCAGTGGCAGGAGGAAGAGAAGCACCTTCACCGGCTGGATAATTTCGATATGGAAATAACCCAAAAGCCGGTCACCGTCTGGAGCCTGATTGATGAGATTCCTCAAGGGCTGGTGTGGAGCGGAACAGACGTGTTGTATGGTAAAACCCTGCTACGGTTCTGTAATCCCGCTGCGCAACCGATAGACATTCCGCAAAGCTGGAAGTCATTGTTGTGTAACGCACTGGGAGAACCGATTAACAAGGACAGGCTCACGGCTTTTGATCATCTGACGCTACGCCTGGCGAACACCGAGGCTCAAAGCTGTTAGCGCTAGAGTGTCATTTTCCATGCCTGAATAGCGGCAATACGGCGACGCGTTAACTCATCGCGGATCGCCGGGCCGCTAAAACCAGCATCAATGACCTCTTTGTTGGTGACGCTTTGTGCTGCAACCCAGGCCGCACGCAGCAATCTGCCCTGAGGATAGTCATTGGCTTCAAAACCTGTGCGCCCGCGGGCATCAGCTTCGCTGGTTAAAGCGACTTGCTCAATGCGCTGCGGTTTGCGCCAGGCATCAATGGCATCGAATAACTTGATGATGGTTTTTGGCTGTAAAATAGCGAAGGTGTGAATCAGGTCGTGGTATTCAGCGACCAGTTTGGCAAGGTCGCGAATTTCATTAGGCACACGCATTCGCTGGCACATTCGTTCGACGAGTTTTACCCCCGCCGGGCCATGCCCGTGATGACGCGGCCAGAACTCTTTTGGCGTCAGCCCTTTCCCCAGATCGTGGCATAAGGTGGCAAAGCGTACGTCGACTTCAGGGCTGAGTTGCGCGGCAATCGCCAGCGTCATCAAAACGTGAATGCCAGTGTCGATTTCCGGGTGCCATTTTTCTGGCGCAGGGACACCAAACAGCGCATCAATTTCTGGAAACAGAATTTTCAGTGCGCCGCATTTGCGCAGTACATCGAAATACACTTGTGGATTGCGGGTGGTGAGCGCATTTTCTGTTTCTTTCCAGACGCGTTCCGGTGTCAGATGCTCAAGCTCGCCATTGGCGGCCATCGACGACATCAATGCCATGGTTTCAGGAGCAATCTGGAAATTTAGGTGAGCGTAACGTGCAGCAAAACGCGCGACGCGTAAAACACGTAGTGGGTCTTCATTAAAAGCGGGAGAGACATGGCGCAGCAGGCGTTTTTCGATATCGGCACGCCCGTTATATGGGTCGATAAACTCGCCGTGTTCGTCCTGTGCAATGGCGTTGATGGTGAGATCACGGCGCAGTAAATCTTGCTCAAGCGTGACATCAGGCGCGGCGTAGCAGGTAAAACCTGTGTAACCCTGGCCTGATTTTCGCTCGGTGCGCGCTAATGCGTACTCTTCACGCGATTGGGGATGCAGAAACACCGGGAAATCTTTGCCCACCTGCTGATAACCCGCATCGAGCATTTCTTGTGGAGTTGCCCCCACAACCACCCAATCTTTATCTTTGACCGGTAATCTCAACAACCCATCGCGTACTGCACCACCGACCAGATAAATCTTCACGCTTCAATGCCCCTGCATCTGTTAACCAATTACGATAATACCTAAGTGTAGGATACAGGGATGGCGATCAGTTCATCCAGCGATCTTTCTTCTTCCGGCTTGGAATCATGTGTGGCAGTAACAGGCCAAGCAGCAAGCCGAAACCTGCAACACCGCCGCCGTACATAAACCATTGCATGATGATGGCGCGTTGCTTGTCGTCCAATTGAACATTCGCGGCTTCAACTTTTTTCTTCGCGACGATCAATTGGTTTTTAAGTTCTTGATTTTCATCTTTTAGACCGCTGATAACGCTGTCGCTCTGCGCGACTTTCTGCTGCATATCAGCAGTACGCTGATTCCAGGTGGTGTCGATATTAGTCAACTTGTCCGTCAGCGTTTTAACCTGGTTTTCCAGGTCTGGCACTCGAATACGCAGGCTTGGCGTGGTGCTCAGTTGCGCCAGAGGAATCCAGGATGTACGGCCATTGCTATCGCGCACCTGACCGTATTTGCTTTCTTCATTGCTCTGCAACAGAGTCACTTCTTCCCCGGCATTGACGGTGCCAAGTAAGCGATAATTGTCCCCAGGGCCACTACGTACCCAGGTATTTAGTTCGTCCGATACGTAACGTTTTTCTTCGGCATGAGCCACAACGGAAACGCTAAGAGAAAGCAAAGTAAGGCAAATTAGGCGGAATTTGTGCATGATTTCGTCGTTATTGTCATAAATAGTGGAACGATAGTAGTGGCATCAGTCTGACGGTGCAATCCGTAAACCTGAATGAGAATCATCCTGGTGTTAATTTGACCACTTACTCGCGATTAGTGGCCCGTCGAAATACGCGCCACTCATGGTAATTTGGTGAAAAATATTATCTACTGACCACCAGTTAAAGATTAAGTTCGCCGGGTGTAAACCCGATGTGACCCAAATAAAAGTAAAAAGACGATGACCCAAGAAATCGAGCTCAAATTTATTGTTAATCCAGCTGAACTGGATTCCATTCGTAACACTTTAAATTCGCTGGAAAGCCAGCACAGCGAACCTCGCCAGTTGCTCAATATCTACTATGAAACTGCCGATAACCAACTGCGCCGTCATGATATGGGGCTGCGTATCCGTGGCGATAACGGCCACTATGAAATGACGATGAAAATCGCGGGACGTGTCATTGGCGGGCTGCATCAACGCCCGGAATACAACGTTGAGCTGACATCACCGGAACTGGCACTTGCGCTGTTGCCGGCAGAAGTCTGGCCGGAAGGTATTTCCCCTGACGAAATTCAGTCACAGCTTAATCCTTTATTCAGCACTGATTTTGCCCGTGAAAAATGGGTCGTTACGCACGGTAACAGCCGTATCGAACTGGCGCTGGATTTAGGTGAAGTGAAAGCGGGCGAACAGGTTGAACCTTTATGTGAGCTGGAGCTTGAGCTGCTGGAAGGCGAAACGGCGGATGTGCTGGCTTTTGCTAAACAACTGGTTGCACAACCGGGTATACGGCAGGGTAGCTTGAGCAAAGCCGCGCGTGGATACCATCTGGCACAGGGAAATGTGGACCGCGAAATTAAGCCGTTAACCGTATTGCGAGTGCCACCGAAAGCAACAGTAGAGCAAGGTCTGGAAGGATCTCTGGAGCTGGCGCTTTCCCACTGGCAATACCACGAAGAACTGTGGTTGCGTGGCAACGGCAAAGCGAAAGCTCAGGTGCTGGAGGCGGTTGGCCTTGTGCGACACGCACTGGCGCTGTTCGGCGGCATCGTTCCACGCAAAGCAAGTACAGAACTGCGTGAATTGCTGGCAACCTACGAAGCGATGCTTCCACAAGAACTGAAAGCAACTGAACTGGCATTCAGCGAACAAAGCAGCCAGGCCAAACTGGCGCTAACTGAATGGCTGGTTGGGCGTCAGTGGCAGAAATTTAGCGACGACAAAGCCAATGTCAAACTGGCCGGTTCGTTTAAGCGCTTTGCGGATACCCATCTTTCGCGTCATGCCGCAGAACTGAAAGAAACTTTCCAGCGTCCATTGGGCGATAGCTATGCTGATCAGTTGCCGCGTCTGGCACGTGAAACTGGCTCCATTCGCCTGCTGGCAGGCGTTTATGACGATGCGAAAACGCAACCGTGGCTGGATAATTGGCAAGGGTTGCGTCATGCCATTGTGACTCGCCAACAAGTCGAAATTGAACATTACCGTAATGAAGCGATCTCGCAGGCTCCTTTCTGGTTGCATAGCGGGAAGTAACTTTACCCATTATTTAGAGCATATCGTTTGTAAGGGACACACCCATGATGTCGCAAGCGCCACTTTTACAGCAGCATATGCAGGCGGCGCTGGCGCGTCTGCCACAGGATATTGACCGCCAGACGCTAAGCCAGGAGGCTCAAGCTGTGTT
The DNA here is from genome assembly GCF_004361975.1 of Buttiauxella sp. JUb87. Classification (NCBI taxonomy): domain Bacteria; kingdom Pseudomonadati; phylum Pseudomonadota; class Gammaproteobacteria; order Enterobacterales; family Enterobacteriaceae; genus Buttiauxella; species Buttiauxella sp. JUb87. Next base: position 72,814 of record NZ_SNVY01000005.1, read on the forward strand.
GGCGTTTAGTGATTTTGTTTGTGACAGCATGGCGGCTTATCCCGCATGGATAGCGGAGCTTGAGCAATCACCTCCGCTGGCCGACGAATGGCAGCACTATGCCGCCTGGTTGCAGCAAGAGTTACACGGTGTCGATAGCGAACCCGCGTTAATGACCGCCCTGCGCCAGTTCCGCCGCCGTATCATGGTGAGAATTGCCTGGGCGCAAACACTGCAACAAGTCCCTACCGAAAGCTCTCTCCAGCAATTGAGTGTATTGGCCGAAACGTTAATTATTGCCGCTCGTGACTGGTTGTATGCCGCGTGCTGCCGCGAGTGGGGCATACCCTGTAATCAGGCTGGAGTCGCACAGCCGCTGATGATTCTCGGCATGGGTAAACTGGGTGGGGGGGAACTTAATTTTTCCTCCGATATCGACCTGATTTTTGCCTGGCCAGAAAACGGCTCGACACAGGGCGGACGGCGGGAACTCGATAACGCACAGTTCTTTACTCGCCTGGGTCAGCGGCTGATTAAAGTCCTCGACCAGCCAACACAAGACGGCTTTGTTTACCGTGTTGACATGCGCCTGCGTCCGTTTGGCGACAGTGGCCCGTTGGTGGTGAGCTATGCCGCACTGGAAGATTATTACCAGGAGCAAGGCCGCGACTGGGAACGCTACGCGATGGTTAAAGCCCGAATTATGGGCGATAACGACGACGTCTGGAGCCAGGAGCTGCGCAACATGCTGCGGCCTTTTGTTTTCCGTCGCTACATTGATTTCAGCGTCATTCAGTCGCTGCGCAATATGAAAGGGATGATTGCCCGCGAAGTGCGACGCCGTGGGCTGACCGATAACATTAAACTTGGCGCGGGTGGCATTCGCGAAACCGAGTTTATCGTCCAGGTCTTCCAGCTGATTCGCGGTGGCCGTGAGCCTGCTTTACAGTCCCGTTCATTATTGCCGACCCTTGAAGTTATCCAGCAATTACATCTGCTGCCCGAATCTGATGCGGTTAAATTGAATGCGGCCTATTTATATCTGCGTCGCCTCGAAAATCTGTTGCAGAGCATCAATGACGAGCAGACTCAAACCTTGCCTGGTGATGATTTAAATCAGGCTCGCTTGGCGTGGGGCATGAACGCGCAGAATTGGGATTCCCTGCAAGAAACCCTGCAACAGCATATGAATGCCGTGCGGCAAGTATTTAACGAATTGATTGGCGACGATGAACCGGAACCCGGTGAAGATAAGCTCGCCGAAGCGTGGCGCGAACTGTGGCAGGATGCGCTGGATGCTGATGCCAATACGCCAGTGCTGGAGCATTTAACGCCGGAAGCGCGTAGCGAAGTGTTACGTCTGGTGAGTGATTTCCGCCAGGACACTGATAAGCGCACCATTGGCCCGCGTGGCCGCCAGGTGCTGGATCAGCTCATGCCGCGTTTGCTGTGTGAAGCTTGTTCGCGCCACGACGCGCCACTGCCATTATCACGCCTGACGCCGCTGCTGCTCGGCATTGTCACGCGTACCACCTATCTTGAGCTGCTGACGGAATATCCTGGAGCACTGAAGCATTTGATCACGTTGTGTGCGGCATCACCGATGATTGCCAGCCAATTAGCGCGTTATCCGTTGCTGCTCGATGAACTACTCGACCCGAACACGCTTTATCAACCGACCGCGACGGACGCTTATCGTGACGAGCTACGCCAGTATTTACTGCGCGTGCCTGAAGACGATGAAGAGCAGCAACTGGAAGCATTGCGTCAGTTTAAGCAGGCTCAGCTGTTACGTGTGGCGGCGGCTGACATTACCGGTACATTGCCGGTGATGAAAGTCAGTGACCATCTGACCTGGCTTGCTGAAGCGATGATTGACGCGGTTGTTCAGCAGGCCTGGGCGCAAATGGTCTTGCGATACGGCCGGCCAAAACACTTACAGAACCGTGAAGGGCGTGGTTTCGCGGTCGTCGGCTACGGCAAACTAGGTGGCTGGGAACTGGGTTATAGCTCTGATTTGGACCTGGTATTCCTGCATGACTGCCCGTCGGATGTGATGACGGATGGTGAGCGTGAAATCGATGGCCGCCAGTTCTATTTGCGCCTCGCACAGCGTGTGATGCACTTGTTCAGCACCCGGACGTCATCAGGCATTTTGTATGAAGTGGATGCGCGTTTACGCCCGTCTGGTGCGGCTGGCATGCTGGTAACGACTGCCGAAGCCTTTGCTGATTATCAGCAAAATGAAGCCTGGACCTGGGAGCATCAGGCTCTGGTTCGCGCGCGTATTGTGTATGGTGACCCGCAGTTGCAGCGGGAGTTTGATGCCATCCGCCGCAATATTTTGTGCCTTGGGCGTGAAAGCGAAAAACTACAAACTGAAGTACGAGAAATGCGTGAAAAAATGCGTGCGCATTTGGGTGGGAAAAATATCGAACGCTTTGATATTAAAGCTGATGAAGGTGGTATCACCGATATCGAATTTATCACTCAATACCTGGTTTTACGTTATGCGGCGCAGGCCCCAAAACTGACACGTTGGTCAGACAATGTGCGCATTCTGGAATTAATGGCGCAAAACGACATCATGAGTGATGACGAAGCGAAAGCGCTGACGCATGCTTATGTCACGTTGCGCGATGAACTCCATCACCTGGCATTGCAGGAACTGCCCGGGAATGTGGCAATGGATACTTTCACTCAAGAACGCGAGCAGGTACTAAAAAGCTGGCAAACGTGGCTGAGTGAGCCGCAAACATGCGCTTAACACTAATTGTGATATTATCCGCGACAAAATTTTATCCCTCTCTGGAGAGTCAGGAATGAAAGTAACGCTGCCCGAATACAGCCGTGCAGGCGTCATGGTAGTTGGTGATGTGATGCTGGATCGCTACTGGTATGGCCCTACAAGCCGCATTTCCCCGGAAGCTCCGGTGCCAGTGGTGAAAGTCGACAACATTGAAGAACGGCCTGGTGGTGCGGCAAACGTGGCAATGAACATTGCCTCGTTAGGCGCAAATTCTCGCCTGGTTGGCCTGACAGGGATCGATGATGCCGCGCGTGCGCTCAGCCAAACGCTGGCTGGCGTGAACGTTAAATGCGATTTTGTTTCCGTGCCGACACACCCGACAATCACCAAACTGCGTGTACTTTCCCGTAACCAGCAACTGATTCGCCTCGACTTTGAAGAAGGCTTCGAAGGTGTTGACCCAGAACCAATTCATGAACGCATTAGCCAGGCTTTGCCGCATATTGGCGCGCTGGTGCTGTCTGACTATGCAAAAGGTGCCTTGGCAAGTGTTCAGCACATGATTCGCCTTGCGCGAGCAGCCAAAGTGCCAGTGCTTATCGATCCAAAAGGTACTGACTTTAATCGCTATCGTGGTGCAACACTGCTGACGCCAAATCTCTCTGAATTTGAAGCGGTTGTTGGTAAGTGCAAGAATGACGAAGAGCTGGTGGAGCGCGGCATGAAACTTATCGCGGAATACGATTTTTCCGCGTTGCTGATCACCCGTTCTGAACATGGCATGACGCTGTTACAGCCGGGTATCGAGCCATTCCATCTGCCGACTCAGGCGCAAGAAGTTTACGATGTGACCGGTGCTGGTGATACGGTAATTGGCGTGTTGGCGGCAACCCTTGCCGCAGGCAACACCCTGGAAGAAGCGTGCTACTTTGCGAATGCAGCCGCAGGCGTGGTGGTCGGTAAACTGGGTACTTCTACCGTTTCCCCAATTGAACTGGAAAATGCTGTGCGTGGCCGTGCCGATTCAGGTTTTGGTGTAATGACCGAAGCTGAACTGAAAGTAGCGGTGGCGACGGCGCGCAAACGTGGTGAGAAAGTCGTCATGACCAATGGTGTGTTCGACATTCTTCACGCCGGCCATGTTTCGTATCTGGCCAACGCCCGTAAGTTGGGTGATCGCCTGATTGTTGCAGTAAATAGTGATGCTTCAACTAAACGCCTGAAAGGGGAGACCCGTCCGGTGAATCCGCAGGATCAACGTATGATCGTGTTGGGTGCACTGGAAGCCGTGGATTGGGTAGTGCTGTTTGAAGAAGACACACCACAACGCTTAATTGGGCAGATTTTGCCAGATTTGTTGGTTAAAGGCGGTGATTACAAACCGGATGATATTGCCGGGAGTAAAGAAGTCTGGGCCAATGGCGGTGAAGTGATGGTGCTGAACTTTGAAGATGGGTGTTCAACCACCAACATTATTAAGAAGATTCAGGAAAATAGTTAAATAAATTGCCAGCCTTGCATAGAGCATGGGCTGGCAATTTTAACTGCAATATTAATGGCCTGATTTACCTGGCGTGGTATCAATAAACGGTAACGTGCCAGAAGGTAATACGGTTGTTGGTAATACACCGTTCCAGCGTTCGGCTTTGGTCAGTTCAATCAGGTTTTGATTACTGGCTAACGCGTCGGCGCGAGCTTTAATTGCTTCGGCTTCTGCCTGGCCGCGCAAACGAGTCGCTTCGGCTTCTGCTTTGGCGTTGGCTAATTGGGCATCAGCTTCTGCCTGAGCCTGAGTGACACGGATTTGGGCCTGAACCTGTTCGGTCGCCAATTCTTGTTCCCGTGTTTTAACCTGAACTTCAGCCGTCATTCTGGCCTCTACCGCTTTTTCATACGCATCACTGAAATCGATATTTTCCACCTGAACGCTATCAATAATAATCGGACCAATAACATTTTTCTTAATAGCGTTGGAAATATCGTTAACCAATTGCAAGCGGTGCTGTACAGCATCAACCGCAGTATAACCGCCAAAGACATTCTCAACCTGAGTAGGGACCTGGCGGCTGATTAGACGATCATTGAGAGAAGATACATTTTGATACTGGCTATAGACTTTCGTGACATCCGATGGTGGAACATGCCAGGAAACGGAAACTTTAAGTGTCGCAGATTGCTGGTCTTTACTGTAAGCCTGTAATGAATCATAAACGGTGACCTGGCTTTGAACGGAAATGATTTTTACGCTTTCAATAAACGGGATTTTGAACGACAAGCCTGGGTCAATAGCTTCGACTACCGCGCCGTTACGTAATAAAACACCACGTTCCGTTTCATCAATGGTGTACCACGACCCTAATAGTGAGCCTAAAATAACGAAGGCCGCCACTGCACCACCTACTATTTTTATTTTCGAGCCAGTTCCATTTTTTAAATCAGGAATAAGTTGGTTTATCATTTTAACTTCCACTGTAGATGGGCTGAATATGGCATGATGAAATGCTTTTTTGTGTACTAATTTAAGTGTTGATGCAGGTGTGGAAATGTATGAAAAATAAAACCTTAAATCAATGAGTGATGAAAATAGCTATTTCAGATGTGGAGGTTATTGTTTTTTAAAACAATACGTTGCTTTTTTTGTATGTTTTAATAAGTATTATTTCGGATTATTCGGAGGTGAAATATCTGACAATAAAATCTAAAGATATTTATTTAATATATGTAGGCAGGGCGATATATTAAGACTCTCCTGCGAACAGGAGAGTAGTGTTATTCATTATTCTTGCGATTCTGTCGGCGGAGTCACAACAGGCGCCTGAACGCTACGATTTTCCAGTTCGGTTAAACGTTGTTCCAGCAAAGCCAGTTTTTCTCTGGTGCGTAACAGTACTTGAGTCTGTACATCAAACTCTTCACGGCTAACGAGATCCAGACGGGTTAATTGAGATTGCAGAACCTGGCGTACTTTTTTCTCAACATCATCCCCGAACTCACGAATCCCTTTCGGCATTGACTCGTGGACCTGGCGTGCGATCTGTTCAATTTTTTTCGGGTCAATCATAGTGGCTTCCATAATCTTACGGGATTGTCTTGCGCGATTAACACTAATTGTAATGCCTGTGAGGCCGGTTAGAAACCCGAAATGTTCTAAGGTTTGGCGTTGCCAGAGAAAATCATCGGCGTTATAGTAAGTCTGCTTATTCTCAGGGCGGGGTGTAACTCCCCACCGGCGGTAAATCAGTGAACGCTGAAAGCCCGCGAGCGCTCCAGAGCAATCTGGAGGTCAGCAGATCCGGTGTAATTCCGGAGCCGACGGTTATAGTCCGGATGGGAGAGAGTAACGACTAAGCTCAAGCTTTAGTAAGCTTGCACACGTTATTTTTTTAGCTCCTAAGACTGCCCTGATTCTGGTAACCATAATTTTAATGAGGTTTTTTTACCATGAATCAGACGCTCCTTTCTGCATTTGGCACTCCTTCCCAGCGCGTGGAACATGCTCTTGAAGCATTACGTGAAGGTCGTGGGGTAATGGTTCTTGACGATGAAGATCGCGAGAACGAAGGCGACATGATTTTCCCAGCCGAAACCATGACCGTTGAGCAAATGGCTCTGACCATTCGCCACGGTAGCGGTATTGTTTGCCTGTGCCTGACTGAAGAACGCCGTAAACAACTCGAATTGCCAATGATGGTTGAGAACAACACCAGTGCTTATGGCACAGGGTTTACTGTGACTATCGAAGCCGCAAAAGGCGTGACCACCGGTGTTTCTGCCGCAGACCGTATTACCACGGTGCGTGCCGCGATTGCTGATGGCGCAACACCAAGTGACCTGAACCGCCCGGGCCACGTGTTCCCGTTGCGCGCTCAACCGGGTGGCGTGTTAACCCGTGGTGGCCACACAGAAGCCACTATCGATTTGGTGACACTGGCAGGCTTCAAACCTGCAGGTGTGTTGTGTGAATTGACCAACGATGATGGCACCATGGCGCGCGCGCCTGAATGCATCACCTTTGCACGTGAACACAATATGGCTGTGGTGACAATTGAAGATCTGGTGGAATACCGTCAGACTCACGAACGCAAAGCCAGCTAAAATGCAAAAAGCCCGGTGATTAAACCGGGCTTCTCCTCAACCAATGCCGCTGGTTTGCAGCAGCGTCAGACTAAACCCCATCACCGCCATACCGCAAAGCACGCCATAACTTGGGTTGTTATGGGGATCAATTTCTTTGGCAAGCGGCATCAGTTCATCAACCGATAACGCCACCATAATCCCTGCGACGGCAGCCATGATAGCCGCCATGATGACTGGCGACACCATTGTGCCCAGAATCAGCCAGGCCAGCACACCACCAAGAATTTCGGCAAGACCCGAAATCCCTGCCCAGAAAATAGCTTTGCGTTTCGATCCCGTTGCCGCGTACACCGGGCCTGCAACCGCTAATCCTTCTGGGATGTTGTGCAACGCAACGGCGAGCGCAATTCCCATCCCTAACTCCAGGTTACTGCTTGCCGTCACAAATGTCGCAACACCTTCCGGGAAGTTATGCAGACTAATGCCGAGGGTCAGTAGCAACGCGGTACGCCGTAAATTGCGAGGCTGCGGTTTACTGTCCATTAAATCTTGCGGATGTGCATGGGGTAGGGCGCGGTCAAGAGCGAAATAGCCTAACAAACCCAACATAAACATGCCGTAACCTAAAACGGGTGACATTCCTTGTGTGTGAAGTGCTGCGGGTAACATCTCCATTAACGAGATAAGCAGCATAATTCCCGCTGCAAAACCGAGAGAAAATGCCAGCACACGGTTTGAAGGTTTCTGGCCGATAACGCCAAGAAAGGCACCTATAAAAGTGGCTCCCCCTGCTAACAGGGTCAGAATCAAGGGTACTGACATTCATTGCTCCTTTTGATAATGATTCTCATTTATATTAATGGGCGGTGTGATAAAAATCGAGAGCCAGATGGGAAGCTTTACACATCGCTTACATTCAAATTTCCTGAAGATCTTCATCATGCTTATCTGAGTTCTTCATTGTGCAAAAGCGCGTACTGTAGTTTTCATAAACTGAATGACCTGATTAAAGGACACACCATGACAACTCAACGAATGCCTGCGCTATTCCTCGGACACGGTAGCCCAATGAACGTGCTGGAAGATAATCACTATACCCAAGCCTGGCGTCATTTGGGAGAAACCTTGCCGCGGCCAAAAGCTATTGTGGTGGTCTCAGCGCATTGGTTCACTAAAGGCACGGGTGTCACCGCGATGGAAACACCAAAAACTATTCATGACTTCGGTGGTTTCCCACAAGCGTTATATGACACGCATTACCCGGCACCGGGTTCGCCTGAACTGGCGCAGCAGTTAGTTGATCTTCTGGCACCTGTCCCAGTAATGCAGGATAAAGAAGCCTGGGGGTTTGACCATGGCTCCTGGGGTGTATTGATCAAGATGTACCCCAATGCTGATATCCCGATGGTGCAACTGAGTATCGACAGCACGAAACCAGCAGCCTGGCATTTCGAGATGGGTCGAAAACTGGCAACACTGCGCGATCAAGGCATCATGCTGATTGCCAGTGGCAACGTGGTTCATAACCTGAGAACCGCACGCTGGCACGGCGAAAACACACCATATCCATGGGCCGAGTCGTTTAACCAATACGTTAAAGACAACCTCACATGGCTTGGGCCGGTCGCTGAGCACCCGCTGGTGAACTTCTTAGATCATGAAGGCGGATCGTTATCTAACCCAACGCCGGATCACTACCTGCCGTTGTTGTATGTTCTGGGAGCGTGGGATGGTAAAGAGCCGATTACGTTACCTGTAGACGGCATAGAGATGGGATCGTTGAGTATGCTTTCGGTACAAATCGGCTGATATGTTTCTCCCTCTCCTTTAGGAAGAGGGAGAAACAATTATTCTACGAACACATGCGGATAGAAGCGTGAAAGATCCTGGGTGATTAACTCGCGATCTTCACGAATACCAATACCTGCAGGTTGATCGTTGATAAGCCAACTGCCGATCAGCACATAACTGTCGCCAAATTTTGGTAACTGATAGAACTGCTGGACGATCATCCCTTCTTCACCGTAAGGGCCATCGACACGGGCAATTTCTTCGCCGTTTTCGATGATCTTCACATTTGCACCTTCGCGAGAGAAGATTGGCTTCACCACGTATTTATCCATCGGCGGATAGTTATCTTCGGCAAAATATGAAGGTAGCAGATTTGGATGATCCGGGAACATTTCCCACAGCATTGGGAGCAATGCTTTGTTGGAGATAATGCTTTTCCAGGCTGGTTCCAGCCAGCGTACACCCGCATCTTCCAGCTTGGTGGAGAACATCTCACGCAGCATGAACTCCCACGGGTACAGTTTGAACAGGTTGCTAATCACCTGATCCTGCAGATCGGTAAACTGGCCTTTTTCGCCCAGACCGATATCTTCCATGTAGACGAATTCGCTCGCCACTTCGGCTTCAGCCGCGCAGTCTTGTAGATACTGAACGGTACCGCGATCTTCTTCTGTGTCCTGGCAGCAAGCAAAATGAACCAGATTGAAACCGTGTTGCTGTTTCAGCTCAGCAAAACGCTCAATGATCTTCTCTTGCAGGCTGTTGAACTGATCGCTTTCTGCTGGCAGGTTACCGGCCTGGATCTGATCTTCCAGCCAGATCCACTGGAAGAATGCTGCTTCATACAAAGAGGTTGGTGTGTCGGCGTTGTTTTCCAGCAACTTGGGTTCACCTACGCCATCCCACGCGATATCCAGGCGTGAGTAAAGCGACGGTTGCTGGGTACGCCATGACTGACGCACAAATTCCCAGGTGTGTTTAGGAATGCGGAATTTGGCCAGCAGTTCATCGCTGCTCACGACTTTTTCCACTACCTTCAGGCACATTTGATGTAATTCAGCGGTGACCTCTTCCAGGCGTTCTACCTGCGGAAGCGTCAGCTTGTAATATGCGTCTTCACACCAGTACGGCTCGCCGTACATGGTGTGAAAATTGAAACCGTATTCTGTGGCTTTCTCGCGCCAGTCCGGGCGCTCAGTAATCGCGATTCTTTCCATAATTTCTTAGCCACCCATGGAACGAGAAGAACCTGTTGCGCTGCTACTGCGCTGCATAGTCGATTGTTTAGCCACTGAGTCACCGAAACCGCCGCGTGTCACAGTGCTGGTGGTGGCAGGTTTAGGTGCCATTGCCGTTTTCGGTACGGTTGTCGTACGGCCTGGTGTCGCGGCACCATAGCTCTTACCGCTGGCATCGGCATATTTACCGTAAGCAGGGCTTGCAGGGTTCTTCGAAGTAAACAGAGGTTGCTGCGCAAAGCCCGCCCCGCCGCCCATCAATCGGCCCATCATGTAACCGGCCATCAATGGCATCCAGAAGCTGCCGCTTTGCTGCGGTTGTGCCTGAGCTTGTTCACCTGCCACGCTGGCTTGAGCTGGTGCTTGCTGGCATTGGCCTTCACCAAACTCAGCGATACATTCTTCACGCGAGGCGTATTTTGGCGCTGTACGTTCTGCTTCTTTTAGTGCGTTGTTAAAGGAAGTCGTACATTCTGCACTTTTGCCAGGGTTGGCTTGCGAACAGTCATCCGCATTTTGATACATGGAGACTGTTTCGTCATTTTGTTCGCAACCGGCTAGCATAAACACAGCGGTAACAGCCAATGCGACTGGCGTCAAATGGCGGGCGTTCCAGCTTTTGCGGAACGATGCGTGGTTTATGATTTTTGTCCGTTTCATTTATCTGTCCTGAGCCCAGTGGTTATGGTGCTTAGGATAGGGGATGAATGGTTGAAATTAAAGCGATGACGGATGTTTGAAGGGAGATCTTTACTCTGCCTTACGTTCGCATGCGTAAGTTGTGATGGGGGCATGTTGCCACACCCCCAAAATATCTGATCAGTTGCCGAATGGGTTAGCTGATTTGCTGCTAGTCGCAGAAGCTGGAGTCGCTTGTGCTGGTGTTGTAGCAGTCGTTGCTTCGCTATCCGCTGTATAACCATCCGCGCGAGCATTTTGGTCTGGCGTTTCTGGAGCCACGCTGTCAGCCGTGGTTGGTACTGGTTTACCCAGTGTTGCATTCAACGCTACAAGATCCTGTTCGTTAAGCGTACCCAGTGCTGATTTAATATTCAGCTGGTTGATTAGGTAGTTATAACGAGCGCTGGAGAGCTGTTGCTTGGCGTTATACAGCGTCGTGGTCGCATCTAACACATCAACGATGGTACGAGTACCGACGGAATAGCCTGCTTCCATGGCATCCAGGGAGCTTTGTGCAGACACAACCGCTTGTTTATAAGCGTTGATGGTACTGATGGACGCATTAACGTTGTTGAACGAAGAGCGAACTGTTTGCACTACGCTACGATGCGCGCTTTCAAGCTGCTCACTTGCGCCAACAAAGTTGTATTGCGCTTGTTTCACTTGAGAGTTAACAGAACCGCCAGTGTACAGTGGCAAGGAGAAGTTCAGGCCGATTTTATTCTGGCCCATATCGCTGTCGTTGTACTGAGAACTATTGGTTTTAGAACCACTGTAGCTGGTATCGGAAACACCAGTAGAAGCGGTCAAACCCACGGTTGGCATGTGGCCAGTTTCTGCGTAGCGAATTTGCTCGCGAGCCAGGTCCTGAGACAGACGTGCTTGCAACAATGCCAGGTTACGTTTTTCCGCTTCTTTCAGCAGATTATTCACGCCATCCGGTTTGTTGGTTTTGAAGCCGTCTACATTCAGTGATGCCAAAGATGGATAGTAATTACCGGTCACCTGGCGCAGCGTTTCTACCGCGTTATCCAGATTGTTTCGTGCAGTGACTTCGTTTGCTAATACGTTATCGTATTGCGCACGGGCGTTCTGTACATCGGTAATGGCGACCAGGCCAACGTTAAAGCGCTGAGTGGTTTGATCCAACTGACGATAAATAGCCTGTTTCTGTGCTTCAGTGAAGGACAGTGCATCAATCGCACTCAATACATTAAAGTAGGCTGTTGCAGTATTCAGAATCAGTGTTTGTTGGTCTGTCTGATAAGTGACATCTTGAATACCGGCTGATTTCTCTTGCAGGGTAAGCGCACGCCATTTCGACATATCAAAAATGGTTTGCGTCAATTGCAAAGAGGCACTCGCTGCCCTGGAGTCGATGCCATTCGCATCGCTAAAACCATTGGTGTATTCATAATCAGCACCAAGGCCAAGTTGTGGCAGTAACGGGCTACGTGCTTCGTTAATTTTTTCGAATGCGGCATCACGGTCAGCAGCGGATTTGCGCAAGTCCGGGTTGCTTAAACGTGCCTGCTGATAAACCTGCATCAGGTTTTCTGCCTGGCTCATGGCACTGAAACCCGTTAGGCTCAGACCGATAAGAATTGGGAGCAGTTTCTTCATTTGCATTCCTTGTTGTGAAGCAAAAAATTATTTGTAAGCGCTGACAAGAGCCGGAAATGATCGTCGATTTTAGCAGAGTCCGCCAGCTCAGGTGCTTGGCGTAATGTGCCATTGACTCTTAATTTTCATCAATCTATCACATAGGAAATGAAACGGCAGTCAAACTGGCTTGAAATTACTCATTTCATAACCATCAAAATCAGGAACCCATCATGACTAAGCAAAACAGTCAACTCGTCACATTAGCCAAAAACGATGTTGAAATTATTGCACGGGAAACGCTTTATAGCGGTTTTTTTTCTCTGGATCTTTATCGCTTCCGCCATCGCTTGTTTAATGGCGAAATGAGTGGCGAAATTTGCCGTGAAATTTTAGAACGCGGGCACGCCGCAGTACTGCTACCCTATGACCCTGTGCGAGACGAAGTTGTCTTAATTGAACAGATTCGGATTGCCGCGTACGACACCAGTGAAAGCCCGTGGCTGCTCGAACTTGTTGCGGGAATGATTGAAGAAGGTGAAAGCGTCGAGGACGTTGCGCGTCGTGAAGCAACTGAAGAAGCTGGAGTGATTGTCGGTCGTACCAAACCGGTTATCAACTACCTGGCAAGTCCTGGGGGGACCAGCGAGCGTTTATCGATCCTGGTTGGGGAAGTCGACGCTACCACCGCGAATGGCATACATGGTCTGGCAGATGAAAACGAAGACATTCGTGTTCATGTCGTAAGCCGGGAACAGGCTTATCAGTTAGTAGAAGAAGGGAAAATCGACAACGCGGCTTCAGTCATTGCACTGCTTTGGCTGCAATTGCATCATGAGAAATTAAGAGAAGAGTGGAATCGATAAATATGAAGCGCTATACACCTGACTTCCCTGAAATGATGCGCCTGTGCGAAACCAATTTCGCGCAACTCCGACGCTTGCTTCCTCGTCATGATGAAGTGGGTGAAAAAGTCACTTATCAGGTAAGTAGCGCTCAATATCGACTCTCTATCCTTGAGTCGACACGTTACACGACACTAGTACAAATCGAACAAACTGTTCCGGCGATAAGCTACTGGAGCTTACCGTCGATGTCGGTCAGGCTTTATCATGACGCCATGGTCGCGGAAGTGTGTTCAAGTCAGCAGATCTTTCGTTTCAAAGCACGGTATGATTATCCTAATAAAAAGTTGCATCAACGCGACGAAAAGCATCAAATTAATCAGTTTCTAGCCGATTGGCTGCGGTATTGTTTAGCGCATGGAGCGATGGCGGTTCCGGTTTGTTAGTGAGGGTGAAACCTAAGGACACCATTTGGAAAGCCTGTTAAATCTTCCTGTGGCCGGTGGGGGCCAGATCAGGATCTTGCAAATTACCGATACCCACCTGTTCTCTGGAAAGAACGAAACGCTGCTTGGTATCAATACCTGGATGAGCTATCAGGCTGTTATTGCCGCCATCCTCGCTGAGCAGCGTCAGTATGACCTAATTGTAGCTACTGGGGATTTAGCCCAGGATCACAGTGCGCAGGCCTACCAGCATTTTGTTGAAGGCATTGCGGAGATTCCTGCGCCCTGCGTTTGGCTGCCAGGCAATCACGATTTCCAGCCAGCCATGTTTAGCTCGTTGCTGGAAGCAGGGATTTCACCTGCGAAGCAAGTTTTCCTCGGTGATAACTGGCAAATCCTGCTGCTCGACAGCCAGGTATTTGGCGTCCCACATGGTGAACTGAGCGATTATCAGCTCGACTGGCTGGAGCGTAAACTCGCCGCTGAACCTGAACGCCATACGCTGCTATTGCTGCATCATCATCCTGTTCCTGCGGGTTGTAGCTGGCTTGACCAACATAGCCTGCGCAACGCCGCAGAGTTGGATAACGTTCTGCAAAAATTCCCGAAAGTGAAAACTCTGGTGTGCGGTCATATTCACCAGGAGCTAGATTTGGACTGGAACGGCAGACGAATGCTGGCGACGCCATCCACTTGTGTGCAATTTAAGCCGCACTGCTCAAACTTCACGCTCGACACTATTGAACCAGGTTGGCGTTGGCTGGAACTTCATCCAAACGGTGAAGTGACCACTGAGGTTTGCCGCCTGAAAGGTGCGGTGTTCAACCCAGATACCGCTTCAGAAGGGTATTGATGTCAACGCTACTTTACTTACACGGTTTCAACAGTTCGCCGCGTTCCGCTAAGGCTACCAGCTTGCAGGCCTGGCTTGCGCAGAACCATCCGCACATCAATATGATTATCCCAGAGCTCCCTCCGTATCCTGCCGATGCGGCAGAGCTGCTGGAGTCGCTGGTACTCAAGCATGGCGGTGAACCTCTGGGGGTTGTTGGCTCCTCTTTAGGTGGTTATTACGCCACCTGGTTAGCGCAATGTTTTATGCTGCCAGCGGTAGTGGTAAACCCTGCGGTACGGCCTTTTGAATTGCTTGTCGATTATCTGGGCACCAACGAGAACCCCTACACCGGGCAGCAATATGTGCTAGAGTCACGCCATATTTACGATCTTAAAGTCATGCAAGTTGACCCGTTAGAAGCGCCAGATCTCATCTGGTTGTTACAGCAAACGGGTGACGAAGTGCTTGATTACCGCCAGGCGGTGGCGTACTACACCCCCTGTCGACAGACGGTAGAGTCCGGTGGCAATCACGCCTTTGTAGGCTTCGAAGATTATTTCTCACAGATCATCGACTTCCTGGGCCTGCATTAATGCCTGATGTCGAATTCCTGTTTCGCAATCTGAACGAATAAACCATGACGCAATCCAGTTATAACGCCGATGCCATTGAGGTACTCACCGGGCTTGAGCCTGTTCGCCGCCGTCCCGGGATGTACACCGACACCACCCGTCCAAACCATTTGGGCCAGGAAGTCATTGATAACAGCGTGGATGAAGCGCTGGCAGGCCATGCGAAGCGTGTTGATGTTATTCTCCATGCCGATCAGTCATTAGAAGTCATTGATGACGGGCGAGGCATGCCGGTAGATATCCACCCGGAAGAGGGTGTTCCGGCTGTAGAACTCATTCTTTGTCGTCTGCACGCGGGCGGTAAATTCTCCAATAAAAACTACCAGTTCTCTGGTGGTTTGCACGGTGTTGGCATTTCGGTGGTTAACGCCTTGTCAAAACGTGTCGAAGTCACGGTGCGTCGTGATGCGCAGGTTTACAGCATCGCTTTTGAAAATGGCGATAAAGTCGAGGAACTGGCGGTGGTCGGGACCTGCGGCAAACGTAATACCGGCACCAGCGTTCACTTCTGGCCAGATGCCTCATTCTTCGACAGCCCACGTTTTTCCGTTTCCCGTTTAAGCCATTTGCTGAAAGCCAAAGCAGTATTGTGCCCTGGTGTTGAAATCACTTTTACTGACAAAGTGAACAATACCGAGCAGCGTTGGTGTTATCAGGATGGCCTGAAAGATTACCTGTGCGAAGCGATTAACGGCTTACCGACGCTTCCTGAATCACCATTTGTCGGCAATTATGCCGGTGATGTTGAACAGGTTGATTGGGCGCTGTTATGGCTGCCAGAAGGCGGCGAACTGCTGACAGAAAGCTACGTTAACCTGATCCCAACCATGCAGGGCGGTACTCACGTCAACGGTCTGCGTCAGGGGTTGTTGGATGCGATGCGTGAATTTTGCGAATACCGCAACATTCTGCCGCGCGGCGTGAAACTCTCAGCGGAAGATATCTGGGAACGTTGCGCCTACGTGCTGTCAGTGAAAATGCAGGATCCGCAGTTTGCCGGGCAAACCAAAGAGCGCCTCTCATCACGCCAGTGTGCCGCCTTTGTTTCCGGTGTCGTTAAAGATGCCTTCAGCTTGTGGCTGAACCAGAATATTCAAGTGGCGGAACAACTCGCAGAACTGGCGATTTCCAGTGCTCAACGCCGTATGCGTGCCGCTAAAAAAGTGGTGCGTAAAAAGCTAACCAGCGGCCCGGCATTACCTGGAAAACTGGCCGACTGCTCCGCGCAAGATTTGAGTCGTACTGAATTGTTCCTGGTGGAAGGGGATTCTGCAGGCGGTTCTGCCAAGCAGGCCCGTGACCGCGAATACCAGGCGATCATGCCGCTGAAAGGTAAGATCCTTAATACCTGGGAAGTATCTTCCGATGAAGTGCTTGCATCGCAAGAAGTGCACGATATTTCGGTAGCGATCGGCATCGATCCGGACAGTGAAGATCTGAGCCAGTTGCGTTACGGCAAAGTTTGTATCCTGGCGGATGCGGACTCCGATGGTCTGCACATTGCAACGTTGTTATGCGCGCTGTTCGTGCGCCACTTCCGCTCTCTGGTTCGCGGGGGTCACGTCTATGTGGCGATGCCACCGTTGTACCGCATCGATTTGGGCAAAGAGGTTTACTACGCGCTGGACGAAGAAGAGAAAGCCGGCGTGCTCGAGCAACTTAAACGTAAGAAAGGGAAACCGAACGTGCAGCGCTTTAAAGGGCTGGGTGAGATGAACCCACTGCAATTACGTGAAACGACGCTCGATCCCAATACTCGCCGCCTGGTACAGCTTACGATTGACGATGAAGATAACGATAAAACCATGGCAATTATGGATATGTTGCTAGCTAAAAAGCGTTCTGAAGATCGACGCAATTGGCTGCAAGATAAAGGCGACATGGCTGATATTGAAGTCTAATTATCGTATCAGGCGGGTGATGCAATACATCCCCGCCTGATAAAAACGCCAGTTCTTTCCCTTATCAGAACTTAATTTTTACACCCGCAATCCCGCCGTAATTGATGCTGTCCCCTTCAAACGACTTCTCTACGCTTAAAGAACCGGTGAGTGAAACTGACTCATTGATCTGATGATCAACGCCCGCATTTAATTGACCCCATGTTCCGGCGCTGTTGGTGACGAATGGAATGTCGCCTTGTTGAGAAGAAAATACGGTCTTTGTTTCTCCTCTGAATTCATGCAGGATCCCCGGACGTACCCAGGCCGTCGTTCTGGTGCGCTCCTCCTCCACTTTTTGTTTATCATCATGATGCCAGGTCTGATGGACGCGCAGGCTCAGACGCCCGGTCAGGGAATCTGCGTTACCGAATTTAACCGCAGATGCCTCGTCATGGGTGTTATCCAGTTTCACTTTTGAGTAAATCAACTGGGCCTGAGGCTCAATAAAGCGCTGTACGTCAGCGTCCGGCTGCCACGGATAACCCGCTTCCAGCGAGGCACTTAAACCATATCCTTTGGTTTTCATTGGGCTGAGATCGGTGGGGTTGGATTCAACATACAGTCGGTTGTATTGGGCGACGGCATCCAGATAGCTTCCCTTTGGTGTGAAGTGCGTCCAGTAACCGCCTAACCCCCATGATTTCAGGGTATTACGCCCGGCAAACTCGTTGTCAGTATCAGTGACTTTGCTGCTCATTTTGCCGATATTACCAAGCACTCCAGCAAAATTTGAACTCCCGTCATCTTTACTTTCACGATACAAATCAATGCCTAACTGAATGGCGCTCAATGAGAATCGAGACTGCGGGCCATCAAAGTCGGATTTCCCATTTTTAAAAATCACCCGTCCCCAACTCATATGTGGCGATTCGGTTGCCTCAGTGATTTTCTCCACGCTGGCAAACTGTTCGCCAGTTCGCTCATGCAGGCTATCGACCAGCATCCGGCTATACAGTAATGCCTGTTGAGGAATGACCTGATACAGCGATGTTTCTGCCCGATAATCTGGCACAGCAATCGGCTGTTGAGGAGCCGCAGGCGCTTCGGGTTTAAGATTATCAACTGGCGGTTCTTCTACTGGCGTGAAATCAGCTGGCGGTGGTGATGGCGGCAGAGGAAGAGGAAGCTCGCTATCGTCAATGATGCCAGGCAACTGCTTATGCGAGCGCAGATACCAGGCTTCTTCATTGCTGCCATCAACACTTGAACGGTAAAGCGAGTATTCATACGGTCCTGCTTTCACTTTGCTGAGCAGGCTAAAAGCTTCTGTTGCCGTTGTCGCACCGCTAATGGTATCTACAACTTTGATACCGTTACCATGAGTGAGAGCGCCACTGCCATCGGTATTGGTGATTTTTAGGCTGGTGGAGCCGTCGGCATGGCCGCCATCGACAACTAATTGATCCGATGGTGAATTATCGCTGTGCAAATGGGTGTTTAACGCAATCGTTCCGTTGTCGCCGTGATAGTTATTCACCGTCAACGTCTTGTAGCGGTTATTTTCTGGTGTACTGAAGTTGATCAGGCTTTGATTATTCGTCAACTGGCTGAGCACCGAATTGCCTGTCAAAAACCACAGGCTGGTATTGTTTAATGAAACATCAGAAAACGCATTTTCCTCGGTTAGTGCAGCCCCCGTGAAGAGACTTCCTGACGCGTTGATGCTGGCATTTCCTGGCAACATCACCCCATTTTTTACCTGCAACCACTGGCTTTCCCCCGTCACACGGCTATTTTGCATTTCAATATCTGCATAACCCGTGGTTTCAATACCATGGCCGTGCTCGCTGGTCAGAATGCTGTTATTGAGGGTGGCTAACCCTGGATTAGTGGCTGTACCCTGGGCTGCCAGGGCAGCAGAACTATCACCATGGGTGGCGACAGAAATATTATCGCCCTGAACATACCCGCCATTGCTGGCGAGAATACCGGCAGCATGAGCACCTTCGGTTTGAACCACGGTATTTTTAGCGTGTAGATTGGCTCCTGCTTCCGCCCAGAGACCGCGCGAGTTATCGCCGTGGGTATTTAGCGTGACGTTATCCAGCGCCATCTCAGCGGTTTCTGCTTTATATTTGCGGCCGACAAATGCGCCGCTCGCATTATTGCCGAGTGTCTCGATCGTAACATTACTGGCTGTCAGGCTAACGTTACCGGGTTTTGCCGCACCAATTCCGGCATACAAACCGATGGAGTTATCACCCTCAGTTTTGACGGTTGTATTCTTCAGAATAATATTCCCACCGTCATCTGCCGTTGCGCCATAAGCCTGCGTGCCTTTTGTCTGCAGGGTGGTGCCATCCACCGTCAGCAAAGAACCGGCGTTACGGGAAGCCACGGCATGCGGGAAGGTGAGGTTGGATTGCACAGGTGAGCCATTGCCTGTTGTCATCACACTTCCTCCCGTCACATTCACCGTTGCGCCAGCATCAGCCACAATTCCCATCGCATTATCGTTACCCGAAGTATTGATATGGGTGTGGGTGATTGACGCGGTGCTATTTGCGACCCCAATTCCGGTGCCGTAATTACCCGAGGTGGTAATTCGTGAGCTGTTCACCTCAAGCTGGCTACCGTTACTGGCGCTAATACCACTACTGGGATTCTGCGTGGTGAAGACTTCGCTGTCTGTTAAAATCAGTGAGGACCCCGCACCTTGCAGCAAGATCCCTGGAGACCACGGCCCGATAGCGTTAGGAGCGGCGGTGGCGGTTATTTTGCTTTCGCTAATCTCGGCTGTAGCGCCATCAACAATATTCATTCCAGAGCTGCGTGCGCCGCGTGTTTCTATCGTTGTACCACTGACCTGCGTATGCGAACCGGAACCTTCTACTGAGATACCGTGGCTTTGCATCCCGGAAGTACTGATTTGGGAGTTTATGACAGAAACAGAGGCGCCAGCCATGGCCCGCGCAGCTGCTGTTGAGTGCAACGCATTTCCCTGGCCGCTGACGTTGATAGTGCTATTAGCAAGGGAGATGGCACTGTTTTCCCCTTCAGCGCGGCTCCCACCCTGGTTTACGCCAGAAACGTTTATTGTCAGATTTGAACCAGAGATGTTTGCGCCAGAAAGCGCATGCAGCGCGGCGGTTGTGGTTGTGCTCGAGGCATTGCCGGTACTTTCTATCGTACTATCCTGCAAGCTAATACGGGCATTGTCTTCAGCTCTTGCGGCGCTGGCACTCGCTGCGGTGGTGGTGAGTTGTAGACCCTTTCCGCGGATAGATGTCGCGCTGTCACTTGCCAACAACACATGACTTATACTGAGGGACTTTTCATTATCCACTGGCGTGGTTGCTGACGCTGCGGCACCGGCAGTGGTGATGGCCGTGCCATCATGCAGCGTAGCCGTTGCGCCAGTTCTTGCCCAGACACCGACTGCACCTTTGCCTGCTGTTTGAATCGAACCGCCATCAATGTCGCCGTGCGTTGTTGCCCCATCTAAAAGTACGCCGTGGCCGTAAACTCCTGCTGTATCAATGGCAGTTTCTTGGAGAGTAATTTGGCTGCTGTCTTGTGCTTTGATTCCGTAGGCTGAAGCTCCAAGTGTGCTGATGGTGGCATTTTCAGCATTTAGCCTGCTATCCGTGCCGCTGACATACACACCGTGGCTTCCTCCAGTTGTTGTACTTCTGGCTCCCGTGGTCAGGACTTCACTGCTATTAGTCAGCTTGACTGCACCGCCTTGTGTCACCGTGATGCCCACCGTTCCCCAGGAGGCAGTTTGTACTTTGGAATGATCCAGCACGGCCTGCGAACCAGCTCCTGACACCACAACGGCGCGGTTATTATTTCCCTTCGCCCCGCCGCCTACGGTGACTGCCGAGTCTTTGAGGTTGAGATGCCCCCCTGATTCCACCAGCATTGCGGTCATATCATTGGCGGTGATGGTTGCACCTGCCAGCGTTTTGGGGTCGAGCAATACCTCGGTTTCCAGTAAATCGACACCGCTTGTAGAAAATACGTGCACACCGATTTGGTCTTTGGAACCTGCAGCCGAAACGGCATTATTCTTGATGCTACCTCTGGCCAGTGAAACAATCCCGCCGTCGCCCATTTTGATGCCTGCGGTATTGGCAACGCTCATTTTTATCGTTTCATCATTGTACAAACCCCGGGTACAAATCCCGGCAGTACCAATAGTATTCACCAACCTTTCGGTAGCACTGACGTCAACACAACCAAAACTCAGCACACCAACGATTAATCCGGCGGAGGTTTTAAGCACAATTTTGTGGCGGTTATGGGAGATGTTAGCGGGCGATATCTTAATAATTTTCATACGAGTGCCTCTACGATAGTCTGGTTTGAATATGCCGGGCCTCGCTAAGGGAATGTCATTGTTCTCCGCGGTAAATCGGCAGTAATTCATTGCATGACAGTTGCACGGTATTAAATAGAAATAAAACCGTGTCAGGGAATGGAAGTGATTGATATTTATCTGTCTGGGACGCAGGCATTATACGGCCAGTAATTAGATATGGGATTACTCGGGTTTAATTGCGGATTTAGTTTTATTATTGCGCTGTTGTGTTGTTTATTAATGGCATTGCTTTCAATAACCTAATTATTCTTCATTGCCTCCAAAAACTGCATGAAACTGGCTTTCTTCTCCAGTTCTTTTCGATAGACCAGATAGACGCTAATTTTCTGTACCGGGAATAAGGGTGTTAATTGCCTTAATTTGAAAATATCCCGATAACGAGTAAAGGCATCCTGGGTGATGAAGCCAATACAATCGGTTTCCGACAGTAGGGTGAGAAGCATCAATATCGAATTAGTTTCAAAGGCAACCTGGGCATTTTTCAAGGTTGCCAGCAAAGATTGTTTACGCTGATAAATCATTTCATCACCGGTGAGATGGGTGACCATATCCATATTTTTTAAATCGTCAATGCTAATCGATGTTTTTTGAAAAGGATTATCCTGGCGGCACACTAGCACTGGTGTTAATTCACAGAATAAGACGCAGGTTAATGTGGTACTGACGACCGGTGCACCTGAGAAAACTAAATCAGCTTTACGCAAATTAAGCAAACCCACAGCATCGGGAATGCCGAGAATAGTTTCGATGTATTTTATTTTAAAGTTAAGTTTTGCCAGCTTTATTTTAATTAATGCAGATGACAAGTTATGCACAGCGACAGAGAATGGAGAATAGATAACCCATGTTTCTCGTTTATTGGTTTGCTTACTTCTGGCTATGGAATCACTCATTATTTCTAAAGTTTGTTTTAGCTGAGTGTAAAGGTCATCGGCAAATACTGTGGGGGCGATGGTGTTTCCATGGCGAATAAATAAAGGGTCTTCGAAATGAAGACGTAACTTTCGTAAGGCATGGCTAACAGACGGTGGGGTGACCTCAAGAATTTCAGAGACTTCAGTAATGCTTCGTGTCGAGTAAATCAAACAAAAAGTGGTTAACAGATTAAGATTAAAACTGGCTAGTTTTAGAACTTTATCGGAAACCATATTCGTTTTCATTTCTTGCCTCGCTACAAACTTGGGGTAAAAGGTAGCTTAGCAGATATTAAGAAATGCGAATCTTGCAGCCAAAAAAAGGAGCAGGTGTAAACACCGCTCCCGTTATTTCGTCGTCAGCTGATTACTTAATCGCGTCTTCCAGAATATGGATATGAACATCCAGAACATCGTCTTTGACAGCGGCACTGTGAGCTTTCATATGCGGGGTTTGCAGATGGGCTTCAAGGTGAGCCACAGTTTCCCATTTTTCCAGCATAAACACGGAATCTGGTGCGGCTGTCTGGAAGGCGACTTGCGCATTATGATCCACCAGCGGCGCATAACCGAAGCAACCTTCTTCTTCGAGCACAGTAGGAATAATTTTTGCAAAAGCATCTATCACCGCCTGGCGATGATGGGCGCCTGGACGGGTACGAATTTCAGCTATTACTGTTAGCATGACTGACTCCTTCATTTAAACACGGCAACAGTTAAGCAAAAATTTGGCCGAGATGCTCGCGGTATTCTGCGATAAAACGCGGAACATCAGGGACTTTCATCACATCGTTAGCGATAAAGGTCGGCAGGCCTTCCATACCGAGGAACTGGTTAGCTTTATGGAATGGCAGATAAACGCCATCAACACCCACGCCATGGAAGAACTGCTCTTTGTCTTCAAAGGCTTGTAACGGGGCGTTCCAGGTCAGGGAAAGCATATAAGTTTTGCCCTGAATCAGACCACCGGAACCGTATTTTTTCTCAGCGTCTGAACGGGTACGGCCATCGCTGGCATACAGAGAACCATGACCCTCAGTAAATACATCATCGATGTATTTTTTCATGGTCCACGGCGCGCCCATCCACCAGCCCGGCATTTGGTAAATCACGGTATCGGCCCACAGATATTTTTCGACTTCTTCTTTGACGTCGTACTCGCTGTCGGTACGCGTAACCAAAACATCATGCCCGAGGTCGCGCAAAAAACTTTCCGCGACGTCGGTCAGGGTGTCATTAAGTTGGCCGTTTGAGTGGGCGAATTTTTTCGCGCCATTGATAATCAGAATGTTGCTCATAGTTAGTCCTCGAATTATTGCGTATGGCGCGGAGTGTACCGTGATCAATGTCACTGTAAAATGCCACATACAGGCAAAGACTTTTGCTAAAAACGCAATAATCCGAATGTGAAACCCTTTTTACCAACGTATCCGAACCTCGAAACCGCCGTTACTGGTGTTCATAAAGAGAGCTTGCATTCCATGCAAAGAAGCAATGCGCCGCACTATAGATAACCCCAGCCCGCTGCCGGTTTTTTCCTGTCCTGGTGGGCGGAAGAACCGTTCACCCAATGAAGTTAAAAACTCCGGACTGACGCCTGGCCCGTTGTCAGTAATCGTTATTTCGTGACTTTGCAGAACGACGTCTACCACGCAACCGCGCGGGCTGTAACGTATAGCGTTATCCAGCAAGTTTCTGACCATTAAACTTAGCAACAACGGTTGCCCCTGACGTTTCACGCTCGGGTCTTGTACATCAAGACGAATATCAATGCCTGCACGTAGTGCCTCGTGCCAGGCGTCCATCACGGCATTTTGCAGCAAGAGTTGAAAGGCGACTTCCTGCACATCATCCAAACTCGCTAAAGAGTCCAGGCGTGATAGCGTCAGCAACTGATCAACCAGGCGAGTGGCGCGATCGATTCCCGCACTGAGATTATTGAGGGCATGATCGCGTACTGGCTCGTCATGCTGCGCAAGCTGCGCGACTTCGGCCTGCACTTTTAATGCGGCAAGAGGGCTGCGCAGCTCGTGTGCTGCATCGGAGGTAAAACGCCGTTCGCGCTGCATCAATTCCCCGGTGCGCGAAAAGAGCTGATTGAGTGCAATAACCAGTGGCCGCACTTCTTGTGGCAAGGTTTGGGTCGGGAGCTCGCGGTCATCGTCAGGTTTGCGGGTACGTAACTGATTCGCTAGTTTGTGAAGTGGGGCAAGGGCGCGGCTAACCAACCATACGAGTAGTAGTAAAATCAGCGGTAGCGCGATAAGCCATGGGGTGATTTGCGACAATACAATATCCAGCGCCAGATCTTCCCGATACTCCCATTCCTGTCCCACCACAATCCGATATTTCCCATCTGGTGTGGTGACCCACACCATGCGCCACATATCGTCGTCGCCAGCTAGTTTTCCGTCTGTAAATCCGTCGCGCTGGTAGCGCCAGATGAGGTTGCGGCCATTGTCTCCATCGTTGAGTAACAGCTTTCCATCAGCGGTATATATGGCGAAGGCCAGCGTGTCGTCGTCTTGCTTACCACGATGGTTGGAAATCATGGTTTTAGTGCGCGGTAATTGTGCATCACCTTGCACGCCATCCAGTTCTAATGCACTCAGGCGTTTAGCAAACAGCACCTGCTGAGTGTCAAACAGTTTGTTTAGCGTTTTACTGGTTTGATGCCAGGCGGCAATGCTTGCGCCAACCCATGCTACAAGGGTCAGCAAAATGTACCCGGCAATTAATCTGGCGCGTAAACTTTGAGTCAGTGTTTTTATCATTCTTCGCCCAACGTATAACCAATTCCGTGCACTGTGCGAATAAAGCCGCTACCGAGTTTGCGGCGTAAATGATGGATGTGTACTTCCAGAGCGTTTCGGGAAACGTCGTCATCCCAGTTATAAAGTTTTTCTTCAATAAGTGTGCGTGGTAATACGCGCCCGGCGTTACGCATGAATAATTCCAGCAAGGCAAACTCTTTGGGTTTTAACTGCAACGGCCCTCCATCGCGAGTGACGGTTAATTTAATCGGGTCGAGCTCAACCCCTGCATGGAATAACGTCGATTGTGCTTGCCCATGATTGCGACGAATTAAAACCTGCAGCCGGGTGGCAACTTCTATTAACGCAAAGGGTTTACACAAGTAATCATCGGCACCGAGCTGCAACCCCTCAACCCGTTGTTCCAGCGTGTCTCTGGCAGTTAGAATGAGTACCGGTTCAGTTTGGCCACTACGACGCCATGTTTTTAGAATATCCAGCCCGTCGATTCCTGGCAGGCTTAAATCGAGAACTGCTGCATCGTAAGGAGCCAGACCAAGTGCCGACTGGCCTTGCTGGCCATCGGTGAACCAGTCGACAGTAAAGCCCATTTTGGTGAGTCCAGCTTTTAATCCATCACCAATGAGCTTATCGTCTTCAATGAGTAATACGCGCATGCGTTGTCCCTTACTGTCTATTTAGCGGAAGTTAATAACTTTTGCGCAGGTGTGTACAGGGGAAAAATACGATGCTTCGGCAAGCTGCGCAATTTTCTAAAAAATACGATTTCTCAGGGAGAAATTAAGATCGCGTTAAGATCTCTCCGGTTAAATAGCATTCAGAAATTCATTCATATAAGGAAAATAAACGATGAAAAAAGTAGCCGCTATTTTGACTATTCTCGCAATCACCGCAGCACCTGCACTAGCTGCAAATCAAGGCGGGTTCTCTGATCCGAATACCGCTCCGGCCGCCACACAAACTCAAGCCGCGGGCGGCTTTGTCGGTCCAAGTGGCAGCAATACCACGGCGGCACAGGCGAAGTCATTGTCTGATGATACTTGGGTCACTTTGCGCGGTAAGATTGAGTCCCGCATCGGCGGTGACCACTACATCTTCCGCGATACCTCCGGCACAATTAACGTCGATATCGACCAGAAACGCTGGAACGGCCAGACCATCACCCCACAAGATAATGTTGAAATTCAAGGGGAAGTGGACAAAGACTGGAACTCCGTTGAAATCGACGTGAAACAAATTACTAAAGTGAAATAATTCTCTGTAATGAGCCGCAATTTGCGGCTCATTTCTTATCGCTGTGCTTCACCTAAAGATACTCACTCCTCTGTGACTACGACTGCCAGATAAGGTACTATCGGCGGCAATTACGCCGTTTGTGGCCACATGCGGCTCGTCAGTTTGAGGATGAATAATTAATGAGTGATTTAACTCATGATGGTGCAGAACGCCTTGCGCTGCACGAATTCACGGAAAATGCGTATCTCAACTATTCCATGTACGTCATTATGGACCGCGCTCTGCCGTTCATTGGTGATGGCTTAAAGCCGGTACAGCGTCGCATCGTCTATGCGATGTCAGAGTTGGGGTTAAGCAACAGCGCTAAATTCAAAAAATCAGCCCGTACCGTCGGTGACGTTCTGGGTAAATACCATCCGCACGGCGATAGTGCCTGTTACGAAGCGATGGTTCTGATGGCGCAGCCGTTCTCTTACCGCTACCCGTTAGTTGACGGGCAGGGGAACTGGGGGGCTCCGGATGATCCGAAATCCTTCGCTGCGATGCGTTATACCGAGTCGCGACTGTCAAAATATGCGGAAGTCTTGCTGGGTGAGTTAGGGCAGGGGACGGTCGACTACGTGCCGAACTTTGACGGCACCATGCAGGAGCCGAAAATGCTACCTGCGCGCCTGCCTAATATCCTGCTCAATGGCACCACTGGCATTGCAGTCGGCATGGCAACAGACATCCCGCCACATAACTTGCGAGAAGTGGCGAAAGCCGCAATCACCCTGATTGACCAGCCGAAAACCACGCTCGATGAGCTGTTGGATATCGTGCAGGGGCCGGACTACCCAACCGAAGCCGAAATCATCACCCCGCGTGATGAAATTCGTAAAATCTACCAGAATGGCCGCGGTTCTGTGCGTATGCGCGCAGTCTGGAAAAAAGAAGATGGCGATGTGGTGATTACCGCGTTACCTCACCAAGTTTCCGGCGCGCGCGTGCTGGAGCAAATTGCCAATCAGATGCGTGCTAAAAAGCTGCCGATGGTTGAAGACTTGCGCGATGAGTCGAACCACGAAAACCCGACGCGCCTGGTGATTGTTCCACGTTCCAACCGTATCGACGTCGAACAGGTGATGAACCACCTGTTTGCTACTACCGATCTTGAGAAAAGCTATCGCATCAACCTCAATATGATCGGACTGGATAATCGTCCATCGGTGAAAAACCTGCTGGAAATCCTGACTGAGTGGCTGGTTTATCGTCGCGAAACGGTGCGTCGTCGCCTGAGTTATCGTCTGGAGAAAGTGCTCAAACGCCTGCACATCCTTGAAGGTTTGCTGGTCGCGTTCCTCAATATTGACGAAGTGATTCACATTATTCGTACCGAGGACGAACCCAAGCCCGTGTTGATGTCGCGTTTCGAATTAAGCGAAACGCAGGCTGAATCTATCCTCGAGCTGAAATTGCGCCACCTCGCAAAACTCGAAGAGATGAAAATTCGCGGCGAGCAGAGCGAGCTGGAAAAAGAGCGTGACCAATTGCAGGGCATTCTGGCGTCCGAACGCAAAATGAATACCTTGCTGAAGAAAGAGTTGCAGGCCGATTCAGATGCTTATGGCGACGATCGTCGTTCACCGCTGCGTGAACGTGGTGAAGCGAAAGCCATGAGCGAACATGATATGACTCCGTCCGAACCGGTCACCATTGTGCTCTCACAAATGGGCTGGGTGCGTAGCGCTAAAGGCCATGACATTGACGCGCAAGGACTTAACTATAAAGCAGGCGATAGCTTCCTTGGTTCGGCTAAAGGGAAGAGCAACCAGCCAGTGGCATTTATTGACTCCACCGGACGCAGCTACGCACTTGACCCAATAACGTTACCATCGGCACGTGGCCAGGGTGAGCCGCTGACCGGTAAACTCACGCCACCACCGGGTGCGGTTGTCGAGCATGTCTTAATGGCGCCAGACGACCAAAAACTGCTGATGGCATCTGATGCGGGCTACGGTTTCGTTTGTACCTTCAACGATTTAGTGTCGCGTAACCGTGCGGGTAAAACGCTGATTTCATTGCCGGAAAATGCGAAAGTGATGCCGCCGATGGAAATCTCAAGCACTGACGATATGCTGCTGGCGATTACCGCTGCAGGCCGCATGCTGATGTTCCCGGTCGCTGATTTGCCGCAACTTTCCAAAGGCAAAGGGAATAAAATTATCTCTATTCCTTCTGCGGAAGCGGCAAAAGGTGATGACAAACTGGCACATTTGTTTGTCTTACCGCCACAAAGCACGGTCACGCTGCATGTTGGCAAACGCAAAATTAAACTCCGTCCAGAAGAACTGCAGAAAATCACCGGTGAGCGCGGTCGTCGCGGTACGCTGATGCGTGGTCTACAACGCATTGATCGTGTTGAAGTTGATTCACCTCAGCGTGCTAGTGCGGGCGACAGCGAAGAGTAATCGAATTCTGGCGGTCGTCAGGCCGCCGGAACGATGTGTTTTGTGCTAAAGCAGGTCATATATCCGCGATATTTCAGGTGCAGGTGGGGCGACTGCTCCTCCTGGAATTTAGGGTATACTTGTCAGCGGTTTTGGCTTTTGAGGTTGTTATGCTATCCATCGTACGTTTTATAATCGTAATAATTTATTGCCTGCTGGTGTGCATTTTTGGCTGCATTTATTGCTTGTTCAGCCCACGTAACCCACGCCATGTTGCTACGTTTGGTCATCTTTTTGGGCGTCTTGCGCCTGTCTTTGGTTTGAAAGTTGAAACCCGTTTGCCTGAGGGCGTAGAAAATCATCCGACGGCGATTTATATCTGTAACCATCAGAATAATTTCGACATGGTGACGGCGGCTAGTATTGTGCAGCCACCGACGGTGACCGTTGGGAAAAAAAGCCTGTTGTGGATCCCGTTCTTTGGCCAAATTTATTGGCTTACCGGGAATATGCTTATCGACCGTGATAATCGTACCAAAGCGCTCAGCACCATTTCCCAGGTTGTGGCGCAAATTCAGAAACGTAATGTGTCGGTGTGGATGTTCCCGGAAGGGACTCGCAGCCGTGGCCGTGGCCTGCTGCCATTTAAAACCGGTGCATTCCATGCCGCAATTGCTGCTGGCGTCCCAATTATTCCGGTGTGTGTTTCCAACACCAGCAATAAAATTAAACTGAACCGTTTGAATAATGGTTTAGTTATTGTCGAAATGCTGCAGCCGATTGATATCAGCCATTACGGTAAAGACCAGGTGCGTAAACTTGCCACCGATTGCCGTGAAATTATGATGGCAAAAATCGATGAACTAAATAAAGAAGTCGCGGAGCGAGAAGCCTCCGGTCGAGTTGAAAGCAAACAAGCGAACTGAACCGGATTGTTGACAAAGGTCACTAAACCGGTGCTGTAGGGTGGATAAGCGGTCGCGCCATCCACCATTTTCGCCAGTTTTGTCGGATGGCGCTGTGCTTATCCTACCTACGAAGAGGTTTGTCATCCGTTTCACCGAGCGCTTTTATTTTGGCGGTACGTGTTGTGCCGCCCCACGTTAGTCAGTTTCACATGGAGTTATTATGTCACTCAGTCGGCGTCAGTTTTTACAGGCATCAGGAGTCGCACTATGTGCAGGCTCGGTGCCACTGAGGGCAAATGCGGCAGGTATGCAGCAACCTTTACCCGTTCCTCCTTTACTGGAGTCTCGCCGTGGTCAGCCTTTATTCCTGACGTTACAACGGGCACATTGGTCATTTACTGGCGGCGCTAAAGCACCCGTTTGGGGCTTGAATGGACGTTATCTTGGGCCGACTATCCGCGTATGGAGCGGCGATGACGTGAAGATGATTTACAGCAATCGTCTGCAAGAAAACATCGCCATGACGATTGCCGGTTTGCAAGTGCCAGGCCCGTTAATGGGGGGGGCGGCACGAATGATGTCGCCAAATGTAGACTGGGCTCCTGTTCTGCCAATTCGCCAGCAGGCTGCTACATTGTGGTATCACGCTAACACCCCAAACCGCACCGCGAAACAGGTCTACAATGGCCTGGCGGGGATGTGGCTTATCGAAGATGAAGTCAGCAAATCGTTACCTATTCCCAACCATTATGGCGTCGATGACTTCCCGGTAATCATTCAGGATAAGCGTCTTGATAACTTCGGGGCGCCTGAATATGAAGAGCCGGGTAGTGGTGGTTTTGTGGGGGATACGCTGCTGGTGAATGGTGTGCAAGGGCCGTATGTCGAGGTCTCTCGCGGTTGGGTGCGTTTGCGTTTGCTTAACGCCTCGAACTCGCGCCGCTATTTGCTACAAATGAGCGATGGCCGTGCGATGCACGTGATTTCAAGCGACCAGGGTTTTCTCCCGGCACCTGTTGCTGTTAAGCAACTTTCACTGGCACCGGGCGAGCGTCGCGAGATTCTGGTTGATATGACCGACGGCAAAGAGGTGTCGATAACCTGCGGTGAAGCCGCCGGTATCATGGACAGGATCCGTGGCTTCTTTGAACCCTCAAGTATTCTTATCTCCACGCTGGTTCTCACCCTTCGTGCAACCGGTTTGCTGCCTTTGGTAACCGATACGTTACCAATGCGTCTGCTACCGGAAGAGATTATCAACGGTAACCCATCACGTAGCCGTGATATTGCGCTGGGTGATGACCCTGGTATTAACGGCCAACTGTGGGATATGAAGCGCATTGATATTCAGACTCAGCAAGGCACCTGGGAGCGCTGGACGGTGCGTGCTGATATGCCGCAATCTTTCCATATCGAAGGTGTGAGCTTCCTGATTAAAAACGTCAATGGTGCGGCACCGTTTGGTGAAGACCGAGGCTGGAAAGATACGGTTTGGGTTGATGGGCAAGTCGAGCTACTCGTGTACTTTGGCCAACCTTCCTGGGAACATTTCCCGTTCCTTTATTCCAGCCAAACGCTGGAAATGGCGGACCGTGGCTCTATTGGGCAGTTGTTAGTGCAGCCTGCGCCGTAAACCACCCTCACCCTGGCCCTCTCCCTGAGGAAGAGGGAAGATTCGGTATCCACCCTCGATCACTGAGGGAGAGGGACGATTCGGTGTCCGCCCTCGATCACTGAGGGAGAGGGAAGATTCGGTATCCGCCCTCGATCACTGAGGGAGAGGGAAGATTCGGTGTCCGCTCTCGATCACTGAGGGAGAGGGAAGATTCGGTGTCCGCCCTCGATCACTGAGGGAGAGGGAAGATTCGGTGTTCCCCCTCTCCTGAGGGAGAGGGTTGGGGTGAGGGCAAGAAAACATTGATCGCCCGCAATAATCCTTCATTTATTACCCAATAAAAGCGTATAATCGCCGGCTTTGGTTATTTTTAAATCATTTTTTATTCATTTTTCGGAAGCATTATGAGCTCTATAAGCTTGATCCAGCCCGATCGCGAACTCTTTTCGTGGCCTCAATACTGGGCAGCCTGTTTTGGCCCGGCACCGTTTTTACCCATGTCACGTAAGGAAATGGACGATTTAGGCTGGGATAGCTGTGACATCATTCTGGTTACCGGAGATGCTTACGTTGACCATCCAAGTTTTGGTATGGCGATTTGTGGCCGTATGCTGGAAGCCCAGGGTTTCCGCGTGGGGATCATCGCCCAGCCTGACTGGAACAGTAAAGAAGACTTCATGCGCCTGGGTAAACCGAACCTGTTCTTCGGGGTGACTGCGGGTAACATGGATTCGATGATCAACCGCTATACCGCTGACCGCAAACTGCGTCATGACGATGCGTATACGCCTGATAACGTGGCAGGTAAACGCCCGGATCGCGCCTCACTTGCTTATACCCAACGCTGCAAAGAAGCCTGGCGTGATGTGCCGGTTATCCTTGGCGGTATTGAAGCGAGCCTGCGCCGTACAGCGCACTACGATTACTGGTCTGATACCGTTCGTCGTTCCATTCTGGTGGATGCCAAAGCCGACATGTTGATTTTCGGCAACGGTGAACGTCCGCTGGTGGAAGTGGCTCATCGCCTGGCAATGGGCGAGAAAATCGACGAAATCGGCGATGTGCGTAACACCGCGATGATGCGTAAAGAAGCGATGCCAGGTTGGTCTGGCGTGGATTCTACGCGTCTGGATATGCCTGGTCGTATCGACCCCATTCCACACCCTTACGGTGAAGATTTGCCTTGTGCAGAAACCGGTAAACCGGAAAAGCCAATCAACGAAGCGAAAGCGATTGTTGTGAAGCCTGCACCGATGAAACCGTGGGAAAAAACCTACGTGTTGCTGCCGTCGTACGAAAAAGTTAAAAACGACAAAGTTCTCTACGCGCACGCTTCACGTATTTTGCACCATGAAACCAACCCTGGTTGTGCTCGTGCGTTGATGCAAAAACACGGTGACCGTTACATCTGGATTAACCCGCCAGCCATCCCGCTTTCCACCGAAGAGATGGACAGTGTGTTTGCTCTGCCTTATAAGCGCGTTCCGCATCCTGCGTATGGCAAGGCGCGTATTCCTGCGTATGAGATGATTCGCTTCTCGGTGAATATCATGCGTGGTTGCTTTGGTGGCTGTTCGTTCTGTTCCATCACCGAACACGAAGGCCGCATTATTCAGAGCCGTTCTGAAGATTCGATCATCAGCGAAATTGAAGCGATGCGCGATACGGTGCCTGGCTTCACCGGCGTGGTTTCCGATCTGGGTGGCCCAACAGCTAACATGTATATGCTGCGCTGCAAATCGCCACGTGCGGAACAAACCTGCCGCCGTCTGTCGTGCGTCTATCCGGACATTTGTCCGCACATGGACACAAACCATGAGCCGACGATCAACTTGTATCGCCGCGCCCGTGAGATTAAAGGTGTTAAGAAGATCCTGATCGCTTCCGGTGTTCGTTACGACATCGCGGTAGAAGATCCTCGCTATATCAAAGAACTGGCGACGCACCACGTTGGTGGATATCTGAAGATTGCCCCGGAACATACCGAAGAAGGGCCGCTTTCTAAGATGATGAAACCGGGTATGGGCAGCTATCAGCGCTTCAAAGAGCTGTTTGACACCTACTCTAAACAAGCTGGAAAGGAGCAGTACCTGATTCCGTATTTCATCTCGGCGCACCCTGGTACGCGCGATGAAGATATGGTGAATCTGGCGCTATGGCTGAAGAAAAACCGTTTCCGTTTGGATCAGGTACAGAACTTCTATCCGTCACCGCTGGCGAACTCCACCACCATGTATTACACCGGCAAGAACCCGCTGGGTAAGATCAGTTACAAGAGTGAAGAAGTTGTGGTGCCGAAAGGTGACCGCCAGCGTCGTCTGCACAAAGCGCTGCTGCGTTATCACGATCCTGCTAACTGGCCGATGATTCGTGAAGCGCTGGAAGAGATGGGTAAAAAGCACCTGATCGGTGGCCGTCGTGAATGTCTGGTGCCTTCGCCAACGCTTGAGGAGATGCGTGAAGCGCGTCGCTACAATCGTGGTGCTCGTCCGGCACTGACAAAACATACGCCAATGACACATCAGCGTCGTGCTCCGCAAGCGGGCGCGAAGCCTGCTGCGGGTGCGAAACCTAACGTGGGTGCAAAACCAGCGGCTAAAGCTGCGTCGAAGCCTGCGAACAGAAAGCGTCCGGCATAGTTAATGCCCTCACCCTAACCCTCTCCCACAGGAGAGGGGACTGCTCGGTTTTCTCCCTCTGCCCCAGAAGAGGATTACCACGGTTTTCTCCCTCTCCATCAGGGAGCGGGCCGGGGTGAGGGCCGTACTAAACGTTAACTCCCAAACACATCAGGGTCTGGTCCCAGACGCTTACTGCTATCCAACTTCGCAATCTCGCTTAACTCGTCTTTATCAAGACGGAAATCAAACACGTTAAAGTTCTCAGCAATACGCGCTGGCGTCACCGATTTCGGGATAACCACCAGACCGCTATCCAGGTGCCAGCGAATCACAATTTGTGCCGGTGTTTTGCCGTATTTATCGGCCAGGTCGCGGATGATTTTCTTATCGAACACACCGTCACCACCCTGAGCCAGCGGGCTCCAGGACTCGGTCTGAATCTTGTGTGTGGCATTCCAGGCATGAAGTTGACGCTGTTGCAGCAACGGATGGAGTTCTATCTGGTTGATTACCGGTGAGACACCCGTTTCATCAATCAAACGCTGAAGGTGGTTGAGCTGGAAGTTACACACGCCAATGCTTTTAACCAGGCCTAGTTTTTGCAGCTCAATCATCCCTTTCCAGGCTTCAACATAATGATCTTTGCTCGGCACCGGCCAGTGCATCAAATAGAGGTCGACATAATCCAGTTGCAGTTTTTCGAGGCTATCTTCCAGCGCCTGGCGTGGACGTTGTTGATCGTCGTTCCACAGTTTGGTGGTGATAAACAGCTCTTCACGCGGAATGCCCGCTTGTTTTAGCGCACTGCCCACGCCGTCTTCATTCTTATACGCGGCGGCGGTATCAATCGATCGATAGCCGACTTCCAGCGCTTTATCGATGGCAATCAGAACTTGCTCGTTGCTGGCTTGCCAGACACCGAGGCCCAATTGCGGCATTACATTTCCATCCTGGAGCTTGATTACAGTTGGAGTCGCCATGTATTCCTCCTTAATGATTAAACTCACATAATTCAAGTTGCAGGGGCGTTGGCTAATCCTGCAACCTGAATTATTTAGGGTTTAAGTCTGGACCAAATACTCAAAAACGAGAACCAATTGACTAAATTACTTAGCGTGCAGCTTCGTAAATACGACGGCTCACGTCCAGAGTAATGTCCTGGCGCTCACCCAATTTAGTCATGCCTTTTTCTTCCAGTTTTACCAGCAGAGCCGGAATGGTGCTGCCATCCAGACCGTAGGCAGACAGGCGAGTTGGCGCGCCCATTTGCTCGAAGAAATTGCGCGTTGCAGCAATCGCCGCATCAATACGTTCTTCTTCAGAACCTGCAGTGATATTCCACACGCGCTCAGCATATTGCAGCAGTTTGCCGCGTTTCTCGTTACGTTTTTCGTTCAGCAACGATGGCAGAACCACCGCCAGAGTTTGCGCGTGATCCAGTCCGTGCATCGCGGTCAGTTCGTGACCCAGCATATGAGTTGCCCAGTCTTGCGGTACGCCAGCACCAATCAGGCCGTTTAACGCCATGGTCGCCGCCCACATTACGTTGGCACGAACGTCATAGTTTTCAGGTTCTTTCAGCGCTTTCGGGCCATCTTCAACCAGAGTTAACAGAATGCCTTCGGCAAAACGGTCCTGCACTTTGGCGTTTACCGGATAAGTAATGTATTGCTCAACGGTATGCACAAACGCATCCACCACACCATTTGCGACCTGACGTGGTGGCAGCGTGTAGGTATAAACCGGATCAAGCACCGCAAAGACAGGCTGCACGTGTTCAGACATAAATGCCTGTTTGTCGCCTGTAGTACGGCGAGATACGACAGCACCTTTGTTAGATTCAGAACCGGTTGCTGGCAGTGTCAGAACAGAGCCCATTGGGATGGCGCTTTTCACATCATTGCCGTGAGTCAGCAGAATATTCCATGGGTCGATATCAGCCGGGTAGTTGGCTGCCGCGGCGATGAACTTAGTACCATCCAGCACAGAACCACCGCCGACGGCTAACAGGAAAGTGACTTTCTGCTGGCGAACGATTTCGACTGCTTTCATCAGCGTTTCGTAAGTCGGGTTCGGTTCGATACCGCTAAACTCCAGCACGTCCAGCCCTTCAAGTTGGGAGTAAACCTGGTCCAGTACGCCATTTTTCTTCACGCTGCCGCCGCCGTAGGTAATCAGAACGCGGGCACCTGCTGGAATTTGTGCACGCAGTTCGGAAACAGCGCCTTTACCAAACAGGATGCGAGTCGGGGTGTGTAGGTTGAAGTTGTTCATTATTGGTTCCCTTTGCTTGGGTAAACAGAGATTGCTTATCGCATTTGATGGTAGCCATTGTCGGCCTCGGGTGGCTATCTCTCAATGCTTATTCCTGCCTTTATCTTGCCTATTTCTCCTGGGTGCTGGAGAAATGAAAGAATTAGTTGCACACTGACATCGGTAGAAAAGCCATGCGGAGCGCAGGAAAATGAAGCGGAAGGCGATTTGTCAGCAGTTAACTAACAAAATTAATTTATTGATACAAAAAGAAAATAGTGGCCTGAGTTCTCTGCCAAACGTTAGCTTACTGTATGGCACGAAACCCTATGCGCGCACGCCAGTTATGTATGAGCCGGGGATCATTATTCTCTTTTCCGGCCATAAAACGGGTTATCTGAATGATCGCGTGTTTCGCTATGATGCCAACGAATACCTGCTATTGACCGTCCCACTCCCTTTTGAATGTGAAACCTTTGCTACCCCTGAAGTACCGTTGGCCGGACTGCGCATTAATATTGATATTTTGCAGCTTCAGGATTTGCTGATGGATATCGGCGAAGATGATTTATCGCACCCGCAAACCTGCTCGACCGGGATTAACTCCGCCCAGCTATCTGAAGAAATCCTTTGTGCTGCCGAGCGCTTGCTGGACGTGCTGGAACACCCGCTCGATGCGCGTATCTTGGGCAAACAAATTATCCGCGAGATTCTCTATCACATTCTGGTGGGGTCATGCGGTGCGGCACTGCTGGCGCTGGTTAGCCGGCAGACGCATTTCAGCCTGATAAGCCGGGTGCTCAGGCGCATTGAAACGCAGTACACAGAAAACCTGTCGGTGGACCAACTCGCCGCAGAAGCGAACATGAGTGTTTCGGCGTTTCATCACAACTTTAAGTCGGTCACCAGCACCTCGCCGCTGCAATATCTCAAGAGTTACCGTTTGCACAAAGCGCGAATGCTGATTTTGCATGATGGGATTAAAGCCAGTACCGCGGCGATTCGTGTCGGGTACGAAAGTGCATCGCAGTTTAGCCGCGAGTTTAAGCGTTACTTTGGTGTGACGCCGGGGGAAGATGCTGCGCGGATGCGGGTGATTTAAAGGAAAGTGAACAGCGTTAGCGGGGTGGATAATGTCACGTTATCCACCCTGTAATGTCTTATGCCGGGTTAAATTTTTTCTTGATGACCACAAACAGAGTACCCACAAGTCCTGCTACCAGCAGCGCCATCGGTAGCACCATCAGGCAAGTCATCACCTGATCTTCATGGCGTTTCACAAATGGAATCATGCTCAGGGCAAAGCCCAGACTCGTCACACTGCCGACCCATAACAGTCCACTTAACCAGTTAAACACCTGGAAGCGACGATTGCTGAGCCCAGAAATCCCCGCCATGGTAGGCAATAACGTGCGGACAAACGCTAAAAAGCGGCCCGCTAACAAAGCGGCTAACCCGTGCCGGTCAAACATCACCGTCGCCCGCTGGTGGTATTGCGGTGGTAGTTGCTTCAGCCAGCTTTTCACTATTTTGGTATTACCGAGCCAGCGCCCTTGTGCGTAGCTCAACCAGCAGCCAAGGCTCGCCGCCGCGGTGAGGATCAATAAGGTGGGGACAAAACCCATCACCCCTTTCGCCACTAAGGCTCCCGCGAGTAACAGCAGACTGTCGCCCGGCAAAAATGAGGCGGGTAGTAATCCATTTTCGAGAAACAGCGTCGCAAACATGACGCAATAAACCACTCCAACAACATGAGGGTCCGCGAGTGCAGCAAAATCATGTTGCCAAAGCGCCTGAACAATATTGTGTATAACAGCCATGGCAAATCCTGTGGAACCGCTTTATTGGGCGCACCTAAATCTAAAGTCATTAGCTTAGGCGCACCTTAATTTTAGGGACATAGTGTAACGCTAAATGGCCTGCGACACCTTGATCACAGGCTCAACAAATCACCATGAAAGCAAAAAAACTGTTCTTTGCGGTGTCCACATTTGGCAATTTTAGGCGATACGCTGGAAACCTGCGTCCAGATCGGCAATCAGGTCGTCCACATTCTCCAGCCCGATATGAACACGCACCAGCGTTCCGGTGAAGTCTATTCCCCCGGCAGGGCGAATCTCCGCCAGTTCTTCTGGCTGGTTGGCCAGAATCAGCGATTCATATCCGCCCCATGAATAGGCCATACTAAAGTAGTTGAAATTGTCCAGGTAGCTTTGATACTGGTCATTATTCAAACGCTTTTTAAGCACAAATGAGAACAAGCCGCTGCTCCCTGTAAAGTCTCGTTTCCAAAACTCGTGGCCTTTGCTGCCTGGCAATGCAGGATGATTGACGCGCTCAACCTGCGGATGTTGCGCCAGCCATTCGGCAATTTTCAGGCTGCTTTCATGATGTTGACGCAGACGCACGCCTAATGTGCGCAAACCACGGCTGGTCATATAAGCAGTATCTGCATCCAGCATTTGCCCCATCAGATACGAGTTCTCACGCAACTGATCCCAGCAGCGGGCGTTTGATACCGCCGTTCCGACCATCGCATCCGAATGGCCAATCAGGTATTTGGTTCCCGCCTGAATTGAAATATCAATGCCGAAATCCAGCGCTTTAAACAAAATGCCCGCCGCCCAGGTGTTATCGATCATGATGATGGCGTCAGGGGCCACGCTGCGTATCGCCTGAACAATGGCTGGAACGTCATGTACTTCCATTGTTATCGAACCAGGCGATTCCAGAAATACAACTTTAGTATTGGGTTGCACGAGTTGGGCAATGCCTGCGCCAATCATCGGGTCAAACCAGGTGGTCGTGACGCCGAGTTTAGCGAGGATTTTGGTGCAGAAATCCTGGCTGGGTTCGTAGGCGGAGCCGGTCATCAGCACATTATCGCCATGTTCGACAAAGGCCAGAATCGCATTGGCGACGGCTGCGGCACCGCAAGGGTAAAGTGCGCAACCCGCACCGCCTTCCAGTTCGCACATGGCTTCTTGCAACGAGAAGTGGGTCAGGGTGCCACGGCGACCATAAAACAGCTCGCCTTTCGCGCGGTTTGCCGTGGCCTGTTTTTTGGCTTCGACGGTTTCAAAAACCAATGATGACGCGCGTTGAATGACGCTGTTAACCGAACCCTGGGTGAATTTTTTATCGCGCCCGGCATTAACCAGCGCCGTTTCAATGTGCTTGTCAGTCATGTTCACTTTGCCCTATTTAACCATCTGGATGTCCAAAACTAACTTATCATGCTTTTGCTGCGTAAACGCAAGGAATCCATGGACAATTTAAGGCACTCTTTAAATACTAATGAGAACTACTATCAATTCGATGTCGTTTTGATATTATTGCGCACAGTTTTAGTATTATTTCGCGGTGGAGAGTAAGAGTGACGAATAATTTGATGCAGACAGATCTCTCTGTCTGGGGCATGTATCAGCATGCTGACATCGTGGTAAAGATTGTGATGATCGGCCTGATTCTGGCCTCTGTCGTCACCTGGGCAATCTTCTTTAGCAAAAGTGTTGAGCTGATGTCGCAAAAGCGCCGTCTGAAGCGTGAACAACAACATTTAGCTCATGCCCGCTCTCTGGATGAAGCCAGCGAAATGGCCGAAACGTTTGATGCAAAAAGCCTGAGCACGATGCTTATTAATGAAGCGCAAAATGAGCTTGAGCTTTCCACAGGTAGCGAAGATAACGAAGGCATTAAAGAGCGTACCGGTTTTCGCCTTGAGCGCCGAGTTGCGGCGGTGGGTCGCCACATGGGGCGCGGTAATGGCTTTCTGGCGACTATTGGTGCCATTTCCCCGTTTGTCGGTCTGTTTGGTACCGTCTGGGGCATCATGAACAGCTTTATTGGTATCGCACAGTCACAAACTACTAACCTTGCTGTTGTTGCACCAGGTATTGCCGAAGCCTTGCTGGCAACGGCTATCGGCCTGGTGGCAGCGATTCCGGCGGTTGTTATCTACAACGTATTTGCTCGGGTGATTGGCGGTTACAAAGCTTCTCTGGGCGACGTTGCTGCTCAGGTTTTACTGCTGCAAAGCCGTGACCTCGATTTAGCAGCCAGTTCTCTTGCTCGCCCGGTTCGTACCGCTCAGAAACTGCGTGTAGGTTGATCCCATGGCTTTGCGTCTTAACGAAAATCTCGACGATAACGGTGAAATGCACGAAATCAACGTGACACCTTTTATCGATGTCATGTTGGTATTGCTGATTATCTTCATGGTGGCAGCGCCGCTGGCGACCGTCGATGTGAAGGTTAACCTTCCCGCGTCTTCAAGCCAGCCGCAGCCGCGCCCGGAAAAACCGGTCTACCTGTCTGTCAAAGCCGATCACACGATGTTTATCGGCAACGATGAAGTGACCAAAGAGAGCATGGTCAATGCTCTGATTGCTGCGACAGAAGGCAAGAAAGACACCACGATTTTCTTCCGTGCCGACAAATCAGTTGATTACGAAACGATGATGAATGTGATGGATACGCTGCATCAGGCAGGGTATTTGAAGATTGGCCTGGTTGGGCAAGAAGTCACGAAAACCCAATAAGCATCAATTTTCCTTTCTCTCCATCGCATCACATATATAGAGCGGCCTGCTGGTTAAACTAGCAGGCCGCTTTTTCATAAAGCGAATGAGCGACAGCTGGCGATTTCCGTGTTTCGCCTGGCACGAATGGTTTTGCTGGGCTAATCTCGGGCATTGCCAGGAGACACGCGCTAATGAAAACCGAACGCCACCAGCAACTGGTTCAACTTGTCGAGCAGTACAACAATCTGACCACACAACAGCTGGCGCAGTTATTAGGCGTGAGCCAGGAAACTGTGCGGCGCGATCTGCGTGTACTACAAAAGCAGGGGAAAATTGTTCGCCAACATGGGCGGGCAAAGCGCATTAATCGAGGCGCAGACGAAAGCGGTGATCCTTTCACCGCCCGCCTGAAAAGCCATCTCAATAGCAAAGCGGATATTGCTCATCGTGCTCTGGCCTGGATTGTGCCGGGCATGGTGATTGCACTGGATGCCAGCTCAACGTGTTGGTATCTGGCGCGATTACTGCCAGATATTCCTCTCACTGTTTTCACCAATAGTGAACGTATTTGCCAGGCGTTATCCAGGCGCGAGCATATTAAGCTGATTAGCACTGGCGGTCTTCTCCAGCGC
Organism: Buttiauxella sp. JUb87; assembly: GCF_004361975.1. Taxonomy (NCBI): domain Bacteria; kingdom Pseudomonadati; phylum Pseudomonadota; class Gammaproteobacteria; order Enterobacterales; family Enterobacteriaceae; genus Buttiauxella; species Buttiauxella sp. JUb87. The sequence continues at coordinate 113,861 of NZ_SNVY01000005.1, forward strand.
AAATATGCCTGCTATATCAATGCCCCGCTGGCAGCGCATCTTAAATCGATGGATATCGACTTGTTCCTGTTTTCCTGCGAGGGAGTGGATAGCGACGGAACGTTATGGGACACGCGCAGCTGGAATGCTGAATATAAAACGATGTTGCTCAAGCGATCAGCGCAGTCCTTGCTGTTGATCGACAAGAGTAAATTTGACCGGGTGAGTGAAGTTCGGATCGGGGAGCAGGCTGATGTGACCGAAATTATTAGTGAAGGCGAGCATACTTTAACGCCTTACAAATGCGGAGTTTTGTAGTTGTTTTCCAGCAACGCACGCGTGCACGACAAACTTTGCGCCTCTTCATCTCTTAGTTTCTGATAAACCACTTCAAGCCGGGCAAGGATCTCGTTTTTCCACCGCGGCTGGTGGGCGATGATTTCACAGAGCACCGCTCCGTAAACTTCTTCTTTTACCCGCCAGGGAAAGATCTGGTGGCGGTTATGCCATTTCTGTTCAACCAGTGCCGAGGTGATATTGAGCTGGCTTTGGGTAAAGCGTGCAATATTTCCATTTTTAATCTGCACTAGTGCTGCAATATTTTCGCGTAATAAGGTGTTATCGGATTCTGCACCCACAGGTGAATCGTAACTGTGCAGAACCTCAGGAAGTTCTTCAGACATTGAGATTACTCGTCCAGTGAATAAAACATCGGCCAGCTTTTTTCCTGGGTGAGTTGATTGACCCAGATTTGCTGTGAATGGTGACTTATCTGCAATTCTTTATCTTCTATTAGCATTTGCAGGTCGGCAGGACTGATCTTTTCTTGCTCAATTAATTCATTTAATACGGTGACCAGCGCTTCAATTTTAAGCGCGCAAAATAATCGGTCTTTTAAATGTCGGTCGCTTTCTTCAAGCAGAGTATTTTTCGCCTGCCCAGCGTAATGATTTGCGCTAAGAACCGTTTTCTCGAGCGATAAAATATTATCCTGGGGATTTAGTGTTAGAGCGCTATCTTCTGCTAATGGTATAAATGCAACCTGCATAGCAGGAAGCATTCCTGGTACCATGTTTTTAGGTAACATATATAAATATCCTGTTATATCAATAGAATGAGATGCGTAGTCACCAAGAATAGCGTTGACAACATTTTGCCTCAAAATTACTATAAAAAAAACAGGAGTCCCCATGCAAAGTGTCTTTTATTCAATTGTATTAATACTATTGTTGCTGTGCGGCGTATTGATGCTAATGCGTGAAAAATCCCATTCCAGCGTCAACCCCATCCCTCAGGCTTCCCCTAAATTAAATTTCTCGCAGAGTGATGAACATGAAGATTACTTTGCGAAATTAATTTTAAAAATCACCCCTGATTATTATTGGCGAGTAAGCCATGAATATGCAGATTTTAACCACGCCACTATTAAGCGTATGAGTATCGATATGCTTAGCGCCGATCCCAAACTCTTTAGTGCCCAACGGCGATGCAGCGATTTAAATTCCGCTATCTATCGCTATTACGACAATCTCAGAAAACGTTGCACTGAGGGTGAAAAAGTCTCTTTTGCTGACATCGAAGTGCTGAACTTACGGCAGTGTTTTGATGAGTTCAGCCAGGATGCTTACCCAGCGCTGGTGGCACTGGTTTGGCCGCATTACCAGCGGCCGGAAGTCAGTCTCCATAACGTGTAAGCCCCATGCCAAACAGCCTGACTCAGTATCAGGCTGTTTTTAAAATAAAAAAAATAGAAGTCTAAAAATAGACCGATTCTCTCGTGGCTAAATTTCATACAGCGGTTATTATTTGCTCACCCAAAAGGAGTTGTTCGTCCCATTGCTAAAAATCAGCAATGGCTTGTTTCGCTGTATTTGCCAGTAGATGAAAGATATTTCTTATGCCTCGTTTAAAAAAATTAATTGCCGCAACTTTGTTTATTATTCCTGTTATTTTTAGTGCAAATTCCTTTGCTTTTAATATGCCAAAGGAATTTGCATCAATCGCAAGCCAGTCGCTTGCCAAGAAAGATGTGTTCTCTGAAAAAGGGAACTATATAAAGAATGATGATCACGGTAATACCAATAGTATTAAGTCTGCCATATTGGCACAATTTTCAAACTGGAAAGGAACGCGTTATCACCTTGGCGGTACGACACATCAAGGTGTCGATTGTTCTGCACTGATGCAGCATATATTTAGCGATTCATTCCATAAATCATTACCGAGAACCACAACGCAGCAAATAAAAAATGGGCAGCCTGTCAGCAAAGAAAAACTCGAGCCGGGTGATTTAGTCTTTTTTAGAACGTCGCCGGGGATGCGCCATGTCGGTGTTTATGTTGGCGATAACCAGTTTGTCCACGCCTCAAGCAGTGTCGGTGTCACCATGTCTTCTCTGGCGAACCGTTATTGGGTTGAACATTATGAAACCGCTCGCCGTTTAAACATGGTTGGTTAAATACAATTCTGGATTGCGGGTTTAATTTTATATTGATAATCACTATTATAGCGGCTGGTTTAAGATATTGGTTATTTTACTATGTGGTGCGCAAATATAATGATGGCGATGTATATTCATGACTTATGAATTAGCCGGTGATTATATTTTAATTTCCTACAGGGATTAGTATCAAATGAAACGAAATTTAATGCGTCAGATGACGGGTGCCGTAATCGCTGTAATGGTTGCTGGTACCTTGCTGGTTGGTTGCGATGCGAAACAAGCTGGAGAAGTTGAAATGAAATTTATTAATGTGGAAAAGGTCGCACTGGATTCAGGTCTGGTTAAGCAAGAACAAGCGTATCTCAAAGCAGTAAATGAAAATCTGCATAAAGGCCTGCAACTGGCAGAAAAGAATTATGCCACGCTGCCTGCAGATAAAGTCGCGGCCGCGCGCCAGGCAGATAAAAAAATTATTGCTCAGCAATGGCAAGGTCAGCAACGCGCCGCACGCCAGGTTGTGTTGGCAGCGGTAAAACAGGCAACTGATGCCTATCGCACTGAAAAGAAAATTGCTGCCATTATGCCTATGCAGACTGCAGTTTCGGTTGCGCCGGAACTCGATGTCACCGCTGACCTGACCACCAAATTGAATGCAACCAAACTGGATTTTGGCAAAGTGCCTGAAATCACGGTTAAAGCGGCTGATACTGCAAAACCGGCAGTAGCAGCAAAGTAATTAGCAAATAATTATCCGCAAATATTGGGCTTCGCCTGCGTGTTCCGCGAAGCCCATTTTCGTTAATCCTTAACACTTTCACCTGCCTGATAACAGCCATACGACGATGCCCCGTCAGTTTCCTGTTAGAATGGCAAAATTGCCCCCGCAATGCCTGGATCAGCAGACAGGCCATAACTGAGCTGGCTTCCTTCACTTTTTAATATTCAGGAGCCAGATATGTCTTACCAACGTTTGTGGATCAAAAATCCCCGCGCAGTTTTTACCGCCAATTCGCAAGACGCCGCAGGTGGCGTAGTGATCGAAGGGGCAATCATTCGTGAATTAATTCCCCTGGGTGGCAAGCCCGCAGTTCCATGTGACTCTGTGTTTGATGCTCGCGAACTTGTCTTGTTACCCGGACTTATCAACACACACCACCATTTCTATCAGACTCTGACCCGAGCGTGGGCACCGGTGGTTAACGTGCCGCTGTTTCCCTGGTTAAAACAACTCTATCCGGTTTGGGCGCGGCTTGATGCCGAAGCTTTAGCGCTGGCCAGTAAAGTGGCGATGGCTGAGCTGCTGCTTTCCGGTTGCACAACCACAACGGACCATCACTACCTTTTCCCGCAGGGCATGGAGGAGGCCATCGATGTGCAGGTTGATGTGGTGAACGAAATTGGCATGCGTGCCGTATTAACGCGCGGCTCGATGAGCCTGGGTGAAGATGACGGTGGGTTGCCTCCTCGCCACACAGTACAACAGGCCGGGACAATTCTGCGTGATAGCGAAAGATTGATTAAACGTTACCATCAGCGCGGGGAAGGGGCGTGGCTACAAATCGCGCTCGCTCCATGTTCGCCGTTTTCTGTGACCACTGAAATTATGCGGGATAGCGCCCAACTTGCGCAGCAAGAGGACGTGCGGCTGCATACGCATCTGGCTGAAACCATAGATGAAGAAAACTTCTGTCTGCAACGTTTTGGCTTGCGTACCGTGGATTATCTGGAAAGTGTTGGCTGGCTAAATGACCGAACCTGGCTTGCCCACGGCATCCATTTTAATGAGAGTGAAATTCAGCGCCTGGGGCGAGCGGGAGTCGGTGTCTGTCATTGTCCGGTTTCAAATATGCGTCTCGCATCAGGCATGTGCCCGACGGTTGATTTGGAAAATGCCGGTGCGCCAGTTGGCCTCGGTGTTGATGGTTCCGCTTCAAACGATGCGTCAAACATCATGTACGAGGCGCGGCAAGCATTGTATTTACAGCGCCTGCGTTATGGCGCTGAAGCGATTACTCCGCACAGAGTGTTAGGCTGGGCGACGCGTGGCTCGGCAAAACTGATTGGGCGTAGCGATATTGGCGAAATTGCCGTCGGGAAGCAGGCCGATTTGGCGCTGTTTGCTCAGGACGAACTCCGCTTTAGTGGCAGCCACGATGCGATTTCAGCCCTGTTGTTATGCGGTGTAGAAAGGGCAGAACACGTGATGGTTGGCGGTAAATGGCGAGTGACCGACGGCAATATCGTCGGGTTGGATGTGCCGGATCTGATATCCCGGCACCGCAAGGCGGCGGCGAAATTAGTCGCTGATGTTTAACATTAATCCTCGGTAACTTCCTCGCCGCTTTTGCCTTTTCCCCAGGCGACGCGGCGCTGAAGCATTTTTTTCAGCGCCCGTCCGCTGGTATTCAACCAACCGGTTGGACGTGGATCGGCCAGCATACTCAGTGCGCGAGCGTAATCCAGCACCAGGCCTGGCGTCCACGCCATGGTTTCAGCCCGTTTACGCAGTTGCAGTGCGACCCAAAGTTCCGGCGTCGACATCAGTTTTCCCATCGCCATCCAGAAACCACGCTTTTGCCAAAGCCTGCCGACCGACCCCTCAAGTGCCGCTTCCAAAGCCCGCGCCACACTGCTCGAACAGTTTCGATAGGTCAAATTGTAGGATTCATTCTGGCGATAGCTTTCCCAAAACGCTTTTAGCCGTGCTTCGCTGTAATTACGGATTCGTACTTTTCTTGTGGATGGGCACCACTTTGCGGATTCCGTTGCGTAATCCGGCTGGAAAATCCCCGGTACGTTGTTTTCAGGCGTGGCCCGCAGCAGGCGGGCAAACTCATCTGGCGACTGGTCGATAAGCTCAGCAGGATAGAGGCTGATGTAAACCCCGCCGGGAGATTCCAGTGCGGCGTGACCAGTCGAGATCACGCCGTTGCGATCGACCGCTGCGATATAACGGCTGATCACCGGGCGGGGGATCGCTTCTCCTGCGGCGGATCCGACGGGTGTCCAGACGTGAACCGTCAGCGCTCTTTCGTCATCGTCCGGTGGGCCGTCCCACTCCACAACGTCAGGCGGAAGATGGTCGGCTTCTGCCATAAATACTGAACCTTTAAGACCCGGATTCTCAGCGGCATTTTTAACGCGCATGGCGAGAATAAACAGGTTCCAGCCCGCAAATGCCAGGCCTAACCCGAGGCAATAAGGAACCGTTCCTTCATAGTTTGACGGCCAGGGCTGGAAGAAAAATATCGCCAGCGCAATTTCGGCAATGCCCCCCCACAAAGCGGGCCGCCATCGGCGATAACGCACCACCACAGCTGAAGCGATTTGCAGAGTGCCATCGAAGAAAAACAACAAGCCAAAGATCACCGATAACACGAAGTTACCGTGGTGATGACCGGCCAGAATCAACAGCGCCGCAAGGGAAAATGCCGCGCCTTTAACGTAGCGCAGAATGCGTTGCCCACCCATACCGCTATGCGCGACCATCAATGTCGCAGCGCCTTCAAACAGCAGCAGGCAGGCGAATGGCTCGATAGGGAAATAGAGCGAGCCATCCAGGGCATCAAGAAAAACGACTATTCCGGCAATAAGCGTAATCCAACCGAAACGACGCAGCCCACGCCAGTGGGAACGCAAAAAATCAATGCCGAGCAGGATCATCGTAAGCCGCATCATGGGGAAGTTTCCGTCAATTGCTCCACCAAATATATAGCCCACCAGACTCAAGTGCGATACGAAGCGAATCGACATAACTTTGTGCTTTATGTCAAATTTAATGATTCATATTTTTTGATTAAAGATAAAAATATGAATGATTAATTTAGTTGCCACGCTCACGATTTCATCAGAAACTGTTCTGTTTAAATGGATATTGCCAGCTCCGTTGCTAGTATCCTTTTGCGAGTCTTTCACCCGTAGAGGATACAATGAAAAATAAAAATACCATTATTATGAGTTGCTTTCTGACAGGAGTGGCTGTGTTGTACAGCGCGAAAGTGTTGGCTGCGGAACAAAGCAAAGACGTAAAAATCATTCGCGACGAGTATGGTGTTGCGCATATTTATGCCAACGACACCCACAACCTGTTTTATGGCTACGGCTATGTTGTTGCTCAGGACCGGCTTTTTCAGATGGAAATGGCACGTCGCAGTACTCAGGGTACGGTGGCGGAAGTGCTGGGTGACAAGTTTCTCAATTTTGATAAAGACATTCGGCTGAACTATTGGCCTGCCAGCATTCATGCCCAAATTGATGCTTTACCTGCTGAAGAAAAAGCTGTTTTACAGGGTTATGCCGATGGTATGAATGCGTGGATTGATAAGGTTAACGCCGAGCCTGGAAAGTTGTTGCCAAAAGAGTTTTCGACACTGGGTTTTAAACCGCAACACTGGCAGCCTTTCGATGTCGCGATGATTTTTGTCGGCACGATGGCTAACCGTTTTTCAGACAGCACCAGCGAAATTGATAACCTGGCGTTGTTTAACGCGCTGAAAGATAAATACGGTGACAAGCAGGGGATGGGGGTATTTAACCAAATCAAATGGTTAGTGAACCCTTCAGCTTCAACCACTATCGAACCAGAAGAACATCGTTATCCGTTCAAACTGGCAAACCAGGCCACGCAACTGGCTTATAACTTACCGCGTTTCGACCATACTCCTCCGATGTTCGAGCGCCTGGCAAAAGGTAATGATGGCGCTTTACTCACACTAACTCACCAGAAAAATCAGCAAGTAATTGGCGAACAGTTTGCTCACAGCGGCGCAAATGGGCTGGCGGGCTACCCAACCACCAGTAACATGTGGGTGATCGGCCAGAAAAAAGCGGCAGACGCTAAATCAATTATGGTTAACGGGCCGCAGTTTGGCTGGTACGCACCGGCTTACACCTATGGAATCGGCCTGCATGGCGCTGGATACGATGTGGTCGGGAACACGCCATTTGCCTATCCGGGCCTGGTGTTTGGGCATAACGGAAGCATCTCGTGGGGATCGACTGCCGGTTTTGGCGATGACGTCGATATCTTTGCGGAAAAACTTGATCCTCAACGCCCTGATTATTATCAGCGTCACGGGCAGTGGGTGAAAATGCTTAGCCGCAGTGAAACGATCAACGTTAAAGGCGGGGCTCCGGTTTCGTTCACGATCTATCGCACGGTACACGGCAACGTCATCAAAAACGACCCGCAAACCTCAACGGCTTACGCAAAATCTCGAGCCTGGGAGGGAAAAGAAGTCGCTTCATTGCTGGCGTGGACGCATCAAATGCAGGCGACAAACTGGACGCAATGGACGAAACAGGCGGCAAATCAGGCCTTAACCATCAACTGGTATTACGCGGATAAACAGGGGAATATCGGCTATGTTCACACTGGCGCGTATCCGCAGCGTAAACCTGGGCACGACCCACGCCTGCCTGTTCCGGGAACCGGTGAATGGGACTGGGATGGGATTTTGCCGTTCTCCAGCAATCCGCAAATCTACAACCCGAAATCGGGTTACATCGCAAACTGGAATAATGCGCCAGAAGCAGGTTATCCGGCCTCGGATCTTTTTGCTTTCCTGTGGGGGAGCGCCGATCGTGTCGATGAGATAAAAAAATTGATCGACGCACAGCCGAAACTCACGCATGAGCAGGCATGGGATATTATTGCCAAAACCAGCCGCCAGGATCTGAATCTGCGCCTCTTCCTGCCTTCTATCGAACAGGCGGTTAAAGCGTTACCAGCTGACGATCCGCGTCGCCAGCTTGCGGAGATCCTCGCAAATTGGGATGGCAACAATCAAATGAATGCCGACGGCAAAACTTATCAGCATCCGGGGTCAGCAATTTTGAACGCGTGGCTGACCAGCATGCTGAAACAAACGCTTGTTGCCGCTGTGCCTGCACCATTTAATAAGTGGTACAGCGCCAGCGGCTATGAAACCACACAGGATGGCCCAACCGGCTCACTGAATATCAGTGTCGGAGCCAAAATTCTGTATGAGGCATTGCAAGGAACGCGTTCACCAATCCCGCAAACGGTTGATCTTTTGGGTGGAAAACCATCGGATGAACTGATCAGAAATGCGTTGCAGGATAGCTGGCAGCAGCTATCACAACGTTATGGCACTCAAGTTGATAGTTGGAAAACTCCGGCGATGCCGCTGACCTTTAGAGCGAATAACTTCTTTGGCGTGCCGCAGGCCAACGCCGATGAAGCGGTGCATCAGGCGGAATACCAAAACCGTGGTACTGAAAACGACATGATTGTTTTTGGTGCGAAGGGAGATGAAGTGCAAGCGTGGGATGTGGTTGCACCTGGCCAAAGTGGCTTTATCGCTCCAGACGGAACGCCTGCGAAGCACTATCGCGATCAACTGGAAATGTATCAGACGTTTGGCCGAAAACCATTATGGCTAAACAGCGCAGACGTGAACGCCCATAAAGAGTCTGAAGAGGTAATTCAAGTCGTGCAGTAGTTAATTATTAGTACAGCCAAAATAGCGTGTGGTGGCTATTTTGGCTGTGGTTTATCCTGTCATGTTTTGTCATTTGTCCTCACATCCTTGCAAAATAGCCATTTCACTCATCACTCAGCGGCGTCGCCAAGCGATGGATCCTTTCGCCATGCATTGCGAGCCTTACATTATTGCAATCGCCACGGATAAAAGAGAGGGTTAAGCTCGTGTCAATTATCAGCGCTTTGATTCTGGAAACGTGAAAGTTTATGAACTGGCCGTTGTTCCCGATAACGCAATATTGTTATACGGGCCGGAAAACCCCGGTGATTTTGTCACCCTTAATCTGGCGCTAATGGAATCCGATGCTGATATCAGAATGGCTGGTGAAAATCTCGATGCTTTTATCAGCGATGCGGCAAATAAAACTCAAGCGTCCACATTACTGGCAGCCAACCCAACCGTTTCGGTTGCGATAAAAGTTGCTGAAGAAATGCTGGCATTAAGTGCCAGGTAAATGATGAAAAATGATGATGACAAGGTGATGTTGATTCATGATAGCTGGTTGCGCGATTCACCCATTCCTTACGATATTAACCATCACAAAATTCACGCTAATGACTTTGCTGAAATGACGCTGCGGGTTATGCCGATGATCAGTTCGAAATAATAAAAGAGGCGATATTTTCGCCTCTCTATTTCCGCCCCTAATTATTTCATTTAAAATTAAATTTATTATTAAACAAAAAAAAGAAAATCATTTTATTGAATTTGAAGCTGGCTCTCATTTTTTTAATGCGACAAACTCCCATCGTTGAAAATGAAACAGCGTGACAGTATATTAAAACCGTTGTTTTGAAAAAATATTGTGATTTAATTGAATAGGTTATGGCGGTACTTTAAATCTATGCCACTACTGTGCCTCTGACCCATTCGTTGCAATTTTACGCGCTCAATACGACCCCATGAACCCATTCCACATTAAGTGCCATAGAGCACGTTTTCTGGCGTGGGTCATTGTTAGTTGCCGTTTCACAGGAGAGTGATCGAAAGGTATGAAGTTAAAATTCGCATGTGCCGCTATTGCCGTTTGTTCGGTGTTAACCAGCATGAATGCTAACGCATGGAGCCTGAATTATCGCCACGAGTTTCTGGAAAAACAGGAACAGCAAAGCGACCGATTGGTTGTTTCGCATCGTTTCGATAATGGTTGGGGCTTTGGTGTAGAGTCCAAATTTACCAATGGTGGTGAAGGGGAAGGCGCTTTCGACGAATTCCACACTACCGGTACTGAATATGATTTGAGTTATCTTGCCAAACCTAATGACACATGGTGGTGGGAAGCCGGTTTTAATACCGAGATCACTGATACCGTGCAGGATTTGCGAGTTCATGTTAAACCAACGTATTGGTTCAACGAAAATTTTTATACTGCCGCTCGTTTCCGTGTTGGGCAGAGAAACTATACGGATGATGTCAATAAAGATAATGGCCATTATTTCCAGCTGAACTATTACCTTGGCTATAATGCGGAAAGATGGTCTATCGCCTATGACTTCGAATATAAGAAACTTGATTACCCTGATTTTAAGGGTGAAGAGTACTCTTATCTTAATAACGTAACAATTCGTGTGCCAATTAATAAAAATTGGCGGCCATATACCGAAATTGGTTATGTGTCATATAACGACCCTTCTGACAATAGCCCTTACCCAAATGACTGGCAGTGGCGTTGGCGCGTCGGGATTGAATACGTCTTCTAATTTTATCTCTGCTTCACTAACAATGAATCAATCACACTATTAATAGATTTTGTGAATGCATGGAGTGCATCTATTTTTTAGTGCGTGGCTTTTTAGCGCATGGTTTTTTAGCGCGTGGTTTAATTGTGTTGGTTATAACAATAATTCTCGGTGAAATAAGTTATTAGTTTATTGAGAACCATGTTTTCACCTTCATCAAGCTGCTTCCCCCTTTCTGGAATACAGGAAAGGGGGAAGTCAGGTTATTTAACTCTACTAGCACTCGATGGGTGCTAATGGCTTCAAGGACAGTTGTATGGACATTGGGAATTGGGTGCTTGAGCCAAATACAGCACTGACCCGTTTTTGTGTTTCTCCTCCTCGTGAGGAGCGATTCGCTGAATTTTTCGCTGGCGAAGCCATGGATATGGCTATGGATTACCGCTTCCAGAATGGCTCCGGGCCGCAAGAAGATGCGTTTTGTCGGCGTATTTTTCGCCAGCAGATGGCTGAACGCACCGTTGAACTGAGTGAGGCCATTGCGCGTACCCATGTGAGTTACACGGGTGAAAGCGACACGGTTTCCTTTTCCTCCTTCCAGCGCGTGCCATTCCATGTGCAACGTTGGCTGGAGTTGGAACTACACGCTACGGAAGCGGGCAGTTACCCTTTTCAGCTATCGACTTGTGGTGGGGCTCGCCTGTGGTGCAATGAACAGGCCGTCGCCAAATTCACTCCTTTCTCCCGCAACAAAATGCAAAGTTGTGAGCTGATGCTTCCCTTGCAGGCGGGTAAAAATACCCTGCTGATCCACCTGGAAGAGCTGTTTGAACGCGATACCGTGTTTGCGCTGCGTTTTATCTACCAGGGCTGCGTACCGCTTGGTGTTTCATTGCCGCAAACTGATGCCGCCGTGCTTGATGAATTGAGCCTGTTTGCTGGCGCTATGCGCCCGGAACTCACGGCCAGGGATAACCAGGTAAGGATTCGGCTTGGCGCAAATGCACCGACGCAACCGGTTAGTTTGTCGGGTGAGATCCACGGCATGGGTAATGACAATTTTACCCCGCGTCAGGTGGATTTCGGCACTGCCACGCCGGACGGTCAGCTGTTGACTCTGTCTCTGCCCGCGGAGATTGGTTCCGCTCACTATCAAATTGTGCTGCGCATGAGTTGCGCGGGTGTTTCGATTACCCGCAGTTTTGGTGTCAACCTCATGCCGTCGCCTGGCCATGCTGAGCATTCAACCAGCCTCGACGAGCGCAAACTGAAAGCGTTGAGTCACACCGCCCGGTATGGCATGGAGCGGACTTCTCGCCTGCTCGCCATGTTGCAATGTGGTGAAACAACAGCCGAAGCCGATCGGCTGTTGCTCGACACTTTAAAGCGGATCAGCGCCCGCGAAGATTGCTCAGATTTTTCTCTGGTTCCGCTATTGTGGATCTGGCGCGAGCACAATGGTGAACACTTCCCGGCGGCTTTATGGCGACGAGTGCGCAGTTCAATCCTCGGCTATCGCTACTGGATGGACGAGCAAGGCAACGACGTCATGTGGTTCTGGAGTGAGAACCATACCCTCTGCTTCCATACCGCCCAATATCTGGCAGGCCAGATGTTCCCTGATGAGCTGTTCCTGGCCTCTGGGCGTAGTGGCGAAGAGCAGCGTGCTATCGCCGCTCTTCGTCTGGCGCAGTGGTTCGATGCCATCGAACTGTACGGCTTCGTCGAGTGGAATTCAGCTCCTTACTATCCGGTCGATTACATTGGCCTGTTTGCGCTCTATCAACTGGCGGAAGATGCCTGGGTGCGTCAGCGTGCTAAGGGACTGATCGATCGCTTGATGCTGCTAAGTTCCCTGCATTACCAGGATGGGATTGCCGCAGGCACCATGGGCCGCGTCTACGAAAAAGAGCTGTTGGCAGGTGTGCTCACTGAGTTGTCAGCGTACGGAAATGTTGCCTGGGGCGGCGGCTGGTATAACCGCAAATGTGCTTCCTTGCCGCTTTTTTGTGCCAGCGACTATCAGCCACCGGTCGCCGCCGACAGCTACGCAAGGCTGTCTCAAGGCTCGCTCTCAGCCTTCTACCAGGCGGGCGGCGGCAATATTGTTGTCTGGAAAGAGCCGGGCGTTAGCCTCTCAAGTTGCATTAACCACCATCCCGGCCAGCGTGGCCATCAGCAACATCTGATGGACGTGCAGTTTGCCACTCATCACGACGCCAAATTCTGGGTCAATCACCCCGGTGAAGCAGAACCCGGTGGCGAGCAGCGCCCTTCTTATTGGTCTGGCAACGGCGTGCTGCCACAACTGATGCAGGTGGAGAATCGCGCTCTCCAGTTCTGGCAGTTGCCCGCAAATACCGCCTTCCCCTGGACTCACCTCTACCTGCCAGCAGATGCCTTCGAACAGGTGATCACATTGCCTCGGACTTGTCTGGTTCGCGCCGGTAATGCCTTTGCTGTGATTGGCTGCTCGGCACCGCTAAACGCGGTCACCACTGGAATGACCGCGGGCAATGAATATCGGGCCCAGGCGCATCACGTCGCCTGGTTTACCGAAGTCGGTCATGGCGACGACGCAGCTTTCGCGGCGTTCTGCCAGCGCATGGAAACACTGGTGGTCAGTATTGAAGACCAGCAGGCCGTTGTCAGTACGGCGCAAGGCGAGCTCATGCGCCTCGATTGGCAGGGTAAATGCCTGATTGAGGGCGTCGTACACCGTTTCCCCGACGCGGCAGGATGCGATCCCATTGTTACCTGGAGTGGAGAAGCACAATGAAACAACAAGCACTGATCCCAACCCTGGAGCGAGTCGTTCACGGTTTCTGCCAGTTGAAAGGCATGGGTGAACTGACGGCCAGTAAAGGCCTGGCGATTCAGTTTGAGCAGTGGGAGTGGGAGGTTGGCGTTGGGCTATATGGTTTCTGGCGCTACGCCAGCCACAAAGACGATGTCGAACTTCAGGATTCTCTGCTGGCCTGGTACGAAGGGCAGATCCGCAAAGGGCTGCCTGCGATGCAGATCAACACCACGGCTCCGATGATCACCCTGGCGCTGCTGGCGGGTCACAGCGGCCGCGACGATCTACGCGAAACGGTGAACGCCTGGGCTGATGATCTGCTGGCTAATCTGCCAAGAACCGAGGAGGGCGGATTCCAGCACGTAGTGAAGGAGCAACCCAACACCGGCCAACTCTGGGATGACACCCTTTTCATGACCTGCCTGTTCCTCGGCACTGCCGGGATCGTGCTCAAGCGAAAGGATTTAATCGACGAGGCGGTCTATCAATTCCTGCTGCACACCCGTTACCTGAGCGAACCCAAAAGTGGACTTTGGTATCACGGCTGGACCTACGTCGAAAAACACCATTTTGCCGGAGTTTTATGGGCGAGAGGGAATGCGTGGATCACTGTTGCCATCCCCGAATTCATCGATCTGATGGGCGACCACCTGGATGCTGGCGTACGACGCTATTTAACCCAGGTGGTGTCACGCCAGGTGCGTTCTCTGTGTGCATTGCAGGCTGAGAACGGCATGTGGCACACGGTGTTGGATGACCCTTATTCACCTCAAGAATCCTCAGCCACGGCGGGGATCGCCTACGGCATGTTGCGCAGCGTGCGGCTGGGTCTGCTGGATGACAGCGTCATTGCCCCAGCCCTGCGGGCAGCCCATGCCGTGTGGCAGCGCATCGACGAGGACGGCATCGTTCTCGGGGCTTCCAAAGGAACCATGGTAGGGCATGACCACCAATACTACTGCGACATTGCCATCGCACCGGTTCCTTATGCACAGGCACTGACCATGTTGCTGCTACTCGAACTAGAGCAAGGCCAGTGGCTGGCATAACAGTTTAATTTTTTTTGTTATTTTTTGGAGAAACAAGAGATGTCCAAACGGAATTTTATGGGGGCCTTCCAGACTTTTGGTGGTGCTATGGCTGTCCCCATTGCCTTTTTACCTTTCACTGGTTTGCTGCTCGCTATCACCGGGCTACTCACCATGCCCGATATCATGGGGAGCCTGGCTCACCCTGACTCCAACTTTTACAAGGTGATGACAATCATCAAGTCGGGTGGCTGGACTATATTCCGCAACTTCCCGTTACTGTTCTGTATGGCGCTCCCTGTGGGTCTTGCCAGGACCGGCCAGGCACGAGCGGCGCTGGTCGCCTTCTTTGCCTACATGGCTTACAACTATTTCACCAACAGCATGCTGACCTTCTGGGGGCCAGAGTTTGGGGTCGATTTTAATCAGAATGTTGGCGGCTCCAGCGGCCTGGCAATGGTTGGTGGCGTCAAAACGCTGGATACCAGTATCGTCTTCTCGCTGATCATCGGCGGAGTGGTCACCTGGATCCACAACCGTTTCTTCGAAAAGAAACTGCCGGATTACCTGACTATTTTCCAGGGGATGAGCCTGGTCTTTATCGTCTCTTTCTGCGTGATGTTGCCGATGGCCTGGCTGACCTGCGAACTTTGGCCAAAGGTACAAGTCGGCATCAATGCCATGCAGAGTTTCTATGTTGAAGCCGATGCCTTTGGTATGTGGATGCTGGCGTTCGTGGAACGTATGCTGGTACCAACCGGCTTGCACCGTTTCGTTTACTTCCCGTTCTTCTTCGGCCCAGCGGTAGTGGATGGCGGTCTTTACACCCACTGGATCGAGAACGTCTCGACTTATGCAGCATCAACCACGCCTCTGGTTGAGCAGTTCCCAGCTGCCGGTTACTCCTTGTATGGCAACATCAGCGTGTTCTGCTCACTCGGTTCAGGCCTGGCTATTTATGCTACTGCTAAGAAGAAGATGAAGCGCAAGATTGCCGCTCTGGTGATCCCGGCGATCATCACGGCAATGGCTGTTGGTATTACCGAACCTATCGAGTTTACCTATCTGTTTGTGGCGCCGGTGCTGTATCTGGTCAATGCTATTATTGGTGCGACCCTGTGTGTGGCGCTCTATCTGTGCGGCGTAGTGGGTTTCATGGGCGGTGGTCTCAACGATATCATCCTGTTCAACTGGGTCTTCTATGCTAAGAACCATGCTCACCTTATCTGGATCCACCTTGCTCTGGGCCTCGGTTTCGCGGCTATCAACTTCTTCGTGTTCCGCTACATGATCCTGAAATTTAACTTCCTGACACCAGGCCGTGGTGATGAGGAAGAGGAAGAAGATGTGCGCCTTTATTCTAAACAAGACTACCGTGGCAAACAGTCTGGACCGGTTGTTGCAGGTCAAGAGCCAGATCGCCTCAGAGCTGCCGCAATCCTGCAATGTGTGGGTGGGTGTGAAAACGTCGATACCATCGGAAACTGTCAGACGCGTTTACGCCTGGTGGTGAAAGACCCGGCCCTGGTACAGGATGACAAGGCTCTCAAGCAAGCCGGAGCTTTGGGTGTGATGCGTACAGGTAAAAACCTTCAGGTTGTGGTGGGTTTATCCGCTCCAATGGTGCGCGAATATTTCGAGCAGGAGTACAATAAAGGCCCGGCCATTCAACCGGACACGACGACTCCAGTGCCAGCAGTCTGATTAGACTGGAAGCGTTTCATTAATTGAATTTGCGAGCCCTGATGGGCTCGCAAGCCATTTTATGACTTCACAGGATGAAGATATGACAACGTTAAAAATAGGCGCACGCGGACATGATCTTATCGATCAGACTCCAGAAGGGATTATTGCTTATGCGCGCCAGGCGGGGATTGACGGACTGCAACTGGCAGTACACAGGAGCTGGGTCGAGGCCTGGCAGGCTCGTGATATCGACACGATGGTCGCCAATATTCAACAGCTTCAGCAGGCCGGTATTTCCATCTTTCTGCTGGCCAGTTACTTCAACCCTGCTCATTCAGATACAGACTTCTTGAAGAGTGAGATGGAGCGCGTGCGTTTTAATATCGAACTTGCTCGCCGCTGCAATGTCGGCGTCGTGGGCAGTGAGACTGGCTCTCTGAACGACAATGACTGGACCTGGCATCCGGATAATCACAGCGCGGCCTCCTTCAAGAAAGTGGAGCGGACCTTTGAGCAGTTAAAACCCGAACTGGAGCAGGCAGGTTGTGATTTTCTGGTCGAGGCGGTCAAAGATCATATTATTTATGACGCCAATTGTCTGGCGAGCCTGAACACGCGATTGGGCGATAATTTCAAGGTGACTCTTGATCTGGCCAACTTGCTGGATGCGGATAATGCCGGGAACTGGCGTGAGATCTTAGTCGATTTTCTTAGCCAGCATGGCGAGCGCATCCGATTGTTCCATTTCAAGAATTTCATCTTGCAAGGGCGAGATAAGATTCCGACGAGCCTGGAACATGGCCTGATTGATTATGTTGAGGTGTTGGCTGTGCTGGAACAGCGCCAACTGGCTCATATTCCGATCATTGTTGAAGAACTGACCGGTGACCCGCTGTTAGAAAGTGTGGCTTACCTGCGCCGCTTGAGTCAGTGATTCATGGTTTAGAGATAGGGTTTTTCACGGCACGTGGCGCCTGGACGCCACGTTTTCCATAACTCAGCGGGGAGTCAATTATTCGACTCGCTCATCGCTTCATTTCGGTACTGGGCAGCAGCAGTTATGAGTTGCTCCACCCGTTTTTCCACCAGACTACCGTTAACAGCGTATTTCCAGGTGATGTTGTGTTCGTTCACTACCTGGACAAAACAGAGTATTAAATCGGCGCTGCGGGGAATGGTGAGTTAAGTACTCCCCCGGAAAGACCGAGGTAATCTTTCCGGGGGTTTATCAATTATAAATCAGTTGGATATAAGGTGACTTTATCCGGTGTAGTGACAAATGATACATACCCACTCGCAACATTTTCACCAGACACCTCAATAAAAATAATGTCTCCATCGAGTGATACAGTTAAGACACCATCATCCTCACATGCAATTATTTTCGCCTCAAATATCAATTTATCATCAGAGAATATTATACTGGTTCTATTCTCACCAATAAGATTTATATTATTCCGCCATTCAAAATGATCATCTATATCTAATTCAATTTCTTGATAGGAATCTAACAGTGGTTTTTTACCCGCCCAAACAGCAATCCCACTACCGATAGCAGATTTGAAACTCACGAATGAATTATCCAGCTCACTTATGATTATATTTTTCATTTTGGGAAAGGTACCCTGACGACACTATTATCGACATTCATTACGTTAGTAACAGGATCGTATGTCCATGTTTCTTCATGGTAGTGATGCTTAGTAGGACCGCTATTCATTTCATGATTACCGTAACGAATGCTCCGCGTGCCATCAGCAAAAACGATCCTGTCTGCATCTGGCATTCCTGTTCTTGGATGGGTATTTGTATGTGGCCCTGGCCCAAGGAACTTATCCCATTGATTTACTGCATCCTGGGGCTTCACCGGTTTGGGAGCATAAGTTTCATTATGATATCCCTGCCCTGTAGTTTCATTTGGACCGCTTTTACACAGCCCAAGTGGATCAACCCACTTCAACGGATTCGACACATACCCGTAAGGGTTCACCCCACCCGCCAGCCCTATCGGGTCTGCCGAAATATACTGCCCCGTCTCACTATCATAGTAACGGGAGCGGTTGTAGTGCAAGCCGGATTCTGTGTCTTCGTATTGCCCCGGAAAGCGCAGTCTGCAACTCAGCTTGTCATCATTCGCACTTTCTTCACGACCCCAGAGCTGTTGCTTGCCGCGCCAGACGATGGTGCCGTCTTCAGTCAGTAATTCCTGAATGCGGCCGACGGTGTCTGTGACGGCATAGTGCAGTTTTCCCTTCGCATGCCGCGCGACAGACGTTAGTGCCGCCGGCTCGTACAGCTACTGAACTCTTTCCTCAAACGTCGGCGTTATTGTCGGCTATGTACCGAACCGGGGCGATACCGGCACACCCAATATTCATTTAAAGGGGAAATGGCTGAAAGAAGCGGAGTTTGAGACGGGCGCACATCTCACCGTTAAAATAGCTGACGGCTGCATTGTGATTATTAAAGACAGCGACGAAGTGGACGAGCTGAAACATGAGCAGGAAGCGCTGCGCCAGCAACTTCGGGAGATTAAGCAGACTAATCTGAACATAAAGAGCGCCGCTAAGGCAGCGCTCCGTGGGATGGCAGTTTAGGATAAGTAAGAAGTAAAATAGCCGGGAAGATTTAGTTTCTTACCCGGCCTTTTTAGTTTCACTTATGGCATCATTTTTTTGATATCTTCAGTAGTCAAACTAAAACTATCTATAGTATTAGCATTTAATCCTAAATTAAACTCACTATCTACTTTTTTCAACCAACAACAAAACTCCAGAAATATACTTTCATTTTCCTCTGTCAACTCCATAAAACCAGAGTCAGTATGTGACAACTCTAATGAATTTATTACAGACTTCAAATCATCTGTATTCTCTGTTAAGTCTTCAGATTCAATTGACATTAAATATTTAATTGTCAATAGCTCATCTGATATATCCATTATTGTAGGAAGGGATGATACCTTTCCTTTTATTTCTTGTAACTTCATATAAACACCTCAATAGGATGAATCATCAAGAGGAATATGGGCACCATTAGGATCTGATTTAAATTTCCCCCATGTACCATCGGTTCTAAATACTTCTCCAGTTGAAGTATTTTTTATACTTGCTGTTGGGCCACTTGCAGCATTGGAATTAGGGAATTTGGCTGCTGCTGATGGATTAGCACCATGGCCATGTACGGTATAACTACCCGAGTCATATTTAAATCCACCACCAGGGAATTTTGCTGGATCATGCGCCCATGAATTAAGGATGCCATTTTGATTTGCCCAAGCATCAATATCAGCTTTACTTACTCTACCATTATTTACTATTTCAGAAGGATCGGTATTGCTTGTTAAGGTCTTACACAGCCCCAGCGGATCAACCCACCTCAGCGGATTCGGCACATACCCGTACGGATTCACCCCACCCAGCAACCCTATCGGGTCTGCCGAAATGTACTGTCCCGTTTCACTATCATAGTAACGGAAGCGGTTGTAGTGCAATCCGGATTCTGTATCTTCGTATTGCCCCGGAAAACGTAACCTGCAACTTAGGCTGTCATCATTTGCACTTTCTTCCCGACCCCAGAGCTGTTGCCTGCCTCGCCAGACGATGGTGCCGTCTTCAGTCAGTAATTCCTGAATGCGGCCGACGGTGTCTGTGACGGCATAGTGCAACTGGCCTTTTTCATAACGCGCCAGTGGTGTGAAGCTGCCTGGCTCGTAAATCCAGCGAATACTGTCGTCATATGCCGGAGTGCCACCGGCATACACCGGGATTTCTTCGGTCAGCTGGTCGCCATTCCAGTGGAAGTCGTAACCGGTTTTCTGGCGGTTGGTGCAGCGTTTGCTGATGCGCCTGCCAGACGGGTCGTAGCGGTATTCCCAGCGTTCGCCGTCCGGGGTTTCCAGCGCGGTGAGCTGGCTTCGGGCATCCCAGCGGTAGCGCCACTGGAGAGGGCGGTAACCGCCTTTATCCACCAGTTTTTCCACCAGACGACCGTTAACATCATATTTCCAGGTGATGTTGTGTTCGTTCACCACCCGGACAAAATTTCCGTCTTCCGGTTTCCCGCTGTCGGGGTTGATGCGTGAGGTGGTGTGCCGCCAGGCTTTATGCTCCCGCGATGCGACCCGGCTATGCTGCTGTTGCTGGTAGGCTTCGCTTTCCATTACGTCATTCACCCAGGTCTGGCGGCGGGTGATATTGAGGTTCTGGTCATAGGTGAAGCGTTCTTCGCGCATTGGCACACTGCTGCTGCCGGTCCAGGTGGAGTGGCTTATCTGGTCGTTCGCGGTCAGGGTGTGAACTGCGGTACCGCGCAGTGAGTCGGCAATCATTGTCAGGTTGTAAGCCTTGTCGTACAGCCACTGACGTTGCAGGTCTTTATTGCGGGCGTCTGGTTCAGTGTTACTGCCGGCGCGCTGCTGCGTCAGCATCCCGGTTGGTGTGTAACCCAGTTGCTGACGGAAGCCGGTGTCACTCTGTCGGGTGATTTCGTGGCCGCGCAGGTCGTGGGTGAAGGTCAGTGGCGCTTGGTCTGCTATCTGCCACTGTGTCAGCTCTCCCATTAATCCACGGGTGAAGTATTCGGTAATACCCGCAGAGGTGCGCTTCGTGACATAATCCTGTTGTGCATCGAACCGGTACTCAACAGCGCCGCTGACCACAGGCAACTAAGAAGGTAGTTAATTATGGCTGAGCACGATTGTATTTAAGAATCAGGGATTTCCAAAGCGCAGCGCCGTTATATTGTTGGCTATGTGCCGAACCGGGGCGATACCGGTACACCGAATATTCATTTAAAGGGTAAATGGCTGAAAGAGGCGGGGTTTGAGACGGGCGCACATCTTACAGTGAAAATAGCTGATGGCTGTATTGTGCTTATTAAAGACAGCGATGAAGTAGATGCGCTGAAGCATGAGCAGGAAGCCCTACGTCAGCAACTGCGGGATATAAAAATGGCTAATCGTAATATTAAAGCAGCGCCGTGGGGGATGGCGGGTTAAGTCAAAGGACCGGAAAGATCTGAGGATCCTTCCGGTCACGCTTAATTCCATTAACTTATCCTGTTTAATAGGATTTCAACATAAGATTTATCACCGTTATATATGAATCCGTCACCACCATCAGGCAAATCTAGTTTATTAGATATTATAGATTTCAATAGATTAACTTTTGAAACATGCTGTTGCTTGGAGAAATCAATATCTGTATAAAAATGTTCGCTCTTTGTAGTTTGTCCTTTCAATTTAATAAATCTTTCAGCACTACTCATAGATTCAGTATCTGATTGATAATTCTTATAATACTCAAAAAACAAATTCAAATCTCCAATCAATGAAAAACCGACAGTCAGCTTAGAACCATCGACTGAAACCTCTCGTTCAATTAATGGGATATCTTTTATTTCCCGACAATCCAATACAACCTTCATAAAATAACTCCAGTATTTAAGGTGTGATGATTATTCCGGCTTTAGTTCCATCAGGGAATAAAATGTTATAATGTGGATTTGTATCGTGCAATATATTATTAGAATCATGAACAGTATCTGAGAGTGGGTTTTTGGTATTATATAAATCACCGCGATATGTACCTTTTGGTTGTTTCCATACATCACCGAACGCAGTGTCTTTGAAAAGATAACCCGAATTAGCAGGGAAATTATCAACATGCGGCCTTAATTCAGACATATAATCTAATAATTTCCTCGCATCCTCTGCGCTTCTGACAGTCACATCCTGACCATTGCGTAACGCTTCCATATCGCGTAATTGCTGAGCGGCCGGAGGACAACAAGCCAGCCCCAGCGGATCAATCCACCCCAGCGGGTTATGCACATACCCGTAAGGATTCACCCCACCCAGCAGCCCTATCGGGTCTGCCGAAATGTACTGTCCCGTTTCACTATCATAGTAACGGAAGCGGTTGTAGTGCAATCCGGATTCTGTATCTTCGTATTGCCCCGGAAAGCGTAACCTGCAACTCAGGTTGTCATCGTTAGCACTTTCTTCCCGACCCCAGAGCTGTTGCTTGCCGCGCCAGACGATGGTGCCGTCTTCGGTCAGTAATTCCTGAATACGACCGACAGTGTCTGTGACGGCATAGTGCAACTGTCCTTTCTCATAACGCGCCAGTGGTGTGAAACTGCCTGGCTCGTAAATCCAGCGAATACTGTCGTCATACGCCGGAGTGCCACCGGCATACACCGGGATTTCTTCGGTCAGCTGGTCGCCATTCCAGTGGAAGTCGTAACCGGTTTTCTCGCGGTTGGTGCAGCGTTTGCTGATGCGCCTGCCAGACGGGTCGTAGCGGTATTCCCAGCGTTCGCCGTCCGGGGTTTCCAGTGCGGTGAGCTGGCTTCGGGCATCCCAGCGGTAGCGCCACTGGAGAGGGCGATAGCCGCCTTTATCCACCAGTTTTTCCACCAGACGCCCGTTAACATCGTATTTCCAGGTGATGTTGTGTTCGTTCACCACCCGGACAAATTTTCCGTCTTCGGGTTTCCCGCTGTCGGGGTTGATGCGTGAGGTGGTGTGCCGCCAGGCTTTATGCTCCCGCGATGCGACCCGGCTATGCTGCTGCTGTTGGTAGGCTTCGCTTTCCAGTACGTCATTCACCCAGGTCTGGCGGCGGGTGATATTAAGGTTCTGGTCATAGGTGAAGCGCTCTTCGCGCATTGGCACACTGCTGCTGCCGGTCCAGGTGGCGTGGCTTATCTGGTCGTTCGCCGTCAGAGTGTGGACGGCGGTACCGCGCAGTGTGTCTGCAATCATTGTCAGGTTGTAAGCCTTGTCGTACAGCCACTGACGTTGCAGGTCTTTATTACGGGCGTCCGGTTCAGTTTGACTTCCGGCTCGCTGCTGCGTCAGCATCCCGGTTGGTGTGTAACCCAGTTGCTGGCGGAAGCCGGTGTCACTCTGTCGGGTGATTTCGTGGCCGCGCAGGTCGTGGGTGAAGGTCAGTGGCGCATGGTCTGCTATCTGCCACTGTGTCAGCTCTCCCATTAATCCACGGGTGAAGTATTCGGTGAGTCCTTCAGTGGTGCGTTGTGAGATATAGTCGCGTTCTTTTTCCCATGTATATTCAGTGCGTCGGCCGTTGAGGGTTTCGGCAGTAATGCGACCGGCCTCATCATATTCATAATTGACGGTAGCATCGTCATTCTTCGCTTCGACCAGACGGCAGAGGGTGTCATAACGGAAGAGGGTGGTGCTGAGTACGCGGGTGCTGTCGCCCTGAGTGACGTCCTCGCGTACGACCTGGTCGGTGACGTTATATACCCGGTTAAGGTGGGCGCCATCCGGGAAAGCAGTGCAGATACAGCGGCCTGCGGCGTCGTAGCGGTAATTCAGCGTTCTGCCGGTGAAATCGGTTTCAGCAATCAGCTGCCCGGCTTTGTCGTAGGTCAGACGGTAGTGCTCACCAGCGGCGTTGGTGATTTCAGTCAGGCGGGTGAGTTTATCGTAACGGCATTCCAGCCGTTCACCGTCCGGGCGTATCACCGCCGTCAGCAGGTCGAATGCACCGTATTCATAACGGGTGGTTTTTCCTTCCCCGTCAGTGAAGCTTTCGGGCAGTTTTTCACTGTTCTGACGCATCAGTTCGCGCACACCGTCGGGGCGGTTAATTTCCTCGACGCTGCCCTGTGGCCCGGCATGCTTTTTGCTGTGGCGGAACTGCGTGGTGAAGCCCAGCGGGTCTTTGACGCTCAGCAGACGGCCCAGCATATCCTGTTCTGTGTGTGTGATACCGCCATTCGGGGCAGTGGTTTCCCGCACCTGGTGCAGGGCATCATGGCTCCAGCGCCAGGTCGCGCCGCCGGGAAGAATATGAGCCAGTAAATCGCCCTGTTCGCTGTAGCTGAACTGCTGGCTCCGGCCCTGCGGGTCAGTGAGGCTGACCACGCTGCCGAGCTCGTCGTAAGCCCACAGCCATTGCTGGTCGCCCGGTGTGGTCAGGCGGGTGAGCTGCCCGGCGTCGTTGTACTCGTACCAGAGACTGTGGCCGCCGGGGAGGGCGACATGGCGGATGTCGCCCTCATCGTTATAGTGATATTCAGTGGTGCGCCCAAGGGCAACCTGAACGTGCATAACTATGAGTCGATCACGGAACTGGCAGGGTCGCTGGAGCAAATCATCAGCGGCGACCAACCTCTTCAGCGGGCGCTGACCGCATTGCGGGATAACACGCAACCGGCGGTGTTTTCCGAAAAACTGGATGACAAGGCCCGCGAAGAAGCGTTGGCAGAGCCGGATTACCTGTTGCTGACGCGTCTGGGGCATGAGTTTGCTACCGAAAACAGCACACTGACGGTACAGAAAGACAAAGAAAGCACTCTACAGGCAGTTTACCAACAACTGACAGAGCTGCATCGTTATCTACAGGCTATTCAGAACGCACCGGTGCCGGGTAAATCAGCGCTGAAAGCCGTGCAGTTACGGCTGGATCAAAACAGCAGCGACCCTATTTTCGCCACTCGGCAGATGGCGAAAACATTGCCCGCACCGCTCAACCGTTGGGTAGGCAAGCTAGCTGACCAGGCCTGGCATGTGGTGATGGTGGAAGCTGTTCACTATATGGAAGTGGACTGGCGCGAAAACGTAGTAAAACCGTTCAATGAACAGCTTGCGAATAACTATCCGTTTAACCCGCGTTCATCGCAGGATGCATCGCTGGACGCGTTTGAACGTTTCTTTAAACCAGACGGTATTCTGGACAGCTTTTATCAGCAGAACCTGAAGCTGTTTATGGAAAACGATCTGAGTCTGGTGGATGGCGATAACAACGTGATTATTCGCGAAGATATCCGCCAGCAACTAGATACCGCGCAAAAAATCCGCGACATCTTTTTCAGTCGGCAAAACGGTTTAGGGACTCAGTTTGCGGTGGAGCCGGTGCAGCTTTCGGGTAACAAACGGCGCAGCGTATTGAACCTGGATGGCCAGCTTGTCGATTATAGCCAGGGTCGTAACTATACCGCGCATTTGGTGTGGCCGAACAATATGCGCGAAGGTAACGAGAGCAAGCTGACGATGATCGGTACTGGAGGGAATGCGCCACGAAGTATTAGCTTCAGTGGGCCGTGGGCGCAATTCCGGTTATTTGGTGCAGGCCAATTAACCAACATTCAGGATGGTAGTTTCAGTGTGCGCTTTAATGTGGATGGCGGTGCAATGGTATATCGGGTACATACCGATACAGAAGATAACCCATTTGTTGGCGGGCTATTCAGCCAGTTCAAACTGACGGATACGCTGTACTAAGGATCGATGCCTTCTCAGGTTATTTATCTGATGAAGGCATCACATAATATTTAAACTTATCGTGCGGAATAATTATGGCAAATCTTATATATATGTCTCTTAACGGGGAATTACAGGGGTTAATTTCAGCTGGATGTTCTTCTCTGAATTCTATCGGTAATAAAGCGCAGGTTATTCATTATGATCAAATAATGGTGATGGAATTGTCTCACAGCTTAACTCGGCAGCAGAATGTTAATCACCAGGCGCTAACGATGGTTAAGCCGATAGATAAATCATCCCCTTTATTGGGGAAAGCCATCACAGAAAATGAATGTTTAACTTGTGATTTCAGTTTCTATCGTACCAATCGTATGGGCATGAATGAATGTTATTATAAGCTGAAATTAATTAATGCCAGAATAGCGGGAATTCACCTTCAGGTTCCCCATACTATTGATGATAGTGATGGCCAACCGCAAGAAACTATTGAGCTGACATATGAGTCAATTAATTGGGAGCACTGTACTGCGGGAACCAGTGCATATAGTTTATGGAGCGATCGTATTTTCTAATAATCATTGGAGGCGTTATGGATAACAAAAATCAGAATGCTTCACTGAGTGATTATCTCGGTGAAATAGTGAGTGGCAATGCACCCATTAACCAGTTGTACCCTCAGCACCCTTTTTTACTTGATACACTTAAACTAGAGGAAGTTTTAAATAAAAACACGCAGCACATTATGTTGCTAACCATGGATGAAGCGTATGCCGTTGCTGATGCACTATATGACAAGGGCACTACCTATGCTGGGAATATTAAAGATACGGTAGCGGGTGCAAAAAATATTTTTAAACTGGGGAGTTACAAAGATGCCGGGAAATTGGTTTTTAACTTAAAAGGGTTGGCTGTTAAAGCAACTCCTTACATCCAGAAGGGGGTCACCTATATTAAAATTAGCGGTTATTCTTCTGTGCGTCGAATTCTGAACGGAACCCGTTATGCGGTTAATCACCCACAAATCCTTGAACTGGGTATAGGAAAAGCAGGGATTAATGCCGGGATCATGAGTGGTGCACGGTTCTGCATTTATTTTTCTGCTGCTCAACGTGTCGTGGAGTTTATTTTTTCCGATCATAGTGGGGAGGCTGTTGCCGAATTTATTGGAAATATCACCATGGATGTGGCAAAAGTGATAGTGACTATATATGTGACAAAAATGGTAGTAGCAGGCGTAGGTGCCATGTTTAGTATCACCCTTCCGATTTCTGTAGGGATAGTGCTTATAATTTTCTTGGGAATGATAATCACTTATTCGTTATTTAAAATTGATAAGGAATTTAATTTATCTGAAAAATTAATCACAAGTATCCGAAAGGGAATGGAAGAGCAGCAAAAAGTGACTGAGTGGAATATGAAGAACATGAATCCTTATCAGTCTTCTATGATAAATGGGCAATATTGAAATCATGGATGTTAAGAAATACAAGAAAAAAGTTGTAGCGCTTACAATGGTTATCTTCGCAACAGGTATGATAATGTTTCTTTATTATTATTGTAGCCAGACTATAATGGGTTTGATTAACGGTGAGGATTATATTTTTTATACTTGGGGAAGTATTCCATCCTTTTTTGCATTGCCTGTGATGATTTATGGCGATGTGCTCTGTTTGAGTGTACTTCTTCCATATAGTATGCAAATGACACCTGTTTTGCTAAAGCTAATAATCCCAGCAACAATCTATGCTGTTGCCGAATTGGTTCTGGGATTTATGCTTTCTATAATAATATCTATTTACCCTCTAGGTACTAATTACTATCAATGTAACACCTCCGGTATTGTATCAGGTAGTCATTACGCTAAGAGTAAAGGAATGTGCAAGGCGAGAGAATATTCAGCAAACAGTGAAGGTAAAAATAAAATCCAGAAATAAAAACAACAGGTATTTAAAATTCAGATGATTCTAATTTTTATTAATGATAAAGAGATGTCTACATTATGGATGTTGTGAAAATAAAAGGTATAGCTTCGTCCGTTTTTATTATTGCATTCACGACGAGCATGATTGTGTTTATTTGTAATGAGGCTGGTACGGACACGCTGAGCCTAATTAAAGGTGAGGGTTATATTGTATTTGATTGGAAGCAAATACCTGTATTGCTTTTCATTCCGGCTATGATTTTATTCGATCTATGTGCTCTTTGTATGTTAATTCCAATATGCAGGAAAAAAACAAATCAAGTTATGCAGAAATTACTGATCCCATTGACAATATACTGTGTTGCCGTATTCATTATTGGTTCGATTGTTTCTATGATTATTTCTGTATTCGTTCTTGGTGCTAATTACTATAAATGTGATTCCACAAGTATAGTCTCTTCAGGTAGTCATTATGCTAAGAGTAAAGAGATATGTAGAGAGAGGGCATATTCATCAAGTGGTGAAGATGAAACTCAGAAAACAGAATAATGCTTTTTCAAGTGAATCTGTAGTTATTGTAAATTCATTACAAGCATTTACATGATGGGTAATTCATAAATAATGAATGAGGTGTTGATACAGTGAACATTGAAAAAATAAAAGGAGTATCTTGTGCTATTTTTACAGTTGTATTCCTGACCGGAATGATTGTGTTTGTTTATAATAAAGTAGGGCCTGATACGTTAAAGTTGATTAAAGGCGAGGGTTATATATACTATGACTGGAAACAAATTCCCGTATTCCTTTTTCTTCCGGTTGCAATTGTTTTTGATTTGTTTATATTTCTTATAATAGCCTTGCCATCATGCAGGGAAAGAATAGGTGTGATTGTAAGGAAGTTAATAATACCAGTATCGATTTACAGTGTTGTGGCATTTTTTGTTGGTATTATTATTTCAATGGTTATTTCTGTATACCCTCTTGGCACCGATTACTATAAATGTGATTCCACAAGTATAGTCTCTTCAGGTAGTCATTACGCTAAGAGTAAAGAAATGTGCAAGGCGAGAGAATATTCAATAGACAGTGAAGGCGAAACTCAGAGGTAAATCCAGAAGATATTTAAAGCACAGATGATTATCAATTCCCATTAATGATTAAGAGATGTTTATATTATGGATATTGTAAAGCTGAAAGGTATAGTAGGCGCTGTTTTTATTTTTTCTTTTCTAACAAGTGGGGTGGTGTTTTTTTATACCATTGGTAGTGAGACACTTGTTGGGATGATTAAAGATAACGATTATATCTATTATGACTGGAAGCAAATTCCTATGTTGTTTTTTATTCCAGTCATGGTTTTATTGGATTGTTTGATCATTTGTCTTCTGCTTCCATGCAGAAAGAAAGTTGTTGCGATTACTAATAAACTAATGATCCCAGTAACAGTTTACAGTATTGTCGCATTAGTTTTCGGTTTTCTTTTATCTATCGTTATTTCGATATACCCTCTTGGTACAAATTACTATAAATGTGATTCTACTAGTATCGTATCCTCAGGTAGTTATTATGCTAAGAGTAAAGAGATATGCAAACAAAGAGCATATTCACCTGCGCAGGAAAGCAAAGTAGATTCTATTAAATAATGTTTAATCTGTCGATATTGAATTTGTAAGAGTTATGCGAAATATATAATGAGCACAAGATTATTCTGTACGTGGTTATTTTGTTCTCAATTACATCCAAGGAATAAGTAAAATGAAAGAGACGCAGACCATCGTTACTGGTAGCGACCCGCGCGAATTGCCGGAATTTAGTGCCATCCGCGAGGAAATTAATAAAGCCAATAATCCATCGCAACCGGAACTGAACTGGAAACTGGTGGAATCGCTGGCGCTGGCGATTTTCAAAGCCAATGGAGTGGATTTGCATACTGCAGCTTACTATACGCTGGCTCGCACCCGTACCCAAGGGTTGCCCGGGTTCTGTGAAGGGACTGAATTGCTGGCAGCGATGATAAGCCATGAATGGGAAAAATTCTGGCCGCAGAGTGGCCCCGCGCGCACCGAAATGCTCGACTGGTTTAACACTCGTACTGGCAATATCTTGCGCCAACAGCTGTCATTTTCTGACGCTGACCTACCGCTGCTCTATCGCACTGAGCGGGCATTACAACTTATCTGCGACAAACTCCAGCAGGTGGAGTTGAAGCGTCATCCGCGTGTGGAAAATCTTTTGTACTTTGTGCAGAACACGCGAAAACGGCTTGAACCACAGCTAATAACCAGCGTGCCAGTACAACCGACTGTCCGGACGCTGGTGTACGCACCAGAGGGTGCAGAAACCTCACACGATTTGTTACCGCCCCTTCCTGAATTGCCGGAGATGAGAGTGGCTGTTCATGGTATGGCAGCCAGCCAGCCTATAGCCCAGAAGGGAAATCTCGTTAAGGGATTTGCAGGTGGTGTGTTCTGTAGCGCCGTTGTGGTTGCCGCATTCTGGTGGTGGCAGGTTTACCCTATGCAGCAACAAATCGGTGCAGTGCGCGATACGGCGCAGGGGGCAGCAACTGTGTGGTTAGTATCACCGGATCAGGCGAATTATCAGCAGCGGTTACAGCAACTCCTTACTGTTTCACCGTTGAAACCACTGGAAACGGGTCAACGGATGGTTCGCACGGCAGACAGCCAGTGGCCTGAAAGTTTGCAACAACAGCAAGCGACGGCGCAGTGGAATGACATGCTAAAAGGCCGCTCAGCAAACAGCCCCGAACTTAAGGGCTGGCAGCAGACGCGCACGGATTTACGCGCATTCGCTGAATTGTTAGTACAACGTGAAAAAGCGAAAGAAGGTTTTACACTTTCTTCTATCAAAACCATGGTCTATCAGGCAGAACGGACGCTGAACCAGGAAACACCTCTGGAATACCTGCTGACGCAATACCAGGATGCACACGAGCAGAAGCTGAATACTGATGCTCTGGAAAAACAAATTAATGAGCGGCTGGATGGCGTATTAAGCCGCTGGTTGTTGCTGAAAGACACCACTGTTCTGGGGACGGTAACCGACACTAAAGTTGATAAATAGTACTGACTATCAGGGGGATTAACATGGCAGATTTTTTAACTGACATTAAACAGAAAGTGATAGTTGTTGATATATCACCGTATTTAACATGAAGTACGAAAGTAATATATTTATCAATGCCTGCCGCCATAAATTACAGGCGGCAGATGTGGTGATATTACTGATATCGGTTCACTAGATCTTTAACCACAGCTACAAACGTTTTCTGCTTAAGCTGAATAATCTGTTGCTCTGTTGTATTTATGTTTCCTGACTGAACCGGGAGCACACTGTATTCATAATTGACAGGTGACCAGGTAGCCCATTCACCCGTTGCTACATTCACCAGAGAAAAACGTACCAGGTAACGCAGTGAGGCTGAATCCGTGAGTTTTTCATTTTTATAATCGGACCATGCCATGTTTTTTGTCACAGAATCATATCTGCCTGACTGCAATGTATCCTGGTAAACGATAATGACTCTTTGATGCCCCTTCGCTGCAATATAACGTAACGCCTGCATATAATTCATATTTTCACTGGCAATAATATCCCCACTCTCATTTTTATTACATACAGCTACTTTTTGTCTGTCTGGAATTCCGGTGAATGTCGATACCCGATAGTATTTTTCCATTTCCTGTTGCATGGACATTTCAGGCGCCTTGTTACCTGACTGAACCAGGATAACGGCAGAATTCAGCGGTACACTTAACTTCTCGCCATCCAGTGCTGCCTGAATATCTTCTTCAGATACAGCCAGTGTCGTTTCATTCCCAAAAATGTCTTTGTCGGTCAGTTGCTGTGCGAGGGCATTTTTACTGGCACTACTTTCTGGACGAAATGCTCCGGTTTTTTTTGCATCAATAGGGGAATGTGGTGCACAGCCGGCAAGAAAAAATGCAGCCGCGCACAAAAAGACTGTTGACCTGGAATCCATGCTACTTTCTTCCTTGTTTTCGCCAAAATTATTGTGATTGTTCATCTGGAAATCTGAAGTGATTATATACCTGTACTAGTAGTCAGCAAAATAGGATTTATTTTATTATACATTCATGAAATATATGGGTTGTACTGAAATGATTATCTGAATGATTTTCATGATGGTGAATTAAGTGTTTAGTCGTGGTGGTGATATTTCTGTAATATTAAATAGGTAAGTAGAAATATCACAATGTTTGGTCTGGCACGGCACTTTTATTAATCATCCGTTCCGGCAATCCCTCCTAGCCAGGCAATTAACTGGCTACTTCCAGGTTGGCTCAGTGTTCGTTGTGGCCAGGCGAGAAAATAGGGTTTACTCAGCGGCAGGCTGAGCTCATCTACGACAACAAGGGTGCCTAATGCTAGTTCTTTGGCAATTAAATGCCGTTGCCCAAGTACAACCCCCGTACCCGCGACAGCGGCATCTAATGCGAGTGAAGTGAGATTGAAGATGAAAGAGGGCTGCGGTTGAGGTTCTTCCCTCTCTTTAGCCTGAAACCAGCTTCGCCAGTCAGGTAGAAAACGCCCTTCATTTCCCCAGTCGAGATGAATCAGTGGTGCTTCGTTTAGCAGATCCCGGCCCTGGAAACGCGCAACCAGTTCCGGGCTGGCGACTGGCAGCACCTCATCGTGAAATAAAAATTGTTTTTCCAGTTGGCTATAGCGCTCTTCACCAAAACAGATAACAAAATCGGCATGCATGGTGTTGAAGTCCACCTGGGTATGAGTGCCATGCAACGCCAGGTCAACATCCGGGCAATGGGCACGCCAGTTATGTAACTCGGGAAGTAGCCATTTGGTTGCCAGCGAAGGCAAAGAATAGAGCGTTAATCGGGGAGCCGCAGCGGCATAGCGAATGTTTTGCTGGCCAAGCAGCAAAATATCAAAAGCTTCAGTGACATAACGTAAATACTCTTTCCCTGTTTCGGTCAACATCACTCCGTTTGGCGTGCGGACAAAAAGTGCACTGCCTAGCTGTTCCTCCAACTGACGAATTTGCTGGCTAACAGCCGCAGGAGTGAGCGCTAACTGAGCTGCCGCTTTTGCAAGGCTGCCCAATTCAGCCGCTGCTTTGAACGAGTTAATCACGCTGATTTTGGGTAATCGCAGTTGCGGTGCAGGCATTAATTTTTCCTTTTCAAGGTATTAAGTATTTATCGTTATCTACTCAGCGTGCAGGGGGATTACAGTAAAATCACACCTGCTAACGATGAGAATTGCATATATGCCTGAATCCATTATTAGTCTCGACGCGCACCCGATTAACGATATCGCCTGGCGTCGCTCTTGCCGGGAGCAGTTAAACGCCAGCGGTGCGCTGGTACTACGCCAGTTTTTGCAACCAGCAGCACTGAATACCATTATCGGTGAGGCCGAAGCACAGCGCCATCAGGCGTATCACACGGTCAGCAACCATAATGCATACCTGATGAAAACCGATCCGGAATTCAGTGCGGAACATCCCCGCAATCGCGACGTAATCAGTACCAAAGGTTGCATCACTGATGATTTAATTGCCTCTAATTCGCCGCTACGCACACTTTATAATAGTGCTGAGTTTCAGTTTTTTCTTTGCGATGTACTGGGCGAAGAAGCTCTCTATCCTTATGCCGACTCCCTCTCATCGATTAATATTCACTATGCTCCGCACGGTAAGGAATTGGGCTGGCATTTTGATAACTCATCGTTTGCCATCACTCTGTTATTACAAAAACCGCTAGCGGGCGGTATTTTTCAGTATGTGAAGGATTTGCGCGATGCAGATGCGGGTGAGATGAATTACGACGGAGTGGCAGAAGTCCTTGATGAACGCCGCACTGTCGATCAATTGGCAATTGACCCGGGCGATCTGGTTTTGTTTCGGGGCCGTAATTCGCTTCATCGCGTCACGCCCACCGAAGGTGAGGTGACGCGAATGTTGGTCGTACTGGCTTACAACACTAAACCGGATATCGCACTATCAGAAAACGCCCGTATGACCTTTTATGGGCGTCTTTAATCTTCAGTCTCGTTAAGCAGCGCCCGCCAACCACGGGCAAAGTATTGCTGAGTACGCAACGCCACCAGTGCCCGCCAGTCCTCATCGGCGGGCCAGAACGCTTCCACCAAATCACGTTTAATTTCCTGGCCCTCGGCAGTGGCAGGATTAGCTTTGAGATGTAACCAGTGATCGTTCCGTAGTCGCCGGTGCATCTCTTCTGCGGGGTAGGTGCCACATTCCACGACCAGCGGCAGAATCTGGGTATCAGGCAGAGCGTTGAGCAGGAACTGCGACAAATAACCCGTTGCTGTCGCTGTGACGCCGGTATCGCTATCTCGACCCGCACCGGTAAACAAAAGCGTCAGTGATTCTTTGTAGATCCGTTTGCCCCATGCGTGTGCCGGGAATGGCTGCTCAGCAATAGAAAGCAGCATTGGATGGGCCCAGGCTCCAGCACCCGTATGCAGATCAAAACTGATGATGGTTCGTGCGCGACTGAGATGACGCTCAATGATGGCTTGCATGGTTTGCATGGACCAACTGGGTTGGTTGCCACCATAGAACAAGCCTGTCGGATACTGATACTGCCCGGCCTCGACTACGCGTTTTAGCGCAGGCCATCCCTCCCGGGACAGCGCTGACGCCAGTTGCCTGTCGGCAAATTCCCGCTCACCAGAGTAAATATCGTGCCAACGCAGATAGTCTTGATTACTCGGGATGGTCTGTGAAAAATCGATGAAACCGCGGTTAAGATCAATATTGTCTTCGTTGACTCGCCGCAGGTGGGCGGTTCCCCAGGGGTTAAGCAGATGGATAAACAGCAGTGCTGTATCAGCAGGTAACTGATTCATCTCAAATTCCGCAAGCCAGGCAATCTGGCTCTCTGAGCCATAATAGCCTTCAACCCCGTGAGTGCCAGAAATCACAAGCATCATGCGAGATGCCGTCTCACTGCCAAAAAGCGCTACATCGGTATAAAGTAATTCACCTTTCGGGCCGCTGAGTGGATGTGGATAAGAATGAATCAACCCACCTTTCGTCTCTGCCATAGAAATAAAACGCGACCTTTGAGTGGCATAATCCGCTAATGGAATATCCGCTGTCATCATTGTTTATTTCCTTATGGATAAACTGAGTAATTAAAATATTTCTTTGCCAGACGATCGTAAGTGCCATTTTTATGTATTTCGGCCAATGCCAGGTTTATTAATTGCAGATTTGTTTTATCGTCTTTTCTTAATGCGATGCCAACACCATCACCAAATACTTCTTTGTCTGTAATAGTGGCCTTAATCGCAAAGTTTTTACCCTCCGGTTTATCAAGAAAACCTTGCTCGGCAGAGATAATATTGGTCAGGCTGCCATCAAGACGCCCGGAAACCAGATCAGGATAAATCTCCATCTGATTGGCGTAGGAGATGACCTCCACGCCTTGTGGTTCCCATTTTTTCTTGGCGTAGGTTTCCTGAATAGTCCCCTGTGCTACGCCGATTTTTTTGCCCTGCAGTGAAGCCGTATCATGGCTCAGTGTGCTGCTGTTCAGTGCGATCAGCGCATTTGGAGTGTTATAAAGCATGTCGCTAAATGCGACCTGCTCACGGCGCTTCTCGGTCATTGCCATAGCAGACAGAATCGCATCAAACTTCCGCGCATTAAGCGCAGGAATGGTCGCGTCAAAGCCAATTTCTACCCACTGGCAGGTCACTTTAGCCTGGGCGCAGATGGCATTGCCCAGATCAATATCAAACCCCTGAAGCGAGCCGTCAGTAGCTTTAGATTCAAACGGCGCAAACGTTGGGTCGACACCAATACGTAGGGTCTGCTGTGCAAAAGCAGTATGACTTAATCCTGAAAACGCGAGAATCAGTGAGGCGAGAATATGCTTTTTCATTTTTATCTCCGAGGGGCGCAGGTGAAATTATTAGTCACACATAAATTAATTACCATGACGTTACTATTTCCGCCAGTAAATATCTTACTTCAGCTCTAGTTTTTTCTTATAATTTCGGTTGGGTCGTTGTGGTAAGTAAAACTTTCGACAGCATTAAATATTATTTAATACTATTAGTGGGAATAAATGCGTTTATTTATATTGCAAATTAAGCAGGCGATTTATTGATAAATTATTGGTCAAGTAACCGAACTGTAGAATGGTGATGATTCCAGTTTATTGATAGTGCTTAATAACCAGGTTAGAGATCTATAAAAATGCCGTTCAACCCGGTTATGTCAGTGAAATAGTTTGCTGTCAGAGAGTATCGATGACCCCACCGTCAACGCGAACGGACGCTCCTGTGGTCGCGGAAGCAAACGGCGACACAAGATAGGTTACTAAGTTTGCGACTTCCTCGACGCTGCTGGCACGTTGAATGATCGAACTGCCACGATGCTGCTTGACGAAGGCGGCGGCAATTTCCTCCAGCGGCAACCCCGTTTTCGCTTGCTCATCGGCAAGCATCGCTTCTACACCTTCGGAAAGAGTAGGACCCGGGAGTACGGAGTTAACGGTGACATTTGTACCAGCCATGCGCTTAGCGAGACCGCGGGCGACAGCGATGTCGGCGGTCTTGCTGACGCCGTAGTGAATCATTTCGACCGGAATATTAAAACCGGATTCTGAGGCCAGGAATATCACGCGGCCCCAGTTCAGTTTCTGCATGCCTGGAAGATAGGCGCGGGAAAGCCTGACGGCGGACATGACATTGACCTGCCAGTGGCGATCCCAAACTTCGTCGTCAGCGTCGAAAAAGTCAATTGGCTGGAAGATGCCTGCGTTGTTAATCAGGATGTCTACCTGAGGAATTTGGGCGACAAGAGCCGCACACCCCTCGGCAGTTGACAGGTCGGCCGTGGCAGGTTTAACGCTACCTCTTGCGCCTTCGGCTTCTAGCCGTTTGGCGGCCTTTGTGGTCTTTTCCTCTGAGCGGCCATTGAGCACGACATCCGCTCCAGCCCTTGAAAGTTGGCGAGCAATTGCGTAGCCGATGCCTTCCGTTGAACCTGTAACCAGCGCTCTCTTGCCTGTGAGATCGATTTGCATTTTCTGCTCCTGTCGAGATTGGATGACAAAAACATGGGGGTCAGTTTTGCAGTCTCGCAATGGGCAGGTCAGTGAGGAATATGGGGAGAAAGGAAGTGAATTCGCCCTTCAGAATGCCTGCGCATCAGGATTGCTGAAAGTGTAGCAGGCGCTGGAATGTGGGGGGAGGCGATGAGTCATCGAATAGGGTTCGATGGAGTGAGCGTTTCTCCGAAAGCAAAAAACCAGCCCGTAGGCTGGTTTCTTTAAATAGTGGTGCCCGGACTCGGAATCGAACCAAGGACACGGGGATTTTCAATCCCCTGCTCTACCGACTGAGCTATCCGGGCAACGGGGCGCATTAAACCGTAAAGGCCGTTTGTCGTCAATGGTTTTGTGTTAATAAGCCGTGCGTTTGCGCGAATATTGTGCTCCGGCTAGCAGCGTCGTCTTGAACCCTCGTGCAGAAGGTGCCATGATTGCGCGAAATTTCACACATCGCAACGGGGCGCTTATTGATGTTTAGAGTCAATGTTCACCGGCATCTCTCGATGGCGCTCGTTCACCTTTCTGCTGTATCCCGAAGACCCTTGCTCACCATGCGGTGAGGGCATCGCACGCTCACTGCAGGACAACAGTAAAATCAGGTGATGCCTGGTTTTACTGATGTCTGGCGGTCGGAGTGGGAATCATCCTTCAGACCATCAAGACACATTCGCCGGGGAATGCTCCCTTTGCCGTGCCATCTGGCACTCACTCATCCTTGACCTCTGGGATTTGTGCATATGAAATCTTTGAAAATTGCCGCCAGCCACGATGTGGTTGCCACACTTGAAACGCATCGCGAAGTGGTCACGCTCGATAGCACTGACTTCACCGATATCGCCGCCGTTGTCCTTTCTGTCGCTGATAGCCGCAGCGGTATTCTGGCGCTACTCAAACGTACAGGTTTTTCAATTCCCGTTTTTTTAGCCGCTGATGCAAGGCCTGGCGAGCAAGAAGGGATATCGGGGCTGATAACCGGCGAAGCGCAGGATTATCTGGAGCTGGAAAAAGCGGCCAGTGACTACGAAGCCAATCTGTTGCCGCCGTTTTTCGATACGTTGACGAAATATGTCGCGATGGAAAACAGCACTTTTGCCTGCCCTGGCCACCAACACGGTGAGTTTTTCAAAAAGCACCCGGCCGGCCGCCAGTTCTATGATTTCTTCGGCGAGAATCTATTCCGCGCCGATATGTGCAACGCTGACGTTAAACTCGGTGATTTGCTGATCCATGAAGGATCGGCCAAGCATGCGCAGAAGTTTGCCGCCAAAGTGTTTAACGCGGATAAAACTTACTTCGTGCTAAACGGTACCTCGGCGGCCAATAAAGTCGTCACTAATGCGCTGCTGACCCGTGGCGATCTGGTTCTGTTTGACCGCAACAACCATAAATCAAACCATCATGGTGCATTGATTCAGGCCGGAGCGACTCCGGTTTATCTCGAGGCTGCTCGTAATCCATTTGGGTTTATCGGCGGTATCGATGCGCACTGTTTTGATGAAAAGTATCTGCGTGAGTTGATCGCCGAAGTTGCGCCAGCTCGCGCACAAGAAAAGCGTCCGTTCCGCCTGGCGGTGATCCAACTCGGGACTTACGATGGCACCGTCTATAACGCGCGCCAGGTGGTGGATAACATCGGCCACCTTTGTGATTACATTTTGTTTGATTCAGCATGGGTCGGTTATGAGCAATTCATCCCGATGATGGCGGACTGCTCGCCGCTGCTGTTGGATCTTAACGAAAACGATCCGGGGATCTTTGTGACGCAATCGGTGCATAAGCAGCAGGCCGGTTTCTCGCAGACTTCGCAGATCCACAAAAAAGATAACCATTTACGTGGGCAAGCACGATTCTGCCCGCATAAGCGGCTGAATAACGCGTTTATGTTGCATGCTTCAACCAGCCCGTTTTATCCGCTGTTTGCCGCACTTGATGTGAACGCGAAAATTCACGAAGGGGAGAGCGGACGCCGTCTATGGGCCGAGTGCGTGGTGCAGGGCATTGAAGCGCGCAAAGCGATCATCGCCCATTGTAAGATGATCAAACCGTTTATCCCACCGGTGGTGGCGGGCAAACCGTGGCAGGATCATCCCACTACGGCAATCGCGCAGGAGCGCCGTTTCTTCAGTTTTGAGCCGGGTGAGAAGTGGCATGGTTTTGAAGGTTATGCGCAGGATGAATACTTCGTTGATCCTTGCAAGTTGTTGCTGACGACACCGGGTATCGATCCACAAACCGGGCAATACACTGAATTTGGTGTACCTGCGGCGATCCTCGCAAACTATCTGCGTGAAAACGGGATTGTCCCTGAGAAATCGGATCTTAATTCGATTCTGTTCTTGCTGACGCCTGCTGAAAGCACTGAGAAGCTGGCGCATCTGGTGGCGATGCTGGCGCGGTTTGAGCAGCATATCGAAGACGATACGCCGCTGGTGGATGTTTTACCGACGATCTATCAGAAATATTCCCAACGCTACAGAGGTTATACGCTGCGCCAGTTGTGCCAGGAAATGCACGATCTTTACGTCAGCTTTGCGGTGAAGGATCTGCAAAAAGCGATGTTCCGCAAAGCCAGCTTGCCTGCAGTTGCTATGAATCCACAGGATGCCAACAGCGAGTTTATTCGCGGTAATGTGGAACTGGTGCGTTTAAGCGAATCAGAAGGGCGCATTGCGGCGGAAGGTGCGTTGCCGTATCCGCCGGGCGTGTTGTGTGTCGTGCCGGGCGAAGTCTGGGGCAGTGCCGCGCTGCGTTATTTCCTCGCGCTGGAGGAAGGTGTGAATATGTTGCCGGGCTTCTCGCCAGAATTGCAGGGTGTGTATAGCGAAACAGATGCGGATGGGATCAAGCGTTTGTACGGCTACATGATAAAAGCCTAAAAACGCTCCCCTTTTCAGCTTTTGTAGGGGGGATAAGCGCTAGCGTCATCCACCAATTTACATTAGTGGTGTCGGATGACGCTGCGCTTATCCGACCTACGAAAAAAGATTTGCCAGTAGTTTTAGGTGTTATCAATCAGACCGCTGGCTGGATAGCCGCAGGCGTTCTGACGTGTTTATATTTGAACAGTGCGACGAAGGCGAAGGCCAGTACCAGTGAATATCCGGCGAAAATTAGCCATACGCTTTGCCAGTCAGTAATGCCAGCCGTCGTGTAGTTTTCCACCACTTTCCCGCTGACAATCCCGCCCAAAATGCAACCAAAGCCGTTGGTCATCATCAGGAACATGCCCTGTGCGCTGGCACGAATTTCTGGTTTCACTTCTTGCTCAACGAATACCGAACCGGAAATGTTGAAGAAGTCAAAGGCGCAACCGTAGACGATCATCGACATTACCAGCAGCATGGTGCCCATCGGCGTTGGGTCGCCAAAGGCAAACAGACCAAAGCGCAGCATCCACGCCACAATACTGATGAGCATCACGTTCTTGATGCCGTAACGCAGCAGGAAGAACGGAATCGTCAGGATAAATACGGTTTCAGAAATCTGCGAAATAGACATCAGCACTGACGCGTGTTCAACAATAAAGCTGCTGGCGAACAGCGGGTTTTGATCGAAGCTGTGCAGGAAGGTGTTGCCAAACATATTGGTAATTTGTAACTCGGCACCTAACAGCATAGAGAAGATAAAGAAAATCGCCATGCGCTTGTTTTTGAATAAAGCGAAGGCATCCAGCCCTAACATGGAAGTCCAGCTTTGGTTTTTTTGCGCGTTGGCGACCGGAATATGTGGCAGTGTCAGGGTGAACAGGGCTAAAACCACTGACAGTGTGGCACCGATATAAAGCTGCATGTGGCTCAATTCGAAGCCTGAGAAGCTCACGCCCCACATGGCGAAGATAAAGCCAATAGTTCCCCAGATACGAATTGGCGGGAAGTCAGTGACAATATTCATTCCCGCTGATTGCAGGCGATAGTAAGAGATGGTGTTCACCAGGCCAAGCGTTGGCATATAGGCCAGTGAGTTCAGCAGAATCACCACGAACATCGCACTCGGTGAGGTGACCTGGGCTGCGAAATACAGTGTGACGGCGCCAACCAGATGACAGGCAGCGTAGAGCCAGCGCGCACTAATCCATTTGTCCGCAATAATACCCAGTAGCGTTGGCATAAATACCGCAGCAATCCCTAATGAACTGTATACCGCGCCGATGGCCGCGCCATCAAACTTGAGGGTGACGAACATGTATGAGCCGAGTGTAGTCAGCCAGCTACCCCACAAGCAGAACTGCAGAAACGAAAGTACTTTAAGCTGCAGCTTAAGGTTCATGGAAATTTCCTCACAGGATTTAACTATCGAATGTTGCATTTCTCACATATCTGTTTCGATATGTTGTAATCGTAACATTAGCAGGGCTGCGGAGTAATTTTTGGTACATTCAGCAAATAAATGAAAACATCTTCAAGTTACATTCGAAAATAGTGACCGGGGCTACATTTTTTGCTGAATGAGGCAGGTAAAGCGCGGGCAATGTTGTCTCTCCTGGCATCAAAATGAATGACAGGAGAGACAACAAACAGAGGATTAACGCCGACGATAGCTCTTCTGTGCGGTGTTCACTTTTTTCAGATAATTACGAGATTCCGCAGACGGGTGGCGTGTTGTCAGGGTTTGATAGATATCACCTGGAGCCATACTATTGATAATATTGAACGCGCGGTTCTTATCGTTGTTGAACACGCGCAGCACGCTGCCTGCACCGCCGTTATATGCGGTGATGACGGCATAACGGCGCGAGGTTGGGTTATCAATTCCGCTCAAATAGCTGTCTTGCAGAATCGCCAAATAAGCCGTGCCGGTATCGATATTGCTTTCCGGGTCAAACAAGAAGCTGCGGCTTGGTTTGCCCCATTTCCCTTGCGATTTGAAGACATCAACCCCGGCGCTGTGCTGCACAACCTGCATCAGGCCCAGTGCATCAGCGTGGCTCACGGCATACGGGTTAAAGCTCGATTCGGTTTGCATGATTGCCAGGATCAGGGATTCATCGACGCCATATTTCTTCGACGCTTTGCGTACCATGCCAATGTATTTATGCGCACGTTTATCAAGGTGGTTTGGTACCAGGTTGATGGTCACGCTATAAACAATTTTCAGCCCGGTACTGCGGCTTTTCATGCGTGTTTGCAGCAGGTAATCAGCAAACTTAGAGGCGCGGCCTTCCCAGCGAATCGGCTGGCCGGTGTTATCAACTACCTGGCCATACAGGAACGGTTCTTTGGAGATAACCACATCATTGGCATCGGAATAAAGGTCGATTGAACCCGGATCGTCGCCCATCAGTAACGTGTTGATGATCGCCTGACGTAAGTGCGCAGCAGGTTCAGTGCCGGCAATGGTTTCGATGGTAATCGTACCTTCGTCAAAGTTGATGTGGCTACGGGTCAGGTATTGGTCGGTATATTTCACGTAGTCTTTAGGACCCGCAATCAACACTTCCTTGATGCCCCAGATATTTTCAATGTTATGAGCGAATTGCCCCATCAAAATATCGAAACCATTGGTGTCTTTAACAAAAGCCTCGTTATAGGAGTCTTCTTTTTTGCTCGAACATGAGATGAGCAAGGGGACAACCAGAGCTAGCGCGAGAAATTTTTTCATCGTTCCGTGTATGCGTGTGCTTGTTGGAGTTTGCATGAGGGGCGATGGCCCCTGTATTTTTATTTTTCTGGCGGCGTGTAGCCTTCGATGTGGACTTCTTTGCCTTCGAACAGGAAGTTGATCATTTCAGCTTCCAGCTCTTTGCGGTGTTCTGGATTCATCATGCTCATTTTGCGTTCATTGATAAGCATGGTTTGTTTGGTCTGCCACAAAGCCCATGCTTCTTTAGAGATCTCGTTATAGATACGTTTGCCGAGTTCACCTGGATACAACTGGAAATCCTGGCCTTCCGCGTCACGTTGTAGGTAAGTACAAAAAATAGTTCTGCTCATCATTATTCCTCTTCAACAGCTCGTGCGGGTTTAAGTACCACCGGCTCGGCGTGTAATTGCTGTAATAAACGCTCTACAGGGGCGGCCAGTCCTACGGACGGTGGCTGCGCTAAGTTATACCAGAGAGCGGTTCCTTCATCCATGCACCCATTAAACGAAAGCACCGGCAGCCACATCGGGACAATGTCCAAATGGAAGTGGCTGAATGTATGGCGGAAGGCGTTTAATTGCGTGAGATTATCTGCGGGAATATTGCGTTGTGCTAGCCAGTCGTACAGTTCTTCTTCGCTCGCAAATTGTGGGAAGCAGTACAAACCGCCCCATAATCCAACAGCAGGGCGCTGGGAAAGCAGGATGCTTTGTTGATGCTGCATCATCAGGAAATAGCCAGTGCGCTCAGGTATCGTCACCTTCGGTTTTTTGCCTGGATAGTTCGCCCAACTGTTATTGGCATAAGCGACACAAATATTATTCACCGGACAAAGTTCGCACTTGGGTTTCGAACGCGTGCAAACCATCGCGCCAAGATCCATCATCGCCTGGTTAAATTGGCTAACGCCTTGCGCGGGTGTGACTTGTTCGCTGATGTCCCAGAGTTTCTTCTCAACATCTTTTTTACCCGGCCAGCCAGAAACCGCATAACAACGTGCCAGCACGCGTTTTACGTTGCCATCAAGAATCGGGAAATGTTTGCCCAGCGATAGAGAGAGGATTGCACCTGCGGTGGAACGGCCCACACCGGGTAGCGCTGAAACCTCTTCAAAGGTTTCCGGGAACACGCCATTGTGAAGATTAGCCACCATTCGTGCTGCTTTATGCAGATTTCTGGCGCGAGCGTAATAACCGAGGCCAGTCCAAAGATGTAGTACTTCATCAAGTGGCGCATTAGCGAGATCGGTGACGGTCGGGAAGCGTTCCATAAAGCGCTCAAAGTAAGGAATGACGGTGGTAACTTGCGTTTGTTGCAACATTACCTCCGACAGCCATACTTTATACGGCGTTTTTTCGAGTTGCCATGGCAGGGTTTTGCGCCCGTACTTTTGGTACCAGTCGAGAACCTGGTTGGCGAATTGCGGCGCTTGTATCATTGTTGCCTGGCATCCGATAAATGTGTGATTTAGGGGGCTGATTCCAGCACAGACGGCTCCGTGCTGTAAACCGGAACTTTCTGGTGCTTGCTTCTCATCATTAACTTTGGATAATGCCCGTTTCCCGAACACTAACTCAAAGCCTGAACACCATGAAAAATGACGTCATCTCACCGGAATTTAATGAAGAAGGCCGCGCGATGCGCCGGATTCGTAGTTTTGTGCGCCGCCAGGGTCGCCTGACTAAAGGGCAGGAGTACGCACTGGAAAACTATTGGCCGGTGATGGGCGTTGAATATCAAGACGCGCCTGTCGATTTTGCCGAGCTGTTTGGCCGCGAAGCACCAGTGACGCTGGAAATTGGTTTTGGCATGGGTACGTCGCTGGTGGCAATGGCAAAGGCTAATCCACAGCAGAACTTTTTAGGCATTGAAGTGCACTCGCCAGGCGTCGGTGCATGCCTCGCGACAGCTCATGAAGAGGGCGTTGAGAACCTGCGCGT
Organism: Buttiauxella sp. JUb87; assembly: GCF_004361975.1. Classification (NCBI taxonomy): domain Bacteria; kingdom Pseudomonadati; phylum Pseudomonadota; class Gammaproteobacteria; order Enterobacterales; family Enterobacteriaceae; genus Buttiauxella; species Buttiauxella sp. JUb87. Next base: position 157,759 of record NZ_SNVY01000005.1, read on the forward strand.
GATGTGTCACGACGCGGTTGAAGTGCTGCAAAAAATGGTTCCTGACAATTCTTTATCCATGGTTCAGCTCTTTTTCCCTGATCCGTGGCACAAAGCACGTCATAATAAGCGCCGTATCGTTCAAGTGCCGTTTGCCGAGCTGGTAAAAAGCAAACTGAAATTGGGTGGTGTGTTCCATATGGCAACCGACTGGGAACCTTATGCAGAACACATGCTCGAAGTGATGTCCTCTATCGATGGTTACCAAAACCAGTCAGAGAGTAACGACTACGTACCGCGCCCGGATTCACGTCCGGTGACCAAATTTGAACAACGTGGCCATCGTCTTGGTCATGGCGTATGGGACTTAATGTTCGAGAGGGTAAAGTAATGGCAATTAATCGTAGCCGTCGTTTGCGTAAGAAAATGCACATCGACGAATTCCAGGAACTAGGGTTCTCTGTTGCATGGCGTTTCCCGGAAGGCACCTCCGAAGAACAAATTGATAAAATCGTTGATGCGTTTATTGACGAAGTTATCGATAAAAATGGTTTGGCTTTTGATGGCGGCGGCCACCTTTCCTGGGAAGGCTTAATCTGCCTGCAGGAAATCGGCAAATGCACCGAAGAGCATCAAGCTCTGGTGCGCAAATGGCTTGAAGATCACAAAGCAGAAGACGTTCGCACCAGCGAGCTGTTTGATGTTTGGTGGGATTGATATTTGCAGAATAATTAGGTCGGTGAAAACCGGCCTTTTTTTTCTTAAATTTTTAGAAGTTCAGGAGTCACTATGATTCGTAAGGCACTGATGGGCGTTTTGCTGCTCACCGCGATGCAGGCGCAGGCCGACTATAAATGTAGCGTCACTCCTCGCGATGACGTGGTCATCAACCCGCAATCAGTCCAGGTTGTTGGTGAGAATGGAAATCTGGTTATTGCCCCAGACGGTAGCCTGCAATTCAACGGCAAGCCACAGACTTTAAATGCAACGCAGCGCCAATTGGCGGTGAATTATCAGCAAGCGTTGCGTACAGACCTGCCATGGATCAATAACGGTGCTTTGGCTCGTGTAGAAAAAGGCCGTGTCGCGCTGGATAAAATCATCGCTAAAGAAGTGGGTGAGAGCAGCAATATGCGTGGCCGCCTGACTAAACTCGACGCGCAACTCAAAGAGCAGATGAACCGTATTATCGAGACTCGTCAGGACGGTTTAACCTTCCATTACAAAGCGATTGACCAGGTTCGAGCCGATGGGCAACAGCTGGTAAACCAGGCGATGGGCGGCATCTTGCAAGACAGCATCAACGAGATGGGTGCGAAAGCCGTTTTGAAAGGTGGCGGCAATCCGCTGCAAGGCGTGCTGGGTAGCCTCGGTGGCTTACAGACTTCCATTCAGAATGAGTGGAAGAATCAGGAAAAAGATTTCGAGCAGTTTGGCCGCGATGTGTGCAGCAAAGTGGTGACGCTGGAAGGGCAGCGCAAAGGGCTGGTCGAAACATTAAAGTAATGTTTTAGCCGTTGTAGGGTGGATAAGCGAAGCGTCATCCACCGTTTGTCGGGTGACGCTGCGCTTACCCGACCTACAAAAAAGCCTTGTCATCAGTCTAATGGCGGGTGAAACACCCGCCATTATTGTTAACGCATAAACGCCGGTTGTTTCTGCTCGTAAGCAGAAATTGAACCTTCGTGTTGCAGCGTCAGGCCAATACTATCCAGCCCTTCTAACATGCAGTGGCGGCGGAAAGTATCGATATTAAACGAGTAACTTTTCTCGCCCGCAATTACGGTTTGCGCTTGCAGATCGACGACAAACTTAATCCCCGGATTTGCCGCAACCAGTTTGAACAGCTCGTCCACTTCTTCTTCGCTCAACGTCACCGGCAGCAGCTGGTTGTTGAATGAGTTTCCGTAGAAAATATCTGCAAAACTTGGCGCGATAACCACTTTAAAACCGTAATCGGTTAAGGCCCACGGTGCGTGTTCACGCGAAGAACCGCAGCCGAAGTTTTCACGCGCCAGCAAAATAGAAGCGCCTTTGAACTCCGGGAAGTTCAGCACGAACTCTGGGTTTGGCTTTTGGCCTGCGTCATCCAGAAAGCGCCAGTCGTTAAACAGATGAGCGCCAAAACCGGTGCGTGTCACCTTCTGCAAAAATTGCTTAGGAATGATTGCGTCAGTATCAACATTTGCGGCATCCAGCGGAACGACCAGGCCGGTATGTTGGATAAATTTTTCTGCCATGGTGTTTTCCCTTATTTCAACGTGCGGATGTCAGCAAAATGACCAGATACCGCAGCGGCGGCTGCCATTGCTGGGCTAACCAGATGCGTGCGGCCACCACGGCCCTGACGGCCTTCGAAGTTACGGTTGCTGGTGGAAGCACAACGCTCACCGGGTTCCAGGCGGTCGTTGTTCATTGCCAGGCACATCGAGCAGCCTGGTAAACGCCATTCAAAGCCCGCTTCAATAAAGATCTTATCCAGACCTTCAGCTTCGGCCTGCGCTTTGACAGGGCCGGAACCAGGAACCACTAACGCCTGCACGCCTGGAGCCACTTTGCGGCCTTTGGCAATTTCAGCCGCAGCACGCAAATCTTCAATGCGTGAGTTGGTGCATGAACCGATAAACACTTTATCTATAGCCACTTCGGTTAATGGAATGCCTGGTTTCAGGCCCATGTAAGCCAGTGCTTTTTCAGCAGAGGCGCGTTCAACAGGGTCCGCGAAGGATTCTGGATTCGGGATGTTTTCGGTGACGGAAATCACCTGGCCTGGGTTGGTACCCCAGGTGACTTGCGGTGCAATGTCAGCGGCGTCCAGCGTGACAATGGTGTCGAACTTAGCGCCTTCGTCGGTGCTGAAGGTTTTCCAGTACGCTACTGCATCGTCCCAGTCGGCATCTTTTGGTGCATGCAGGCGGCCTTTCACGTAGTTAAACGTAGTTTCGTCTGGAGCAACGATGCCAGCTTTAGCACCCATTTCAATTGCCATGTTGCACAGCGTCATGCGGCCTTCCATCGACAACGCCTGAATTGCGCTGCCGCAGAATTCCACCACATGCCCGGTACCGCCAGCGCTGCCGGTTTTACCGATAATTGCCAGAACGATGTCTTTTGCCGTGATGCCTGGTGCGGCGGTGCCGGTGACTTCAATCTTCATGGTTTTAGCACGACCCTGTTTCAGGGTTTGCGTCGCCAGAACGTGTTCAACTTCAGAAGTGCCGATACCGAACGCCAGTGCACCGAATGCGCCGTGGGTCGCGGTGTGGGAGTCGCCACAAACAATGGTCATGCCAGGCAAGGTGATACCTTGTTCTGGGCCCATGACATGGACGATGCCCTGGAATGGGTGGTTCAGGTCATACAACTCAACGCCGAATTCTTGGCAGTTTTTCATCAACTCCTGCATTTGAATGCGGGCCATTTCGCCGGAAGCGTTGATGTCTTTAGTTTGCGTAGAAACGTTGTGATCCATGGTGGCAAACGTTTTGCCTGGCTGACGCACCGGGCGCTTATGCGCACGCAGGCCATCAAACGCCTGCGGGGAGGTCACTTCGTGAACCAGATGACGGTCGATATACAGCAGCGGCGTTTCATCCACGGCTTCGTAAACGACGTGGGCATCGTACAATTTTTGATATAACGTCTTCGCCATGATTATTTCCCCTCTGCCACGAAACGAGCAATGGTATCGCCCATTTCGTCGGTGCTGATTGCATTGCCATCGCGAGCCAAATCGCCGGTACGGAAACCTTCTTCCAGCGCAAGGTTGATAGCGTTTTCGATGGCCTGTGCGGCCTCTTCAGCATCCAGGCTGTAGCGCAGTAATAGAGCCAGAGACAGGATCTGCGCAATTGGGTTAGCAATGTTTTTACCTGCGATATCAGGTGCTGAACCGCCAGCAGGTTCGTACAAACCAAAACCTTGTTCATTCAGGCTTGCGGAAGGCAACATGCCCATAGAGCCGGTGATCATCGCGCATTCGTCAGACAGAATGTCGCCGAACAGGTTGGAGCACAGCAGCACGTCAAACTGAGATGGGTCTTTGATTAACTGCATGGTGGCGTTGTCGATGTACATGTGCGCCAGTTCTACGTCCGGATATTCTTTAGCGATTTCGCCGACGATTTCACGCCACATTACCGACGATTGCAGCACGTTAGCTTTATCAATCGACGTCACTTTGTTGCGACGTTTGCGTGCTGATTCGAAAGCGATGCGGGCAATACGCTCAATCTCAAAGCGGTAATACACTTCGGTATCAAACGCTTTTTCGTGCATGCCAGAACCTTCGCGGCCTTTCGGTTGGCCGAAGTAGATCCCGCCGGTTAATTCACGCACACACAGAATGTCGAAACCGTTAGCGGCAATGTCAGCACGCAGCGGGCAAAACTCTTCCAGGCCTTGATACAGACGAGCAGGGCGCAAGTTGCTGAACAATTTGAAGTGCTTACGCAATGGGAGTAACGCGCCACGCTCAGGTTGCTGAGCGGGTGGCAAGTGTTCCCATTTCGGGCCACCGACGGAGCCAAACAGAATGGCATCTGCTTGTTCGCAGCCTTCAATGGTCACCGGCGGCAGTGGATTGCCGTGGCGGTCAATGGCAATACCGCCCACGTCATATTGACTGGTGGTTATGCGTATATCGAAGCGCGTACGAACTGCATCCAGCACTTTCAGCGCCTGAGCCATGACTTCTGGGCCAATGCCGTCACCCGGCAATACTGCTATATGATGAGTTTTTGACATGTCACACGGTTTCCTGATTATTTTCTTTATTATGAGCTTTGCGTTGCAATTCTTTCTCGACGATTCCCGCGCGCCAGATGTTGTTCAGCACGTTGACCATCGCTTTTGCTGAGGATTCGACGATATCGGTCGCCAGACCTACGCCATGGAAGCGACGGCCTTTGTGGGTGACGACTATGTCCACCTGACCCAGCGCATCTTTACCCTGGCCTTTCGCAGACAGCTGGTATTTCACCAGTTCCACATCGTAATTGGTGATGCGGTTAATCGCCTGGTAGACCGCATCGACCGGGCCGTTGCCTGTTGCTGCTTCAGATTGTGTTTCTTCGCCACATTGCAACTGGACGGAAGCGGTAGAAATCACGCTTGAACCGGACTGCACGTTGAAGTATTCCATGCGGAAATGTTCTGGCTCTTCTTGTTGCTTACCGATAAAGGCCAGAGCTTCCAGATCGTAATCAAATACCTGGCCTTTCTTATCAGCCAGTTTCAGGAAGGCGTCGTACAACGAATCCAGATTGTAATCGTCTTCTTTATAACCCATCTCTTCCATGCGGTGTTTCACAGCAGCGCGGCCAGAGCGGGAGGTCAGGTTCAATTGCACCTGATTCAAGCCAATAGTTTCCGGGGTCATGATTTCGTAGTTTTCGCGGTTTTTCAGTACGCCATCCTGATGAATCCCGGAGGAGTGCGCGAAAGCATTGGAACCAACCACCGCTTTGTTAGCTGGAATTGGCATGTTGCACAACTGGCTGACAATCTGGCTGGTGCGGTAAATTTCATGGTGATTGATATTGGTATGCACGCCCAACATTTGGCCGCGTACTTTAATCGCCATGATCACTTCTTCCAGCGCGGTGTTACCAGCACGTTCACCGATGCCGTTCAGGGTGCCTTCAACCTGGCGAGCGCCTGCCTGAATTGCCGCGATAGAGTTGCCTGTCGCCATGCCCAAATCATCGTGGCAGTGAACGGAGATAATCGCTTTATCAATGTTAGGGACGCGGTTATACAGGGTCTGGATAATGCCGCCAAACTGTACTGGAGTGGTGTAACCCACGGTGTCCGGGATGTTAATTGTGGTAGCGCCAGCGCCAATTGCAGCTTCTACAATGCGGCACAGGTTATCGATTGGGGTCCGGCCTGCATCTTCACAAGAGAACTCTACGTCGTCGGTGTAGTTACGGGCGCGTTTTACAGAATTGACTGCACGGGCTAACACATCATCGAAGGTACTACGTAGTTTCGTTTCGATGTGCATCGTGGATGTCGCCAGGAACACGTGAATACGGAAGGCCTCGGCAATTCTTAATGCTTCGGCTGCAACATCAATATCTTTATCTACACAACGAGCGAGGCCACACACACGGCTTTTTTTGATGTTGCGAGCGATGGTCTGCACAGATTCAAAGTCACCAGGGGAGGAAACAGGGAAACCAACCTCCATCACGTCAACACCCATACGCTCCAGTGCCATTGCGATTTGCAGTTTCTCTTTAACACTCAGACTAGCCTGTAACGCCTGCTCACCATCACGTAAAGTGGTATCGAAAATAATGACTTGTTGGCTCATGTTGTGGTCCTTTCTCGTCTTAGGGGCCGTTGCTACGAGCATAAAAAAACCCGCGCAGTGGCGCGGGTTTTTTCTGTCTGATGGCTTGAATCAACGCTTGATTTCGCCCACCAGCCTACCGCGCAAAGAAGTTGCGTTTAGTAGTAGGTCTAGTAGGCGAATGCTGCGAATCATGTTTCAAGCCTCAAGTGAATTCGTTATGCATTTATTGGTACTTGATCTGCTTTGCTGTGTCAACACTCGATTGCCTCAACCCCCGATTAAGGATTGAAAGACAACCACCGACCTAAGCCATTTGTGCTGACATATGTAACTTTCATAATATATCTAAAAAGTATGGAAAAGGATTACTTACGTTCCCCTGTAAAATTGAAATTCTCAGAAACAATTAAAAATATAATGTTTGTTATCTATTTCATTCATCATGGTTATGATTTGAGGTCAATAATCCATGTTTTGATGCTATTTTAGGAATTTGGCCTCTTTCTTTATTAACTGAATATGAGTAGAGAGATTGTTTCCGTGATGATGATGTTATCCATGCTTAATATATTATTCACTGTGCGAATCATTGTGTGTTAAGTCATTTTGTGATTTGATTAGCACGATCCAGAAATCAACTGACGAAGAGTAAAATCATATGAGTTTTATAGATTTATCAGGGTGTCAGTAGCTGAAGTCGTGTTGGTATATTAGAAAGCGTAAATTTATTGATTTATATCTGAATTGTTTAATTAACGTTTTTAAATGCATAAATCAGCATGCTCTGCTTAGTAAATGATAATAGGAGTAGTTCACAGGGCTAATCTGTGAATAAGGAATTGAAATCTTAGTGGAGACTAACATGTCTGATAACTACGTAGAGCAGCCAGCAGCTCATGATGGGTTTAAGCCTCAGTTGCGTTCCGTTGATTTAAATTTATTAACTGTATTTGATGCTGTTATGCAGGTGCAGAATATTACTCGTGCTGCTCAATCTCTGGGAATGTCCCAACCCGCAGTGAGTAATGCAGTAGCCCGGCTTAAAGTGATGTTCAATGATGAGCTGTTTGTTCGCTACGGCCGTGGTATCCAGCCTACAGCACGCGCATTTCAGCTATTTGGTTCAATTCGTCAGGCTTTGCAATTGATACAGAATGAGTTGCCGGGAGCAGGTTTCGAACCGAGCAGCAGTGAAAGAGTGTTTAACATCTGCGTCAGTAGTCCTTTGGACAATATGTTAACCTCTGCGATTTTCAATAATATGAAGCGTTTTGCTCCAGGTATTCAATTATTGTTTAAGTCTTCATTAAATAAAGATATTGAACATCAATTGCGTTATCAAGAGACCGAGTTTGTTATTAGCTATAGTGAATTTCGTCGTCCTGAGTTTACTTGTATCCCATTGTTTGAAGATGAAATGGTACTGGTAGCCAATCAGAAGCATCCGCGTTTAATTAAACCGCTTACTGAAGAAGATGTTTATAACGAAAAACATGCAGTGGTCTCCCTTGAGCGTTTTGCATCATTTAGTGCTCCGTGGTATCACACTTTGGAACAGCAATCCTGTATTGCTTATCAAGGAATGGCATTAACTAGTGTTTTAAATGTTGTTTCGCAGACTCAATTGGTCGCTATCGCACCACGCTGGTTAGCTGAAGAGTTTGCTGAATCACTTCATTTGCAAACATTCCCACTGCCGCTGCAAAATAATAAGGCCACCTGCTATTTATCCTGGCACGAAGCTGCCGGACGCGATAAAGGGCATCAGTGGATGGAAAAACTTCTGACCACTGTATGTAGTAAATAGGTTCCGATTGTTCACTTGATCCAGCCGGATAGTAAAAGCTATTCGGTTATTCCGCATTTATTCATTTTTCTGGTTTTTTTCTCTGTAGTTGTTTTTGTTCTTTCCTTCCTTCGATCCCAATAATTCCTGCTGTAATTAGATTTAACCTACAAAGCCACCATTCATAACATTTTCAATCATAATCTTTGCTTATGCTCAGAGCTTAACTCCGTCTGAGTAGTGTTTTGCAGTGTTGATGAGAAAACGCTGTATCGACGGCTGAAGATTGGCAATTGATTGCCTGATTTTCAACGGTTATGTTAGGCGGACTATCAAAAAAGAAAATAAATGCAGGGCGCAACAACCTGTCTCAACGACTTAGCCGAAATGATTTCAGCGGTCGGTCAAACACGTAAGCCTGGAGGCAAACCATGGAGATGTTGTCAGGAGCCGAGATGGTCGTTCGATCGCTTATCGATCAGGGCGTTAAACATGTATTCGGTTACCCCGGAGGCGCAGTACTCGATATTTACGATGCGCTTCATACTATTGGCGGCATTGATCATGTGCTGGTACGCCACGAACAAGCAGCAGTGCATATGGCCGATGGCCTTGCACGTGCAACCGGTGAAGTGGGTGTCGTACTTGTGACATCAGGTCCGGGTGCGACAAACGCGATAACCGGTATAGCTACGGCTTATATGGATTCAATCCCGATGGTCGTACTATCGGGCCAGGTGGCGACATCCCTTATTGGCTATGACGCTTTCCAGGAATGCGACATGGTGGGAATTTCTCGCCCAGTCGTAAAACATAGTTTCTTAGTCAAACAAGCGGAAGATATTCCGGCCATTATTAAAAAAGCCTTCTGGCTCGCAGCAAGCGGTCGCCCAGGGCCGGTGGTGGTGGATTTGCCGAAAGACATTATGAGTCCGGCAAACAAGTTTCCTTATAGCTACCCTGAATCCGTCAGCATGCGTTCTTATAACCCGACCACTCAAGGTCACAAAGGGCAGATTAAGCGTGCACTGCAAACGTTGCTGGCGGCGAAAAAACCGGTGATGTATGTCGGCGGCGGGGCAATCACTGCTGCTTGCCATGACGAATTGCACGAGCTGGCGGAAAAACTCAATATTCCCGTTGTTTCCTCCTTAATGGGGTTGGGTGCATTCCCTGGAACGCATCGTCAGGCATTAGGAATGCTGGGGATGCACGGAACCTACGAAGCCAACATGGTGATGCACAATTCCGATGTGATTTTCGGTGTCGGAGTGCGCTTTGATGACCGCACCACTAACAATCTGGCGAAGTACTGCCCGAACGCGACTGTGCTGCATATTGATATCGACCCAACTTCGATATCTAAAACAGTCGGTGCAGATATTCCAATTGTTGGCGATGCGCGTCAGGTTTTACAGCAGATGCTGGAATTGCTGGCGCAGGAGGATACGTCACAATCCTGCGATGAAATTCGTGACTGGTGGCAACAGATTGAGCAATGGCGTGCGCGTCAGTGCCTCGAATTTGACAGAACCAGCGATAAAATTAAGCCACAGGCAGTTATTGAAACTATCTACCGTCTGACCAAAGGCGAAGCTTACGTCACTTCGGATGTCGGCCAGCACCAGATGTTCGCCGCACTCTATTACACCTTTGATAAACCACGCCGTTGGATTAACTCTGGTGGCCTCGGCACGATGGGCTTTGGCCTGCCTGCGGCACTAGGTGTGAAGCTGGCATTGCCGGAGGAAACCGTAGTTTGTGTCACCGGCGATGGCAGTATTCAGATGAATATCCAGGAGCTTTCTACTGCGCTGCAATACGGTTTGCCAGTGTTAGTGCTCAATCTTAATAACCGCTATCTCGGCATGGTCAAACAGTGGCAGGACATGATTTATTCGGGTCGCCACTCCCAATCCTATATGGAGTCTTTACCTGATTTCGTACGCGTTGCAGAAGCTTACGGCCACGTTGGGATTGGTATCAATAAACCTGAAGAACTGGAAAGCAAACTTATTGAAGCGCTGGAAGCGGTGCGTAACCAGCGTCTGGTATTTGTCGATGTGACTGTCGATGGCACTGAGCATGTGTACCCAATGCAGATCCGTGGCGGTGGTATGGATGAGATGTGGTTAAGTAAAACGGAGAGAACCTGATTATGCGCCGGATATTATCTGTATTACTCGAAAATGAGTCCGGGGCGCTGTCCCGAGTTATTGGCTTGTTCGCTCAGCGTGGTTACAACATTGAAAGCCTGACGGTGGCACCGACTGACGATCCGACACTGTCTCGTATGACTATCCAAACGGTAGGTGATGCAAAAGTGCTTGAGCAGATTGAAAAGCAATTGCACAAGCTGGTTGATGTTCTGCGGGTGAGTGAACTGGGACAAGGGGCTCACGTTGAGCGCGAAATCATGCTGGTTAAAGTACAAGCCAGTGGTTACGGGCGTGAAGAAGTGAAGCGCAATGCTGAGATCTTTCGTGGGCAAATCATTGATGTAACCCCAACGCTGTATACGGTTCAGTTAGCAGGAACCAGCGATAAGCTAGACGCTTTCCTGAATACGATTCGTGAAGTGGCAAAAATTGTCGAAGTGGCACGCTCGGGTATTGTGGGCGTATCGCGTGGTGATAAGATCATGCGCTAGCCTGTGAATGGCGAATAAAAAGTAACCCGGTCTACTCATGCCGGGTTTTTTTTTGCAAATGACCCAACAACTGCCAGTAAAAGCGGTTGCCCGAGTTATTATTCTGCGCTTAGATGATAAAAATGAAACCATGACCAGGGCATGGTTATGGCAATCCTAAATAAGGGGCTACTGTGAAATTGGATGAAATCGCGCGCCTGGCTGGAGTTTCGCGCACCACGGCGAGCTACGTCATCAACGGTAAGGCAAAGCAGTATCGCGTCAGCGATAAGACTGTTGATAAAGTTATGGCGGTTGTTCGCGAACATAACTACCACCCGAATGCGGTGGCGGCGGGATTACGTGCCGGGCGTACGCGTTCTATCGGATTGGTTATTCCAGATCTTGAGAACACGAGTTATACCCGTATCGCTAACTATCTCGAGCGGCAGGCTCGTCAGCGTGGGTACCAGCTATTAATTGCCTGCTCTGAAGATCAGCCGGATAACGAAATGCGCTGTATCGAACATCTGTTGCAACGTCAGGTGGATGCCATCATTGTTTCCACCTCTTTACCCCCTGAGCATCCGTTCTATCAGCGTTGGGCGAACGATCCCTTCCCAATAATTGCACTCGATCGTGCATTAGACCGTGAAAATTTCATCAGCGTAGTGGGTGCTGACCAGGAAGATGCAGAAATGCTGGCCAGCGAGCTGCGTACTTTTCCTGCTGAAACTGTACTTTACCTTGGCGCATTGCCGGAGCTTTCCGTCAGCTATCTGCGTGAACAAGGTTTTCGCACTGCATGGAAGGATGATCCGCGTGAGGTGAATTTCCTCTATGCCAACAGCTACGAGCGCGAAGCTGCAGCACAGTTATTTGATAAATGGCTGGAAACCCATCCAATGCCGCAGGCCCTGTACACCACTTCATTTGCGTTATTACAAGGTGTTATGGATGTAACATTGCGGCGTGAGGGGCAATTACCGACAGAGTTGGCGATTGCTACCTTTGGGGATCATGAATTGCTCGATTTCCTGCAATGCCCAGTCCTCGCGGTAGCTCAGCGCCACCGTGATGTTGCGGAGCGTGTGCTGGAATTAGTTCTTGCCAGTCTTGATGAGCCACGTAAACCTAAGGCCGGCCTCACGCGTATTCGCCGTAATCTATACCGTCGTGGCAGTTTAAGTCGCCACTAACAAGAAATGGCAGTTCCGGCTGCCATTCTTATTTAAGAATATTCTCGTGTTAATTCCCTTAGTAATACAGGTAATTATTTTTTACCGGTAATAGTTAAATCTTTAATTCCAGAATCGATATAACACGGCTTTGGAATTATTTTGTTACATAGCAATGTGTAAAAATGCCGGATAATTAAACAATAGCTATCTGAAAAGAATCAAACTTCCCTCCAGCCCGCGCTTCGCCTACATCTGACGCTGTTATCCTGCCGAGAAATACCTTAAAATGCCGACCGCGTCGCAAACTGGACACTTCATATTTTACCTGTCAGGTTTTCAGTCGATTTAACGATATTTATGCTTATTGATCCTTTTTCTTTCAAATATTCATAACGTTAATTTTGCATCGTGAATGTAGCGCCTTTTCACGCCAGTCATTTATCAATCGCTTAGGAGATGAAAATTATTTCCGTCTGCGTTGTAGCTTGCTTGACAAGGTTTTCCTCCGCTCCGTAAACTCCTTTAGGTGGGATTTTGTGGGTCAAAGTGGTGGAAAGGGGAATTTAAGGGTGAGGCTGGCATGTTCCGTGGGGCAACATTAGTCAATCTCGACAGCAAAGGGCGGCTCGCCGTTCCTACCCGTTACCGGGATGCGCTTGTCGAAACCTCTGAAGGTCAGATGGTTTGTACCATCGACATCCATCACCCATGCCTGCTGCTTTATACCCTTCCCGAATGGGAAATTATTGAACAAAAGCTAGCTCGTCTGTCGAGCATGAACCCGGTTGAGCGTCGCGTGCAGCGATTGTTACTGGGCCATGCCAGTGAATGTCAGATGGATAGCGCCGGGCGTTTGTTGTTGGCCCCAGTTTTGCGCCAACACGCCGGGCTAACCAAAGAAGTGATGCTGGTTGGGCAGTTCAATAAATTTGAACTGTGGGATGAAACGACCTGGCATCAACAGGTCAAGGAAGACATCGACGCTGAGCAGGCCACGACGACTACGTTGTCGGATAGGCTGCAGGACTTGTCACTATAAATAATGATGGAAAATTTTAAACATACTTCGGTGCTGCTTGATGAGGCCGTGAATGGTCTCAACATTCGTCAGGATGGCATCTACATTGATGGCACCTTTGGTCGTGGCGGCCATTCTCGTTTGATTCTTTCCCAACTGGGACCAGAAGGACGCTTGCTGGCTATCGACCGTGATCCGCAAGCAATTGAAGCGGCTCAGGCAATTGATGACCCACGCTTCTCCATTATTCATGGGCCTTTCTCTGAATTAGCTGAATACGCACGCGAACGCGATTTGCTGGGAAAAATTGACGGCATCCTGTTGGATCTTGGCGTCTCTTCACCGCAACTCGATGATGCTGAACGCGGTTTCTCGTTTATGCGTGACGGCCCGTTAGATATGCGTATGGACCCGACTCGTGGTCAATCCGCTGCTCAGTGGTTACTCACAGCAGACGAAGCTGATATCGCCTGGGTTATTAAAACCTTTGGTGAAGAAAAGTTCGGTAAGCGTATTGCTCGCGCCATTATTGAGCGCAACCGTGAACAGCCAATGACTCGTACCAAAGAACTGGCAACAGTCGTGGCTGCGGCAATGCCGGTAAAAGATAAGTTTAAACATCCGGCAACGCGTACGTTCCAGGCGATCCGTATCTGGATCAACAGTGAACTTGAAGAGATTGAACAGGCACTTAAAGGTTCAATTGAAACACTGTCCCCTGGTGGCCGCTTGTCGATTATCAGTTTCCACTCCTTGGAAGACCGGATTGTTAAGCGCTTTATGCGTGAAAACACCCGTGGGCCACAGGTTCCGGCTGGTATTCCAATGACTGAAGCTCAGTTGAATAAACTCGGCGGCAGATATTTAAAATCCATCGGCAAAATGATGCCGGGTGACGAAGAAGTGGCGGAAAACCCACGCGCGCGTAGTTCGGTACTGCGTATCGCTGAAAGGACGAACGCATGATCAATAAAGTGGCAGAAGCCCTAAATAAAGTTACTGGCCAGTTGAGCAGTGGCGAGCGTCATGCACTACCAGCGGTGATTGGTGGTGACTTGCTGCGTCATGGGAAAATGCCACTGATTTTGTTTACCGCCATTATCGTTACCGCCATTTTCGTGGTCACCACCGCGCACCATACCCGTCTGCTTACCGCACAGCGTGAGCAAATGGTGGTGGAGCGTGATGCGTTAGATATCGAGTGGCGCAACCTGATTTTGGAAGAAAACGCACTAGGCGATCATAGCCGAGTGGAGCGGGTCGCGACGGAAAAGCTGCAATTGCAGCATGTCGACCCATCGCAGGAAAACATCGTAGTTCAGCAATAAGGAATCGCGTGACAGATGAGAGCAGCGGCAAAAACGCTTAAACCGAAACGCCAGGAAGAACAGGCCAACTTTGTAAGTTGGCGTTTTGCGTTGCTTTGCGGTTGCATTTTGCTGGCGCTGGTTTTCCTGTTGGGGCGCGTTGCCTGGCTGCAAATCATCGCGCCAGACATGTTAGTGCGCCAGGGGGATATGCGTTCCCTACGCGTGCAGGAAGTCTCGACTTCTCGTGGCATGATTAGCGACCGTGCAGGTCGTCCACTGGCAGTGAGTGTGCCGGTGAATGCGATTTGGGCAGACCCTAAAGAGTTGCATGATGCGGGTGGCATTACGCTTGATAACCGCTGGAAAGCACTGGCAGATGCTCTAAAAATCCCTCTTGATCAGCTTGCTTCTCGCGTCAACAGCAATCCAAAAGGTCGCTTTATTTATCTGGCACGCCAGGTAAACCCCGATATCGGCGACTACATCAAAAAACTCAAACTTCCAGGGATTCATCTACGTGAAGAGTCTCGTCGCTACTACCCATCTGGCGAAGTAACCGCTCATCTTATTGGCTTCACCAACGTCGATAGTCAGGGGATTGAAGGCGTAGAAAAGAGCTTCGATAAATGGCTTACCGGCCAACCTGGCGAGCGCGTTGTGCGTAAAGACCGCTACGGTCGCGTCATCGAAGATATCTCCTCAACCGATAGCCAGGCTGCCCATAACCTGGCTTTGAGCATTGATGAACGCCTGCAGGCGCTGGTTTATCGCGAGCTCAACAACGCTGTGGCCTTCAACAAAGCTGAATCAGGTAGTGCAGTGCTGGTGGATGTGAATACAGGTGAAGTGTTGGCGATGGCTAACAGCCCTTCCTACAACCCCAATAACCTGACCGGCACGCCGAAAGACATTATGCGTAACCGTACTATTACGGACGTTTTCGAGCCAGGTTCGACAGTTAAACCGATGGTTGTCATGACCGCTCTGCAACGTGGTGTGGTACGTGAAAACACCGTTCTGAATACCGTGCCGTACCGCATTAATGGTCATGAGATCAAAGATGTGGCGCGCTACAGCGAATTGACCCTTACCGGGGTACTACAGAAGTCGAGTAACGTCGGGGTTTCAAAACTGGCGTTAGCGATGCCCTCCTCAGCGTTGGTAGATACTTACTCACGTTTTGGATTGGGAAAAGCGACCAACTTGGGGCTGGTCGGAGAACGCAGTGGCTTATATCCGCAAAAACAACGGTGGTCTGACATAGAGAGGGCCACCTTCTCTTTCGGCTACGGGCTAATGGTAACCCCGTTACAGTTAGCGCGTGTCTACGCAACGATCGGCAGCTACGGCGTATATCGTCCGTTGTCGATAACGAAGGTTGATCCACCGGTTCCAGGTGAACGTATCTTCCCTGAACCGTTGGTTCGTACCGTCGTTCATATGATGGAAAGTGTGGCATTACCCGGTGGTGGTGGCGTGAAAGCGGCCATCAAGGGTTACCGCATTGCAATTAAGACCGGTACTGCGAAAAAAGTCGGGCCGGATGGAAAATACGTCAACAAATACATCGCTTACACCGCAGGTGTTGCGCCAGCCAGTAATCCACGATTCGCTTTGGTTGTGGTCATTAACGATCCACAAGCAGGTAAATATTACGGTGGTGCCGTCTCTGCACCTGTGTTCGGTGCCATCATGGGCGGCGTTCTGCGCACCATGAATATCGAACCGGATGCTTTGGCGACAGGTGAAAAAAGTGAATTTGTAATCAATCAAAAAGAGGGAACAGGTGGCAGATCGTAATTTGCGCGACCTTCTCGCTCCGTGGGTGCCAGCGCTACCTGCGAGAGCTCTGCGAGAAATGACACTCGATAGTCGCGTGGCGGCGTCGGGCGACCTTTTTGTGGCTGTAGTCGGCCATCAGGCGGACGGGCGTCGATATATCCCGCAGGCAATAGCGCAAGGCGTAGCCGCTGTCGTGGCTGAAGCTGAAGGCGAAGCAACGGATGGCGAAGTCCGTGAAATGCATGGTGTGCCGGTTATTTATCTGAGCCAGCTGCATCAACGCCTTTCTGCCCTGGCAGGGCGTTTTTACCACCAACCCTCGAGTGCATTGCGCCTGGTTGGCGTGACGGGTACTAACGGTAAAACCACTACAGCTCAGTTGCTTGCGCAGTGGAGCCAGTTATTAGGCGAAACCAGTGCCGTTATGGGGACTGTCGGTAACGGCCTGCTTGGTAACGTAAAACCAACCGAAAACACCACCGGTTCTGCCGTTGATGTACAGCAAGTGCTTGCTAACCTTGCAGAGCAAGGTGCGAGCTTTGCCGCAATGGAAGTTTCCTCCCACGGTCTGGTTCAGCATCGTGTTTCCGCTCTGAAATTTGCCGCCAGCGTGTTCACCAACCTAAGCCGTGATCACCTCGATTACCACGGCGATATGGCAGGTTACGAAGCGGCTAAATGGCTGCTGTTCTCCGAACACGATTATGGCCATGCCATCATCAATGCTGACGATGAGGTCGGGCGCAACTGGTTAGCGCGTCTACCTGACGCCGTTGCCGTGACGATGGAAAATAATTTACAGCCTGGCTGTCGTGGCCGTTGGTTGAAAGCCACCAACGTGCATTATCACGATGGTGGCGCGACTATCCAGTTCAACTCCTCCTGGGGCGATGGCGAAATTGAAAGCCGCCTGATGGGAGCCTTTAACGTCAGCAACTTGTTGTTAGCGCTGGCGACTCTGTTAGTGCTGGATTACCCAATTGAAGAATTACTGAAAACAGCACCGAGTCTGCAACCGGTTTGCGGGCGAATGGAAGTTTTCAGCGCGCCGGGTAAACCGACGGTAGTGGTGGATTATGCCCACACGCCGGATGCTCTGGAAAAAGCATTACAGGCTGCCCGTTTGCATTGCAGTGGCAAGCTATGGTGCGTCTTCGGTTGCGGTGGCGATCGTGATAAAGGCAAGCGTCCGATTATGGGCGGTATCGCCGAGCAATATGCGGATGTTGTGGTTGTCACCGATGACAACCCACGTACTGAAGAGCCGAACGCAATTGTGGCTGATATTCTGGTTGGCATGCTGGACGCCGGGCGTGCACATGTGGTTTCAGGTCGTGCCGAAGCGGTAACCAACGCGATTATGCAGGCGCAAGAAAATGATGTCGTTCTGGTAGCAGGCAAAGGCCATGAGGACTATCAGATTGTTGGTGTGCGCCGTCTGGACTATTCCGACCGCGTCACTGCCGCCCGCCTGTTGGGAGTTGTGGCATGATCCGCGTTTCATTAGGCCAGCTCGCCACTATCCTGCATGGCGAATTGCACGGCGCTGATGCGGACATCATTGATGTCACCACTGACACGCGCAAATTAACGCCTGGGTGCCTGTTTGTCGCATTAAAAGGCGAACGCTTCGATGCACACGA
This sequence comes from Buttiauxella sp. JUb87, assembly GCF_004361975.1. NCBI lineage: Bacteria > Pseudomonadati > Pseudomonadota > Gammaproteobacteria > Enterobacterales > Enterobacteriaceae > Buttiauxella > Buttiauxella sp. JUb87. Next base: position 175,388 of record NZ_SNVY01000005.1, read on the forward strand.
TTTTGCGCAAGATGCGGTAAACGGCGGGGCAGGTGCATTACTGGTTTCTCGCAAGCTGGATGTTAAGGTTCCGCAACTTGTGGTTGCAGATACACATCAAGCATTCGGCGAACTGGCGGCCTGGGTCCGTCAACAGGTTCCAACGCGGATTGTGGCGTTGACTGGTTCTTCCGGAAAAACCTCTGTAAAAGAGATGACCGCAGCGATTTTGCGCGAATGCGGTAACACCTTGTATACCGCTGGCAATCTGAATAACGACATTGGTGTGCCAATGACGTTGTTACGCCTGACGCCAGAATATGAATATGCTGTCATTGAGCTGGGTGCAAACCATCAAGGAGAAATCGCCTGGACGGTTAATCTGACGCGCCCGGAAGCCGCACTGGTGAACAACCTTGCCGCGGCACACCTTGAAGGCTTTGGCTCACTTGCCGGTGTTGCGAAAGCGAAAGGTGAGATCTTCGCCGGCCTGCCGGAGAATGGTATTGCGATTCTCAATGCCGACAATAATGACTGGCTGAACTGGCAAGAAATTATTGGTGCGCGCAAAACCTGGCGTTTCTCTCCGAATGCAACCGGAAGTGATTTTACCGCGACCAATGTCCACATCACCGTACATGGCACTGAGTTCACCATCAAAACGCCAATCGGCGATGTTGATGTGACCTTGCCGCTTCCTGGCCGTCACAACATTGCTAATGCATTGGCTGCAACGTCGCTGGCGTTGGCGGTGGGGGCGTCACTGGAAGCTGTGAAAGCAGGTCTTGCCGACTTAAAAGCTGTTCCTGGGCGTTTGTTCCCGATTCAACTTTCCGAAAACCAACTTCTGCTCGACGACAGTTACAACGCGAATGTGGGCTCAATGACCGCCGCCGCGCAGGTGCTGTCTGAAATGCCGGGTTTCCGCGTGATGGTTGTTGGCGATATGGCTGAACTGGGCGACGAGTCTGTTGAATGCCATCGTCAGGTGGGTGAAGCGGCGAAAGCCGTGGGTATTGATTGTGTATTGAGTGTTGGCAAACTGAGCGAAATTATCAGCCAAACCTCTGAAGTTGGCGAACATTTTACCGATAAGCCTTCTTTAATCGTGCGTCTGAAGGCGCTTATAGAAGAGCATTCAATGATGACCATTTTAGTGAAGGGTTCACGTAGTGCTGCCATGGAACAGGTAGTACTCGCATTACAGGAGAATGGAACATGTTAGTTTGGCTGGCCGAACACTTGGTCAAATATTATTCAGGCTTTAACGTCTTTTCCTATCTGACGTTTCGCGCCATTGTCAGCCTGCTGACTGCTCTGTTCATCTCGTTATGGATGGGGCCGCGTATGATTGCTCGTTTGCAGCAACTCTCTTTCGGCCAGGTCGTGCGTAATGACGGCCCGGAGTCCCATTTTAGCAAGCGCGGTACACCAACGATGGGCGGGATTATGATCCTGACCTCAATCGTTATCTCTGTGTTGATGTGGGCGTATCCTTCCAATCCATACGTCTGGTGCGTGTTGTTCGTACTGGTGGGTTACGGGGCGATTGGCTTTGTCGATGACTACCGCAAAGTGGTACGCAAAGACACCAAAGGTTTGATTGCTCGTTGGAAATATTTCTGGATGTCGGTTATCGCGTTGGCTGTTGCCTTCACGATGTACATCGCAGGGAAGGGAACGCCAGCCACCGAGCTGGTTGTGCCGTTCTTTAAAGACGTGATGCCGCAACTTGGCCTGTTTTACGTACTGCTGGCGTACTTTGTGATCGTCGGTACTGGCAATGCCGTAAACCTGACCGATGGTCTCGATGGCCTGGCGATTATGCCAACCGTGCTGGTGGCGGCAGGATTTGCGCTGGTGGCGTGGGCGACGGGTAACATTAAGTTTGCTGAGTATCTGCATATCCCTTATCTGCGCCATTCCGGTGAACTGGTTATCGTCTGTACGGCGATTGTCGGTGCCGGGTTAGGTTTCCTGTGGTTCAACACCTATCCAGCGCAAGTCTTTATGGGCGATGTCGGCTCTTTGGCTCTGGGCGGTGCACTCGGCACTATCGCGGTACTACTGCGCCAGGAATTCCTGTTAGTGATTATGGGTGGCGTGTTCGTGGTTGAAACGCTGTCGGTTATTTTGCAGGTTGGTTCCTTCAAATTGCGCGGGCAGCGTATTTTCCGCATGGCCCCGATTCATCACCATTATGAATTGAAAGGCTGGCCTGAGCCGCGAGTCATTGTGCGCTTCTGGATTATTTCGCTGATGCTGGTTCTGATCGGCCTCGCTACCCTGAAGGTGCGCTAACCATGACTGATTACCAGGGTAAAAAAGTCGTTATTATCGGATTGGGCCTCACTGGCCTGTCCTGTGTGGATTTCTTCCTTGCGCGCGGCGTCACGCCTCGCGTAATGGATACCCGCATCTCACCACCGGGGTTGGAAAGATTGCCAGACTCGGTGGAACGACATACTGGCTCACTCAACGAAGACTGGTTGTTAGCGGCTGACTTGATTATTGCCAGCCCTGGTATCGCTGTCGCTCATCCTGCGTTGAGCCGTGCCGCAGACACCGGTGTTGAAATCATTGGTGATATCGAACTGTTTTGCCGTGAAGCACAAGCGCCTATTGTGGCGATTACCGGTTCTAACGGTAAAAGCACGGTCACCACGTTAGTCGGTGAAATGGCGAAAGCCGCTGGCGTCAATGTTGGCGTGGGTGGAAACATCGGGTTGCCAGCATTGATGTTACTCGATCAGAGCTGTGAGCTTTATGTGCTTGAGTTATCCAGCTTCCAGCTGGAAACCACGTTTAGCCTGAAAGCCGCAGCGGCGACCATTCTCAACGTCACTGAAGATCATATGGATCGCTATCCGTTGGGTTTGCAGCAGTACCGTGCGGCTAAGTTACGAGTTTATGAAAACGCGGCGCTTTGTGTCGTCAATGCTGATGACGCGCTGACGATGCCAGTGCGTGGTGCAGACGAGCGCTGTGTGAGCTTTGGTGTGGATGTCGGTGACTATCATCTTAATTACCAGCAGGGCGACACCTGGCTACGAGTGAAGGGCGAGAAAGTCCTGAACACCAAAGAGATGAAAGTGGTGGGGCGTCATAACTACACCAACGCGCTTGCTGCACTGGCACTGGCTGATGCGGTGAAACTCCCACGCTCCAGTAGCCTGAAAGCCCTCACCACGTTTACGGGTCTGGCTCACCGCTTCCAGCTTTCCTGGGAACGTAACGGTGTGCGCTGGATTAACGATTCTAAAGCGACCAATGTCGGCAGTACTGAAGCGGCGTTGAACGGTTTGAAAGTCGACGGGACTTTGCATCTGCTGTTAGGCGGTGACGGTAAATCTGCGGATTTCTCCTCGCTTAGCCAATATCTGCAAGGTTCAGCAATTCGCCTTTATTGTTTTGGTCGTGATGGTGCTGAACTTGCGGCACTGCGCCCGGATGTTGCCGAGCAAACTGAAACCATGGAACAGGCGATGAAATTGATCGCAACCCGCGTACAACCGGGTGACATGGTTCTGCTTTCACCGGCTTGCGCCAGCCTCGATCAGTTCAAAAACTTCGAGCAACGTGGCGACCAATTCACTCTGCTTGCGAAGGAGCTTGGCTGATGCGCTTATCTCTCCCTCGCCTGCGAATGCCACGACTGCCAGGATTTGCCATCCTGAGTTGGCTGGCGTCGGCGGTAAAAGGCTGGGTGATGGGCTCCCGCGAAGCTGATTCAAATAGCATGGTGCTGTACGACCGTACTTTGCTCTGGCTGACTTTCGGGTTGGCCGCAGTAGGCTTTGTTATGGTCACATCGGCATCGATGCCGGTGGGGCAGCGTCTGGCAAATGATCCGTTCCTGTTTGCCAAACGTGATGGTTTGTACATCGCACTGGCTTTTGCACTGTCGTTGGTAACACTGCGTTTACCGATGGAATTCTGGCAGCGTCACAGTACCGCGCTGCTGCTATTATCCATCGCAATGCTGTTGATCGTACTGGTCGTCGGTAGCTCGGTTAACGGGGCATCACGCTGGATTGCGTTCGGTCCACTGCGTATTCAGCCTGCTGAGTTTACCAAGCTGTCGTTGTTCTGCTATCTGGCCAACTACCTGGTTCGTAAGGTTGATGAAGTACGTAACAACTTGCGCGGCTTCCTCAAACCGATGGGCGTTATTCTGGTGATGGCAGTGTTGTTGCTGGCGCAGCCTGACCTCGGTACTGTGGTTGTGCTGTTTGTGACAACGCTTGCGATGTTGTTCCTCGCCGGCGCCAAACTCTGGCAGTTCCTCGCGATTATCGGCATGGGTATTTCTGCCGTGGTGCTACTGATCCTCGCAGAACCTTATCGTATTCGCCGCGTAACGTCCTTCTGGAATCCGTGGGAAGACCCGTTTGGTAGTGGCTACCAGCTAACACAATCTCTGATGGCGTTTGGCCGCGGTGAATTGTGGGGGCAGGGCTTAGGGAATTCGGTACAAAAACTCGAGTATTTACCGGAAGCGCATACCGACTTCATCTTCTCCATTATCGGAGAAGAGCTCGGATATATCGGTGTGGTGCTGGCATTAATGATGGTATTCTTCGTGGCTTTTCGTGCGATGTCCATCGGTAAACGTGCGTTAGAAATGGACCAACGTTTTGCAGGGTTCTTAGGCTGCTCAATCGGGATCTGGTTTAGTTTCCAGGCTCTGGTAAACGTTGGGGCGGCAGCGGGCATGTTGCCAACCAAAGGCCTGACATTACCCCTGATCAGTTACGGTGGTTCAAGCCTGATAATTATGTCTACAGCAATCATGATGTTGCTGCGTATTGATTATGAAACCCGTCTGGCAAAAGCACAGGCGTTCACGAAGGGTGTGCGATGAGTAATCAAACCCGGCGGTTAATGGTGATGGCAGGCGGGACTGGCGGGCATGTGTTCCCGGGGCTTGCTGTGGCGCATCACTTAATGGACCAGGGCTGGCAAGTCCGCTGGCTGGGAACCGCCGATCGTATGGAAGCTGACTTAGTTCCTAAACATGGGATTGAGATCGATTTTATTCGTATTTCAGGTTTGCGCGGTAAAGGCCTGAAAGCCATGTTGTTGGCGCCCGTGCGTATTTTCAACGCCTGGCGTCAGGCGCGAGCCATCATGAAAGCGTATCGCCCGGATGTGGTTCTGGGGATGGGCGGTTATGTATCTGGCCCTGGTGGTCTGGCAGCCTGGTCGCTCGGTATTCCCGTGGTGTTACATGAGCAAAATGGTATTGCTGGTTTAACCAACAAATGGCTGTCAAAAATCGCCAAAAAAGTGATGCAGGCATTTCCGGGGGCTTTCCCGAATGCTGATGTGGTGGGCAATCCGGTGCGCACTGATGTGCTGGCGCTACCATTACCGCAAGAACGTTTTTCCGGACGTGAAGGCCCTGTCCGCGTTTTAGTCGTCGGTGGCTCTCAAGGGGCTCGCGTGCTGAACCAGACGATGCCGCAAGTTGCAGGCCGTCTGGGTGATTCTGTCACTATCTGGCACCAATGTGGTAAAGGTGGGCTGGACGTTGTTCAGCAGGCCTATGCTGAAGCCGCACAGCCTCAGCATAAAGTGACCGAATTTATTGATGATATGGCTGCTGCTTATGCATGGGCCGATGTCGTGGTGTGTCGCTCCGGTGCGTTAACCGTCAGTGAAATCGCGGCAGCAGGGTTACCTGCACTGTTTGTTCCCTTCCAGCATAAAGATCGGCAGCAATACTGGAATGCGCTGCCGCTGGAAAAAGCTGGAGCGGCAAAAATACTGGAGCAACCGCAGTTTACCGTGGATGCCGTTACCCAAACTCTCGCCGGGTGGGACAGAACGACGTTACTGGCAATGGCCGAACGTGCGCGTGCTGCATCCATTCCTGATGCCACAGAACGGGTAGCAAATGAAGTGAGCGCCGCAGCACTGGCGTAATCATTGTGGGTGGCTCTTTTGCCCATGAATATTTGAAGTAATGGCGTTTGACGCTGCAGGTTAGAGAATGAATACACAACAACTGGCGAAACTGCGTTCTATCGTGCCCGAGATGCGTCGCGTCCGGCACATTCACTTTGTTGGCATCGGCGGCGCCGGTATGGGCGGTATTGCCGAAGTTTTAGCTAACGAAGGTTACCAGATCAGCGGGTCTGATTTGGCTCCGAACCCGGTCACTCAGCAGTTGTCGGCGCTGGGCGCCACGATTTATTTCAACCATCGTCCAGAGAACGTACTGGATGCGAGTGTTGTGGTGGTTTCTACCGCCATCTCGATGGATAACCCAGAAATTGTTGCGGCGCATGAAGCGCGTATTCCGGTTATCCGTCGCGCTGAAATGCTGGCAGAACTGATGCGTTTCCGTCATGGCATCGCCATTGCAGGAACACACGGGAAAACCACCACCACAGCGATGGTTTCCAGTATTTATGCAGAAGCTGGTCTCGACCCGACTTTTGTCAATGGTGGTCTGGTGAAAGCAGCAGGAACCCACGCGCGTCTGGGTCATAGCCGTTACCTGATTGCTGAAGCCGATGAGAGTGATGCGTCATTCCTCCATCTGCAACCGATGGTTTCTGTGGTGACAAATATAGAAGCTGACCATATGGATACCTACCAGGGCGACTTCGAGAATTTAAAGCAGACGTTTATTAACTTCCTGCACAACCTGCCGTTTTATGGCCTGGCTGTGATGTGTGTAGACGATCCGGTTATTCGCGAGCTGTTGCCACGAGTGGGCCGCAAGATCACCACTTACGGTTTTAGTGAAGACGCTGACGTTCGTGTTGAAAATTATCAGCAGAAAGGGCCGCAGGGGCATTTCACCATCGCACGTCAGGGTAAGCCTGCTCTGCATGTGACCTTGAATGCTCCTGGCCGCCACAACGCGTTAAACGCGGCTGCTGCGGTGTCCGTTGCCACTGAAGAAGGCATTGATGATGCTGACATTCTGAGTGCGCTGGAAAGCTTCCAGGGTACAGGGCGTCGCTTTGATTTCCTGGGTGAGTATCCGCTTGCCGAAGTGAATGGCAAAGAAGGTACCGCGATGTTGGTTGATGACTACGGTCACCATCCGACAGAAGTGGATGCCACCATTAAAGCTGCACGTGCGGGATGGCCGGATAAAAATCTGGTGATGATTTTCCAGCCGCATCGCTTCACGCGTACTCGTGATTTGTACGATGATTTTGCTAACGTATTGTCGCAAGTCGATTCTTTGCTGATGCTGGATGTTTATTCTGCCGGTGAAGCGGCAATTCCAGGCGCTGATAGCCGTTCGCTATGCCGCACTATTCGTGGCCGTGGAAAAGTCGACCCAATTCTTGTACCTGACGCAAGTCAGATTGCGGACATTTTAGCGCCAGTTTTGTCAGGAAATGACCTGATCCTGGTGCAAGGTGCAGGAAATGTTGGGAAAGTTGCCAGAAACCTGGCTGAATTCCGCTTGCAGTCCCACACTAAGGAGGGCGACCAACATGGCTGAGAAAATCGCTGTCCTGTTCGGCGGAACTTCTGCTGAACGTGAGGTGTCATTGCAATCAGGTGCAGCGGTACTCGCGGGCCTGAGAGAAGCCGGAATTGACGCTCACGAGGTCGATCCGAAAAATACACCCGTGACTGAACTGAAAGCGCAGGGTTTTGAAAAAGTATTTATTGCTTTACATGGCCGTGGTGGCGAAGACGGAACCCTGCAAGGGTTACTGGATTTCCTGAAACTGCCATATACCGGCAGTGGCGTGATGGCTTCGGCTATCTCTATGGATAAGCTGCGTACCAAATTGTTATGGAAAGGTGCCGGTTTACCCGTTGCTCCGTGGGTTGCATTGACTCGCCGTGATGTGGAAGCCGGTATCAGCGCAACCACGGTAGAACGTATTGCCAGCCTGGGGCTGCCAGTTATCGTGAAACCAAGCCGTGAAGGTTCAAGCGTGGGGATGTCGAAGGTTGATAGCGTTGCTGCACTGCCAGCAGCACTTGAACTGGCCTTCGAACACGATGAAGAAGTGTTGATTGAGAAATGGTTAAGTGGCCCTGAGTACACGGTTGCTATCCTGGGTGAAGAAATTTTGCCGTCAATTCGCATTCAACCCGCCGGAATTTTCTATGATTATGAGGCGAAGTATCTCTCTGATGAAACACAGTATTTTTGCCCAGGCGGTTTAATCGAACAACGCGAGCAAGAATTGCAGGCGTTAGTGCTGCAAGCCTGGCAAGCTTTGGGTTGCAGTGGTTGGGGGCGCGTAGATGTCATGCTGGATAGTGACGGGCAGTTTTATCTGCTGGAAGTTAACACGTCCCCTGGCATGACCAGCCATAGTCTGGTGCCGATGGCGGCACGTCAGGCAGGCATGACGTTCTCTCAACTGGTGGTGCGTATTCTGGAGTTGGCAGACTGATATGTCGCAAGCAGCTCTGAATACACGTAATCGCCAGGAAGAAGAGGAAACCAGCTCTCGCCGGAGTAATGGCGGGCGACTGGCCGGGATCATTTTCCTCAGTGCAGTGCTGTTTACGGTATTTATCGGCGGCTGGATTGTCGTCGGCTGGATGGAAGATGCACAACGTCTGCCACTGTCTAAGTTGGTAGTTACTGGTGAACGGCATTACACCCGTAACGATGATATTCGTCAGTCAATTCTGGCACTTGGGCCACCAGGCACCTTTATGACCCAGGATGTGAATATCATCCAGCAGCAAATTGAACGCTTGCCGTGGATTAAGCAGGCGAGTGTCAGAAAGCAGTGGCCGGACGAATTGAAGATTCATCTGGTTGAATATGTACCCATAGCGCGCTGGAATGATCAGCATATGATTGATGCGCAAGGAATTGCGTTTAGCGTTCCAGCAGAACGCGCGGTAAAGCAGACTTTACCTATGTTATCTGGACCCGAAGGCAGTGAAGGTGAAGTCTTGCAAGGCTATCGCGCAATGGGCGATGTGCTGGCAAAGGATAAATTTACTTTGAAAGAAGCGGCGATGACCGCTCGTCGTTCCTGGCAATTGACGTTGAATAATGGCATCAAGCTCAACTTGGGCCGTGGCGATACGATGAAACGCTTGAGTCGCTTTGTAGAACTTTACCCTGTTCTGCAGCAGCAAGAGCAAGCCGACAATAAAAGGATTAGCTACGTCGACTTGCGTTATGACTCAGGCGCGGCAGTGGGTTGGCAGCCAGCTCCCGTAGAGGAACCTAATCCTAATCAGCAACAGAATCAGGCACAGGCAGAATAACAATGATCAAGGCGACGGACAGAAAACTGGTAGTAGGACTGGAGATCGGTACCGCAAAGGTTGCCGCTTTAGTAGGGGAAGTTCTGCCTGACGGTATGGTCAATATTATTGGCGTGGGCAGTTGCCCATCGCGTGGTATGGACAAAGGTGGCGTAAACGATCTCGAGTCAGTCGTGAAATGCGTTCAGCGCGCGATTGACCAGGCCGAGCTTATGGCTGATTGCCAGATTTCTTCGGTCTACCTTGCGCTGTCAGGTAAACACATTAGCTGTCAAAACGAGATTGGCATGGTGCCAATTTCGGAAGAAGAAGTGACGCAGGAAGACGTTGAGAACGTTGTTCACACCGCGAAGTCAGTACGCGTACGTGACGAACATCGTGTTTTGCACGTTATCCCGCAAGAATATGCAATTGACTACCAGGAAGGCATCAAAAATCCTGTAGGTTTATCGGGGGTGCGCATGCAGGCTAAAGTGCACCTCATCACCTGCCATAACGATATGGCTAAAAACATCGTCAAAGCTGTTGAACGATGTGGCTTGAAAGTGGACCAACTGATCTTTGCAGGTCTTGCGGCGAGCTACGCAGTATTGACCGAAGATGAGCGTGAATTAGGGGTCTGCGTTGTGGATGTCGGTGGTGGTACTATGGACATCGCGGTCTACACTGGCGGCGCGTTGCGCCACACCAAGGTTATCCCTTATGCGGGGAACGTGGTGACCAGCGATATCGCTTACGCCTTTGGTACACCACCGAGTGATGCAGAAGCCATTAAAGTCCGCCATGGTTGCGCGTTGGGTTCAATTGTCGGTAAAGATGAAAACGTTGAAGTGCCAAGCGTCGGTGGACGTCCACCGCGTAGCCTGCAACGCCAGACGCTCGCTGAAGTCATCGAGCCTCGTTATACCGAACTGTTGAATCTGGTCAACGAAGAGATTTTGCAATTACAAGAGCAACTTCGCCAACAAGGTGTGAAGCACCACCTGGCGGCGGGGATTGTACTAACGGGTGGCGCTGCACAAATTGAAGGTCTGGCAGCCTGTGCGCAACGCGTGTTCCATACGCAAGTTCGTATCGGACAACCGTTAAATATTACCGGCCTGACTGATTACGCCCAGGAGTCTTATTACTCCACAGCGGTCGGCTTGCTGCACTACGGGAAAGAAACTCATCTCAGTGGTGAAGCGGAAGTGGAAAAACGGACCTCTGTCGGCTCATGGATTAAGCGAATCAACAGCTGGCTGAGAAAAGAGTTTTAATTTTTATAAGAGACCAGACAAAATTAGTGGTCTCAGGCGACAGGCACAAAACGGAGAGAAACTATGTTTGAACCTATGGAACTGACCAACGACGCGGTGATTAAAGTCATCGGCGTCGGTGGTGGCGGCGGTAATGCCGTTGAACACATGGTGCGTGAACGCATCGAAGGTGTTGAATTCTTTGCAGTGAATACTGACGCGCAAGCGTTACGTAAAACTGCGGTAGGCCAGACTATCCAGATTGGTAATGGTATTACCAAAGGTCTGGGTGCTGGAGCTAACCCTGAAGTGGGTCGTACCGCTGCGGAAGAAGACCGCGATGCGTTACGTGCAGCCCTTGAAGGCGCAGACATGGTCTTTATCGCCGCTGGCATGGGTGGCGGTACTGGTACAGGTGCAGCGCCGGTAGTTGCGGAAGTTGCTAAAGATCTGGGCATCCTGACCGTAGCCGTTGTGACTAAGCCTTTCAACTTCGAAGGCAAGAAGCGCATGGCGTTCGCGGAGCAGGGTATTGCCGAGCTGTCTAAGCATGTTGATTCACTGATCACCATTCCGAACGACAAATTATTGAAAGTTCTGGGCCGTGGTATTTCTCTGCTGGACGCTTTTGGCGCAGCAAACGATGTACTGAAAGGTGCAGTTCAGGGTATCGCTGAACTGATTACCCGTCCGGGTCTGATGAACGTCGACTTTGCTGACGTGCGCACCGTAATGTCCGAAATGGGTTATGCCATGATGGGCTCTGGTGTAGCAAGTGGCGAAGATCGTGCAGAAGAAGCGGCAGAAATGGCGATTTCCAGCCCACTGTTGGAAGACATCGATCTGTCTGGTGCTCGTGGCGTTCTGGTCAACATCACCGCTGGCTTTGACCTGCGTCTGGATGAGTTCGAAACTGTGGGTAACACCATTCGTGCGTTCGCATCTGATAACGCTACTGTGGTTATCGGTACTTCTCTGGATCCAGAGATGAATGACGAACTGCGTGTGACTGTTGTTGCAACTGGTATTGGCATGGACAAACGTCCAGAAATTACTCTAGTGACCAACAAGCAGACTCAGCAGCCAGTGATGGATCGCTACCAGCAACACGGTATGGCTCCGCTTCAACAAGAGCAAAAGCCAGTTGCAAAAGTAGTGAATGACAATACGCCACAAACAACGAAAGAGCCTGATTATCTGGATATTCCAGCGTTTCTGCGTAAGCAAGCTGATTAAGAATAAACCGGAAGTTGGGGATCTGCGCTCTTTGTGCTAAACTGGCCCACCGATTGTGATATACACTTCGGTTGGATAGGTAATTGGCGAGATTATACGATGATCAAACAAAGGACACTTAAACGTATCGTTCAGGCGACTGGCGTCGGTTTACATACCGGCAAGAAAGTCACACTGACGTTGCGCCCTGCGCCGGCAAATACCGGGGTCATCTATCGTCGCACCGACTTGAATCCTCCGGTAGATTTTCCGGCAGATGCCAAATCTGTGCGTGATACCATGCTCTGTACTTGCCTGGTGAACGAGCACGATGTGCGGATTTCTACCGTTGAGCATTTGAATGCCGCCCTTGCGGGATTAGGTATTGATAACATTATTATTGAAGTCAATGCCCCAGAAATCCCAATCATGGACGGTAGTGCAGCGCCATTCGTCTACCTGCTGCTTGATGCCGGGATTGACGAATTAAACTGTGCGAAGAAATTTGTGCGCGTGAAAGAAACAGTTCGCGTTGAAGACGGCGATAAATGGGCTGAATTCAAGCCGTACAATGGTTTCTCGTTGGATTTCACCATCGACTTTAACCATCCGGCGATTGATGCCAGTACCCAACGCTACAGTATGAACTTCTCTGCGGACGCGTTTATGCGCCAGATTAGTCGTGCTCGTACCTTCGGTTTTATGCGTGATATCGAATATCTGCAGTCCCGTGGTTTGTGCCTGGGCGGTAGCTTCGATTGTGCCATCGTTGTTGACGATTATCGCGTACTGAACGAAGACGGTCTGCGTTTTGAAGATGAATTCGTTCGTCACAAAATGCTCGACGCAATCGGCGACTTGTTCATGTGCGGCCATAACATTATCGGCGCGTTTACCGCCTATAAGTCAGGTCATGCACTGAATAACAAACTGCTTCAAGCGGTTCTGGCGAAGCAAGAAGCCTGGGAATGGGCAACCTTCCAGGACGATGCCGAACTTCCGTTAGCGTTCAAAGCACCGAAAATGGTTCTGGCATAACACCAGAATTATTTATTACGACTGGTTTCATTGGTACTCTCTCCGGCCAATGACGCCAGTCGTTCTATTATTGCCTTCAATTTCTCAGGGCTACGTTCAGCCACCATTCTTAATGCCTCCGCGCTTTGCTGGCTTAACACTCTGTTGACCCCTTCAGTTTTCCCTTTCACTGTCTGAGTGCTGTTTTCTTGTACTGATTCTTGTCCAATTACAGCCAGTGATGGATTAATCCTGATGTCGATTGATGTCAATGATGGTAATATTTGTGCACGTAATGCACTCAGTAGCGTGGCTTGTTCATAGCGTAACCGCATCAGCCAGCTAGCATTTGCAGTTTCAAGTACGAGAATGCCTTGTCGGAAATTTGCTACCCGGCACCAGGGATGCAGTTGAGCGGGTAATATCCCTTTCACTGCCCTGTTGAGCTTAAGTAGCGCAGTTGCGCGCTGTTGCACGTTTTGCAACACGCTTTCGGCACCAGCATCATCGAACAAATGATCTAAAGATTGTGGGCGGCTATCACGCATACATAATGCTCCGGCGGATAAAGTGATTGGTATTCTAAATCGTTGGCGACAGTTTGGCAGACGTTATTTCTGGCCGCATCTCTTATTAGGGATGGTTGCGGCGAGTTTTGGCATGCCTGCGCTCAGCCAAAATACCGAACCAACCGCCCCTGCCGAAACATCTACCAGTAGCCACGACTACCTGAATAAGGTTAGCTTCAATAGTCTGGCATTATTGCAGGAAAGTACCCGCCGACCATCTTTTAGTGTCGATTACTGGCATCAACATGCTATTCGTACAGTAATTCGTCATCTTTCATTTGCAATGGCACCTCAAGCATTGCCTGTAGCACAAGAAAGTTTGCCACTTCAGGCACACAAACTCGCTTTGCTGGACACGCTCACAGCGCTTCTTACCCAGGAAAGCAAACCCCCTGTTATTGTGCGTCATATCGCGCTTTGGCAATCTCCAGCGGTTGAGACATTCAGTCCTGCCATTTGGATTAGCCAGGTTCACGGTATCCGCGCCGGTCCACAACGCCTCAGCTAAATTCCTTTCCTTTAATTATAACGTTATTTTTAGCTCTGCCCTGATGGCAGGCGTTTGAGAATTAATCATGCTAATCAAATTATTAACTAAAGTTTTCGGTAGCCGTAACGACCGCACTCTGCGTCGTATGCGTAAAGTTGTCACCCTGATCAACAGTATGGAACCGGAAATTGAAAAACTTTCCGATGATGAATTAAAAGCCAAAACGAATGAGTTCCGTGCTCGTCTTGCGAAAGGTGAAGTACTTGAAAATCTGATCCCAGAAGCTTTTGCGGTTGTTCGTGAAGCGAGTAAGCGTGTATTCGGGATGCGTCACTTCGACGTGCAGCTGCTTGGCGGTATGGTACTAAACGATCGCTGTATCGCAGAGATGCGTACAGGTGAAGGTAAAACACTGACCGCAACTCTACCAGCATACCTGAATGCGCTGAGTGGCCGTGGTGTTCACGTGGTTACTGTGAACGATTATCTGGCCCAGCGTGATGCCGAAAACAACCGTCCGCTTTTCGAATACCTCGGTCTGAGCGTTGGCATTAACTTGCCAAACATGCCAGCTCCGGCAAAGCGTGAAGCTTATGCTGCTGACATCACTTACGGCACCAACAACGAATACGGTTTTGACTACCTGCGTGACAACATGGCGTTCAGCCCTGAAGAACGTGTACAGCGTAAACTGCACTACGCATTGGTGGATGAGGTTGACTCAATTCTTATCGATGAGGCGCGTACGCCGCTAATCATCTCCGGTCCTGCTGAAGACAGCTCCGAGATGTACCGTAAAGTAAATAAAATCATCCCGAGCCTGATCCGTCAGGAAAAAGAAGATTCTGATACTTTCCAGGGTGAAGGCCACTTCTCCGTAGACGAAAAATCTCGTCAGGTAAACATTACCGAACGCGGTCTGGTACTGGTTGAAGAGTTACTGGTACAGGAAGGCATTATGGAAGAAGGTGAGTCTCTGTACTCCCCGACGAACATTATGCTGATGCACCACGTGACTGCAGCACTGCGTGCGCATGTGCTGTTCGCCCGTGACGTTGATTACATCGTTAAAGATGGCGAAGTTATCATCGTTGATGAACACACCGGTCGTACCATGCAAGGCCGCCGTTGGTCTGATGGCCTGCACCAGGCTGTTGAAGCTAAAGAAGGCGTCGACATTCAGAACGAAAACCAGACGCTGGCATCTATTACCTTCCAGAACTACTTCCGCCTGTATGAAAAACTGGCCGGTATGACGGGTACTGCGGATACCGAAGCATTCGAATTTAGCTCTATCTACAAACTCGATACTATCGTTGTGCCGACTAACCGTCCAATGATCCGTAAAGACATGCCTGATCTGGTCTATATGACTGAAGCAGACAAGATTATGGCAATCATTGAAGATATTAAAGAGCGTACTACTAACGGTCAGCCCGTTCTTGTTGGTACCATTTCTATCGAAAAATCCGAAGTGGTTTCTGCTGAGTTGACCAAAGCGGGTATCAAACACAATGTTCTGAACGCCAAGTTCCACGCTAACGAAGCCGGTATCGTGGCGCAGGCGGGTTATCCTGCCGCAGTGACCATTGCAACCAACATGGCTGGTCGTGGTACGGATATCGTACTGGGTGGTAGCTGGCAGGCTGAGGTCGCTGAGCTTGAAGACCCAACGCCTGAGCAAATCGCGCAGATTAAAGCTGACTGGCAGATTCGCCATGACGCAGTTCTGGCATCTGGTGGTCTGCATATCATCGGTACTGAGCGTCACGAATCTCGCCGTATTGATAACCAGTTGCGCGGCCGTTCCGGTCGTCAGGGTGATGCGGGTTCATCGCGTTTCTACCTGTCTATGGAAGATTCACTGATGCGTATTTTCGCATCCGATCGTGTTTCAGGCATGATGCGTAAACTGGGCATGAAGCCGGGCGAAGCGATTGAACACCCATGGGTCACTAAGGCAATTGCTAACGCACAACGTAAAGTTGAAAGCCGTAACTTCGATATCCGTAAACAGCTTCTCGAATATGATGATGTGGCGAACGACCAACGTCGTGCGATCTACAGCCAGCGTAACGAATTGCTGGACGTGAGCGACGTTAGCGAAACCATCAACAGCATCCGTGAAGATGTCTTTAAAGTGACAATCGACACGCACATCCCACCGCAATCACTCGAAGAAATGTGGGATGTTGAAGGCCTGCAAGAACGCCTGAAAAACGACTTTGACCTCGAGCTGCCAATTAAAGAGTGGCTGGATAAAGAGCCTGAGCTGCATGAAGAAACTCTGCGTGAGCGTATTCTGCAAAACGCAATGGAAGTGTATCAGCGTAAAGAAGAAGTGGTTGGCGTTGAAATGATGCGTCATTTCGAAAAAGGCGTGATGCTACAGACCCTGGATTCATTGTGGAAAGAGCACCTGGCGGCTATGGACTATCTGCGTCAGGGTATCCACTTGCGTGGTTATGCGCAGAAAGATCCTAAGCAAGAATACAAGCGTGAATCTTTTGCCATGTTTGCTTCTATGCTCGAAGCTCTGAAATATGAAGTTATCAGTACCTTGAGCAAAGTTCAGGTTCGTATGCCTGAAGAAGTAGAAGCGATGGAACAACAGCGTCGTGATGAAGCTGAGCGTTTGGCGCAGATGCAGCAGTTGAGCCATCAGGATGACGACACGCTGGCTGCGGAATCACTGGCAGCAGAGACGGGTGAGCGCAAAGTGGGTCGTAACGATCCGTGCCCATGCGGTTCCGGTAAAAAATTCAAGCAGTGTCATGGCCGTTTAAGCTAAGAACTGTATTGTTGACGAAGGCGCAGCTTGCTGCGCCTTTTTTCTATGGAGCACCTGCACAAAAATGAAACAACTAGAAATAGCCGTCGGGATCATTCGCAATTCCCAAGGGCAGATTTTTATCACTCAGCGAGCTGCTGACGCTCATATGGCAAATAAGCTGGAGTTTCCCGGTGGGAAAATCGAAGTTGATGAAACGCCAGAGCAAGCATTAGTTCGCGAGCTACATGAAGAAACAGGCATCACGGTCACTGGGTTTACGCTGTTTGATAAACTGGCTTACCATTTCCCGGACCGACATATCACGCTGTGGTTTTTCATGGTGGAGAGCTGGGAAGGCGAGCCGTGGGGCAAAGAAGGGCAACCGGGGCAGTGGGTTACACAGAATGCGCTGGTGGCAGCAGATTTCCCACCAGCAAATGAACCGATTATCAGAAAATTACAGCAGAGCTAACGTAAATCTTCTTCACTCCAGTCATCACTCTCTGACAAATCGCCGCTGCTTGGAATACGTTTTTCCTCAGCGGCCCATTCACCTAAGTCAATCAGCTGGCAACGTTTACTGCAAAATGGGCGATACGGGCTGGCTTCATTCCAGACAACGACTTTGCCACAACCAGGGCAGTTTACTTTAGTAAGTTCAGACATATTCGCTCCTTAACAGCATGCCAGCTCAAAATCGAGACGCTCAGGGATAATTCCATTTTCGCTATCTAGCGGTAAGAAACGGATTGCAAAACGGCTTTTATGACCAGAAACCTGGGGGTAGAGCTGGGACGAGAGATCCAGCTGTAAACGCAGCAAATCAGCATCATCACCGTTATCCTGATAAAAACCATTCAGGCTGGTTTGTTTACGGAATGGAGCCGAATTACGAATAATATCCAGCAACAAATCCAATGCCTGCTTCAACGGCTGCAAACTCGTAAGCCAGGTATTAATTTGGGCATTGCGCTGCTCTTGTGGCGAATACAACCAGATGTGTAACGTTGGCAAATCGAAACTGCAGCATCCGCCAGGAATACTTAGACGCTGACGAACAAGGGCAATCAGACGGTCTTCTCGTAAAGACTGCCCAAGGCGTGGCGCTGCCATTAAAACACTACCGCGTTCTTTGAGCTGGCTACGCAGCGAATCGATAAGCTGCATATCTACACCAGGAACCTCAGCCCAGTTCAATAATTTACGCTGCTGGCGCTCAAGCTCTTTGAGGATATCTGTGCGAATTTCACCTCGTTCAAAGACGTCTAGCAGGTCACCGACATTACGGAAAAAATGAAGGGCTTTGGAAGTCCCATCTACCGGTAATGAACTGTCGAGTTGTTGGATTAAGAACTCGATACGCAACCAGGTACGCATTTTTTCATTCAGTGGGTGCTCAAAAAGAATCTGGGTGCTCATTATTCATTTTCCTGCTGTGCGGCCTGGGACGCCAGTTCCAGATACTGGCGGTGCAGACGGTCAACATGTGCGGCCACCTGTTCGGCGGCACCATCATTATTAATTACATCATCGGCAGCGCTCAAGCGCGCCTCGCGTGTCGCCTGTGCAGTAAGGATTTGTTGCACATGTTCACGACTGACTTTATCGCGCGCAATAGTACGTGCGATTTGCACCTCTGGCGAGACATCAACAACCAGCACGCGATCGGCCATTTGCTGTAGATTATTCTCAACTAACAACGGAACAACCCACAAAACGTAGGGGGAAAGAGCCTCATTGATTTCAGTTCGGGTTCGTTGATGGATCAGTGGATGTAGCAGCGCATTGAGCCATTGTTTTTCTTCAGGTGAAGAGAAGATCTTTTCGCGAAGAACCCGGCGGTTAAGAGTGCCATCCTGAAGAAGAATCTCTTTGCCAAAATGGTCAGAAATAATGCTAAGAGCAGGTTGCCCTGGCTCAACCACCCGACGAGCAATTACATCTGCGTCTACTACGGTAATACCTAATTGGGAAAAGTTATCGGCGACAGTACTTTTACCACTGCCAATCCCACCCGTTAATGCCACCGTATAAACCATAAGACCCAGACCCTAAAGCGATTTCATATTTCTAAGGTAAATTTTAACGATTGTAGCGCAAAAAAGACTGTTTTCGCAGTCTTGCGGCGGCATTAATAGTGCGTATGATAGCGTCACTGGAATTGGTGCCTAAATCGCCAATTGCGTTCACGCGTCCTTCGCCATTCGACCCAGGAATCTGCAACATGCGTATTGAAGAAGATTTGAAGTTAGGTTTTAAAGACGTTCTTATTCGCCCAAAACGTTCCACTCTTAAAAGCCGCTCTGATGTTGAGCTTGAGCGCCAATTCACTTTCAAACACTCCGGTATTGCATGGTCAGGTGTGCCGATCATTGCTGCTAACATGGACACCGTGGGTACATTCGGTATGGCCGAGGCGTTGGCTTCGTTTGATATCCTTACTGCTGTCCATAAGCACTACTCTGTTGAAGAGTGGAGCAACTTCGTTAAATCTGTTCCAGAAAACATCCTGAAGTTCGTGATGGTTTCCACCGGCACATCTGATGCTGACTTCCAGAAAACCAAACAAATTCTCAACCTGAACCCTGCGCTGCAATTTATCTGCATCGATGTGGCGAATGGTTACTCTGAACACTTCACTCAGTTCGTGTCTAAAGCGCGTGAAGCATGGCCGGATAAAGTGATCTGTGCGGGTAACGTTGTGACTGGCGAAATGTGCGAAGAGCTGATTCTCTCGGGTGCGGATATCGTTAAAGTCGGTATCGGTCCTGGTTCAGTTTGTACTACCCGTGTGAAAACCGGCGTGGGTTACCCACAGCTTTCAGCTGTTATCGAATGTGCCGACGCGGCTCATGGCCTTGGCGGCCAGATTGTTAGCGACGGTGGTTGTACTATGCCGGGCGATGTTGCTAAAGCATTCGGCGGCGGCGCAGATTTCGTGATGCTGGGCGGTATGCTGGCTGGTCATGACGAAAGCGGTGGCACAATCGTTGAAGAAAACGGTGAGAAATTCATGCTGTTCTACGGTATGAGCTCCGAGTCTGCAATGACTCGCCACGTTGGTGGTGTTGCGCAATACCGCGCAGCAGAAGGCAAAACCGTTAAGCTGCCATTGCGTGGCCCGGTTGAAAACACTGCTCGTGACATTATGGGCGGCCTGCGTTCTGCCTGTACTTACGTTGGTGCTTCTCGCCTGAAAGAGTTGACCAAACGTACTACGTTCATTCGTGTGAATGAGCAGGAAAACCGCGTTTTCAATAGCCTCTAAGCGATATAAACGGCGTGGCTTTGGCCGCGCCGTCATCCCGCACTCATCGCATCTCCTAGCTGGAAAATAGGTAGATACATCGCAATCACTAGTGTCCCAATTATAATACCCACGACGATCATCATGATTGGCTCCAGCGCTGCGGCCAGGTTATCCGCCAGTTCCTCAGTATTGTTGTGATGCCAACTCGCCAGTTTCTCCAGCATCAAATCCAAAGAGCCTGACTCTTCACCAACCCGTACCAGCTGACAACACAACGCTGTGAATCGCTCACTCTCATTGAGCGCATGCCAAAACGGAACACCCTGGATCACTTTGGCGCTAATTTGCGAGATCACTTTTTTCCACAGCAGTGGAGTGAGTGTCGTTTCCACCGCCTCAAGTCCTTGTAATAAAGGAATGCCTGCCTGCTGGGAGAGTGACAGTGTGGTATAGATTTGGCTGAGAATTTGCCCTCGCCAAAGTGGGGCAATCAGCGGAATGTGCAGCAAAAGATTTTGCTCATACTCTTGCCAGTGAGGTTTTCGTCGCCGAAGAAAATATCCACAGGCAAACAGAATGACAAACGCCAATAACCATCCCAAACCTTGCGTCGTGACCCAATTTGACACTGCCATTACCATCGCCGTAATGGCAGGCAGTGGAGCGTTAAAAGATCGATAGATATTGGCAAACTCCGGCAGCACAAAACTCATCATTCCGATAGTGACAAGTAAGGCGACAACTATAATAAACAGTGGGTAGCGCAAGGCTTTCATGACCTTTTTACGCAGCTGATACAGTTTTTCTTGTTGGTCAGCTAATCTTTTACAGCACTCGTCCAGCTTTCCCGTTAACTCCCCAATGTGAATAAGGGCAATGAATAGCGCAGGGAAAATCTTCGGCCATTGCCTTAATGCGGCAGAAAATGGTGTACCGTTTGAAACACGTTGCTCAATGTCCTTTAGCAAAGCCCGCCATTCCTCAAAGGGATGTTGCTGAGCAATAAGCACTAATCCATCAGATAAGGAAATTCCTGCCTGAAGTAGCGTAGCAAGCTGGCGGAATACTTGAATTTTTTGCTGAATATTCCAGCAGCCACGACGGGTGTGTGAGGTTTTACGTAGATGCAACAGCTGAAGATCGGCATTGAACAATTGATCGGTAACGGATGTGGCATCCTCCGCCAATACCGCTCCTTTCTGTACTTGTCCGAATTGATCGATCGCTTTCCAGCGCCAAAGCAAAAACTTAGCCATGAGGTATACCCAGTACCCGATAACACTCTTCGAGAGTGGTTAGCCCTTGTTCCACTGCTCGACAGCCATTTTCGAATAGCGTCTCCATACCTTGTTGACGAGCCAGAGCTTCGATTTCATTAGCGGGCATGCCTTTGATAATCGCAGCTTGTAGGTGCGGGTCGATAAGCAAAATTTCAAACAAGGCGCTTCGCCCATAAAAGCCGCCGTAGCAGCGTTCACAACCGACTGCCTGCCAGTAGGGTAAAGCTCGATTCCAGAGTGTTGCCGGAAGCGTTATGTCTTCCGCAAGCTGTTGCTTGCAGTGAGGGCAGAGTTTGCGAACCAGTCGCTGTGCGACCACCATGTTCAACGCCGAGGCTAACATCCAGCGTTCCACCCCCATTTGTTGCAGGCGAACCACAGTTTCAGCCGTTGAGTTGGTATGGAGTGTTGAAAGTACAAGATGCCCAGTTTGCGCTGCTTTAATGGCAATATCAGCGGTATCACCGTCCCGAATCTCACCCACCATGATGATGTCGGGATCCTGGCGCAGTAAGGCGCGTAATACACTCTGGAAACTCAACCCTGCTTTACTGTTTACCTGCGTTTGATTGAGCCCCCGCATCGGAATTTCTATCGGGTCTTCTACGCTACAGAGGTTGCTGGAAATCTGGTTGAGTATCTTTAGTGCGCTGTAAAGTGTGATGGTTTTACCGCTGCCGGTGGGGCCGGTGACCAGAATCATGCCTTGTGGGTTGGCTAAACAACTCTGAAAACGGGTGCAGTCATCCGGTGACATTCCCAAATCTGAAAGCTCAAAAGTTTGTTTGGTTTGGGTCATTAAACGTAGAACGACCTTTTCACCGTGATACACCGGTAGCGTAGCAATGCGAAATGAACATTTGTGCTGTTCGACTTCAATCTCCATTTGCCCATCCTGGGGTAAGCGACGCTCTGCGATATCCAGACTTCCCAGTACTTTTAACCTTGCCGTTAATGGTGCAGCCAGATGAGCGGGTAGAAGGGGTTGCAGTTGTAGTACACCGTCGACGCGAAAACGAATCTGGTAGCCTTGCTCTATCGGCTCAAAGTGAATGTCTGAAGCACGTAGTTGTATTGCTTTATGAAGTGTTTCTTGTAGCAACTTAACCACTGGCGCGAAATTTTCAGCTGTTTCAGCTGTGTTGGCAGAAACACCTGAATGGCGTGCTTTCTCCAACTGCTCGACTGGCCAGTATTCAATGTTTGCTGGTTTATCACAGATAAAACGCAATGCTTCAAAAAACTGCGCGGGCGGATTCGGTGCAATGGCGATATGCAGTGTTGGAGTTTCAGAAAGTAATACTGCTTGATATTGGTTGCACAGGGCGAGGATCTGCCGATTTTCCATGGCTTAGTTTCCCGCCTGGTTATTATCAAAACGGAAAACCTCTTCACAAGTCTGTTTAAGCGAACCGCCATCGGTCGTGGCGCAGGTTCGTGTCCAACCTTCCACACCCTCAGAGTCACTCCAGCTTGGGGTTAACGAAACGGAAAGCCCATTCAGGCTTTCTTGTCCTGTCAGAGTAACCGTGCCATTTTCAACGCTCATGCCACTGACATAACGGGTCGTTTTAGGGGGCGGAATACCGTTAGTTCCGGCATCACACTCGCTAATTCCACCTCGTTCAAGCGCGCAAAGCTCTATAGCGGTACGGTAGGGGATGAAGGTTTGTAGCATGTCTGTCAGTGCCGCTTTTCGCAGGTAGTTTTGGTAAGCCGGTATGCCGATGGCGCTAAGAATCGCAATGATGCCAATGACCACCATTAGCTCAATGAGTGTGAATCCATGTTGTTTGTTCATGTGCCGCTCCTGAATATGATTGCGGGCACTTTGCGCCGTAAAAATGGCTCAGACGAGGGCGAGTCGAAGTATCAGGAAGGCGTCTTCCAGGATTTATTTATGGTTTGCATAGGGAAGCATTGAAAATGCGAGCGGTGACGAAACGAGAAGAAAAAGGCAGATGAATATTACCTCATCTGCCTGGCAGGCATTAGCGGAAGCGCATAGAGAGATCGAGTGCGCGAATATGTTTAGTTAGCGCACCCACAGAGATAAAGTCGACACCTGTTTCGGCAAATTCACGGATGGTTTCTTTCGTCACGTTGCCGGAAACTTCCAGGCGGGCTTTGCCATCGGTGATAGCGACAGCCTGGCGCATATCTTCAACGTTGAAATTATCAAGCATGACGATATCAGCCCCAGCATGCAGCGCCTGTTCCAGTTCTTCAAGCGACTCAACTTCAACTTCTACCGGCACATCCGGATGGTACCAGAAGGCTTTTTCTATCGCCTGGCGAATCGAACCCGAGGAGATGATGTGGTTTTCTTTAATCAGGAAAGCGTCAGACAAGCCTAAGCGGTGGTTGCTGCCGCCACCGCACAATACTGCGTATTTCAGCGCGGTGCGCAGGCCTGGCAGTGTTTTACGCGTATCAAGTAGTTGCGTATTGGTCCCTGCCAGCAGGTCGACGTAAGTGCGAACTTCACTGGCGACGCCAGACAGCGTTTGCACAAAGTTAAGCGCAGTCCGTTCGCCGGTTAACAATACGCGCGAAAGGCCGGCCAGTTCGAACAACGGCTGGTCCGCCACAACAAGATCGCCATCTTCGACATGCCATGTGACTTTGACATCTCCGCCAAGTTGGATGAACACTTCTTCAACCCAGCGTTTACCGCAAAATACGCCGTTTTCACGGGTGATGACCACCGCATGGGAACAATGTTCTTCAGGTAGTAATTGCGCGGTAATATCATTTTGAGGGTTGACGTCACCACCCAGATCTTCACGTAAAGCCTGGGAAACAGCCTGGGGAATATCAAGGTTAATACGTTCGAGAAGCTCGTCACGTCGGCGGTCTGGGTTATAACGGCGAGGCGGCATGATAAAACTCCGAAATGGCTTAGTTAATGTCGAAACATGCTACATTGATGCGACGTCAAGTACCACTACTGAGGAGACTATGGATGCAGCTAAAAGACGGCTGGCTAGTGGGCGTAACGCAGGTTCCTTCCCCACATTTCGATTGCCGACCGGAGGATGAAACCCCTTCGCTGCTGGTGGTGCATAACATCAGTTTGCCACCAGGAGAATTTGGTGGTCCATGGATTGATGCTTTGTTTAGTGGCACGCTTGACGCCACGGCTCACCCATATTTTGCCGGAATCGCCCATTTGCGCGTTTCGGCGCATTGTTTGATTCGCCGTGATGGCAAAATCGTTCAGTATGTTCCTTTTGATAAACGTGCCTGGCATGCGGGTATTTCTTTGTATCAGGGGCGTGAGCGCTGTAACGATTTTTCCATTGGTATAGAGCTGGAGGGTACCGATACGCTGCCTTATACTGATGCGCAATATCAACAGCTTACGGCTATCACTGAAACATTGATTCAGGCGTATCCGTCAATTGCTGACAATATGACGGGGCATTGCGATATTGCACCGGATCGTAAGACAGACCCAGGCCCCGCGTTTGATTGGTCGCGTTTTCGTCAGGCGGTTGAGGTCACGTCAAACAAGGAGAACAAATGACGCTATTTACATTGCTGCTGGTGATGATTTCAGAGCGGCTGTTTAAGCTGGGTGAGCACTGGCAGTTAGATCACCGCCTTGAAGTGCTTTTTCGGCGAGTAAAAAGCTTCTCGCTGATGCGCACTATCCTGATGACCGCCCTGTGCATGCTGGTGGTTTTCCTCTGTATTCGTGCGTTGCATGGTTTGTTCTTCAATGTCCCGTTGCTGGTTTTCTGGATTGCGCTCGGCGTGCTGTGTATTGGCGCAGGCCAGGTTCGATTGCATTATCACGCTTATTTGCAGGCAGCGAGCCACGACGACAGCCACGCGCGTGATGCGATGGCGAGTGAACTGACGCTGATTCATGGCATCCCGCCAGACTGCGATGAACGTGAGTACCTCAAAGAGCTACAAAACGCGCTGTTGTGGATTAACTTTCGTTTTTATATCGCACCGCTTTTTTGGTTTATCGTCGGTGGAGTTTGGGGGCCGGTTACGCTTGCGGGCTATGCTTTTCTGCGCGCCTGGCAGACCTGGCTTGCTCGTCATCACACGCCGCAGCAGCGTCTGCATTCAGGAATTGATGCCATTCTGCATGTGCTGGATTGGGTGCCGGTGCGTCTGGTTGGCGTGGCTTACGCGCTACTGGGGCACGGTGAAAGGGCACTTCCGGCGTGGTTTGCATCCCTGGCCGACCGTCATACTTCGCAGTATCAGGTGCTGACTCAACTCGCCCAGTTTTCACTGGCACGAGAGCCGCATCTCGATAAAATCAAAACGCCGAAAGCCGCCGTTTCTCTGGCGAAGAAAACATCTTTGGTGATTTTGGTGGTAGTGGCGTTGCTGACTATTTACGGCACTCTGGTTTAGGCCAGAGCGCCGCTCAGGTTAACGGTTATCCGCAGGCGGTATGCCAAACACTGGCATACCGTTTTCATCCCATTCGAGTGTTTTCAGACGTGTGTGGCGGTTCGGGTCATACAGCGGGTCACCTTCAATTTCCGTATAATTTCGCGCGTGGTACACCAGCACATCCTTACCGTCTTTGGTTTTGGTAAAGCTGTTATGCCCTGGCCCAAACTGTTTGTTCTCGTAGCTGGTGGTAAACACCGGCTGCGGAGATTTGTGCCAGTTAGCCACGTTGGTTGGGTCCGCTTTCAGGTCGATCCACAACAGCCCAATACAGTAATTTTCGTCGGTGGCGCTGGCTGAATAGCTGACAAACAGCTTGTCGCCATGAACCACCACCGCCGGGCCTTCGTTAACCAGAAAACCTCTGCATTCCCAGTCCAGTTCAGGCTTGCTTAACATCACAGGCGTGCCTTTGATGGCCCACGGCGTTTCCAGTTCGGCAAGATAGATATTCGAGTTACCGGCAATATTCGGATCTTTTTGCGCCCATAAATACCATTGCTTGCCCTGATGTTTAAAGGTTGTGGCATCCAGACAGAAGCTGTCGAATTGGGTTTTTACCTGGCCTTTTTCACTCCATTTTCCGCTTAACGGATCGGCGTCTGCGCATTCCAGCGCAAACATCCGATGCTGGAACATATTTAGCTGATCCAGCTCTTGTGTATGGGTGGCGGCAAAGTAGATATACCACTTGCCGTCGATATGATGCAGTTCTGGAGCCCAGATAAGCTCGCTCATCGGGCCGTGGTTCGGTTTGCGCCACACAACGGAAGGCTGTGCATTAGGCAACTCGCTTAAAGTTGCTGCGTGGCGGATCTCCAGTCTGTCGTACTCCGGCGCTGACGCAATAAAATAGTAGCCATCGCCATGTTGCAAAATAAACGGGTCAGCGCGTTGCTCTATAAAGGGATTTGGCCATTGCTCCTGGTTCATAACGCTTCCTTAAAGTTTGGCTTCAACAGGTTTGCTGTCGTGATATTCATTCAGTTCGCGGTAGTTGATACGGCGTTTTTCAAGGTCAGCCTGAATGCGCTGCATCAGTTCACGGTCAACTTTCAGCAGACGCACTACGCCTGCGGTAATCAGGTAGCCGACGCCAGGGATAATGGTAAACAGCATCACGATTCCGTTAATTGAGTCGGCGCTTTGTTGTTTTGCACCCGCATCGTAACCGTACCAGGAAAGCAGGAAACCAACCATCGCACCAGCAATTGCTAACCCCAGTTTCAGGAAGAATAAGTTACCAGAGAAGCTGATACCGGTGATGCGTTTACCGGTTTTCCACTCGCCGTAGTCATCAACGTCAGCCATTAATGACCAGTGCAGCGGTGACGGAATTTGGTGCAGAATGTTGAGCAGGAAGTACATCACTACAATAAGCGTGGTGGCGTGCGGGTCGAGGAAGTAAAAACCACAGGAGAAAATCGCCAGTACGATGTTGGTCCAGAAGAACACTTTCAGTTTGCAAATGCGGTCGGTCAGCACTTTCGCCAGCATACTGCCGCCCATCATGCCTACCACGCCCAGGCTGATGAACAACGTTGCGAAGCTGGTACTTTGCCCCATTACCCAGGTGACGTAGTACATGGTGGCTGCCATGCGGATAAATCCAGGACAGACGTTGCACAGGGTCAGCAGAAGAATGCGCACCCACTGGTCGTTTTTCCACACATCTTTCAGGTCAGCCTTCAGATCGTCGTTGCTTGGTACAGCCGGGCGCACACGTTCTCTAACGGTGGTGAAGCAGAACAGGAACATACACATTCCCAGTACCGCCAACACACCCATCGCCATTTGGTAACCTTTGGCTTTGTCGCCGCCACCAAACCAGTCAACCATCGGTAGCAGTGAAAGTGACAGGATAAGCGTGGCAATCCCGACCATCACAAAGCGATATGCCTGGCAGGCCACGCGTTCTTTCGGGTCGTTGGTGATAACGCTTCCGAGTGAGCAATAAGGAATGTTGATGGCGGTATAGGTTAAAGACAGCAGGAAGTAAGTGACGAAGGCATAGATAACTTTGCTGCTATAAGCCCAGTCTGGTGTGGTAAACATCAGGTAGCTGAAGAAGGCGAATGGCGCAGCCATCCATAAAATCCATGGACGAAAACGCCCCCAGCGGCTCTGCGTTCTGTCAGCAATTGCGCCCATAATGGGGTCGGTGACGGCATCAATAACGCGGATAGAAAGCAGCATCACGCCGACGAGTGCCGGAGCAAGGCCAAAGATGTCAGTGTAAAAATAGTTAACAAACAACATTATGGCGCCAAAGATAATGTTGCACCCGGCGTCGCCCATTCCGTAGCCAATCTTTTCTTTAATCGATAATTTGCTGCTTTCCATTGGAAATGCTCCTGACCAGTATATGGACAAGAGTATTGAACTATTGGTGAATAATTGCGTGTCAGTAATTCAGCGCAGTGATGGACAATACTGTCATTGTAAAGGAAGTGTGAAGTAGATAACAAAGCGCCCCGGCAAGCGTTGGCTCACCGGGGAGCTTTATTCAAAGAAGAAAGTCTTAAGCTTTAACGCTCTTCAGGTTCTTCTGTTTGATGAAGTAACCGATACCAAGAATCACCACCCACACAGGAATCAACCATACGGAGATCGCCATGCCTGGCGTCATCGCCATGATAACCAGCACCGCCGCCATAAACAGCAGACAGATGTAGTTACCTAATGGATAGAACAGGGCAGGGAAACGGGTTTTCATCCCTTCTTTATCCTTCGCACGACGGAACTTGATGTGTGCAAGGCTGATCATCGCCCAGTTGATTACCAGTGCAGAAACCACCAGAGCCATCAGCAGGCCGAATGCTTCTGCTGGAGCCAAATAGTTAATCAGGACACACAGTGCGGTGAACAGTGCGGAGACCAGAATGGTATTCACCGGCACGCCACGCTTATCCACTTTCTGGAATGCTTTTGGCGCGTTGCCTTGCTGCGCCAGGCCGAACAACATACGGCTGTTGCAGTAAACACAGCTGTTATAAACAGACAGTGCGGCGGTCAGAACCACGATGTTAAGCGCGTTGGCAACAAAGGTGTCACCCAATTCGTGGAAGATAAGCACGAACGGGCTGGTATCAGCAGTAACGCGAGTCCACGGCATCAGAGACAACAAAACTGCCAGTGAGCCCACATAGAAAATCAGAATACGGTAGATAACCTGGTTGGTCGCTTTCGGAATACTGACGTGTGGGTTATCCGCTTCTGCAGCCGTAATACCGACCAGCTCGAGCCCACCGAAGGAGAACATGATAATTGCCATCATCATCACCAGACCAGTGAAGCCGTGTGGCAAGAATCCGCCTTGTTCCCAAAGGTTGCGCACTGTTGCTTGTGGGCCTGCATTGTCGCTGAACAGCAACCAGCCACCAAACAGAATCATCGCGACGACAGCGATGACTTTAATGATAGCGAACCAAAATTCCATTTCACCGAACACTTTCACGTTGGTGAGGTTAATGGCATTGATAACCACAAAGAACACCGCAGCAGATGCCCAGGTTGGGATCTCCGGGTACCAGAACTGAATGTATTTACCGACGGCAGTCAGTTCTGCCATGGCGACCAGCACGTACAGCACCCAGTAGTTCCAGCCAGACGCAAAACCGGCAAAACCACCCCAGTATTTGTAAGCAAAGTGGCTAAATGAACCTGCTACAGGCTCTTCAACCACCATCTCACCCAACTGGCGCATGATCAGAAAGGCAATAAAGCCTGCGATCGCGTAACCAAGAATAATCCCCGGTCCGGCGGATTGAATGACGGATGCACTGCCCAGAAACAGGCCTGTCCCAATAGCTCCGCCCAGCGCGATGAGCTGGATATGGCGGTTTTTAAGGCCGCGTTTAAGCGTGTCGCCTTGTTCCATTGTTAACCCTCGTGTCTTTTCTTATATATGTACTCGTAGCGGCACATGTAAGTTTGTAATTCCGTAATGTGTAGTGTTTGTTTTACGGTTTTTAATTCCAGTATTTTGCGCATTAGACTACCGCAGCGCAAAGAATAGTGGTAAGTGCCAGCATTTGCACCTGCTTTCTATTATTGCCGTGACGAGTTGAATAAAAAGAAACCAGTTGTCATATCGCTCACATTTTCCACTTCGTCAATTATTCATCCAGGTTAAGCGATGTCAGTGAATTAATATTCATATTTTAAACTGATGAATCGCTTCAATTTGCAAGAAAAAGCACTTTTTACTGTTTCGTAAACGTTAAATACGTCTGGGTGTGAGTAAATGTGACATTTGTGCAAAGTTACAGTTATGAAACGTCATTTCTGTAATGTTGTTAAAATGTGCCGGGTTTAATGATTTCAATCAAAACCAATATGGACAGAAGGTGAATACTTTGTTACTTTAGCGTCAAGAATGTGAAATTGGTCATACCAATTGACTTTGCCCCGAATGATTTAAAGTTTGAAGGGCATAAGCGCTAATGGCAGAGACAGGGAATACATGGCCTACAGCAAAATCCGCCAACCAAAATTATCCGATGTGATTGAGCAGCAGTTGGAGTTTCTCATCCTCGAGGGAACCTTGCGTCCCGGCGAAAAACTCCCACCAGAGCGCGAATTGGCAAAACAGTTCGACGTTTCTCGTCCTTCACTGCGCGAGGCTATTCAACGCCTTGAAGCGAAAGGGCTCCTGCTACGTCGTCAGGGCGGTGGTACTTTTGTCCAAAACAGTCTTTGGCAAAGTTTAAGCGACCCACTGGTCGAACTGCTGTCTGACCATCCCGAATCCCAGTTTGATCTGCTCGAAACCCGCCACGCACTTGAAGGTATTGCTGCGTATTACGCTGCCTTACGTGGTACGGACGAAGATCTCAAACGTATTGGCGATTGCCATTTAGCCATTCAAAAAGCGCAAGAGTCCGGCGATCTGGATGCAGAATCCGATGCGGTTATGCAGTATCAAATCGCTGTAACCGAAGCCGCCCACAATGTGGTGCTACTACACTTGTTGCGCTGTATGTCACCGATGCTCGAACAAAACGTTCGTCAGAATTTTGAATTGCTCTATGCGCGCCGTGAAATGCTGGCGCAAGTGAGCAGCCATCGCGCCAGTATTTTTGCGGCGATTATGGCTCGCCAGCCGGAGCAGGCGCGTGAAGCGTCGCACCGTCACCTGGCATTTATCGAAGAAATATTGCTGGATCGCAACCGCGAACAGAGCCGTCGAGAACGTTCTCTGCGGCGCTTGCAGCAACGTAAGGAATAAGAGTCTTCTACCCTTCATCCTTCACGCTGCTGGGGTGTTGGCTACAGGAGTTCACCCGAATCACTTACTTGAGTAAGCTCATCGGGATTCACTCCTTTGCCGCCTACCAGCAACCTGAATGTTAAAGGGTAAAATATAAGCGCCAATTTTTAGAGCGCGGCAACTAAACGCAGAACCTGTCTTATTGTGCTTTGTGTTGTCCAAATAGTTCGGGGTGTATCGCGGCGGCAAGCGCGCGAATCCCCAGGAGCATAGCCTAACTATGTGACTGGGGTGAGGAAGTGCTGCCAACAAAGAGACAACCCGAAATATGAAGGGCAAAAAGCACAATGGGACAGGTTCCAGATAATCAACGTATTAGACACAGATAAGGAATACCACCCATGTCAGAACGTTTCCCAAATGACGTGGATCCGATCGAAACTCGCGACTGGCAACAGGCGATCGAATCGGTCATCCGTGAAGAAGGTGTTGAGCGCGCACAGTACCTGATCGATCAGTTACTGAGCGAAGCCCGTAAAGGCGGAGTAAAAGTTGCAGAAGGTTCTGCTGCCCGTCAGTACGTAAACTCCATCGCCGTTGAAGATGAACCGGAATACCCGGGGAATCTGGAGCTGGAACGCCGTATTCGTTCTGCTATCCGTTGGAACGCCATCATGACCGTCCTGCGTGCGTCTAAAAAAGACCTCGATCTGGGCGGCCATATGTCTTCTTTCCAGTCCTCTGCAACCGTGTATGACGTGTGTTTCAACCACTTCTTCCGCGCACGCAATGCGAAAGATGGCGGCGATCTGGTGTACTTCCAGGGCCACATCTCCCCAGGCGTCTATGCACGTGCTTTCCTTGAAGGCCGTCTGACTGAAGACCAGATGAACAATTTCCGTCAGGAAGTTCACGGTAATGGTCTGTCCTCTTATCCGCACCCGAAATTGATGCCTGAATTCTGGCAGTTCCCGACCGTATCTATGGGTCTGGGTCCAATCGGTGCTATCTATCAGGCTAAATTCCAGAAATACCTGGAACACCGTGGTCTGAAAGACACTTCCGCACAGCGCGTTTACGCGTTCCTGGGCGATGGTGAAATGGATGAGCCAGAATCCAAAGGTGCGATCACTATCGCAACCCGTGAGAAGCTGGACAACCTGTGCTTCATTATCAACTGTAACCTCCAGCGTCTGGATGGCCCAGTAACCGGTAACGGCAAAATCATTAACGAACTGGAAGGTATCTTCGCGGGTGCTGGCTGGAACGTGATTAAAGTGATTTGGGGTTCTCGTTGGGATGCGCTGCTGCGTAAAGATACCAGCGGTAAACTGCTGCAGCTGATGGGCGAGACCGTTGACGGTGACTACCAGACCTTCAAATCCAAAAACGGCGCTTACGTACGTGAGCACTTCTTCGGTCGTTATCCTGAAACTGCTGCACTGGTTAAAGATATGTCCGACGATGAGATTTGGGCACTGAACCGTGGCGGCCACGATCCTAAGAAAATCTACGCTGCACTGAAAAATGCACAAGAAACCAAAGGCAAAGCAACTGTCATCCTGGCTCATACCGTTAAAGGTTATGGCATGGGTGAAACTGCCGAAGGTAAAAACATCGCTCACCAGGTTAAGAAAATGAACATGGACGGCGTGCGTTATGTTCGCGACCGTTTCAATGTGCCAGTGACCGATGCCGAAATTGAAAAACTGCCATACATCAAGTTCGAAGAAGGCAGCGAAGAGTACAAATATCTGCATGGCCAGCGTGAAAAACTGAACGGCTACCTGCCGACTCGTCTGCCAAAATTCACCGAGAAACTGGAACTGCCTACCCTGGCTGACTTCAGCTCTCTGTTAGAAGAGCAGAACAAAGAAATCTCCACCACTATCGCTTTCGTTCGTGCCCTGAACGTAATGCTGAAGAACCCGTCTATCAAAGACCGTCTGGTTCCAATCATTGCCGATGAAGCGCGTACTTTCGGTATGGAAGGTCTGTTCCGTCAGATTGGTATTTACAGCCCGAACGGCCAGCAGTACACCCCGCAGGACCGTGAGCAGGTTGCATACTACAAAGAAGACGAGAAAGGCCAGATCCTGCAAGAAGGTATCAACGAGCTGGGCGCAGGTTCTTCCTGGCTGGCTGCTGCGACTTCTTACAGCACCAACGATCTGCCAATGATCCCGTTCTACATCTACTACTCCATGTTCGGTTTCCAACGTATTGGCGACCTGTGCTGGGCAGCGGGTGACCAACAGGCGCGTGGCTTCCTGGTCGGTGGTACTTCTGGTCGTACGACGCTGAACGGTGAAGGTCTGCAGCACGAAGATGGCCACAGCCATATTCAGTCTCTGACTATCCCTAACTGTATCTCTTACGATCCATCTTACGCATACGAAGTTGCAGTCATCATGCATGACGGCCTGGTGCGTATGTACGGTGAAGCGCAAGAGAACATTTACTACTACATCACTACGCTGAACGAAAACTACCACATGCCAGCCATGCCAGAAGGCGCGGAAGAAGGCATCCGTAAAGGTATCTACAAACTGGAAACAGTTGAAGGTAGCAAAGGTAAAGTTCAGCTGATGGGCTCGGGTTCCATCCTGCGTCACGTACGTGAAGCGGCACAGATCCTGGCTAAAGATTACGGCGTTGGCTCTGATGTATTCAGCGTAACTTCCTTCACTGAACTGGCTCGTGATGGCCAGGATTGTGAGCGCTGGAACATGCTGCACCCAACTGCTGAACCACGTGTACCGTACGTTGCTCAGGTAATGAGCGATGCACCAGCAGTGGCATCTACTGACTATATGAAACTGTTCGCTGAGCAGATCCGTAACTTCATCCCGGCAAGCGATTACCGCGTACTGGGTACTGATGGCTTCGGTCGCTCAGACAGCCGCGAAAACCTGCGTCACCACTTCGAAGTGGACGCATCTTATGTGGTTGTTGCAGCACTTGGCGAACTGGCTAAACGTGGCGAAATCGATAAGAAAGTGGTGGCTGACGCTATCACCAAATTCAACATCGATGCAGATAAAGTCAACCCGCGTCTGGCATAAGAGGTAAAGAATAAAATGGCTATCGAAATCAAGGTACCGGACATCGGTGCAGACGAAGTTGAAGTTACCGAAATCATGGTGAAAGTGGGCGACAAGGTTGAAGTTGACCAGTCCATCATCTCCGTGGAAGGTGACAAGGCTTCAATGGAAGTCCCTTCTCCGCAAGCAGGCGTGGTCAAAGAGATCAAAGTTGCGGTGGGTGACAAAGTTGAAACCGGCAAACTGGTTATGATTTTCGAATCCGCCGAAGGTGCAGCGCCAGCTGCACCAGCTCCGGCTGAAGAGAAGAAAGAAGCAGCGCCAGCAGCCGCTCCGGCAGCAGCTGCAGCTAAAGAAGTGAACGTTCCAGACATCGGCGGTGACGAAGTAGAAGTTACCGAGATCATGGTTAAAGTTGGCGACAAAGTAGAAGCAGAGCAATCTCTTATCACCGTTGAAGGTGACAAAGCTTCTATGGAAGTCCCGGCACCGTTCGCAGGCGTTGTCAAAGAAATCAAAATCAACACTGGCGACAAAGTGTCTACCGGTTCTCTGATTATGGTCTTCGAAGTAGCGGGTGCTGCACCTGCTGCCACAGAAACCAAAGCTGAAGCGGCTCCGGCAGCAGCACCAGCGGCATCTGGCTCGAAAGAAGTTAACGTGCCAGACATCGGCGGTGACGAAGTTGAAGTGACTGAAGTGATGGTTAAAGTGGGCGATAAAGTTGCCGCTGAACAATCACTGATCACCGTAGAAGGCGACAAAGCCTCTATGGAAGTCCCGGCTCCGTTCGCAGGCGTTGTCAAAGAAATCAAAATCAAAACTGGCGACAAAGTGTCTACCGGTTCTCTGATTATGGTCTTTGAAGTGGAAGGCGCTGCACCAGCTCCTGCCGCTAAGCAAGAAGCAGCTGCTCCGGCTCCTGCGGCTCAGAAACCGGCTGCTGCACCAGCTCAGGCTTCCGGCAAAACTGAATTCGCTGAAAACGACGCATACATTCACGCCACCCCACTGATTCGCCGTCTGGCGCGTGAGTTTGGTGTGAACCTGGCGAAAGTGAAAGGGACTGGCCGTAAAGGTCGTATCCTGCGCGAAGACGTTCAGGCTTACGTGAAAGACGCGGTTAAGCGTGCTGAAACAGCACCAGCAGCTGCAACTGGCGGCGGTCTGCCAGGCATGCTGCCATGGCCGAAAATTGATTTCAGCAAGTTCGGCGAAATCGAAGAAGTTGAACTGGGCCGTATCCAGAAAATCTCTGGTGCGAACCTGAGCCGTAACTGGGTAATGATCCCGCACGTTACGCACTTCGACAAAACCGACATCACTGACCTTGAAGCGTTCCGCAAACAGCAGAACGATGAAGCGGCTAAGCGCAAACTGGACGTGAAGTTCACACCTGTTGTGTTCATCATGAAAGCTGTGGCTGCCGCTCTTGAGCAAATGCCTCGCTTCAACAGCTCCCTGTCCGAAGACGGTCAGAAGCTGACGCTGAAAAAATACATCAACGTCGGTGTTGCGGTTGATACGCCAAACGGCCTGGTTGTTCCAGTCTTCAAAGACGTGAACAAGAAGAGCATCAGCGAGCTGTCTCGCGAACTGATGGCTATCTCTAAGAAAGCTCGCGATGGCAAGCTGACTGCTGGCGAAATGCAGGGCGGTTGCTTCACTATCTCAAGCCTGGGTGGTATCGGGACGACTCACTTCGCGCCAATCGTTAATGCGCCAGAAGTGGCAATCCTCGGTGTCTCCAAGTCCGCTATCGAGCCGGTCTGGAATGGTAAAGAGTTCACGCCGCGTCTGATGATGCCGATGTCTCTTTCCTTCGACCACCGCGTGATTGACGGTGCTGATGGTGCGCGCTTTATCACCATCATCAACAATATGCTGGCCGACATTCGCCGTCTGGTGATGTAAGCCAAAAAGCCGGCCTTGCGGTCGGCTTTTTTCTGGTAATCTCGTGATGCAGTTCGAGATTATCTGATGCAAAGGACAATTCGTTTGCCGTTTGTTGTTTCAAAATTGTTAACAATTTTGTAAACTGCGTGCGGATAGAACGTCCCGGTGGCGATGGGCGTTAAAGACCAGGGACCGCCGGAAATAAATTAAGAGGTCATGATGAGTACTGAAATCAAAACTCAGGTCGTCGTACTTGGGGCAGGCCCGGCAGGTTATTCTGCTGCATTCCGTTGCGCTGATTTAGGTCTGGAGACCGTCATTGTAGAGCGTTACAGCACCCTCGGTGGTGTTTGTCTGAACGTTGGCTGTATCCCTTCTAAAGCCCTGCTGCACGTTGCTAAAGTTATCGAAGAAGCAAAAGCTTTGGCTGAGCACGGCATTGTTTTCGGTGAGCCGAAAACTGACATCGACAAAATTCGTACCTGGAAAGAAAAGGTTATCAACCAGTTGACTGGTGGCCTGTCCGGTATGGCAAAAGGTCGTAAAGTTAAAGTGGTGAATGGCCTGGGTAAATTTACCGGCGCTAACACCCTGGTTGTTGAAGGTGAGAATGGTCCAACAACTATCACTTTTGATAACGCAATTATCGCGGCGGGTTCTCGTCCGATTCAATTGCCATTCATTCCGCATGAAGATCCACGCGTATGGGATTCTACCGACGCACTGGAACTGAAATCCGTACCAAAACGCATGCTGGTTATGGGTGGCGGTATCATCGGTCTGGAAATGGGTACTGTGTACCATGCGCTGGGCTCAGAGATTGACGTGGTTGAAATGTTCGACCAGGTTATCCCTGCTGCCGACAAAGACGTGGTTAAAGTCTTCACCAAGCGTATCAGCAAGCAATTCAACCTGATGCTGGAAACCAAAGTGACTGCGGTTGAAGCCAAAGAAGATGGCATCTACGTCACCATGGAAGGCAAAAAAGCCCCAGCTGAACCACAGCGTTACGATGCGGTTCTGGTGGCAATCGGCCGCGTACCTAACGGTAAGCTGCTGGATGCAGGCGCTGCTGGCGTTGAAGTTGATGAGCGTGGCTTCATCCGCACTGACAAGCAAATGCGCACTAACGTGCCGCACATCTACGCTATCGGCGACATCGTCGGCCAGCCAATGCTTGCGCACAAAGGTGTTCACGAAGGTCACGTTGCCGCTGAAGTTATCGCCGGTATGAAGCATTACTTCGACCCGAAAGTGATTCCTTCAATCGCTTATACCGAACCAGAAGTTGCATGGGTTGGTCTGACCGAGAAAGAAGCGAAAGAAAAAGGCATCAGCTACGAAACCGCCACCTTCCCGTGGGCTGCTTCTGGCCGTGCTATCGCTTCCGATTGCGCAGACGGTATGACCAAACTGATTTTCGACAAAGAAACTCACCGTGTTATCGGTGGTGCGATTGTCGGGACTAACGGCGGCGAGCTGTTGGGCGAAATTGGTTTGGCTATCGAAATGGGTTGTGACGCAGAAGACATCGCGCTCACTATCCACGCGCACCCGACTCTACACGAGTCTGTAGGTCTGGCTGCCGAGATCTTCGAAGGTAGCATTACCGACCTGCCAAACCCGAAAGCGAAGAAAAAGAAGTAAGCGCTTGATGGTAATAAAAAAGCGGCCTTGGCCGCTTTTTTATTGGGTTTGACCCGTCCTAAATAGCGTTGACACATTTAACTCGCAGGCAGAGGAAAATGTGATGAACCAATATGTTAAACGCACACAACGCGATTACCCTCT